>NZ_JAMOIM010000030.1 GCF_026130545.1 Lichenifustis flavocetrariae | reverse complement strand
CGCGGTCAGCTTCGGCGCGATCCACGCCGTTCGCGATGGCCTTGAGCGCCACCAATTGATCGTCCGTTGCTGTGACCGGAGACCTGCCAGCCATGCTTCGCCTCCGAACCATACTGAAAAAACGGAATCACAGTCCCCAACCGTTGGCCAGCCCGTTGCAACCTGCTTAGGTCCGGGACGGCCTGTCTTGGTTAGCCTGCCGAGACGAGCGCGATGGACAGCGGCGGAATGGCGAAACTCAAACAAACAACTATCCGAGAGGGATCCAGAGGAGATCCCGGATCGGAACACGGGCCGACTGTGAGCGAAACCAGACGTTCAGGCCTGGGCCAGGATCCGCATGCCCTTTCGGGTACACGCGACTACCTTCTCGAAGTCGCGATCGGTCGGGAGGTACATGCCTTCAGAGCCAAGTTAGGCCTGACTGTGTCGGATCTGGCGGCGGCCGCAGGGCTGTCCAACGGCATGTTGTCGAAGATCGAGAACGGCGTCATCTCGCCATCCCTCGCGACATTGCAATCCCTGTCGAGTGCCCTTGGAGTACCGGTGACAGCGCTCTTCCGCCGCTTTGAGGAAAGGCGCGACGCTGTGTTCGTGAAAGCCGGCCAGGGTCTGGCGATCGAACGCCGCGGCACACGCAATGGGCACCAGTACCATCTGCTGGGTCATTCGGGAGACCGCTCGTCGCGCGTCGTCGTCGAGCCCTATATGATTACGCTCACGGCCGAGTCGGACGTGTTTCCCCTGTTTCAGCACGACGGGTTGGAGTTCCTTTACATACTGGAGGGCGAAGTGACCTATCGGCACGCTGACAAACTCTATGTGATGCAACCCGGCGACAGCCTGTTCTTCGACGCCGATGCCCCGCACGGGCCCGAAGAACTGCGGCAGCTGCCGATCCGCTTTCTGTCCATCATCTCCTACCCTCGCGACGAGCGTTAGTCGCTTGCGTCGGCTGAGGTGACGAGTGAGGCTCCGACGCCACTTTGGTTGCCTGGCAGGAGTGGAGCAAATGACAGATCGGGCCGCGAGCACCAAGAAGCATGTTGTGCGTTTGAGCGCGGACGAGCGCGAGCGGCTGGAGGGGATGATCCGCACGGGCAGGGGCTCGGCGCAGATGCTGACGAATGCGCGCATTCTGCTTGCCGCGGATGTGGAGGGCCCGGGTCTGAGCGATGGCCGCATTGTTGAGACGCTCGGCACGAGCCGCTCCAGCGTGGAGCGCACCCGACGGCGCTTTGTCGATGAGGGTCTCGACGCGGCCCTCGCCCGGAAGACGCAGGAACACCCGTCGCGCGCGCCGATTTTCGAGGACGCGGCGGAGGCCAAGCTGATCGCGCTCGCCTGCTCGCCGCCGCCCAAAGGGCGTGCGCGCTGGACGTTGCGGCTCCTGGAAGAGAAGGTCGTTGAACTCGCGATCGTGTCGCAGGCCAGCGACAACACGATCGGGCACACGCTCAAACAAACGCTCTCAAACGGCATCGCAGCCGGCAGTGGGTGATCCTGCCTGACAGCAACGCCGCTTTCGTCGCCGTAATGGAGGACGTGCTCGACGTCTATACCCGGTCGCACGACAAGCGCCGGCCGCTGGTCTGCCTCGACGAGACCTCGAAGCAACTCGTCCGGGAGACCCGCACATCGATCGCCATGCGGCCAGGGCAGCCGTGCGCCCAAGATCCTTGGGATTCTGGTAGCGGTCGCCGATGCGGTGATGGGGCCGCCCGCCGATGAAGCGCCAAGCGCCACAACGATTTCGTCGGGCGCGGGGGCATCGTTGATGGCGAACTGAATCGTGAAATAGTGCGAGCGCATACCCTCGTCGGCCTTGTGCATCAACCGCGCCGTGGTGCGCGAAGCCTTGCGCCACCTCGAGTCCGAGGGATTGGTGGACGTCATTCCGCAGCAAGGATCTGTGGTGGCCGACCGGCATGGCCGTGACATCCTGCGAACGACCACGGAATTTTACGAACTCCTATTCGGCATTGCTGACAAACCGGTGGCCTGCAGGTGGTGCAGGGGCTGAATGCGTGGATCAACCAGTTGCGCGCCATGACGATCGCCCAGCCCCGTCGTGCTGTAGGCGCAGGCGGCGAAATGCGTCGTATTATCGAGGCCATTGCCGCCGGCGATGCGGATGGCGCGGCGCGCGCCAGTTTCGACCACGTGGACCGTGTCAGGAAGTTCGCTCTTGCCGTCCTTGCGCAAGAAAGCGGCGGCTTGCCTACAGCTTTGCCAATCACCTGAACTCTGCTGATATTTTCCTCTTAAGAATAAAAGTTTCTTGTAATAGGTTCGATTGGGACTTAGTCCTCTGGCAATACAACGACGCAAGTGGGGCGCCCTATGTGCGGGATCGTCGGACTTTTCCTGAAAGACAAGGAGCTGGAGAAGCAGCTGGGCCAACTCTTGTCCAGCATGCTGGCCACCATGTGCGACCGGGGGCCGGACAGCGCCGGGTTTGCGGTCTATGGCGCGCCGCAGGACGGCCGAGCCAAGATCACGGTTCAGGCCGCCGATCCTGACGCGGCTTTCGCGGGCCTCGACAGCGCGCTGGCGAAGCGCATCGGCGCCGATGTCGCGATGCATCGCAAGACGACGCATGCGGTCCTGAGCCTACCGGCCGATAGGGCCGTAGCCGCACGGGACGCATTGCGGGCCGATCATCCGGCGGTGCGTGTGATGGGAGTCGGCGACGTGATTGAGATTTACAAGGAAGTCGGCTACCCGACAGACGTAGTGCAGCGCTTCGGTCTGGCCGGAATGACGGGCACGCACGGCATCGGTCACACCCGCATGGCAACTGAATCGGCCGTGACCACGCTCGGCGCACACCCGTTCTCGACCGGAGCCGACCAGTGCCTTGTCCACAACGGCTCTCTCAGCAATCACAACAACCTGCGCCGCGACATGGTGCGCGAGGGCATGCGCTTCGAAACCGAGAACGACTCGGAAGTGGCGGCCGCCTATTTGACGGCGCAGATGGACAAGGGCCTGAGCCTCGGCGCAGCGCTCGAGAAGAGCCTCGACGACCTCGACGGGTTCTACACCTTCGTGGTCGGCACCAAGACCGGCTTCGGTGTCCTGCGCGATCCGATCGCCTGTAAGCCCGCGGTGCTGGCTGAGACCGACCAATACGTCGCCTTCGGGTCGGAATACAGGGCGCTCGTCAACCTTCCGGGAATCGAAGCGGCCCGCGTCTGGGAGCCCGAGCCCGCAACCGTTTATTTCTGGGAGCGCTGACTCATGCCGGTCATCGACCTAGCGCAGACAGGGCTCCGCGAGCTGAACGCCGCCCTGCACAGCCAGGGATCTGGCACGAACGAGACCCTGTGGGAAGTGCTTAACCCCCGCGGCAGCCATGCGGTTGCGGTCGGCGTCAACGCGCCCATCGCGGTCGAGATCAAGGGCAGCGTCGGCTATTATTGCGCCGGCATGAACCGTGAAGCGAGCGTGACGGTGTACGGCTCGGCCGGCCCCGGCGTGGCCGAGAACATGATGTCGGGTGAGGTTCGGGTGAAGGGCGACGCCAGCCAATACGCCGGTGCCACCGGCAAGGGCGGGCTCCTGATCATCGAGGGCAATGCCTCGTCACGCTGCGGCATCTCGATGAAGGGCATCGATATCGTGGTGCGGGGCTCGATAGGCCATATGTCGGCCTTCATGGCTCAGGCCGGGCACCTCGTCGTCTGCGGGGACGCGGGCGACGCGCTCGGCGACTCGATTTACGAGGCCAAACTCTTCGTGCGCGGGGCGGTGAAGAGCCTCGGAGCCGACTGCATCGAGAAGGAAATGCGGGGCGAACACCTGCATGCCCTGCAGGCTTTGCTCAACCGCGCCGGCATCGTGGACGTCAAGGCATCCGATTTCAAGCGCTACGGCTCAGCGCGAAAACTCTACAATTTCAGCGTCGACCACGCCGACGCCTACGGCTGAGGCGCCGCCCCTCCTTTCTCCCGCTAGCAGGAGAAAGTGGTCCCGCAAAGCGCGAGGTCGCGTGAGGGGATTTTTGAACTTGAATTCCATTCCTCCGTCACGGCTTCGCCGCGACACCTTCTCCTGTGTGCGGGAGACGGAGCGCTGAAGGCTATCCCATGTCTTACGAGAACCCTCCTACCATTCCTCGCAAGTCCGCAACCTTCGACGACTACACGCTGTCGGAGATCCGCCGGGCGGCCACCACAGGCATCTATGACATCCGAGGTGGCGGCTCGAAACGGCGGCTACCCCATTTCGACGATCTCCTGTTCCTCGGCGCCTCCATCTCGCGCTATCCGCTCGAGGGCTATCGCGAGCGCTGCGGCACCGAAGTCGTGCTCGGCGCGCGCTTTGCCAAGAAGCCGCTTGAATTGAAAATCCCCATCACAGTGGCGGGCATGAGCTTCGGCTCGCTTTCGGCCAACGCCAAGGAGGCGCTCGGGCGCGGCGCCTCTGCGGCCGGCACCTCGACCACCACCGGCGACGGCGGCATGTCGACCGAGGAGCGCGGACAAAGCCAGACGCTTGTCTACCAGTACCTGCCCTCACGCTATGGTATGAACCCAGAAGACCTGCTCAAGGCCGATGCCATCGAGATCGTCGTGGGGCAGGGCGCCAAGCCTGGCGGCGGCGGCATGTTGCTCGGCCAGAAGATCACCGACCGGGTCGCCAATATGCGCACGCTGCCCAAGGGCATCGACCAGCGTTCGGCATGCCGTCACCCCGACTGGACGGGGCCGGACGACATGGAAATCAAGATTCTCGAATTGCGCGAGATCACCGATTGGCAGAAGCCGATCTTTGTCAAAGTCGGTGGCGCGCGGCCTTACTATGACGTGGCCCTGGCCGTGAAGGCCGGCGCCGACGTGGTGGTGGTCGACGGCATGCAGGGCGGCACGGCCGCGACCCAGGACGTGTTCATCGAGAACGTCGGCATGCCGACCCTCGCTTGCATCCGGCCTGCGGTACAAGCCTTGCAAGACCTCGGCATGCACAGAAAGGTTCAACTCATCGTCTCGGGCGGCGTCCGAAACGGCGCCGATGTGGCCAAGGCGCTGGCGCTCGGCGCCGATGCGGTCTCGATCGGCACGGCGGCCCTGGTGGCGCTCGGGGATAACGACCCTGCCTACGAGGCGGAATATAATGCGCTCGGCACCACGGCCGGTGCCTATGACGATTGGCACGAGGGCAAGGACCCGGCCGGCATTACGACCCAGGATCCCGAGCTCATGGCCCGGCTCGACCCGGTGCTCGCCGGGCGGCGCCTGGCCAATTATCTGAAGGTAATGACGTTGGAGGCGCAGACAATCGCGCGCGCCTGCGGCAAGAACCACCTCCACAATCTCGAGCCGGAGGACTTGTGCGCCCTCACGATCGAGGCCGCCGCAATGGCCCGCGTACCGCTCGCGGGGACGTCATGGATCCCCGGACAAGCCGGCTTCTGAGCCGCCCATCATTCGCTCGATCCTCAGGAGAACGCGCATGACCCAAGATCTCGCCAGCCTCGCGAAAGAGCGCGGCATCCGCTATTTCATGATCTCCTACACGGACCTGTTCGGCGCACAACGCGCCAAGCTGGTTCCGGCCGCCGCCATCGCCGACATGCAGAAGGATGGGGCCGGCTTTGCGGGTTTCGCCACTTGGCTCGATATGACCCCGGCGCACCCGGATCTATTCGCGTTGCCCGACGCCGAAGCGGTAATCCAGCTTCCCTGGAAACGGGAGGTCGCCTGGGTGCCGGCCGATTGCGTCATGGAGGAGAAGCCGGTGCCACAAGCACCACGCGTCGTGCTGAAGACCCTCGTGGCCGAAGCCGCCAAGGAAGGCCTGCATGTCAAGACCGGCGTCGAGGCCGAGTTCTTCCTGATCGACGCGGACGGCGGCACGATCTCGGACGGCAAGGACAATGCCACGAAGCCCTGCTACGATCAGCAGGCCCTGATGCGGCGCTACGACATCATCGCCGAGATCTGCGACTACATGCTCGAGCTCGGCTGGCAGCCCTACCAAAACGACCACGAGGACGCGAACGGCCAGTTCGAGATGAACTGGGCCTTCGACGATTCGCTTATCACGGCCGACCGGCATTCCTTCTTCAAGTTCATGGTACGCTCGGTGGCCGAGAAACACGGGCTGCGGGCAACCTTTATGCCGAAACCGTTTCCGGGCCTCACGGGCTCAGGCTGCCACGCCCATATCTCGGTCTGGGACCGCGCCGGCACCACGAACGCTTTTTACGCCTCGAACGATGAGATGGGGCTGTCCCGGCAGGGCTACCATTTCCTCGGCGGTATCATGAAGCATGCCGAGGCGCTCGCGGCCATCACCAACCCGACGGTGAATAGCTACAAGCGCATCAACGCCCCGCGTACCGTCTCGGGCGCCACTTGGTCGCCCAACACCGTGACCTGGACGGGCAACAACCGCACCCACATGGTGCGCGTGCCCGGCAAGGGCCGCTTCGAGTTGCGGCTGCCGGATGGTGCCGCCAACCCCTACCTGCTGCAAGCAGTCATCATCGCGGCCGGCCTCGATGGCGTCCGCTCCCAGGCCGATCCGGGTCCGCGCCTCGATATCGACATGTACCAGTTGGGCCATACGGTGACGGACGCGCCCAAGCTGCCTTTGAACCTGCTCGATGCCCTCCGGGCCTTCGACCGCGACGAAGACCTGAAGGGCATGATGGGCACGGATTTTTCGGCCGCATACCTGAAGATGAAGCAGGCGGAATGGCAAAGCTACACGTCCCATTTCACTCAGTGGGAGCGCGACACCACGCTCGACGTCTGACAACGCCGACACGGGACCGGGAGCGATGACCGAACGATACGACGTGGCCGTGGTGGGGCTCGGCGCCATGGGCAGCGCCACGCTCTACCAACTGGCCAAGCACGGCGCCAAGGTGGTTGGGATCGACCGCTACGCGCCACCGCATGATCTCGGTTCCAGCCACGGCGAGTCCCGCATCACCCGCGCGGGTGTCGGCGAGGGCCGCGACTACGTTCCCTTGGCCCAAGCCTCGCACCGGATCTGGCGCGAACTCGAGGCGGACACCGGGGCGACGCTGTTCCATCAATGCGGCGCCCTCGTCATGGGTCCGGGAGATGGCGTGACGACCCACCATGGCATGCCGGATTTCACGGCGCGCTCGATCGCGTCGGCCGAGGCCGGACGCATCCCGCACGAGGTGATCGACGGTACCGAGGTGGCGCTCCGCTTTCCCATGTTCCTCGGCCTCACGGGGAGCGAAAAGGCCTATTACGAGCCGGGCGGCGGCTTTCTGGTGCCGGAGGCCTGCGTCGCGGTGCAGCTCGCAAGGGCGGCAGCGCTCGGCGCGACCGTGCATACCGGGATCGCGGTCGATAGCCTGTCGCGGGACGGCGCCGGCGTCCGGCTCACCACATCGGACGGACCGATCGTTGCGGATCGCGTCGTGGTCTCGGCGGGTGCCTGGTCGGTGCCGCTCCTGGGGGCGCCTTTCGATCGCCTGCTGAGCGTCAGTCGCCAGCTCTTGCATTGGTTCGCCCTCGATGACGTGAGCGCCTACGGTCCCGGGTCGCCCGTCTACATCTGGATGTATGGCAAGACGGATGCCGACTATTTCTACGGCTTTCCGCCGCTCGCGGGCGACCCGCGGGTCAAAGTCGCCAAGGAGCAGTACGAGACCAGAACAACGGCGACAGCCGTGGACCGCACCGTCGACCCGGCCGAGTCGGAGCGCATGTACCGAGACAGCATCGCGGGCCGGCTCGCGGGTGCCACCCCACAGGTCGCGAAGGCGGCCGTGTGCCTCTACACTGTCACGCCCGACCGGGGTTTCATTATCGACCAGCATCCGGAAATGGACCGCGTCACCGTGGTCTCGGCCTGCTCGGGCCACGGCTTCAAGCATTCGGCCGGTATCGGTGAAGCGCTGGCCGCGTTGCTGGCCGACGGTCGGAGCCGCATCGACCTGCAGCCCTTCGCGCTCGGTCGCTTCGTCTGACGACTCAGGCCGGCGTTCGGTCGAGGACCACGACCTTCTTGAGGTAGCGCGGCGCGCTCGTGTCGAGACCGCGCATCTCCGCCGCGCGCTCGCCGAGGACCTGCAGCATCGGCAGCACGACAAGGCTGCGCGCCTCAATCGAACCGCCCACCTCCACGCCGGCATCGCCCGGGCCGCCGAGGCCGATCACCCGGGCGCCCTTGTTCTGCACCTCGGTCGAGATCCGCACTTCCTCGGCAAAGGTTTCCGCGCTGTAGAGTAACACCGCGAAACTCTGGTCGTCGACGAGGCTGATGGGACCGTGCCGGTACTCCATGGGTTGATAGCTCTGTACGTGGCTGAGGCTCATCTCCTGCAGCTTGATGCCGCCTTCCGCCGCGATGCCGTAAAGCGCACCCGCGCCAAGGAGAACCGGATGGCTGCGTCCGTCGAGCACGGCCGGCAGCAACGCCTCGAAGGTTTCGAGCGCCGCTTGGGCCGCAGCCACCTCCGGCTCTCCCACCGTGATCCCAGCCAACCGCAGGCCGACCAGCAGCATGAGGCTCGCCGAAGCCGTCATCACGATGCCCTCGTCGGGATGCGTCGCGGTGAAGATGACGGTGTCGGCTGCTTTAGTGATGCTGCTGCCTTGCTCGCAAGTGACCGCCGTCGTGGCGTAGCCGGCCGTCCGGCTCACCTCGAGAGCCTGGACGGTCTCGGTGGATTCACCGCTGCGCGACAAGCCGATGACATGCGTCTTGAAGCCGTCCGGCAAATAGGTCGTGCGGCGGCGCGACCATTCTCCGCCCGGCACGGCGATCGCCCGCAAGCCGCGCAGGTTGAACGACGCTGCGATGCTTTGGGCGAGGTGATAGGAGGTGCCGCAGCCGACGATCACGAAGGTCGAGTCACGGTCCGTGAAGGCCGCCACGGCAGTTGCTTTGCGCCAGAAAGGGAACTGCTCGCGGATGACGCGTTCGGTGGTGTTCATGAAGAGGTTCCGTCTGGGCTACTTCCCCGATCCGGCCATCAGGCCCTGGACGAGGTAGCGGTTGAGAAAGAGCACCACCGCGATCGGCGGCAGGATGGCGAGAACGCCTGCGGCATTCATCAGCCCATAGTCGACATAGTTCTTGGTCACAAATTCAGGGATCAGCACCGTTAGGGGCTTGGTTGCGAGCGTCGGAGAGAAGACAAGCGGGATCATAAACTGGCCCCAGGCGCTCAGGAAGGTGAGGATCGCGCTCGCGATCAGCCCGGGCGCCGCGATGGGCAGTACGATAAAGAGCAGCGTATAGGTGCGACCGGCGCCGTCGAGCCGCGCCGCCTCCTCCAGCGACAGCGGCAGAGACTGGTAGACGCTCCGCATCAGCCAGAGCGCCAGCGGCAGAAAGGCGGACACATAGATCAGAGTGATGCCGAGATAGGTGTCGATAAGGTGCAGGCACACGAGAAGGCGGTAAAGTGGGATCATCACCGTATAGGCCGGTACCGCAAGGGTGCCCACGATAAGCACGAACAGCAGGTTGCGGCCGGGAAAGCGGAGGCGCACGAAAGCGTAGCTGCCGAATGCGGCCAGCGCCACCGTTGCCACGGTGGCGAGGGTGGACACCACGAGGCTGTTCACTAGCGCTCGGCTGAATTGCGGCCACACGGATTGGATATCCGTGCCTAGATAGCTGCTGGTAGCTCCAAGGAGCTTCCCGTAGTGCTCGAAGGTAACGCGCGGTGGCAGGAAATGCGGTGGCTGCGCCACGAGGTCGGTGGGTGCCGTCAGGCTCGTAGCGACGGCCCAGTAGATCGGGCCGAGTGACCACAGCAGCAACGCGCCGGTGGCAAGCCAGAGGCCGAAGCGACGCGTCAGGGCCGCTGCACGCATCAGCCGTACCTCGTTTCGCGATACACCCGCATCACGTAGACGAGTGACACGAGGCAGGACGCAACCATCACCAGCACCGACAAAGCCATGCCGTAGGAGAAGTGCAGGTTCTGAAATGCTGACATGTAGACCTGCGCCACCACGGTACGGGTGTCGAGGCTGGAGCCCCCGAGAATCCAGGCCTCGTCGAAGAGATTGAAGGCGAAGACCGTGGATTGGCTCAGCGCGATGGCAAGGCCGCCAGCGATGAGCGGGAGCGTTACATGCATGAAGGCTTGCACGGGTCCGGCTCCGTCGAGCTTGGCGGCCTCATAGAGCTCCCGGGGTACGCTCTGTAGTGCCGCCAGTAGGATCACGGCCGTGAGCGGCATCATGCGCCAGACATGGACGAGGGACACCAGGAACAGCGCCGTGGCGCGGTAGTTGAACCAAACCCTCGGGGCGGAGATCAGCCCGAAGCGCAGCAGCGCGCCGTCGAGCAGCCCGTAGCTCGGATTGTAGATCCACATCCAGACGATGGCGTTGACCACGGGGGGCAGCGCCCAGGGCAGGATCACGGCGGCGAGCAGCCAGCGGCGCCCGACCCTGATCCTCTGTAGCAGCAGAGCCGCGCCGAGGCCGCCAAGGGTCTCCAACACAACTGCAATGATCACGTAGGCGACCGTGTTGAGCCAGGCCTGTCGGACGTTGGTGTCCGACATCAGGTCGATGTAGTGCTGCAACCCGATGAAAGGCGTCCCGGGCCGCATGGGATCGACCCGGTGCAGGCTGTCCCACAGCGTCAGTCCGAGCGGTACGAAGACCAGCGCCGCCATCAAGAGCACGACCGGCGCCGCGAAGGCGAGACCGAGCCAGCGCTCATCGCGCGGCACGACCTCCCGCCGTCGCTCCGGCCGCGGCATCGCCCCAACCGGCAAGGCCGCCTGTTGGGTCACGATCGTGGCCTCCGGGCGTCAGCCATCGTCACTTCTGTGCGTCTGTGGCACCGACCGCGATCTGCTTGACCGCGTCGTCAACGGTGAGTTGCCCCTTCGCGGCCTGGTTCAGAGCCGTGGCCACAGCGCTCGAGAACTGGGGGTACCACCCGGGTGTTCCCTGCTTGAACAAAGGTTCGACGGAGCCGGCCTGTTCGAGCAGCACTTTGCCGCTTGCGAGCTTGCCGTCATTGTCGAGTGTCTGCAGCACCGAGGTGCGTGTCGGCAGGTTGCCCAGCACCGTGTAGCTCTCGATCTGGTTCTCTGGGGCGACCATCCATTTGACGAAGACGGCCGCGGCCTCCTTGTGCTGCGAGGCAACCGGGATACCCGCCGCACCTGGTAGCCCGAAGGTGCGCGTCTTCCCGGAGACGTTCGGCATCAGAGCGCCGACGGCAGCGCTGGCGACCTTGGATTTGGTCGGATCCGTATAGACCGAGAGGTTGCCCGCCCAACCCGCGACGTCGAAGCTGATCTGCCCGTTCTTGAACAGTTCCTGGATCTCGACGTCCTTGAGGCCGGTCGAGGCCGGGTCGATCAGACCATCCTTGAGGGCCTGCATCTCCCAGGCGAGTGCCTTGTAGCCGGCGGAGTCTGGCGTCGTGAACAGGGGCTTGAAATCCTTGTCGAAGAGCTCGCCGCCAAACGCCTTGGTCAGC
The DNA here is from genome assembly GCF_026130545.1 of Lichenifustis flavocetrariae. GTDB lineage: Bacteria > Pseudomonadota > Alphaproteobacteria > Rhizobiales > Beijerinckiaceae > Lichenihabitans > Lichenihabitans flavocetrariae. The sequence continues at coordinate 45,928 of NZ_JAMOIM010000030.1, read as the reverse complement.
AGATACCATGCCGTCGCGGAGCCTTCGGTGGCGGAGAACGGGAGGCCGATTGGAAAAGAGACGATTCCCTTGGCCTTGATGGCCTTTGCATCGGCCAGGAGGTCGTCCGGCGTGGTTGGGGCGTGGTCGACGCCGGCCTTCTTCAGGTGATCCTGGTTGAAGATCAGCAGGCGAAAGTCGTTGTTGTAGGGCAGCGCGATCAGCTTGCCGTCGTAGGTGAAGATCGCATCCGTCGGCAGGTCGCTCTTTACGCTGTTGTCCAGCGGGACATACCATTGCGCGGCACCAAACTGCCCGACCCAAGACCAGTCGACCTCGGTGACGTCGGCGGGCGCGCTGCCGGCCACCATGGAGGTCACGATCTTGGTGCGGATGTCGTCCCAGCCCAGGGTCTGCAGGTCGAGCTTGATGCCGGTCTGCGCCGTGAAGCGATCCGTCATATCTTTGGGCAGCGTCGTCCAGGGCGGGAACAACACCGTGATCGTCTGTCCGGCATAGGGCTTGGCATCATCGGCCATCGCCGGCCCCCAACCCGCCATCAGAAACACTGCGACCGACGCCAGAAAGACCTTCCGCATATTCATCGTACGTCCCTTCTCACGCCGCCCAAACGCCGCGTTCCGCTTCGGAGAGCACCCGGTCGAGGCGCTCGATCCATGTTCCATCCACGATCCAGCCCGCACGCCGCGCAGCGCGAAGCAGGGCTCCTCCAACGGGGGGCAATCGCGGTGTACGAGGCTCGGCGCCGAGCCGCTCGATGACGCGCGTCATGACCGTGCGGCTGCGGAACACGCTGCCTGCGTGCGACCAGACGAGGGGGCGGGGGAGATGCAACCGCTGGGCGCAAGCTTCGGCATGCGCCGCCAGGGCATCGCCCGCCCGCGTCAGAATGGATAGCGCCGCGATGTCGCCGGCTTCGGCCTCAGCATCGACACGGAGCGCCAACGCCGCAATGGGAGCGCGTCGCGTCGGTAGGTCGTAGCACCAGCCCAGGAGCGCATCTGGTTTGATGCCGAGACCGGCGAGCATCGCCTGGGCGAAGCTCTCGTTAGGGGACCGTCCGTCGAGGGCTCTGCCTATCTCGGCCAAAGCCTCGCGTCCGATCCAATAAGCGCTTCCTTCATCGCCGAACACATCACCCCAGCCGCCGCACCGCATCGTACGTTGCCCGTTTCCGGCCCAGGCCATCGACCCTGTGCCCGCCAGCAGCAGCACGCCGGGATGGCCCGTGAGCGCGCCATCGAAGGCGGCCTCGACATCGTTGACAACTTCCTGCGGGCACTCGAGCTGCTGGTACGCAACCACGTTCTGCTGCTCCGACAATCGGGCGACTTCGCCGTGACATGGCAAGGCGAACACACCGTCTGCGAGCCGTGCCCGCCAAGGGTAAATATGGGATAGCACCTCCCGCAGGCGGTCGGCCCAGTCGGGATGAGTAAAGGGGTCAAGCGGCGGGTAGCGCCCGAGGTGGTGGATCGAGCCGTCGCGATCCGTCACGGCCAGGATGGTCTTGGTGCCCCCGCCATCTAAACCCAAGATGAGATCGGGGGAATGCGCCATGGCTCAGGCCGCCTCGCCGGGCGCGAGGCGAAGGCCGATACGACCAACCGGCGCCACGAGGCTGAGGGCCGCGCCGGTCCGGCGGATCCCCGCACCGGTTTCATCCGGCAGGCTATCATCCGTGATGATGTGAAGGGAAGAATCGACTGATGTCACGAAATAGGTAGCGCGGCGTCCAAACTTGGTCGCGTCGGCTAGTACCACTGTCTCGGCCGACCGTTGGCGCATAAGGGCGTTGAGGCTCGCTTCGGCGGCATCCACACTGTAGATGCGGTGGTCGTCCCCGATCGCACTAGCGCCGAGAAACAACCGGTCGAACCAAAGCCCTTGAAGAGTCGCCTCTGCAGAGGGCCCGACCAGCGAGGCATTCTCAACCCGCAGTTGCCCCCCGACTAGGCTGATCTTGAGTTCGGAGATGGTGATCAGCTCCTGTGCGACGACCAAGCCGTTAGTGAAGACCGTCAGCGGAATAGGATTGATGCGGAGCAGGCGTACCAGTTGCAGCACCGTGGTGCCTGCATCGAGGAACACGGCGCTGTGCGGCTGGAGCAGGTCGTAGGCGGCCTGGGCTATGGCTCGCTTGGCTTCGAGGTTTTGCTTCTCACGGACCGCGAAGGCAGCCTCCGTTTCAGCCCCATTGGCGATGCGGGCACTGCCATGCGAGCGGCTGATGATGCCCTGTTGTTCCAAGAGATGCAGGTCCCGTCGCACGGTTGCGAGAGAGGTTCCGACAGCCTCGGCGAGTGCCGGAATCGAACAAGCTCCCTGTGTGTAGAGATGCTGCCGGATGGCTTCGAGGCGATCGGTCTGCATGCGCTCCGTCCAACTTGGATCGAAGCTAACGCCTCATCGGATCATGTTCAATCAGAAAGCTAGAGTATTTATGACTGAAGCTGCGGTTGCCGTAGGCACAATGTGCCGCTTTCGATTCGGCAAGGCTGCCGTGCTCCCGTTGGGAGACCCTCTCGTCTGCGCTGCCAATTCCGACATCATCGAGAGCACCATTGAGAGCGTGAATAGCTAGCTCATCAATGGAAAGCTGAACTTGACCTCTCGCCCGGACCAACTGTTCCGCTCCGGGTCCAACTCCGTCACTCAAAGAGTTCAAACCTGGACTTCCAAGCGGATATCAGGTGGACGAGTGTTCTGACGTTGTGCAAGCTGTTCATTCGATGCGCAACCCGGCGCTCAGATCCAACGCCGACGCCTTCAGGCTGCGGAACTCTGATCGACCTGCGCCCGTCCCAGATCGTCACTGCCAAGATGGCACCGAATGCCGTGTCCTCCTCCACGCTCGCTGAGCGCTGGTTCCTCCGTGTCGCAGATCGGGCCGATGTGGCGGGGACACCGGGTATGGAAGACGCAGCCCTTCGGCGGTGACATGGCGCTCGGTGGTGCGCCGCTGAGTTTGACGCGTCGCAAGGTTCCATCGGGCGCCGGCGTCGCGGAGAGGAGCGCTTCCGTGTAGGGGTGATGCGGACCCTGGAAGACGCTTTCGGCAGGGCCGATCTCGAGCAGCCGTCCGAGGTAGAGCACGGCGATGCGATCGGCCACATAGCGGATCACCGACAGGTCATGCGAGATGAACAGGTAACTGACACGCTCGGCGGCCTGCAGGTCGCCGAGGAGATTCAGGATTGCGGCCTGCACCGACACATCGAGCGCCGAGGTCGGCTCGTCACAGACCACGAGTTGCGGCGCCCCCGCGAAGGCGCGGGCGATGGCGACGCGCTGCTTGAGACCGCCTGAGAGTTGTCGCGGCTTCGCCTGCAGGTAGCTGTCGGCGAGTTGCACGCCGCGCGAGAGGGCCAGCAGCCGGCCGCGTAAGATCTCGCCCCGTAGGCCCCCGAGCCGGACCAAGGCACGGCGCAGGATGCGGCCTACCCGGTGCGATCGGTTGAGCGCCGAATCCGGGTTCTGGAAAACCATTTGAATGGCGTGGCGCGCCTGAGTGCCCCCGCGCCGGTTGGCCTCGAACGCGATGCGGCTCCCGGGGTCGGCGCGCTCGAGCCCGAGCAGGATGCGGGCGAGGGTCGACTTGCCGCTGCCAGACTCGCCGACGAGCCCCACTGTTTCGCCGCGGGCGATCGTGAAAGAGATGTCGCGCAATGCGTGCACCGAGTGGCTGCCGGAGCCGAACGTCTTGCCTAGGCTCTCCACGACAAGCAGCGGGTGCTCTTCCCCAGGGGGCACATGTTCGACCGGGTCGGGAGGCGTCACCCTCGGCAGATCGCCCGCTTCCTCATGAAAAAAGCAGCGGCTGCTACGACCGCCGCCGAGAGCGGACAAGGCCGGCGGTTCGGTCCGGCACCGATCCCGCACGAGCCCGCAACGATTGGCGAAGATGCAGCCTTGGAGCTCGACCGCTCCGGAAGGCGGAAAGCCAGGGATGGTGTCGAGGCGCCGCAGCTTGCGGTCGAGACCGAGGCGCGGCAGACAGCGCAGCAGGCCGACCGTATATGGATGGCGCGGCGCCGCGAAGAGCTCCCGGGTCGGCGCCTCCTCGACCAGTAGGCCGCCATACAACACACCGACGCGCTCGCACATGCGCGCGATCACCGCGAGATTGTGGCCGATGAACAAGATCGCGGTGCCGTGTTCGCGCCGGAGCGTGTCGATGAGGTCGAGCACCTCAGCCTCGACCGTCGCATCGAGGCCGGTGGTGGGTTCGTCGAGGATGATGAGCTTACGGTCGACCGCAAGCGCCATGGCGATAACCGTGCGCTGCAGCATGCCACCCGAGAGCTGATGGGGGTAGCGGCCCATGACCCGTTCGGGATCGGTAATGCGCACGTGGCGCAGCATGGCGACCGCGCGCTTGTCCGCGTCCGCCGAATACGCCCCGGCAACGGTGAACACCTCCGCGAGCTGCGCCCCCACCGTGATGGCCGGATTGAGAGCCCGTCCCGGATCCTGATAGACCATGGACAGCCGCGTTTGCCTCAGTTGACGCAACCCCGTCTGCGACAGCCCGTAGAGGTCCTCGCCGTCGATCAGGACGTGGCCGCCGCCGATGCGCCCGTTACGCGGCAGGTATCGCATGACCGCGAGCGCGGCCGTCGACTTGCCGCAACCCGATTCGCCGACGAGACCATAGGTTTCGCCGGCGCCGATCCGGAGATTGAGGTTGCGCAACACGGACCGCTCTTGCCCGCGCACGCGGTACATCACGTCGAGGTTCTCGATCCGCAGAGCGTCAGGGACGGCCGGCGCACTCATTCTAGGGCTCCGTTCAGGCCTTCGGCGATCAGGTTGATGCTGACGACGAGCGAGCCGATAGCAAGCGCATCGAACAGAACAGTCCACCAATAACCGCCGCCGATGAGCGCGTAGTTTTCAGAGATCGCGAGCCCCCAGTCGGGAGACGGTGGCTGCAGCCCGACACCCAGGAAGCTCAGCGTGGCGACCGTAAAGATCGCGTAGCCAAGCCGTACGGTGAGCTCGACCGTGATGGGCGGCAGGATGTTGGGCAGGATCTCGACGACCATGATGTAGACTGCGGTCTCGCCACGCAGCCGTGCCGCGGCCACGTAGTCGAGATGCCGCTCGCTCATCACGGCCGAGCGTACCACGCGCGCCACCTGGGGCGTGAACGCAAGGCCGATCGCCACGATGACGGTGCCGTTCGACGCCCCGAGCGCCGTAAGGGCCACCAGCGCTAGGATTAGAAGTGGAAGTGCCAGCACGGCTTCGATGAGGCGGCTCAAAAGATCGTCGACCAAGCCGGGAAAGAACCCCATGATGAGCCCGAGCAGGGTGCCGCACACAATGCCGAGCACCGTGGCGAGCGGCGCGACGATGAGAATATCGCGGGATCCCGCGATCACCCGCGCGAACATATCCCGCCCGAGTTGGTCGGTGCCGAACCAATGCTCGGCCGAGGGCGGCAAGAGCGAGTTCATCATGTCGTCGGCGAGCGGATCGACGAGCGTCTGCCCGACCGTCGCGCAGCCGACCCAGAACAACAGGATCGCGAGCCCGACCATAAAGGTCGGCGTGCTCAGGAGCAGGCGCGTCCGCTCCCAGCGGACCGGGCCGGACCGGAGGGCCGGTGCGAGGGACACCGCCGGCGTGCTCAGCGGAGGGCTCCACGCAGGCGCGGGTTGAGCGCAGTATAGGCCAGATCGGCTGCGAGCGTCACGGCAACGTAGACGAGGCCGACCACGAGGACACCAGCTTCGAGCATAGGAAAATCGTGGCCCCGGGCCGCGGTGTAGATGAGCGATCCGATCCCCTGGTATCGGAACAGCGTCTCGATGACCACCAGCCCGCCGATCATGTAGCCTGCCTGTGAGGCCACGACCGTGATCGTGGGCAGAAGCGCATTGCGCAGAACGTGCCGCCAGATCACCAGGCGCCACGGCAGCCCTTTCAGCACAGCCGTTCGGGTGTAGTCGCTGTCGAGTGCCTCGATCGTACCGGCGCGCGCCATGCGGGCGATGTAGCCGAACAGGAGGAACACGAGCGGGAACGAGGGGAGAAGCAGGTAGTAGATCCCGGTCAGCACGCCCGACCCGGGCGGTGCGGTCGCAGTCATCGGGAACAGTCGGAGCCCAATGCCGAACAGCAGGATCAGGATAATGCCGGACACGAATTCCGGGATCACGGTCGCGGACAGGCCGGTAATGGTGATGATGCGGTCAGTCGCCGTACCGCGCTTCATCGCTGCCAGCACGCCACCCGCGATGCCGAGCGGCACCACAATCACGAAAGCCACAGCGGCGAGCTTGAGGGAGTTCGCAAGCGCGGCGCCGACGAAGGGCGCCACGGGACTGCGGAACGCGTAGGACGTGCTCATGTCGCCGCGCACGAAATGGCTGATCCAGTCGAGATACTGCACGGTGAGCGACCGGTCGGTGCCGAGCTGGTGGTTCAAGGCCGCGACGGCCCGTTCGTCCGCCAGAGGACCGAGGATGGATCGCCCGACATCGCCGGGGAGAAGCTGACCTCCGGCGAAGACGAGGATGCTGAGGACGCCGAGCGTGACCAGGGACAACAGCAATCGGCGGATGAGGAACGACAGGGTGGAGGTCTCCTGAGCCAGTGATCGATCGTCAGCCCCGCCCCGGGCCGACAGTTTCATGGCTCCCGGAGGAACCGTCGACGTGCAAGCGACGGGCCGTCGTGCTTCCGGCAGGTCCCGCCGCGGGAACGTGCGCCATCCAGTGACGAGCAAGGTCCTCGCGCCGGCAGACCCAGACCCGATCGTGCGCCAGCACGTGGTCGAGAAAACGGGCGAGGGCACGGATCCGGCCAGGGCGCCCGATGAGGCGGCAATGCAGGCTCACGGTCATCATCTTGGGGGCTCGTTCGCCCTCGTCGTAGAGCACGTCGAAGCTGTCGCGCAGGTAGGTGAAGAAGGCGTCGGGCGCCGCGAGGTCTTGGTTGCGTGCCATGCGGCTGTCGTTGGTGTCGAAGGCATGCGGCACGACAAGGTGGGAGCGTCCGCCGACCGGCATCCAAAATGGTAGGTCGTCATTATAAGCGTCGCTATCGTAGAGAAAGCCGCCATGCTCGACGGCGAGGCGGCGGGTGTTGGCGCTCGGGCGACCGGTGTACCAGCCCGCTGGCGCCCTTCCGGTCAACGACCGGATGGTGGCGGCGCAGCGTTCAATGTGATCGCGTTCAACCGGCTCGGGCACGGCCGCGTAGTCGATCCAGCGCCATCCATGTCCGGCGAAATCGCAGCCCAGTGCCGCGAAGGCCTCTGCTGCGTGGGGGTTCTGCTCGAAAGCAAGGCCGACTGCGTAACATGTAGGCACCACACCACGCAGGCGAAAGGCATCCAGCACGCGCCAGACCCCGGCCCGGCTGCCGTACTCGTACATGGACTCCATGATGCGGTCGCGCGTGCCAGGCAGCGGGGCCGACGCACCGACCTCCGACAGGATGGTTTCCGGCCGGTCGTCGCCATTGAGCAGCGTGTACTCGGCACCCTCCTCGTAGTTGATCACGAAGTTGACGGCCACCCGGGCGCCGCCAGGCCAGTGCGGATGGGGCGGCGACGCGCCATAGCCGACGATGTCGCGGGCCGACTCACCCGTTGCCAGAGAGACAGCCGGTCCTTGTTCAGGCAAATCCGGCCCGATCCAGGAACAGCCGATTGGCGATCGGCGGGATGCCCACAAGGGCCTTCTTGGTCACCACGAGATAATCGTAGAAGTAGGCGAAAATGATCGGCGTTTCGTCCAGTAGCAGTTCCTGAATCTGCCTGGCGAGCGTGCGCTGTCCTCCGAGGTCACCCGCCTTGCCAAATTCACCAACGAGCTTGTCGTATTGCGGATTTTTAAAGTGTGCGCCGTTCCAGGTTCCGTCGCTGAGTAGCGGCGCGCGCAGGTAGACGTTCGGCACACCGCGCTGCCCGTAATCCGTAATGCCCATGGTGCTGTCGAGCCAGTCGGACTGTCCGAACACAGCCTTGCCGTAATAGGCGTCCTGCGCCTCGACGTTGAGCTTGATGTTGATGCCGAGCGGCCGGGCGAAGTTCTGCAGCAGGATCGCGTATTGCGGGATCTCGATGTAGCGCTCCGTCGTCAACGTCACGTCGAAGCCCTTGGCGACGCCCGCCGCCTCGAGCAGCTGCTTGGCCTGCGCGATATCCTGCTTGCGCTGCGGCACGCTCGTGTCGGTCGAAGGGAAGGCCGGCGCGAAGGGGCTATCGTTCCCCGTGACCGCATAGCCGCGAAACAAGCCTTGCACCAGCTTTTCACGCTCGATTGAGAGAGCCATGGCACGGCGGACGCGCTTGTCTGTGAACGGCCCCGTGTCGCAGCGCATATGCACCTGCTCGTGCGCGGCGCTCTTTTCGCGGATGACGGTGAACTGCGGATCGTTGAGGAGCGCCTGGCCCCCCGCGACTGGCACCTGATCGATCATGTCGACCTGTCCACCCTGCAGGGCTAGCACGCGCGGCGCCAGATCGTCGTAGAACACGAACTCGGTGCGATCGGGCAGCGCCTTCTCGCCCCAATACCCATCGAATCGCACGAAGCTGACACCCTGTTTCTGCGTGAACTTGTCGAGTCTGAACGGCCCCGTGCCGGTCCAGTTCTTCTCGTAGTCGCCCTTGTATTCCACGGGCAGCATCACGCAGTTGTAGTTGTCGGACGATACCACGTAGGGGAACGCCCCATAGGGTGCATCGAGGTGGAACTCGACCGTGAGGTCATCGACCTTCTTGATGTTGCCTTTGGACAGGATGCCCTTGAAGGCCGATAATGCATTCGATGCGTTCTTCGGATCGCAGAGACGGTCGATGGAAGCGATGACATCCTCGGCCTTGAAGGTCTCACCGGTGTGGTATTTCACGCCGCTTCGCAGCTTGAAAGTCCAGACCGAACTGTCTTCGTTGTGCGACCAACTGGTGGCGAGGCACGGCTTTAGAGTCAGATCCGGCTGGGTGACGCAGAGGAACTCGCCGGTCTGAATCAAAAGCGTGAGGCCACCTTGGTCGGCAATGGACACAGGATCGATTACACCTGCCGGCGTCACGGACGCGACCCGGATGGTGGCACCAGGCTTTGCCTGAGCACGCGCTGGTGTCGGTGCTGCGACGAGCCCGGCGCTCGCCGCCATGCCGCCAAGCAGCGGCACGGATAGTCCCAGCATACTGCCATGGCGCAGGAAAACTCGCCGATCGATGCGCCCGCTTTCGAGCTCGTCGACCAAGTCGTTCTCGAGTGCGCCGAGGCGGCCGCGGAGGTGGCTGTACCGATTGGAGATCCGGGTCATGCTTCGGCTTGTTCCCTGTCGCGAGCAGCCTTTTCGGCGGCCCGTGATCTCATGCAGTTTTCAGACCATCAGCGACCGGGCGGAAGTAGACAAACAAGTCGAAGCCGGTCGTAAGGCCCTCAGACAAACCCCGGCGCCGACTACATGTCCGACGCCTCACGGCTGCGGATCGCCTCAGTCAGTCTCGCGATATCCTCCGTCGTGCTGCGATCGTCGTCAAGACGAGGCACGTGGCGACGGATGAAGCCCTGCAGCTTGGTTACGGCTGGCGCGCTTTGTTCAAGCGGGCGCAGATCCAGTGCCTGCGCGGCCACGATCATCTCGCAGGCGAGCACCTCCTGAAGGAACGCGACCTGCTCTGCGGCCCGGCGAACGGACAGCAGCGTGAAGGGCGCCTCGTCCTCGACCCCGAACGGCGTCAGATCGTCGTTGCACACCGGCACCGAACAGGTGCGGGCTTCGCGATTGAGCGTATGGGCCGTGAGCGCCAGAAGGCCAAGTCCAGATCGGGTGACGCCAGGGCGGGTGAGTTTGTTGGTCAGCCCCGACACCTCGGGGTTGAGCAGTTGCGCCACCCGCTGCGCCGAAGTGGTGCCGAGAGGCACCAGCGCGAGCCGCAGCGCATCGCACGCGATCGCCATCGCGCCTGTGTGGAAATTGCCGGTCGACAGGATCTCGTCGTCGTCCGGCAGGATCAGCGGGTTGTCGGCCGCACAGTTGAGTTCTGCCTCGATGGCGTCCTTGGCCCAGCCAAGCGCCGTGAGAGCCGCACCGTGCACATGTGTGGCGCAGCGGAAGCTGATCGGGTCCTGGACGCGACGAGGCACGCCGGGCCGGAACAGAGCCGAACCCTCGAGCAGCGTGCGCAGACGCCCGGCGGCCTGCTGCTGCCCCGGCGAGGGATGGGCGGCGGCGACACGGGCATCGAAAGGGCTCGGATTGCCGCCGAACGCCTCCAGGCTCATGGCCAGCGTCGCATCCGCGAGGTCGATGAGTTCGGCTACGCCGGCGACAACCAACGCGCCGTAGCCGATCGAGACCGCGTTGGAGCTGCAGAGCGCCAGGCCCTCCTTCTCGGTCAGCACCAATGTCGGGATGCCAGCGCGGCGCATGGCCTCGGCACCCGGCAGGAGTTCACCTTGGTATGTGGCGCGTCCAAGGCCGACGAGCGGGAGGCCCATGTTGGCGCAAAGCATCAGATCCGACGTGCCGATGGAACCGACGCGGGGCACGTAGGGCACCACGTTCCGGTCGAGCATGGCGAGTTGCGTGTCGACGATCGCGGGTCGCGCGCCCGCGCCCGCTTGCGCCAGAGTGGCGGCGCGCACCAGCAGCGCAGCACGGACGACCACTGCATCGAAGGGTTCACCGGCCCCGGAGGCACGTGCCTTCAGCATGTCCTCGCTAAAGCGGGCTCGCTCCGCCATTGGAACTGTCGCAACGGCCTGATTGCCGAGGCCGCGCGTCAGCCCATAAACAGGGCGATCGGCGCGCAACCACTCCTGCAGAACCGCTTGGGCGCGGTCCATGCGAGCCGCGGCGTCCGGGTCAAGGCGCGCGCCGGCTTCCCCTTGGGCGACGTCCCGGATGTCGTGGACCGTCAGGCGGTCGCGCCCGAGCAGGATCGTGCGCTTTACGTCGGATCCATGTGTCATAAAGCGCGGCTCATGATCTGCGGCTTGGCCCCGAGCGTGCCACCCCGCCAGCAATAAAGCGCCACGAGAGGCTCGGTTCGCGTCCACATCGCGTGCGGCAACCAGGACTCGTGGTAGATAGGCGTGCCCGGCGGCACAAGGCTTGGCGCGCCGTTGCCGCGCTGCCATAGAGCCGTCCCGGCCAGCGGCAGGTAGAGTTCCTCGGCCTCATGGGCATGCGGCGGGTAGTGGAGGTCGGGCCCCAAGAGGAGAAATCCGCAGGTCATCCGCTTGCTCCCGATCGGTCCGCTGGGCCCCACTAGCTCGGTCCAGCCATAGCGCTCCAGGAAAGACGGGCCGAAATCGGCGGCCGCATAGCTCTGTCGCCACGCGAGTTCTGCCGCAGTCTCCGCCAACATCGCCATCAACCGCGACGTTGTAGGGTGGCTGAACGCGGACGCACCGTCCAGCCAGCGCAAGGCAGGCAACGTTTCCGGCGGCGTGCTGCGCAACACAATGGTTTCCGGCCAATGCGCAACGAAAGGCTGCGCCGCCGCAATGGGCTCCAGCAACGCATAAGCGGCTTTGGCAAGTCGCAAAGCGACTTGCCCCTCGGTGTCAGTCGGGTCCACACTTTGCATTCCGTATTTATGACACGGTCCTATGGATCGTGGCGATAGGCGGCCGATGCTCCGACGAATACCAATGCCGACGACGATTGAACGGCCTCGGTGATGCGGTTCGACATTGTCGTGGTTGGGGGCGGCATCGCGGGCGCTGGCATCGCCTACGAGCTGTCGCGCCTGTTTTCCGTCATCGTTGTTGAACGCGAACAGCAATGCGGCCGTCACGCCACCGGACGCTCGGCGGCGAGCTTCACGCAAGCTTATGGCGGCGCGACTGTGCGTCGACTGGCCGGCGCCAGCCGTTCCTTCCTCGAGACGCCACCGAAGGGCTTCGCAGCGCACCCGCTGCTCATGCCGCGCGGGACACTCACGATTGCGCGGCAGGAGCAGATCGGGCGCCTCGAACAAGCCTTCGCGCTGGCCCGCGTCTCCGCGCCGTCCATACGCCGGATCGCGCCGGCCGAGGCGCTGGCCCGGGTGCCTATCCTCCGGCCCGAAGCCGTCGCGGCCGCCCTGTTCGAGCCCGACGCCATGGACCTCGACGTCCACGGCCTTCATGGCGGCTTTCTAGCGGCGGCCAGCCGACAGGGCGCACGCATCCTCTGCGATGCCGCCGTCGAGCGCATCGACCACGACGCGAAAGGTTGGACGGTCCAGACTTCGGCTGGAACCGTCTCGGCCGCGATCCTGATCAATGCGGCCGGAGCTTGGGCCGACGCAGTGGCGCGTCTCGCGGGCGTTCAGCCGCTCGGGCTCGTGCCCAAGAAGCGCACGGCCTTCCTGGTGCCCCTGCCGCCGGATGTCGAGGCCCGCACCTGGCCGCTGGTCGACGATGTCGGCGAAAGCTTCTATTTCAAGCATGATGCTGGGCAGCTTTTCGTGTCGCCGGCGGACGCCACCCCGAGTGAACCGGTGGATGTGTTCGCGGACGAGATCGACGTCGCGATCGGCGCCGACCGCCTCCAGCGGGCCACTACGCTTACGGTACGGCGAGTATCCCGGTCTTGGGCCGGGCTGCGCACCTTCGCGCCGGATGGCGCGCCCGTCGTGGGTCCGGATCCTGAAGTGCCCGACTTCATCTGGCTCGCCGGCCAAGGTGGCACCGGTATTAAGACCGCGCCGGCCTTGTCGCGCGCCTGTGTATCGCTCATGAATATGGGACGTCTGCCGGACGACCTCTTGAGCGCGGGCCTCACGGCGGGCGATCTTTTGCCCGGCCGGCTCCGCGGTTCCCCTCACCTCGACAAGAAGCCTTCATGACCATTCAGCGCTATGACAACGGCCCGCGTTTTTGCCGCGCCCTCAGCCATAACGGGACCGTTTACCTGGCCGGCATGACGGCGGACGACTCGAGCGGCGACACGGCCGCGCAGACGAAAGCGGTGCTCGACAAGATCGACCACTTCCTCGCCATGGCGGGATCGGACAAGACGAAGCTCCTCACGGCACAGATCTGGCTGCGCGACATTGCCGATTTCGATCGAATGAACGAGGTCTGGGACGCCTGGATCGACCGCTCGGCCATGCCGGTGCGCGCGACGGTCGAGTCGCGGCTCGCGGGCGACAGTTACCGTGTCGAGATCATGGTCACGGCGGCGGCCTGAGGCGCCCGCTCTTGCACGACCTCGTAGTCCGCAACGGCCGCGTCGCCCTCGACGGGGGCTGGGCGGAGTGCGACATCGGCATCGACTCCGACCGAATCACGGCACTCGGCTCCGGGCTCGTGGGCCGCGCCCATATCGACGCCTCCGGCACCTGGGTGATGCCGGGCGGCATCGACGCGCATTGTCACCTCGACCAGCCCAACTGGGGCGGCGTGGACACGGCCGACGATTTCACCTCGGGGTCGCGGGCAGCCGCGTTCGGGGGAACCACGACGATCGTGCCGTTTGCCATGCCGGGTCCCGGCATGACAGCGCTGGCCGCGCTCGACCGCAGTCTCGACCGCGCGAACGGGCGGTCGCTGGTGGACTATGGGCTCCATGGCGTGATGACGCAGGACACCGGCGCGGACATCAAGGCGCAGACCGAGAGGCTCGCGGTCCGGGGCGTACCATCTGTGAAGCTGTTCATGACCTACACCGGCTTCGCGGTGTCGGACGACTTGATGTTGCGCGTCATGGACGCGGCTCACGAGGCCGGCGCCGTGGTGATGGTGCATGCCGAGAATGATGCCGCGATCCGCCGCACGACGGCGCGCCTTGCGGCCTCGGACCGGACGGGATTCCGGTATCACGCGGTCGCCCACGCCGAGATCCTGGAACGCGAGGCCACCCATCGCGCCATCACGCTCGCCGAGGTAACGGGCGCCCGCCTTGTCATCGTTCACGTGTCCGGTCATCAGGCTGCCGACGAGGTGCGGCGGGGACAAATGCGGGGCATCGACGTGGTTGCGGAAACCTGCCCGCAATACCTGCTGCTCACGGCTGCCGACCTTGCCAGCGCGCCCGACGAGGCGGCCCGCTTTATCTTCACGCCGCCGCCCCGCTCGCGCGCCGGGCAGGCGGCTCTTTGGGACGGGCTTGCGGACGGGTTGATCGGCCTGTGGTCGTCCGATCACTCGCCCTATCGCCTCAGCGACAAGCTTCCGGCGGACCGACCGCCGTCGTTTCTCACGGCGGCCAATGGCGTGCCAGGGCTCGAAACGCGGCTGCCGATCCTGTTTTCCGAAGGCCTTGTCACCAACCGGTTGACGCTGTCGCGTTATCTCGCGCTCGCCGGGGGCGAAGCGGCCCGTCTCTACGGCCTCGACCGCAAGGGGCGCATCGCGCCGGGGTTCGATGCCGACCTCGTGCTTTGGAACCCCGACAGGCGCTGGCAGGTGCGCGCCGCGGAGCAACAATCCGCCGTCGACTTCTCGCCCTTCGAGGGATTGTGGCTGACTGGACGACCGCGCGATGTGCTGCTGCGCGGGCGCTTGATCGTGAGCAATGGCGTACTTCATGATGCCAATCCCGGCGGCCGCTTTCTGTCCCGAATGAGCGGCGTGCCGCGTCACCGCCATCCTCTGGAGGAGACCACCCCTTGGCTCGATGGTTGACGCTCGCGGCCTGCCAGACCGGGCCTGTCCAACGCGCCTCAACACGCGCCCACACGGTCGCGCGGCTCGTGGCGCTGCTGGAGCAGGCCGCGTCTGCGGGCGCCGAACTGGCCGTGTTCCCCGAACTCGCGCTCACGACCTTCTTCCCGCGCTGGGTGCTCCAACCCGCCGAGATCGACGCGTTATACGAGGCCGAGATGCCCGGTCCGGTCACGCAGCCGCTCTACGACGCCGCACGTAGGCTCGGCATCGGCTTCGCGATCGGTTTTGCGGAGCGTGTTATGGTGGACGGCAAGGTCCGGCGCTTCAACAGCATGGAGCTGGTCGGACCGGACGGGCAACGGAGCGGTCGCTATCGCAAGATGCACGTGCCGGGCTCCACCGAGCCGGAAGCCGGCACGACGGTGCATCTGGAGCGGCGCTATTTCGAGCCGGGCGACCTCGGCTTCCCGGTGTTCGACTATGGCGGCACCCGCATCGGCCTCGCGCTCTGCAACGACCGGCGCTGGCCCGAAACCTACCGGATGCTCTGCCTCGCCGGTGCCGAAGTCGTGCTGATCGGCTACAACACGCCGCAGATGCTCAGCGAGGCGCCAGCCTTGGCCCACCTGCGCATGTTCCACAACCACTTGCCCATGCAGGCCGGCGCCTACCAGAACACGCTCTGGATCGCGGCCGCCGCGAAGGCGGGCCTGGAGGATGGCCAGGCGCTGATCGGCGGCTCCTGCATCGTGGCGCCGACAGGCGAGATCGCGGCGCAGGCGCTGTCACTCGACGACGAGGTTGTGGTCCACCGGGCCGACCTCGACCTCATCGCGGCCTGCCAGGCGGTGAACTTCGACTTCGCCCGATACCGGCGGCCGAACGACTACGGCCTCATCGTTGAGAGAGCCGGCCCGCCTGCGGCTTTCACAAGCCCTTGAAGGCGCCCTCGCCGACCCGGATCATGCTGCCGGCGACATACAACGCGGGCTTGCTGGCCAGGACGGCCACCACGGCGGCGAATTCGGCGGGTGTCCCATAGCGCCGCATCGGACTCTCGGCGCGAGCCTGTTGGCGGTCGATGTCGAGACTCTGAGTCTGGGCTCGTTCGCGTCGAGACTGTCGACCCGCTCGGTGGCGATGCGTCCAGGCAGCATCATGTTGACCGTGACGCTCAGCGCCGCGACCTCATTGGCAAAGCTTTTCGTCCGGCCCGCGACGCTGCCGCGGATCGCGTTTGACACCGCAAGGTTCGGGATCGGCTGCTCGACGCCGGACGAGCCTATGTGATGATGCGACCCCATTGCCGATCGAGCGTCGGTCCGATCATCCGGTCGGTCAGTTGGAACACCGCGCCCGCCATGCTGGCGAATGCACGGCTCCAGGTGTCGGACGGCGTGCCGACCACGCCGCCCGGCGCTGGGCCGCCGCAGTTGTTGACCAGCACGTCGACGCCGGCCGGCAGCAGGGACTCGAAGAGGTCGAGGTCGTGCACGGTCAGCCGGGCCGCCTGATCGCCCGGGAGTTCGGCCTTCCAGCCCTCGATGGCGTCACGCATAGGCGCCGCGGTCGTGACGGCGGCACCCTCCGCCAGCAGGGCCAGGGCGACCGCCTTGCCGAGTCCCTTGCTGGCACCCAGCACGAGGGCTCACTTGCCTGCCAATCCGAATTTCGTGGTCATCGCCTTCCTGCACTGTCGAAGCGCGCCCCATCACAACGCATCCGGGTGCAGAACGACACCCCGAGCGCCACCGATCAAATCGCCGTCGGCCCAGATCGGCTGGCCGCGCAGGAAAACGCGCTCGAGGCGATAAGGCACCGAGAGACCCGCAAATGGTGACGGACCCCCCTTCGAATAGGAGGGACCATTGCCGATGGTGCTTGCCACACCGGTCGCGAGCACGAGAAGGTCGGCATCGTGCCCCACCGCGAGCGATCCCTTTCGGCTCAGCCCAAAGCGCTGGGCCGGGCCTTCGGCGCAAAGCCGAACCACATCGGCCAGCCGCACGTCGCCTCGATCGACGAGGTGCAGCATACAGAACAGGAGCGTCTGCAGGCCCGGCAGCCCCCCCGGAACGTCCGAAAAGCGGCCATGCGCGCGTTTTTCGGCGGGAGTATGCGGCGCGTGGTCGGTCACCACCATGTCGATCGATCCGTCCCGCACCGCCTCGATCAGCGCCCGGCGATCTGCATCGCCCCGAAACGGTGGCGACGCTTTGATGGCGGGGCCGAGATCGACGTAGCGATCGGCGGTCAGGAGCAGGTTCTGGATCGACGTTTCCAACGTGACGTCGGCCTGGTCGCGAAACCTTCGCCAAGCGTCGAGCGCCGCGATGGCGCTGATCTGCCGGACGTGGACGCGGGCCCGCGAGTCCGCTGCGGCCTGAACCGCATGGGCGATGCCGACGACTTCCGCCTGCGGCGGCCGGCTCGCGCAATAGCCCGCGATGCTGCCGTCGTCGGCGCTCATTCCTGCGTCAAGCAGAGCCTGGTCGCTTGGCTGCACTCCCGCGAGCCCATCGCAATCCGCGACCTTTCGCATCGCGGTCACGAGCGAGTCCAACGTGTCATGGCGATAGTTTTCGGGCACGTCGGCGGTGAAGATCTCGAACGACACCGCCCCAGCGTCGCGCATGGCGCGGAGATCCCTATCTTCGCATTGTACCACGGCCTGCAACCCGACATCGACCCTGACACGGCCTTGCGCCATCCGGGCCTTGTCGCGCATGAGCACGGGCGTGTCGGTCCACGGGTCGTCCGTGGGCATGTTGAGGATCGTAGTGACGCCTCCGGCGGCGGCCGCCCGGGTTCCGCTGGCGAAATCCTCCTTGTGGGTCAGTCCCGGCTCGCGGAGGTGCGCGTGGGCGTCGACCAGCCCGGGCAGCAGGTCGCGCCCCTGAACGTCGAGGGTCGCCAGGGCCTCGGCTGGCTGCCCGCGTCCGAGATGCGCCGCGACCCGGCCGTCGCGGAGTGCGAGATCCACCGCCCGCGAGCCATGCGGGTCGATAAGGGTGCCGCCGCGCAGGACGAGGTCGTAGGGTCGATCCGATGCGGATTCCGAGACCGTCATCGCGTCGTGTAGCCGCCATCGACCATAAGGTCGGTCCCGGTCACGAAGCTCGCCTCGTCGGACAGGAGGAACGCCGCCGCTGCCGCGATCTCGGACGGTTGCCCGATGCGCCCGAGCAGATGCGCCGGGCCGAGCCCAGCATCGGCGGCCGCGAGGTCGGGCCAGCGTTGCAGGAGCCGCGCCGTCGCGACCGCACCGGGCGACAAGCTGTTGACGCGGATGCGTTCGGGCGCGTGGTCGACGGCCATGAGCTTGGCCAGGTGAATCAGCCCCGCCTTAGCGGCGCAATAGGCGACCGCCTGACCGACCGCCACGTGCCCGAGTTGCGACGCGATCAGCACAACCGCGCCCCCGCCCGCCGCCGCGATCGCCGGCACGGCCGCCTTGCTGACCAGAAAGGCGCCGTCGAGCGACACCGCCATCTCCCGGCGCCAGTCGGTCAGGCTGAGTGTCACGACTGTGCCGTCGGTCGAGGGTGCGGCGGCGTTGTGCACCAGCCCGTCGAGGCCGCCCAGGTGTTCGACAGTGGCCGCCACGGCATCACGACAGGATGCTTCGTCGGTGACGTCACATGCACCCGGAACAACTGCGCCGGACGCTTGGGCCGCCAGAGCTTCGACGCGATCGCGGTCGAGGTCGGCTGCGACCACGCGCGCGCCCTCCGCAACCAATTGCAGCACGATGGCCGCGCCGATACCGCTCGCGGCGCCCGTCACCAGGATGCGCCGTCCGGCGAGGCGCAGGCTCATCGCGCCAGCCATCCGCCGTCGACCACGAGGTTGCTGCCCGTCATGTAGGTCGCGAGATCGCTCGCCAGGAACAGCGCCGCATTGGCGATATCCTGCGGCCGGCCGAGACGCGGCCAGGGCGTGCGGCGGCGGGCATTGTCGAGCAGGTTCGGGTCGGTGGGCAGTCCGGGTGCGCCGGTCACGATCTTGCCCGGCGAGATCGAATTGCAAACGATGAGCTCTGCCGCGTAGTCAACCGCAATCTGCTTCGTGAGATAGATCGCGCCGGCCTTGCTGACCCCATAGGGGCAGTCGCGCGGTGCCGTGACGATCCCTTGCTGCGAGCCGAGGTTGATGATGCGGCCCCGCACCTCGGCGTGCGGCTCCTGCCCGATCATTTGTGAGACGGCACGCTTGCAGCCGAGGAACTGCCCCGTCAGATTGACGCCGATCACGGATGCCCATTTGTCTTCCGTTGTGTCGAGCAGCGGCGTGCCCGAATAGATTGCGGCATTGTTGACCATCACGTCGAGTCGGCCCCAGCGGGCCACGGTCTCGGACACAAGGGCATCGACATCCGCCCATGCCGCCACGTCGGTCTGCCGGAAGAAGGCCGTTCCGCCCGCATCCCGGATCAGGTCGGCCGTTGAAGCGCCTCCCTCGATTGGATCCTCGCGGCGATCGGCCAGCGCCACACGGGCCCCCGCGGCGGCGAAACTCAAGGCGATCGCGCGACCGATGCCGGAACTCGCACCCGTGACAATCGCGGTCTTGTCGGTCAGAAGGATCATGGCAAGCGGTGGCCCGAGGCGATCTTTTCCCCATAGGCCAGTCACCGCCCCGCGTCACCTCCTTCCGGCCTGGAGCGTCGCCACATGACACTGCTGATCACCGGTGCGACCGGTTTCGCCATGAGCGTCCTGGCGCGCGTGTGGCTCGAAGCGAAACCCGACCGGCGCGCCGTCATCCTCGATCAGGCGCCGCTCGACAGTGCCGCGACCCGCTATTTCGCGCCCGTGCGCGACCGTCTCGCGGTTCTCAACGGCGACGTCACGCAGCCCGACGGGTGGCGCACAGCGCTCGACCGGCTCGACATCACCCATGTGGTGCACGGCGCGACCGTGACCCCGATCTCGCGGGGCTCGGCCACCGAAGCGGCCCGCGAGCCCGAAGCCGAGATGCCGTTTTCTATTATGAACGTGAACCTGATGGGCACGATGCACCTGCTCGAATGGGCACGAAGCCGGCCGGAGCTCCAGCGCTTCATCTACGTCAGTTCCGGCGCGGTGTACCGGCATCATGGCCCCGACACCCCTGGTGAACCGCTGCCCGAGGACGGTTACGTAGCGCCGAGGCGTCTTTATGGCATCTCGAAGCTCGCCTCCGAACTGGTGACGGAGCGCTACCGCGACCTGTTCGGTCTGTCGGCGGCTTCCGTGCGTTTGTCCTCCGTCTACGGCACGATGGACCGCACCACAGCCAGCCGAAATTTCCGCCACCTGCCGAACCGCATCGCCCATCTGGCGCTCGATCGTGGCGGCGCGATCCGCGTCAACGCGCTCGATGGCGTGGGCGACTACCTCCATGCCGAGGACGTGGCCCACGGGATCATCGCGCTTCTCGACGCCGCGACGTTGCGGCACGCCGTCTACAACGTCGCCCTGGGGGAAACGGCGACGATTGCCGACATGATCGGATGGGCGGCCGAACGGGTTGCCGGGGTGCATGGCCTCGTCGTGCCGCCGGACGATGCCGACATCCTCCAGGATTCTCCGTCGCGAGGCGGTATGTGGGGCGCCTACGACATCAGCCGCATCGTCGCCGAAACCGGCTGGCGGCCTCGTCCGATGCGCGACGCGTTTCATGCCTATATGGATTGGATCGCGGCGGAGCGAGACGGTCCTTCCGGCGAGCCACGACAGATCGGACCCGCTGAAGCCTAAGCTCGCGGCGCCCGAACGGGGATGCATCGCATGACCATCGGGCGCAGCCGACGGTTATCCTGAAGCGAGGAGACGGCCGAGTTCGGAATGAACGAACTGCGGATCGGCGTCGCGGATTGTGGGAAGCCGGGCGCGCGCTGCGACCACATCCGCTTGCCGGAGCCGCGCCACGCCGAGCCCCGGCGCCGTATCGAGCCGAACGAGATCCCGCCCGAAAGGATCGAGGACGCGCGAGCCGCCCCAGAACGAGAGCCCGCCGCGTCGGCCACAATGGTTCGCCATCACGATCGGCAGGCCGTAGGTGAGTGCAGTATGGCGCAGATTGAGATCCCAGCCGCCTGGGTTGTCGAATTCGTCAACGGCATCGAGCGACGACGCGACCGGCGTTGCCAAGAGGGTGGCGCCGCCAAGAGCCGCGAGCCGGGGAAGCGCTGGGTTCCAGGTGTCTGCGCAGATCAGCGTGGCGACCGTCCAGCCGTCACGCCAGCCCGCTGAGGTCAACGTGTCGCCGCGACAGTAGTGCCGCGTCTCCTGAAGCCGGCCGTAGCTCGGTAGGTTGAGCTTGCGATGAACGGACAGGCAGCGCCCGTCTGCCAGTAATGCCTGAGCGTTATAGATGCGACCATCTTCGCCGCGTTCCAGGAAGCCCATGGACACCGCGGTGCGCCCGGCCGCCTCGGCGACCCGGCAAAGTTCCGGCGCATCGGCGGTCCGGGCGAGCGCGTCCACATCTGGCTCCGACATGTAGTCGGTCAAAGACAGTTCGGGAAACACGAGCAGGTTGATCCCCTGCGCGCGCGCCTCGGCCACCGCCGTGAGGTGCAGGGCGAGGTTGCTGTCGATGTCGCCAGGGCGGCATTCGATCTGGGCTGCGGCGACGGCGAGCTCCGACATCAAAAATCCCTGATCCCATAATCAGTCACGCCGCGTGTGGGGCGCATCTGCGATTTTGCGACATCACCGCTTGTGTTCCGCGCTTCCCGGCCGCGCTCAAACAAGTGTCCACAAAGAGGCGATGGATGATCGAGCGCGCCTTGTCGACCGCCGTCTATCCATGCCGACGAAGCCCCTCGTTCTTCAATCACGACCTTGCGGCAATACAGATCATTGCGATGGCATACTGGTCAAGAAGAAGGCACGCGGTGGTTAAAGTTCAGATTTGACAGCATTCGGTGGGATTTTTACCTTGAATAAACATTTATTCGTGGCGGGCCATTAAGGCCTGACGCCGGATTATTCGGGAGCACACCATGAGTGTCACCTCGACGGTCACCGACCACGGCATTCCGGTTTCCGGGCACCTCCAGCGCACGATCGATTGGCGTGGCGCCTTCTGGGTCGCCAGCGGCGTGCCGGCCCTGGTCTTGTTCTCCATCGGGGGGCTGGCCGGAACCACGGGCACCTTGGCGTTCCTCATCTGGACGGTGTCGATGCTGATGGGCTTCGTGCAGTCCTTCACCTATGCCGAGATCGCCGGCCTATTCCCCAACAAGTCGGGCGGCGCCTCCGTCTACGGCGCGACGGCATGGCTGCCTTATTCCAAGTTGATCGCCCCGCTGTCGGTTTGGTGCAACTGGTTCGCCTGGTCGCCGGTGCTGTCCCTGGGCTGCTCGATCGCGGCCGCCTACATCCTGAATGCCTTCGCGCCCATCCCCGGCTTCACGGCCACGTCGCCGGAGGTTGTGAGCTACATCGGGGCTCACGCGGGCACGAACCCGACGGACGCGATTGCGGCCGTGACGGCCGCCGCCACCCCGGCCCTGCGCAGTTGGACGCTGTTCAGCCATTCGCTGGGCCCCGTCAGTTTCTCCTTCAACATGACGTTCCTGATCGGCGCCGTCCTGATGCTGATCACCTTCGCGATCCAGCATCGCGGTATCTTGGGAACCGCAAACGTCCAGAAATACATCGGCCTTCTGGTCGTCGTCCCCATGCTCATCGTCGGCGTGGTTCCGATTCTCATGGGACAGATCAACTTCGCCAACTTCTCGCCGCTCGTTCCGCTCGCCACCGCCTACGCTCCCGACCCGGGAAGCTGGAACGTCGCGGGCTGGACGCTGGTCCTCGGCGGCATGTTCATCGCGGCCTGGTCGACCTACGGTTTCGAGACGGCGGTGTGCTACACGAGCGAGTTCAAGAACCCAGGCACCGATACGTTCAAGGCGATCTTCTACTCGGGCCTTCTCTGCATCGTCCTGTACATCCTCGTGCCTTTCACGTTCCAGGGCGTCCTCGGCCTGAACGGCATGCTGGCGACGCCGATCGTCGATGGCTCGGGCGTCGCGGATGCCCTGGCCGGCATGGTCGGCGGCGGCCCGTTGATCCATGGCCTCCTGGTCATGCTGATGATCCTGGCCCTGATGCTCTGCATCATGACCGCCATGGCTGGTTCGTCGCGCACCCTCTACCAGGGATCGGCCGACGGCTGGCTGCCGCGCTACCTGACGCATGTCAACGAGCATGGCGCGCCGACCCGTGCCATGTGGACCGATCTCGTGTTCAACCTGATCGTCCTGTCGATCGCAGCCGCCGACGCCACGAGCTTCTTCTTCATCCTGGCGGTCTCGAACTGCGGCTATATCATCTTCAACTTCCTCAATTTGAACGCGGGCTGGATCCACCGCATCGATAATGGCCACATCCGGCGGCCCTGGATTGCGCCCAGCTGGGTGCTGGCGCTCGGCGCCATCTTCTCCTTCGTCAACGTCGTGTTCATGGGCGCGGGGGCGAAGACCTGGAACCCGCTCGCCTTATGGGCCGGTCTGATCGCGGCCGCGATGATCATCCCGGTCTTCTGTTTCCGTCACTACGTGCAGGACAAAGGTCGCTTCCCCGACCAGATGCTGGCCGATCTCAACCTGAAGCAGGATGATCTCAAACGCAGCAAGGCCGGCCTACTTCCCTATCTGACCCTGGTGGCCGGTCTCGTCGTGATGCTCGCCGCCAACTGGTTGTTCCGGATCTGAGCCCGGCGGCCCATCGGCCGCCGTCGTCCCAAGGAACTGGAGGAAAAGATGAGCGTGATGTCCTGGCGGCGATCTCCCCTGGCGGACAGGCACCGGGCGCTAGGCTCTGCGCTCGAAGACTGGAACGGCATGGAGACCGCCTGGACCTACACGGCCAGCGATCTCGCCGACGAGCACGAGGCCGTGCGCACTAAAGCCGCCCTGATGGACGTATCGGGCCTGCGGAAGGTGCACCTCGTCGGTCCGCATTCCCACCACGTGTTGCAGCGTGCCACGACCCGCGACGTGCGCAAGATCTACCCGGGCCGCTCCGTTTACGCCTGCATGCTGAACGATGGCGGCAAGTTTACCGACGACTGCATCCTGTATCGCACAGGTCCGAATTCCTGGATGGTGGTGCTGGGTTCCGGCACGGGCTACGAGGAAATCACGAAGGACGTGCTCGGCAAGAATGCCGCGCTGCTGTTCGACGACGACCTGCAGGATTTGTCGCTGCAAGGGCCCGTGGCGGTAGAGTATCTCGCCAGACATGTGCCTGGTATCCGAGAGCTCAAATACTTCCACCACCTGCAGACGACGCTGTTCGGCAAGCATGTGATGATCTCCCGAACCGGCTACACCGGCGAGCGCGGCTATGAGATCTTCTGCAAGGCCGAAGATGCCACGGAGATCTGGGACACGATCGTGGCCGAAGGCCGCCCGATAGGCATTGTGCCGGCCTCGTTCACGGCGCTGGACTGGCTGCGCGTCGAAAGCTACCTGCTGTTCTTCCCCTACGATAATTCGCAGATGTACCCATTCGCGGACGAGCCGCCCGGCGACACCCTGTGGGAACTGGGGCTCGACTTCACGGTCTCGCCCGGAAAGGTCGGCTTCCGTGGCGCCGAGGAGCACGCCCGGCTGAAGGGCCGTGAGCGCTTCAAGATCTTCGGCGTGGTCGCCGATTCCGACAAGCCGCTCGACGCGGGCGATGTTCTCTACGCAGACGGAAAGAAGGTCGGTATCGTGACCTGCGGGATGTATTCGCGTGCAACAGGACGCTCCCTGGCGATTGCCCGCATGGATGTGGCGGTCGCGCGGGAAGGCACCCCGCTGCAGGTCGAAGGTCAATCGGGGCACTGCGCCGCCGTCGCGCACCCAATCAACTTCGACGACCCTGAGAAGAAGAAGCGGAACGCGGCATGATTCCGACCGCTTCCCAACCAGCTCTTCCTCCGCTGTTCTCCAGCACGGAGTGAGGCTGCGGTGCCGATCAAGAGCCGCCCCGTTTACCGGCCCCTGACGCCGCGTCCGGGTCACATGCACCTTTTCGCGGTCGACGGCGAGGGCGGCGCGGCCGTCCTCGACATGGCCTCGCAGGCGCCGCCCGGCTTCTTTGCCCATGCGCATATCCTCTACATTCCGCTGAGCCCCGCCGACGACCATTACCTTGCGAAGCTGAGGCGCCTCGAGCCAGACACCCTGTTCGAGGGACCGAGCCTCGCGGCTGCCTTGCCCCGTTTCGGGCAGGTTCTGGCGACCGCCCGTATGGGAACCCGCCTGTACCTTGCCGGCACCGAAGGGCTAATCGGGCAAGCCACCCGCATGGCGATGGAGGCCGGCATGGATCATGCCTCGATCGAGGCGGAACATCGGGGTTCGCTGGCCCGACGGGTGCAGTGCGTCCATTGCAAGGGGATCACCGAAGACGTGACTAGCCAGCCGTGCCGCTGCAGCCATTGCGGGCTGACCCTCCTGGTGCGCGACCACTATTCGCGCCGCGTGGCGGCGTTCCAAGGTGTTTGTATCGATGCCGAGGACCCTGGTGTCGTGCCGCCCCTCGAGGAGCTCTTCAAGTGAGCCAGCCGCGTATTCCGGTTCGGGTGACGGATGTCGTCACTGTCACGCCGCTCGTCAAACGCTTCCACTTCGCCGCTCTCGACGGCGGCCCGCTTCCGGGCTTCTCGGGTGGGGCGCATATCGTGGTGGAAATGCGCGACGGCGACATCCTGCGCCGCAACGCCTATTCGCTCATGGGCGCGCCCTCCAACGCGGTAGACTACACGATCAGCATTCGCCGCGACCAGGATGGCCGGGGCGGCTCACGCTATCTGCACGACCATGTGGTGAAAGGCACGACCCTGTTCATCAGCCATCCGGCCAACCTGTTTTCCCTTGAGCGCCGCGCCCGGAAGCATGTGTTCCTCGCCGGCGGTATCGGCATTACGCCCTTCGTGGCCATGGCCGCACAGGCATTCGAGGAGCAGCAGGCGTTCGAGCTTCATTATGGCGTGCGGTCGCGGATTCACGCCGCCTATGCGGATGAACTGGCCGATCTTTATGGCAACCGCGTCAAGGTCTATGCCTCCGCCGAGGGCGAGCGGATCCCGGTCGAAGCCGTGCTGGGGCACCAGCCCCTCGGCACCCACCTTTACGTGTGCGGACCCGAGCGGCTGATCGACGGCGTGCTGACGGCGGCGCGGGCTCTCGGCTGGCCTGAGCAAAGCCTGCATAGCGAGCGTTTCGTGGCGCCTGCGGCAGGAGCGCCCTATCGCGTGCGCCTTGCGCGCTCGGGGATGGTGATCGACGTCGGCTCCCACCAGGGCATGCTGGAAGCGATCGAGGCCGCCGGCGTTGACGCACCCTACCTTTGTCGCGGCGGCGCCTGCGGGCATTGCCAAGCCACGGTTCTCGCCTGCGACGGGCGCCTGCAGCACCACGACCACTTCCTGAGCGAAGACGAAAAAGCATCGGGACGCAGCGTCATGCCCTGTGTGTCTCGGTTCGAGGGCGAGCTTCTGACACTGGACCTGTGAGCCAAGGCACGAGGGCGCCGCGACGCCGGGATTGTGATAATCGGGAAGACGACACGATGGGCATTCAATTCCGCAAGGAAAGTTTCCGGGACGACTTCACCTTCCGCAACAGCCCGGACACCATTCGACGCTTTCCGTTCCCGTTCGACCGCGACGACTACATGTACGCGGTCAACATCGAGCCGCACGTCAAAGGGCGGCCCGGCACCGCCTTCGAGCACCTGATCGACGTCGACGAGCACTACGTCGCCGAGATGGCCGACAAGGCTCTTGTCCTCAAGGAGGACCCGCTGCGCTGCCAGTCTCTGCCCCACATGGAATTGGCGGGCTGGGATCTACTCGAAATGCTGATGGAGCAGCAGGCGTCCGGCTACCCGGATCATTTCACGCTCGTTCGCGACAGCACCCGTTGGCGCTGGATCAACCGGCCGCTCGGAATCGACGACACGTTCACGTTCGGCGACGCCGCGACGCTGCCTTACGGCCCCATGGAATACATTACCCGCCAGGCGCAGGGCGACTTCTGCCTGCTCGACCAGCGCGTCGGCGACCTTTGGATGGACGCCGGCATCGTCACCACCCAGGCCGACTGGTCGCTCGATTTCGACATCGGCATGAGCTTCATGGAATGGCACGCGCCGGTGCCGCGGGCCCATGAATTGGGGGTATTCGACCGAGCGCTCAAATTCCTGCTGCAACTGCGCCAGGGGCAGCCGATGCGCCGCTCCAATTGGACCATGACGGTCAACGCGCGCCTCGACACGAGCCCGGAAAACTACCACAAATGGGGACCCGACCGCATGACGGTGTTGCCCGAGAACGTCGGCCATAAAGTTCACCTGCGGGTCGAGCTTCAGAGTTTTTGGCGCCTGCCGCGCTCCAACGCGATGGTGTTCCCGATCCGCTGCTATCTGTTGAAACTCGAAGAGCTCGTGACGGAGCCCAAATGGGCACGGCGCATGCACCGGGTCCTCCGCGACCTTCCCCAGGACCTCGCAGACTACAAGGGCCTGTCGCGATGGCGTCAGACGGCGGTCGACTATCTGGCCCGCTACGATGACGGCGCGCCCACATCCCCGGGCGTTTGGGCTGACTGAGGCGGGCCACACCGCCCAGCAATAGACGACAATCGAACATCATCCGGTCGCCACGATGCCAAACGGTCGGTCAGACCATCACGACAAGAGGGTAGGAATGACAAGGGTAGCCATCATCGGTGCCGGTCCATCGGGCCTCGCGGTGCTCCGAGCCTTCGAGGCGGCGCGCTTGAAGGGAGCCGAGGTTCCGGAGCTTGTCTGCTACGAGAAACAGTCGAACTGGGGCGGCTTGTGGAACTACACGTGGCGCACCGGGCTCGACGAATTCGGTGAGCCCGTTCACGGCTCCATGTACCGCTACCTCTGGTCGAACGGCCCGAAGGAATGTCTGGAATTCGCCGACTACTCCTTCGAGGAGCATTTTGGCCGGCCGATCCCGTCGTTTCCGCCCCGCGCCGTCCTGCACGATTACATCGCGGGCCGGGTCGAGAAGAGCGGTGTCCGCAAGCACGTGAAGTTCAATCACGCCGTTCGCCATGTCAGCTACGATCCGGACACGGCGAGCTTCACGGTGCTGGCCAACGATCTGGCCGGGGATCACCTCGTCTCGGACGTGTTCGATTATGTGGTCGCGGCCAACGGGCATTTCTCGACGCCGAACGTTCCGAAATTCGGCGGCATTGAGACGTTTCTCGGCCGGGTGCTCCACGCGCATGATTTCCGCTGCGCTGATGAATTCGCAGGCAAGACCGTAATGGTGATCGGCGCGAGCTACTCGGCCGAAGACATCGGGGTGCAGTGCCACAAGTACGGCGCCAAGAAGATCATCTTCAGCTATCGGACGAAGCCGATGGGCTTTCAATGGCCAGAGGGTTTCGAAACGAGGCCTCTGCTGCAGAAGGTCGAAGGACACCATTGCGTGTTCAAGGACGGATCTAGCGCTGAAGTCGACGCCATCGTGTTCTGCACGGGCTACCTCAATCACTATCCGTTCCTGCCGGACGAACTGCGGCTGAAGACCCGGACGCGCCTCTATCCGCCGGGTCTCTACAAGGGCATCTTCTGGGAGCCCAACCCCAAGATGATGTATATCGGCGCCCAGGACCAATTCTACACGTTCAACATGTTCGATGCCCAGGCGTGGTACGCCCGCGACGTGTTGCTTGGACGTATCGCGCTGCCGGCCCGCGACGGCATGGCGGCCGACATCGGACGATGGGTGGCCCGCGAGGAGGCGCTTGCGGATGCCTCGGAGATGATCGATTTCCAGACCGACTACGTGCGTGACCTTCTGCAGGCAACCGACTACCCTCACCTCGATGTCGACCGTGTGGCGGAGCTTTTCAAGCAATGGGAGCACCACAAGGAAGAGGGTATCCTGACCTACCGGGACCGCTCCTATCCCTCGACCATCACGGGAACTATGGCTCCCGTGCATCATACGCCGTGGATGCGAGCGATGGACGACTCGTTGGCGGCCTTCCTCAACCAGCCCTCCGCGGCCGAGTGAGCGTGCGCCCATGAACGTCCGCGTCGGCGCGGTTCCGCTTCGTCGCACGAGCCTCGTGCTGCGTGGCGGCGAGGTGGCGGTGTTCGATCTGGCCGAGGGCGACCTGTGCCGGGTCGTCGATGCCGAGGGCCGACAGCGCGGCCTCCTGTTCGCCCGCGACATGTCCGTGCTGCACGGCGTTCCGCCGCGTGACGACAAGCCGAGTGACGACGAGGTGGCGGCGGCGCGCGACGCCTTAGGGCATCACGATGCCGATATGGGCGACCTCTGCGGCCTCAGCCTTTTTCCTGCCGACGCCGAGCCGGGTGCGACGGTCGTGTTCCGGGCCCAGTCCCGATCGACGGTCGCCGTCATTGCCCCGGGCGCCCGGATGGCGCCGGACCAGCAGACGCCCCCCACGGACCTGCGCATCGAGATCGAGACCGCAGGACCGAGCAGCGGCATCGCACCGCCGCCGCTCGCTATGCTCAAGCTCGACCAGCGCATCCTCGCCGGGACGGCATCGGCCTTTCGCGTGAGCGCGGGCGACTACATCCAGATCATCGACGTCGACGGGAAACAATGTTCCGATTTCCTGGCTTTCGACGCGGCCGCGCTCGCGGAAGGGCGGGAGTTCGGGCTCGATCCCACCGTGACCCGAACCCTGATGGGAACCGCCAACCCCGGACCGGGGCTCCACTCCAAATATTTCGATGCCCGCATGACCCCGCTGGTCGAGATCGTCCGCGACACGGTCGGCCGTCATGACGCTTTCCTGCTCGCCTGTTCGGCCAAATATTACGAGGACATGGGTTATCCGGGGCACGACAACTGCACGGATAATTTCAATCGCGCGCTGAAACCATTCGGAGTCGCGCCTCGGGCCGGCTGGCCCGCGATCAATTTCTTTTATAACACGTTCGTCCAGGCCGATGACACGATCGCCATGGACGAGCCGTGGTCGCGCCCCGGTGATTACGTGCTCCTGCGCGCCTTGACTGACTTGGTATGCGCCACTTCGTCCTGCGCCGACGACATCGACACGGCGAATGCGTGGAACCCGACCGACATTCATGTGCGCCTCTACGACAAGGCCGAGACATTCTCCAAAGGGATCGCCCACCGCATGACGCCCGATGCCGAGCCGCGTCTGACGCGCGAAACTGGGTTCCATCCCCGCACGGCGGCGCTCACCCGCAGCTTCGTCGACTACAGGGGATTCTGGCTGCCCGACTGCTTCAGCGACGAAGGGCCCATCGCCGAATATTGGGCCTGCCGGGAGCGCGCCGCAGTGATGGACCTGTCGGCGTTGCGCAAGTTCGAAGTCATTGGCCCCGATGCCGAAGACCTGATGCAGCTCGCGGTCACGCGCGACATCAAAAAGCTCGCGGTCGGTCAGGTGGTCTATACGGCCATGTGTTACGCGCACGGCGGCATGATCGACGACGGCACGGTGTTCCGCCTCGGCCAGCACAATTTCCGCTGGGTGTGCGGGGAAGACTATTGCGGCATCCACCTTCGCGAGCTGGCGGCAGAGCGCGGCTTCAAGGCTTGGGTGAAGACGTCGACCGACCAACTCCACAACATCGCCGTGCAGGGTCCCCGGTCGCGTGCCATCCTGGCGACGCTGCTGGTCACGCCCGCCCACCATCCCACGCTGATCGAGCTCAAGTGGTTCCGCTTCACGGTTGGCAAGATCTCCGGCATCCCGGTGATTGTCTCGCGCACGGGCTATACGGGCGAGCTCGGTTACGAAGTGTGGTGCCATCCGGCGCAGGCGCCGGCGTTGTGGGATGCCGTCATGGCCGCGGGCGCTGGGGACGGCATTGCGCCGCTCGGCCTGAAGGCGCTCGACATGCTGCGGATCGAGGCTGGCCTCGCGTTCGGCGGCTATGACTTTTCCGACCAGACCGACCCCTTCGAGGCCGGCATTGGCTTCGTGGTCCCCAAGGACAAGGCCGACCCCTATATCGGCGCGGGAGCGTTGGCGCGGCGTCGCGCCAATCCCATGCACAAGCTCGTGGGCCTCGACGTCGTCGGCAACGAGCCTGTCGGATCGGGCGATTGCGTCCACCTCGGCCGT
The DNA here is from genome assembly GCF_026130545.1 of Lichenifustis flavocetrariae. Lineage (GTDB taxonomy): Bacteria > Pseudomonadota > Alphaproteobacteria > Rhizobiales > Beijerinckiaceae > Lichenihabitans > Lichenihabitans flavocetrariae. Next base: position 15,244 of record NZ_JAMOIM010000030.1, on the reverse strand, counting down.
GCGCAGATCGGCGTCGTGACCAGTGCCACGAGGTCGCCGATCCTGGGCAAGACGATCGCGCTCGCCCGGCTCGACGTCGCCTGTGCGGCTGTCTGCACGGCCGTGGAGATCGGCAAGCTCGACGGTCATCAAAAGCGCCTCGCCGCTCAGGTGGGGGCCTTCCCGCATTTTGACCCGCAGAAGACCCGAGTGCGGGCGGACGCCTCCCACGACGAGCGCGGACGATCACCTCCCGATTCGATATCTGAGTCGCTAGAACCTCGCGGCGCCGGCATAAGGGCCTAGCGGAGTCTTGACCATGCAGCCAGCCCACCCGAACTGACCGAGACCACTCGATGCACCGGGCAAAATCGTCGTTGTCAATGCCGGGCAAGTTGCTGCGGACGATCGCAGTCCCGTCCGTCTCCAAACACAATCTCGCGTTCGGTGCGGGCAAAAAGGTCATCTACGTCGTGGCGCTCGATCAGATCGATAAAGCCCCGTATCACGACAAAATCTACGAGATCCCCAACAACTGGTCCTACGCACGGTGCCGAGGCGGCGCCTGCTGTTGCGAGGCTGCAGATCATTACTCATTGGTCAAAGTTGACCGAGACGATCTCCCGAAAAAGGATCGGCCGCAGACCACGGGAGGCGCGGATGTGCCTAGCCTTGCCGTCCCGAGGGACGTCTGCTCAGGCCCAACATCCCGACGAAAGCGGACTGGCAGCTCCCGGGAAGAGTTTCGGGCGCCGTGAGGCGTACGAAAGTCGCCGAAGACCGAACCCGCGGTGTCCAGGTCGCGCTATGGGGATTTAAAGTTTAGGTGCGTGGTGGAACGCGGTCTAAGGGCGCCAAGACGCATTCCGTCTTGAGCCGGAGCGCGGGATAGCTGGACTGATTGTCTGTTGGCAGGCCCCTCGGGCGGTGGGGTGGTCGCGTCTCACATGGTCACGGACGAGCGACGCGCATCTGGCCTTTCGTCGGAGCGGCATGGCTGCGACGTGGAGGAAGATCAGGCCGTGCAGGGTCACGCCGGCGCCTTGGTTGTCGCGGACGCACGAGGCGGTGCGCGTGGCTGCATCCATCTTTCGAATGTCTCGATGATACGCATCCGACCGCCGCAGCAAGGACAGGGCGGTCGCTGATCGGGTGGTTCGAGGGGTGCAACGGGATCGGGCGGCGGCGAGACGGCCAGCAGTTCGCGGGCGCGGGCGATGTTGGCCTTGCGGGTGGCGCTGGCGAGCAGCCCGTAATGGCGGATGCGGTGAAAGCCACGTGGCAGGACATGCAGCAGGAATCGGCGGATGAACTCGTCCGTGTCAAGCCTCATGACCTGCCGGCGTTCGGGGCCGCTGCGACGGTAATCCTTGTACTGGAAGGTCACGCCGGCCTTGTCGAAGGCGATCAGACGCCGGTTCGCGATCGCGACCCGGTGCGTGTAGCGCGACAGATAGGCGAGCACGGCTTCAGGCCCGGCGAAGGGCGCCTTGGCGTAGACGACCCAGCGCTTCGTTCTCACCGGCGCGAGGTGATGCAGGAAGCGACGCCGGTCGGCAAGCTCGGCCTGGGCGCCAAAGAAGGTGAGCTTCGCGGCGGCAAGCAGCGTCCGCTTTCTTAAGGTTTCGCCCGGGAACAGCAGGTCAGCGATGAGCCGCCTGATGACCTCAGGCGCGAACTGCCAGAAATCCTTCCGCCATCAGCCGGAACGCCTCGATCGCCTTCGGTAGGACGAGGTGCGGTTCGACGCTGGCCGCGACCCACAGCGCGGCATTGAACGCCGTGCCGCTGAGAAGGCGTGACGCGGCCTCGACGTCGACGGCCTTCATGACACCTTCTTCTATCAACTCGGCGACCGCCTGCTTCGTGGTGGCCAAGCAGGCATTCTGACTGGGCCACCTCGAAGGGTCGCCCAGGAAGGCGGGCCCGTCCAAGAGGACGATCCGTCGGACCTCTAGGTCGAGCGCCATCTCGATATAAGCCTCGCCCACCGCCAGCAACCTTTCCCAGGGGGTCGCCGCAGTCGCTCCCGCCCAATGCGCCCGCTCGGCCATCTCGCCATCGACTTGGGCGACGACGGCAGCCAGCAATCCCTTCTTGTCGCCGAAGTTATGGTAGAGCGCGCCACGGGTGAGGCCGACGGCGGCTGTGAGGTCATCCATGGACGCCGCAGCGAAGCCCGATGCTGCGAACGCCTCTCGCGCGGCCCCGATCAGCTTTAGGCGGTTCTCCCCCATCGTGTCGGCGCGACGCTTCGCTGCCAAAACAAAGACCTCCTATCTCGCATACAATGCGTATATGGGATTGACGCTCACCGCGCTCCTGTGCTCTCACATACGCATCGTATGCTGCTACCCGCGCTTGGCAGGAATGTCCAGCGAGCCTGCTCGGCGCGATCGCTTGTATTGAGAAGGACGATGCCATGGCGCAGCGTGACGCAGTGTTTCCCGCCGACCGACAGGCGATCTACGAGAAGCACGGATATTCCGCAGCCGTCAGGTCAGACGACCTGTTGTTCGTGTCGGGTCAGGTCGGCAGCCGTCCCGACGGGTCGCCCGAGCCCGAGTTCGAAGCCCAGGTTCGCCGAGCCTTCGCCAATCTGCAAGCCACGTTGCTCGCGGGAGGATGCGGGTTCGATGATGTCGTCGACGTCATGACGTTTCATACCGACCCCGAGAAACAGCTCCGCACGATCATGGCCGTCAAGGGCGAAGTGTTCGGCAAGGCCCCCTACCCGAGCTGGACCGCGCTCGGGGTCAACTGGCTCTCGGGTTTCGATTTCGAGATCAAGGTGACCGCGCGCATCCCGTCTCGTCCATCAGCGTTGGTGAGCCGCCGCAACCCTGCATCGATGTGGGACATGGCATCGCTCGGGTTCTCGCACATCAGCGTCACAGAACCAGGCCGCCTCGCCTTCCTGTCCGGCCAAATTGCAATGACGCCTGGGAGTCAGGAGGTTCCCGGAGATGTCGCCGGCCAGGCAAAGCTTGCGACCGCTAGCCTCGCCGCCGCGCTGAAGGAATTGGAAGCTGCTGCGCAAGACATCGTCATGCTGCGCGTCTACGTCGTCGATGCGACCAGCGAAACATTCGGGCAGGCCGTGGCCCCTCTCCGTGAACTGTTCGGGGACGCGATGCCCAGCATCACGACGATCGGCGTCCAAGCCCTCTACAGACCGGACATCAAGGTGGAAATCGAAATGGTGGTGCGTCTTCCCTGAAACGGAGCTTGGATCCAAGCTCAGACGTTGGCCAGCCTTCACCTGCTTTCTGGACGATGGTCGCATCTTTCTCTCGAACAGCGCCACCGAGCGTGCCAACCACGATATCGCCGTTGCTCGGAGCGCCGACCGGACCCTGGCGATCAACCTGACAGCACGCCGGTTTCCGAGGCGATCGCCGGACCATATTGATATTCTCGTGCAGCCGAGACACGCATGGTCGCAAGCAATCGACCATCGCTCGTGGATCAGCGTTTCCAGGCGTTGTCGCGCGGCCCACTGCTCTAGGATCGTTATGTCCGAGGACACCACCTGCCAAGGCCGTTGGGCTTGACCTTTAGCCCGAGCAGCCGCACTGCCGTGACTTACCCGCTTGACTCTTTGACACCAGGCCACGCCGGCAGCGCAAGGGCGATCGTTCGACGCAATTCTTTACGACTGGCCCCGGATTGAGCCTCGACGGCTATGCCCCAGGCAACCACCATCACCAAGCGTGCAAGAGAACCAGCGTCCATCCCGGCAGGAAGACCCTCGCCTCCGCGCGCTTCGGCAAACCTATCACGGAACCGCGCCCTCATTTGTCCGCGCAGTTCAGCCAGCCATTCCTTCACGGGATCGCCCGCCACACACGGAAGCGAGCTGTTCAAAGCGAGACAGCCTGGCGCATGAAGCGGGTCAGTGAGCACGTCGGCGTACCCGTATAGAAAATGCTTCGCAACGGCTCGCGGCGTTGTCTTCCGAAATGCTGCCTCGGCAAGCTTAATCAGATGGGGATCGTGCCATTCGATGACTTTTCTAAATAAAGCTTCCTTACTGCCGAAAGCAAAATAGAAACTCGGCGGGGAGATCCCAATCGCTTTCGTCAGATCGCTTATCGATGTCCCCTCGTAGCCATTCCGCCAAAAGAGAAGCGTCGCCTTCTCGATCGCGTCGGCGATATCAAATTCCCGAGGCCGGCCCATTCTTCCAAAAACCCATATTCCATACCACTCGCCCTGTAACCTATACGGGCCGCTGACACAATTTTCGCTATGCCACCGCAGCGAATGAACATCACCGTGGGACTAAGGCCCCCGTGGCATCAACGATACTGTACTGGATCATACAGAATAACTACCGACGTATTATAACGACCACTATAGCAAACCAGTTCTGTCGGGCATGCGGCTTTGCAACCGCATACCCTCTGCGGTCATAGCGGTCTTGTACAGATCGATACAAATAATGGACCCTGGGTATTATAGCGCTCGCTATGGACAGCTGGTGCAGCCGGGCGTTCGGCGTGACAACTCTATCCCCTCGTTAGGCCGCAGAGGCGCGGTCGCAGCGGTGCCCCCGGGTGCATTTTCGCCAATGAGGAGCTTTCGCTGACGGACACTGCGAACCCTACGGTTCCAGGCCCGGGTAAGTTTCGCCTCGCCCTCGGGGCCTGTGGGTCTTTCTGCAAGCGCTGGAGTCCACGGGCGTGAACTACACGCTTGATCGCATCGATCGCTCGGAACAAGAGGTGGGATGACTCAAGAAGGAACTACGCCAAAGCCGTGATCCGGGGGCCATCGAAGCTCAAGACGCCAGTGCCGCTGCGCTCTAACATTGACGCGGCTGCTGGCCTAGCCCTGCGTGTCGACGCCAGGCTTGCGCTCCAGCCTGATCGAGCTGCCCTCCCGCATGACGATGCGGGTCCGGACTAGCAAAATGCGCGACTGCCCGAAAGAAAGAGCGTTGTCGTATCGGCCGATCAGCTACGCGCCCTGCGGGATCAGAGGATCTCTGCCGGCTGGGCTCTCATAGACCGCCTTCGTCACCTGGGCGTTAATTTGACCAGGCAGATTGAAACGAATGACGGTGATGAGCGGCATGAATAACAGTCCGGCCTGCATGACAGAAGCCTGGGCCTTCGCGTGGAGGCAGGTTGAATTGACGGCGCGCTTGTCCGCTTGGCCCGCGTCCAAATCAGCGCGCGATCGCGCGGCCGTCGCCGCCCGTAGATCGTTCGCGCTCAACCGCCCGACGCTAGACGCTAGCGCATCCCAGAGACATGCGCATCGTGCAGGCCGCAGGACGCCCCAAACCCGAACTGACTGATCAACCAAAGCGCTAGATCGTCATGAACGCACCGATGCTTTTCAAAAGCATGTAAGCGGCCACGACGAAGATCAGGACGGCGAAGACCATCGTCAGGAGGCCGGCGGTGCCAGAGAGGCGCTTGGCCATCTTGGTCCCTAGCAAGCTGCCGACAATGCCGCCGCCGATGAAGACGAAGGCCAGCGACCAGTCCACTAGGCCGGACAGAGAATAATTGAATGCCGTCGTAAGACCAAAAGCCGTCACCGCCACAAGCGATGACCCGATGGCGTTGATGATCGGCATGCCAGTGGAGGCCACGAGACCCGGCACGATCAAAAAGCCCCCGCCGATCCCGAAGAACCCTGAGAAAACCCCGGTTCCAAGGCCGAACCCCAAGACCCGGGGTGCGTTTTCACGGATACACTCTGCACCCTCGTCGCCGAGCGCGCGTCGGTCACGAAGCATCAGGACGCCCACCACCACCATCACGACGACAAATAGGAAGAGGAGCTTCTGCCCATCGAACGCCTTGCCGGCCGTTGACCCACTACAGCCCCAGCAATCCCTGCACCGGCATACATCAGGGCGCAGCGCCACTTCACCATACCGCTCCGGGCGTGATTGATTGTCCCGTATGCCGCATTAGCCGCCACGGCCAGGGCGCTGGTGCCGATCGCAATGTGCGGATCACGAACGCCCACGAGATATACCATCAGCGGCACGGCCAAGATCGAACCGCCGCCGCCCACAAGACCAAGGGTGAAGCCCACCAGCGAGCCGGAAAGGGCACCAAGCCCGTATTGAATGAAATCTAGGGTCACGCCACACGGAGGTCCACTGGGTGGGGCTGGGCCAACCCGTTGCGGCCCTCAAGCCTCCCGCCTCGATGGATGCGCGATAGAATCGTCGACTTAGCCCAGGCGGCACTGCTGGACGTGGGCTTCGCCAAAGCGGGGCCTCCTGGCCAATCAGTGACGTGGTTTAGGCGATCAGTCGCGATTTGATGGCGCTGAGGTCATAGCCGGCGTCGGCGCCCGCCTTCAGGAGGGCTTCGGGCGCCGTCTCGCCGACTTGCGAAAGAGCCCACATCATCGCCGCCCGCGTTCCGGATCTGCAATATCCCAAAACCGGACCCGCCGAGTGCGAGAGGGTGGCGCGCATCAGGGCGATATCGCTCTCTTGGATAGCGCCTGCGGTGGTGACTGGGATATGGACCAGGGCCAGGCCATGGTTCTTGGCAATCGCTTCCATGTCCGCGGCGCTCGGCTGCCCAGCATCTTCTGCGTCAGGGCGATTGTCGACGATCGTGCGGAAGCCGGCCTCGGCAGCCAAAGCGACATCGGCTGCGGAGAGCTGCGTCGAAGCCGAAAACGAGGGGGAAAGTCGCTTGAAGGTCATGATGGTTTCCTAGATCGGGCGAGCATCTGTCCGGCACAGGCGGAAGGGCGACCGCGCAAAAAGGCAAATCGCTGAATCGCCATTCCGAGCAGCATCGGCCCGATGAAGATCAGGGCTGAGCGCGGTTCAAATGCGAGATCGGCGATCGCAGGACCGGGACAAAGACCGGACAGGCCCCAGCCGATACCAAAGATCGCCGCACCGATGATCAGGCGGACTTCGACCAACCCCAGCGACGGCACTGCGAAGGCCGCAGCGGAAAGAGGCTTCTGCATCCTGGACTTGAGCATCCAGGCCGTCGCCATGACAGCCACCGCTCCACCCATGACGAAGGCCAAGGTCGGATCCCAGTGACCGAAGACATCAAGGAAGCCGCGGACGCGCGCCGGATCTGCCATGCCCGAAACGGCGAGGCCAGCGCCAAAGAGCGCACCCGATAAGAGAGCGATCAGAACGTTGCGGATCATGCCATGACGCCCAGCAGATGCATGAGGCCGACGGTGGCGATGCCGGCGGCGGTAAAGATCGCAGTCGCCACGATCGATCGGAGAGACCCTCGGGATAGACCGCACACGCCGTGGCCGCTGGTGCATCCATTGCCGAGCCGGGTGCCAAAGCCGACCACAAGACCACCGACAATCAGGATGGCCGGACTGCTGGGAAAGTGCGTCTGAACTGGTCCGACAACAGCTGCGATGAGCGCAGCGCCGAGCGGCAATCCCACCACGAAGGCCATCGCCCAGGACCACGGCGCGCCGTCGGCGGCGAGACGAGACGCCCGCGCGGCCATACCGCTGACGCCAGCGATCCGACCGAGCGCCAATAGCATGAGGGCTGACGCCAGCCCGATCATCGAGCCGCCGATCAGCCCCTGCGAGGGCATCGCTGTCAGGCCGACATCAGTCATCAAAGCGCGTCAAGCGGGATTTTCAGGAAACGGGCGCCGTTCGTCTCGGGCTCCGGCAGATGGCCGCCGCGCATGTTCACCTGGATCGAGGGGATGATCAGCTTCGGCATGCCCAAGGTCGCGTCGCGCGCGTCACGCATCGCCACAAAGTCATCTTCGACGACTCCCTCATGGACGTGGACATTGCTGGATCGTTCCGCGCCAACAGTTGTCTCCCAGACGAACTGCTCGCGCCCGACAGCCTTGTAGTCGTGACAGAGAAAGAGCCGCGTCTCGGGCGGCAGGCTCAAGAGCCTTCGAATGGAACGGAAGAGCTGGCGGGAGTCGCCACCGGGGAAGTCAGCCCGCGCGGTGCCGTAGTCCGGCATAAATAAAGTGTCGCCGGTGAACACCACGTCGCCGATGACATAGGCCAAATCGGCTGGGGTATGCCCCGGGACATGCAGGGCCATGGCCTGAATATTTCCAATCGCGAAGCTGTCGCCATCCTCAAACAGCCGATCGAACTCAGACCCGTCGCGCGCAAACTCTGTCCCGACATTAAAGATTTTGCCGAAGACATTTTGAACGCGGATGATTTCGCGACCAATCGCCAATTCACCGCCGAGTTCCGCCTTCAGGTAGGGGGCGGCGGTAAGGTGATCGGCGTGAGCGTGAGTCTCCAAAACCCAGGCCACGGTCAGACCCTCAGCCTTGACATAGGAGATGATCTTGTCCGCGGATTTATGCGAGATCCGCCCCGACGCGATGTCGAGATCCAGCACGCTATCGATGATGGCGGCCGACCGAGTCGCCGGATCATGGACGACGTAGGACGCCGTATTGGTGGGCTCGTCGAAGAAGCTTCTGACGATCGGCGCTGCCCCCCGCCCAGCTTGGACCCCGCTGACCAACGCTGACGCTCGGGAGATATGGGCATCGGACACGGGATTTTCGCCTCTCTCGATGGCTGATCACTATTGCATAATGTAGCTACCACTCTATAATTATAGTGTCTCGTCCGCTACAGAATGTCAACGCTCCCGTGTAATGATGATCTCGCGAGAAAGAAATCTGATGAGACGCCGACCACCGTGTGAAGAGTGATGCTGTCCCGTCGGACTGCATCCCCTTCATCGCCGCCTTGTGCCCCAAGCGGACATTGTACGTCCTCAGGAATCGAGACGCTTGGATCTTCGGCGCTTCCAGGCGCCGGAGGTGTGATTGGAGCGGGTGGTCACCGCGCGCCAAACGCCGCCAGCAGTCTGTTCGACGTCCCCGGCATTCAGCGTCAACTTTCCAGTGCGGCCGTTTCACGCCGCGGCGGGAGGATCAGATCCGCCGCGTTGTCGACGTCTCTAAGAAGCGTCTTGCGGGGCGCGCCCATTTGCGCACGCATGGTCAGGCCGCGGGCAATGTCCATGACCTGGCTCGCGCGCGCGGATGCCGGGAAGTCAGACGGCACTTCTCCCGCGCTGATTCCATCGCGGAAGCGGCGTTCTACTTGCGCCGTGGCGGCCGCCGCGACGTCCTGCACGAACTGCCGGACCTCCGCATCGTTCACCAGCGGCGCGACGCACCCGAGCAGGCACCCCGGCGCGGATCCCTCCTCGGTCGCATTTTCTACGGCGTTTCTCAAAAAGCCGGTGAGCGAGGCATGAAGGGTCTGCGGAGAGAAGAGGGCTTTCGCAGCAAGAGCGCCGTATTTCTCAGCGTACGCCCTGAGGCCGCGCAGGAATATCGTCCGCTTGTCCCCAAAGATCGAATAGAGGCTCGGTCTTCCCACGCCCATCCCGGCGACGAGATCGTCGATCGTCACGCCGTCATAGCCCTTGGACCGGAAGATCTGGATGGCGTTGTCCAACGCCTGCTCCTCATTGAAGCTGCGCGGCCGACCGCGCGATCTGGGGGCGATCTGTACCATGAGGTTCATATATCCTTCGTCATCATCAACTACTGATTATATAACTAAACGGTTGGCAATTGGCAAGTCTGCACGACTTTGTGAACTCCTGACCCGGTCGTTCCCTTCCCCACAGAGAGGCTGGTCAACATGCGATCGTGGTCATCGCTGAGGGTTAGAACGCAATTCGCAAAGTTTCGACTGTACTTATCGTGGGCGGCTCAATCCGGGCGAGTTGAGCGTGGCGCCTTGAGTGAGCGCGCGACGTCAGAGCTACCAAGCCCTCCGCGGCTCACATACAATAAATGAATAACCAGTACGAAAATGGCTTGACCACCCTGTGCCGCCTATTTATATACAAAACAGTTAGAAAATTACCAGACGGCGATGGCGCCCACAAGGAGACTTCGTATGACTCGCTACGACGGTAAAAAGGCTGTCATCATCGGCGGCACCAGCGGCATCGGACTAACGACGGCGAAAATGCTCGTCGACGGAGGCGCGCGCGTAATGGTGACGGGTCGCTCGCAAGCCAACCTGGACTCAACGCGAAGCGAGCTCGGAGAAAACGGCATCGCAGTTCAGAGCGACGCACGCTCACTGACCGACCTCGACGCCCTCGCCACTCGGGTGAGGGCCGAATTCGGCACCTACGACTTTCTCTTCGTCAACGCCGGCTACAGCCTCTTCGCCCCGATCGAGTCCGTGACCGAGGCGACCTATGACGAGGTGTTCAACCTGAACGCAAAGGGACCGTTCTTCGCGGTTCAAAAGCTCGCGCCGTTGATCAAGCGGGGAGGTTCCGTTGTCTTCACGACCGCGATCGCCAACGTCAAGGGCATGCCTCTCCTTGCCTCCTATGGCGGGGCCAAGGCCGCGATGCGATCCTTTGCTCGGACGTTTGCCGTTGAGCTGGCTTCGCAGGGGATTCGCGTCAACGCGGTGTCGCCCGGCCCCATTGAGACGCCGCTCATCGGCAAAGCGCTTCCCGACAAGGACATGGCCGCCCACGTCGTCGGGCAGTTCAGCGAGATGAGTCCGCTAAAGCGGATCGGGACATCGGAGGAAGTCGGCAAGGCCGTCCTCTTCCTCGCCTTCGACGCGACCTACACGACCGGCGCCGAATTTCCCGTCGACGGCGGTCTGTCGCAGATCTGAAGGCCCCCACCACCAATCTCGTCCCACGCATCGACATCGCTCGGCGACCTTGGCGTCGCGAGGAGAGAATTCATGGACCGGTACAAAGACAAGAAGGTCGTCATCATCGGCGGCACCAGCGGCATCGGGCTGACGACAGCGAAGATGCTGGTCGATGGCGGAGCGCGCGTTCTGGTGACCGGGCGCTCGCCGAGCAGCCTTGAGAACGCGCAGAAAGAGCTGGGTGACGGCGCACTGGCGCTTTCGAGCGATGCCGGATCATTGGCTGACATCGACGCCCTCGCCGCTCGGGCCACGGCCGAGTTCGAAACGTTCGACCTGCTCTTCGTCAACGCCGGAGTCGGGGTCTTCGCGCCTTTCGAACACACCAGCGAGGCGATGTATGATGAAGTGTTTGACGTGAACACAAAGGGGTCGTTCTTCGCCGTCCAAAAGCTGGCGCCGTTCATCAACCGGGGCGGTTCGGTCGTCCTCACGACCGCGATCTCGAACGTCAAGGGAATGCCGATGCTGGCCGCTTCTGGAGCGACCAAGGCCGCGCTGCGTTCTTTCGCCAGGGCGTTCGCCGTCGAACTGGCGCCTCAGGGCGTCCGCGTCAATGCGGTGTCACCTGGCCCGATCGACACGCCAAGCTGGGGCAAGTCGTTTCCTGACAAGGAAATGGCAGCCCAGCTCACCGGGCAGATGAGCGAAGCGAACCCGATGAAACGCTTGGGCACGTCCGAGGAAGTCGCCAAGGCGGTCCTCTTCCTCGCCTTCGAGGCGACCTACACGACCGGCGCCGAGCTTCCGGTCGACGGCGGTCAGTCGCAATTCTGACGCGACACATACCACCTCGAACCCACCCCACTTGATCGGGCGTCCCACCTCCGGGCGAAAGACGCCGAAGCAAAAAAGGACTGATATAATGAAAGCCTTCAATATCATCGAAACTGGCAAAGGTCTGGACAGCTGGAGCCGGGTTGATCTCCCCGATCCCACGCCCGGTCCCGGCCAGGTCTCGATTAGAGTCAAAGCCGTATCATTAAACACTCGAGATCTGATGGTGATGGGTGGATACTTTCCCATTCCCCCAAAGCAGAACGCGATCCCGGTTTCCGATGGAGCGGGAGAGATCGTTGCGGTGGGCGCGGGTGTGACGCGTTGGAACGTTGGCGACCGCGTTTTCGGGTCCTACTACCAGCAATGGCCTCATGGGCAATTCCCTGCCGATGCTGAGCTTCATGCCCTGGGCGGGCCGCTCGACGGCATGCTGGCTGAACTCGTTACGCTCTCGGAATCCGGGGTGGTTCGCGTCCCGGATCACCTCAGCTACGAGGAAGCGTCAACTCTTCCGGTTGCTGCTCTTACAGCTTGGAACGCGGTGATGGAGTCCGGAGGCCGCATGACCCCCGGCGCAACCGTGCTGACGCTGGGAACCGGCGGCGTCTCGCTGTTCGCGATTCAACTCGCACAAGCCAGCGGATTCCGCGTAATCGCAACCACCTCAAGCCAGGCCAAGGCGGAGCGGCTCCGGGCTTTGGGTGTCTCCGACGTCGTCAACTATAAACACACCCCAAACTGGGAGCAGGAAGTCCTGCGACTAACGAACGGCCAGGGCGTCGATCAGGTCATCGAAGTTGGCGGAACCGGCACGCTGCCGAAGTCGCTCCGATCCGTCCGATCCGGGGGACTCGTAAACCTGATCGGACTTCTCACCGGCTTCAACGATCCGATCGATACCTCGCCGATCCTCTTCAATAAGATTCGGCTTCAAGGATCCGGGGTCGGGTCTGTGCAAACCGCAGAAGTCATGGCACGCACGATAAATGCGATAAAATTAAAGCCTGTAGTTTCAGATGTATTCGACTTTGAGAACGCAAAACATGCGTTGGCTAAGCTCCAGGACGCAGCAACCTTTGGAAAAGTTATCATCCGGATTAACTAGAACGATGCCGAAGTATTTTTAGTATAAGGATATGACGATGAAACTGACTGACGCCGCCTTCGCCGAGAAGAAATTCATGACCTTCAATGGTCAACGCATGGCCTACATCGACGAGGGCGAGGGCGATGCCATTGTGTTTTCGCACGGCAACCCAACTTCGTCCTATCTCTGGCGCAACATCATGCCGGCCGTCCAGGGCATGGGACGGCTGATTGCCGCCGATCTGGTTGGCCAGGGAGATTCGGACAAGCTGCCGAATTCTGGGCCGGACAGTTACAGCTTCGACGAACAGCGCAGTTACATTCACGCGTTGTGGGACAAGCTCGATCTAGGCGACAACATCATATTCGTCATCCACGACTGGGGTTCTGCGCTCGCCTTCGACTATGCAAGCAAGCACTCCGATCGAGTTCAGGGCATTGCCTACATGGAATCGATCGTGATGCCGCTCGAGTGGAGTGACTTCAGCGAAGCCATCCGACCCTCGTTCCAGGCTCTGCGTTCTCCCGCCGGCGACACGATGGTCCTGCAAGACAATGTCTTTGTGGAGCAGTTGCTTCTGGGACTGGGCCGGCAACTCTCCGATGTCGTGAAGACGGAATACCGCCGTCCTTTCCTGAACCCCGGCGAAGATCGGCGGCCTACACTCACCTGGCCGCGCCAGCTTCCCATCGCGGGCGAGCCGGCCGACGTGGTCAAAGCTGTCAGCGAATACTCGCAGTGGTTGGCGACGACCCCCGTACCAAAACTCTATTTCCACGCAACTCCGGGGATCATCGACCAAAATCCGAAGCAGGTCGCGTTTTGCCGAACCTTCGCCAATCAGGAAGAGGTTCAGGTCAAGGGTGCACACTTCATTCCGGAAGACGATCCTGAAACCGTAGCGCCAAACATTGCTGCCTTTGTCCGGCGACTGCGGGGAGTTGCCTGACGTCCCGACCCCGTTCACGTCTTACGGCGTTCGGCGGGTGCCGGTCGCCATGACTTATTCCGAACCCTGTAAGTACCTCTTCGCATGGCGTAGGAGACTGCCATGTCCGATTTGCCTTATCGCACTGCCCTGATCATCGGCGCCGGGCCGGGAATTAGCGCTTCGCTGGCGCGGCGCTTATCGGAGCGTGGCCTACGAGTTGGGCTGGCGGCTCGCAATGCTGATAAGCTGCAGGCGCTGGCGCAGGAAACGGGCGCCACGGCTTTTGCGGTAGACGCCGCGCTACCGGACCAGATGGCACAGCTTTTCCTCGATATGGAGCGAAAGGTCTCGGCACCCGATGTCGTCATCTACAACCGAGACGATGACCCGCTACTACGAGCGCTTCGCGCGGGGCGGCTTCGGGACGGTCATCACCGAAGGCATCTACACCGACCAGGCGTTCTCGCAGGGCTACGTCCATCAGCCCGGCTTGACAGACGAGGCGCAGGCCAATGCCTGGAAGCCGGTCGTCCGCGCCATCAAGGCGCACGGCGCGCTCGCGATCGCCCAGTTGATGCACGCCGGCGCGCTCAGCCAGGGCAATCGCTTCCGAGGGACCACGGTTGGGCCGTCCCCGGTCCAGCCGAAGGGCGAACAGATGGCATTCTACCACGGCAAGGACCGCTATGTTCTGCCCGCCGAAATAACGGAGGCGCAGATCGCCGATGCCATTGACGGCTTCGCCGCGTCGGCGGGGCGCGCGATCGAGGTGGCCGGGTTCGACGCCGTCGAAATCCACGGGGCCAATGGGTATCTCCTCGACCAATTCCTGACCGACTACGCCAACGCGAGGGCGGATCGATGGGGCGGCGCCACCGGGAACCGCGTGCGCTTGATCCTCGAAACCTTCAAGGCGGTGCGCGCCAGGGTCGGCGTCAAGGTACCGGTGGGCGTCCGCATTCCCCAGGGGAAGGTGAACGACCACGATCACAAGTGGGCCGATGCGGAGCGCGACGCGGAGATCATCTTCGGCAGCCTCGCGGACGCCGGTGCGGACTTCATCCACGTGACTGAGCATGAGGCTTGGAAGCCCGCCTTCGCCGAGGGCGGCCCCTCCTTGATGCGCCTCGCCAAGCGCTACGCGCCCAAGGCGGCGATCTTCGCCAACGGCGTCCTGCACGACGTCGAGCGGGCGGTGGCCGCGCTGGACGACGGCGCCGACATCGTCACCATCGGCTGCGGAGCGCTGGCGAATCCGACTTGCCTCGGCGCTTGTCCGAGCGAGGCGTCCTCAAGGATTTCGACCCATCGATCCTGGGCCCCTTCGCCAATATCAAGGACTCCGAGCTGGCGATGTAACGGCGCCTCGACCGCTGCGGCCCGCAGATGCGGCCCGCGGTCGGATACCGACTGAAGGATCATCCAGATGTCGTGCGCTCTGGATTCGAAATCGCCGCAGATCTGCGGCGCCGACCACACTCGCTGAGTATCCAAGAGAGGGAAAATCAGATGGTCAAGTTCGCTTTGCTCGTTGAGTTGAAGGCCAAACCAGGAAAGGAGGCGGAAGTTGAGGCATTCCTGGAAAAGGAAGCCACCCTGGTAAGAGGAGCCCGAGTTGCGCGGCATTGTCAGATGCCGCCGCCGCGCCAGGGCCGCGAGGCCAAGGCCTCCATGCACGAACGGAGCCGATTAGGAGCCCACGTCCTGGTGCGGTGCAACGAGGATCACGGACCCCTCGATCGTGTCCAGCAGGCTCCGCAGGTAGGCCGCGTCGACGGCCAGGCCCCGCAAGG
>NZ_JAMOIM010000002.1 GCF_026130545.1 Lichenifustis flavocetrariae | reverse complement strand
GTGCAAAGGGGCCCCGATCGGCGCCCCTTTGCACATCACCACGTCTCACCATCACTGGCCTGCTTTTACTCCGCCCCGCTGGCCTGGAATTGCACCGCCGTTGACACTGAGAGATCAGCCTTACCTTCCGTCAACGGCCCACGTCATGTTTTCGGACTCGCCTTCCGCTGGGAGACGCAGGTCAATGTGCGCGCTTGCCGTAGGCCCTTCGACGGTTTCGATCGACGCGATGATCCGAAGACCGAGCGAGGTGCCGGGCTCCAAACGGTCTATTGTTAGACAAGAGCCTGGGACGGTGCACGACCACATTGTCCAGTCCTGACGCGTGCAGAGCCAGGTTCAGGGTATCGGTGACGTCGCTGGCCGCCATTGAGGTACACAGCTTCCAGGCTACGATGTGAGCCGCGAGAAATCGTCCAGCACCGTCGATAGATAGAACCACCCTCCGCCTGCCACCTCAACCTGCTACGCAGGTCGTAACCCCTGGCGCGCTTCGCCCCACCCGCTTATTTTGAGGCAGGTGAAGTCCGTCTGTCAGAGCTGGTTCGGTGTTGTCGTCTCGATGCGGATCTTCTCCTTGGCCGAATAGTGCTTGCGCGTCGCGCGGCGGATCTCCCTGACCAACTTCTCGGCTGGTGGCTTTGACTGACCGGATTCTGGCTCATCTTCGCTCTCTGAGGGCTACGATGCGCCAGAAACCCTCCCTCGTCGAAACACCTCGGTTTGTCTCATGAGCGTTGACGGCGGACAGGCAAGAGCATCTGCGGAAGTGGAGGAGGTCACACCGCGTAGGTCGAAGCGACAAGTTCCGGAACGATCCGGTGGTGGGTCGCTTGCTCATACGCGTAGGCGAAGCCGAGAAGAGATGCTTCGCTCCACATGCGGCCGACGAAGAGGAGGCTGTAAGGCGAGCCATTGCGGAACCGGCCCGCCGGGACCGTGACACCCGGAAGTCCCGCGATGTTCATTTCCGAGACCGTGGTGGCCGGATAGGTCGCCGCGTCGAAAATGCCGGGCAGAGCGGCCGAAGATTGCGGAAACGAGAGTGCGTCGAGGCGATGCTCGGTCATGACGGCATTGAAGATCGTCAGATAGTGCTGTCGTGCCGCTAGAAACCCGCTGAGGTCCGGTACAGCGGTCGGGTCTTCAAGAGAGGCCCGCAGAACCGGCATCGATTTCACGTGGGCGCCCAGAATGCCGTCCGGTGCGAACGGGTCTTCCGGCAGCTTGGCTTTGAGAGCCGCGAACGAGTTTGCGGCAGCCGAAGACCCGAGCCGACGCAGGAACATCTCCATGTCGTAGGCGATCGATTCGAGGCCGCGATCATCGAATTCGCCGTTGAGTTGGGAGAGATCTGTGAAGCCCGTGCCTTCAAATGGATCAGCAACCACGGTCGCACCGAGACTTTCCAGCTCCTCGACGGTTTTGGCGTAGAGGGCTTGGCACTCCTCGGACAGCGGCTGCTTGCGCCAGCCCGGGCCATAAAGCCCCAGCCGCACACCTTTGAGCGCCGACTTGTCGAGTTTGCTGGTGTAACCACCGGCCGGCACCATGCCTATCGACGCCACGGTCTTGGGATCCTCGGCTGTGTAGCCGGCCAGCACGTCAAGCAACAGTGCCGTGTCCGTCACTGTACGGCCGTGCGGACCCACGACATCGCGGGTCGAGCCGGCCAGCGGCGCGACCCCGGTATTCGGCACCAGGGCAAAAGTTGGCTTCACGCTGACGAGGCTTTGCGCTGCCGCCGGATTTTGAATTGAGCCGCCGGTCTCCTCCGCGAGGCCCACCACGGCGAAGCTGGCCGAGATGGCGGTCGCGGTGCCGCTCGAACTCGCGCCGGGCGCGATGGCGCGGTCCACGGCATTGAAGGTGGGGCCGTCCCAGCTGGTGTTGGCGCGCGCTCCATCGTGACTGAAGGCCGGGATGTTTGTCTTGCCGAGGATCACCGCGCCCGCCGTTCGCAACCGCGCCACCACCGGCGCGTCGCGCTCCGGGATGAGGTCGAAACCGCCCGCCGCACTGGACAAGGGCGCCCAGCCGGCCGTCGAGGGGAGGCCCGCGAAATCCATTGCCTCCTTCACGACCACCGGCACCCCCGCCAACGGACCGAGACTTTCGCCTGCCGCCCGGCGGGCGTCGATGGCGCGCGCCTCATCCATGGCCTTCGGGTTCATGAACGTGAAGGCGTTGTAGTAGGGCTCGTATGTCTCGATCCGGTCGAGATGCAGGCGCGTCAGCGTCTCCGACGTGAATCGTCCTCCCGCGAACCCGTTCTGGATGTCGGCGATGGTAAGTTCCACGATGTCGACAGGTACCTCAGCGACAGGCTTGGACGATGCATTCATGGGAGGGACCTTGCTGGCTGGCCGACATCGTCGACATTGAATGGCACGGAGCCGCTTGGTGTTAGCGACGCTCTCGAGTGGGCCGTCAGGCGGCGGCCTTATGGGCCCGCGAATGCGCTATCAAACCCAGGAGATGCTTCGTATCCATGACATCCGCGAAAATCGCCGACATGCTGATCAGGGTTGCATTGTGTTCTTCGTCGCTCAGCGTGGCGTTGGCGTCGGTCAGGAAGATCACATTGTAGCCCATCTGCAGAGCGTCCCGCGCCGTGCTCTCGCAGCAGCAGTTGGTCAGCGTGCCCGTGATGATCAACGTATCGATGCCGCGCCCTTTCAATTGCTCATCCATATCGCAGGTGCCTGGGATAAGGGCCGAGAAGCGCGTCTTGTCGATGATGAGATCCCCTTCGACGATGTCTAGTTCGGGAGCGAGCTGCCAATAGGGTGCGCCACGGGCAAAGCCCTTCTTCATCACCTCGAAATGAGCAGGGCTCATGTAATTGTTGAACCAGACATTCCAGGGCAACTTTTCCGCGCCGTCGTAGGTGTAGCGCAGAAAGACGTTGAGGCCGCCGGCCGCCCTTACGGCGCGCGAGATGCTGTTGACCGCGCCGAAGATCTCGCGGGTCACCGGCACTTCGACGGGCGCGCCTTCGGCCACGAAGCCAACCTGGAGATCGACGATCACATGCGCGACCTTTGCCATGTCGAGGTGATCGAACATGTGCTCCTTGCCGCCCCGCTGCAGGCGGCCGCGCGCCACGACATGCTCGGGAATAGCCACCTTGTGCATGAGAAATCCTTTCGGCGCCCGCCACGACACGTCGCAGCTGCAAGAACCGCAAATAATCAATAACGGAAATATCTCGGACGCAACCACTTTATCTAACCGATCCGGCGGGTCATCTCGAAACTTCCAGTCTATGCCCCTGTTTGACAGCTTTGCTCGTCGGGTGCGAGGATCGCGCTCGCATCCCCGCAACCCCTTGCCGGCGCAGGCCTGCTCGGATCGTTTGCCGCATCGGCCCGGGGCAGGAGAATGCGAGGTCATGAAAGTTGGCTTGCTGCATCCGCGAAGCGGCATCGCGGGAATCTGGGCACCTTCCATGGATGCTTCGGCGATCCTGGGGGCGATCGAGATCAATGCGGGCGGCGGCATTCTGGGTGACACGATCGAATTGGTGTTCGGCGATTGCGGCTTCACGCCCGGCGAGGCTGTCGCGGCTGCCGATGCGCTTGTCGAGATCGAGGGCAGCGACGTCATCATTGGCGGACATCCAAGCAATCTTCGGGATGCCGTCAGCCGACGGATCGCCGGTAAAGTTCCCTATATCTACACGCCTCAATACGAGGGGATCGCCTGCGGCCCCTCAACGATCGCCATCGGCAGCACCGATGCTGAGTTGATGGCGCCGGCGCTGCAATGGCTGCGGGATGAAAAAGGGGCCGAGCGCTTCTACTTCATCGGCAACGATTATATCTGGCCCCACACGGCCTTCACGACGACACAACGTCTGATCGCCCGGCAAGGGGGTCATTTGGTCGGACACACGTTCGTGCCGACCTGTGCCGGCCACGATTATGATATTCTGAAAACGATCGCCAAAAGCGGCGCTCAGGTTGTCGTTCAGGCTCTCGTGGGCCAGTGCGCGATCGATTTCAACCGGGCCTTCGCGGCCGCGGGTCTCGACGAGAAGATGCTGCGCTTCGGGCTGATCATCGACGAGACCGTCATCTGCGGGATCGGCGCGGATGCGTCGGTCAATCTCTTCACGGCCGCCCACTACTTCGCGGATCGTCACTCGCGTTGCAACGACAGTTTCCTGGAACGCTACCACGATGCTTTCGGCGAGTGGGCTCCTCCGGTCTCGGCCGCGAGCGTCTCTTTCTATGAAGGCCTGCACGTTCTGGCGGGCTTGGCCGGTAAGCTCGGAAGCCGGAAGGGTCAGGATCTTGCTCGATATCTCAACGGGCCGATCTCGCGTCCGGCGGTGCGTACCGTGCTGGCGAACAAGCCCGTCGGCCGCTCGCCCTCGGTCTATCTTGGTCGAGCGGATGGCGTCAAAATCGAGGTTATCGCAGCGTTTTAGGTTTGATTTGTTGAAAACGAAATATTGTTAAAGGGATGACTTAATGCTATCCGGCTCGACCCATTCAAGGGCCGGAAAATAGGTCTTCGCGGGGCGCGGTTTGAGCGAGATCGACGGCCTTGCGACCAAAAACAATGCGTAAGGGGAGATTGCCGTGGCGCCGGTGCGCATGAAGGATCAACTGGCCTATCTGATCGCCAGCCTCAACCGACAGCTCGAAGCCGACCTCACCGAGCGGCTTCGTCCGGGCGGGGTGCCGATCGAGCAGTTCCGCATTCTTGAAGTGCTCGACGCCAGCGAGCCGCGTCCGATGGGTGAGATTGCCGCGCAAGCGCTGATCGAGACGCCGACGCTCACCAAGATCATCGACAAGATGACCACCGAAGGGCTGGTCTACCGCGCCCCGGATCCGCATGACCGGCGCCGCGTGCTGGTGCTGACCGCGCCGGCCGGAAAGGCGCTGTTCAAGCGCCTACGCGGCATCTCGAGCGCGCAGGAAAAGCGGATCGCCGAAATGTTGGAAACCGAAAAGGCTGCCGAATTGAAGAGCCTATTGCGCGAGCTCCTGCAGTAGACTTTTCGCCGATCCGCGAAATCAATGGCCGGGCGGCCTTCGGGTGTGCCAGTCGGTCGCCTGCTGATAGGCATGGGCGACGCGTAGCAACAATGCTTCGGAGCCATTGGCGCCCGCCAGTTGGAACGCGACCGGGCGACCATCGTCGGTATAGCCGCAGGGCAGGGTCACGGTTGGGGTCCCGGTGGCATTGAACGGCGACGTGAACTTGCCGATGATGTTGAAATCCTGGGCGACGGCCTCGCGCACCTCCGTCCAGGTCGGCGTCCCCGTGCGGAACACCGGCATCACGAAGACGTCGACGTCGTCGAACATCCGGTTGAGAGCCCCGCGGAACTTGAAGCGTTCGACGATCCCCTTGCCGATCTCCACGGGGCTTGCGGTGCGGCCGGCCTCCATGCCTTGTTTGATCCAGGTGCCATATTGGTCCGCCTGTGACGGATAGGTGCCCTCGTGGCACGCTGCCATCTCGGCCATGGTCATCGGCATCGTGTATTGGAGCAGGGACTCGACGGACGGGAATGCCACCGGCTGTGTGAGCGCCCCGAGTTCGGCCAGAACCGCGACCGCGTCGCGGATCAGTCCAATCGTCACAGGGTCGGCGTCCGAGCCGGCATAGTCCCAATCGAACCCGATCTTGACGCCACGTGCGCCGTAGATGCCGTCGAGTTCGCCGAGGTAATCGGGAACCGCGCTCGAGAGCGAGGTCGTATCTTTCGGGTCCCAGCCTGCCAGGCACTGCAGCATGGCGGCCGCATCGGCGGCCGATCGCGCCATGGGACCGAGGTGGTCGAAGGTGGCCGCGAGGTCAAAGATACCATAGCGGCTGATGCGCCCCCAGGTTGGCTTGACGCCGGTTAATCCGTTGCAGGCGGAGGGAAACCGGATCGATCCGCCGGTGTCGGAGCCGATGGCCGCATAGGTCATGCCCGCGGCCGTGGCGACGCCTGATCCCGACGACGACACACCTGTCCAGAGATCGGATTTCCATGGGTTCACGGGCTCGGGGAGGTCGGGGTGATGCTCGATCGTCGCCCCCTCGGTCATGTGCAGCTTGCCCAGCAGCACGGCTCCAGCTTGAGCCAGCTTGGTGACGACAGTTGCATCGTGGTCAGGGTGGAAGTCGGCATAGATCGTCATGCCGCCCGTGGTCTTGATGTCCTTGGTGAAACAGAGATCCTTGACCGCGATCGGGATGCCGTGCATCGGCCCCCGGTAGATCCCCTTGCCGATTTCGGCCTCGGCCGCCTTGGCTTGCTTCAGTGCGAGCTCGGCCGTGACCGTCGTGTAGCTCTTGAGCTTGGGATCGAGCTCTTCGATCCGGGCCAGGATGGATTGAGTGACTTCGACGGGAGAGATGTCGCCTGCCGCGATATGTTTCGCGACCGTCGTCAGCGGTTGATAATGGATCTCGTTCAAGGACATGGATGGAAACTCCGCTGGACGATCAGAAACCGGGAGGCCGCCGCGTGTGCCAGTCGGTTGCCTGCTGATAGGCGTGCACCGCCTTGAACAACGCCGGTTCCGACAGATGCGGGCCGATCAACTGGATCCCGAGCGGGACTCCCACCGATGCGAGACCGCACGGGAAGGTGATGCAGGGGCTGCCGCTGACGTTGAACGGGGCCGTATAACCGAGAAAGCGCGGCAGGTCGGCGACGTGCCGGGCCATTTCGTCGTAGCGGGCGCCCACCATCGGATAGATTGGGGAGATCAGCGCATCGACATCGGCGAACAGACGCGTCATTTCGCCTTTGAAACGATCCCGCACGATATAGGCATTGGTGAGGGCCAGCGACGTGTAGCCGAGGCCACGCTCGATCGCCGCCGTGAGATGCGGCCCGAATTTGCTCGCGTTTGTTCTGTAGACTGGATGGTGAAAGCGCGCGCATTCGGCATCGGTGATGACGATCTGGGCGTCGGTCGCGGCTGCACGATCGGGCACCTTCACCGGAACCAAGACGGCGCCAAGGTCCTGGAAGACTGCGAGAGCCGCGCGAAGCGCGGTCGCGGTCTCCATGTCCGTTCCCCAGGCCAGATAAGCCTCGTCGATGCCGATGCGGAGCCCGCGCGCGCCGAGACTGCCGTTCAACCCGCCGCGGTGATCCGGTACCGGGGCCGAGAGAGTGGTCGGGTCGCGTGGATCCGCGCCCGCCAGGACATCGAAAAGCGCTGCGGCGTCCGCCGCATTGCGGGCCATGGGACCGATCGTGTCGAGTGAATCCGCCAAGGGGAACACGCCATAGCGGCTGGTCCGTCCCCAGGTCGGCTTCAGTCCGGTCACACCGTTGGCGGCCGAGGGAAAGCGGATCGAGCCGCCCGTGTCGGTGCCGAGACTCCCGAAGCAGAGCCCGGCCGCCGTCGCGGCGCCCGAGCCGGACGACGAGCCCCCGGGCCAATAGTCGCTGTTCCAGGGGTTCAGGCACTTGGGAAGTTTGGGGTGATGTTCCCCATAGGCGCCCTCATGGAGATGCAGGCGGCCGAGAATGACGGCACCTGCCATGCGCAAGCGGCGCACGGCAGTGGCATCCTCCTCGGCAACAAAATCCTTGTAGGCCAGCGACCCAAAGGTGGATGGAACCCCTCGCGTGTGGAACAGGTCCTTGATTGCGATCGGCACGCCATGCAGGGGGCCTCGGTATCGACCCGACCAAATTTCCTGCTCGGCACGTTCAGCCTCCGCCAGGGCGCTGTCCGCCGTCACCCGGAGATAAGCGTGCAGCGACGGGTCGACCGCCGCGATGCGCGTGAGCATCTGCTCTGTGAGGGCCACGGGAGACACGTCGCGGCTGGCGATAAGGGCCGCGACTTCGAGAAGCGAGGCGTAGTGCAGCGAGCTGTCCAAAATCATGTTTCCTGAGCTCAAGCCGCCTTGGACAATTCGTCGAGGGGCGGTCGGTGTCGTGAAACGCCCGACGCTGCCTCATAGGCGAAGCCGATCCGCAGCACCGTTTCTTCATTAAAGGGGCGGCCCACGATCTGCGCTCCGAGCGGCAGCCCATTGGAGCCGAAGCCGATCGGCAACGCGAGAGCGGGGCTGCCGGTGACGTTGAACGGATTGGTGAGCATGCCACCCCAACGGGCCGCATCCTTGCCGAAATCCGAAAATGGCGCGGCGGTCGACAATCCCGTCGGGGCGAGCAATGCGTGGTGTGTCCGCAGCGCGCCCATGTCCACGGCCGTGGTCAGCTCACGGCGCAGGCGTTGCGCCTGCACGAGATCGGCGGCCGAGAGGACCGCGCCTGACACGATCCGCTGGTAGGCATAGCGCCCGTAGGCACCGGGTCGCGTCTTCAGGTCGGTCTCGTGGATCGCATAGGCTTCCGCGAACATGATGACCTGGGCGCAGGCGTCGAACACTTCGAAGGCCGGAATATCGACTTCGTCGACCGTCGCTCCGAGGGTCGCCATCTGTTCGGCGGCAGCATCCAGGGCTTTGGTGACCTCTGGCGTCAGAAACGGGTTGTCGATGAAGAAGCGGCGCGTGTAGCCAATCCTGAGGCCGGCGAGATCGCGGCCCATCGCCGCCGTATAATCAGGCACCGGGACGTCAGCTGACGCGGGATCACGGGGATCGTAGCCGGCGATCACCTGGAGGGTCAGCGCTGCATCCTCGATGCTCCAGGTCAGCGGCCCGCAATGGTCGAGCGAATAGGCCAGCGGGAAAACGCCGCGCCGCGACACCCGCCCATAGGTTGGCTTGAACCCCACGGTTCCGCAAAGGGCCGCAGGCCCGCGGATCGAGCCGCCGGTGTCCGACCCCATGGCCAAGCGAACCATGCCCGAGGCCACCGCTGCCGCCGAGCCCGAGGACGAACCGCCGGTGAAATGGTCGGGGTTCCAGGGGTTGCGGGCAGGGGGAAAGGGCAGGTCGAAGCTTGGGCCGCCGATGGCGAATTCAAACGTGCCGAGCTTGCCGATGAGAACGCCGCCGCCTGCCCGGAGTTTCTCCTCGACCGCGCAATCAACCTCAGGAATGTGGTCGTGCAGCAGATGCGAATGGCAGGTCGTGCGGATTCCAGCGGTCCCATAGATGTCCTTCAGCCCATAGGGAATGCCCTGCAGCGGACCGGCATCGAGACCCCTGGCAAATGCGGTGTCAGCCTTCGCCGCATCCGCGAGTGCGCGATCGCGGGTCAGGGTGACGAAGGCATGCAACTGCGGGTTCAAGGCATCGATGCGGGCGAGCGTAGCCTCCGTCAGTGCCAGCGATGTCAGTTGACCCGAGCGAAGCGCTCGACCGGCTTCTGCAATCGAAAGCTCGTGAAGCGGGCCCGGCGCATTCATGTCTGAGGTTCTCTGTCGGCCAGGAAGATGTGAGCAGGCTCCGCCGCCGCGGTGCGTGGCGGGCGCAGCCAGTGCAGGGTTGCGAGCAACCGTCTTGCTGCCGCATGTGTGCCTGCCACGCGATCGGCGGGGACGACCACCCCGGCAGCACGAAAGCGCTGCTCGATATCGTCTGCTTCGGGGTCGATGGAAGCCTGGGACGTCATGGCCAGGGCGCTCATTGACGGAGATCGATGTGCAGCTTACGCACAAAGATAGTTTCAAACAATAATATTGAATGTGGAATAATTAGACAGTGTGCTGCATTTTCGCGCGGTGCGACTTACACCGCGCAAATAGGGACCCAGATCGAAACTTGATCGCGGTGTGAGCGCCATAAAACATTTTTCGTGCATTGGATAACCTAGATATCAGAGAGCCCTATGAGGGTTTTCTCGCGTCCTGTTGTGTTCATCACTTCGTAAGCCAAGATCGTTTGGCACGTAGTTTGCGGTTCGGTTTGGACCGTTTGTCGAACGGCCTATCCGATCGCGAGAGTGAGCACATGGTGTCATCGAGATCCTGGGGTGCCCTGAGGTTTGCGGCCTTTACCGTCCTGATCCTGAATGCCGCAACGGGGCGAGCATCCGCGGAATCGGTTCTCCGTGTCGCCATGACGGCGGCAGACATCCCCGACTATACCGGGGCACCCGATCAAGGCTACGAAGGCTACCGCTTCGCCGGATACACGCTCTACGACGGTCTCGCCTTGTGGGATCTGTCGAGTTCCGACAAGGCGGCCGACATTATGCCCGGCCTCGCCACGAGTTGGAGTGTCGATCCGAACAACGACAAGCGGTGGGTCTACAAGCTCCGCCAGGGCGTCACCTATCATGACGGCTGCCCATGGAATGCGGATTCGGCGCTGTGGAACTTCAAACGCGTGATGGATCCCAAAGCGCCACAGTTCAACCCGCGTCATGTCGGGCAGATGGGCACCTATGTCGTGAACATCGCCAGTGTCGACAAGATCGACGATTCGACCATTGCCATCAACACCAAGGTTCCGAGCTCGTTGTTTCCCTACGAGATGGCGATGTTTTATATGATTTCGAATTGCGCGGTCGAGAAAGCCGGCAATGATTACAATGCTTACATGCAGCATCCGTCCGGAACGGGACCCTACAAGTTCGACAAGGTCGTGCCGCACGAGCGGCTGGAACTGGTAAAGAACGACAAATACTGGAACCCGCAGCGCATCCCGAAACACGACCGCCTTGTCTTGCTGCCAATGCCGGAAGCCTCGACCCGCGCGGCCGCGCTGCTGTCGGGACAGGTGGATTTTGTCGAGGCACCGTCGCCTGACACGATTCCTCGCCTCAAGGAGGCCGGCATGAAGATCGTCACCGTGCCGTATCCGCACAATTGGGACTACATGCTGCGGATGGACGTGCCGCCCTTCAACGACATCCGGGTGCGGCAAGCCGCCAATTACGCCATGAACCGGCAGGATATGGTCGACATGCTGCAGGGCGTTGCGGTCGCGGCCACGCAAACGCTGATCGACACGCAGCCCTGGTACGGCAAGCCTGTCACCTATGACTACAATCCCGACAAGGCGAAGGCGCTCCTCAAGGAAGCGGGCTGCGACCCGTGCGTCATCAAGGTTGGCATTTCGACTTCCGGTTCGGGGCAGATGCAGCCGCTTCCCATGAATGAACTCGTCAAGGAGCAACTCGAGGCGGTCGGCTTCAAGGTGCAGCTCGAGCCGATGGATTGGAACGCGCTGATCGGCGTCTTCCTCACGGGTGCAAAGAAATACGACTATAACGCCATCAACTTCTCGATGGCGCCGATCGACCCCGTACAGGGCATCCTCAAGAAATGGATGACCACTTACGCGCCGCCCGCCTGCTGCAACTGGGGCTTCTTCTCCGATCCGAAAGTCGATCAACTCGGCAATGAGGCTTTGGGCGAGTTCGACGCGGCGAAGCGGAATGTCATCCTGACCAAGATGAACGAGCAGGCCGTCGCCGACGCGTCCGAGCTCTACATCGTGCACGATCTCAACCCGCGCGCCCTCTCGCCCAAGCTGTCGGGCTTCGTCCAGGCGCAGAGCTGGTTCCAGGATCTGACCCCGATCGTGGTCTCGCCCTAGCGGCTACATTCAGCCGGGGCGGTGGAAAGCCGCTCGGGCATTCTGCCCGAGCTTCGTTCAAATCTGGAAATATGTGATGTGGCTTTACGCGGCCCGACGCATTGTCCTGACGATCCCCATCCTGCTGGGGGTCACGATCATCTGCTTTGCACTGGTGCAGATCGCGCCGGGCGATCCCATCCAGAACCTGCTTTCCCCGACTGCGAGCGCCGCGGATGCGGCACGTCTGCGCGCTGCCTATGGGCTCGATCAGCCGCTGCCGGTGCAATATTTCATCTGGCTCGGCAAGGTCATGGTGGGCGACCTGGGCATGTCCATCGCTAACAACACGCCCGTGACCGGAGAGGTGCTGCACGCCTTCATGAACACCATCGTGATCGCTTTGATCTCGGTGGTTCTCGCCTTCGTGATCTCCATGATCTTCGGGATCATCGCGGCCTACCGGTCCGGCAAGCTGGTCGACAAGGCGATTACGGCCATCGCGGTCTTCGGCATCAGCGTTCCGCCTTTCTGGCTCGGCGTCATCGTCGTGATCATTTTCGCCGTGAACCTGTCCTGGTTGCCGGCGACCGGCATGGGCGCGAGTGGATCGGAAAATTTCAGCTACTTCCGATGGGCTGATTTCAAATTCGCCATCATGCCGATCATCGCGCTGGCCTTGCCGCCGCTCGGCATCATGACCCGGACGACGCGGTCCTCCGTGGCCGAAATCCTGAACCAGGATTTCGTGCAGACCCTGCGGGCGAAGGGCTTGAGCGAAGCTCAGGTCATCATCCATGCGGTTCGCAACATCATGCCGCAAGCCGTGGCCATGCTGGGTCTGCAACTCGGCTATCTCATCGGCGGCTCGGTGCTGGTCGAGACCGTGTTCACCTGGCCAGGGACCGGCTACCTCCTCAATAAGGCCGTGCTGACGCGCGACATCCCTCTGCTGCAAGGCACCATTCTGGTGCTGGCCACGGCCTTTGTTCTCATCAACCTCGTGGTCGATCTCGCCCAGTCGATGATCGACCCGCGCCTGAAACGAAGCTGACGGAGCGCCCGATGACCGATGCAACGGCGGACGCCCTCCGGGATCTTCCCGCACGTCCCGCCCCGACCGTCCGGGTTCGTGGTTACTGGGGCAGCGTCTGGAACCGCCTCCGCTACGACTATGTCACGCTGTTCTGCCTGGCTTTGATCCTCGTCATCATCGGTCTGGCGATCTTCGCGCCTTGGGTCGCGCCTATGGACCCCTACAAGTCCAGCATGGCGCATCGCCTGAAGCCGATCGGGTATCGGAACTATCTGCTCGGCACGGACGAGCAGGGCCGCGATATGTTGAGCCGGCTGCTCTATGGCGGCCGCGTGTCGCTGACGATGGGCATACTCCCGGTCGGGTTGGCGACGATCATTGGCGGTCTGTTCGGGGTGGTGGCCGGTTATTTCGGCGGCGCCGTCAACATGGTGATCATGCGCACCATGGATATCTTCTTCGCCTTTCCGTCCGTGCTTCTGGCGGTGGCGATCTCGGGCAGCCTGGGTGGCGGCATCACCAACCAGCTTCTGACATTGACCGTGGTGCTCATCCCGCCGCTCTGCCGCGTGGCCGAAACGGCGACGAGCCAAGTGCGCAACATGGATTTTGTCGATGCGGCCCGCTCCACCGGCGCCTCGACGGCTTCCATCCTGTTCACCCACGTGCTGATCAATGTGATGTCGCCGGTGCTGGTCTACGCTTCCACTCTCGTGTCGGTCTCGATCATCCTGGCGTCCGGCCTCTCGTTCCTGGGTCTCGGGGTGTCGCCGCCGACGGCCGACTGGGGGCTCATGCTCTCCACGTTGCGCCAGTCGATCTACGTCCAGCCGCTTGTCAGCGCCATCCCGGGCATCGCCATTCTGATTACCTCCATCGCGTTCAACCTCGTAAGCGACGGCTTGCGGCAGGCCATGGACGTGAGAGCCTAAGCGGAGACCGAGTCGATGGCCCTTCCCGTGTCCTCTCCGCAAGCCACCGCGTCCGATCCGCGCGATCGAGGCGGCCCCGCCCAGCCCCTCCTGATCGTCGAGGCGATGCGGAAATACTTCCCGATCCGGGCGGGGCTGCTCAATCGCCAGGTCGCCGAGGTGAAGGCCGTCGATGACGTGTCCTTCTTCGTCATCAAAGGGGAAACGCTCGGCATCGTGGGCGAGTCGGGGTGCGGCAAGTCCACGTTGGCCCGGCTTTTGATGCACTTGATCCCCAAGGATCAAGGGCAACTAGTCCTCGACGGCGATCTCGTGGGTGAGGCGCGCGGGGTCCTCCTAAACGATCTGCGCCGGTCGCTCCAGATGGTGTTTCAGGACAGTTCCTCGTCGCTCAACCCCCGCTTGCCGATCGAACAATCGATCGCCTACGGCCCGAAGGTGCAGGGCGCGTCCGG
The DNA here is from genome assembly GCF_026130545.1 of Lichenifustis flavocetrariae. GTDB lineage: Bacteria > Pseudomonadota > Alphaproteobacteria > Rhizobiales > Beijerinckiaceae > Lichenihabitans > Lichenihabitans flavocetrariae. The sequence goes on along the minus strand of NZ_JAMOIM010000002.1, from coordinate 410,202 downwards.
CAAGTCCGCGAAAGCGCAAGCGCGCGCCTTGATGGAAAAGGTGGGCCTCAACCCGAATCTCTTCGGCCAGCGCTATCCGCATGAATTGTCGGGAGGCCAGAAGCAGCGGGTGAATATCGCCCGCGCCCTGGCGCTCGACCCGCGCCTGTTGATCCTCGACGAGGCCGTCTCGGCGCTCGACAAATCGGTCGAGGCGCAGGTGCTAAATCTGCTCGCCGACCTCAAGCGGCAGCTTAACCTCACCTATATCTTTATCTCGCACGACCTGCATGTGGTCCGCTACATCTCGGATCGCGTCCTGGTGATGTATCTCGGTCAGGTGGTCGAGATCGGGCCCGTTGAGGCGATCTACGACGACCCGAAGCATCCCTACACTCAGGCCCTGCTCGCCTGTCGGCTCAGCATGGACCCGGAAGCACGCGTCGATGCTGCGCCGCTCGCCGGTGACCCGCCGAGCCCCGTCAGCCCACCCTCCGGCTGTCGCTTTCACACCCGCTGCCCCTTCGTGGAGGAGGTCTGCAAGGCGAAGGCGCCGGCGCTCGGCGATGTCTTGAAACTCGATCCCGGCCAGCATCTCGCGGCCTGCCATATGGTCCACCCCGGTTCCGGGCACAGTCGTGCGGCCGCGTCGGCGGCTCTTCATTGACCAGCGAGGACCCCCGCATGAACGACATGACGGCACCGGATTTCACGCTCGCCACGCCGCAAACAGAACCTTTCGTCCGGGTCGAGGACCTGCGGGTAAAATTCGTCAGTCGCGACGCCACGGTCCGGGCCGTCAATGGCATCTCGTTCGACCTCGAACGCGGCAAAGTCCTGTGCGTCATCGGCGAATCCGGTTCGGGCAAGTCTGTCATGATGCGCTCGCTCCTGCGGCTCCATCCCAAGAATAGGACCGTGATCGAAGGCACGATGCGAGTGGGCGATCATGACATCGCTGGGGTGAGCGACAGGGCCATGATCGACCTGCGCGGATCCCTCATTTCCATGGTGTTCCAGGAGCCCATGACGGCGCTCGATCCGCTCTACACGGTGGGCGACCAGATCGCCGAAACCGTGCGGCGGCACGAGGGTGTCAGCAAGGAGGCGGCCTGGGCGCGCGCGCTCGAACTCCTGGATCTGGTCCGGGTGCCGTCGCCCGAGCGGCGGCTCAAAGCCTATCCACATGAATTGTCCGGCGGCCTGCGGCAGCGCGTCGTTATCGCCATGGCGCTCTCCTGCCGTCCGAGCCTGCTGCTGGCCGACGAGCCGACGACGGCGCTCGATGCCTCGGTGCAGATCCAGATCCTGGTGCTCTTGCGCAAGATCCAGCGCGAGATGGGCATGTCGATGATCTTCGTCACGCATGATCTCGGCGTCGCGGCCCAGATCGCCGACCAGGTGGCGGTCATGTATGCGGGCCGCATCATCGAATATGGCGAGGCGCGAGACGTCCTTCTCAGTCCGCAGCATCCCTACACGCAGGCGATGCTGGCCTCGACCGCCAAGGACCAGGACCGTGACGTGCCGCTCGAAGCGATCGCCGGCAACCCGCCCGATCTGCGCGCCTTGCCGGATGGCTGCAGCTTCGCGCCCCGCTGCAAATATGCCGGCCCCGATTGCACGCTCACCATGCCGCCGCCGATCACCGACGCCTGGGGCCACATGGCGCGTTGCTTCAAGGTGGGCATCGGCCCAGCCGGCAAGCTGCGCTTCGACGCGAAGATCGCGGAGCCTGTGTGACGTCGGCTGCTGCACGGGTGTTCGGTCCGCGGACAGCGGCGAACCGCGGAACTGTCGAGACCATTTGAGAAAGGCCAAAACCGACCCCTCGGAGGTCGACAGAGGCTGGTTTTTAAGAGTTGAGGGACGCAAGCACGCCATGGCCAAGCATCATCTCGAACCCAGCGTCGAAACCTGCCATTGGGGCACCTTCGATGCCAGCATCGCGCCGGTTTTGCGCGTCGCGAGCGGCGACATCGTCACAATTGACACGGTCACGGGCAGCCCGGATGTCGTCCCCGATCCGACGAAGTTCCATGTACCACCGGCGCTCGCGGACATTCATGCCAAGCTGACACCCTTCGGGCCGCATATCCTCACTGGGCCTGTCTTCGTCGAAGGCGCGAAACCCGGCAACGTTTTGGAAATCCGCATCCATGACGTCTCGTTGCTCCAGGACTGGGGCTTCAACCTCATCCTGCCGCTGCTCGGGACATTGCCCTACGACTATGACGAGCCGCGCAAGGTGAACATCCCGCTCGACCGGGAGCGTAACGTGGGACTTATGCCCTGGGGGTACGAACTCCCGCTCCATCCGTTCTTCGGCGTGATGGGTGTCGCGCCGCCGAAGGGCTGGGGCAAGATGACCTCGGTGGCGCCTCAGGCGACGGGCGGCAATCTCGACAACAAGGAGTTGACGGCCGGCACGACGCTCTATCTGCCGGTCTTCGTCGAGGGTGGACTCTTCTCCTGCGGCGACGGGCATGGGGCTCAGGGTGACGGCGAAGTCTGCATCACCGCGATCGAGACGGCATTGCGCGGCACATTCGAATTCATCGTCCGCGACGATCTCACCTACACCTATCCGCGTGGCGAGACCCCGACCCATTATATCACCATGGGGATGGACCCCGACCTCGACCAATGCGCCGTCAAGGCGCTGCGCGAGATGATCGCGCTGATCGGTGAGAAGACCGGGCTGTCGCATGCCGATGCCTACATGCTGTGCAGCCTCGCGGGCGACCTCCACATCACGCAGACCGTCAATGGTTCGAAGGGCGTCCACATGATGATGGACAAGAAGCACCTCAAGGTCTGAGGGAGAGCGCCCGTGAACAAGATCCGTATCGCGCATCTCGCAGGACCGACTGCGACGATCCAGAACACGCCGCCACTCGTCACCTCCAACAAGGCACGCATTCGTCAAGGGCTCGCCCCCATAAAGGCTGCGGACGGCAGTGCGCTGGCCTTCGATCCGCTGCGAGCCCAGCGCCTGGCCGCGCAGGCCAAGGTCTATGTCGAGCAGTTCTCGGCGCATCCGCTCGAAGCCGACGCTGCTGAACTCTATGGCTCGCCGGATGGGTTCATCGGGCAGGACGGGGCCTTCAGCAAGGAGCGCAGAACCGACACCGACAAGCCCGTCTACGAGATCGAGCTTTCGCCCGAGGACGGCCTCTACCCGCTGCCCTACATGGCCCTGCAGCAGGATGGGTCACCTTGGGAGGAGGAGACCACCGCGCCGGGCAGTGCCACGACCCGGCAGGGCTTCTACCCTGACGGCTCACGCAGCTTCGAGGAGATCGATCGCCTGTCGATCGGCGCTGATGGCCACGCCAATCTGATCGGCGGACGCGCCGAGGTTGATTTCTATCGTGTCGCGCCGCCGGGCGGATTCACGAAGGGGCTGCCGGCCGACAAGCGGGCCGATCAGGGCGAGGGCGACACCCCGGCCGAGCGGCACGGGCAGGATTTCTTCGCCTACAAGCCGTTCCATATGGCCAAGGCGCCGCCGAGGCCCATGCTGGCCAAGATCACCAACGAGGTTCAGGCGATCTTGGCCTCCGGCCAATATGAGGGCGCGATCTGGACCCAGGGGAGCCCGCAGATCGAGGAGACCGCCTATTGGTTCAATCTCCTCATCGACACGCGGCTGCCAATCGCCTGCAACGCCGCGCAGCGTCCTCAGGGCCAGATCAGCAACGACGGTCCGGCCAACATCGTCGATTCCGTCAGCTACATCCGGTCGCGTATCTGGGCTGACGGGAAGGGCGGCAACCGGGCCGGGACCGTGGTGATCCAGGAGCAGCAGTTCTTCGCGGCGCGTGAGGTCGCGAAGGTCGACGCCCGCCCAGGGGGCTACATCGCGACGGGCGGCCACGGCGGCATTCTCGGCCAGCTGACCCATACGGGCGCGCCTTACCTGATGTATGTTCCGGCCTACCGGCACACGGCGGATTCGGCGGTGAACATCACGCGCCTGCCACTGTCTGTCTCGGCGACCCGATTGCGGGATGGCCGCGTCGAGCGGGTCGAGATCACGGTCAAGGATGACAAAGGGCGGCTTCTGGCCGACGCCCTCCCGCTCGTCTCGATCGTCAAGGACGGATGCTATGCGGCCGACATGTTTGGCGACGATCCTGCCGGCGAGCCCGATCTCGGCTTCCTGATCCGCCATCGCCTGGAGAGCGGACGTCTCTGTGGTTTCGTGATCGAGGGATTGGTACCTTATGGCATGGCGACATCGGAGTTGCGCGGGGCCATGCTGCGCCGGGCGAGTTTCAGCGGCGTGCCCGTCGTGCGGGTCGGGCGCGGCTATCCCGAGGGCTTCGCGGATCCCGATCCTCTGACCATCGCGGGCCTGAACCTCACCTCGACCAAGGCGCGTCTGCTGCTCATGGCTTGCTTGATGAAATTCGGCAGCCTGCCGGCCGCCGCCGACCCGAGCCACCCAACCAGCGCCGAAACCGAAGCCTTGAAGAGCGCCATCGCCGAGTATCAGCATGTGTTCGACACCCACTGACGCCCGGTCGTTGCCCGAGACCCACGCATGCTGAGGCTGCACGGCATTGTCGGCCACGAGGCGGATGCGGGACTGCATGACCGCCTGCATCATGTGGAACATCATGGCGGTATCGAGTTCCTGTTCGTACCGCCCGAGGAGGCGGGGCGGAAGCGCTTTCGGCGTGCCACGGATCGCGGCACGGATTGCGCCGTCAGCCTCGACCGCGACGAGGATCTGATCGACGGCGCGCTACTTTGGCTTGAGCACGACCGCGCCATCATCGTCCGCTTCGGTCAACAGGCGCTGTGGCGATTGCGGCCCATCAATGCGACGGCGGCCCTCAAGCTCGGCTGGCATGCCGGCAATCTGCACTGGCGGGTGCGTTTCGAGGGCGAGTGTCTCGTGATTCTGCTCGATGGTCCGCCCGCGGATTATCGCGCCCGCATCGCGCATCTCCTGGCCGAAGGCGACATCGTGGACCTCGCCGATGTTTGATACCGCCACGGCCTTGGCGCTGCTGCAATATGGCGACAGCGCCTATCCGGCCGGGGGCTTCGCGTTCTCGTGGGGCATCGAGGGGTTGGCAGCCGACGGTTTGCTGGAGAATGCGCGGGATCTCGACGATTTCGTTTGGGAACATCTCACGCTACGCTGGAACAGCATGGATCGTGTGCTGCTCGACCGCGCCTACCGGGCCGGCGACATCGCGGCAATCGCCGCCATCGACCGCGATGCCGAGGCCGCCACCCCGTCAGCCCCTATGCGCGAGGGGTCGCGTCGCGCGGGCCGCGCCTTGCTGGGCGTGTCGGTGCGACTCGGCGGCGCGCTCTCGGTGGCCTACCGCACCTGTCTCGCCGACGCGCCGCACCTCGGTCATCTCCCTGTGGTTCAGGCCGTCGTCTACCGCGATGCCGGCCTCGCCCCGCAGGCCGCAGAATTGGTCTCGGGCTGGACTCTGGTCCACGGCCTTGTCAGCGCCGCCGTCCGGCTCGGCGTGATCGGCCATGTCGAGGCCCAGCGTGCCCTGCAAAGCGCGCGGGCTGTGCTTGCCGAGCTGTTGGCGGAGCCCATGCTCCCCGATGCCCTCCCGTCGAGCTTCACGCCGCTGATCGATATCGCGGTGTCGCGTGGGAAAGCCCGGCCGATCCGCATGTTCACGACCTGAGACAAAGCCCATGATGAACCTGTCACCCACCGAAATGGATCGGTTGATCATCTTCACGGCGGCCGAAATGGCTCGCCGCAACCGCCGTCTCGGCATCCGGCTGAGTCATCCGGAAGCGGTGGCTTTTCTCACCGACGAGGTGATGCTCGCCGCGCGGCGCGACTTTCCCTATGACGAGATCCGCGACATGGCGAGCCGGCTGCTGACCACCGACGACGTCGAGCCCGGCGTCGCCGAGATGATCCCCATGCTCTACATCGAATGCCTGTTCGCCGAGGGCACCAAGGTCATCGCGCTGTTTGAGCCGATCTCACCGGGCACCAAATCTGTCACGGACAAGGTCGTGCCCGGCGAGATCATCTCGCCCGACGACGATATCGAGATGTTCACGGACCTTCCTGCCGTCACCATCGACGTCGTCAACACCGGCGACCGTGACGTGCAGGTGCGGAGCCACACGCATTTCTTCGAGGTCAACCGCGCGCTCGATTTCGATCGTGCGGCAGCCTGGGGCATGAAGATCGACCGGCCGGCCGGCACGGGTGTCCGGTTCGAACCGGGCGTCGTCAAGGCGGTGCGGCTCGTGCCCATCGAGGGCAACCGCGTGGTTCGTGGCCAGGCCGGCCTCGTGAACGGTGCGCTCGATGCGGCCGGCGCCAAACAGGCCTCGCTCGCGCTGGCCAAGTCCCGCGGCTATCTCGGAGCCTGAGCCTGATGGCGCGATTGAGCCGGCAGGCCTATGCGGAACTCTACGGTCCGACCAAAGGCGACCTCGTGCGGCTGGGCGACACCGAACTCTTCGCCGAGATCGAGCATGATTTCACGGTCTACGGGCATGAACTGCTGATCGGCGCCGGCAAGAACCTGCGCGATGGCGAGGGCATCAACGGCTATCTGAAGTCCTCGGACAAAATCCTCGATATCGTCATCAAGAATGCGACCATCGTCGATGCGGTCGCGGGCATCGTCAAGGCCGACATCGGCATCCGCGATGGTCGCATCGTCGGGATCGGCAAGGCCGGTAACCCGGATGTCATGCCGGGGGTGCATCCCGACATGGTGGTGGGTCACACGACGTCGCCGGTCTCCGGCGCCGGGTTTATCGTCACGGCTGGCGCGGTCGAGTCGCACGCCCATCTCGGCTCGCCCGAACAATCAGACCATGCGCTCGCGGGCGGCACCACGACGATGATCGGCAATGGGCCGGGGCCGCTGTTCGACGTCGGCAGCGGCAGCACCACGACCTTCGGCACGTTCCTGCGCGCGGCCGAATTTTCTCCCCTGAACTACGCGCTGTTCGGGCGTGGTTCCTCGAACCCGGAAGCGGTAGAGGAATCGGTCGCGGCCGGCGGCATGTCGGTCAAGATCCATGAGGATTTCGGAGCCGCGCCGTCAGTGATCGACGGCAGTCTGATCGCGGCCGACCGTCACGATTTCGCGGTGCATCTGCACACCGACTCAATCAACGAATTCGGCTTCTGCGAGGACACGATGGCGGCCGTCGAGGGTCGCACTATCCATATGTATCACGTCGAGGGGGCAGGGGGCGGCCATGCGCCCGACCTGCTCAAAGTCGTCTCCTACGACAATGTCATCCCGTCATCGACCAATCCCACCAACCCGTTCACGAGCTACGGTTTGGAGGAGGGGGTGCCGATGACCATGATCTGTCACCAGCTCAACTACAACATCCCCGAAGATGTCGCCTTCGGCGAAGCGCGGGTTCGGGCGCAGTCGGCGGCGGCGGAAGACTTTTTGCACGACATGGGCGCGATCTCGATCTTCGGCACCGACACGCAGGGCATGGGCCGGCTCGCCGAAAACGTCGCCAATTGCTGGCAGCTCGCGAGCGTCATGAAGGAGCGCATCGGCCGTCTGCCCGAGGAGACGACCGCCAAGGCCGACAACGAACGCATCAAGCGATATGTCGCCAAGCTCACCCTCAATCCGGCCATCGCGGTCGGTATCGACGCCCATGTGGGTTCGATAGAAGTTGGCAAGATGGCCGACCTCGTGCTCTGGCCGCGCGCCTCCTTCGGCATCAAGCCTTATATGGTGATCAAGAGCGGCTTCATCGCCTGGGCCGCGATGGGCGACGGTAACGGGAGCCTGGGGCTCGCCGAGCCGATGATCCAGAAGCGCATGTGGGGCGCGCTTGGCGCGGCGCCGCAGCACCTCGGGGTCAATTTTGTTTCCAAGCTCGCGCTCGACGCCGATGTCGGCCGCAAGCTCGGCCTCGGCAAGGCGATGGTGCCGATCAAGAACGTGCGAAAGCTGCGCAAGACCGACATGGTGCGCAATGCCGCCATGCCCCACGTCGAGGTCGATCCGCAGACCTTCGAGGTACGGGCCGACGGCACATTGCTGATGTGCGAGCCTGCCACCAAGGTCCCGCTCGCCCGGAGATACATGTTGCGATGACCGGGGTGCAGAAGACAAAAGGCGCGCGCATCGCCGCGGCGCGCGTAGGGATCGGCGGTCCGGTCGGCTCAGGCAAGACGGCGCTGGTCGAGCGGCTGATCCCGGCCCTCCTCGGCCGCGGCATTGACCTCGCCGTGATCACCAACGACCTCGTCACGGCCGAGGATGCGGAACGTATTCGGCGTTCCGGCCTGATCGACCCGGCGCGGGTGTCCGCCGTCGAGGCGGGGGCCTGCCCGCATACGGTGATCCGGGAGGACCCGACGCTGAACATCGAGGCGGCCGACGAGCTCGAACGCCGCTTCCCCGGTGTCGAACTGATCCTGCTCGAAAGCGGCGGTGACAACCTCGCCTCGACCTTCTCGCGCGACCTCACGGATTTCTGGATGTTCGTGATCGATGTCGCGGGGGGCGACGACATCCCCCGCAAGCGCGGCCCCGGCGTCATCCGCTGCGACCTGCTCGTCATCAACAAGACCGATCTCGCCCCCCACGTTGGCGTCGATCTCGCGCGCATGCATGAGCAAGCGCTCGCGGTGCGCAGCAATCGGCCTGTGCTTCTCACCAATTGCCGCAAGGGGGAGGGGATCGACGCGGTGGTGGGGATGATCGAGCGCGATGTGCTGTTTCGCGCGTGACAGCGAAGCTACAGGAAGTTCGCGCGCAGCTCGATCTCGCCTTCGTGCGCCACGGCGAGCGCACCATCCTCGGCCGCCGGCTTTTCCGTTGGCCCTACGTGCTGACGCGAACCTTCGCGCTCGACCAAGCTCCGGCGCACCTTCTTACCGTGATCCTGCAAACGAGCAGCAGTGCCCTGCATGGCGGGGATTGGCTGCACCAGCGGTTTCACATCGGCTCTGGCGCGGCCGCACATTGCACCACGCAGGGGGCCTCGCCGATCCATCGCGCGGCACCCGAACTGACCACACACGAAGCCGTCGCTATTGAGGTCAAGCCGGAGGGCTATTTCGAATACCTCCCGGAAGCCCGGATCCTGTTCCCTGATGCAGCACTCGACCAGATCATCGACATCGACTGTGCGCCGGGCGGTGTCGCCCTCGTCGCAGACACGTTCACCATCCACGATCCCATGGCGCTGGATCGAAGCTTTCGTCGCCTCTGCTCGACCCTGACTCTCCGATGCGGCGGAGAACCCATGCTGGTCGACCGCATGGACATTAGAAGCCTTGGGCGCGGCCGGACTGCTGCCAACAAAGCCTTCGGCACGATGCTGCTTGCCCGGCCGGGACAGGACGACGCGAACGTGCGTATGGCCGACGAGCTTTCCAAGCTGCTCGCCGAGATTCCCGATCTCTATGCAGCGGCCAGTGTCCTTCCCGCCGGGGCTGGGCTCGGCGTGCGCCTGGCCGGCCGGGAGTTGCGCCACGTTCGGAAAGGCACCCTGGCAGCTTGGACCTACATTCGCCGCGAGCTATACGGCGCCGCGCCGGCCGCCCGCCGCATGCAAGAAGAAGACGCCGGGCTTTAAAAGGGAATGTTGCAAGCCCTGCTCGAGGGACTGCCGAAGCCGAGGCTCGCCTCTCCGTCATGGTGGAAACCCCAGCCGTGGCCGCATGATTTGACGACATAAGCCTCCGGCAAATTCGGCGCGGTTCTTTCTCCAGTCAAGCTGGGTCTCAAAACGCCCCACCCAGCGGATAAATCTTCGTCGATCTCAGCATCGAGCCTTCTTCTCAGTCGAGGCGCGCGGATCTGAGGCGCAGGGCATTGCCGATGACCGATACGGAGCTGAGCGACATCGCGAGGGCGGCGAAGATGGGACTGAGCAGGATGCCGAAGGCCGGGTAGAGCACGCCGGCCGCCACCGGGATGCCGATGGCGTTGTACGCGAAGGCGAATATCAGGTTCTGCCGGATGTTGCGCATCGTCATCCGGCTGAGGGCGGCGGCACGCGCGATCCCGGCGAGGTCGCCCTTGACCAGCGTGATCCCGGCGCTTTGGATCGCGACCTCCGCGCCGGTCCCCATGGCGATCCCGACATCGGCCTCGGCGAGAGCTGGCGCGTCGTTCACACCATCGCCGGCCATGGCAACGACGCGGCCCTCGGCCTTGAGCTTGCGGATTGCGGCATGCTTGCCCTCCGGCAGAACGCCGCCTTGCACCTCCTTGATGCCGAGTTTCCGGCCGATCGCCTGAGCGGTCGCGATGTCGTCGCCTGTCAGCATGACGATGCGGATGCCGCCTGCCCGCAAGGCGTCGAGCGCCGCTGCCGTGCTCGGCTTGACCGGATCCGCAATGGCGATCACCGCGCCCGCCTTGCCGTCCACCGCCATGAACAGGGCGGTCGCCCCGGCGCCGCGAAGGACCTCGGCTCTTGCAGCAAGGGAGCCAGACTGGATGCCGAGTTGCTGCATCATCGCCTCGTTGCCGAGAGCTACCTCGCGGACCCCGACCCTTCCGGTAACCCCCTTGCCCGTGACGGAAGCAAAGTCCGTAGGGTCCTGGATGACGATCCCCCGATCGCGTGCCGCAGCCACGATGGCGGCGGCGAGCGGATGTTCGCTCGATCGTTCCAGGCTCGCCGCCAGGGCGAGCACGTCTGTCTCGGACAAACCATCAGCGGGCAAGATCGCCGTGACCTTGGGCTTGCCTTCGGTCAGCGTACCGGTCTTGTCCACCACCAGGGTGTCGACCTTCTCCATCCGCTCCAACGCCTCGGCGGACTTGATCAAGATGCCCGAGCTCGCGCCCTTGCCGACCCCGACCCCAATGCTCATCGGCGTGGCCAAGCCGAGCGCGCAGGGGCACGCGATGATCAGGACCGACACGGCCGCGATCAGCCCATAGGACAGCGCCGGCGAAGGTCCCCAGGCGGCCCAGGCCACGAATGCCAGGACGGCAATCGCCAGCACGGCGGGAACGAAATAGCCCGAGGCGGTGTCGGCCATGCGCTGGATCGGGGCGCGGCTGCGCTGCGCCTCGGACACCATCTGGACGATGCGCGCCAGCATCGTGTCCGACCCGATCTTGTCGGCCCGCATGACGAGCGAGCCGGTGCCATTGACCGTGCCGCCGATGAGCTTGTCGCCAGCCTCCTTGCCGACGGGCATCGACTCGCCCGTCACCATGGATTCGTCGACCGCGCTCCTGCCGTCGAGCACGAGTCCGTCCACCGGCACGCCGCTGCCGGGCCGGACCCTGAGTGAATCGCCGACCTGCACCTCCGCCAAGGGTACCTCCAGGTCGAGGCCGGCCGCGCCGACACGCCAGGCCGTCTTGGGCGCCAGATTGAGCAGAGCCCGGATCGCCCCACCGGTCTGGTCGCGGGCACGCAGTTCCAACACTTGACCGAGCAGCACCAGGACGACGATGACGGCCGCAGGCTCGAAGTAGACGGCGACCATGCCGCCACTCTCATGGAAGCCGGATGGGAAAAGGCCCGGCACGAAGGTCGCGGCGAGGCTATAGAGGTAGGCGGCGCCCGTCCCGATCGAGATCAAGCTGAACATGTTCAGGCTACGGTGGACCACCGAGGCCCAGCCGCGCTCGAAGAACGGCCAGCCTGCCCACAGCACGACCGGTGTCGACAGCGCGAACTGCACCCACGTCGACACGTGAGACGGGATGAGCCTGTCGAGGCCCAGGGCCGGTAGGTGGCCTCCCATCTCCAGGATCACGATGGGCAGCGTCAGAGCGAGCCCGATCCAGAAGCGGCGGCTCATGTCCGTCAGCTCATGGTTGGGCGGCGCCTCCGCCGCGACTGTGAGCGGCTCCAGGGCCATGCCGCAAATAGGGCAGCTTCCAGGGCCTTCCTGCCGGATCTGCGGATGCATCGGGCAGGTGTAGATCGCCCCCTCGGGCACCGGAGCGTCAGGATCGGCCGGCTTGGATGAAAGGTACTTGGCAGGGTCCGCCAGGAACTTGGTCCGACATCCGGCCGAGCAGAAAAAGTAGGCGCGACCTTCACGCTCGGCCCGATGCTTCGCGGTATCCGGGTCCACCACCATGCCGCAGACAGGGTCCTTGATGATCCGTTGCTCGTCCGACCCGGAAGCTTCTTCTTCAGACAGGTCTCCGTGGTAGTCAGGCCCATGATCGTCACCCGGGTGCGCGGCTCCGGCGGCAATGTACTTCGCCGGATCGGACACGAACTTCGTCCGGCACCCGGCCGAGCAGAAATGATAGGGTCTGCCGCCATGCGTGGCCTGGTGGACCGACTTGGCCGGATCAACAGACATCCCGCACACGGGATCCGTCACCATTTGCGTTCGTCGGGCAGGCGCATGCTGATCACCACCTGCGCAACTGCAGCCCTGTTTAGACACTCGATGTTCTTGTGCTGATCCGACCATGTGATTTGCCCTTTGATCCCCTTCCTGCACCTTCCCATCGTGGTAAGGTCAAGCCCGCAGTCAGGCACCAGTCCGGCAAGTTCGGTCTCGACCGTTGCCGCAGGCGGTCCGGGCGGGGCCGTCTTCGGTCAGGTCGGCCCGGCAAACCGCCCGCCAGGGATGCGGCGTCTTACGGAGAGGGGAGATCTGGCGTCGGCGGTCCCGCTCGAAAGCGGAGGGCGGCGACCAGCAGGGCGAAGGCCGGGGGATTGCTGCCGGCGGCTCGGGTAACAGAGGTGATGCCCCGAGTAGGACGGACACCAGTCGGCCAGTACCTGGACGAGCCGTCCGCTGTCCAGGTGCGGCTGAACCTGATCCAGGGCCAAATAAGCGAGGCCGAAACCGGCCAGGGCCGCGCTGAGCATCAAGGCGATCGTGTTGAAGGCGAACTGCCCTTCCACCCGGACCCTCAGCTCCTTTCCGGCCTTCTCGAACTCCCAGGCGTAGAGCCCCCCGTAGGTCGGCAGGCGAAAGTTGATGCAGCGGTGGTCGGTGAGGTCCCGGGGGACCTTGGGTTTGTTGCGAGCCGCCAGGTAGGCCGGCGAGCCGACCACCGCCATGTGGATGTCGGGACCGATCGGCACGGCGATCATGTCGTTCGCGACGATGCCCCCAACTCGGACACCGGCGTCGAACCGCTCGGCGACGATGTCGATCAACCCGTTGTCGACGACGATCTCGGCGCTGATGTCCGGATAGTCCGGCAGGAAACGTTCCAGGACCGGCCAGATGATCATGGCCGCCGCATGCTCGTCGGCGCTGATGCGGATGGTGCCTGCCGGCTGCTCGCGGAAATCGCTGATCCCCGCCAGCTCGGCCTGGATATCGTCGATCTTGGGTCCGATCGTCCGGAGCAGGCGCTCGCCCGCGTCGGTCGGGGAGACGCTGCGGGTCGTGCGCGTCAGCAGCCGCACGCCCAGTCGGGCTTCGAGGCCGCGCATGGTCTGGCTCAGCGCCGACTGCGAAACGCCCAGCTTGGCGGCCGCCCTGGTGAAGTTCCGTTCCCGCGCCACCGTCAGGAAGGCCGACAGATCATTGAGGCTTTCGCGCGGCATTCAGAAGCTGACCTTATGGGCTCTTGCAGATTCTAATGCCTAATCGCGGGCAAGCGGCAGTGCTATTTCTCGGACGAGAGATCAGCGGCTACTCTTTCGGAGCGACATTCCATGGACATCAAGCGAAGCGGCTCGCAGCCGTCAGGCAAGGGGCCGGCGGATTGGTTCACCGGCACGGTCCGGATTGATCCCTTGAACAATCCACCCGAGCCCGCCCGCGTCGGCATGGCGCTGGTCACCTTCGAGCCCGGCGCCAGGACGGCCTGGCACACCCATCCGCTCGGCCAGACGCTGGTCGTCACGGCCGGCTTCGGCCGGGTGCAGCGCGAGGGCGGCCCCATCGAGGACATCCGTCCAGGGGACGTCGTCTGGTTCGAACCGGGCGAGAAGCACTGGCACGGTGCCGGGCCTACCACTGCCATGAGCCACATCGCCATTCAGGAGAAGCTGAATGGTTCGCCAGTGGATTGGCTGGAACACGTCTCCGACGAGCAATACCAGCCATAGGACGTTGCCCGTTCGCATGCCGGAGCCGGCCAGCCATCTCCTTGCGCCATGGCAACGCCCATCCCCGAGCGGCTAGGTGGCAATTGCTGCCCGGCTCTCAACGCCGGCCAAGTCAACGGCATCGGGGATATCGCGACGCGGAGAGCCACAAACCTGTGAGAACTCCAGTTCTCAGGATCGCCGGCGAACTCTCTTGACGACGGACGGCAGAGGACTCGGGCACTTACGGGAAAGCGTAGAGGGGACCCTGCGTGCGTTTCAGTCCATCGACCTCCATGCCGTCGAAGACAAGGGCGATCCTGCGGCCGAGGAAGAGGGGGGCTCCCCATACGAACGCCTGTGATAAGGCGTTCGCTGCTTCTGCGAACCCGTCCCAGGCGCCCACGTGGTGGTCCAGGGCGCTTCGATAATCGCCGACCTTGAACGTGATCGGTACGTGCATGCCGTCAAAGCCAACCATCGTCGCAGCGAACGTTCGTTCGGGCGACACGCAGAATGCCCAGCTCATTCCCGCGCATCGCGGGAGGTGATCGTCGGCGAGGATGTAGGTCTCGGTGCCGCTGTCGATGTAGCTCGCGGCAAAGGCGGCGGTGCCGTAGAGGGTTGTGAAGAGGCCGTTTTCGTCCATCCGGACGATGCGGGCGTCGCCGATCCCGTTGTTCGCCGCATCCCCGACCCCGAAGGTCAGGGTCCCGACGATCTCGTTGGTGTCCCGAGCAGGGACCGCGGGAAGGTCGAACACGACGCCGTTCCGATGATTTGGAAAGAGAGAAATCGGGTTCGGCAGGCGGCTCGCGGCGGGAACCGATCCCCGGATCGGACGCCACGATCCGCCCTCCTGCTCGAAAACGCCGGGCCGGCTCGGGTCCTGCAAGCAGTCTCCCTGGCAGTCGAGCAGATGCGGCCCGATCCCGAGGGTCCCGTTCGACGTCGGCTTGGCCGTGGATATCGGGCACCCATCGGGGCAGGGCCGGGGATCATCGGCAATGATCTGGATGGGCAGGCCAGGAACCGTCATGCCGCCGATCCGAAGGTCGGCGCGGAATAGTGGCCCCCAGGCGTCATCGTGGACGAAACGCAGGCATTCTGCGAGGGACTTGCCGTCCGGCCCCAGGAATGGCGGGAGCCGGAACTCCGACGGGAGGGCCGAGGCTTCGAGCCTCAGACCTGTTGATCCCGTGTCGACCATGATGTCGTCGACCGTCGCACAACGATCCGTCCCCGGCTCACACAGGGTGATGCTGACAACCAAGCGGTTGAACCCGGAATGGGGCGTTCGCACCCGGAGCGGGACGACGTTGGCCGACGACAACGTTTGCGCGGAGGCAGGGTCCCCCAGCCACATGGCGGCTAGCAGGACAAGCAACAACAGTAGTTTCCAGATCATTCGAGACCCTCCCTGGTTCCTGCGCGCTTCTGCCATCTGAATGTGCCTCCGCGGGCACCATACTTTCCCGCCGACCAGCGCCCGATCTTGGGCTCCTCCTCCGAATTGACTGATCCACACATGCCCGACTCTCTACGATTACTCATCGCCGAGAGCGAGACGGTTCAGGATCGGGAACGGAGGCGACAGAGCACCGGCCGCAGCAGTGGCGAGAGCTATATGGCGACGCTGCAAACGATCTGTCCGAACGCCGAATGCGAGCTTGTGCGGCCGGTCGAGCCTGGCGGGAATGCGAGACCGGCGCAGGATCTCGCCGCATACGACGCCGTATTCCTGACGGGCTCCCCTATGCACGTCTACAGGGAGACGCCCGAGGTCCGGCGCCAGCTCGAGTTCATGCGTGCCGTCTTCGAGGCCGCGACGCCGAGTTTCGGCTCCTGCGCCGGGCTTCAGGTGGCCGTTGCGGCGGCCGGCGGCACTGTTCGAGAGTGCCGGCGGGGTCACGAAGTCGCTTTCGCTCGGCGCATCTTGCGGACCGAGGCCGGCCAGACGCACCCGCTCCTGGCAGGTCGGCCCTCTGTCTACGACGCAGGGGCGATCCACTCCGACGAGGTCGAAGTCCTCCCGTCCGAAGGCGCCACCCTTCTTGCGACCAACGGCGTGACCCGCGTCCAGGCCGCCGAGGTGCGGTTCGGGCATGGCGTGTTCTGGGGCGTCCAATACCATCCCGAACTGCCGCTGTCGGAAATCGCCGACGCGCTGCGCCGCCAGGGCGACGACCTGATCGAGCAGGGTCTCGCGCGAACCTGGACGGACGTGGAGGACCAGGCATCGCTGATCGAAGCTTTAGGTCGGGAGCCGGATCGCCGCGATCTTGCCTGGCGCCTGGGTGTGGACGATCAGGTGGCGGACCCAAGGCTTCGCCAAACCGAGCTGCGCAACTTCATCGAGCATCTTGTCTTGCCGACACGCTCCGGTCGTGGACGGGGCTGAAAGGCGCGCACGGGGTGTTCCAGTTTGCCTGGATGCGCCTCGGCAGGTGGGCGTTGCCGGATTGGCAACAGGTGGTGCGAAACTTGCGGCTTCTCCCTCGGTCATCGCTGGGGCATGACGTCTCTGAGCTTCACCGGAACCGAAAGACATGCTCCCCTTCAGTCTCGAAAGCGTCAGCTCCGCCAAGGCGTTTCGCATCGGTCCGAACGACACGAATTATTTCGCCATGCTGTTCGATGGCGAGAAGGACCAGATCGACAATATCTTCGTGATCGAGATCTTCACGGTTGGAGGCGCCACGCCGCCGAACGAACACGCGGCCGCACATGAATTCTTCTATGTGCTGGCGGGTGAAGGAATGGCGCGCTGCGCGGACAAGACGATGCCGATCAAGAAGGGCGATGCGCTTCTGCTTCGGCCGGGCAGCGAGCACGTCATTGAGAATACCGGCTCAGGGAAACTCTATACTTTGACCGTCATGACTCCGAACGAAGGCTTTGCCGAGCTGATCCGCAGCGGGCAGCCGGTGGAACTGGACGACGAGGACCTGCGGGTTCTCGGTGGCAAGAATTGAGCCGTCCGATCGACTGAACGGCATCGCACAGCCATGGATCCTGGCGCCGCCGCAACCAGAGAGGCCGGTCCCGATGCCTTTTCCGTCTGACGATCCGCGCGACGCACTGGCCCTCGCGGCGGATATCCGCAGCGGCCGCCTCTCGGCCCGCGCGGCCCTGGATGCCGCACTGGGAGCGGCTGAGTCCGTAAAACACCTGGGAGCGATCCGCTTTCTGGATGCGGCCCGTGCTCGTGGTCGCGCCGATGAACTCGACCGCCTCCTGGCCGACAAGCCGGAGGAAGCGGCCTCCATGCCGTTCTTTGGTGTGCCCTTTCTGATGAAGGATCTCGGGTCTGCGGCGGCCGGATTCCCGGTCGTCTGCGGCTCCCGGCTGCTCGAAGGCATGCCGCCGCCCCAGGTCGACAGCCATCTTGCGGCGCGCTTCCTGGCCGCGGGTCTCGTGCCGTTCGGTGTCACGACAGTGCCGGAATTCGGTCTGGCGACGACGTCCGAACCCGACCTCGGTCCCGTGGCTCGCAATCCGCTCGATTCCACCCGAACGCCGGGCGGCTCGTCGGGTGGCGCGGCTGCGGCCGTGGCGGCCGGCATCGTCACCTTGGCGCAGTCCGGCGACGCCGGTGGATCGACCCGCGTGCCGGCCGCCTGCTGTGGCCTGGTCGGCCTGAAGCCAAGCCGTGGAGCGGTGCCGGGCGGCCCTGGTTTCGGCAACCATCTGAGCGGGATCGCCATCGAACTCGTGTTGAGCCGGAGCCTGCGCGATACCGCAGCCGCTCTCGACGCCGTGACAGGTCGCGCCCAGGGGCCGGAACCCGACCCCGATCTCGGCGGATCGGTCCTGGCGCGGTTGGAAGAGCCGCTTCCCCGGTTACGTGTCGGGCTCTGCCTCGGCATGCCGGGCAGCATCGATCCCGCGCGGCGCGACGCCGTCGCGGCGGCCGCGGATGTCTTGGCCCGGAACGGCCATACGCTCATCGTGGTGCCGCCCGAACATCTGGCGCCGCTGACTCTCGCGTCGGCGCGGGCCTTCGATCGGATCATTTCCGTCAACCTCGCCCGCAACCTCGCTGGGCTCGGAGACGACGACCTTGCGCGCGTCGAGCCGCTCACACGCGCGGTGCTGGCTCGGGGTCGCGCGATCTCCGGGGTCGAGTTGCAGGAGGCGCAGGCCGCAGCCGTCGGCGTCGCTCATGAGATGTGGCGTCTCTTCGGTGACATGGACGTGTTGCTGACGCCCATGTTGGCGACGGCACCGACGCCGATCGGGGCGATGCCGATGGATCACGGCGACGTGGAGCTGCACTGGCGCCGCATGGAGGCCTTCGCGCCCTATGCGATGCTGGCGAACATTGCCGGTACGCCGGCATTATCGGTTCCCATTGGACCGGACCGCGACGGGCTCCCGCTTCCCCTGCATCTGGTCGGCATGATGGGGAGTGACGCGCTTCTCCTCAGAGTGGCCCGGCAACTCACCACTCTCTGACCGTCAGGCTGGACCGTTGCCGTTTCGACAACGCCCCGTGCGGAACACGTGCCTTCCGGTGAGGCAACGTTTCAGACACGATCGGTCTCACCGCTGCATCGCCGCGGCGCCATGGAGATCCGCATGTCTGCGCTTTTGACCCGACGCCAAACGCTGGCCAGCATCGTCGGAGGCGTGGCAGCAGGTGCCCTGTCGCTCGATCGCGCCAAGGCAGCCGTCTCGGAACTCGTCTGGGCAACCTGGGATTCGAACGCCCATCCCGAATATGTGGATCCGTTCAAGAAGGAGACCGGCACGGCCATCAAGCTGTCGTTCCTCAGCAGTGAGGACGCGCAATTCGCGGCGCTGAAGACGGGTGCGGCCAAGGATTGGGACGTGGTCAATCCGGGCCTGAACGGCACGTGGCGTTACATCGACGCCAAGGTCCTGCAGCCGCTCGATCTCACCAAGATCCCCAACCGGCAATACATGTACGCCCCCTTCAAGGACACCGACAAGGTGGTGGGCAAGGACGGCAAGACCTACGCAATCCCGTATCTCTGGGGCTTGAACCCGATCGTCTACCGGAAGGACAAGTATAGCGAGGAGCCGACCTACGCGACGCTGTTCGACAGCAAATACAAAGGCCAGCTGGCGATGCGCGACTATGCGCTCGAAAGCATCGCGGTGGCGGGTCTCTTCATTGGCGTGCCGCGCGATCACGTCTTCACCATGAGCGACGCCGAGCTGGCCGAGGCCAAGAAAGCCCTGATCGCCCAGAAGCCGCTGCTGCGCACCTATTGGCAGACGATTGGCGATCTCACAAATCTGTTCGCCACCAATGAGGTGACCTGCGCCTTCTCCTGGCGGGTGCCCTTCGATGCGTTGCGCGACAAGCTGCCGATGGGCATGGCCAAGCCCAAGGCCGGAATTTTCGGTTGGAGTGATTGCTTCGCGATCCCGGCGACGCTGTCCGACGACAAGGTGGCGGCCGCTCATGCGTTCGGCAATTACCTCCTGGGCGCCGATTATGCCTCGGCCATCGCGGAGATCGGCAATTACGCCACCTCGTCGAACATCATCCGGGACAAGCTCACCCACGAGAAGCAGGAAGCCATCTTCGTCGACGATCTCTCGGTCATGAACAGCTTCATGTGGCCCGTCGCCCCGCCCAATTATTCGGCCTGGCTGAAGATCTGGAACGAGGTGAAGGCCGCTTGACGCACCGAGAGCCCGCACACGTTCTGCTTTCCGCGCGCGGGCTCACCAAATCTTATGGGGGGCCGCCCGTCGTGGATCGCGTGGATTTCGATCTCGGCGAGCGGGCTTTTACGACCCTGCTCGGTCCGTCCGGCTGCGGCAAGACCACGATCCTGAGATTGATCGGCGGGTTTGAACGGCCGTCGGCCGGCCGGATTCTGCTCGACGGACGGCCGATCGATGCGGACCCACCCGAGCGGCGACCGGTCAACACCGTCTTCCAGTCCTACGCGCTGTTCCCGCACATGAACGTGTTCGACAATGTCGCGTTTTCGCTGACCCTTCGGTCGGGAACGGGCGATATTGCCGCGAAAGTCGCCCGGGCGCTCGACGCGGTACATATGGGCGAGTTCACGAACCGCTTTCCGAATGAACTGTCGGGCGGCCAGCAGCAGCGCGTGGCGGTCGCCCGCGCCATGGTGGCGGAGCCGCGCCTGCTGCTGCTCGACGAGCCCTTGTCGGCCCTCGACCGCAAGATGCGGGCGCATCTGCAGGTCGAACTGAAGGACCTGCAGCGCCGACTCGGCATCGCCTTCGTGTATGTCACGCACGATCAGGAGGAGGCGTTCGCCCTGTCGGATATCATCATGGTGATGAATGCGGGGCGGATCGTCCAGGCGGGGGCGCCGCAGGAGATCTATCGTCGTCCCGCCAGCACCTTCGTGGCCGATTTCATCGGCGGCGCCAGTCTTGTCAGCGGCCATATCCTCAGCGCCACGGCGGATCGGGCGATCATCCGGACCGCCCTCGGTACCTTCGAGGCGCCGGCCCGGCCTGCCTTCACGCAAGGCGAACCAGCGGTCCTGGTGCTGCGCCCCGAAAGTCTGGCGCCGGGCCGCGTGGGCGAGGCAGTGCCCGCGACAGTCCGGCACGTGACCTATGCGGGCCAGGATTTCACGGTGGAGGCGGAAGCCCACGGCGTGGTGTTGCGCTTCGCCGCGCAGGAAGCGCCGGAGCCCGGCGCGACCGTGCCTTTGGCGGTACTGGGCCACAAAGCCTTCGTCACGGCGGCCTGATGCCAGACAGCCGTCAAATCTTGGCGCTCCCGGTCGTGCTGTTGCTGCTCGTCGGCGCGATCCTGCCGCTCACCATCCTGGTCGTGATCAGCTTCTGGAGCGTCGATTTCGATGCCTTCGAACTCGTGCCGGGCTTTGGTCTTGCGAGCTGGCGCGAGATCCTCGGCAACCCGACCTATCCCTATCTGATCGGCAAGGCCGTGCTGACCGGCGGTGTGACCACGTCTCTGACGGCTCTTGCCGGCTATCCGCTCGCCCTGTCTCTGCTGCGGTTGCCAAAGCGCTGGAAGAGCGTCGCCCTCGTGGTGCTGCTGACGCCCCTCTACACCGGCGAGATCGTGCGCATCTATGCCTGGCGTTTGGTGCTCGGCACCGATGGGCTCGTCAATAGCCTGCTGATGGGGCTGCATCTCGTCGATGCCCCACTGAAGTTCCTGCTCTTCTCGCCCTTCACCACGGCACTCGCCCTGTTCTACGATGAACTGCCCTTTATGACGCTGGCGCTCTGGATTGCGCTCGAACGCCTCGACATGCGCCTCGTCGAGGCCGCCCGCGACCTCGGCGCCCGCCCGCTCCCGGCCTTCATCCGCGTCACCCTTCCCTTGACCAGCACAGGACTTTGCGCCGGTGCGCTCGCGGTCTTCGCTCTCTCGGCGGGCGACATGCAGACACCTAATTTCCTCGGCGGCCCTTCGGGCGCGACCGCGCTTGCCTCGATCGACAACTTCTTCGGCACCGCCTTCGACTGGCCTACGGCCTCTGCCCTCGCACTCACCCTGCTGCTGACGCTGATCGTCGCCGCAGCGCTTCTCGCCGCTGGAATCCTCCGGCTCGGGGGCCGGCCTGCGCGAGTCGCCCGATGAGCCGCCGGAGCCTCGCAGTGCTGACCGCCGCGGTGGCCTTCCTGTATTTGCCGATCGCCATCCTGGCGGTCTTCTCGTTCAACGCGTCGCGCCTGATGGCCTTTCCGCTGTCGGGCTTCACGCTCGACTGGTACCGGTCGCTGGCGGGCAATACGAATTTCCAGAATGGGTTCGTCACCAGTTTTCTGGTCGCCCAGCCGGTCGGGATCCTGGGCGCCGGGCTCGGGCTGACGGCCGCGATGGCATTGATCGCAGCCGGTCGCCGATTGCGCATCATGCTGACGGCGCTGCTTCTCGTGCCCTTTCTGGTGCCGAAAACGGTTCTGTCCATTGCCCAGACCATGGTGCTGAGCCGCCTCGGTCTCGGCCGTGGCGCCGCGACCCTCATTCTTGCTCAGGTGATCGTCGTGATCCCGTTCACCACCGCGATCATCGCTTCCGTGCTGATCCGGCTCGACCCGCGGCTCGCGGAGGCGGCCCGCGATCTCGGTGCGAGCCCTTGGATCTGCTTTCGCCGCATCACCTTTCCGCAGATCAAGCCCGCCGTCATGGCGGCCTATTCCATGGGCGTGATCCTGTCCTTGGCCGATCTGACCATCGGCCTCTATCTGGCGGGGCGGACCCAGCCCCTGTCCCTCATCGTCGCGTCGCAGTTCCGCCGCGAACTCAGCCCCGACCTCAACGCCATGCAGGTGGCGGTGCTGGTTCTGACCGCTCTCATCGTCGTGCTGACGGAGGTCTACCAGCGCCGCCGCGACGCGCGCCGACGTGGGCGGGCACCCGTCCGACAAGCCACCGGCGAAACCTTGGAAAGACCCGCGTGAGCGAACTGACACTGACCGAGCTGGCCGAAGCCGCGCGCCGGGACCTCGCGACGCTCGCCTACCCGGCGACCGATTGGGTCGAGGCATGTGCGACGCGGCAGGGCGAGCATGTCCATGCCGTCATCGTCGTCGGAGCCGGCCAGTCGGGTCTCCTGGCGGCGGCGAGCTTGCGGCGTGAGGGGGTGCACGACGTGGTCGTCCTGGACCGGGCGCAGGCCGGCCAGGAAGGTGTGTGGGATGCCTTCGCCCGCATGGAGGAACTGCGGAGCCCCAAGGCGCTGAACGGCCTGGAGTTCGGATGTCCCAATCTGTCGATCGCCACGTGGTACGCGGCCCGGCACGGTCGTGCGGCCTGGGAGGCGATCGAGCGGGTTCCGAGACGCGACTGGGCCGACTACCTTCGATGGTACCGCACCACACTGGCCCTCGCGGTTCAAAGTGGGACCGATGTGGTCGGCATCCGCGACGCCGAAGCCGACGAGAATGTGCTGGCGGTCGAGACCGAGGTGAACGGACGCCGCGCGGCCCGCTTCGCCCGCACGGTCGTGATCGCCACGGGCTTCGATGGCGCTGGGGCCTGGCGGGTCCCGGATTTCATCAGCGATCACCTGCCGCGCGACCGATACGATCACACCAACGGGCCGGTGGATTTCGAGCGGCTGCGTGGGCGTCGCGTCGCGGTTCTCGGCCATGGGGCATCGGCCTTCGACAATGCCAATGCGGCGCTTCGTGCCGGAGCTGCGCGTGTCGACCTCTGTTTCCGCCGGACGCGGTTGCCGCGGTCGAATCCGCATCGGCATCTCGAAACGGCCGGTACGATGACGCACTTCAACGAACTCGACGATGCGATCCGATGGCAGGTGGCGCGGCATTTTCGGGCGGCCGACCAGCCGCCACCGAACCGCGCCTTCGCCGAAGCCCTGGCGCACCCCCGCTTCAGCCTGCATCCGGGGCGTCCCTGGCTGTCCGTGCGCCTCGATGGCGATGAGATCGTCATCGCGACGCCGCAGGGCGCCCTCCGCTGCGATCATCTGCTCTGCGGAACGGGTCTTGCCGTCGATCTCGCGGCCCGACCTGAATTGACGTCCCTCGCGCCCCTGGTCGCTTTGTGGCGCGACCTGTACACGCCGCCGCCGGCGCAGGAAGACGCGCGACTGGAGGCCTTTCCCTATCTGGACGCGAATTTCAACTTCCTTCCTCGGCATGAGAGAGATGGATGGGTGCGCCAGGTGTTCGCTTTCAACGGGCTCAGCGCCGTCAGCCAAGGACCGCACTCGACCTCGATCAGCGGCCATCGTCATGCGATGCCCCGCCTCGTTCGTGGCGTCACGGCGCGCCTGTTTTCCCTCCAGTCGGCTTCGTTCATCGATCGGCTGAAACGCTACGACAACAATGATCTGGCCGTGCCGGACGATTTCGAGTCGGCGCACCCGGCCTTGGGTGAGCCTCATCCGAGTCCCTTGCCTCAGCCGGCGAGGCTGGGCAGGACCGAGATCGTGTCCGGCTGATCGGCCTGCAGCCGCTCGTCGCCGAGTTGGCTGAGAGCATCGTCGACCGCCTCGGCGAAACACGCGCCCGCCACTGGCAGGATCCGGTTCCGCTTGACGATGGCGGCCACCGTCTCGCGTGGAAAGGAGCGTTCCTCGAAGGGCACGAAGGCGACCTCGCCGCGGCCGATTTCGCCCGCGATCCCCACACGCGACCGGATGCCGACCCCGACGCCCGCCTTGATCAGCGCCGTCATGGTCTCGAAGGAGTTCGTCTCCAACTGCCGCCCGATCACAAGTTCGGCGTCTCCGCCCAATTGCGCATTGAACAGGCGCCGGGTCGAAAAACCGTTGTCCGGTACGATCAGGGTTTCCCCGATCAGGTCCGTCAATTTGATCGAAGCGCAGTCCGCCAGCAGATGCGAGGGATGCACCACGGCGCCGATCGCGACGGCCGTTTCACGGCGCCGCCGGATGCACGGCTCGCTCGAAGGACTGAACGCGATCCCGAGATCCGCGAGCCCCTCGGCCACGTCGGAGACGACGGTTTGCATGTCGCGCACATGCACCCCGAAACTCACATGCCGGTGCTGGGCCCGGAAAGCACCGATGACGGCCGGCAGAAAGTCCTTGGCGATCCCTTCTTCGCAGGCGACCACGACATGGCCTCGGCGCGCGCTCCTGAGGTCGTCGACATCGGCGATGGCGCGATCGAGATCCGCATGGGTCTTCAGGACGTAGCGGTAGAACACTTCTCCGGCCGCCGTCAGCTTCAATCCCTTGCTGCTTCGCTCGAAGAGAGGTGATTTAAGCTGCTCTTCGAGCTTCAGGATCTGCCGGTTGATGGCCGATGGCGCGATGTTGAGCTGGTCGGCCGCCTTGCGGATCGACCGGGTTTGTACGGTTTCCCGGAAGTACCTGAGTGCGATCCACTGAAAATGCATGCGTCGGCCGCCTTCGGTTCAGCCGGCTCTTCTGCATGCCCCATGCCAACCAGATCGCAGAGTGGCATCGCTCGAAAATTGTGGCCAAGGCGTGTCGCTCATTTGACAAGGCAGACATGCACGTTGCACATAATCATCCCGCATCGGAGATGGTTGGGCCGCCTCGAGCGTGGAGGAGGAGTGTCATGACCGATCGATCTGAGCCGTCTGCGGTTCATGACGGCCCCATCTTGGAAATGCGCAACATTTCCAAGACGTTTCCGGGCGTTAAAGCCCTTTCCAATGTGCAGTTGACGGTCGCCCCCGGCGAGATCCATGCCCTGATGGGCGAGAACGGCGCGGGCAAGTCGACCCTGATGAAGATCCTGTCCGGCGCCTACCAGGCGGACCCCGGTGCGATCATCAAAGTGGCAGGCGTTCCGCTGGTCAGCCGCGGCCCCCTGGAATCCAAAGCGGCCGGCATCTCGATCATCTACCAGGAACTTGCTCTGTCGCCCAACCTGACGGTCGCTGAAAACATCTTCCTGGGTCGCGAGCCCCGGAACGGGGCCTTCATCGATCGTGCGGCGATGAGCAAGAGCGCGGGCGAGGTTCTCGCGCGGCTCGGTGCGACCTTCGGACCAACCACGATCGTGTCGACCTTGTCCATCGCCGAGCGGCAGATGGTGGAGATCGCGCGCGCGGTTTTCGCCAATTCCCGCATCCTGGTCATGGACGAGCCAACCACGGCCTTGTCGTCGCGCGAGACCGACAAGCTCTTCGCGATCGTCCGGAAATTGCGTCAGGACGGTATCGCGATCATCTACATCTCGCATCGCATGGCGGAGGTCTATGAACTGTCCGACCGGGTCTCGATCCTGCGGGACGGGACCTATGTCGGAACGCTCGAACACGATCAGATGACGCCCGACGCGATCGTCAAGATGATGGTCGGCCGCGATCTCGGCTCTTTCTACAAGAAGGAACACCGGTTCCGCCCCAATGCCGCGCCGATCCTCGAAGTGCGCAACATGGGTGACGGCCGGCGTGTCAAGGACGTGTCCTTCGCTCTCCATGCGGGGGAGGTGCTCGGCCTCGCCGGACTCGTCGGCGCGGGCCGGACCGAACTCGCCCGAATGCTGTTTGGCGCCGACCGCCACGTGACCGGGACGGTCGTCCTGGCGGGCAAGACCCTCGAGATCAAAGGTCCCCAGGATGCCATCGATGCCGGCCTCGTCTACCTGACGGAAGACCGCAAGGCCGAGGGCGTGCTGCTCGACATGTCGGTCAAGGACAACATCAATCTGATGATCTGCGGCAAGGATGCGAAATCCGGCATCCTCAACCTGGCAAAGATGAAATCCCGCGCGAAGGCGGCGATTTCGGCCCTGAGCATCCGGGTCGCCAGCGCCGACGTCAACGTCGGCTCGCTCTCGGGCGGCAACCAGCAGAAGGTGCTGCTCTCCCGCCTGCTCGAAACCAAACCGCTCGTTCTGATCCTCGACGAACCGACGCGCGGCGTCGACATCGGCGCGAAATCCGAGATCTACCGGATCATCGACGAACTGGCCAAGGCCGGAGCCGGTGTCCTGGTGATCTCGTCCGAGCTGCCCGAGGTCATCGGCATCGCGGACCGTATTCTGGTGATGCGCGAGGGGCATCTCGAAGGTGAATTGCAGGGCGAACAGATCAACCAGGAACGAATCATCGCCCTGGCAACCGCCGCCGACCGCGAGCTTGCCAAAGCGTCCTGATCCCCGTGCGCAACCGCGACCCGGGCCGGAATCCAACTAGACAATGATGTAAAGTCTCAGCCAAGAGACGCGACACGAACGCAAGGGATGGAAGCCATGTCGACCGTCAAGACGACCGAAGCCCCGTCGCAGAAGAACGTCGCGGCCAAGCAGCACATGCAGGGCATTCTTCGCGCCGTTGGAATGCTGCCGATCCTAATCCTGATCGGCCTGATGTTCCAGTTCCTCAGCGGCTATGTTGAAAGCGGCAGTGTCTCGAGCGCCTTTTCAAGCGGGCGCTTCATCTCGGCGCTCAACCTGTCCACTGTCGCCCAACAGGCGGCCGTCAACACGGTTCTTGCCGCCGGCATGACCTTCGTGATCCTGACCGGCGGCATCGACCTGTCGGTCGGTTCCATCCTGGCCGTCGCGGCCATGGCGGCCCTCATCGTTTCGAAGTTCCCCTCCATCGGCATTTTGGGCATTCCGGCCGGTCTTCTGACCGGACTGGCCTTCGGGCTCATCAATGGCGGCCTGATCTCGGCCATGCGGCTTCCGCCGTTCATCGTGACACTCGGATCGCTCACGGCCGTTCGCGGCGTCGCCCGGCTGATGGGCGATGATACGACCGTGTTCAATTCAGACTTGCCCTTCGCGTTCATCGGCAACGGCAGCCTGTTCGGCGTGTCATGGCTCATCATCATCGCGGTTGTGGCGATCATCACCTCCTGGTTTGTCCTGCGCCGCACTGTCCTCGGCGTGCATATCTATGCCGTCGGCGGCAATCCCGATGCCGCGCGGCTGTCCGGCATCAAGGTCTGGGCGGTGCTGCTGTTCGTCTATGGAGCGTCGGGACTGTTGTCCGGTCTGGGCGGTGTCATGCAGGCGGCACGGCTCTATGCAGCCAACGGTCTCCAACTCGGCACGAGCTACGAACTCGATGCAATCGCGGCGGTCATCCTCGGCGGCACGAGCTTCGTGGGCGGGGTCGGATCGATCGTCGGCACGCTCGTCGGTGCGCTCATCATCGCGGTGCTGGCGAATGGATTGATCCTGACAGGCGTTTCGGACGTCTGGCAGTTTATCATCAAAGGTCTTGTGATCATCGGCGCCGTGGCGCTCGACCGCTATCGCATGAGCGGCGGCGCCCGCACCTGATCTCAACTTTCAGCTGAAGTGCTGGAACCCCGGCGCGGCCTCGGGCCGAGCCGGTCACTTGTGTCACAGGAAGGAAACCCATGTTGAAGAAACTTCTGCTCGCGGGCGCGGCCCTCGCGCTCCTGAACGGCGCGGCATCCGCAAAGGATCTGAAATCGATCGGCATCTCGCTCGGTTCTCTTGGCAACCCGTTCTTCATCGCCCTATCGAAGGGCGCCGAAGCGGAAGCCAAGAAGACGAACCCGAGCGTCAAGGTGCAAACCGTCGGCTTCGATTATGACCTCGGCAAGCAGGTCACGCAGATCGACAATTTCATCGCCTCGGGCGTGGACTTGATCCTGCTCAACCCGGGCGACCCCAAGGCCCTGAAGCCGGCGATCCAAAAGGCCCAGGCGGCCGGCATCCTGGTGGTGGCCGTCGACACTGCGGCGGATGGTGCGGACGCGACGGTCACGACCGACAACGTGCAGGCCGGGCAGATCGCCTGCCAGTTCATCATCGACAAGCTGAGCGGCAAGGGTGACGTGATCATCGAAAACGGTCCGCAGGTCTCCTCCGTGGTGGATCGCGTCACCGGCTGCAAGAAGGCGTTCGCGGCTGCTCCTGGCATCAAGATCCTGTCGAGCGACCAGGACGCCAAGGGCTCGCGCGATGGCGGCTTGTCGGTGGCTCAGAGTTTGTTCACCCGCTTCCCCAAGGTCGATGGCCTCTTCGCCATCAATGATCCGCAGGTGATCGGCAGCGACCTCGCGGCCAAGCAACTCGGCCGTACTGGAATCGTCATGACCTCGGTCGACGGCGCGCCGGACATCGAAGCGGCGCTCAAGAACCCCGCGAGCCCGATGATCATGGCTTCGGCCAGCCAGGACCCCTATTACATGGCCCAGAAGGCTGTCGACGTCGGCATCGAGCTTCTGCAGGGCAAGAAGCCTGAGCAGTTGATCACCTTGGTGCCGTCGAAGCTCGTCACACGTGACAATGTCGCCGACTACAAAGGCTGGCAGGCGGTTCGCTGATTATCGGCCTGAAGCCGGGACGCGGAACCGGGTCCCGGCACTTATGACGACCCTTCCGCCGCGAAACGGCGGAAGGCTTCCGCGACCCTGGTATAGGTTGCCCGTTTGTGCGGCATGACCAACGCGGGCAGGGACCCTAACGGCACCCAGGCCCAGGCCGAGAATTCCGGGCGCAGACCGCTCGCTGGCTCCGTGACATTGATGGCGCTCTCCTGGCCTTCGAACCGCAGGGCCACCCAACGCTGCGTCTGTCCACGAAATCCGCTCAATGAATGCGGCGGACCCGCATAGGGTGGAAAATCATAGGCCCACCACGTCTCGGTCGCGGCCAGGAACGAGACCTCGCCGATTCCCGTCTCCTCGAAGAGTTCGCGGCGCGCCGCGATTTCGAGATCCTCGTTCGGATCGATGCCGCCCTGCGGCATCTGCCATTCGAAGCCGGCCACCACCTGCTCCGGCCCTTCGTTCAGGGCCATCCCGGCGAAGACCAGACCTGCGGAGTTGAAGAGCGCAATGCCGACGTTCGGCCGATAGGGAAGTGTCGAATCCACGATCTTCGTCTCCGGCAGTGCATGTGCGAGATCAATACGGGCTCTTGTGCATTGCAATGCAAAACGTTTCAATAAAAGACGGAGCGTAGGGTTTGAGTTCCTGGCTGGCTAAGTTTTGGCCGCCCTCGCGAGTGGATGCGTGATGGAAGTGTCCGAGAGCAGCGATCCCTCGCAGATGCGCGCCGCGTTTAGGTGGCGCATTCCCGAGCGTTACAATATCGGCGTCGATGTGTGTGATCGTTGGGCGGAGCGCGATCCCGGCCGTGCCGCGATCATCGACGTCGCCGACGACGGCCATCGGACGATCACGACCTATGCCGAGTTGCGGGCGCAATCCAATCAGCTCGCGCGGGCCTTGCGCGGCCTTGGGGTCGTGCGCAGCGACCGCGTGGCCGTGCTGCTGCCGCAGTGTGCCGAGGCGGTCTCGGCTCATGTGGCAATCTACAAGCTCGGCGCCATCGCGGTGCCGCTCGCCTCGGTGTTTGGCGTCGATGCCCTGGCGTATCGCCTCGCCGATTCCGGCACCAAACTGGTTCTGACGAACGGGCAGGGGGCCGCCAAGATCGCGGCGATCGGGCCGCTCGCGCGGAGCGTCGAGATTGTCATTTCGATCGATGGCGCCGACGGGTACGCGTTGGGCTATGCGGAACTCCTCGCGCGGCAGTCCCAGGATTTCCAGCCAACCCGGACGAGCGCGGAGGATCCTGCGCTGATGATCTACACGTCCGGCACGACGGGTCAGCCGAAGGGTGCGCTGCATGCGCACCGGGTTCTGCCCGGGCATCTCCCCGGCATCCAGATCAGCCATGACTTCCTGCCGCAGCCTGGCGATCTCATGTGGACGCCGGCCGACTGGGCCTGGGCGGGCGGGTTGCTCAATGCGCTGCTTCCAAGCCTCCATTTCGGTGTTCCCGTCGTGGCGCGGCGCGTCGAGCGGTTTGACCCCGAAGCCGCTTTCGCGCTGATGGCCCGGCAGGGCATCCGCAATGCCTTCATTCCACCAACGGCGCTTCGGCTGCTCCGCACGGTCGCGCGACCGCGCGAGCGGTTTTCCCTCGCGCTCCGTAGCGTCACTTCGGCCGGCGAGCCGCTCGGTGCCGAGACGTTCCTATGGGGGCAAGAAGCTTTCGGTCTCGCCATCAACGAGGTGTTCGGGCAGACCGAGTGCAACTACGTTCTGGCCTCTTGCGGCCGGCTTGGGCTGTCGCGCCCCGGGGCCATTGGGCAGGCCGTGCCGGGCCACCATGTGGGGGTCATCCGGCCCGATGGATCGTTGTGCGACCCTGGCGAGACCGGGCAGATCGCCGTGGCGCAGCCGGACCCGGCGATGTTCCTGCGCTATTGGAACCAGCCCGAGGCGACCGCCCAGAAATATCTCGGCCTGTGGATGACGACCGGCGACCTCGCCTGGATGGACGCCGACGGCTACGTCACCTTTCTGGGCCGCAACGACGACATCATCACCTCGTCGGGCTATCGCATCGGTCCGGCCGAGATCGAGGATTGCCTGCTCAAGCATCCGGCCGTCGTCTCGGCCGCGGCCGTCGGCAAGCCCGACCCGATCCGCACCGAGATCGTCAAGACCTTCGTGGTGCTTCGAGCCGGAACCGACGCGACGCCGGCGCTTGCGACAGAGATCAAGGATTTTGTCCGCTCGCGTCTTTCGGCGCACGAATACCCGCGCGAGGTCGCTTTCGTGGACGCTCTACCCATGACCAGTTCCGGCAAGATCATGCGACGACTATTGCGCGAACAGGCGTAAGACTGAATCCGCACGCTCACGTCCGCTTTTGCCGTCATTGCGAGGCGGCGAAGCTGCCGTGGCAATCCATGCAGCGTTGGGGATCTGGATCGCCAGGCTTCACTCGCGATTGATGACGGTCAAGTGAAACCAATCATCCAGAATCGATACAAGGGGTCCGCTTAAAGAAAGCTTTGTGGCTCGACGTCGATATCGACCCTGATGTCGCCTCGTGCCTTCGGGCCGGCCGCCAGGGCGGCGCGGAGAAAGCCCTGCAGGTCGATTGCGCGGCTCGCCGTGACGAGCAGACGGAAGCGGTGGCGTCCGCGCAGCAGGGCAAGCGGCGCCTCGGCCGGGCCGAGGACGTCGAGGCGCTGTTCGGCCGGCCGCCAGGCGCCGATCGTTGCAACCGCGGCCCGGGCCAAAGCGCGGGCATGTGCCTCGGCGGCATGTCGGTCGCCGCCGGAGACGATCACGGCCGCCAGCCTGCCGAAGGGTGGCAGGCCGGCCGATCGCCGCATTTCGGTTTCGGTCCGATAGAAGCGTTCGCCATCACCCGAGACGAGCGCTCGCATGACCGGGTGATCGGGCTCCCAGGTCTGGATCAGGCCGCGACCGGGTTTGTCGCCGCGCCCGGCCCGGCCTGTCACCTGCTGTAGCATCTGGAATGTGCGCTCGGCGGCACGCGGATCGCCATTGGCCAGACCGACATCCGCGTCGACGACGCCGACGAGGGTCAGACTCGGGAAATTATGACCTTTGGCAACAAGCTGTGTTCCGATCACGAGATCGACCTCGTGACGCGCGATGGCCGCAAGCTGCTCGCGGATGTGCTCGGCCCCTCCAGGAGCATCGGACGACAGCAGAAGTGTGCGGGCCGCCGGAAAGCGCTGCTCGACCTCCTCGGTCAGTCGTTCGACCCCTGGACCGCAGGGCACCAGCGTGTCGGCGTTGCCGCAAGCCGGGCATTGGGTGGGGCGCCGCTCGACATGGCCGCAATGGTGGCACATGAGCGCATTGCGGAAGCGGTGCTCGACGAGCCAGGTCGAGCAGTTCGGGCACTGGAACCGATGCCCGCAGGTCCGGCACAAAGTGAGCGGCGCATAGCCCCGACGGTTGAGGAACAGGAGGACCTGCTCGCCCCGGCCGATGGTTTCGCCGATCGCTTCGGCGAGCGGCGGCGAAATCCAGCTTCCGCGCGGCGGTGGCGTCTTGCGAAGATTGATGGCGGCCAGAGCCGGCAGGCTTCGACCGCCGACCCGTGCGGCGAGCACCAGATGGCCATAGCGGCCTTCCTCGGCATTGACACGCGTTTCGAGCGCCGGGGTCGCCGAGGCCAGCACGACCGGAACGTCCTCCAGCCGGCCCCGCACCACGGCCATGTCACGGGCGTGGTAGACGACGCCGTCCTCTTGCTTGTACGCCGGGTCGTGCTCCTCGTCGACGACGATCAACCCTAGGTTCGCGAACGGCAGGAACAGGCTCGACCGGGCCCCGATGACGATTTGGACGTCGCCTGACGCCACCCCCAGCCAAACTCGTGCGCGACGACGGGAGGGCACGGCGGAGTGCCACTCGGCCGGCCGGGCGCCGAAGCGGGCCGCGAAGCGGTCGAGCGCCTGCGCGGTCAGGGCGATTTCCGGCATGGTGATCAGGACCTGCCGACTTGCCCGGAGCGCAGCCGCGACGGCTTCGAAATAGACTTCCGTCTTGCCGGCTCCCGTGACGCCTTCGAGCAGGATCGTCCCGAAGCGGCGGCGCGTGACCGCCGCGACGAGCTCGCCTGCGGCCATCTTTTGCGAGGGTTCGAGCCGGACCGCAGCGAAATCCGGGTCGAGAGTGCCGCCGAGGGGCTCGGCCGAAAGCACCACCGGCGTGATGGTGCCCTCGTCGATCAACCCGTCGATCACGCCTGTGCTGCAGCCCGCAGCCCGCGCAAGCTCGGCTTTCGACGCATCTGGCAGTGTGGCCAGGGTGTCGAGTACGCGGATGCGGGCCGGCGTCAGACGCGCGGGTGGCGGCCCGGCCCGCCGCAGCCCGATCCGCACGCGCTCCGGTCCTGCATGGGAGGGCGCCCGCACCGCCATGCGGAGCACCATGCCGCGCGGCGTCAGCGTCCACCGCGCCACCCAATCGATGAAGCGGCGCAAGCGGGGCGGCAGGGGCGGCAGATCGACCGTGCCGATCACGGATTTCAGGTTGGAGCCTCGCCCCGGACCCAGCACCTCGCGCGACCAGACGACGCCCACGGTTTCCCGGGTGCCGAGTGGCACGTGAACGAAATCCCCCTCGGCGGCGTCCAGCCCAGGTGGGAGGCGGTACGAATAGGCGACATCGACGGCCACCGGGACGAGGACATCCACCACGACGGAGGACTCGCCGCCCACCTCGACTTCTTCAGGCATTGGAGATCACGTGTGGGGATGCCGGTGATCGTCGCCGCTGCGGCGATTCCGACCATGCTGAATGGGGCACAAAGTGTCTCGCCTCGGCATTAGCGCTCATTGGAGGTTGGCATGAGCGGAACGGCGGACAAGACCGATCCTTCCTTATGGGAAAAGGTCAAACGGCAGGTGACGGCATCGGACAAAGGCGGCAAGCCTGGTCAATGGTCCGCCCGGAAGGCGCAACTCGCCGTCCACGACTACAAGCAGGAGGGTGGCGGTTACAAGGGAAAGAAGTCGACCGACAACCATCTGACGCAGTGGACAGAGGAGCAGTGGGGCACCAAGTCGGGCAAGCCGAGCCTGGAAACGGCAGAGCGCTATCTGCCCAAAGCAGCCCGAGAGGCTCTCAGCCCCGATGAATATCGACGCACGTCGGCCAAGAAGCGAGCCGACATGCGGAAAGGCAAACAAGCCTCCGCGCAGCCAAGGGATGTAGCGGAAAAAACGTCCCATTCTCGCAAGGCGCCCGTCGAGTTGGCGACTGGGCGTGCCAGCAAGGCCGCTCTCTATGCCGAGGCCAAGCGGCTCGACATCGAAGGTCGATCCAAGATGAGCAAGGACGAGCTCGTCGCGGCGCTGCTTCACGCGTCCGAACGCGCTTAGAGGAGTGCGAGGAGATTTTGCTCATCGGGGTGCGGGGCCGGCACAACGTCATCGAGGCCATGGCGAGCAAGGCCGGCCGCGACGTCGTCCGACAGGCAATAGTGCCGCCATCTGCGCATCTCGGAGCCCAGCCCGGACTCGATTGCGACCTCGACCGCCAGATCCACGCTCCGTCGAGAATAGTGGAGGGCCGCGTCGCAGCTTCGACGAAGCGTCTCGACGACGTCGGGCGGCCAGCGTTCCACACGCCGGGCGTGGTAAACCTCGACGACATTGAGGGTGAACCCGCTCCGTCGCAATGTCTCCTCGACGGTCGGCTTCCGGTCGCGACCGGCGACGAGCACGATGCGCCGGGACGGGGCGATCTGCTTGGCGATCAAGGCTGCGAGCGCGGCGGCATTGTCGTCGCCGCTGCGCACGTCGGAAAACCCTAAGGCCTGCGCGGCTCCTGCGGTTCGTGACCCAACGCAGTAGCATGGCATCGAGCGGAAACGCGTCGGAAGAGCCTCGCGGTCAAGCACCTCGACCGCATGGGCGCTCGTGAACACAAGGATGTCGCCGTCGGCCGGAACCTTCACGCCTGTGGAGACGATCTCGATCACAGGCGCCAGCATGGCGGCATGTCCCAGTGCCGCAAGTTTCCCCGCCGTCCGACGGCCGTCACCCGCAGCGCGGAATACGGCGACGCGCATCCGTCACACCGCGCGGAAAGCAGCCAGCACGTGCTGGGGAGCACGCGAGAGAAGATCTCGGGCGGCCTCCTCGCCCAGCCGAGTCGCGTCTCCCACCGGCCCGCTCGCGAAGGTCTCGACCGATTCGGCTCCGTCGGGTGTCAGGACGAGCCCGCGAAAATCGAGGTGCCTGTCATGCAGGACCGCGTGGCCGGCGATCGGTGTACGGCAGGAACCGTCGAGAAGCGTAAGGAAGGCCCGTTCGCAGGCGAGGGCCGACCCCGTTGCCGGATCGAGCACGAGCGAGATGGCCTGCTGTGTCGCGTCGTCCTCACGGCGTACTGCGATCGCGACAGCGCCCTGGCCGACGGCGGGAAGGAACTGATCTTTGTCCAGAATGGTCATCGCCAGGTGGCCGAGACCGAGCCGCTTCAGTCCCGCGAGCGCCAGCAGTGTCGCGTCGAAATCGCCCGCCTGTACCTTGGCGAGCCTTGTCTGGACGTTGCCGCGCAACAGGCGGACCTGCAGATCGGGCCTGACCTTGCGGACCTGGGCCTGGCGTCGCAACGAAGCCGAGCCGACGACGGCACCTTGCGGCAAGCTGTGAAGATCGCCGCCTGCTCGGGTGATCAGCACGTCACGCACATCTTCGCGCGGCAGGTAGCCCGGCACCGCGATGCCGTCCGGCATGACGGTGGGCAGGTCCTTGGCCGAATGCACCGCAAGATCGATCGCGTGATCGGCCAGGGCGATGTCGAGTTCCTTCGTGAACAGCCCCTTGCCGCCGGCCTCCGAGAGAGCCCGGTCCTGGATCATGTCGCCCGTCGTGCGGATCACCACGATCTCGATCGCGTCGTGCTGCCAGCCATGCGCGGCCAGAAGACGGTCCCGTGTTTCACGGGCCTGTGCCAGGGCGAGCGGGCTCCCGCGAGTCCCGATTCTCAAAATGGACTTGTTCAAGGAAATGGCTCCTCCGGTCTATTCGGTCTTGCGCTTCTAAAACGACGTTCGAACCCGGAATGGAGCATGTTGACGGCCGTCATGACCAGCACGATGGCGACAATGCATCCATTTCCCGGCCGAACAGCCGACACCTCGCCCGACCGCTCGTTTTTTGTCGAGCGCTCGACTATACGGTCCTGAGATCGATTGCAAAACCGCTGCCTTGGGGCTTCGACGTGCGCATTCTCGGCATTGAGACCACTTGTGACGAAACGGCAGCCGCCGTCGTGGCCATGAAGCCCGAGGGTGGTGGTCAGATTCTGTCGAACATCGTTCGGAGTCAGATTGATGAGCATGCCATCTTCGGCGGCGTCGTGCCGGAGGTCGCGGCGCGCGCGCACGTTGAGGTTCTCGACGGAATCATCGCCCAGGCGTTAGCGACCGCCCGGATGTCGCTTTCGGAGGTCGACGGGATCGCAGCCGCGGCCGGTCCGGGGCTCATCGGGGGACTGCTGGTCGGTTTGACCACCGCCAAGACACTGGCGCTCGTGGCGCACAAGCCGCTTCTCGCGATCAACCATCTCGAAGCGCATGCGCTGACGGCTCGGTTGACCGACAACGTGCAGTTTCCCTACCTGCTGCTTCTCGTCTCGGGAGGTCACACCCAGCTCGTGGCTGTCATGGGCGTCGGCGACTACATTCGGCTCGGCACGACGCTCGACGATGCGATCGGCGAAGCCTTCGACAAGGTGGCCAAAACGCTCGGGCTGCCCTATCCGGGCGGCCCGGCACTCGAGCGGATGGCGCAGAGCGGCGACCCCGAAGCCTTCGCGTTCCCGCGACCCATGATGGGCCGGCCAGTCCCCGATTTCTCGCTGTCGGGGCTAAAGACAGCGGTGCGGCTGGAAGCCGAGCGGATCGCCCCCTTGAGCGAAACGGCCATTGCCGATCTCTGTGCTTCGTTTCAGGCAGCGGTGGTCGACGTGGTCATCGACCGCACCCGCGCGGGTCTCGGTGCCTTCCGGCACGTGGCCGGCCGCGCCCAGGCCCTGGTGGCCGCGGGCGGTGTCGCGTCGAACGGGGCACTTCGCCGAGCGCTGGCACGGTTTGCCGCGGAAAGCGGGCTTGTCCTCGTCGTGCCGCCGCCCGCACTGTGCAGCGACAATGGCGCTATGCTGGCCTGGGCCGGGATCGAGCGGTTGAACCTCGGGCTTGGCGATGACTTTACCTTCGCGGCGCGGCCGCGCTGGCCTCTCGACACGCGGGGAACGCCCGCGCTTTACGGCAAGGCGTGATGGCTTCCATCGGGATCATCGGGGCGGGGGCCTGGGGCACGGCGCTTGCGGTGACCTTAGCCCGGAACGGTCAATCCGTGTCGCTCTGGTCGCGCTTCGAGGGTTGGGCCGATCGGTTGCAGGTTGAACGCGAAAACAAGCGCTCCCTTCCCGGCGTGACGCTCCCGGCGGGCATCACCGTGTCCGCGGTGCCCGACGCGCTCGGCCGTTGTGATCTCGTTCTCGCCGTGGTTCCCGCCCAAGCTCTGCGCGAAACGCTTCTCGCGGTCGGGCCGCTGATCAGGGCCGGAACCCCGATCGTCGTCTGCGCGAAGGGGATCGAGCGCGGCACCGGGGCCTCGATGCGCGACGTCGTTCGCTCCTGCTGTCCCGAATGTCCACCGGCCGCACTGTCCGGCCCAAGTTTCGCTGCAGATGTGGCGAAAGGCCTGCCGACAGCCGTGACATTGGCGGCCGAAACGCTCGATGGCGCCGGAAGAATGGCGCGGCGTCTCGCAACGCCAACCTTTCGCCTCTACCACACGGACGATCTCCTCGGGGTCGAGATCGGCGGCGCCGCCAAGAACGTGCTGGCTATCGCGTGTGGGATCGCACAAGGGCGGGCTCTCGGTGCGAGCGCGAGTGCGGCCTTGATGGCACGCGCATTTTCCGAGTTGCTACGCTTCGGGCGGGCCAGCGGCGCGAGAGCCGAAACGCTGATGGGCTTGTCGGGTCTCGGGGATCTCGTTCTCACCTGCGGCTCGCCGCAGTCGCGCAATTTCGCCTTCGGGGTCGCGCTGGGGCAGGGGCTGGATGCGTCGGCTGCCAGTCGCGACAAGCTTGTCGAGGGAATCGCCACCGCGCCCGTGCTGCATGCGGCCGCACGCAAAATCGGGGTTGAAATGCCTATCGTGGAGAGTGTCGACGCGATCCTGGCCAAGCGGCTGACGATCGCGGATGCCATTGAGGCGCTTTTGACGCGACCGCCGAGGGCGGAAGACTGAGGAGAAATGAACGGATGGCCAAATGGCTGGTCAAAAGCGAGCCGTCGAGTTGGTCCTTCGCCCAGCAGATCGAGGCCGGGAAAGCTGGCACGTCGTGGAACGGCGTGCGCAATCACACGGCCAAGCAATATCTGATGGCCATGGCCATGGGGGACGAAGCCTTCTTCTACCATTCCAACGACGGCAAGGAGATCGTCGGGATCGTGGCGGTGTCTCGCACCTACTATCCCGACCCGACCGACGCCAAAGGCAAGTTCGGAATGGTGGACTTCAGCGTCGTGCGCCCGCTGGATAAGCCTGTGACGCTCGACGCCATCAAGAAAGAGGCGGCCTTGCAGGACATGGTTCTGGTCAAGAACTCGCGGCTTTCGGTCCAGCCCGTGACCGAGGCCGAATGGGACACAGTGCTTCGCATGGCGGCGGCGTGATCAAGGCCCGAGCAGGTCGATGAGGGCCGGGATGAGAGGTTCGTCCGCCGGGGGCATCGGATAGTCGCGGAGCGCGCGGGGCCGCACCCATTTTAGCGCCTGCCCTTCACGCGACTGGGGCTGCCCCTCCCAGCGGCGGCAGATATAGAGCGGCATCAGAAGATGCATGTCGGGGTAGCCGTAGCTCGCGAACGTCAGCGGTGCCAAACAGGCTTCCTGGACTGCAATCCCGAGTTCTTCGTCGAGTTCCCGGATCAGTGCTTGTTCCGGCCGCTCGCCGGACTCCAGTTTCCCACCCGGAAACTCCCATAAGCCGCCAAGCGCCTTATGGACCGGCCTTTGCGCGATGAGGACACGCGAATCCGCGTCGACCAGGGCCACGGCAACGACGAGCAACAGGTGCACACGATCCTCCCTCACAATGTCACGCTAGACATAGCCGGTTTCGGAGGCTCTGTTGGCCTCCACGGTGGTGCGCCAGTGAAAAAGCCGTTTCGCCGACGCGGCTTTCGGGCGCCGAAACCCTATGTTAGGAGAGCGCAGACAGGTGGGCTTGAGGTTTGAGCCCTTAGCCAGCACTGGGAAAGCGATATCCGTGATGGGCGACAAACGCTCGACTTTTGATTTTGAAGATCTGCTGGCCTGCGGGCGGGGCGAGCTGTTCGGACAAGGCAATGCTCAACTGCCGATGCCTCCGATGTTGATGTTCGACAGGATCGAAGAGATTGACGAGCAGGGCGGCGCGAACGGCAAAGGCTTCATCAAGGCGGCTCTCGATATCAAGCCGGACCTGTGGTTCTTCCCGGTGCACTTCAAGAACGATCCGGTGATGCCGGGTTGCCTCGGGCTCGACGCGCTTTGGCAGCTTTGCGGCTTCTATCTTGGGTGGTTGGGGCTGCAAGGCCGGGGCCGGGCCTTGGGGGTGGGTGAGGTCAAGTTCGCCGATCAGGTGACGCCGGCCATCAAGCGCGTGGTCTATGGCATCGACTTCAAGCGGGTGTTTCGCGGAAAGCTCATCCTGGGCATCGCGGACGGCTGGCTTGAAGCAGACGGACGACGGATCTACGAAGCCAAGGATCTTCGCGTCGGACTTTTCAAGCCGGAGCCCGTGCCGGCCTGAGGCGGGCAGAGGCATACCGACACAGCGGAGTTGAAGAGATATGCGGCGCGTCGTCGTGACCGGGATGGGGATAGTTTCCTCGATCGGCAACAATACCAGCGAGGTTTTGCAATCCCTGCGCGAGGCCCGATCCGGGATCGTGCGATCGGATGTGTATGCCGAGATGGGATTCAGGTCTCAGGTGGTCGGTGCCCCGACGCTTGATCCCGAGAAAGTGCTCGACCGGCGTGCCATGCGGTTTCATGGGCTCGGGTCGGCCTGGAACCATGTGGCGATGGATCAGGCGATCGCCGATGCCGGGCTCGCTCCGGACGAAGTCTCGAACGAGCGCACCGGCATCATCATGGGATCGGGCGGCCCGTCCACGCGAACGATCGTGGAATCTGCCGATATCGCGCGTAGCAAGGGCGTGAAGAAGATCGGGCCTTTCGCGGTGCCGAAATCCATGTCGTCGACCGCCTCAGCCACCCTCGCGACATGGTTCAAGATCAAAGGCATCAACTATTCGATCGCCTCCGCCTGCGCGACTTCCAACCATTGCATCGGCAACGCTTACGAGGCGATTCGTTACGGCAAGCAGGATGTGATGTTCGGCGGTGGCTGCGAGGAACTCGACTGGACGCTCTCGGAACTCTTTGACGCCATGGGCGCGATGTCGTCGAACTTCAACGATCGTCCGGCCGTAGCCTCCCGCGCCTTCGATCGCAACCGCGACGGCTTCGTGATCTCGGCGGGCGGCGGCGTGCTGGTGCTTGAGGAGCGTGAGAGAGCTAAGGCCCGCGGCGCGAAGATCTATGCCGAGATCATCGGTTACGGGATGTCGTCCGATGGCTACGACATGGTCGCGCCGTCTGGCGAAGGTGCCATTCGCTGCATGCGGGCGGCCCTCGCGGACGTGAAGGCGCCCATCGATTACGTGAACCCGCATGCGACCTCGACCCCCAAGGGGGACGAGAAAGAGATCGAGGCTCTGCGCGAGGTCTTCGGCGCGGAAGAGAAGTGTCCGCCGATCTCGGCCACCAAGTCGCTGACGGGTCATTCCCAAGGGGCGACCGGCGTCCACGAGGCGATCTACTCGCTGCTGATGATGAACAACGATTTTATCTGCAAGAGCGCCCATATCGAAGAGCTCGATCCGGCCTTCGCGGATATGAATATCGTGCGCGAACGCCGCGACGGCGTGAAGCTCGGTACGGTTCTGTCCAATGCCTTCGGGTTCGGAGGCACCAATGCCGCCCTCGTCTTCCAACACCCCGACCTCTGAGGCGCGCCATGAGCGACATCCATCGGTCCGGCCTCATGGCCGGCAAGCGCGGCATCGTCATGGGTGTGGCCAACGACCATTCCATCGCCTGGGGAATCGCCAAGGCGCTGGGGAGTGAGGGCGCGGAGCTTGCGTTCACCTATCAGGGCGCGGCGCTCGGCAAACGCGTGAAGCCTTTGGCCGAATCGCTCGGGTCGCGGCTTGTGTTCCCCTGCGATGTCGAGGATGTCGAAACCGTGGATGCGGCCTTCGCGGCCGTGAAGCAGGAATGGGGCGGCATCGACTTCCTGGTGCACGGCATCGCCTATTCGGACCGCACCGAGCTCAAGGGACGCTATGCGGATACGACACGGGCGAATTTCATCAAAACCATGGTGATCTCCGCCTTTTCGTTCACCGAAGTCAGCAAGCGTGCCGCCGCCCTGATGCCCAAGGGCGGATCGCTTCTGACGCTGACCTTCGGGGGTTCGTCGCGTGTGACGCCTAACTACAATGTTATGGGCGTCGCCAAATCGGCGCTTGAAGCCAGTGTGCGCTATCTCGCGGCGGATCTCGGACCCGATGCGATCCGGGTCAACGCGATTTCGGCCGGGCCGATCCGGACGCTGGCCGGCGCCGGCATCTCGGATGCGCGTTTCATGTTCAACTACACCAAGGCGCACAGCCCGCTGCGCCGGACCGTGACGATCGATGACGTGGGGGGATCCGCCCTCTATCTGCTGTCGGATTTATCGAGCGGCGTGACGGGCGAAATCCACTTCGTCGACGCCGGCTACAATTTCATCGGCATGCCGCGCTCGGAG
Organism: Lichenifustis flavocetrariae; assembly: GCF_026130545.1. GTDB lineage: Bacteria > Pseudomonadota > Alphaproteobacteria > Rhizobiales > Beijerinckiaceae > Lichenihabitans > Lichenihabitans flavocetrariae. Next base: position 368,675 of record NZ_JAMOIM010000002.1, on the reverse strand, counting down.
AACTTGCAATCGGGTGAATCGACCCGCGCCGACGGGAGCGATTAACGCGCGGGGGAAACTAAATCCGCGTCTGGGAAACGGCAAGGAACAGCATCCGTTTCTGCTCCGCCCGTCCGCGTGCCACGCTATCGAGAATGATGCCGCAGACAGCCAGCAGGGCCGCGCCAAGGCTGAGGCCGGTGCAAAGTACGGCGGTGGGGAGTCGGGGCACCGTTCCACTGGTGAGATATGTATCGAAAAGCGGAATCGACAGCACGGCCGCCAAAAGCGCGGTCAGTGCTGCGGGCAGTCCGAAGAACAACATCGGCCTCGTCTCCTTGAGGAGATACAGCAGGACGCCCAGGATCCGCAGGCCATCGCGAAAAGTGCGCAGCTTCGAGACCGACCCGTTCACGCGCTCGCAGTAGGGCAACAAGACTTCCGCCGTCGCCAGTTTGAGCTGACGTGCATGAACCGAGAGTTCGGTCTCGATTTCGAACCCTGACGACAAAGCGGGAAAGCTCTTCACGAAGCGGCGCGAAAAGGCGCGATAGCCCGAGAAGATGTCACCGAACTCGGCCCCGAACAGGCGACCGTAGAGGTGGTTGAAGAGTCGGTTGCCGACGGCATGGCCGCGGCGATGGGCGTTCCGCCCGATATCGGCCCGCGCACCGACAACCATATCGTAGCCGCCGCAGGCCACGAGATCGACCAGCCGACGAGCGGAGGCCGCATCGTAGGTCCCGTCGCCATCCGCCATCAGATAGATATCGGCTTCGACATCCGCGAACATCCGGCGGACCACGTGGCCCTTTCCCGGCCTTGCTTCGCGAAACACCTCAGCACCCGCCGCGCGGGCAAGAACGCTTGTCTCATCGGTCGAAGCATTGTCGAACACGGCAATACGGGCTTCCGGCAATGCCTGCCGGAAATCCGCCACCACCTGCGCGATGGTGCTTTCCTCGTTGCGGCAGGGGATGACCACCGCGAGCAAAGGGACCTTGCGGATAGGACCAGGCTGCTTCTCGTCCCGGTTTACTTCAGCCAAGTGGTCGAAATGCTGAGCGAGAACCTGCTGGAGCGCGAGGGCTGAAAGAGGCTGGCTCATCTGGCGATCTACAAACGGTGTAACGCTTCATTCAAGCCTCGCACCGGAGAGTTAAGCGGCCGAAAAAAATCAGAACGCCGAAGCCATGCTCGTCAGTGATGCTTAATGAAGCCAGAACCGCACCATGGCGATGAGCGGAATGGCGAAGCACGAACGCACGGTCACCGGTGTGTCCGATGCACGTTCCAAAGGTCCCGGACTGCTCACCCTGGTTGTCATTGGGAGCGTCATCTCACTCAGTCTGTCATGGCCGCATCTCCTAAGTGTCTGGCAAACGGGAACGTTCTTTGACACGGATGATGCCATGCGAATGGTGCAGATCCGTGCGTGGCTTGGTGGTCAAGGCTGGTTCGATCTGACGGCCCACAGGATGAATCCGCCAAGCGGGGTCCTCATGCACTGGTCACGGATCGTGGATGTGCCGGTGAGCGCGCTGATCCTGGCCTTCAGGAGTGTGGCTTCGCCGCCCGACGCCGAGCGGCTGGCCAGGATTCTGTTCCCGTTGGCTTGTCAGGCGCTCCTGATCACCGCCTTCCTCCGAACGTCGCAAGTTCTGTGCGGCAGGCAGGCGTCCGTGTCCGCTCTGCTGGTCATCGTGCTGAGCGGATTCCAGTACGGACAGTTCGTGGCCGGGCGGATCGACCACCATGCGCCGCAAATCGTGCTCCTTGTCACGATGGTCGGAGCGGCAAGTACGGGGCTTCGAGGTGGCGGCAAAGGACCGGCCTTTGTCTGCGCGCTGGCGATCGCCCTGTCGCTCGGCATCAGCCTCGAAAATCTCCCGTTCATTGCGGCGATCGTCATCGGCGTTCTGGTCGTCTGGGTCGCACGGGGTGCCGGTGCGGCTGAATTCGTCCGCGGCTTCGGACTTTCGCTGGCGACTCTGGTGCCGCTCGTCGCCGCAGCCACGATCCCGCCATCGCGCTATACTGTCGTGGCGGCCGACGCTCTCTCGGCGCCGCACGTCCTGTTCGCGATCCTCGGCGGCACGGCGACCTTCTTCTTGACGTCGTCCGCCTGTCAGCTGCCGCATTGGTCCATGCGCCTTGTGGGGCTCTCTCTGTCAGGTCTGGCAATCGGCGCGATTGTGCTGATGCTCTGTCCAGGACTGCTGGCGAGCCCCTATGGCGACGTGGACCCCTTGGTCCGCCAGATCTGGCTGGCACATGTGACCGAGGCGATGCCGCTCTCCACGACCATCGGATTGCATCCCGGAGCCTCGACCCTCATTCTTGCGCCTTTGCTGGCTGGCTTTACGGCCAACCTTTGGGCGGCGGCCTCGTGCAAGGCAGAAGCACGTGACGCGTGGCGTCTGATCGCCGTCCTGACCGCGATCGGGCTCGCCGGGGCGTTTTGGGAAGTACGCGTGGCTTCATCGGCCATGCCGCTCGCGGCTCTGGGCGGCGTCTGGGCCATGACGCGCGCCGCGCACATGCGTCCCTCCGGTCTATTCCGCCTTCCGTGGCTCCGGACGGGGCTTTGCCTTCTGCCCTTCACTCCCTTCACCTGGATTTTCGTGCCCGTGCCCGAGGAACTCCCCGCTGTTCGCGACGCCACCGCGGCGGCCCAGGCGTGTCACGACGCCGACGCTCTTGCGCCTCTTGCCAACCTGCCACCCGGGATCGTCTTCGCGCCGATCGACGCGGGCTCGCATCTTCTGGTCCACACCGGCCTGTCGGTGCTGGGCGCACCCTACCACCGCAACAATGCCGGCAATCGCGCGGTCATCGATGGGTTTTCGACCGATCCGATTGCTGCCGAATCGCTCGTGCGGCGCACCGGCGCCCGATATGTCGCTATCTGCCCCGGCGAGGCGCAGGCCAAGGCTCTGGCGGATTATGCGCCGCAGGGACTTGCGGCGCATCTCCTTGCCGGAGATCCGCCGCCTTGGCTTCGGCCTGTGCCGCTCGGGCCGACCCTCTTTCGCGTCTACAGCCTGCAATGATCAGGATGGCTTTTTTGAACGCCACGACCTGTCCCTAATAGGCGCGTTGCCGATCGACCGTATGTCGCGGCGCTCCGCCGCTTTCCAGATGCGCGATCTCGCCCGCAATGAAGCCGGTGATCGACCCGTAATTCGAGATCGCGGAATTGTGCGGCGTGATCGTCACGGCCGGATGATGCCACAGGGGAGAGCTTTCAGGCAGCGGTTCGGTCTCGAACACGTCGAGCGTTGCGGCCTTCAAGATTCCATCGTCGAGCGCCGCCAGGATGTCGGCCTCGTTCTGCAAGCCGCCGCGGCCCGCATTGAGCAGGATCGGACCGCCGAAATAGGAATCACGAGCCAGCTTGCTGAAAAGGGAGTGATTGAGGATTCCGCGTGTCTCGGGCGTGAGCGGCAAGAGCACGACCAGGATCTGCGTACGGGCCAGAAAGCGATCGAGACCCTCCTGGCCCGAAAAGGTCTCGATACCGTCGAGCGTCTTCGCGGTCCGGCTCCATCCGGCCACGTCGAAACCGATCATCTTCAGCTTGCGGGTCGCATCCGCGCCAAGAACTCCCAATCCCATCACGCCGACGCGAACCTCGCCGGCCGCGGGCTGGAAGGGATCTTCGACCCACATCTTCTCGCTTTGGTGCCAATCATAGAGGCGGACTTGCCTGTGATGAATGAGCGTGTGGAGGACCACCCATTCGCTCATGCGGTCCCGCAGATCGGGATCGACGATCCGGACGATCGGCACATCCGCAGGTAGGTTCGAATCGGAGACGAGGTGGTCGACGCCCGCGCCGAGAGAAAAGATGGCTTTCAGGTTGGGAAAGCCCGTCAGGGAACCGGGTGGGTGACGCCAGGTGACCGCATAACGCACACGCGCGATATCAACCGGCCCATTCAGGGACTGGACATGCAGACCAGGGACACGATCCGCCAAGGCCTCGACCCAGGGCGCGGCGCCCGCGCCATCGCGGCCGTAAGCGACCACCAGCACGTCGGGTTCACTCACGAGGCAGCCTCCATGATTTCAATGACGGGATGTCGCTCAACGGGTGCAACATCCGCGATCCCGTAGGCTTTGCGGAGGCTAACTGCCGCCTGCTCTGCCGCATCCAGCGTCGCGGCATGAACGAAGCCGAGCGGCGTATCGGCCGCAACGACGGTGCCCACCGGTAACAGGGCCGAAAAGCCCACGCGTGGATCCACCGCATCGGACGCGCGGGTGCGTCCCCCACCGAGCGACACGACCGCCAACCCGACCGCGCGTGTCTCGATGTTGGTCACAACCCCCGCCTTGTCGGCGTTGACGGGCCGACAGACCGGAGCCCGAGGCAAGATATCCTCGACATGATCCAGAAGATCCGAAGGGCCGCCCAGAGCGGCCACCATGCGGCCGAAGCACTCCGCCGCTGCTCCTCCCGAAAGCGCGCGTTCGATCCTGACCTGCCCCTCGGCGCGGCTTGCCACAAGGCCACCGAGGCGGAGCATTTCGCTGCCAAGCGCCAGGACCACGGCGTGCAGGCGTGCGTCACGGACCGTACCGGTCAGGTAGTCGACAGCCGTCCGGATTTCGAGTGAGTTACCGGCCGCGCGGGCGAGCGGCTGGTCCATGTCTGTGATCAAGGCGCTGGTCGGCAAACCAGCACCGGCCGCGACCTCGACCAGGCTTCGCGCGAGCGCCCGCGCGTCGTCCAGGTCGACCATGAAGGCGCCGGACCCGGTTTTGACGTCCATCACGAGCCGGCCGAGACCTGCCGACAGCTTCTTCGACAGGATCGAGGCGGTGATCAGCGGGATGGACTCGACCGTCGCGGTCACGTCGCGGATGCCGTAGAGGAGGCGGTCGGCGGGCGCCAGGTCGGTCGTCTGGCCGATGATGGCGCAGCCGATCTCGGCCACCACCTTGCGAAACCGCTCAGGCGAGGGGCTGATCTCGTAACCTGGAATCGCTTCGAGTTTGTCGAGCGTGCCGCCGCTATGACCGAGGCCTCGCCCGGAGATCATCGGCACGAAAGCGCCGCAGGCCGCGACGGCGGGCGCGAGCATCAGGCTGACCACGTCCCCGACACCCCCGGTCGAATGCTTGTCCAGCACTGGACCGTCGAGGCCGGACCAAGAGAGGCGCGATCCGGACCGCATCATGGTTTCGGTCAGCGCCACGGTCTCGTCACGGTCGAGCCCGCGGAGAAACGCGGCCATCAAGAAGGCCGCGACCTGCTCCGGCGCGACACGCCCGGCGAGTGCGCCGGACACGAAGGCGTCGATCTCGGCCGCCGCCAGTGAGCCGCCGTCCCGCTTCCGACGAATTGTTTCCTGCGGCAGGGGGCGTCGAGCCGCGTCCGCGTCTTCACGCATAGGCGACGGGTCCCTCGCGCATGAAGGCACGCAGAAGGCGCTTCAGCGTGATGGCGCCGGTGCTCGCCACAGACTTGGTTTCGCTGTGCGACGGATCGCCAGTCTTGATCCCTGTGGCGAAGTTCGTCACGAGTGATAGCGCCAGGACCCGCATGTCGAGCTGGCGCGCCAGGATCACCTCGGGAACTGTCGACATGCCGACGAGATCGGCGCCGAGGATTTTCGCGGCCCGCACCTCCGCCGGAGTCTCGAAAGACGGGCCTGAGAACCACATGTAGACACCTTCGCGCAGCATGACTTTCCCAGCCGCCGCAGCCGCCTGCTTGAAGCGAGCCCGGAGGCGGCGGTCATAGGCTTCGCGCAGGTTGACGAAGCGAGATTCGGTCCTGTCACCGATGAGGGGGTTTGCACCTGAAAAATTGATATGATCGCTGATCATCGCGACGGAGCCCGGGTGCCAATCGAGATTGACCGATCCAGCCGAGTTGGTGATCACGAGCGTCGTCACGCCGATCGCCTTGAGCACGGCGAGCGCCGCCGCCATGGCGCGCGCATTTCCGGTCTCGTAGTAATGCGCCCGCCCTTCCATGATGGCCACGTGGGTTCCTTCCCAGGTTCCAATCCACAGCCGGCCGGCATGGCCTGAAACATTGGCTTTCGGGAAGCCGGGCAGGTCGGCGTAGTCGATGCGGATCGGCTCAACCAATTCCTCAGTGATCGAGCCGAGGCCCGTGCCGAGTATGAAGGCCATGGAAATCGGCTGCCTGATCCCGCGCGCCCGCAGAACCGCCACCGCGGCTTCGGTGGTGTCCTCCTTCACTCCTACGCCCGGATCCATCGCTCCCCCTCCCGCCATGTCGTCATGTCATCAGGTTTTCCGGTCCAAAGCTATGCGGTAAGAGTTCGGTCAAGGTGAAGCTTGCACGACGGCCTTTGAGACTCGCGATATGAATCGGCGTGTCGGCCGAGGCGAATTCACGGATGCGCTGCCGGCATCCTCCACATGGCGTGACGAGCCCGTCCCCCTCGCCGATCACCAAAATCTCGGCGATGCGGGTTTCTCCGCCCAGAATCATGGCCGAGATCGCCGCAGCTTCCGCACAGGCACCTTGCGGATAAGCGGCGTTTTCGACATTGGCACCGGCGAACAAGGCGCCTGACGGTGTGCGGATCGCCGCCCCGACCTTGAAGTGCGAATAGGGCGCATAGGCCCTCTCCCGCGCCTGCCGGGCGAGGTCGAAAAGCGGATCGAGGTCGGTCATTATCGTTCTTTCACATACGGTATCCCGGACGCCTTGGGCGGGATGGCGCGGCCCACGAAACCGGCCAGCAGGATCACTGTCAGGAGATATGGCAGCGCCTGGATCGCCTGAACCGGAACTTCGCCCACACCCGGAATGACGGCACCTTGAAGCCGGATCGAGATCGCGTCGAGAAAGCCGAAGAGCAGGCAGGTGAAAAGGGCGGGCCAAGGCCGCCATTTCGAGAACACGAGAGCCGCGAGGGCAATGAACCCCTTGCCGGCTGTCATCGAGGGCAGGAAGCTGGCGGCCTGGGCAACAGACAGGTAGGTGCCGGCAAATCCGCACAGCACCCCGCAGATGACGACCCCCGCGTAGCGCAAACCGCGCACGGAAATGCCAGCCGTGTCGACGGCGGCCGGGTTCTCCCCCGTCGCCCGAAGTCGCAGGCCAAACCGGGTGCGGTAGAGCACGAAAGACGTTAAAGGCACCAGCAGGATCGCCAGGTAGGTCAGGACAACATGGCCGGCCAGGAGATTGCTGTAGAATGGTCCGAGGACCGGGATCGCACCGAGGCTCGCTTCTCCGGGCCAGGGGATTTCATGAAAGCGGGACGCCACTGAATCGAGCTGCGGTGTCCGGCCGCCTTCGCCGTACCAGGCATTGCCGAGCAGCGCCGTGAGCCCGGCGGCCACGAGATTGATGGCGGCGCCCGAGACGATCTGGTTGCCGCGCTGGTCGATCACCGCGAAGCCGTGCACAAGTCCCAACGCCACCGACGCCAGGATGCCGGCCGCAAGGCCCGCCCAGGCGCTGTCCACCTGATAGGCCACGACCGCGCTCGCGAAAGCCGCAACCAGCATCTTGCCCTCAAGCCCGATGTCGACCACGCCGGAGCGTTCCGACCAGAGGCCGGCGATGCAGGCGAAGATCAGCGGCACCGCGAGCCGCAGGCTGGAGGCGAGGATCAGTGCGGTGTCGGATGCCAGTCCGGTCAACATGAGGCCGATGTCCCTGCGGCCGGCTGAGAACCTAGGGCGTAACGCTGGGCATCCACTCCTTTGCCCTGCATGCGCCTATCGGAGTTACACCTCTTATGAAGGCTGGGCCGTGGTTTTCTCCCCTCTCCCTTGTGGAGAGGGGCAGGGGGTGAAGGTCGCAACGATCCTGGAGCCTGATCAGCAGACCAAGTGCCTCCATTGTCTCGACCCCCAACCCCTCTCCACAAGCGAGACGGAGATTTCTCATGTCCCGCCAAGTGTTGTGAATGGAAGGGCCGCAAGGAGGGCAACTGGGAAAGCGTGCCTCGCTTTCGGTTTCGAATGCAGGCGATTCTCATTCAAATCGGCCCCGAGCGGGTGCGGGGCAGGGCGGTGAAGATACGGGCGAGGTGGGGGCGGTAGAGGCCATCGAGGGCGCCGGCGAACAGCACGACGAAGCCCTGGATGGCCACGATCATGTCGCGCGAGATCTTCGGCTGGTCGAAGGCGAGCTCGGCGCCGCCCTGATAGAGGATGCCGAACAATAAGCTCGCGAAGACGATCCCCACCGGATGGGCGCGCCCCATCAGCGCCACCGCGATGCCGACGAAGCCGTAGCCGGCCGTGAATTCGAGCAGCAGCCGGTTCTGCACGCCCATGATCTCATTGACCGCGACCCCGCTCGCGAGTGCTCCCGACAATCCCATGGTGAGCATGATGATCCAGGCTGGTGCGATGCCGCCATAGACGGCGGCGGTCGGGTTCGCGCCGGTGGTCCGGATCTCGTAGCCGGTCCGGGTGCGCCAGATGAAGAGCCACATCGCGAAAGCACAGGCGAGTGCCAGCAGGAAGCTCAGGTTGAGCGGCGTGGTGGCAGAGGGAATCCCGAGCGCCTCCAGGATGCCGTGCACGGTCGGGATCGCGGCCTGCGGCGGGAACGGGACGGTTTCCGGTTCCATCGACTGTGGTGCCCGCATGCCGTTGACCAGCAGGTAGCCCATCAGGGTGGAGGCCAGCCAGTTGAACATGATGGTGGTGATGACGATGTGACTGCCGCGTTTGGCCTGCAGATAGCCGGGCACGAGGCCCCAGATGCCGCCGAAGACCGCCGCGGCGACGATCCCCAGGGGGATCAGCAGCCAGCCGGGCAGGAAGCCACCGTGCAGGCAGACGAGCGCCGCGCCGAGGCCGCCGAGCGTTGCCTGTCCTTCGCCGCCGATGTTGAACAGCCCGGCCTGAAAGGCGAGCGCCACCGCAAGACCCGTGAAGATGAAGTCGGTGGTGTAATAGAGCGTGAAGCCGAGCGCCTCGCCGCTGCCGAGGCTGCCGGTGATCAGGGTCCTGGTGGCGTCCCAAGGGCTGACCCCGATGGCCGCGACCACGAGGCCGCCGACCACGAAGGCCGTGAGAACGCTGAGCACGGGCACGAGCACGAGGTCGGCCCAGCGGGGCAGAGTGATGGGGGCGCTCATGGTGGAAGGATCACGGCCCCGGTGTCGTCCAACGGAAAAAACGGATTGTGGGCCAGTTCCCAGGCAAATCCGTCGGGATCGGCGAAATAGGCCGTATGTCCTCCCCAGAAGACCGGCCCGGGCGGCTTCAGCGGTGTGGCGCCCGCCGAAAGCGCGGCCTCATAAGCAAGGTCGACCTCACCGGGGCTCGCAAAATTCTGGGCGAGGCTGATGCCGGAAAAGCCTGCCGGGGTGTTTGCGACTTGCGCATCGTCGGCGAGGTCCTGTCGGCCGAACAGCGCCAGCACCACGGGTCCGAGCTGGAAAAACGCGACGCCCTCCTGGCTGGCGCCGGATGCCGTCCAACCGAGCCTCTCGTAGAAGGCACGGCTGACCGCCACGGAAGCGACGCCGAGCGTGACGAAGCTGACGCGCGGTGCGATCACGCCGCTTGCTCCGTTACGCCGGCCATCAGCAGACCGAGGTCGCCGACGAAACGCTCATCGTTGGCGGCGTCAGGCGGCGGCGTGCGCGCGCCGGTGAGACGGCCGCCGCACATCACGAGGATCTGATCGGCGAGCGCCATGATCTCGTCGAGCTCGACCGAGACGACCAGCACGGCCTTGCCGGCATCGCGCAAGGCGACGAGGCGGCTGTGGATGAACTCGATGGCGCCGATGTCGACACCCCGCGTCGGCTGCCCGGCGAGCACGATGCCGGGATCGCGCTCCATCTCGCGGGCGAGAACGATCTTCTGCTGATTGCCGCCGGAAAAATTCGCCGTCTTCAGCCGCGGATTTGGCGGCCGAATGTCGTAGCCCGCCATCTTGCGGGCGAGATCCGCGATGATGGACTTGCGCGACAACCAGGGGCCGCGCCCGAAAGCTGGATCGGTATGAATGCCGAGGATGGCGCTTTCGGCGGCCTCGAACGGCATGATGAGGCCCATGCGGTGCCGGTCCTCCGGCACATGGGCGAGGCCGAGGGTCCGGATCGCCTTTGGGTTGTGGCTCGTCGCAGGCACGACTTTCCCGTCGATGAGAATCTCGCCCGCCGCGATCGGGCGGATTCCGGCAAGCGCTTCCAGCAGCTCCGATTGGCCGTTGCCCGCGACGCCGGCGAGCCCGGTGATTTCGCCGGCCCTTAAGGTGAACGAGACATCGTCGACCAGCGCCACGCCGTTGCTGCCTAGAACCGTCAGGCCGCGTGCTTCCAGGCGCACGGGGCCGGGCGTGGCGGGGCCTTTGGCGACGGTCAGCAGCACCCGGCGACCCACCATGGCATCGGCGAGTTGGGCCGGCGAGGTCGCGGCCGTCTCGGTCGTCAGTACGATCTCGCCACGCCGCATCACCGAGACACGATCGGTGATGTGCATGATCTCGCGCAGCTTGTGGGTGATGAAGATCACCGTCTTGCCCTCGCGCCGCAGCGTATCGAGCATGCCGAACAGCTGGTCGGCCTCGGGCGGGGTGAGCACGGCGGTCGGCTCGTCGAGGATCAGGATCGTGGCCCCGCGCACCAGCGCCTTCAGGATCTCGACGCGCTGCTGCAGGCCCACCCCGAGATCGCCGACAAGCGCGTCGGGATCCACCACGAGACCGTAGGCGCGGCCAAGCTCCGCGAGTTTGACCCGGATCGCCGCGGCGCCTCGGGCCACGAGCGCGCCGCCCTCGGCGCCGAGCATGACATTGTCGAGCACGCTCAACGTATCTACCAGCATGAAGTGCTGGTGCACCATGCCGATCCCGTGCGCGATGGCCTGTCGCGACGAGCCGATCTTCACAGGCGTGCCGCCGACCCGGATCTCGCCCGCATCGGCTTCATAAAAGCCGTACAGGATCGACATGAGGGTCGACTTGCCGGCGCCATTCTCGCCCACGATGCCGTGGATCGAGCCTGCCGCCACGCTCAGGGTCACGTTCCTGTTGGCGTGAACCGCGCCGAAACTCTTGTCGATGCCTTCGAGTTCGATGGCCGCCGCAACGGGCATTCGCGCCTACTCAGGGCACTTCGAGTCCGACATGTAGTCGTGCACTTGGATCTTGCCGTCGATGATGTCCTTGGCGGCAGCGTCGGCTGCCGCCTTCATTTCGGGCGTGATCAGCGCCTTGTTATAGTCGTCGTAGGAATAGCCCACGCCATCTTCCTTGAGGCCAAGAACCTGACTGCCCGGCTTCCAGGTGCCGTCCTTGGCGTCCATGAAGGTCTTGTAGGTCGCCACGTCGACATGTTTGAGCATGGAGGTTAGGATCTTGCCCGGAAACAGGCCGTCCTGGTTCGAATCGACGCCGATGCCGAGCTTACCCCCGTCGGCCGCAGCGCGAAGCACGCCGAGGCCGGTCGCGCCGGCAGCCGCATAGATCACCTCTGCGCCGCGGTCGATCTGCGAGCGGGCGAGTTCGCCGCCCTTCACCGGATCACGCCATGCGGCGCCGGTGGTGCCGGTCATGTTCTGGTACACGTCGGCTTTCGGGTTCGCGTATTTCGCACCCTGGACATAGCCGCAGCCGAATTTGCGGATCAGGGGGATGTCCATGCCGCCGACGAAGCCGACCTTGCCGTCCTTCGAAGCTTTGCTGGCCAGAAGCCCGACCAGGAACGAGCCCTGTTCCTCGCGGAACGTGATCGACTGCACGTTCGGCTTGTCGACCACGGAATCGATGATGGTGAAATGGGTGTTGGGGAATTCGGCCGCGACCTTTTCAAGCGGCTGCGCCTGTCCGAAGCCCACTGCCACGATCGGGTTGAAGCCGTCGCGGGCGAATTTGCGCAAGGCCTGTTCGCGCTGGGCGTCGTTGGTCACCTCGAAGTCGCGGAAGTCGATGCCGGTGTCGGACTTGAACTTCTCGGCGCCGTGAAACACGCCTTCGTTGAAGGATTTGTCGAATTTGCCGCCGATGTCATAGACCACGGCCGGCTTGACGCTGGCGGCGGACGCCGCCGTCGCACAGAGCGCCAGAAGGCTCGCACCGGCCAGGACAGCCGCACCACGCGTGCAACGCGTCATCATCAGGATCACTCCACCAAAACAAGGTCGGGAGCCGCGAAGCTCAGCCGCGTGCAACATGGCACGAGACTTCGAGGTCGGGAAAGGGCGCAAGCGCCGGAACCTGCGTGTTTTGTTGCCGTGGGGTGCCTGCGGTAACGGCAGTGTGTAGGGGGCCGTCACTTGCGTCCGCTGCGCGAGACAGCAGCAGACATTTGAACCTGCGTGATGCAACTCCCAACCCTCCGTTTCGCGGCGGCTGCGAAACGGCGCAAGACTATTCATTCGCACATCAATGTACTCATACGGCAGCAGACGCTGCATATGCGGCCTGAGCGGCCATGACCTCCCCTCGATGCTCTTCCGCCCATCGCAGCATCGCCTGCAGATGAGGTTCAAGCGAACGGCCGAGCGTTGAAATTTCGTACACGACCGCGACCGGCGCCGTGCTGACGACCATGCGTTTGATGAAGCCGCTGGCCTCAAGCCGTCTGAGGCACTGCGTCAACGCGCGTTGCGTGATGCCCTTTTGCGTTCGTCGCAGCGCGTTGAACCGCATGGGACCGGCACAAAGGGCATCAAGAACAAGCAGCGTCCACTTGCCGGTCAGCTCTTCCAACACCAGACGGTTGAGTTCGATGGATTCGGGTGCCGCTTGCGCCATGCGGGATACTCCAACGTACCTGGTACGCTTCAGGTGCCTAATTGCATACTAGTACGATTTATATACCTATTCGGCTTTCAGCGACAGGAGGTCGGCACGATGGTCGAGAAAGCGCAAAGATTGAGCGACGCCGAAAGCGGTTCGGGCAAAAGGACCGTGCTGGTGTTCGGTGCGACCGGGCAGCAGGGTGGGGCCGTCACAGCCGCGCTCAAGGCGAAAGGATGGTCGGTCAGAGCTCTTGTCCGCGATCCGCGCAGCGCGAAGGCCCGTGCCCTGGCATCGGCAGGCGTGGCCGTTGTTCCCGGCGACCTGGCCGATCCCGTCTCGATCGAGGCTGCCATGTCGGGTGTCTACGGAGTGTTCAGCGTGCAACCCAGTTCGGGTCAAGGACCCGCCTATGGTGTCACTGACGAGCAGGAGGTTCGCTATGGCACGACGATCGCCAATCTCGCGCTTGCTCACGGCGTTCAACACCTCGTGTACACGTCGGTCAACGCGGCTGGGCAAGGCCCTACCGGCATGGGCCACTTCGATAGCAAGACCCAGATCGAAGAACACATCCGCGGCCTGCCTCTGCGCAGCACGATTGTCCGTCCGGCCGCGTTCATGGAACTGCTGACGCTGCCGGGCATGGGGCTCGACCAGGGCGTTTTCACATTCTTCCTACGTCCTGACCAATCCGCGCAGATCATCGCGGCCGACGACATCGGGAAGATCGTGGCCGGCGTGTTTGCCGACCCGGTACGATATGCCGGTCGCACCATCGAGATCGCAGGCGACCAGGTGACAGGGATCGATCTCCAGAAAGAGCTCACCCGCGCTGCCGGTAAGCCGATCACCTATCAACGATTGCCGGACAGCCTTCTTCAGGAGAACGCGTTCCTGGGCGGTTTGGCATCCTTGATCGACGATGGCCGCCTCGCAGGCCATGCGGATATCGCGTCGCTCAGGGCCGAGTTCGGAAAGCTGTATCATCTCTCCGACTGGCTGGCAGGGCCTGGCAAGCCATTGTTGGACTCCGCAACTGGCGTACATGGCGGAGAGATGTCGCTTCGTTGACCAGCATAGCGGAATGAAAGCTTTCCGCGGCAGGTCGAGGGAGCAGTATGGTGCGTAGGCTTGAGTTTGCACAGCCCGAAGTCCTGCTTGTGATCCGCAAGCGGCTCAACACCGATGACAATCTCAGAGTCCAAGTTCGGTCGGTAGCCGACCCTCGGCCGCCTTGCCGATCTGCCGGCCCGCAAGACACAACGGCCTCGGAATTCGAAAGCAAGGTCCGGGGTGCGGCGGGCCAAAGGCGCGTCTACGGTCCGGTGATGCTACTCTGGTCAGCGGGAAACGACATGTCGGCGATGGCGATGGGAGACACCACCAAGACGGTTCAAACGCAGCAGGACGCGCGATGGCGCGCTGTGATGGAGCGTGACGCCACGCTCGACGGAAGCTTCGTCTATGCGGTGGCGACGACCGGGGTCTATTGCCGTCCCTCCTGCCCGTCTCGGCGCGCGAAGGCCGAGAATGTCAGCTTCTACGGCAGCGCGGCAGCGGCGGCCCGAGCCGGCTTCCGTCCCTGTTTGCGCTGTCGGCCCGACCAGCACGGACAGGCCGACGCTCATGCCGCTGTTGTGGCTGACGCGTGCCGGACCATCGCGGCGGCCGAGACCCTGCCGAGCCTCGCCGTGCTGGCCCGTCAGGCTGGGTTGAGCCCGTTCCATTTCCATCGCGTGTTCAAGGCCGCGACAGGGGTGACGCCCCGAGCCTATGCGGTGGCGCACCGGACGGGCCGCTTGCAGGCGGCCCTGGCGGCGCCCGACGCAAACGTGACACAGGCCATATACGAAGCCGGCTTCAATGCGAGCAGTCGCGCCTATGCGGCAGCCGATGAGGCGCTGGGCATGACGCCCTCGGCTTATCGGACGGGCGGGAGGGAGACGGTGATCCGCTTCGCGGTCGGGGCCTGTTCGCTCGGCGCGATCCTGGTGGCCGCGACCCCACGCGGGCTCTGCGCCATCCTGCTCGGCGACGACCCGGACGCGCTGGTTCGCGATCTGCAGGACCGGTTTCCGAAGGCGGAACTCATCGGCGGCGACCCGGACTTCGAGCGGCACGTCGCCACGGTCATCGGACTGGTGGAGGCCCCAGGCGGCCGCCTCGACCTGCCGCTCGACATCGCCGGGACGGCGTTCCAGCGGCGGGTGTGGGAGGCCCTGCGGGCCATCCCGCCAGGCCGCACTGCGAGCTATGCGGAGATCGCGGCAACCATCGGCCTGCCGCGTGCCGTGCGGGCCGTGGCGCAAGCTTGCGCCGCCAATGCTCTGGCGGTGGCGATCCCCTGCCACCGGGTGGTGCGTTCCGACGGCGGTTTGTCGGGCTATCGCTGGGGGGTGGATCGCAAACGCGCGCTTCTCGATCGCGAAGCCGAGCGCTGAGACGAGGGTATAATGCCTGTGCCGGCCGACTGTCTCCAAGCAACTGCGGGATCAGCCGCCGCCACGCTCAGCGCTGCAGAAAAGCTTCGACGGTTGCGCTCGCGATGAAGCCCGCCAGCGGGATTTCCTCAAGTGGCCTCGTTCCCGCCAGATCGCGGGACACGAGAGCAAAATCGACCCACAACAGTTCGTCGGGCTCCGCCTCCTCTTTAAGAACGGCAGACGTCCAGGCGCAACGCTCCGCCCAGGCTTTGCGCCGCCCCGGGAGCAGCTTGGTCGTCACCGCGACCAGCCGCTGCTTGCGGGACTTCAAGGGGCGGAGCAGAGCCTCGACGTCTTCACCGGCCTCGAACCAGGATGCGACTGTCTCGAACTCCTGCATCCATGTCAGGGAACGCCGATGTGCGTCCTCCACGGCAGCGGGACCTGTCAGGTCCGCCGGCAGTCCCGCCAGCAGGGCCTCGGCGAGCACCGCAGGCGGTGAAGCGTCCGGTCGCAGGCTGGAAAGCCCCAGGACATCCATGGCCTGAAGCAGGTGGAAGGGCGGTGGCGTGCCGGTGTCAAGATGAGCCACGAGGGCATCGGCGAGCCGCCGTTCAAACAACACCATGGAGATTTCGACGCTTTCGACGCCGGCCAGAACGTCGTTGATGAAGGCCTCCGCGTCCGCCTTGGTCAGCGCGTCGCGAATCCAGGCATCCGCGATGCCGGTCCCGAGTTTGACCAGGACACAGGCCACGGCGAAGCGTCGGCCACGCTTGACCATGGCAAACAGGCTTTGGGCACCGGCACCATCGCAGATCGAGGCCAGCACAAGTCGAACCTCCGAGCGGGGTGGGCGCTCGACGCCCTGCGACGATTTCGCGCGCAGACTGCGGATCGCGGCGTCGATCTCTGGCCGGCGTTTCTCTCCGACCCAAAACCGGATCTGCATAAGCCACGCCGACAGGACCGTAGCGACCGGTCCATCGATCTTGGCGTCTTTCAAGGCCGTAAGCGCCGCGTGAGCCACCACGGCGTCAGGCGACAGCGCAAATCCCAAGGTCGATTTGCAGACCGTCGGGTTCGGCGACGCGGCCAAGAGGGTGGCCATCGCGGCGCGATGTTCGCTCGGCAACGCCGAACCTGTGGCGGCAAGCTCGGCGTGCAGCGCGAAAGGATCGTCCCCAAGCGCCGCCGCGAGGTCGGAGAAGGGGTCGACTGAACCTTCCGGACTCTCATCTTCGGATGCTTCCGGCAGATCAGCGAGCGCCTGCATCATGACGTCGCGCAAGGCCGGTCCAGGATCGAGTTGAGCCTCCGCAAAGGCCCGTGCCAAAAGCATGATCGCGACCGGCTCGCCATTGCCGGCCGGCAGCGCGGCCGCGACGGCCTTCTGGACTTCCCCGATATCGCGAGCCGCCGCGACGTCACCGCCGTTGGCTGCGATGCGGAGTTCCGTCAGGCCGTCCTGGAACAGGATGCTGTAGCGCTCGACCATGGCGTCCCGTGGTTTTTTACGGCTCATCTCTTGGAAGAGCAGACGCGCCAGTTCCGCAAGGCTCTGAGCGACACTCATCATGCTCGACTGGGCTTCCAGACCGCCGCCGCCGCCTCGGGGCCGTTTGGTGGCAGGCACCTTGCCGCCGGATCGGGCCATATCTCTCTCCATTGTCGAGCCGATGGTCGGAGCGTATCGGTTTATATGCCAACTACGCATCCCGGAATCTCTCTCTACGACCGCACTAAAATTCTAGTGGACGGGTTGCGGGAAAAATGCGCAAACTTTTCTGGAGCGCGTTCGAAGAAACGCGAAAATCGGCACGGTGCGGGACGTGTCGGCGCCAGCAGTCCAACGGTCGCTGGCGGTGAATGATAAGTCCGCGGGAGGAACGCCAATGCATCGCTTTACGAAACGTACCCTGCTGTCTGCTGCATCCGTGCTGATCGCGGGGGCCGCGTTGATCCAGCCCAGCGTCGCTGCCGACAAGAAGACGCTTGCCTTCGTGGTGAACGTCCCGGCCGATTTCTGGACCATCGCGCGTCGCGGCACGGAAAAGGCTCAGAAGGAGCTGCCGAACTACAACGTCGAATTCTACATTCCTGGCGAAATGTCGGCCGCCGCCCAGAAGCGTATTCTCGAAGATCTTCTCGCCAAGGGCGTTGCTGGCGTCTCGATCAGCCCGGTCAATCCCGACAATTCCACCGAGATCCTGAATCAGGTCGCGTCCAAGGCCGTCCTGTTCACGCAGGATGCCGATGCGCCGAAATCGAACCGCGTCATGTATATCGGCACCGACAATGTCGCGGCGGGGCGGCAGGCGGGCGAGCTCATCAAGAAGGCGCTGCCGAACGGCGGCAAGATCATGCTGTTCGTCGGCACCATGGACGCCGCCAATGCGCGTGAGCGGAGCCAGGGCATCAAGGAAGTGATCGCCGGCACCAAGATCGAGATCATCGACATTCGCACCGACGGCGGCGATCAGGCCAAAGCCAAGGCGAATGTGGAAGACACTTTGACCAAATACCCCGACATCGACCTGCTCGCCGGCCTCTGGGCCTACAATACACCGCAGATCTACAATGCGGTGAAGGCGGCCGGCAAGGAAGGCAAGGTCAAGATCGTCGGCTTCGACGAGGATCAGCAGACGTTGAAGGGCGTGGCGGAAGGCGTGATCGACGGCACTGTCGTGCAGCAGCCCTACGAGTTCGGCTATCAGTCGATCAAGAACCTTGCGAAATACATCGAGGGCGACAAGTCGGTCGTTCCCGCCAACAAACTACAGATTATTCCGACGCAAATCATCGACAAGTCCAACGTGAAGGAATTCTCGACGCGCGTTCGAGATCTGTTGAAGAAGTAAGCGTCGCAACCGGCGGGCGCGGGGCCGCGAGGTCCTGCGCCGTCATGCTGTTTCGGGACTGTACCCGCAAACCCGGGCCGGCAGACCGCGCTTTCGCCGTGCGAGGCGGGCGGGCCACCATATTTCGTCGCTCGAACAATTAGGCAGGAATGGCCGAGACCCTTCTCGAATTGCGTGGGATCATCAAGACCTATCCGGGCGTGACGGCGCTTGACGGTGTCAGCCTGTCGGTCGGCAAGGCTGAGATCCTCGGCCTGATCGGCGAGAATGGGGCCGGCAAGTCGACGCTGATGAAGATCCTCGGGGGTGTCGTCGCGCCGACCGCAGGCGTCATCGTCGTTGACGGCACCGAATTTCCGACCCTCACGGTCAAGGAAGCCACCAAGGCCGGCATCGCCTTCGTGCATCAGGAACTCAACCTCTTCGAAAATCTCGATGTGGCCGCGAATGTGTTCATCGGCCGCGAACCACGCCGAGGCGGCATTCTCAATCTCGTTGACGAAGCGACTATGCATGCGCGCGTGGCGCCGCTGCTCACGCGGCTCGGCGTCGATTTCGGACCCGGCGACTCCGTCGAGACCTTATCGATCGCGCAACGCCAGATGGTCGAGATCGCCAAGGCCCTGTCGCTCGACGCGCGCATCATCATCATGGACGAGCCGACATCGAGCCTGACCCTGACCGAGACGGAGCGCTTGCTTGGCGTGATCGCCGAATTGCGGGCCGACGGCGTGAGTGTGATCTATATTTCGCACCGGCTCGCCGAGGTAAGGGATTGCTGCGACCGCGTCGTCGTGCTGCGGGACGGCAAACGTGTCGGCGAACTCGCCAAAGCCGAGATCAGCCACGCCGCCATGATCCGCCTGATGATCGGGCGAGACCTGAAATCGATCTACATTCAGCCGAAAACCGTCCCGCAAAATGCCGGGCTTGATGTCAAGGAGCTCGTGACCTCAGCCTTTCCGGACCGGGCTGTCAGCCTGTCGGTTCGGTTCGGAGAAATTTTGGGGCTCGCCGGCCTCATCGGCTCCGGCCGCACGAGCCTCGCCGAGACTGTCTTCGGCGTCCAGCCGCCGGTCGCGGGCGGCATCACGCTGAACGGCACGCCCATCCGTGTGAACACCGCGCGGGACGCCATCGCCGAGGGCATCTACCTCATTCCGGAGGACCGAAAACGCTGCGGCCTGCTTCTCGACATGCCGATCGTCGAGAACATCTCGCTCGCCGATCTCGACAGCTACGCGCCGATGATGCTGGTCGACGGCGGTCGCGAGCACAAGGTGGCCGAAGAACAGCGCCGCAGCCTTTCCATCAAGGCGCCGAGCGTCGACACCAAGGCCATCACGCTGTCGGGCGGCAACCAGCAGAAGGTCGTGCTCGGCAAGTGGCTCTCGATGCGCCCGAAGGCGATCATCTTCGACGAGCCGACACGCGGCATCGATGTCGGGGCCAAGAGCGAGATCTATGCGCTGATGCGGGCGCTCGCCGACCGCGGCGTCGCCATCCTGATGATCTCCAGTGACATGGAAGAGGTCATCGGGGTCAGCGACCGCATCGCGGTGATGCACGAGGGCCGTATCAGCGGCTTCCTCGACCGCAAGGATTTCTCAGAACACAATGTGCTGATGCTTGCCGTCGGCCACACGGGTCAAGAGGACGTTGCCGCCCATGCTTAAGAAAGAGCTTGGACTTTTCCTGCTCATCGTGGTGATCGGCGGCGTGACGGCGACGATCAACCCGCAGTTCCTGTCGCAGGTCAACCTGATGAACCTCGCGAACCAGATCGGGCTGTTTGGCCTGTTCGCCATCGGCGAAGGTTTGGTGATCATCACCGGCGGCATCGAATTGTCGGTCGGCTCGATGTTCGCTCTGCTCGGGATCATCTTCCTCGACCTCTTGATCAACTACGACCTCGGTTGGCCCTTGGCGCTGCTGGTCACGGTCGCCGGCGGCGTGGTCCTCGGCGGCATCCACGGCACGCTGGTGACGCGCCTCAAGATGCAGCCCTTCGTGGTCACCTTGTGCGGGCTGCTGCTCTACCGCGGCATCGCGCGCTGGTACACGGCCGACTCGACGCAAGGCTTCGGCTACGGCGGCGGCTACGAGAACCTGGAATGGCTGATGTCGGGCCGCAGCTACAACGTGCCCCACACCTTCATCTTCCTCGTCATCGTCGCGGCGATCATGAGCGTGGTGCTGCATAAGTCTGTCTTCGGCCGCTATCTCTTCGCGGTCGGCAAGAACGAGGAGGCGGCTCGCTTCTCCGGTATTCCCACGGCGCGGGTGATCACGACCGCCTATGTGCTCTCGGGCCTTTTGTCGGGTCTGTCGGCCGTGTTCTTCGTGTTCTACACCCAGTCCGTCTCACCCTCGGCGCACGGCAACTTCTATGAGCTCTATGCCATCGCGTCGGCGGTGCTCGGCGGCTGCTCGCTGCGGGGCGGGGAGGGATCGATCATCGGCATCGTGCTCGGCACCGTGCTGCTGCAGGTGCTGCAGAACCTCGTCAACATGCTGGGCATCCCGAGCTCGCTCAATTTCGCCGTGATGGGCGCCGTGATCCTGCTCGGCGTGCTGGCCGACCAGCAATTGCAGCGCCGTCGCCAGCGCAATATCGCGCTGGCCGGGGCCGAGGCCCGAAACCTCGCCCGGCAATCCTCGGCGGGCGCTGCGGCCTAAACACTCACTTCGTGCCGAACATCCGGTCGCCCGCGTCGCCGAGGCCCGGCACGATGTAGCCGTGGTCGTTGAGGTGGCTGTCGACCGCCGCCGTCCAGATCGTCACTTCCGGGTGCGCGTCGCGCAGGCGCTTGATGCCCTCGGGCGCGGCGAGCAGGCACACGAATCGGATGTCCTTGGCGCCGCGCGCCTTCAGCCGGTCGATCGCCGCGACGGCCGAGTTCGCGGTCGCCAGCATCGGGTCCATCACGATGGTCAGGCGGTCGGCGAGATCGCTCGGCGCCTTGAAGTAATATTCCACCGCCTGCAGCGTTTCGGGGTCGCGGTAGAGCCCGATATGAGCCACGCGGGCGGAGGGCACGAGATCGAGCATCCCGTCGAGAAATCCGACGCCGGCCCGCAGGATGGGCGCGAAGACCAGCTTCTTGCCGGCGATCATGGGGGCCTTCATGGGCTGTAGCGGCGTCTCGATGTCGACGAGTTCCGTCGGCAGGTCACGCGTCACTTCGTAGCAGAGCAGCATGCCGATCTCGTTCAGCAACTGCCGGAACCCCTTGGTGGACCGGCTGTCCGTCCGCATCAGGGTCAGCTTGTGCTGCACCAGCGGGTGATCGACGACGTGGACGCCTTCCATTTGGCTTTCTCCCTTTACGGCTGCGCGTCCCTGTAGCACGGCTCTCCCGTCTCCCGCGAGGGCGGGACAAGGAAGATGCACCGGGGCCTCGCCGCCGCCGTTTTCCGTGCTAGAATCTCCTTGAAAATCAGGTCGCGGCCGAGGAGTTGTCTGGGTGCGTTCTACCGTTGAAGTTTCCAATGTCCGGCGCATTCTGTGCGTCTTCCCGCACTACACCCCCTCCTTCGGCACCTTCTCCCACGCTTATCCGCTGATGCCGGGCGTCAAGGCCTTCATGCCCCCGCAGGGGCTGCTCGTCATCGCGGCCTATCTGCCGGAGAAGTGGGACGTTCGCTTCATCGACGAGAACCTCCGGCCGGCCAGCGACGAGGATTATCAATGGGCCGATGCGGTCTTCGTCTCCGGCATGCACATCCAGGAAAAGCAGATCCACGTCATTCACGAGAAGGCCAAGCGCTTCGGCAAGGTGACGTGTATCGGCGGCTCCTCGGCCTCGGGCGCGCCGGAAAAATACCCCGAGTTCGATTACCTGCATTCGGGCGAGATCGGCGACGCCACCGACCAGCTGATCCGCATCCTCGATGCCGACCTCACGCCGCCGGCCGCCCAGGTGGTGCTCACCACCGTCGAGCGCATGCCGCTCTCCGACTTTCCGCTGCCGGCCTATGATCAGCTGCCGCTGAAGAAATACCTGCTCGGCTCGCTGCAGTTCAGTTCCGGCTGCCCCTACCGGTGCGAGTTTTGCGACATTCCGGCCCTCTATGGCCGGCAGGCGCGGCTGAAGACGCCCGAGCAACTGCTGGCGGAGCTCGACGCCTTCATCTCGCAGCCGGCGCACCCGGCCGTGATCTATTTCGTCGACGACAATTTCATCGCCAACCGCAAGGCCACGAAGGAGATGCTGCCGCATCTGGTGGAATGGCAGAAGAAGCACGACTACCCGCTGCAATTCGCCTGCGAGGCGACGCTCAACATGGCGAAGCAGCCCGAGATCCTGGAGCTGATGAAGCAGGCGGGCTTCTTCACGGTCTTCGTCGGCATCGAGACGCCGGAACTCGATGCGCTGAAGGCCATCGCCAAGGACCACAACAATGCCGTGCCGATGTTCGAGGCGCTCAACACGCTGAACAGCTACGGCCTGGAGGTGACCTCCGGCATCATCCTGGGGCTCGATTCCGAATCCGACGAATCGGAGCAGCGCCTCATCGAATTCATCGACCGCTCGGCCGTGCCGGTGCTCACCATCAACATCCTGCAGGCGCTGCCCAAGACGCCCCTGTGGGACCGGCTCGCCAAGGCCGACCGGCTGATCGACGACCCCAAGCTCGAATCGAACGTCAAATTCCTGCGCCCGCACGATGCCGTGGTGGCGAGCTGGCGCCGCGCCATCGCGCATGCCTACAGCCCGGAAAACATCTTCAGCCGCTTCCGCACCCAGATGGACGTGACCTACGGCAACCGCATCAAGACCCCGGCCAAGGGCAAGCTGACCCGCGCGAACCTGCGTCGCGGCCTCTTCATGGGCGCCAACATCATCTGGCAGATCGGCGTCAAATCCGACTACCGCGGCGTCTTCTGGCGCTCGGCCTGGCACGCGCTGAAGAAGGGCCAGATCGAGGCCATCTACAACATGGGCTTCGTCTGCCACCACCTCATCCAATTCACCCGCGAGGCGCTGCGGGGGGAGCACAATGCGTCGTTCTATGCGGCGCAGAAGAAGGAATTGGGGGATGCGGGGGCGGAACGGGTGGATGTGGCGGCTTAAACACGTTTTCCAGCTGTCTCATCGCGCGCCGATTCGCTCAGAGGACATGCAAATCTGTCTAGCGGCTACTCAGGCTCCAGGTGGGATCATATGCGACAGCTTCGAACTATCACCGCCGTACTCAACTTGCCACTTGGAAGTAAGCAATTTACGAAAACGTAAATGGCCTAACGTCTGGTCACCTCCTTCAACCTGGATGCCAAATTTGGTAAGCGTTTGCTCCACCCTTTGATCACGCTTTTTGCTTTTTCCAACCCTGACGCGCGAAGCTATATGCGCGTTTGAGGTATAGCGTAGTATTCTGTCCACATCTGTATTGGAGGGAAGTTTGCGACCTCTACTCCAAGGCGTCAGTCCCGAAGTGACGTCACTGAGCAACAGGTCTGTCCACGTCAAAGGGTGATGACCGGTTACGGATCCGTGATGAGGAATTTTGAAGAAGCAAGCTTGACCTCTGTTACGCCACGCCGCTCGGTTAAGCGCATCCCAGCCGGTACTCAACTTGCTTGTTTCCAAGTCTGCCCCGAACAGTAGCTTGTCTGCCTGGATTTCGACGACTGCTGCGACTGATGCGTCATTACGGGGTGGCGAAATAATGCGTCGCCCGGGCTCATCAGACAAGACATAATTTCGGATAGATTCCATGAAATCAACAAAGTCTCCACTACTCGGTGATAATGACTCGAATCTAAATGGAAAAGTTGATCGATCCTCAGCAATAATTTGATTATGCCAGCAAAACATAGAGTCTCTGTGCTTAATCAAACTAAGCACTTGCACAAGTTCATCGATGCCGCTTGAAATAGTGCTCGTAGAGGGCGGGTCTGCCCGCTGTAGTAACGTAATGAACTCGTCTTCCAATAGAACTCCCGATAACGCGATTATTGCAGAGGAGCACTGTGCGATGAGTGAGGCTGCGCCTCCAATATGATCATCATGCCAATGAGTAATCAGAATAGCCACGACGTCACTTTGCAGATCGCAGCCGAGTGAAATTAAATACTCCAGCGCTACAGGCTGGCCGCTGCTAGTAAGCAAGCTGTCAATAATCAGCCACTTGCCTTGTCCGACGTGAATACAGATCGACTCGCCATATCCACGGCTAAATATCGATACCTCAATCTCTTGCAGGCCTGGTTTTGATGCGGGAAGCGTCACGTAAACTACTCAAAAGAGAGGCTGCCTTTGCACCAATTCTCGTCGATTCGGGAGCATATTTGCGGAAGTAAATGATTGGCTTGCGTGAGTAAGTTCCACCTTTTTCTCGCGTGTAGCCGATTATGAGATGAAACAGAGCACCACGTTGGATTTTATGCCGGTCAACCTTGTCGACGATCTTGAACGGTATGGTTGTGAACTCGGCGTCTGTTGACGGTCGAGTCAGATCAACGATTCGAGCATTGAAGCGACTGTCTTCTATGCCTTCGACGCAGCCC
This sequence comes from Lichenifustis flavocetrariae, assembly GCF_026130545.1. Lineage (GTDB taxonomy): Bacteria > Pseudomonadota > Alphaproteobacteria > Rhizobiales > Beijerinckiaceae > Lichenihabitans > Lichenihabitans flavocetrariae. The sequence continues at coordinate 344,189 of NZ_JAMOIM010000002.1, read as the reverse complement.
TGCCACTCCTGTAGGGTGTTCACCGATATGCCCGTGATTTCTGATCTCTTGAAAAAGCCTTCGACGTGAAAAAGGATCTCCTCATTTTTGCGAGCCCCTGTAAACAGCTCAGGCTGAAACTCGGGATGTCGTTGCAGGGTAAAGCGCTTAGCAGCGCGGTCGACAACTCTTAAATCCCGGTCAATGCTCACTTCATGAGAAACGAAACCGTAGCTTGACTTGTTAGCCCGTACCGTCTCTGGCACTATTTCTCGAAGCGCAGCCGTGGGCATTACAAGCCTCTAGCAACTGAAATAAGATGAGACAAAACGGATCGCGCTCTCTGCAACGAGGGAGTTAATTGTTTTAAGCAAAGGCCAGGGAAATCGATGCTGGATTCGTTCTTAGCAATCGAGAAGTGATCATTGTGCTGAAAGAAAACACCTTGCCCTGCAGGGATGTGCGCGGATGGCTGTACAGTTACCATTATGTGGCCGGACGCGCGGTCTGGAGGAGAAACTTGTTGCATCGACAGGCTTGTTAGTCCCCCAACCTGCTCTGAAATATCGCTTTCCAGCGTGCTGCCCCAGTCGCCCCATGGCTGGATTGGTGCAAGCGTTCTGCCGAAAGCAGTCTGTTGCTGGCGGCTCAAAACACGGAAGTGGGCGAAGTAGTTTATGCCCATCGCGGTGATGGGAGTGTGCGGTAGCGCCTTCGCAAAGATATCCGCGATAACGTCTGCAACCCTAACGAATGGCTCCGAAAGAGCGTGTACCGTGAATCGATCAATCAGTATCTCAAACCGAAGAGAGCCAACTTTAAATTGGGCAACTTCAGCATGTATGACGTTCACGCCCCCTTCATCTAGTTCTGCCGAGGAGACGACTTCCTGGCGAACTAGCCAGTCAGGATTAAAGATGGCTGGATTGAAGTTGCCTGCCAAAACGACAGATGCTCCTTGCTCCTCGACATGTTCCATATTTCGTTCGAGAGACATAGCTTCGATTGAGTGAGCGGTTTTGACGAGCCTACGTACATTCTTTTTTGCATCACGTCACTAAATTCTACACTGGCGACCGCTGGCGAATGGCACGTAAACGACATTGATACCGAGGGGCTGGTGGCGGTCCCAGGAGCCATTCTCTTCGGATGAGGCGCCGCTGCAGTGGTCACCCGTGCGTCTGCGTGCTGGCCCCAACAATGCTGTAGAGCAGCCGTAGAAGACGTTCTCGCGCACGGATGTTAGACAGTCTGGCAGAAGGTCGGGTCCTAACTCGGTTTATTCGGGCGGATGGATCGACACCCGTCGCCGCCGATGATGGTAACCGGGCTCCTGGACCCTTGGGAGACGCTCTGGAACGCGTGAATGGCAACCGTTCTCGGATGGGCCCGATTGACCAACACGGAAGGGCTCAGGGTTCTGCTAACAGAATTTTTGGCTAAAGTGAGCGGCACGGCAGGCCCTCTAGAAATGAGGTCAAGGATACCGACCGCGGCGGGCCCGCGCAAGGATGGCCGCCTGCAACAATGGCCCGGTGAATTACTCCCGCTGTCCGGTTGCGCCGCGACCCAGGCTGGTCCGTGGCTCACCGCCTCCGCGGCCGCCCCGCAAACGTCCTATTCCCCCTCGGCCCGACCAGCACCGGCGTGTTGTCCTTGTTCTCGTCGAAGAGGGTGCGCCAGCGGGCGAGGCGGGCGGGGTCGAGGGTGCCGGCTTTGACGGCGGCCTGGACGGCGCAGCCGGGTTCGTGGGCGTGGGTGCAATCGCTGAAGCGGCACAGGGGGGCGAGTTCGGTGATCTCGGCGAAGAGCGTGCCGATCCCCTCCGCGGCGTCGCCCACGTGCAGCGTGCGCATGCCGGGCGTGTCGATCACCCAGCCGCCGCCCGCGATGGCGTGCAGGGAGCGGGCGGTCGTGGTGTGGCGTCCCTTGGCATCGTGTTCGCGGATCGCGCCGGTCTGTTGCGGCGCCTCCTGGTCGGGGCCGGCCAGCGTGTTCACGAGCGTCGATTTGCCGACCCCGGAGGAGCCGACCATCGCCACCGTCTGTCCGAAACCGCACCAGGGCGCGAGGGTCGCGACTGAAGCGCGGGCGCGCGGATCGAGCATCAGGACCGGAAGATCGCGTTGCAGCGCGGCGGCCTGCCGTCGATAGCTGTCCGCCTCATTCGTGTCGTCCGCCTTGGTCAGCACGATGACCGAGGCGGCGCCGCCCTGGTTCGCCAGGGCCAGATAGCGTTCGAGCCGCGCCGGGTTGAAATCGGCGTTGCAGGAGGTGACGATGAACAGCGTGTCCACATTGGCGGCGGCGAGTTGCGGGACGCGGCTGTTCTCGACGTGACGCTCCAGCACCGTCCGGCGCTGCAGGCGGCGGTGCAGCGTTTCGGTGTGAGGGTCGACCAGCACCCAGTCGCCCACCGCGAAGTCCCCGGTGTTGGTATTGGCCGCGATCGTCAGCCGCACCGGGCCGGCGTCGGAGAGGCCGGTCAGGCGGGCGCGGTGAACCTCGGCGATCCGGCGCGGCACGAAACCCGCGTCGCCGGGCGCGCGCTGATGCTCGAAGAAGTCGGACCACCCCAGGCTGGCAAGCGGGTGCGGCGAAACCGGGGGAGGGTGATCTGTCACGCTGCCGTGCATGACACGGCGCGGCGCCGATGCCCAGCGACTTCGCATCGCCGCGGCCTCCGCCCGCTTCATCGCCGCTTCATCTTCCGCGTCCTAGCCTGCGCATGATGGCCCGACGCAGGGCCATATTCACCAAGGGAGAGCAACGATGAAAATCACCAGCTTGGTCCTCGCGGCGGGCGCGATGCTGTTCGCGATAGGCGGCGCCGAGGCCATGCCGGCCGCGCCGCTGGCCCAGGACAGCCCGGTGATCCTGGCGCGCGCAGGCTGCGGGTTCGGCGCGCACCGGGGTCCCTACGGCGGCTGCCGCCTCAATCGCGGCCCGCGCGGCAGTATTCGCGCCATGATGACCGGCGCGCCGCGCGGTTGTCCGCCCCGCATGTATCGTGGTCGCTACGGCCGCTGCCACTACCGGTAACCAACAAAGCAAGGTCGGCCCATCGGAGCCGACCTTGCTTCTGGGTGTGGACATGCGCAAACGGCCCGGTCGAGGCCGGGCCGTTTGCGATCGATCGGGGTTGCGTTACTTCTGCGCGGCAACCGGCGTCGGGTCGTCGGTTCCACCGGCTTTCGGGGCGGGCGTCGCCGAGGCTGTTTTCTTCACCACGTCCGTCACCTCGGTAAAACTGTCCGGGCCGATCACCATCGCGACCGGATTGCCCATCTTGTCCTTGGCGCGGACGAAGAAGGAGGATGGCATCACGGTCACGGCCGAATAGCCGTTCTTGGTGAGTTGATCCTGGATCTGCTGCCGCATGTTCATCGGATGCATTTGGTCGGCCGCCGCCATCGCCTGGCTGTTTTGGATGACGGGGCCGGCGTCCGCCGCCTTGGCGGGGCTCGTCGCCGCATTCGCGGTGGCGGCTCCAGCCAGGAGAAGCAACGCCGAGCTGAATGTAACAATATTGTAATTCATAGGAACGCCTCCTCTTGAATCCCCTCGTCTATACAATCATTCGACGCTGCATCGGGTTCTGGGAGCAAGATTAAACTTGTGAAAGCCGGAGTAGCGTCAGCCTGGTGAGGTGAGGTGTGTCAGCCGAGGAGAGCGGAGGCTGCCGTCACTCAGTCACCCTTCTGCCCCGGCGCGACACCTCCCTGCCGCCGCGACACCCACCAGCACAGGAGCGCCACCGGGGCGCCGATCAGCGCCGTCATGGTGAAGAACCATTCGAAGCTCATCCGCTCGATCAGGAAGCCCGAAGCGCCGGCCAGCAGGCTGCCCGGCATGGCGCAGAGCGAGGTCAGCAGGGCATATTGGGTCGCGGCATGTTCGGTCGTGGCCAGCGCCGACATGTAGGTGATGAGGATGATCGACGCGAACGAATAGGCGAAATCGTCGATGCTGACGCTGGTGGCGAAGAGCCAGAACTCGCCGCCGCCATGGTCGCCGTGTACGGCCAGATAGGCGAGGCTGAGGTGCGACGCCGAGGCGAAGACCGTGCCGCAGAGAAGGCTGCGCATCAGCCCGATGCGCTTGACCACCCAACTTGCGAAGAATGTGCCCGCGAGCGCGACCGGGAAGCCGAAGAGCTTCGTGACCGTGGCGATGTCCGAATTCGAATAGTGCAGGCTCTTGAACAGCGGCACCGCCATGGCGTTCGAAATATAGCCCGGCATGCGGAAGCCGGCGACGAGCAGCAGGGTCGGGAGGGCCAGAGGCCCGAGCCGCCCGATCAGATCGCGGATCGGCGCCACGATCGTGTCCACGAAGCTCGAGGGCGGCGGCTGCGCGGCCGTGTCGGATTGCGGTTCCGGCGCCATCAGGGCGGCGATCAAGCCGGGGAGCATGCAGAAAGCCATGCAGAGATAGGCGGCGCGCCAGCCGAACGCATCGGCGAGATAGAGCGCGCCCGCGCCGGCCACGAGATTGCCGATACGCCACCCCACCTCCGACCAGGAGGACATGAGGGCCTGCCGCTCGACGGGCGCGACCGTGATGCGCCAGCCGTCGATGACCACATCCTGGGTCGCGCCCGCGAAGCCCAATGCGAGCGAGAACAGGACCGTCCAGGTGAGCCAATGGGCGGGATCGCCGAAGGCGATGCCGGCGAGCGTGAGCGCGATGCCGATCTGCGCCACCACGATCCAGCCGCGCCGGCGTCCCAACAGCCGGCCGAAGACCGGCGGATCGTAGCGGTCGAGAAAGGGCGCCCACAGGAACTTGAACTTGTAGGCGAGCGTCATCTCGCTCATCAGGCCCAGCGTGCCGAGCGGCACCTTGGCCTCGCTGAGCCAGGCCGATTGCGTGATGTAGACGAGCAGGAACGGGATGCCGGACGAGAAGCCGAGCCCCACCATGGTGCCGAGGCGGCGGTCGGCGAACAGCGCGCGAAGGGGCGAGAGGCTGTCGGCGCCGGTCGGCAGGGTCTGGCTTTGCATGCGGGCTCGTGATCAGGGCGAAACGTCGGCCCCATTCGCGGGTGGGAGGAGCGGCTTGGCAAGCCCTGGGTTGCATCGAGGGCAGATGAACGGCCGATAAGTGCGGCGTTCCCGGTGCATTCAGCCCGCCGGCGGCATGATCTCCCCATGGTTCCGAATGATCCTCCCACCGGGAGGTGCGGAACCGCTCAGGACGGTGAAAGCCATGGCTTTCGTCACTCGCAAAGCGCCCGCTCTTCTTCTCGCTGCCGTTACGTCGCTGGGTCTGCTGGTCCCGCACGCCGCCGAGGCCCGCAACGGGCAGAACGCCGCTCTCATCATCGGCGCGCTGTTGGGCGCCGCAGCCGGCTCGACGCTGGCCCATTCGGCCGAGTACGACGACAATTACACGGTCGTCGAGCAGGCCCCACGCCCGATCTACCGGCAGCGCTTCGTGGACCCCGGCTATGACGAGGCCGGCTTCGATGAGCCCAGCCGCCCGGTCTATCGCGAGGCGCCGCGCTATCGCGTCGTCCGCGACGGATGGGATCGCGGTGGCTATGACGGCGAGCGCGGTTTTCACCGGCAGCCTTGCCCGGAGCGCGACTGGCGCCGGGCCGGCGACGGCTGGTGAGGTTGTCGATGGCTTGCCGGTCGCCGCGAGCCAAGCGTCAGAACCAGGCCTCTCCGGCAGGCGTCGGCGAGAGGCCGAGGTGGCGCGCGATCGTGGCGCCGACATCGGCCAAGCTCCCGCGCCGTCCGATCCGCATCCCATCGCGCGCAGCGCAGTGCGCGAGGATCGGCACGTGCTCGCGGGTGTGATCGTTGCCGCGAAAGGTCGGATCGTTCCCGTGGTCGGCGACGAGGATCAGGAGATCGTCGGGGCGCAACCGCTCGATGATCTCCGGCACGCGCCGGTCGAAGGCTTCGAGGCAGGCCGCGTAGCCCGCGACATCACGGCGATGGCCGAACTCGGTGTCGAAATCGACCAGATTGGCCACGATCAGCCCGCCGTCGGCGAGGTCCGGCAGGGTTTCGAGCACAAGGTCGAGATTGGCATCGTTGCTGGCGCCCTTCCGTTCCGTGCCTGTGTCGACATGGGCGAAGATGTCGCCGATCTTGCCGATGCTGACGACCGCGCGGCCGGCCTGAGCGGCGCGCGCCAAGAGATGGCCTGACGGTGGCGGCACCGCGAAATCCTTGCGGTTTGCCGTGCGTCGGAAATCCGCATGCGAATGGCCCACGAAGGGGCGCGCGATCACGCGGCCGATATTCAAGGGGTCGCAGAGCCGGCGGGCGATCCGGCAAAGATCGTAGAGCCGGGTCAGCCCAAAACTCTCCTCGTGCGCCGCGATCTGGAACACGGAATCGATCGAGGTGTAGCAGATCGGCTTGCCGGTGCGGAGGTGCTCGTCGCCGAGCTCCTCGATGATGCTGGTGCCGGAGGCGTGGCGGTTGCCCAAGATGCCTGGCAACTTGCCTTCGCTGACGAGCGCGGTGACCAGATCTTGCGGGAAGCAGGGTTCGGACTGCGGGAAATACCCCCAGGCGAACGGGACGGGCGTGCCGGCCAGCTCCCAATGGCCCGAGGGCGTGTCCTTGCCGGCGGAACGCTCGACACCGTAGCCCCAGCCGGTGTCGCGTGGCGCGGCGTGCAGTCCTGGTGGGACCCGTCCGATCGAGGCGAGGCACGCCGAACCGAGCCCCAGCCGATCGAGCCAGGGGAGGACGATCGGACCCGATCGCACTCCCTCCCTGGCCGCGTCGCCTCTCGCGCAAGCCTCGGCGATGTGGCCGAGCGTATCGGCGCCGACATCACCGTAGTCCGCGGCATCCTCCGCCGCGCCGCAGCCGACGGAATCGAGAACGATGAGAATGGCGCGGGGCACGGGATCGATCCTGGTGGAAGGCGTTCTATAGCCGGAGCCGGGCTCGTGTTCGACCCGCGCACGAGCGGCCGGCAAGTTGCTTGCCTTGGGATGTCGACGTTTTCACCCTGTTATTGTCGACCGGCTTTGTCCTCCGCGCTGTGGCGCATCCTTCTTCAGGCCGTCATGGAGCACGCTCCACGACATCTTGGGCGCGGAGGGATTCATCGGACGACGATGACACCGGATCGTGACAGCAGACGCAGAGCTTGTTCCCGTCCGGGTCTCGGAAGTAGGCGCCATAATAATCCGGATGGTACTGCGGCCTGAGCCCAGGGCCCCCTTCATCGGCTGCACCTAAAGCAAGTGCGGCCGCATGACATCGATTGACCGCCCCTCGATCGGGGGCAAGCAGCGCGACCATCTGGCCGTTGCCGGGTTGAGCGGGCCGGCCGTCGAAGGGGACGCCCACCAGGAACAGGGGACGCGGAACACCGGGCTGCATCCAGCCGGCCCATTGCCGCTCCGGGTCTTCAAATTTCAGAGCAAATCCGAGCTCGGCCATAACGGCGGCGTAGAACGCTTTTGCCTGAACGAAATCTGCGATGCCGATGAACACGTGTGACAGCATCGACCGCCCCTCATGAAGATGTTGCGCGTCAGACGTCGCTGGCCGCAAGTTCGAACACCGGTACGCGGTCTCCGATCCCGCGCAGCCCCTGGGTCCAGGGCCTCGAGCCGATGTGTCGGGAGGCCAGGAGATCGGCCGAGGCTGCGTGCAACAGGATCGGCTCCGTCGCGAAGATGCTGTCGCTCGTCGCGAGGTTTTGCACACGTGAAGCGATGTTCACGGTCTGTCCGAAATAATCCTGCCGATCATTGAGGGAGACGGCGAGGCACGGCCCTTCGTGCAGGCCGATCTTGAGCGTCAGATCCTCAGCGCCGCGCTCGGCATTGAGCTGCCGCATGGAATCCTGCATGCGCAGGGCGGCCGAGACGGCTCGATCCGGCGTCGTGAAGGTTGCCATGACGGCGTCGCCGATGGTCTTGACCACAGCGCCCGATTCCGAGGCGACGATCTCGTGCAGAAGGCGAAAATGGGCACGGACAAGATCGTAGGCTACGAGGTCGCCGACACGCTCATAGAGTTCCGTCGACCCTTTCAGGTCCGTGAACAGAAACGTCAGGCTCATGATCTTCAGGCGCTGATCCACGTCGAGCGTGTCGGTGCGATAGATGTCCCGGAACGTCTGGTTGCTCAGCAGGTGCTTGGCGGTCAAGAACGGCCGTCGGCCACCGATCATCTCGTCGAGTTCAGGCCCTGCCCGGTAGACACCGAGGAGCGCCCGCTCCTGCGTTCGATTGTCGAAGGACACGCGGAGCGGGCCTGGCCGGAAGACCGATCGCCCCACATTGGGATGAAGGCTGTCGAACAGGATCGAGAGATCCTGTCGCTCCACCGTTGGCTCACCCTCCACGGCCGCGAGGTGCGCCGTATGCGTGATGGGGTCGAACAGGACGACCGGCGATTCCGGCAGCTGAACGGTCAGGATCATCCGCTCACCGGGTCGTACTTCGAGCGTTTCAAGCATGCAGGATTGGGCCAACGCATCGAAAACGGCCCGTTTCGGAAAGGCTACGCCTGAGCCGAAGAAGACCTGACGATGATAGTCCCAGAAGGTAAGGCCGCCTGGATCGTGAGCACCGATGTGGCGGAGACGCGGGCTCACCGTGAAGCTCACCTCGACCTGATTGTCGAGGTGCAGCTCCTCGGCGGCATCGCAGAAGGCACAGTAATAGTGTGACTCGCGCACCGTTTTCAATGTCGTGGTCGCATTCAGCACCCCGCTGCAATGGGGGCACAGGACGTTCCAGGACATCTCGAAGAGACCAAGGCGCGCGGCATGCAGGAAGGTAGCGATGACGGCATCTTCCGGAAGGCCCGCAGCCGCCGCGACGGAAAGCGGATTGGTGCGGGCAAGCTCTTCGTCAGAGCCGTCGCGAACCAGATCTTGGATGGCGCGAACCGCATCGGCGGAACCTAAATTGCGAAGCGCCGTGAAAAGTGCGTCTGACTCATGCATAGCGGCAGGATAGAACAAAACCGATACAAACGCACGCGGAATGACGAGGATCCGGCAGAATCAGCCTGCTGTATGGCAGACGGCTTCCACATTGTTGCCGTCGGGATCCACAATGAAGGCAGCATAATAATCGGGGTGGTAGTGCGGTCGCAAACCTGGCGCGCCATTGTCTGTTCCCCCGGCCGCGATCGCGGCCCGATGGAAGAGCCGCACGGCCTCGGGTGTCTCGGCCGTGAACGCGACGTGGACGGGACCGCCGGCCGGATGACCATCGCCGAGCCAGAAGAACGGTTTGCCGTTCGCTCCGAAGCCCACATGGGCGCTGCCACCAGTCTGCTCGGCCGTGACATCCATCACGACGCCGATTCCCAGTGGCGCGAGGGCGGCCAGGAAGAACGCTCTTGACCGGGCAAGATCCCTGGCCGGGACGCCCAAATGATCGATCATGCGCACCTCACCTTGCTACTCGCCACCACCCTTGTGGCTGGACCGAAATCGATGGAACAGCGGCAAGAGGACTTTATAGCGCCCCACGTAGTCAAGGCCGCCGACGTGGTGTGAGGCGCGGGCCGCCATAAACAACTCCGTTTGGAGCTCCACCAGGGACTGCCGCTTCGTCTCCCTCGCCGCTTTCGCCGCCGCCGCGAAGGGCCCGAAATGCCAATAAGCGTCGAACGTCATGGCAAAGCGAAAAATACATTCGACGTCAGCGTGCCCGGCAACGTTTCGAGCAGCACCGACGGGTCGACGTCGGGCATGTCAGCCATGGCCTTACCTTCCGGAGCGAAAGCCTATTGCGCGACCGCGGCGCTGGCGACGGCCTCGACCCGAAAGGCGGCAGCGAACAGAGCCTTGGTGTAATCGCTCCTTGGGGCAGCAAAGATTTCGTTTGCCGGCCCCGCCTCGACCACCTTCCCGTGCCGCATCACGATGAGTTCGGCCGCGAGCGCTCGCACGACCTTCAAGTCATGGCTGATGAACAGGTAGGCAAGTCCCCGCTTTGTCTGAAGGTCGCGCAGCAGATCGACGATCTGAGCCTGCACCGACATGTCGAGGGCCGAGGTGGGCTCGTCGAGGACGACGAATTTCGGCTCCAGCGCCATGGCGCGTGCGATGGCAATGCGTTGCCGCTGGCCGCCGGAGAATTCATGCGGATAACGGTCCATCGCAGCGGGGTCGAGGCCCGTATCGGCAAGGGCCCGAGCCACGACCTCGCGTCGCTCCGCGTAGTTGAGGCGCTTGTTCTGAACGCCCAGGCCTTCTTCCACGATGTCGGCGACGGACAGGCGCGGTGAGAGCGAGCCGAACGGGTCCTGGAAGACGATCTGCATGTCGCGCCGGAGAGGCCGCATGGCTTTTGCGTCGAGACCATCGATGCGGCGACCCAGATAGGCGATCGGGCCTTCCGAGCGGATGAGGCGGAGGAGGGCCAGGCCGAGCGTGGTCTTGCCCGAACCCGATTCCCCCACGACACCGACCGTCTCGCCTCGACGCACCGTGACCGAGATGCCGTCGACGGCTTTCACGTGACCCACGGTCTTGCGCAGGAACCCCTTCTTGATCGGAAACCAGACTTTGAGGTCGTCGACGGTCAGCACCGTCTCGGCCGTGAGGTCGACGGGCGGCGGCGCCCCTTTGGGCTCGGCCGCGAGCAGCATCTTCGTATAGGCATGCTGCGGGGCCGCGAAGACCTGGGCGGTCGGTCCTGCCTCGACGATGCGTCCCTTCTGCATCACGGCGACATCGTCGGCGATGCGGCGCACGATGCCGAGGTCATGGGTAATGAACAGGATCGCCATGCCGCGGCGGGCTTGCAGATCCTTCAACAGTTTGAGAATCTGGGCCTGAACCGTGACGTCGAGCGCGGTGGTGGGCTCATCTGCGATCAGCAGGTCGGGTTCGTTGGCGAGCGCCATGGCGATCATCACGCGCTGCCGTTGGCCACCCGAGAGTTGGTGGGGATAGGCGCTGAGACGGCCGGCGGGATCGGGGATGCCGACCTCCTTCAAAAGCGAGATCACGCGCTCGCGGACTTTGGCGTGTCCTCGTGTCCCATGGAGCTCCAGGATTTCGCCCACCTGCTTTTCGATCGGATGAAGCGGATTGAGCGACGTCATGGGTTCCTGGAACACCATGGTGATCGCCTCACCCCGGATTCCCCGCATGGTGCGTTCGTCCGCCTTGAGGAGGTCCTGACCCTTGAACAGGATTTCGCCCGTGGGAAGGGTCGCTCCGGAGGCGAGGAGGCGGGCGATGGAGAGCGCCGTCACGGATTTGCCTGATCCGGACTCGCCGACCAGCGCGAGCGTCTTGCCCTTCGCGAGCGAGAAGGAGATGCGGTCGACAGCAAGGGTGGTGCGGCCGCCTTGGGTGAAGGCGATGGAGAGGTCGCGGACGGCGAGGAGGGGGATGGTCACGGATTGAGGCTGCGAAGAAGGTCGAGCGATGTCGGATCGATTGTCACGAGCGGTATGCCGCCGGGCGTCGCCAATCGGCGATCATTCGTCAGAATGGCAAAACAGCCGGCATGTTGCGCCGTTGCGAGGTGAATGGCGTCGGGCAACTTGATCGACATCCGTCCCGCGCGGATCCGAGCCGCTTCTGAGAGGATCTCAAGTCCAGTTGGAACGGCGTCGAAGACGTTGTGGTCGGAGAAAAGGTGCTTGTAGAGTGAGATCAATTCGGTTTCACCGTCGACGATGAGCTTCAGGAGCAGTTCGGCGAGTGTGATCTCGCTTGTGACGCCACGCAGGTCTCCAGTCTCGATCGCTTTTAAAACCGACCAGACATGTGACTGGGTCGTTCCAACGTGCTCGAAAGCGGCAATGAAGGCGTTCGTGTCAAGGTAGATCGTGCGAGTGATCGACCTGAGTCGATCAATCGATCACGCTCATCCCACTCGTCACGAATGGCGCGCACCTGCGAGACGATCTCCTCCATCGACTTGTATCGAGGTTTCGCCAGATGACGAAAGCGTGAGAACTGACCCCATCCATAGGGCGGTTCTGGTCCTTCACGATCATCCTTGTCAGGCGCCCTGGTCTCCACCGTCAATGTGACCTCATCCTGCCCCGGGAACTCTTTTTGTAGCTCTTCCGGCAGCTTCGATACGGGGTCGCGCTCGCGAACGATCCTGTTCATGGCCTGAACTCCTCGCCTGCCACTCTACACACCTCTCACCGGAAGGTCTTGCGTGGATCGAAGGCATCGCGCACCGCTTCCCCGATGAAGACCAGCAGCGACAGCATGATCGCGATGGTGAAGAAGCCCGTGAGACCCAGCCAGGGCGCCTGCAGGTTCGACTTGCCCTGCAGCAGCATCTCTCCCAGCGAAGGCGAGCCGGGCGGCAGGCCAAAGCCCAAAAAGTCGAGCGAGGTCAGCGTGGTGATCGAACCGTTCAACACAAAGGGCAGGAACGTCAAGGTCGCCACCATGGCATTGGGCAGCAGGTGCCTCCACATGATCTTGGCGTTCGACAGGCCGAGCGCGCGCGCCGCATTGACGTATTCGAAGTTGCGCGCCCGCAGGAACTCGGCCCGCACCACATGGACGAGGTTCACCCAGGAAAACAGCAGGAGGATGCCGAGCAGCACGAAGAAGCTCGGCGTGATGATGGCCGACAGGATGATCAGCAGATAGAGGTGCGGCAGCGACGACCAGATCTCGATCACGCGTTGCGAGATCAGATCCGTCCAGCCGCCGAAATAGCCCTGAATGGCACCGGTCGCGATTCCCACGGCCGACGAGATCCCGGCCAGGATCAGGCCGAACAGGATCGAGATGCGGAACCCGTAGATCAGCCGCGCCACGACATCCCGGCCCTGGTCGTCGGTGCCGAGCCAGTTCCACTCGATGGCGTTGCAGGGCTTCGTCGCTGGCGGCGTTCCGTGGTGTCGCTCGATCGACGCGCGGCACTGGGCGTCGCTCAGCATCCAGGTCGGCGGTGAGGGGGCTGGGACCGGCAGATCAAGGTTGTGGGTATTGTAGGAATAGCGGATCGGCGGCCAGATCATCCAGCCGTTGTCGTTGATTTCCTTGCTGATCACAGGATCGCGATAGTCGGTCGTGGCCAGAAAGCCGCCGAACTTGTCTTCCGGATAATCGTGCGCGAAGGGGAAGAGGATTTCGCCTTTGTAGGAGGCGACGATCGGCCTGTCGTTCGACACGAATTCGGCGAAGAGCGAGACAACAAACAATAACGTGAAGACGACCAAAGACCAATATCCGCGCCGGTTCCGCTTGAAATTGTCCAAGCGCCGACGGTTGATCGGCGAGAGGCCGAGCCAGCCCCGCCGTGGCAGGGGTGGCGCGAGCGGGGACGAGGCCGGTAGCGCCGCGCGTTCGAGGACGGCGTCGGTCACGCTTAGACCTCCCGAGTCTCGAAATCGATGCGTGGATCAATCCACGTATAGGTCAGGTCCGACAGCAGGTTCACGACGAGCCCGAGCAGGGCGAAGATGTAGAGGTTGGCAAAAACCACCGGGTAGTCGCGGTTGAGGATGGATTCGTAGGACAAGAGCCCCAGGCCATCGAGCGAGAAGATGCTTTCGATCAGCAGGGCCCCGGTGAAGAAGGCGCTGATGAAGGCTCCCGGAAAGCCCGCGACCACGATCATCATGGCGTTGCGGAACACATGGCCGTAGAGCACCTGCCGCTCGCTGAGACCCTTCATGCGTGCCGTCTGCACGTATTGTTTCTTGATTTCGTCCAGAAACGAATTCTTGGTGAGAAACGTCGCGGTCGCGAATGCGCCGACCGACATGGCGATCACGGGCAGGGTGATGTGCCACAGGTAATCGGTCACCTTATGCCACGGATCGAGTTCACTCCAATTGTCGGATGTGAGTCCGCGTAGCGGAAAGACCTGCCAGAATGACCCGCCGGCGAACAGAATGATCAGCAGGATTGCGAACAGGAAGCTCGGAATGGCGTAGCCGAGGATCACCACTCCGGACGTCCAGACATCGAAGCGCGAGCCGTCCCGCACCGCCTTGGCGATGCCGAGCGGGATCGAAATCGCGTAGGACAGCACCGTCATCCAGAGGCCGAGCGAGATCGACACGGGCAACTTCTCGCCGATCAGCTTCAGCACGGGCGTGTCACGGAAGTAGCTCTTGCCGAAGTCGAAGACCGCATAGTTGCGGATCATCAGCCAGAAGCGCTCATAGGCCGGCTTGTCGAAACCGAATTGCTTTTCGAGGTCCTTGACGAATTTCGGGTCGAGCCCCTGGGCGCCTCGATATTTGGACGACAGGTCACCGCCTCCACCAGCCTGGCTGATCGCGGCCGAGCCGATGTCCGGGCCGCCCCCTCCGAGCCTGTTGCCGCCATCGAGCCCCTGCAACTGAGCGATGATTCGCTCGACCGGGCCGCCGGGCGCGAATTGGATGATGATGAAAGAGACCAGCATGATGCCGAAGATCGTCGGGATCATCAGCAGGAGGCGGCGGGCGATATAGGCAAGCATCGCGGGCGACTCTAAGGGCAAGCCGCCGCGACGCAAAACGGAATTCGGGAGGGCGCACCGCTTAGCCTGCGCGCGTGCTTTCTCGCTGCGGTTGACCGTTCGTCGGCACCCGTGCCCGTATCGCCGCGATCACGCCCGCGGCCTCGCCGGACTCGTTGAGGACAGCCCGGTAGCGCAGAGCCGCGCGGCTGGCTTCCTGACGACGCGGCTCATCGTCGAGCAGAGCCGTGACATGGGCTTCGTCCATGTCGAACACGGCCTCCTCAAAGCCGGATGGCAATCCGTCGCGCGATTGCCGTGACGCGAAAACCGGGAGGCCCGCCGCAAGGGCGGCGAGAAGCTTCATCTTCGTGCCGGTGCCATCGACTGTCGAGAGAGCGGCTCGGCTACGGCGGTAGACATCCTCGACATGATCGACGAAGCCGAGCAGTTCCACATTGGGGAAGGGCACGGCGGCGCTTCGCACTGCCGCGACCCCGCAGACGCGGCCACAGACGGCGATTCGATATCGCGAGAGCCAGGAGCCATGCGCCGCAAGCAGGTCGCACAGGCCGCGCACGTTCATGATATAGTCCGATCCGACGAAGACGAGATCGTAATCCGGCGTCCGACCGACCGGCGAGCGGAGGGGCACCGGTTTTGCCCAGGTCGGGACATAGACGATCCTCGGGGCGTGGAGCATCATCCGGAAGAAGGAGTATTCCACGGGCGAGATGGCCAGGACGGTTCCCGCTGTTTCCAGCAGTGCCATTTCGCTGCGGAATTTTCGCAGTGCGGGGAGCGACATCGGGCTCCTCTGGTGGATCTTGGACCATTTGACGAAATTGACGTCATGGGTCTCGACGAGGCACTGCGCGGCGTCGATGCCGTTTACCTGGGTGAGTGCCTCTGTATAGCTGAGGATGACGACACCGCTGCGCCGTAAAACCGCGTCGAACAGAGGCGTCGACCCTGGAATCCGCGTGGCGATCAGCCCAGCCGCCTTCTTTGGCGCGAGTGCGATGGCGATGTTCTTGGCACGCGTGACCCAGCGCAACACACCGCCGTAGCGCTCCAGCACCAGCTCGATGCCGGGCCAACGCGCCCTGAAGGCCGCGTCGGTCTCCAGGTTCCAGGGCGCATGTGGATGGTCTGTGTAGCAGTAGAGAATGAGCCGCTCGAACTCGTCCTGTAGACGATCGAGCAGCTCGACCAGCCTCGTATTGCCGCCGTTAGCTACAGGAAGAAATGAGCCGTAGTAGAAAACCGTAACATAATCTTGCGGGTTTGTAATCGTCATCGGTAAGTATATGCAAAATGAGGGTCATATTCGACGCGATCGAAGATGGCCGTGATTTCCACAAGTTGCAATTTTAAAACGTTATTAAAAACAGGATGCGTTTCTATGAGGCTGGTGCCGAACCGATACTCTGACGCGGCACTAGCCGCCCAGCTTTAGGGCCTTGGCCTTGGCTTCATCCACCCACCATGTCGACAGAACGCCTGGGTCATATTTCGGCGGTGTTTGCGGGCGTGCGAACATATCCCAGTAGGCAAGCCAATGGTCTGGGTTGTTCCACATGAGCACTCCATAGAAGCCGGCCCGGAGCACGCGATCGAGGCTGCGGCAGATCGTGGTGAGTTCGGCACGGCTCTGCGCCACGAGGGCCTTCTCGATGAGGGCATCCACCACGGGGTCGGCAATGCCCGTGAGGTTCTGCGAGCCGGGCGTCTTGGCGGCTTCCGAACCATAGGCGACGCGCAGATCCTCGCCGGGCGTGAAACTCGCCCCATAGCGCTGTGTCACGATATCGTAGTCGAAGTCCTGCACCCGCGACTGGTACTGAGCCGCATCGACGACGCGGAACGTTGCGTCGATACCGAGCAGGCGGAGATTCTTGATGAACGGCGCGGTGTGGCGCTCGAGGGAACCGCCGAAATCCAGGAACTCGATCGTGAACGGTTCCCCCGATGGAAGCTTCAGGACGTTGCCGTCGCGCTTGCAACCAGCGCCCGCGAGGAGTTTGAAAGCTTGCCCAAGCAACTTTCTGTCCTGTCCGGAGCCGTCCGATACCGGCGGCATGATGGCCTCGCCGAACACCGTCTCGACCACCTTGCCGCGGAATGGTTCGAGCAACTTCAATTCGTCCGGACCGGGCGTTCCGGTCGCGGCCATGTCGGAATTCTGAAAATAGGACCATGTGCGCTGATACAGCCCGAACATGATGTTCTGGTTGGTCCATTCGAAATCGAACGCATACCGCAGGGCTTCACGGATGCGCGGATCCCGGAACTTCGCGCGCCTCGTGTTGAACCACCAGGCCTGAACGCCGCGCGGTGCCTGATCGGCGATCGTTTCCTTCTTGACGCGGCCGTCCTTCACTGCCGGGAAGTCATAGCCCTGGGCCCAGTTGATCGAGGTGAAGTCCTCCTGGAACGTGATCACGGCCGACTTGAACCCCTCGAAGCCGACCTGCCGCTCACGGAAGTACTCGTATCGGATTACGTCGAAATTGCCTTGCCCGACATTGATCGGCAGGTCTTTGGCCCAATAGTCCTTCACGCGCTGGAAGCTGATGAAACGTCCCTGTTCGAACGGACCGACCTTGTAGACGCTCGATCCCAGAGGGGCTTCGAGCGTCGTCTCGTCGAACGGATGAGTCTCGTAATAGGCTTTCGAGAAGATCGGTTGCCCGGCGATGATGAGCGCGAGATCCCGGCTACGGGACGGGTTCAACTTGACCACCACGGTGCCATCGTCAGCCGCGACAGCCGAATCGAGATGCCGCAACGTCGTGCGAATGACGGGATGCCCCTTTTCTTTGAGGATATTGAGCGAAAAGGCCACATCCGCCGCCGTGAGCTTCGAGCCATCATGGAAGCGCGCCTCGGGGCGCAGCAGGAACGTGTAGGTGAGTTTGTCGGATGACCAGCGCACGGCCCTGGCCACAAGTCCGTAGAGCGCGCTCGGCTCGTCGAGCGAGCCCGTCATCAGGGTGTCCGAGATCAGCCCCATGCCGGCGGCGCCATTGCCCTTGAGAATGTAGATGTTCAGCGTGTCGAACGTTGTGAAATTCTGGTTGCCGCCGGTCGTGCTCGACTGCAAGGCGATCTGCCCGCCTTTGGGGGCATCCGGGTTCACATAGGGCAGATGCTTGAAATCGGGCGGCAGCGCCAATTCGCCGAACACGGAGAGGCCATGGCTTTCCGTTTCGCCTTCGGCTGCGAGACTGGACGATCCGAACAGGCCTGAGAGCGTGCTAGGCCAGGCTGTCGCGGCCACCAATGTGCCGCTTGCCAGCAGCGCGGCGCGGCGCGTGAGGTCAGGCATGGACAGAACTCCGTCGGTGATCCGGACCGGGCAGGGCGCCCGTGGGACGATGCCGTCGGAGATGACGCGTTGGCTGGTCAACAAAAAGGCAGGGCGCTGCCCTGCCTGATGAATTCTCCGAAGAAGCCGGAAATCAGGGCTTCGGCATGGGGACCGGGTTGTCCGACAGCGTGTGGAGATAATCGATGATGTCGGCGCGCTTCTCAGGGCTCTGCTCGCCCGCGAAGCCCATCTTCGTCCCGGCGACGTCGGCTTTCGGATTGGTGATGAACTTGTTGATCTCGTCCATGGTCCAGGTCCCACCCTTCGCCTTCAGGGCGTCCGAATAGGAGAACCCGTCCATCGAGGCCACCTTGCGGCCAACCACGCCATAGAGCGGCGGTCCAACCTTGGGGCCAGCGCCCTTCTCGAAATTATGGCAGGCACCGCAGGCCTTGGCGAGGGCCTGGCCCTTCGCCGGATCGGCCTTGGCCAGCAGGACCGGAAGAGGCTCAGCGGGCGCCTCCGGCGCATTCGTCGCAGTTTCCTGCGCGGGTGCCGAAGGCAACTCATAGCCAGGCTTCGCGGGAATGTGGGGCCCAAACACCATGCCCGAGAAAATGCCGAGCAACATGGTCATCATCAGCGTCGCCAGGACACCGCCCGCGATCTTGTTGAATTCGAATGAATCCATCATCCTGGGTGCCGCTCCCTTACGTCCACCGGCCTTGGCTCTGCCTGGCTCCGTTTGCGCTTGATTACGCACTTTGACCCGTGCTTGGCAACACGTATAAGCCGCATCCCGCGCACCTTTTGTCCCGCGGCCTTCGATCTTCCGCAGGCCGTGGCGTTTTGGTTTCGACCCGGATGCCCAAGCCCATTGTCCTCGTTCCCGCCCGCATGGCATCCACCCGCCTGCCCGACAAACCGCTCGCCATGATTCACGGCGTTCCGATGATCGTCCATGTCTGGCGGCGGGCCATGGAGGCCGATATCGGCCCGGTTGTGGTGGCGGTCGATGATGATCGAGTCGCCTCGGTGATCACCGCGGCCGGCGGTCGCGCCATCATGACCCGATCGGACCATCCGTCGGGCACTGATCGCATCTTCGAGGCCGTGGAGCGCGTCGATCCCGACCGCAGCCATGACGTTGTGGTGAACCTCCAGGGAGATCTGCCCACCGTCGAAGCGGCTGCCGTGCGGGCGGCGTTGGACCCGCTCGCCGACCCTGCCGTCGATCTGGCGACCCTCGCCGCGACCATCCTTCGTCCTGCCGAGCGAACCGATCCCAACATCGTCAAGGTCGTCGGCACCGAGGTCGGGCCGGGACGGCTGCGGGCACTCTACTTCTCCCGTAGTGCTGTACCGTGGGGCGACGGACCGTTGCTGCACCACATCGGCCTTTATGCCTATCGCCGCGACTGCCTGCGGCGCTTTGTAGCCCTGCCGCCGTCCCGGCTCGAATTGCGCGAGCGGCTCGAACAATTGCGCGCGCTTGAAGCCGGCATGCGCATCGACGTGGAATGTGTCTCGGCCGTGCCGTTCGGCGTCGACACGCCGGACGATCTCGAACGCGCGACCGAACTTCTGAGACCTCGACCATGACCAAGACCATCGCCTACCAGGGTGAACCCGGCGCGAATTCCCACATCGCCTGTACGGACGTCTATCCGGACTGGACCCCCATGCCCTGCGCGACCTTCGAAGACGCCTTCGCGGCCGTGACCGGCGGAACGGCCGACCTCGCCATGATCCCGATCGAGAATTCGATCGCGGGCCGCGTGGCCGACATCCACATCCTCATGCCGAATGCGCAACTGCACATCGTGAGCGAGTATTTTCTGCCGATCCGGTTCCAACTCATGGCCGTCCCGGGCACCACGCTCGACCGGCTGAAAAGCGTGCACAGCCACATCCATGCGCTGGGCCAGTGCCGGAAGATCATTCGCCAGCTGGGTCTCACGCCTCAGGTGGCCGGCGACACAGCGGGTTCGGCGCGCGAGGTGGCGCAGTGGGGCGACCCGACCAGGGCCTCGCTCGCACCACGCCTCGCAGCTTCGATCTACGGCCTCGAGATTTTGGCCGAGAACGTCGAAGATGCGGCGCACAACACCACGCGCTTCGTGGTCCTTTCGCGCGACCCCGTGTCGCCGCCGCCCCACAACGGCCCGGTGGTCACCACCTTCGTGTTTCGTGTGCGCAACGTTCCGGCGGCGCTTTACAAGGCGCTGGGCGGATTCGCGACGAATGCGGTCAATATGACGAAGCTTGAAAGCTACATGGTGGAAGGTGAGTTCACCGCGACTCAGTTTCTGGCCGATGTCGATGGCCATCCGGAGGAGCCGGCGCTTGCCCGTGCCCTCGAAGAGCTCGCGTTCTTTTCACGCGAAGTGCGCATTCTCGGTGTCTATCCGGCGAACCCGTTTCGCCTGGAAACTGCCGCTTCGGTCGATTGAACGGGTCTGATCTGAGAATCCGTCGACCCTGCGATCGGGCTATCAAGGCGCCTTGATGACGGAGCCGGTTGCACCGGCGGAATGTCGGCACGGCCTTGTGGTGGTGCCTAATCGATATGCTCGTCGGGATAGACGCCCCAGAGGTTGGTCTGCAGCATGTAGCCGTCGAAATTGTCACCAAACACCCGGCACCACGAGCCGTCGCAGCGCTTCACATTGACCAGGACCCCCGCCTGCAGGTTGGCGGCAAGGCCGGCTCCATCGGCGGCGGACGAGCGCAGCGGCAGTAGCGCTTCCTTTTTCCAAGGGGCCACAAGCGCGGTCCGACGACCGGACAGAAGCGAATGGAGGACCCAGCCCTCCGTTCCTTCCGAATCACGGATCTTGCGCCAGGTTTCGAACTCGGCGGTGATTTCCACCGGCAAGCCGGCCCGCTGGTAGATCCACAGCGTCCGATGCTCCTTGGAAGGGCCTTCCCGCAGGTTGACGTGATCGGATTTCAGACTGACGTAGCGCGGCACCGGGAGACCGGATGCAGTCCCGACCTGCTGGGCCCGCGCCGGCAAAGCGGTTCCAAACAGGCAACCGACCAGCAACGCCGCGCGCGCCAGGACCTGACGACGGTGCGGGCGGCTTGCCATCATGCGGCTTTGTCGATGGTGCGTCATCGGATCCCATGCAAAATTGGGAAGCCTGTCGGCCGAAGGCCGTCGGGCGGGTTACGGATTTAGATGCTTGTGAGATGGTTAAAGCTCGCTTAGCGCTGAGAGCCGGGGCAGCTTTATGGCGGAACTTCGTGAGCGTCGCGCGGTCTTGTATCGGGCAGGCCTGCGGTCGGGGGTTGGGCAATGGAGGCGAACGTAAAGGCAGGGCCGCGGGTGTTCGTGACGCGAAAGCTGCACGACCAAACGGAAGCGCGGATGCGCGAGCTCTTCGATGTTCGGTTTAACGATACCGATGCGCCGATGAGTCCGCCGGCCTTACGTGAGGCCATGCAGGACATCGACGTCATGGTACCCACGGTGACGGATCGTCTGCCAGCGGCGCTGATCGCGGAAGCCGGACCCCGCCTGAAGCTGATCGCGCAATTCGGCACCGGGATCGACAATATCGACGTTGGTGCGGCGCTCGACCGTGGCATCACGGTGACGAACACACCCGGCGTACTGACCGACGACACGGCCGACATGACGATGGGGCTCATCCTGTCTGTGGCGCGCCGGATCGTCGAAGGGGCCAGTCTCGTCCCGGCAGGCACGTGGTCCGGGTGGTCGCCGACCTTCATGCTGGGCCATCGGATCACCGGCAAACGGTTGGGGATCGTCGGCATGGGCCGCATCGGGCAAGCCCTGGCTCAACGCGCCAGGGCATTCGGGCTCTCGATCCACTATCACAACCGCAATCGCGTGCCGGCCGCTGTCGAAGCGAAGCTCGAGGCGACCTATTGGGATTCGCTCGACCAGATGTTGGCCCGCATGGATATCGTATCCATCAACTGCCCCCATACGCCGGCGACCTATCATCTTCTCTCAGCGCGGCGCCTGAAACTCCTCCGCCCGGACGCCATCGTGATCAACACCGCGCGTGGCGAGGTGATCGACGAGGCGGCCCTGACCCGTATGTTGGAGGCCGGCGAGCTCGCCGGGGCGGGACTCGACGTCTTCGAGCAGGAGCCGGCCGTCTCGCCAAAGCTGGTCCGCCTCGCCAAGGCCGGGCGTGTAACACTGCTGCCCCATATGGGTTCCGCCACGATCGAAGGACGGATCGAAATGGGTGAGAGAGTGATCGTCAACATCCGGTCCTTTGTGGATGGCCATCGTCCGCCGGACCGCATTCTTCGCAGCATGGTCTGAGACGTGTCCGATCCTCCACACCAGCCGGGCAAATCGCCGCTCTTGAATCGATAGGCTTCGGCAACCAAATCTAGAAACGAACGATAAGACATCCCGTGCGAGACTGCATGTGCGCAAGGGGAGTGCGGGGCCTTCGGGACCGCCATGTAAGGAGTTGACCATGAACATCCAAGACACCCATCAGGCGCCGCTGTCTCCGGACGATTTTGCCCATCTGGGGCAGGGTGCGATCGCCTACGTGAAGGCGATCAAATCGGACGACGTTTCGAGGCTTTTCCCGCAGGTCTCGAATATCCAGCCCGGCCTGGACCTCTTTCTGCTGCTTGGGGCTGACGGCGTGCCGATCATGCTGACGGATTCAAAGGATGCGGCCGTGGCCAACGCCTGGGAACACCAGCTGCAAACCGTGAGCCTCCACTGAGATTGCCTTTCCTTCACGCGGTTTCGAAGGCTCGGTCACGTCTGAGCCTTCGGCCGATCGAACCAGTCGTAGGGCCGGTGTGAGCACCGGCCTTTTTCACGTCTCGATCGACCAAGGTCGGGAAGGACAGCGGCTCGACCGCATTCTTGCCGATGCCGCCGAGGCGGCCGGCTTGAACCTATCGCGAACGCGGTTGCAACGGCTGATCGCTGATGGGCACGTGCGGGTCGGTGACGTCGTGGCCCGCTCCGGTAGCGAGAAGCCGCCGCTCGGCACCATCTTGTCCTTGAATGTCCCCGAACCCACTCCCGCCCTTCCGCAGGCGCAGGTGATCCCTTTCGACGTCGTGTTCGAGGACGGGCACCTCTTGGTGCTCGACAAACCGGCGGGTCTCGTCGTGCACCCTTCTGCCGGCCACGCGGACGGAACTCTCGTGAACGCCCTCATCGCCCATTGCGGCGACACCCTGTCGGGGATCGGAGGGGTCAAGCGGCCGGGAATTGTGCATCGCCTCGACAAGGATACGTCGGGGCTCTTGGTCGTGGCGAAGAGCGATGCGGCGCATGCGGGACTGGCGGCTCTCTTCGCCGACCATGGCCGATCGGGCTCTCTGGTGCGCGAATATCAGGCTTTCATCTGGGGTGTGCCCGACCGGACCAATGGCATGATCGACTTGCCGCTTGGGCGCGATCCGCACAACCGTCTCAAGGTTGCGGTTGTGCCGGAAGATCGGGGTCGTCACGCTGTCACGCATTGGCGGCGCGAGGCGCGCTTCGGGGATCTGGCTTGCCGAATTCAGTGCCGTCTCGAAACCGGCCGGACGCATCAAATCCGTGTCCATTTCGCTGCGATCGGCCATCCGCTCGTCGGCGACGCGGTCTACGGCGCTGGCTTTCGGACCAAGGCGGAGCGGCTCTGTTCCCCGGGTCGGGACACCGTCCTGGCATTCCGGCGCCAGGCCCTCCATGCCTCGACCCTGGGTTTCACGCATCCGGTGACCGAGGAAGAATTGATGTTCCGTTCGGACATGCCGACGGATCTCGAAGCCCTCGCGACTGCCTTTCGAGGCGCCTGAAGGTTAGCACGCGCCGTCAAGAGAGAGTTTGCGGAAGCGTTCGACAGGCTGTAAGCGCGATCTGTTCACATTAGCTTGCCCCATGCCAACCTTTGCCGTCTCGACTTTCTACCGTTTCATACCGCTGCCTGAATGCGCCGCCCTGAGGGCGCCGCTGCAGCACATCTGCGACCGCCACGGCATCAAAGGGATTCTGCTTTTGGCCCCTGAGGGCCTCAATGCGACGCTCGCGGGTGTGCCAGAGAGGCTTGAAACCGCAGTCGAGGAGATTCGCCGGCACGTGGGTTGTCCCGAGTTCAACGTGCGAACCTCCTTCTGTGACGCGCTGCCCTTCCTCCGCATGAAAGTGCGTCTGAAGGCGGAGATCGTGACCCTGGGTGTGCCGGGGACCGATCCGAATGCCCGGACCGGAACGCTCGTCGAAGCCGAAGACTGGAATGTCCTGCTCCGCGATCCTGCGATCCCGGTCATCGATGTTCGCAATGGATTCGAGCATGCGATCGGCACGTTCGCGGGCGCCATCGATCCCGGGACCGCATCGTTC
The DNA here is from genome assembly GCF_026130545.1 of Lichenifustis flavocetrariae. Classification (GTDB taxonomy): domain Bacteria; phylum Pseudomonadota; class Alphaproteobacteria; order Rhizobiales; family Beijerinckiaceae; genus Lichenihabitans; species Lichenihabitans flavocetrariae. Next base: position 320,168 of record NZ_JAMOIM010000002.1, on the reverse strand, counting down.
GGCGACTTCCCGACCTTCGTCGAGGAGGCACTCGACCCCAAGCGTCACATGGCCGTCGCCATGTTCTGCACGGGCGGCATTCGGTGCGAGAAGGCCAGCGCCTACTTGCTCGATCAGGGATTCGAAACCGTCTACCAGCTGAAAGGCGGCATCCTGTCCTACCTCGAACGTGTCGCGCTCCAGGAGAGCCTTTGGCAGGGTGACTGCTTCGTGTTCGACGGTCGGGTCGCGGTCGGGGCCGGCCTGAAAACGGCCGACGTCGCGCTCTGCTATGGTTGCCGCTGGCCCCTGACGCCGGCCGATCGTGCCTCGCCTCACTATGTCGAAGGCGTGAGTTGTGCTCGCTGCGCCGATCTGCGCTCACCCGAACAGCAGGCTGGCGCAAGAGAGCGGCATCGACAGGTCGGCTTGGCGGACAGGCGCGGCCTGCGCCACCTCGGCACCGTTGCGCAGCCGACACCTAACCTCGAACGGCCGGCGCCGACGCTCACCGAAGTGGGGTGTGAGGCAATTGCCACCAGGGGACATGCGGCGCCGCATGGTGCTCGTGGTGGTGGCCGAAATGAAAGCAGGTGAGGAGTGAGAGCAGCCAAGGATAGCCGCTGCTTCGCGCATTGTGGCCGTCCACGAACCCGTCCTCCTCACGTCGGTGTGGCAGATAGGTTCCAAAATAGAAGAGCTGCACCGAGGAGAGAATTGCCGGCACAGCCCATAGGAGAAGGATGTTGGCGAGATTGGCGCCGAACAAGCCCCAATACAACCAAGTGACGACATTGATCGTCAGGAACGGCTGCCAACCGAAGTACCGGCGAAAGAACGCGACATACCATCCCCAGAAATGCTCGGGGTCTTCCGCGTTGTAGTCGGGATCGAGTGCTGTTCCAGGGTGTCGGTGGTGATCGAAATGCTTGGTGATCAATCGATCGTAGGAGAAGCCAGCATAGAGGATCAGACAGAGACGACCGATCGTCCGGTTGACCAAAGGATGGAAGGGGACAAGCGACCCATGCATCGCATCATGGGCGACGATGAAAAGCCCCACGCTCAGCCAGCATTGCAGCGCCATCACGAAGGGCGCCGCGATGATCCCGGCGGGCGTCCAGCGATGAAAGAACACGGCATAGACGTGACCACAAAGCCAAGCCGACACGATCGCGGCCGCAAGCGTCAGGCCGATCGCGCTTTGGCCGATGCGACCGCGAGATCGCGTTTGCGCTTGGGTCGTCATTCCGCCGCCTCGCCGCGGAGGCCCGCGGGATTGAGTTCGGTCAGCCTGCGCTTCAGACGTCGAACCGGCGGCGCATACAGGAAGCCGAAGCTCACGCAATGGTCCCGTCCGTCGACGGCATGGTGCAGCTTATGGGCCTGCACGAGGCGCTTCAAATAGCGGTTCCGGGGCCTGTGGCGAAAGGGCCAGCGCTGATGGACAAGCCCGTCGTGCACCACGAAATAGGCCAGTCCATAAGCCGTGATACCAAGCGCGATCCAGTAGAACGTGGGCCAGCGAGGTGCCAGCAACACGAAGCCCGCGACTGCCACCACGCCAAATGCCACGGCATAGAGATCGTTGACCTCGAACCATCCCTCATGGGGCTCGTGGTGGGAGCGATGCCATGCCCATCCCATGCCGTGCATGAGGTATTTGTGCGCGGCCCAAGCGACAACTTCCATGGTCAGGAAGGCCGCCAATGCGACACCGCCGCTGAAGAGCGCGCTCAGCACGCGGCCTCCGGCGACAGCGACGCGCTCTCGAAAATGGAGCGCAGGAACCCTGCAAGCGGGCCCGCCGGATGAAGGCCGTTGAGAGCGCCGTCCATATGGCCCCTCAGTCGACGGCGAGCGGCCTCCTGACCCAGGATTGCCAGGAACGTCGCCTTGCCATGATCCTCAGGCCGGCCGGGAGACGAAAACGTACTGCTATCCACGAAGTCGTCAATCAGCTGAAAGGCCTGGCCGAGTTCAGTCGCGCAACCGCGTAAGATTGAAGCCATATCGTCGTTCATCCGCCGGATCACGGCCGCCATCTCGACGGCGGCGACAAACAGCGTGCCGGTTTTCAGATGCGTGGTGCGCGCGATGGCGTTTTCCCGACGTTCGACGGGGCGCAGATCGGAATATTGTCCCCCCGCCAGCCCTTGCAGTCCGACCGCTCGGGTCAGGATGGTGATCAGCGCACAGCGCGTCGACGCATCGACCGTCTCCATGCCGGCGATCGTCGCATAGGCTTGATTGAGCAGCGCGATCGCGCTCAGCATCGCCACATCCTCGCCGAAGCGCACATGGGTGGCAGCCTGTCCCCGCCGCTCCGGCGCGTCATCCATCGCCGGCATATCGTCAAGAATGAGAGAGGCGGCATGCACCATCTCCAGCGCGCAGCCGGCATCGAGCGCTGAGAGATCCCGCGGTCCGACTTCCCAGGCGGCCATGATGGTCAGCATAGGCCTGATCCGCTTGCCCGGCGCGAGAAGACTGTAGCGGAGCGCCGAGCCGAGACTGTCCGGTTCGTGGGAACCTGGCAGCAGCTCCGCCAGCCTGTCGTCGATTGTTGCCCTGAGCACCCGCGGCTCGGATCGTGAGGTTCGTTCGCCTGAAGGGTGCACGCCGGCTATCATGGTTGACATTGTGGGCATCCCGGCATCCTGCGTCCAGCCGAATTGCACACGCGTCCCGCGACCCTTTTGCCCACTCGCGGATTCGCGCGCTTACCCTGTCCCAAAACGAGGCGAATGGCCGCGTGTATCACCCGGCATGACACATAATCTGCAAGCAAAGAGACCGCGGCGTCCGCCGTATTTCATCGGTATCGCGGCTTTCTCGCCTGCAATTTTACCAAACCACAAGACTTCTGGGCGCGCCTAGCAGAGGCGGTACGGCCGTTGCTCCACCGCAGCTCAACGGAGAACCGAACCACGGCTCTTTGGACCGCGTGAGATGCTTCGACCAAGATGACCAAGAGTTTGCGGCTTGTCCTCTACATTCATGCCCTGGCCGGCGGTGGCGCCGAGCGCGTGTGGAGCGTCCTCGCATCCAGCCTCGCGAAGAGGGGCCATGAGGTCATCCTGGCTGTCGACTACGAGGCGGAGGAGAATCGAACCTACCTGCAGCCGAACGTCCGGCTCGTGGTTCTCGGCGGTTCGCATGCGCAGACGATTGGGCGTCTCGCGCGGCTTCTCGCGACCGAGAAGCCCGATGTGGCTCTGTCCGCCTTGTCGGCTTCGAATGTGAAGCTGACGCTCGCCGCGCTTTTGGCTGGGTGCCTGGGCCGGACGGTGCTGACCTATCATGGCTATGCCGGGAGCGAACCGCAGCGTCTCAGCCAGCTTGGCTTCGGATTGGCCGCTCTTCTCACGCGGTTGACCGCACGAACCATCTGCGTGTCGGACGGACTGTTGCGCTATCTTCGCGACAGCTGCTGGGCGTCGCCCTCCCGCAGCCTGCGGATCTACAATCCTGTTCTGGCAGAAGGCGCCGAACGACCGGTGGACCACACAGCGCTCCGCTCCCGAGCGCCCGTGGTGCTGGCGGCGGGTCGGTTCGCGGATTACAAGAATTTCGCCGGCCTTCTCCGCGCTTTCGCGGCCATGAACGACGCTGAAGCGCGGCTCGTGCTGATCGGCGACGGCCCGGAGCGCCGCAACCTTCTCGTGGAGGTCGATCGGCTTGGCTTGCGGGGCCGCGTCGAGATGCCGGGCTATGTGACTCAGCCCTGGCGCTATTTCGAGCAGGCGAAGTGCTTCGTCCTGCCGTCCCGCAGCGAGTCGTTCGGTCTCGTTCTGGTTGAAGCCATGGCGCATGGCCTTCCCGTGGTTGCGACCGATTGCGACGGGCCGCGCGAAATCCTCTCGCACGGGACCTATGGAACCCTGGTTCCGCACGACGATCCGGCGGCCCTGGCGGCCGCGATCTCCAGGGCTCTTGAAGAGCCGGGCGATCCGGCGTCCCGCATCGCCCGCGCGCGACACTTCGATGTCGATGTCGCCGCCTCGCAATATGAAGCGCTTTTCCGATCTGTGGTGGCCGGCGCCTCAAAGTCTCCCTCTCTGGCGCGCCTCACGGCGGCGCTCTTCCCCCCGACCCCCCGGTGAATTGGCCATGGCGGCGCCGCTGACCATCTCGATCATCATCACGAACTATAATTATGCGGCCTATCTGGGCCAGTGTCTGGATTCGATCGTGACGCAGACCTACGCCCAGGTCGAATGCATCGTGGTGGACGATGGGTCGACGGATGCCAGCCGGGACATCATCGCCCGCTACCCGACCGTCAAGTCCGTGTTCCAGGTCAATGCGGGCCAAGCCGCCGCGACGCGAACCGGTTTCGCACTCGCGACAGGCGACGTGGTCGTGTTCCTCGACGCCGACGATTTCCTGCTGCCGGACGCCTGTGCCGAGATTGCGCGCGTCTGGACGCCGGACCTCGTCGCCTTCCACTACCGCTTGCAGATCTTTCGCAACGGTGAATTCGAGCATCGCTACTGGCCCGACGACGTCTTCTGCCAGGAGGGGCAGCAGCTCGAAAGCCTGTTTGAACGCGGCTACGTGCCGGCCGCGCCCAATTCGGGCAATGCCTACGCGCGATCCTATGTCGAGACCGTCTTCCGCGAGGCCACGAGCCTCGGCTATCACTCGATCGACGCGTGCCTCGCTTATTCGGCCCCGGTCGTCGGTCGAACGCGCCATTCGGAACGGGCGCTTGGGGCCTATCGGGTGCACGACAGCAATCTGACCATCTACAATGCCCGCAAGCCCGTGAGCCGGGCCCGGATGCACCTCTATTATTCCTATCATGCCCAGGCGACCGCCCGAAAACTCGCGGCGGCGCGCGACATGGTTCTGCCGCGATGGGCTTACCTTGACGGCGCCTATGAGCTGAAACTCTACCTCACGCTGCGTGGCAGTGCGATCACGTCGCTCGGTCTTCCCGAGGCGCCGGCCCTGGCCTGCGCCACCCGCGCGGCTCGCACGTTCCTGAGTATGCCCCGGCTTTCGCTCAAGCGGCGGCTCGCCAACGTCGCCATCGTGTTCGGGTTGGTGGCCGCCCCCCCATGGGTGCGGCGCAAGATCGGGGAGAGGTTCTACAATCTCGACTTTGCGCTTTGAGGGGGATGTCGACCGTTGATTGTGGCGCCTTTAGGCGCAGCTTAAATAGGCCTGATTGAAGTCCTGCGCCTTGGAGGAGAGTTCGGCGCGCGACTGCGGCTCAGGCTTGTCGGCGGCCTACCGCTGCCGGACAGATGCGCGGCGGCGGAGACGCATCGAACTCAGCCCGGCGCGGTGGGTTCAAACTTGACGCATGCCGCCGTCGACGCACAACTCGGCTCCGGCAATGAAACTCGCCTCGTCGCTGAGCAGGAAGAATGTGGCCGCTGCCACCTCGGCCGGGCGCGCCATGCGGCCAAGCGGGATCGGCGCGATGAGCGCGGCGCGTCCTTCGTCGGACACCCTCGCCATCATGTCCGTGTCGGTCGGGCCGGGAGCTACGACGTTCACGCGAATGCCGCGCGGCGCCAATTCCACGGTCCATGTACGCGCATACGAGCGCAGCGCCGCCTTTGTGGCCGCATAGGTTCCGTAGGGGGAGATGCCGGCCGCATCTGCGATCGAACCAACCAGCACGACCGAACCGCCACTGCCCATCGCGCTCAACGCCGCCTGCAACGCGAAGACGGGGCCTCGGACGTTGACTGTGAAATGGCGGTCGAAATGCTCGGGCCTCTCGTCGATCAGGGTCGCGGGTTCCGACATGCCGGCATTGAGGACCAGGGCGTCAATCCGGGCTTGCCCCTCCCGCACCGTCGCAACGACACGCTCCATATCCTCCGGTACGCTTGCGTCTGCGACTAGGCCCCGTGCGCCTCGGCCGATGCTCGCCGCCGCCTTTTCGACCTCGTCGGCGCGACGTCCGGTCAGGAAGACCTTCGCGCCTTCCGCAGCCAGCCGGTCCGCGATTGCAAGGCCGATGCCCTTCGCTCCGCCCACGACCAACGCCACCTTGTTCGTCATTCCTGCCATCGTCATATCCCTTCTTGAACGATGACTTGGAAGATATACCCACTATATCTGCTATCAAGAACGCACCGTGAGTAGCCTAGATATGGCGGACGATACCGACCCCGAACTCCTATCCCAGCAGGCCCTCTCAGATATGGCGCGCCTGCGCCCCGTGCTGGATAAGATCGCCGACAAGTGGACCATCATGATCTTGACGGTGCTTTGTCCGAAGCCGTCGCGCTTCAACGCGATCAAGAGGCGGCTCGACGGCATCACCCACAAGGCGCTGGCGGACGCGCTGAAGCGACTGGAACGCAACGGCTTGGTCACGCGAACCGTTCTCCCGACAGCGCCGATCGGTGTGGAATATGCGATCACACCATTAGGCCATTCGCTGCGCCAGCCCTTCGAGGCTCTTTGCGCCTGGGCGTTCGCCTATGGCGACGCCATTGAAAAAGCGAGCGCCGCTCATGATCGTGCGAGTTCACGCGGAGTTGCCCATCCCCCGAATGCGTAGCTTTCCGAGCCAACAACACCGCCCGGCTCAACGTGCGTTGCAGGCAGGCGGGGCGCGCAGTAGTGTCGCTGCATGTTCGAAAGTGTGTTTCAAACCTTCACGGAAGTCGCGGACCCCTCGTTGGGACCGGCCCGCCTCGCCACGCTGCGTCAAGAACTCGAACGGCGAGGCCTCGACGGCTTCCTGGTGCCGCGAGCCGACGAGCACCAGAATGAATATGTGCCGAAAGGCGCCGAGCGCCTCGCGTGGCTGACTGGCTTCACCGGGTCGGCCGGGGTCGTGATCGTCCTCGCCAGGCAGGCCGCCATCTTCGTCGACGGCCGCTACACGGTCCAGGTGCGCGAGCAGGTCGACACGAGCGCCTTCACGCCCGAGTCGCTGATCGACACACCGCCCGAACGCTGGCTGGAAGAGAACCTGAAGGCTGGCCAGAAGCTCGGTTACGATCCCTGGCTGCATACGCCCGGTCAGGTCGACAGAATGGCGCAGGCCTGCAAGGCAGCCGAGGCTGAACTCGTGGCGGTCGACGACAATCCGATCGACGCCATATGGCCCGACCGGCCGGCCGCGCCGCTCGGCGCCGTGTCGCTGCACCGCAAGCGATTGGCCGGCCAGAAGACCGAGGCCAAACTCGCCGCCATCCGCAAAGCCCTGAAAGGCTGCCACGGCCTCGTGGTCACAGACCCGCATGCAATCGCTTGGCTGTTCAACATCCGCGGCTCGGACGTGCCCCATACGCCGCTACCGCTCGGCTACGCGATCGTGCCGCGCGAAGGGCGCCCCACGCTCTACCTCGATGGGCGCAAGCTTTCGAACAGCGTGCGGAACAAGCTCGAAGACGTGGTCACGATCGAAGAGCCCGGCCAACTCGCCAAGGATCTCGCGACCTTTGGTACGCATGGCGCGACCCTGCGGTTCGATGCTGCGACCGCTCCCGCGAAGCTGAAGATGGTGCTCACCGAGGCCGGCGGGAAGCCCGACGTCGGTCTCGATCCGATCGCCTTGCTGAAGGCGGCCAAGAACGAGACCGAGCGCGAGGGCTCGCGCGCCGCGCATCTGCGGGACGCGGTCGCCATGGTGCGGTTCCTGCACTGGTTCGACAAGATGGCGCCGACCGGCAAGCTGACCGAGATCTCGACCGTCGAAGCGCTCGAATCGTTCCGGCGCGAGACTCTGGCCCTCAAGGACGTGTCGTTTCCGACGATCGCGGGCTTCGGCCGCCATGCGGCGATTCCGCACTATCGCGTGACGACCGAATCGAACCTGGCGATCGGCAAGGGCATCTTCCTCATCGACAGCGGCGCGCAATACGAGGACGGCACGACCGACATCACCCGGACGGTCGTGGTGGGCCGGCCGACAGCCGAGATGAAGGACCGTTTCACGCGCGTTCTGAAGGGCCATATCGCCATCGCCCGCGCCGTGTTCCCGGTGGGTGTGTCAGGCGCACAACTCGACAGTTTCGCGCGCCAGTTCCTCTGGGCGGCCGGGCTTGATTTCGACCATGGCACCGGCCATGGCATTGGCTCCTACCTCTCGGTGCACGAGGGGCCGCAACGGATCGCCAAGACCGGGACCACGCCGCTCGTGGAAGGCATGATCCTTTCGAACGAGCCGGGGTACTACAAGGCGGGCGCCTGGGGCATCCGGATCGAAAATCTGCTCATCGTCGAAAAGCGCGAGATCAAAGGCGCTGAGCGCCCGATGCTCGGTTTCGAAACCGTGTCCTTCGCACCGATCGACCTCAACCTTGTCGAGCCCGCCTTGATGACGGCTGAGGAGATCGCCTGGCTTGACAGCTACCATGCCGTGGTACGCCGAATCGTGTCGCCGCTCGTCGAACCTATCGTGCGGCGTTGGCTGGCCCAGGCGACCCGCAAGCTTGTGCCACCGCCTCCCGCCGGTAACCCGAAAGACTCGATGCCGGCACCAGCTTAGGCGTAATCGACAGGCCGTCGCGCGCCGCTTTTCATTCCATGAGCAGCATGACAAAAACTCGTTTTCACCGGATGCGCCTGATGCTTCCGGACAGCTTTACGCTGCTGCTGGTCGGCACCGTCGGCCTCGCCACGATCCTTCCCGCCCGGGGTGAGGCCGCCGTTGGCGTCGGCCTCTTCACGAACGTCATGATCGCGCTCTTGTTTTTCATGTACGGGACGCGCCTGTCCCGGGAGGCGATCCTCGGCGGCATCCGCAACTGGCGCCTGCACCTCCTGGTTCTCAGCATCACCTTCGGGTTGTTCCCCCTTCTGGGTCTTGCGGTGGTGCAGGCCCTGGGATCACATCTCGACCCGATCCTCGGCACGGGCCTCATGTTTCTCGCCGTGCTTCCATCGACGGTGCAGTCCTCGATCGCCTTCACGTCGATCGCGGGTGGCAATGTCGCCGCAGCCATCTGCAGCGCTTCGCTGTCGAATGTGATCGGGGTGGTGGCGACGCCGGCTCTGGTGGCCCTGCTGCTGCATTTGAAGGGGGGTGTTTCGCTCGATGCCATGGGCCAGATCTTCCTGCAGATCCTTTTGCCTTTTGTCGTCGGCCACCTCCTGCGCCGCTGGACCAGCGCCTTCGTCACCCGCCATCGCCACCTTTTCGCACCGCTCGATCGGGGTTCGATCCTTCTCGTGGTCTATTCGGCGTTCAGCGAGGCTGTAAAAAACGGCATTTGGACGAAGCTCTCCGTCGATGATTTTCTTTTTATCGTGGCGGTCGATCTCGCCATTCTCGCGGTCATCATGGTGGCGGCGACCCTGCTCGGGCGGTTGTTCCGCTTCGACCGGGCGGACGAGATCGCCATTCTGTTCTGCGGCTCCAAGAAAAGCCTTGCGAGCGGCGTGCCCATGGCGAGCGTCCTGCTGCCGGCGGCTTCCGTCGGCATCGCCATCCTGCCGCTGATGATCTTCCATCAGGTGCAGTTGATTGCCTGTGCGTTTATCGCCCGGCGTATCGCTGCGCGGCAGGTGGCTGTGGAGTCTGGAACCCCCGCGGAAGCCTGACCGTTTTCAGGTCCGCTCGAATTGTCTGAGGAGGTGACGGAGAATGTCCCTCGAAGGCTTTAGACAATTTGGCGCCGGTTAGGATCTTCCACCGCGCATCTCCTCTTGCCGCATCGGCATGGTGTCGATCAGCGGGAAGAGCGTGTCGGCGTCAAGAGGCACGTCGGAGGTCAGCTTGTTGCCTCCGTCCTTGCCGACCAGAATGGCATGGAACGCAAGGCCGTCGATATCGAAACGGCGACGGAGTTCGGCCGCTCTCGGCGTGTCGCCGACGACCTCGACGAGCCGGAGGTCGCGTTCGCGAGCCCCCGCTCCCATGGTGCGAAAGATTTGGCGCTGCCGCATAAGCTTCGGATCGCCCGGCTGCACGGCCATGACCAGAAGCACACGTTGCTTCCATCTCGATGCCGAGAGGGGATCCCCATCTGACGCGCTGGCCGATACCGGGAGCGCCAGGAGCGACGCGGCCATGAAACCGCAAACGCCAAGCAATCTCGTCATGTCAATCCTGTCGCTCTGACCTCGTATCTCAACGCGGCCGGGCCGACACGGTTCAACCGGGAAGGATGAGCGTCACGCCGCCGTGGCCGCAAGTGCACGCACGAGGATCGGCGCCGGGAGGGCCATGGGTTGCGTCGGGGCAAGTTCGACGGCCGGGCTGCGTTCCTCGAGGCAGTAGCCGAGATAGCGCTTCGACTCGATGAGATCGTAACCCAGACGCTCCCGCAGTTTCTTGCGGAGCTTGCTGATGTGGCTCTCGACCACATTCTCTTCGACCTCTTCGTCGAAGATGCCGTAGATGGCGTTGAAGATTTGCGTCTTGGTTACGCGGCGGCCGCGGTTCTTGACGAGGTATTCGAGGATGCGCCGCTCGCGGCGCGGAAGGGACAGGGCCTCGCCCCGAATTTCCGGGTCGCGGCCGTCGAAGAACACGCGGATGTCGCCGAACTGCACGTCGTCTTTCTTGGCCTGGGCGCGACGGCGAATGGCGTCGATCCGAGCCATCAATTCGCGGACATGGATCGGTTTCCGAACGACGTCATCGAACCCGGCATTGAAGAGATCGAGGGTCTGTTCGAGCGAATGGGTCTCGTTGATGGCGATGATGGGTGCGCTCGATCGCTCCCGGATATGGCGTGGAAAGGCTTGACGGTCGCTGCAGGCGCCGATCAGAAAGGCTTCGATAGCGGCCAGATCCGTTTCGGACACACTTGCGATCCAGTCGCGGAAGTCGGTCGGGCTCAACCCGGTGCTGGACACGCCTTCATTGCGAAATCCGCCCACATATCCGACGGACACGATTTCTCGATCGTCGATGAGAACCAACATGAAATCTGCCTTGACAACTGCCGAAGACCTTAGAGATCCGAGGTCTGCTGCACATGAATCATGGCAATGATTAAACGATGTTATGCTTAATAAAGCATTGCCTGAGCGGGGACCTCAACGTGCCGATCCGAAACGGAGGGGTAACGTCAGCCTCGCATATACTGGCCATAGGCGACGAGCCTTGTTTTCCGAACGATGCTGTTGAGGGGTCAGTCGCCGATTTTTATCAAGCATCTAGGGCTTGGGGCCGCGCCCGAGAAGTGCGTCAGGAGTCCGCCCATCCGCCTTGACGGAGGCGCTGTGCTCGCCTGCCGGCGTCACTGTTTTTTTAACACGAAGGCGATGCGGCCGAGTTTTGCTTAACCAGAACCGCGCGTGACCAGCAGCGAAGCCGCACTTCAGATCGTCCCGAGGCAGGACATCCCGGCGGCATCACGTTTGACGTCTTTGAATGGCGTGAGACCGAGGTGCCGGATCTTAACGCCGCTGCAGGATCGTGCCGACCGATGTCGTCACTGTCCAGGAATTGCCCGTGCGGCTTATCGCAAGGACTTCGCCGGCACCTTCGAGGACGGTGCCGGTGCGAACCACCTGCAACGTGCCATGCGCCTCGACCAGAGCGGTTCCGTCGAAGGCGTCTCGGACCGCATAGTCGGACAGGATCGTCGCAGGTGACCTCGCCTCCATATTGGGGCGACGTCCCAATTCGCCCGCTGGATCCAGGATCGTGCCAGTCGGCGTGAAGTCGACACCGGCGGGATTTCTGGTGAGCGGGCCATGGGACGGAGCGCCAGCCATGGACAGTCGTGGATGGTCGGGCGCGGCCGTCGAGTCGATGGCCGGCATCGGGCTGGACGATGTCCCGTCGCCGGGGCCGATCACAAGCATGTAACCGGCGAATGAGGCGGAGACGACAGCCGCCGAGACGCCGAGACTGCTCAGAACCGTATCGAGGCGGTTCTGCTGAAAATGTTCTTCGAGGACGGCGTTCGAGTTCGACAGCATAAGCGGGCTCATTTGGCTTTCTGCAGCATGGTGGCGAGGTCGCGAAAAGCGTCGTCGCTGAGGCCGGAGGCGGGCGACTGGACGAGCGCGGCGTAGATGCGCGGTACCAGTGCCACGGCCTGATCCAGTTCCGCATCGCTGCCGGCCTGATAGCCGCCCATCGCGCGGAGATCGCGCGTGTCTTCGAAGCGCCCGATCATTTCTCTGAGACGGATCACGAGGGTCGTCTGTTCCGGGCTCCATACCTGATGGGCGAGGCGAGACAGCGACGCGAGGACATCGATCGCAGGATACCGGCCCTGGATCGCGATCTTGCGGTCGAGAACGATATGGCCATCGAGCGTGCCGCGAATCGTGTCCGCAACCGGATCATTGTGGTCGTCGCCGTCGACCAGGACCGAGAAGATACCCGTGATCGTGCCGCTTCCCTCAAGGCCGGGACCGGCCCGTTCGAGCAATTGCGGGAGCTCGCTGAAGACGCTTGGAGCATAGCCTCGGGCCACCGCCGGTTCGCCGGCCGCAAGCGCCACGTCGCGGGCCGCATGCGCGTAGCGTGTCACCGAATCGACGATCAGCAGCACCGACTCGCCCCGGTCTCGGAAATTTTCCGCCACCGCCATCGCGGTCTTCGGGGCCATGCGACGCATCATCGGGCTTTCGTCGCCCGTGGCCACGACCGTGACGGCTCGGGCGCGGTTCGCCCCCAATGATTCCTCGACGAACTCGCGAACCTCACGGCCGCGCTCGCCCACGAGAGCGATCACGACGCTGTCGAAGCCCGCCGCGCCAGCGAACATTGCCAACAGGGTCGATTTGCCGACACCGGAGCCGGCGAAGATGCCGATGCGCTGCCCGGCACAGATCGGGCAGAAGATGTCCATCGCCCGGATGCCGGTCTTGATCCGGCTTTTCACCCGGGCGCGGTGCAGGGCATTCGGGGGCTCCGCTATGGTGCTTGTGGGCGCTCCAGTGCCAGGCAACAAAGGGCCGCCATCGTCGATCGGCTCGCCGAGTGCGTTGATGACCCGGCCTTTCCAACTTGGGTCGGGCCGGAACGTGAACAGGCCGCGTCGGCTGACCGGCATGCCGAGCCTGGCCGTGAGGCTGTTGCCGAATGGCTTGACGGTCGCGAGGGCGCGATCGATTCGAACGATCTCTCCCAGTTGCCCTCCCCCGTCTGCATTCAGGGCGACAGTGTCGCCGAGGCGGAGGAAGGGCGACAGCCCGCTCACCCTGTAGGAACCCGGGGCCACATCGACGACCTCGCCGGTGATTTCGAGAAGCGGGATCGAACTTTCTGCGTCTCGCACCGCTTGGCCCAAACGAACCAAAGCGTTCATCTGCGAGACCCTTTCCGGGTCTTTGAGCCGCTCGCGGTCATGTGTTTGAACCGAGCGTCTTTATGGCCTCTTGGAGCGAGGAATCGCTCTCCTGGTTCATGCTCGTAACACTGTCGAGCGAATGCTGGATCTGGATCAGCTTGGAGAGTTCCAGCACGGGATTGACGTTCGAGCCTTCGATGAAGCCCTGCGCCATGCCGGCATCGGTGAAGTCGAGAATGGGGGTCGCGGCCTTGTCGGGAATGACGGCTGAGTTCGGCGCGCGGGTCAGCTTGGTATTCGGATCGATGCTGAACAGGCCGATGGCGCCGATCTGACGACCCTGCTGAGTCAGCATGCCGTCCTGCGCGATCACCGGCGGCCCGGCACTCGGATCGACGATCATCGAGGAGCCACCGGCATCGAGTATGGGATAATTGTTGATCGTCGTGATTTCGCCGCCGGCCCCGATCTTGAGCCGGCCATCATGCGTATAGGCGACACCCGACGGCGTCTTGATACCGAACCATGCGTCGCCTTGCACCGCGACGTCGAGCGGATTGTCGGTCTTCGTCAATTCACCGGACATTCGGGAGATGTAGGTCTGGCCCTCCGTGGAGAATGCCACCGGGGTCTCACCCGTGTTCGACATCACGGTTTCGAAGGTCACGCCGTCGGCGCGATAGCCGGCCGTGTTCATGTTCGCGACGTTGCTGGCGACGGTCTGCAGGCGTCTTTCGATCGCGAGTTGCCCGGACATGCCGACGTAGAAGTTGGATTGCACGAGGTGAGGCTCCCGCCTGAAGCGGTTGTTGCGCGGAGATTCGGGGACCTCAGACCCTCCGCTGCGCACGCCGCCGAAGCGGGGTCGCGGATGCAGCAAGGATCTGCGCCATTCATCCGACAATCGCGCTTCGGCCTTGCCTCAACCTGACCTTGAACGATCTGGCTCTCGCGGTCCTCGAACCAGCTTCACGCAAGGCTATCCTGTTGGATTACTGCGGCGGCACGATGTCTGGAAGCAAGACCGCAGCACGAGCGGAGCGACAGCTTTGAATTTCGGTATCGGTATGATCATCGCGATCGGCTGCGTGCTGGGCGGCTTTCTGGCTGGCGGCGGTCACCTCGGCGTGCTCTGGCAGCCCTACGAATTGATTGTGATCTGCGGGTCGGCCCTCGGTACGTTCGTGGTGGCCAACCCGATGAACACCATCAAGGACACCGGCAAGGCCACCGTGGAGGCCATCAAGGGTTCATCTCCCAAAGCGCGCGATTACCTCGATATTCTGGGGATCCTCTATACGCTGATGCGCGAGTTGCGCGGCAACGCCCGCAACGAGCTCGAAGGCCATATCGACAACCCCAAGGAATCCGAGCTCTTCAAGAAGTATCCCAAGGTGTTGGCCGACAAAGAGATGACGACCTTCATCTGCGACTATTGCCGTCTCATCATGATCGGAAATGCCCGCACCCATGAGATCGAGGCCCTGATGGAGGAGGAAATCCACACCATCATGCGCGACAAGCTGAAGCCCTCCCATGCGATGCAATCGGTCGCCGACAGCTTGCCGGCCCTCGGCATCGTGGCGGCGGTGCTCGGCGTCATCCACGCCATGGGCTCCCTCGATCAACCGCCTGAAGTGCTCGGCGAACTCATCGGCGCCGCTCTCGTGGGAACCATGGCGGGCATCTTCCTGTCCTACGGGATATCGGCGCCGCTCGCCCACTCGATCAAGGTCACACGTGAAAAGCGCGTCCGCCTCTACACCATCATCAAGCAGTCGCTGATCGCCTTCATGAACGGCGCCGTGCCGCTGGTGGCGCTCGAACATGGCCGAAAGACCATCTCGGCCTATGCCCGACCAACCATCGACGCGGTCGAGAATGAGACGATGGGCGGCGGTGAAGCCGCGAAGGCAGCCTGACCATGGCTGATACCGGGTCGGCGGAACCACACATGCCGTCCTCCGCATCATCGCGCTGGTTCGAGAAGTCCGGAGGCTCGGCCGCCGACAAGATCCCGGCCTTTCGGGACGCCATGGCCGATGTCGCAAAGGCCTGGCAGGACCGCTTCGCGGCACTCGCTTCCGTCGAGGGGGAGATCGCCGTCGAGGACGTCACGGTGTGCAAAGTCGACGAAATCCTGGATCGGCGCGGCACGGGCTCCGTTCTGGCCGTGCTGCAGGCGCCAGGATGGAACACGCGGATCGGGATCAACTTCGACCGCATCTTCGTCACGACGATGGTGGAGGCCTGGTTCGGCGGCGGCGGCGAGGACGTTGCGGACAGCGCCGACCTGCCTTTGTCCCCGGTCGACTTGCAGATCGTCGATGTCGTCATTCGTCAGCTGTCCGACTCGCTCACAGCCGGCTTTGCCAAGCGCCTGCCATCCAGCTTCCGGAGCGAGGGCATGCAGGCGAAGTTCGATCCGAGCTTCCTCGGTAAGCCCGTCAGTACGGTCGTCGTCGGCACGCTTGCGCTTGCAACGCTCGGCGGCCGGGTGCATGTCGACGTTCTGGTGCCGCTCGCGGCGATGTTGGTGTTCGCCGAGGAACTCGCCGAACCCGAAGACGACGAACGGGTCTACGGTGATCCTCGCTGGACCCAGCGATTGGAGACCGAGGTCAGTCGCGCCTCGATGTATCTGACCGCCTATCTCGATCTTCACCCGATGACGCTTGGGTTCATTGCCGCGCTGCAGGAGGGACAGTTGATAGAGCTGCCCAAGGGCGCCGGTCAGCGGATCAGGCTGCAATGCGGCGACGACGACCTGTTTCTCTGCGACCTTGGCCAGTCCGAGGGTTTCTACACGCTGCGGGTCGATGAAGTGCTGGGCGTCGTCGAACCTGTCCCCGAACCCGAACCCGTTCCGGAGCTCGAATTATGATCCACAAGACATTCCCGGGAGGTGGCGATGATCGCGTCTGAAGCCGCCGCCGGAACGCCAAATCTCGACGCCATCCTGAAAATCCCCGTGTCGGTGCAGATCGTCCTCGGCGGAACCACCATGCCGCTGTCGAATCTGATGAAACTTGGCCGCGGTGCGGTTGTGCCTCTCGACCATAAGGTCGGTGAGGCAGTCGATATCGTGGTGAACGGACGCATTATCGCCCGAGGTGAAATGGTCGTGATCGCGGAAGACAGCACGCGCCTTGGCGTGTCGCTGACCGAGGTGGTCGGACAGGATATGCCGGCGCGTCGGGACTGATCGCCGACTGCTTCGAGTATTGAACACCATGGAGCGACTGCCTTGACCATGACAATGTCGACTCCCAGCGCCCTGGGCCGTCGCGACTTGAGCGGGCCCGAAAAGGTGGCCGCGCTTCTTCTCGGAATGGGCAAGCCGTTGGCTACCCGGCTCCTCAAGCATTTCGACCCCACTGAGCTCAAGATGGTGACGCGCGCCGCCGCGACGCTTGGAGCCGTCTCGATCGAAACCCTCGAGGATCTCGTTGAGGAACTGGCCGGGGAATTTACGAAGGAGCTCGACCTGCAAGGCACGGCCAGCGAGATCGAGCATCTTCTGGGCACGGTCCTGCCGTCCGATCAGGTCGCCGAGATCATGGCCGACGTCCTCGGCAATTCCAACTCTTCGATCTGGGTTCGCCTATCCGGCCTGCCAGAGAAAGATATGGCCGCCTATGTCACAAAGGAGCATCCGCAGACGGGCGCCCTCATCCTCTCACGTCTCACGCCGGAGGCCGCCGCCAAAACCCTGGCTGTCCTTCCGCGCGACCTGCGCAACACATTGACACGCCGCATGCTGACCCAGCGCGCAGTGAACGAGCCGACGATCCGCATTCTCGAAAACAAGCTGCGTGACGATCTCCTGATCAACGTGTCGCGTGACAAGGAGGGCAGCACACAGACCCGCGTGGCCGATATCCTGAACCGGATGGATCCTGAACAGGCTGAGGATATGCTGACCTCGATCGCCGAAACCAAGCCCGCCGACGCCGCGGTCATCCGCTCCAAGATGTTCTCCTTTGGCGATCTCGTGGCTCTGTCGGCCAAGGCACGCAGTGTGCTGCTCGAAAAGGTTCCGGCCGAGCAGATCACCATGGCGCTCAGGGAAGCCGACGAAGCCCTCAAGGAAGCGGTTCTGTCCGCGATGGGCGCGCGTTCCCGGCGCCTCGTCGAGAACGAACTCAAGACCGGCAGCGCGCCGCCTAAGGAAATCGCGGCGGCCCGCAAGGTCATCTGTGCGACCGTCCTCGACCTCATCGCGCTCGGCGAGATCGAGCCGCCGGATCTGTCCGCTGCCGATGGTCAGGGTTGATCTTCACCGCGTTGCTGAAGGCTGTCCGCAATGAGCGATCAATCCAACGAGCAGGACGACAAGACAGAAGAGCCGACAGAGAAGAAGCTTCGCGACGCGGCCGAACGTGGTGATCTCCCTCACTCGCGTGAGGCGCCGCTTTTCGCGGGCCTCCTGGCTTGTCTCGTCGTCTCTTCGCTCATGATCCGCTCCAGTGCGTCGCGGATCGCGGACGCGCTCGCCCATCTGATGGATAGCCCGGCGCAATGGAAGATCAACAATGGGGCCGATGCCGCTGAACTGATTGGCCTTGTCGGGCTTCCGGTCGCCGGGTTCCTGATTCCGATTTTTGTCGTCTTCATCGTGGCCGGCCTGGCCATGTCTTTCGCTCAATCCATGCCGAGTGTGGTGCTCGACCGCATCCAGCCGAAATTGTCCAAGATCTCCCTCGCGGCCGGGCTCGGGCGCATGTTCAGCTCGCACGGCCTCATCGAATCCGGCAAGGGCATCGCGAAACTAATCATCATCGGGTTCGTGGTCTACCTGCTGCTGCGGTCGGAAGTGCATTCTGTGGTCGACGCGCTCTACATGGAGCCAGCCGCGGTGCCGGATCTCCTGTTGAGCATCGTGTCGCGCCTATTGGCCGGGGTCGCGACCGCCTTCGTGGTGATCGCTGTCCTCGACTTCTTATGGACGAAGGCCAGTTGGCGGAAACGCCAGCGGATGAGTCGCCGCGACATCAAGGACGAGATGAAGCAGGCCGAGGGCGACCCCATCGTCAAATCGAAGCGGCGCTCACTCCAGCTCGATCGTTCGCGGCGCCGGATGATGGCCGATGTGCCCCGCGCGACCGTCGTGATCGCCAACCCGACGCACTATTCGATCGCGTTGCGCTATGTGCGGTCGGAGGGGGGCGCCCCGATCGTCGTTGCCAAGGGCAAGGACCTCATCGCGCTGAAAATTCGTGAAATTGCAACGGAATGCGGGATTACCATCATTGAAAACAAGCCTCTCGCAAGGTCTATGTATGACCATGTCGAGGTCTCACAGGCCATCCCACCGCAATTCTACAAGGCGGTGGCAGAAATCATCCATTACATTCAGTCTCGTTCTGGCGGACGCTCCTCTCCAAGACTTCAGGCGATAATGCGTTGACATTCCTAGTTGAAAACGATCACGATGCCTATGCCCGCATCCTTGTGGACGGGTTGCAGGACGTCTTACAGGAACTTCATGCGATCGATCTGCTCGATCTCGTGAGCTTCATTCGATTCAGCCAATACACGGCAATCGAAGACCTTCTGCAATCTTCGACCGAGCTGTTCTTCAAGGAAGGGACGCTGACCTTTGCCTGGAATGCGTCGGTCGAGATGGATTGGGGCGACGTACCCACCGTCACGCTCGCGATGGAATTCAGTCATCTGACCGTCTCGGTCTTCTTCGATCTGTCGCTGAGAGCCATGGATCAGGTCGTCCGGGTTGAAGGGATCCTCTTTGATCCCGATTGCCGCGACCCCCTCGAAAAGCTGAAGCGACTGTCACGAGCTGTTTCGGATGCTCACCTGCCGCGACAGCGCGTCCGCCCGAGCCTAGGACTGTATCTGCCGAAGGGACCGGGCAACTCGGACCCGCGCGCGTGAGGCGGCCTCCACTGCTTTCGACGGCGCTCCGGCCGCTGGTCCGCGCGTGACTGTCCGTCAACCGCCCCGAGGCGGCTCGCCGTCCGTCATCAATGCAATCCGGGTCGACGGCAAAGCGGCCGCCGACCCGGATGGATTCACCTATACGATCCTGATCGATCCCAAACCCGTCCGCGAACCCGACGACCGCCGCGACGCTCCCCGCCGTCGCACGCGTCTCCGGTCGGGCAAGGTGGTGGATTCGACGGGGACCTTCGTCACCGAATGCGTGGTCCACGACCTCTCATCCACCGGTGTGCGTTTGCGGTTGCCGCCGGACGTGGCCCTGCCGGCCGCATTTCAGGTCTACGATGACCAGTCCGGCCTGTTGCAGAATGCCGAGGTTTCCTGGCGCCGCGACGGCGAGGCCGGCGTGCGATTCACCTTGACGGAGGAGACGCCGCGCAGCCGGATCATCGCCGCCGACATGCGGCGAAGGTTTTATAAGATGCCGCGGTAGGGCCGCTTTAGATCGAGCCTGGGCGCAAGCGACCAGCGAATTTAAAGAGATCCCTGTTCATGAAGTCGCTGCCCGTGAGCGCATGAGGATCGGCGATCATCCTGTTTACCTTCACCTATCTCGCCTTCTTGGGGCCTTGAAACGGGTAAGGTCTTCGATTTTCCTTCTGCTACCGAAGATCGATATCTGCATTAACAAAAAACTGCAGGACGATGTGTAATCGCCTTCTCTGTGAAACCGTCAGTCCGACCGCTGCGTCCGGATCTCGCTCATGAAGCGGGCTTAGCCGTGACAGATCTGAGATGTGGCGAAGTCGCTTTCCAAGCTCCCCTCGAAGACTTGATCTACCGGATAAAGTCCTTCGCCTCACTCAGATTGGCGAAGATCCGGGTGCCGAACATGGTTTCCACTTCGACGGACCCGTCCGACAGGATCACGTAATTCTTGTCGCGAGACGCGGCCGGTTTGCTGCGTTCGGGCGTGACCACTTTGGGGGTGATCGTGATCGTGTGAGCGGCTCGGGCTGTCGTGGGCGTTGGCTCCAGTTCGGGTTCGAGGGGCTCGGGTTCGAGCGTCGTCGACTCCTTGGAACGGGGCGCGCTGGAGCGCTGCAGTACCGCATCGAAAAAACGCGTGAAAGCACCGAACCCCGACCGCAACGTGCCGACGATGGCAAGGCCGAAGCCGCTCAGGATCATCGTCTGCGCGATGGTGAGGATGTCGCCCCGCAGCGCCAATATGGCGACCAGATTGCCGTCTTTGAGGGTCGTGTCGCTGACCACCATGTCGGCGATCAGCAAGGCCCAGCCGATGAGAGCCAAGCCAAAGCCCGCCCACGTCAATCGATTGATCTTCACCGTAAGGCCCCCCCGGGATCTACGCCTCGACGCGTAATCATCAGTTTATCAGCAGCCTCTTGACGCGTCGTTAATTGTTCTGAACGTCCTTCGGCGTGTAGTTGAACGATTCGATCAGAACCTCCTTGATCAGCGGTGCGCCGAGGTGAGCATTCGTCTCATCCGCTAGCTTTTTCGTGAAGGCGTGGAGGTCCATGCGATCGAGATGATTGAAGTCGGTCGTCTTATCCATGTAGACGTCGTTGAAAGCCGCATCCATGAGATAGGCTTCCGGCGGCACGGCGAGAGATTTCAAAACCACGGCATCGATCACATAGGTGAACTGCATGCCGACATAGCCTTGCAGCGCCCCATCGGCGATGATCGGAACATTCATGTTGCGCGTCTTCTCATGCGCAAGCGCCGTTTCGGCATGGGCTTCCGCGTGGGGGCTGGCCGCCATCATGGCCGCGCCGTAAGTTGCCCCGAGAGCGACGATCGTGAGCCAGAGGCCGATCAGAAAGATCTTCACGGCCGGCCGGTCATGAACGAGTAGGTGCCGTCCGACTCGGCTTCACGCATGCTGCTTGCGATAATGTCGGATATTTCCCGGACGGCCCGCAATTGGACATCGATGGCCTGCCGGTTGTATTCGAGCTTGACCGAGAGCGTGCCGAGACGGCTCCGTGCGCCTTCACGTTCTTCCGATGTGGCCAAGCGAGGCAGAAAGCGGCTGAGTTCCAGTAGGCTCTGCCGCTTGCGCTGACAGATCTCGTTCATGTCACACGGACGGTTCTTCTTGAGGGCATCGGTTTCCGTGTCCAGCACGGCTTCAAGGCGTTCGGCGACAGCCTCGAAGGCAGCGAAGCTGAAGATCGATGTCGGCAGACGGGCGCCGGCCTCGGCAGGGGCGGGGAGGGCGGTCATCGGAGGAAAGCCTTTCCTGATAGATTAGGACGTTGTTTTCAGCCGCGGCGTGATTGCCGCAAGAGCATTGTTGACCGTCAGTCCGGCAGGAGCAGCGCCGGCATGCTGCGGATGCAGGAGATTTTCCTTGGCCTCGATCGCGTGGGCGATGCCGAGGCGACCTGTCTTCGCGACCTGGGTCGCCAATTGCTCGGCCAGCATGGAGCGGTAGGCGTCGGCCGAAAAAGCGTCGCCGAACAATTCGGAATCCTTTGGCAGGATCGACTGCAAGAAATTCTGAAGCACCACGGCCTCGAATTTCTGGTAGGGCGACGACCGCTTCGTTTCGATTTGGTGGCCTCGACCATAGTCCAACGGATGCGCGGCAGGGCTCGTCTGCGGCGGCGCGATCGGTGCCGAACGCGATTGAAGCACGGCCGTGAAGTCGATGTCGCCCGTTGTCCCTGCCGCGAGGCTCGCGAGCTTGGCGGCCGCGGCCTGGACCCGCGAAGGGTCCGCGGCCTGGGCCACGTCGAGGACAATGTCTGAGGGAGGTGCAATTGACACGGCGGGCAGCATCCGGGCGGCGGAGGCCGATCCCGGTCGACCCCTTGACCAGCATGCACGCGCAAGCTTTCGGCAGGCTGGTGGACCGGTGCCTCAGTCGCGCGGCGCACCACGGGCCATGAGGCCCTCCACCAGTTGTTCGAGCAGTCGCCGCTCCTCGGCGGCGCGCTCCTCCGTCGCCAGTGTCTCGGTCACGCGCTCGGAGAGCCTGTGCCGCCGTTCGGCCGCCTGCACCGCATCGATCTGACGAGAGCGGTCCTGCTCGCTGGCCGCCTCCCGTTGCGCCAGACGGCGCGCCTGCTTGATCGCGATAGTGCCCAGGGGACCGGCGAGATTAGCGCCTTCCACGAAGCTGTCGAGGTCGCGTCGCGCCGCTTCGATCGCGGCCTTGCGCCGCTCGGTCGCGGCCAATTCCCATTCGGCAAGCCGCTTGGCTTGAGCCTGGACAGCCATGATGCGCCGCATCGCCTTCAATCGGTCACTCATCCGGACACCAGGAAGCGGCTGAAGGCATCGGTGAACAGACGCAGAAGGGGGCTCGACGTCAAGTAGAGGAGGATGAGCCCCACCATCAGCACGATTGGAGACGCCAGAAAGAAGATCTGCACCGCGGGCACGAGGCGATTGGCGAGGCCGATGGCAAAGTTGAGGGCCAGTGACAGGATCAGGAAGGGACTGCCGAGCCGCAAAGCCAGGTTGAAAGCCAACGCCGCCTTATTGCCGAGTTGGACCATCGCGAATTGAGTCGAAAACCCCTCGCTGACCGGCAGACTTCCATAGCTCGACGTAATCGCCCGAAGCACCTCCAAGTGCTGATCGGTGACAAAAATCAGCAGAGTGGCCGACAGGCTGATGAGGGTCGAGATGGCCGGCATCGGTTCGTCTTCATTGATCGGGGCGCCCAGGTTCGAGGTGATCCCGATCCACATGGCGACCGCCATGCCGATCGTATCCAGCGCGATGAAGAAAAAGCGTCCCATCAGGCCGATCGTGATGCCGATGAGCAGTTCCGATCCCATGGTCTTGAGAAGACTTAACGGGGCCGCGCCGGCGACGGACGGACGCAGTTCGTCGAAGCTGAGCGGCGCGAGCGTCAAGGCCAGCGACACGGCGACGAACAGGCGGACTTGCACGGGGATGCGGGCGGATGAATATCCTGGCATCAGCAGCAGGCAGGCCCCGACCCGGCAGAAGATCACAAAGGCGACGAGAACCACATCGGAGGCTGGCCCCGTCACGAAATGCTTCCCAGTGCCTTCATCTCGACGCCGCGTGCGATCTCCAAATGCGACAGGACCGGGAGCGTCGCGAACATGCGCTCCACGATCATCCGGACATAGGTGCGTACTTCCGGTGCGGCGATCAGCACAAAGCTGTGGCCTTGATCCATCCGGTCCCGGATCGCGTTCGAGGCTTCGGCGCCGAATTGCTCCACCATGCGAGGATCGAGTTCGAATTCGACGATGTCTCCCTTCCCGTCCCGCTTGAGGCTTTGGTGGAAGGCGAGGTCCCAGCGGTTGCCGAGGCGCAGCACCTTGAGGGAGCCGTTGTCGGACAGGTCGCCGCAGATCTGTTGGGCGATGCGCATGCGCACATGCTCGACGACCTGCTCGGAGCGCCGTGCATGGGGAACGATCTCGGCGATGGCTTCGAGGATGAGATGCAGGTTGCGGATCGAGACGCGCTCGGCCAGCAGCAGCTTCAACACAGCCTGCAGGCCCGAATAGGAGATCTGCGAGGGGCAGATGTCGTCGACGAGCTTCTTGTATTCGGGTTCGAGCCGATCGATGAGCGCCCGCATGTCTTTGTAGGAGAGCAATTGGCTGAGGTTGTTGCGGATCACTTCGCTGACATGCGTGAGCACGACTGACAATGTGTCCACGGCCTGCAGGTTCTGCCGCCGGAGTTCGCCCGCGAAGGCCTCCGCCACCCACACGGCCTTCATGCCGAAGGCGGGTTCGCGCGCCTCGGTGCACGGAACGTCCGGCTTGTTGCGGTCGCCAGTGATCACCAGAACCTCGCCGATGCGCATCTCGTAGGACGTCACCACCGTGCCGTGGATCCTGATCTGATAGGCCTTCGGCGGGACATCGAGGCTCTCCGACACCTTGATGTCGGGCACGACGAAGCCGTATTGGCGGGCGAACTTGCGCCGCATCTTGACGACACGGCCGCCCAACTCGTCGCGCGAGACAAGCATCCGGGCCGCCAGCTG
Organism: Lichenifustis flavocetrariae; assembly: GCF_026130545.1. Taxonomy (GTDB): domain Bacteria; phylum Pseudomonadota; class Alphaproteobacteria; order Rhizobiales; family Beijerinckiaceae; genus Lichenihabitans; species Lichenihabitans flavocetrariae. Next base: position 296,093 of record NZ_JAMOIM010000002.1, on the reverse strand, counting down.
CTTGCCGAGGCAAAGCTCGATCTCGGCGGTCTTCAGAATGTCTTTGACCGAATCCTTGGCCTCGACGCTGGCCGTACGGGCCAGTTCGGCCGCTTTCGCGGCTTCGACCGCCTTCAGGGCGCTCAGCCGCTTGGGGATCGTGTAAGCGACGAACAGCATCGTGCCGCCGAGCAGTGCGAAGGGGAAGAAAGGCAGTCCTGGAACGAAAGCGAGCAGAAGCAGAAGTAGCGCCGCCACGAACAGGGCGCGCGGGAAGTTGCTCAGCTGGTCGAGCACGGCCTTGTCGGCCGAGCCGCGTGTGCCGCCCTTGGAAACGAGCAGCGCCGCGCCAAGCGAGACGATCAGGGCGGGGATCTGCGAAACGAGACCGTCGCCGACCGATAGCTTGGCGAACACATCGGCGGCTTTGCTCAGTTCGAGCCCGTGCCGGGTCACGCCGATAATGATGCCGCCGAACACGTTGACGGCCAGGATGATGAGGCCCGCGACGGCATCGCCGCGCACGAATTTGGAGGCACCGTCCATCGAGCCGAAGAACGAACTTTCCTCTTCGAGTTCCCGGCGGCGTCGCTGCGCTTCCTTGTCGTTGATCAAGCCGGACGAGAGATCCGCGTCGATGGCCATCTGCTTGCCCGGGATGGCGTCCAGGGTGAAGCGGGCGCCGACCTCGGCGATACGGGTCGCGCCCTTGGTGATGACGACGAAGTTGATGGTCAGCAGGATCGCGAAGACGATCAAGCCGATCACGAAATCTCCGCTCATCACCAGCCGCGAGAAGCCGCCGATGATGTAGCCGGCGGCGGTCTCACCCTCCGCGCCATGCGCCAGGATCACGCGCGTCGTCGCGATGTTCAGCGCCAGCCGCAGCAGGGTTGCCACGAGGAGCACCGTGGGGAAGGCTGAAAAGTCGAGCGGCTTCTCGATCCACAGGGCCACCATGAGAATGAGGACGGACAGGGCGATCGAGAAGGCGAGCCCGAGATCGATCAAAAATGCCGGGATGGGCAGGAAGAAGATCGACAGAATGATGATGATGCCAAGCGCAAAGCCGATGTCGCGCGAGCTTTGGCGCTCCTTCCGGGCCGGCTTCGGGATGGCGGTCATTGACGGGTCCGTTCCATTTCGGACGCCGGTCAAGCGACGCCCGATTCGGACCCGACTGTCGCGCCTGAAGCTTGCGTCAGCGTGATCCAGCCTGGAGCCGTCCAATCCAGAAGGCGCGGTCCATTTCTCCAGCCGGCAAAGACGTGACAACAGGGATGGCCGGCATTTGAAATGAGCTGATGCTCTTCAGAAACCAACGCAACGAACAAATGGGAAAAAAGGTCGCGGAGACTGAAACTCACAAGTATTTGATCAGTGGAGCAGCGGTTAGGCTTACGCGTGCCGCAATGCGCCAGCGATAGTCCGGCATCACTTTATTCACCATTGCCGCGAGACGATTGGTAAAGCGGATTTTCATTCTGTTTTTTAGAATGCCGTTCATGGGAGGACGTTAGCGTGCAGCCATGGTCAGGCGTCGCATGAAGCAGGCGCTCAGAATCGAAGGCACGACATGAACACCGCAGCCAAGATCGCTCCCGCACCTACCCGCAGTGGCCGCCTTGCCGATGTACGCCCCGCCTATCTTGAATCGTTGACCCTCGTCGAACGTCTCCATCGCCGGCTTCTTGATGTGATCAAGGACGAGTTCGACCGCAAAAGCCGAAGCGACATCAATTCGGTTCAGGCGCTCCTCCTCTACAATATCGGCGACAAGGAACTTACCGCAGGCGAATTGCGGACCCGGGGCTACTACCTGGGTTCCAACGTGTCCTACAACGTCAAGAAGCTCGTCGAGATGGGCTTCCTGCATCATGCCCGCTCACGCGTCGACCGGCGCTCGGTCCGCATCAGCCTGACCGAAAAAGGCAAGGAGGTTCACGAGATCGTGGCAGCTCTCTATGAGAAGCATGTCATGACCGTGGAGCAGATCGGCGGCATCTCGGCCGAAGAATTCGCCCAGCTCAACATCTGCCTCGCCCGTCTGGAGCGCTTCTGGACCGACCAGATTAAGTATCGGCTCTAAAGCCCTGCCGGTCACACAGGCAAAACCATCCCCGATCGGCGCGGCGACCTTGTTTTCGTCGAGGTTGCCGCATAGGGTCCGCCTTATCACGGCGTCGAGAGCAGGCGCCAAGCCCGGCGGGATGGAGTATCGGTCATGGGCGGCATGAGCATGTGGCACTGGATCATCGTGGGCGGCATTCTGCTGCTTCTGTTCGGTGGCAAGGGCAAGGTCTCCGACCTCATGGGAGATTTCGCCAAGGGGATTAAGTCGTTCAAGAAGGGCATGGCCGACGATGACGTAGCGGAAACACCGCGTCCGCCCGTTGAGACTGCTCGCCCGGCCGATCCGCTTCGGACAATCGATCATCGCGGAGCACCGGTCGACGCATCGGCCGATCCACGCCGGGTGGGTTAGCCTTCTCGAAAGACGGTTCCCGCGAAGCCGGTTCGGCACGATGATGCCGAAGCCGGCTTTTATTGGTCTTTTTGACGCTTTGCCGTCGCGCCGGATTCCATGTTCGATATCGACACTGGCAAGATTCTGATCGTCGCCGCGCTGGCGTTGATCGTCATTGGACCGAAAGATCTCCCGCGTGTCCTGCGCCAAGTGGGGCAGACCGTCGGCAAGCTGCGGCGCATGGCCTCGGAGTTCCAGGGCCAGTTCATGGACGCGATCAAGGACGCCGAGATCGAGGATATCCGCAAGGAGCTCAAGGACCTCGAGACGAAGGCGGACCTGAAATACAACTTTGACCCTGTCCACGACATTCGCACGGAGGTCACGGGGGCGCTGAACGCCGTTTCATCCGAAGCAACAGTCGCCTCGCCAGCGGCTGGGTTCAGCCTCCCCGATATTCCTCAGACTGACGACATCGCCGCTGTGAGCCTTGCCGAGGGCGTAGCTCCTGTTGTCGAGTCGGGAGAGACGGCGACAATTGAAGCCCCTCACGAGACCACGCACGTTCGAACCCTGGACGCGGATCCGGTCAAACGGAAGCTGTTCGTTAAGCCGCATCACAGCCGCTTTTCCCGGTTGAACAGCGACCGCACGGCTCAACTGATCGGCCAGGCCATTTCGGTGCGTCAACGAACTGTTCGCGCGCGCAAAACCACCTCGCACGATGTGCTCAGCTCATGACGTCAACTCAGGCCGACATCGACTCCATCGAGGCCAGCAAGGCGCCGCTCCTTGAGCATTTGGTCGAACTGCGGTCGCGACTGATCAAAGCGATGATCGCCTTCCTGGTGGCTTTCGTCGTCTGTTTTTATTTTTCGCGTCATATCTACAATATTCTGATCTATCCCTTTGTGGATGTGGTCGGCGCCGCCAACGCCAAATTGATCGCCACGCATTTCCTGGAGCAGTTCTTTACAAACATGAAGCTGTCGATGTTCGGAGCGGTTGTCATCGCCTTCCCGATCATCGCCACCCAGATCTACATGTTCGTGGCGCCGGGTCTTTACCGGCACGAAAAGAAGGCCTTCGTGCCTTATCTCGTTGCGACTCCCGTGTTTTTCGTCATGGGCGGTCTTCTCGTCTATTTCGTCGTCCTGCCCATGCTCATCCGCTTTTCCGTGTCGATGCAGCAGGTGAATGTTCCCGGTGAAGCCACGATCGAGTTGCTTCCGAAAGTCAGTGAATATCTGGCTTTGATCCAGACCCTCATTCTCGCCTTTGGCATCGCTTTCCAGCTGCCGGTCATTCTGACGTTACTGGGCCAAATCGGCGTGATTGACGCGGCCTTCCTGCGAGCGAAGCGCCGCTTCGCCATCGTGATCGTAGCTGTGATTGCGGCGGTTCTCACGCCGCCGGACGCCATTTCGATGCTGGCGCTTGCGCTGCCCATGCTGCTTCTCTACGAAGGCGCCGTCGTGGCGGTCGCCATGATCGAAAAAAGACGCGCGCGTCAGGCAGCTTCGTCCGCCTGAGCGCAACCGCAAAGGCTCGTTTTCGATGTATGATATCCGGTGGATCCGCGAGCAAGCCGCGGCGTTCGACGCCGGCCGAGCTTCGCGCGGACTGCCGCCGCTCAGCGACGTGCTGATCGCGCTCGACGATCGTCGAAAGAGCGCCATTGCCAAGCTTCAAATGGCGCAGGAGCGGCGCAATGCGGCCGCCAAGGCCATCGGCCAAGCCATGGGTCGGAAGGATTTCGAGGAGGCTGAGCGGCTGAAAGCCGAGGTGGCTGACCTCAAGGCGTCGGTCCCGCTGCTGGAAGCTGAGGAACGCGAGAGCGTCGCGGCCCTCCAGACCGCCTTGTCGGAGATACCAAATACGCCGTCGCCGGACGTGCCGGTGGGTGCGGACGAGCATGCGAATGTGGAACTCCGCCGCATCGGAACGCCGCGGGAGTTCGCCAGCTTTGCGCCGCAGGAGCATTTCACGATCGGTGAGGCGCTCGGCCTCATGGATTTCGAATCCGCCGCCAAGCTTTCGGGAGCCCGATTCGTTGTGCTCAAGGGGGCACTCGCACGCCTGGAGCGGGCCATTGGGCAGTTCATGCTCGACCTGCAGGTCGACAAGCACGGATATCTCGAGGTCAATCCGCCCTTGATGGTGCGCGATGCCGCAGTGTTCGGCACGAACCAACTGCCGAAATTCAAGGACGACCTTTTCCGTGCCGGCGATGAGTTCTGGCTCATCCCGACCGCAGAGGTGCCGCTCACAAACCTGGTGCGCGAATCCGTCGTCGAAGAGAAGGACCTGCCGCTGCGATACACGGCGCTGACCCCCTGTTTCCGGGCGGAGGCAGGATCAGCGGGCCGCGACACGCGCGGCATGATCCGGCAGCATCAATTCTCCAAGGTGGAGATGGTCTCGATCACGACCCCCGAGACATCCGCCGGCGAGCACGAGCGCATGACGGGCTGCGCCGAAGCCGTTCTCCAACAGTTCGGGCTTCCTTACCGCGTGATGCTGCTGTGTACCGGCGACATCGGATTTGGCGCGCAGAAGACCTTCGACCTTGAAGTCTGGCTTCCGGGGCAGGGTCGCTATCGCGAAATCTCGTCCTGTTCGGTCTGCGGCGATTTCCAGGCTCGCCGCATGGACGCGAAATATCGCCCGACCGAGGGGAAGACGGCCCGGTTTGTTCACACACTGAACGGATCGGGGCTCGCGGTCGGTCGCACTCTCGTGGCTGTGCTGGAGAACTACCAGAATCAGGACGGTTCTGTCACAATTCCCGAGATCCTCCGGCCCTACATGGGTGGACAGGACACCATCAGGCGCCCCTGAACCGTTCAGGCTCCCCCCGGCAAAGGTGACCATGCGCATTCTCATCACCAACGACGACGGCATCCACGCTGAAGGACTCGCGGTTCTCGATCGGATCGCTCGCACATTGACCGACGACGTGGTGATCGTGGCCCCCGAAACCGATCAGTCGGGTGTTGCTCACTCGTTGTCCCTCAGCGATCCCTTGCGTCTCCGGCAGATCGGCGCCCACCACTTTGCCGTGAAGGGGACACCGACCGATTGTGTGATCATGGGCGTGCGTTCGATCATGGTCGATCGTCCTCCGGACCTGATCCTATCCGGCGTCAACCGAGGCCAGAATGCAGCCGAGGATGTGACCTATTCGGGCACGATCGCGGCTGCCATGGAGGGGACCCTCCTCGGCGTGCCGTCGATCGCGCTGAGCCAGGCCTATGGACCTGAGTCCGGCCGCAAGAACATTCACTGGGCCTGTGCCGAAACCCATGCGACCGAGGTGATCCGGAAGATCCTGGGCCGCGGCATCCCGCGTGACATCCTGATCAACGTCAATTTTCCCGATTGTCCACCAGAGGACGTGAAGGGGCTGCGTGTCACCTGCCAGGGCAAGCGCGACGCGGGACTGATGCGAATCGACGAGCGTGAGGACGGGCGCGGCAATCCCTATTTCTGGGTGTCTTTTGCAAGGGGCAAATACACGCCGGCCGACGGCACCGACCTTCATGCGTTGTCCCAGGGAAACATTTCCGTAACACCGTTGCGGCTCGATCTGACCGACGAGGCAACGCGCCGGGATTTCGCTGAGGCCTTCGCCTGATCGACCAGTCGGCGGACCAGGAAGGGGCCGCGACGCCCTTGTCGTCGGAGGGGCATCCCTCAGAGGCCCGCGCGGCTTTTCTGCTGCGTTTGCGCGAGAGCGGCATCCGTGACCTTGGCGTTTTGCGTGCCATGGAAGCTGTGCCGCGCTCTCAATTTGTCTTTCCCCAGCACGCGGACTTGGCAAACCGGGAGATCGACTTGCCCACCGAGTGCGGCCAGACGGTGCCGTCGCCCTTGTTCCTGGCCCGCTTGCTGATCGGGAGCCGTCTTTCACTGGACATGCGGGTTCTTTTGATCGGGCTCGCTTCCGGCTATGCGGCGGCCCTCCTCGGTCAGCTTGTTCGGGACGTCGTGGCCGTTGACCGGCATCGCACACAAGTTGCCGCGGCAGCAGAACGCTTTGCGGCGTTCGGTCTCAACAACGTCGAGACCGTCTGGTCGGATGTCCTTTCTTTGCCCCTTCGCGAGCCTTTCGATCGCGTGCTGATTCTGGCACGTCTCGATGTCCTCCCGGCCGCCATTTGGAAGCAGGTCCGCACCGGCGGCGCCATCATCCATGGCCGCGCGGCGGCCGATGGCCGCGACGGACCCGGCACGCAAGTGCTCGTGCGTGTGGAACAGCAGGTCGACGGCATCGGCAAGCAGGCGGTCATCTGTCCGTCTCGCCTCCCCGCTTGGCGGGGCGGCGTTGCTGGCACGCTCTGAACGACGGCCCTCTCACCGCGGATCTGCAAGGCTTACCACACGGCCTTGAGGGAAATGGTTAAGAACTTGCTGCTACCGCAACCCCGCGCGCCAGTGTTGGACGAATGTTTACGTTTCCCGCGGTGCTTCACGAGAGTTGAAGAAAACGATTCATCTTAAACCGTCCCTTAACCGGCCTCCTGTTTAGTTCAGTCCATGCAAGAGGTTCTGTCGGGTGCCGTCAAGATGAGTAAGCTTTTGTTGATCGGTCAACACCGTTTCGCACTGCAAGTCTGCGTTGCCGGAGCTATGGCCGCTCTCATGAGCGGCTGCTCTTCGGACGTGACGCGCTTCGGCGATCCTTTCGGAAATCCATTTTCGACGGCCTCCGCCGATCAGCCCAAGGCGCGGCGTCACGTGGCCTCCAGCGACGTGATCCCCGCTGGGCGGACGCCGCCGGTGTCCAGTGCGGCGCTTGCGCCACGTGCGGTCTCGGTGGCTTCACTTGCGCCTTCACGCCCAGCTCTGGCATCGTCGGCTCGCGAGCCGGTCTCGACCGAGACCACCGGCTCTATCGATCGCGGCCCCACCCATGTTGCCTCAGGTGCCTCCTTCGGCGGCTGGTCCTCCGCGGGCGGTACGCCGATCCAGGTCGCCGACGGCGAAACAGCCGAGATTCTGGCCAAGCGCTATGGCGTGCCGGAGAACGCCTTCCTTCAGGTGAATGGATTGCACAGCGCGGCCGAAGTGCGGCCAGGGTCGAGGGTCACGATTCCGATCTATTCCGCCTCCGGTCAAAGCACCGCTTCGCCTCGTGTGGCGGAAGCCGTGCCGAGGGCAGAACCAGAGCCCGTTCATACGCCCCGTGCCTCGCAAACGAAGACGGCTTCGCTTGTCCACCAGGTGAAAAAGCCAGTCGCATTGGCGGCCAAGCCTGCCAAGGTCGTCAGCACGAAACGGGTGGCCGAACAGGCGAGGATCCACACCGAAAAGACACCTGTGGCGACGGCTTCGATGAAGCCGCAGACCCTCGGAAAGCTGCCGGCGTCCACTGTTGCCACCACCAAGTCGACTGGCTCCAAACTGCCTGCAACCAATGTGGTGGCCAAAAGCCAGATAGTGCCTGCCGCTCAGACCGCGGCTGTCAAACCCTCGAAGACGGCGGCGGCTCCTATGCCTGCTGCGACCACGGTCGTGGCGCAAGCCCCGGCTCTGGCGCCATCGGCTCCCGCTCAAGCTCCAGCTTCCGCCGTGGCCGACAACAATCCGGAGTTCCGCTGGCCTGCCCGCGGTCGCATCATCCAAGGATTCAAGGGTGGAACGGGCGGCAACGACGGCATCAATATCGCGGTTCCGGAAGGAACAGCCGTGAAAGCCGCGGAGGGGGGCGTCGTGGCCTATGCGGGGAGCGAGCTCAAGGGGTACGGCAATCTCGTCCTGATCCGTCACCCCAACGGCTTCGTTTCGGCTTATGCCAACAACGGCGAAATCGACGTCAAACGTGGTGAAACCGTCAAGCGCGGACAGATGATCGCGAAGTCCGGCCAGTCCGGCAACGTGTCGTCACCCCAGTTGCACTTCGAATTGCGCAAGGGATCGACGCCTGTTGATCCGACGCAATATCTCGCCGGCCTGTAGGGAACTTCTTCGGAACTTATCGCCAAGCTGCGGAGAACCGGGAAGGCGATCATCCCCCGGCGAAGAATCGCTCGATCGATCCGCGAGACACGTTTCGATCGAGTGCAGGCGGCGGGTCCAAAGAAAGGCCCGCCGCCTTTCTGTGCAATCACAGGTTGCAAGCAACGGGCCGAAATGGAAGGATGTCCCAACTGGGGTTGGGTCATGCGCTATTCCTGTTCGGTGTGTGGAATGAATCATTCAAGGCCGTGCGACGCCGGCCTTGCCTGCGGGATCATGCAGGGCATCCCCATGACACCAAAATCGCGGTCGTTCCGGCCCTCAGGTCTGCTTCGCGGGATGCTGCAATATCTCCGCCGAAAACCTTCGCACCGGCTCAGACCAAATAGCCATGCGGGACGCCTTCAGGGCCCCCGGTCGTAGATCGCAGCATCCTGGCCAGCGCTGACGCCGAGGTCAGACCCATATCCCCCAATCCCGTCAAACCCGTAGGGAAACTGCTGTCCGCTTGATACGTAAGGTACGGGGTTGAAGCTGTGGATATCTCCGTACCGAATTGGGCCGTCTACGAGTATGTTGTCAGCACTATCCTGGTCGTCCGGCAGCTCCTCCGGACGGCGATTGACTGTCAGACCACGGTACACGATCCGAGGTGAGTCCGAGGCGCGGCGCTCATACGAAGTCTCGCTCGGGCGGCCTGTATGATGCGTTGCACCGCGTATCCTATGCGCGGGCGCTGGCTCCTGAGCTTTGGCGCCCGTCGCCAATGCGGAGAAAGTGAAAAGCGCGACCGCGACGAAGCGGACATTCGATAGACGAGCCCGGACCGACATGATGCCCCTCGTGGAATAGTGACTGGGTAACGTTCGTCGCCCCATCCGGTTCGATATTCAACATCCAGATGGCATTGCGCTTACGAGTTCAATCCGGGTCCGAGGCTGACGAGTGCCACCGCCACGATCGCCAGGACGATGCCGACGCCCTGGGGCAGATTGACCCGTTCGCCGTAGAACAAAAGCGCGACCAAGTTGACGGCGACCAGTTGCAACACCGCCGACACGCTGAACGCTGTGGCCATGCCGAGGAGCCGGATGAGCCGCATCATCAAGATGTTGCCGCCGGAGTAGAGCAGGAGAGTGAAAATCGCTTTGGCGAGGCTCGGGGCCACAGCCCAGGCTTTGGCCATGCTGGCAGCAGCGATAAACGTGATGGTCGCGGCCCCCAGTTGGATCAAGGCAACGCCGCTCATTTACGTTTGCTTCCCCGTACAATTACGTCGGACCTGGTCCATCTTCGCCCGAAAGCGCCCGAGACCATCAAGAAGTCAAGCGCATCAGAAGCGAACGCGGTCTCGTCCACACGCCGAAGCGGCCACGCTTCGAGTCAGCTATGCAAAAAACGCAATTGATATTTCGTAGCTGAAGCTCGATAAGGAGGTCGTAGCGCTTCGGCGCTGCATGCCCTTCTTGGGCGTTTCCTCCCTAGACTTGGGCCGCCTTCGGGCGGCCTTTTTTTTGCGGCTTAGCAAACTGTCCGCAACGGTTGTTCTCGGTCATTCAGCCCGCTTTGCCTCGGAATGCCAGGGTCCGCAGCGGCGATGTCTATCTGTTCGCGATCCGCTCCTTGACCGCGGTCACGACGCGATTTCCGGCATTCGTCAATTGTGGCTGGAAGATCAGCAAGCCAGCCAGGACGATGAGCCACAGGAGCCCGAACGTCACAAAAAATGATCTCGATGGCGCGCGTGCATATTGATGCGTGAGGACAACCAAGTTGTCCCGGATCTCACAATAATCTTTGCGCACGGTGATAAGGTCGCGCTTGATCATGTCGAGATCTCGCCGAGTCAAGACGCCATCGTTGGCGAGGACCGGTAAAGCAGCCTTGACTGGCTCGACCTGTTCTTGCGTGTCCGGGTCCGCCACGATCTTCAGGTCACTCATCACATCTTCCTTTAGGGAAATAGATGGTCAAAGCCGAACGATACGTCGCTTCCTTCAATGCTGACAAGCGGCGATTAGGCAGAATCATCCAATGCAGTGAACGCGCCGCCAAGACGACGAGCGTTGCACCATCCGTTGGGAAGTGGAACGATTCCATAATCCCGCCCGTTGCCCCTATTAAGTCGCTAGAGAGGCAAGTTATGAAACGACGCATTGTCATGGTCGTAGAAGACGAACCGATGAACCGGCTGATGGCTGTCGACGCATTCGAACGCGCCGGGTTCGACGTCATGGATTTTGGACGGACAGATGAGGTCCTGTCCTGCGCTGAGCGCATGCCGGACGAGATCGCTGCCTTGTTCACAGATATCAATGTTCCGGGTGACGATGACGGGATGGATCTGGCGCGGCGCTTTGCGGACCGTTGGCCAGAGACGCCGGTTCTTGTGACATCTGGGTGTTTCGGAGAGGATGCGCCGGCCGATCTACCCTCCTCGGCTGGCTTTATTCCCAAACCCTGGACTGTGAAAGCGCTCATGGCCCGTCTGCAAGACGATGTGGTGCAGCGGCAATCCGATGGCGCGAAGAAATCGTAAATGCCGCTCGCGGAATGATCCAGGCGATATGGAACCTGCTTGCTGTCGGGAAGGCACCCTTCCCGGCATTCTGTTCAAGTCGTTGTGTTTTGAGATCGAATCCGCCGCCTGAAACGGTGAGTTCGTCCCGGCTTCTACTCGGAACCTCGGCGTTTCTCTGGGCGGCATCCGACTGCCTTTGCAATCGGGTCGACCTATCACGACCCTTTTGGCCCTTCTGGTGGCTGGCCATCAAGCCATGCTAGGGACGGTCACGATCTCAAAAGATGGCTCCTTGATGTTCCGCCTGATGATTGGCTTGCTGGCTTGCCTTTACGCAGCCATTGCGCCTGCGACTGCCGAGACTGTTCCGGTTCGGATCGGTTACATCCCGGTACTTGGAACCGCCCAGGTGTTCGTCGCCAACCGGGAGGGCTGGTTGAAGGACGCAGGGCTGGACGTCCGTTTCATCCCCTTCGACTCCGGCCCCAACATGATCCAAGGTTTGGCGTCGGGAAAGCTGGAGATTTACGTCGCAGGCGTCGCGCCGCTCGCTGTCGCGCGGTCCAAAGGGGTGGACGTCAAGGTCGTGGCCGCGACGGCCATTGAGGAAATGACAACGGTAGCGGGGCCTCGCTTGGCGGCGTTCTTCAAGCCCGGTGTGTCGCCGGCCGATGCCTTCAAGGCCTTCGCGCAGGCGAACGGTCGCCCAGCCTCAATGGCGACACAGCCTCCAGGGTCGGTGCCGCATACCACGCTCAATCACTGGCTGTTCGAAACCAGCAAAGTGGCCACGAGCGACGTTCGGATCATCACGATGGGGATCGACGCCACGCAACAGGCGGTGCTGGCTGGAGCGGTCGATGGCGCGACATTGCGCGAACCCGCCGTGACGATCGTCCGCGAGCGCGATCCTCACATCAAGATCGTGGCTCTGGGTGGCGACATGTTCCCGAGCCAGCCCGGTACCGTGATCGCCATCCAGGGCGCCTTCCTCAAAGCCCATCCGGTGGAGGTCGAGAAACTCGTTGCGGCGATCATCCGCGCCAATGACCAGATCCAGGCCGATCCTGCCAGCGTGGTCCCTGCCATCGAGGCGTCACTCGGCAAGGGGCTTGTGTCGAACGACCTGATCTTGGCGGCGCTTCGATCTCCGGCGTCGAAGTTCACCGTCGATCCCGATCTGATCGTCGCGTCCACGAAGGCCATGCAGGCCTACCAGGTCAAGCTCGGCACCTTGGATAAGGAATACCCGCTCGATGATCTGTTCGACGACAGCTTCTACAAGCGGGCCATGTCGAAGTAGGACTGCCGCATGCCCCGGAACAGGGCAGCGCCCTTTATCCTCGGAGCTGGCGGCCTCGCGGCATTCCTGGCGGTTTGGCAGGTCGCGCCAAGCGTCGGTCTCGTCTCGTCCACCTTGCTGCCGAAGCCCAGCGACATTCCCGCCGCCTTTGCGGCCGAGGTGCGAAACGGATTGTGGCTTGAGGCCGTCGGGCTAAGTCTCGGTCATTATTTGCTGGGGCTGCTTTGCGGCGGCACGGCGGGCGTTGCCCTGGGCATCGCGTCGGGCATGTCGGTCCGGTTCGAACTGAGCCTCGCCTGGATCGTCCGGGTCCTGCGGCCGATCCCGGGGCTGGCCTGGGTGCCGTTCGCCATCCTGTGGTTCGGCGTGGAGCAATCGGCCGCCGTATTCATCATCGCGATCGGCGTCTTCTGGATCGTCTTCTTCGCCAGCCAAGGCGCGATCCGAGGCGTCGATCGCGAGTTGATCGAGGTCGCTGACGCCTTCGGGTTTACGGGTGCCTTCGCCAAGCTCCGTAAGGTGATGCTGCCAGCGGCACTGCCGGGCATTCTGGTGGGACTGCGCACGGCACTGGGCCAAGCCTGGATGTCGGTCGTCGCGGCGGAACTGTTCGGCGTTGCCGGCTTGGGCCAGCGCATGACACAGGCCTCGAGCCTTCTCGCGACCGATATCGTTGTCGTCTACATGCTGACGATCGCGGCTCTCTACGGTGCGATGGACACGCTGTTCGTCTTCGTTCAGGGCCGTCTTCTGGCCTATCGTCCGTGAAGGATCACCCGTGAGTGACGCGATCGTCTCCATTCGCGATCTCGCCCTCGGTTTCGACCAGGGCGGCACGCGTCACGAAGTCTTGCGCCACCTCGATCTGGACGTTCCTCGCGGTGAGTTTCTCGCCATTGTCGGGTCGTCGGGCGTGGGCAAGTCGACGTTGCTGCGCGTCCTGATGGGATTGTCGCCCCCCAGTGCGGGAAGGGTGGAGATCCGGCCGAGCCGGAAGGCGGAGCGCACGGCTGCACTCGTGTTTCAGGATGCGCGCCTTCTCCCCTGGCGGCGGGTGACAGCGAATGTCGCTTTCGGGCTGGAGAGGTTGAACCTGTCCGGGGCGGAGCGGCGCGACCGCGCCCTGCAGGCCCTGGCTCGCGTCGGGCTCCGCGAGCATGGAGGCCGCTGGCCTCATCAGCTTTCAGGCGGGCAACGCCAACGCGTGGCGCTCGCCCGCGCCCTGTGTGTGAAGCCCGAGCTGCTGTTGATGGACGAACCATTTAGCGCGCTCGACGCGCCGACCCGCGAGGGCCTGCAGGACGAGGTCGTCAGAATTTGGCGCGACCAGGGGGTCACGGTGCTCTTCGTCACGCATGACATCGATGAGGCGGTGTATTTGGCCGACCGGGTCATCGCACTTGGCGGCAAGCCGGGAGAGGTTCGATCGTCGCTACCGATCGACGTCGAGCGACCGAGGCGGCGCGGTGACCCGCGCCTCCAGGTGCTTGCTGAAAAGATCAAGCGCGATTTGTCGGCGGAAGCTGCATCGCGGGAGGACTGGAGTATCTGAACGCGGGATGGTTGCGCCATCCGGAAGCCCTGCTCTGCGACGCCCCCGGACCGGTGCTGCATCAGCTATTTGCGTGACGCAGTTCGCCCGCCAGATTACGTAAATTTAGTCCGGCCATTGAGCCTCGGCTGAGCTCGTCCGAATCGCAGAAGTTTCGGCGAACCTGCTGGAATTGGAGGACCGGAGCAGATGCGTGATCTGCCGGGCCACGACTTCGGCTTCTCCTGGATGGAGGTTGCAGGGATCGAGAAAGAAGTGGCCGCGCTCGACCTCGTGATTTCGCACGATGATCGGCGGATCGCCCGCCGCCAGCGCCGACGCGAGGCTCGCCGCCGAGAAGCCACTCTCGGGGCCGACATCGACCTGGAGCCGATCGAGCGGGTTATCGGTCGGATCCGGGATCATCCTTGCGGTGATGCCGGTCATGCCCTGCATCGCGGTGAGCCACAGGTCCAGCGCGGCGCGTTCCCTGGCTCTGATCCCAGCATGGTCCCGCACGTCCCAAGCTTCGAGCGCCGCCATCACGCCGGCGATACTTTCCTTGCCGACCTTCATGCCGCGCCCGATGCCGCGGTTCTGGTGGTAGGCCGCCCGCACGAGATCCTTGCGTCCGGCCACGATCCCGCTCGTCGGACCGCCCAGGAATTTGTGGCCGGAATAGATGACGATGTCGGCCCCCTGGGTGAGAAAACCCTTCAGGTCGTATTCCGAGGCTGCATCGACGATGACTGGAACGTCTCTGGCCCTGCAGATCGCGGCAAACACCTTCAGTGGAATCATGCCGTACTGCACCGTGTGGTGCGACACGACATAGAGCGCCGCCGCCGTGCGTTCCGAGATCGCATTCTCGAGCTGATAGGTGGCGGCGCTGCTCACCGTCCCCACCGGGACAGGCGTGCCGCCGGCGAGGCGGATCGATTGGTCGACAGGCGCGCCATAGCTGACCATATGGCCCGCCAGGATGAGGACCTCAGTATGGAGGCTACGTGTGTCGTCCGGCAGCCGCTCGACTGCGAGAAGATTGTCGCGCGTCATGGCGCCGGCGATCGACAGGGCGATGCCGCTTGCACAGGAGGCTGTCACAAAGCCCGCTTCGCCGCCGGTCAGCCTGCCGATCACCTGGCTGGCCTTGCGGAAGAGCGCGTCCATCTCGACAAATTCAGGCCCAATCGCGGCCATGGCGGCAATCGCCTCCGGCACCATGATTGAGGCGCCGAGCGCCGTCATGGTGCCTGACACGTTGATGACCGGCCGCAAGCCGAGACGGGCGCGGATGTCGTCCGAGGTGGCGCTCACAGGGCAGCTCCGCTGATTTCGAAGATGGCCTCGATTTCCACCGAGATGCCGCCTGGCAGCGATCCCATGCCGACCGCGGATCGAGCATGGCGCCCGGCCGCCCCCAGCACATCGACGAAAAGGTCCGAGCAGCCGTTGATGACGGCCGGATGGTCGGCGAAGTCCGGCACCGCGTTGACCATGCCGAGCAGCTTGACGGTCTGCACGATGCGACCGAGATCGCCGAGGACCTGATGGGCCACCGAGAGAAGGTTGAGGCCCGTGAGGCGCGCGTGCGCATAGGCGTCCTCAATGCCGATGTCCCGGCCGACCTTGCCGATCATGAGCCGGCCGTCCGCATCGCGCGGGCCCTGTCCGGAGAGGTAAAGCAAGTTGCCGACGCGCGTGCTGGGCACGTAATTGGCGATCGGCGTCGCGGGAGTGAGGAGCGACAGGCCAAGTTCAGCCAGTCGGTCATAAGGGTTCGGCATCGGAGTCTTTCAGGGTTACAAGCGGTGAGCCGCAGTGAAGCGGCCGAGGAAACCGCGCAGCCTCTCGTTTGGCTGGTCGGCGGCGAAGATCTCGCGCGGCGGGGCGTCGGCTCCGACCGCGCCGCCGGCCATGAAGACGATCCGGTGCGAGGCATCCCGCGCAAAGCCGATCTCGTGTGTCACGACCAACATGGTCATGCCTTCGGCGGCGAGCGAGAGGACGACATCCAGCACCTCGCCGACAAGCTCGGGATCGAGCGCCGATGTGATCTCGTCGAGCAGCAGGATCTTGGGTTCCATCGCCACGGCGCGCGCGATCCCAACCCGTTGCTGTTGGCCACCCGACAGCTCGGAGGGTAGCCGGTCGGCTTTGTCGGTCAACCCGACCCGGCCGAGCCAATGCAAGGCCTTGTCCCGCGCCTCGCGGCGGCTGAGCTTCCGCACCTTGGTCAAGCCCAGCATGATGTTCTCAGCCGCGCTGAGGTGGGGAAAAAGGTTGAAGAGCTGGAACACCATCCCGGTCTCGGCCCGCATGCGGGCGAGGTCGCGTTCGGAGCGTCGTTTCCGCGCCGCGACATCGCGGTAGCCGACTTCCTGACCGTCGATCATGATCGAGCCGTTGTCATACGACTCCAGGAAGTTGACACAGCGCAGCAAGGTTGTCTTGCCGCCACCGGACGGCCCAATGACGGTCACGACCTCGCCTTTGGCCACCCTCAGGTCGACCCCGCGCAGCACCTGCGTCGCGCCATAGGATTTTTGGACGTTCTGGATCTGCAGAAGCGGCGGACCGATTGGCATCGTGGCGCTCACTCGCGGATGTAGCTGAAGCGGCGTTCGAGCGCGCGGCTTGCCAGCGATAGGGCGTAGTTGATGACGAAATACAGGAAGGCACCGAAACCGTAGAGGGCCAATGGCTCGTAAGTGCGGCCCACCACTTTCTGGATGCCGAACATCAGGTCGCCGACGCCCAGCAGCGAAATCAACGCCGAGCCCTTCACGGCGTCGGTAACTCCGTTGAGCCAGGGCGGCAGGAAGCGGCGCAACGCCTGCGGTGCGATCACATAGGCGAGACGCTCCGGAAACGGCAATCCTATCGCCTTGGCCGCGTCGGTCTGCCCGCGCGGGATCGAGCCGATGGCGCCGCGAACGTTTTCGATCACCTGGGCGACCTTGAAGACGATCAGCCCAAGCACGGCCGCCGCGAAGGGCTGCAGGTTCAGCCCGGTGATCGGCAATCCGTAATAGACGAAGAACAGGAGCACCAGGATCGGGATGCCGCGGACGATGTCGCTGAACGCCCGCACGACCCAGCGCAAGGGTGCGGGGCCGTAGACGAGGCCGACGCCGAGCAACGCGCCTACGATGGTCGAGATCGCGACCGTGATGGCCGACACTTCGAGCGTCGTCCACAATCCGGGCAGCAGAAACGGGAACGCGTAGGCGATCTGGCCGAGCATGTCAGCGTCCGATCGCATAGCGGCGTTCCAGCAGTCGGAGGCCGATCAGAATGGCATAGCCGGTCACGAGATAGAGGCCGGTCACCACCAGATAGACTTCCATGATGCGGAACGTGTTGAAGTTGATCCACTGCGCGCCGTAGGTCAGCTCGGGCACGGCGATCACGGAGGCGACCGACGTGTCCTTGAAGAGCGACACGAACGTGTTCGACAAGGCCGGCAGCGCGATCCGCAACATGGTCGGCAGTCGCACGTAGAGAAGTCGCTGCCCAGGCGTGAGGCCGATCGAACGGCCGGCATCGATAAGCCCGCGTGGCACGGCGTCGAGACCGGAGCGGAACACTTCGACCAGATAGGCGCCCGCATAGGCCGAGAGCGTGACCACGAACGACGTCGTGTTGCTGTAGGCGATGTCGACCACCGTCGGCAGGCCGTAGAAGACAAGATACACGAGCAGGAGGAGCGGGACGTTGCGGATCACCTCGACGTAAGCCGCGATCAGCCCGCGCACGAGACGGTTGCCCGACACATAGGCGACCGCCAGTGCGAGCCCGATCACGCAGCCGATGCCGATCGACACGACCGCGAGTTCGAGGCTGAGGATCAGCCCCGACCAGAGCTTGTCGAAGTGCCGCCAGATCAGCGCGAAATTGAGGTGGTATCCCACCCGCCGCCCCGCTTGGTCGGCTCAGACGCTGGGGAAGCCCGTGGCGCGAGGCGGCAGAGTGACGCCGAAATATTCCTTGAAGGCGGCGTCGTAGACGTCCGAATTGTTGCCGAACATCGCGACGTTGAAGCAGGTATTCACGAAGGTGAGCCAGTCGAGATCCCCCTGGCGCACGCCCGCGCCATAGAGCTGGTTCTGCCAGCTCTTCCCGGCGTCGGCATAGCGGGTGGGGTTCTTGGCCACCATCCAGCGAACGGTCGACAGATCCACGGCCGCCGCGTCGGCACGCTTCGACTCGAGCGCCTGGACGACATTGGCTTGCGTGTCCACCTGCAGCACCTGCGCTTCCGGTAGCACTTGATGCACGCCCGCCTCGGCGTCGACGTTTTGCAGGATCGCCACCCGGGTCGCGCTGCCACCCTTGAGCAGGGCGTCGAAGCTCTTGTTCGCCGCATCCGGCCGCGTCAGCAGCGCGACGCCTTCGACGTAATAGGGGCGCGAGAAGTTGATGAGCTGCGCGCGGGCCGACGAAATCGTCATGAACTGCAGGACGATGTCGACCTTGCCCGTAGTGATGTTCGGGATGCGCTGCGCAGGGTCTTCCTGCACGAACTCGACCTTGCTGTCGTCGTCGAACAGCCCCTTGGCAAGGATTTTCGCCATGGCGATGTCCATGCCGACAAGCTCGCCCTTGTCGTTCTCGAAATGCCAGGGTGCGTTGGTCGAGCCGGTTCCGACGAGCAGCTTGCCGCGATCAAGCACCGTGCGGAGCAGGCTGCCGGTTGCCGCCTGGGCGTAAGCCTTCTCGGCGGTGCCTGGCATGGCCGCGAGGGCCGTGGCTCCGGCCAAGACCGCGCCGGCGGACCCGAGCTTGAGGAATTGACGGCGTGCGCTGTCCTGATCCATCGCGATCCCCTCTAAAACTTGGCTGCCGTCTGCTGGCAATGTCGAACCAAGGCAGCAAACAGATGTCCTGTATATTGGACAGCCATCTGGAATACTGTACGATGCTAACACGGCTGCGACCGTGAACAAGAGGAAGTTTCGAGCGGGATGACCGATAAACAGGCGCTGGCGCGCCGACGAAAATCGACGACCGAAGGTCCTGCGGCGATCACGGGGCGTGAACGTGGACTCGACCGCCTCGTGGCGCTTCTCGCCCATCTCCATCAGGTCGGGCGACCGGTCCGCATCGGCGATCTCGCCCGCTCACTCGGCGCGCCACGCTCCACGATCTATGTCCTGGTCAAAACCCTCGTCGAGGCCGGTCTGATCGAGAGCTCGGAAAGCACGGGCGAAGTGTTCTTCGGCAAGACGATCTATTTCTACGGAATGGATTACCTGCGTGGTCATGACCTCTTCGGCCGCGCCCGGGTGGAAGTCGACCGGCTCGCGCAGCAAACGGGCGAACTGGCGCAATTCTGCGTCATGCACGAGTGGAAATACACCGTCGCCTACATGAGTGCGGGCGCGCGCTCCTTCCGCGTGAGTTCGGATATCGGCACTCAGATTCCGCTGCCCTGGACGGCGTCCGGTCGGCTGTTGATTTCCGATCTCCCGGAGCACGAGATCCGCCGTGTCATCACGTCAGAGGATCTGCGTCCGCCCCGCAGCGCGGAAATGACGCTCGACGAATTCATCGTCGCGGTGGCGCAGGCGCGCCACGATGGCTTCTGTGTCACCTCGGGCCTCGTCGACCCCTTTACCCATTGCATCGCGGTGCCGATCCGCGATCAAACGAACCGTATCGTCGCCACCCTGTGCTTCGTGGTCAAAGTCGACACGAGTGCCGATCGGATGGCCTTCCTTCGCGACTTGTTGTTCGCCAGCGCTCAAGCGCTGTCTTTGTCTCAACCGGCAGACTCGTAGCGGCGTCGAACCCGCTACGTAGGAGTATCGCGGTCGCTACGGCTGCGTGATTTTCGAAGAAGCCTCGACCACCCGGCCGGCAGATATCGCGGCTTCATGCGCTTGACCCGTGTTATGGTTGAAGGTGAGCCCCGGTCCGACCGGAGGATCAGTGCTATCCGGCCTTCGTCACGATCACGTTCCAGGACAGCGGCTTCAGCTTGGCGCGTAGCCCATCGCCCTCAATGGTCACGTCGGCATTGGGACGCGGCACGACCGTGTTGGGTGCGGATTTGGTGTTGCTGGCCTTGAGGTTCGGGTGATGCAGCTCCAGGGCCTCGATGAGCGTCCGGTTGGGGCCGAACCCGCGGAGCCCGATCTCGACGTCGAGGCTTTCGCTCGACGAGCGGTTGAGGGCGAAGATCGCGGTCTGGCCTGTCGCGGGATCGTCGGTCACGGCGGCGAGCAAGACCGGCATGTCCGGGACGGCCTTCGTGACCATCGTCGGCGTGTCGATCTTGGCCTGCAGCACGCGGCCTTGGCCGTGCTTCGCCGAAAGCGCGAAGGGGTGGAAAATGCTCTGCCGCCAAGCCGGCCCACCAGTCTCGGTCATGATCGGGCCGATCACGTTGACGAGTTGGGCGAGGCAGGCGCATTTCACGCGATCGGCATTGTTCATCAGTGTGATGAGAGCGCCGCCGACGATGAGCGCATCCTCGGCATTATAGATTTCCTCAAGCAGAGCAGGGGCTTCGGGCCAGCCGGGCTTGCGCATGTGCTCGATCTTGTGCGTCTTGTACCAGACGTTCCACTCGTCGAAACTCAGCATGATCCTCTTGGGAGAACGCCGTTTCGCCGCCACAGCATCGCAGATCGCGACCACCTCCTTGATGAAGGAATCCATCTGATCGATGACGCCGAAATACTCGTCGATCTCGTCGGTCTTATTGGCGAAATAGGTATGGAGCGAGATGAAGTCGGCCTGATCGAAGCAGTGGTCGAGGACCTCATATTCCCAAGATCCATAGGTGGGCATCTGCCGATGCGAGGAGCCGCAGGCCGAGAGCACGAGTGTGGGATCGATCCAGCGCATCACCTTGGCGGTCTCCAGCGCCGTGCGGCCATATTCCTGCGCGGTCTTGGCACCGATCTGCCAGGGACCGTCCATCTCGTTGCCGAGACACCAGAATTTCACGTCGTGCGGCTGCTCGTAACCGTGTGACCGCCGCAGGTCGGCGAAATGGCTTCCGGATGGATGGTTGCAATATTCGAGATATTCACGAGCCTCGTCGGGACCCCGCGTGCCGAGGTTGACGCCCAGCATCGGCTCCACGCCGGTGGCCTTGCACCAATCGACGAATTCGTTGGTCCCGAAGGTGTTCGGCTCGGTCGAGAACCAGGCGAGGTCGAGCTTTTTCGGCCGGGCTTCGACGGGGCCGACGCCATCTTCCCAATTGTAGCCTGACATGAAGTTTCCGCCCGGGTAGCGGATGATGCTGGTTCCGAGTTCGCGCGTGAGTTCCATCACGTCGCCCCGGAATCCCTTGGCGTCAGCGGTGGGGTGTCCGGGCTCGAAGATACCACCATAGACGCATCGCCCCAGGTGTTCGACGAAGGCGCCGAACACGCGGCGGTCGAGATCGGACAGGGCGAAGTCGCGGTCGACGACGATCTTGGCACGGATCATGGGAGGGTCCTGGTTTCCTGCGGTGAGACGGGCGGCGCCGAGCGCTACCCTTTGATGCCGGCCGAGAGCATGATGGCTTCGGTGACGCGGCGCTGGAACACGAGATAGGCGATGGCGACCGGCAGGGCCGCGATGACGGCGCCAGCCAGGTTGCGTGCGTATTGCACGCCGAAGTTTTCATGCACCTGTGTGATGCCGACCGTCACGGTCATGCTGGCGTTGGAATTGGCGACCAGGAACGGCCACAGAAAATTGTTCCAGGCGCCGATGAAGGTGATGATCGCAAGTGCGGTCGTCACGCCCCAGTTCATCGGCAGGTAGATCCGACCGAAGATCTGGAATTCGTTCGCTCCGTCGAGCAACGCCGCCTCGCGGAACTCCTTCGGGATCGAATCGAAGAATTGCTTGTAGACGATGACCGTGACCGGAACGATGAGCTGCGGAAGGATGACGCCGAGCCAGGAATCGATCAGGCCGAAGCTGTTCATCAGCACGAAATGTGTGACGATCAGGGCCTGGATTGGCACCATGAAGCTCGCGAGGATCATCCCGTAAAGCAGGTATTGGCCTGGGAAACGCAGTTGCGACAGGGCATAAGCGCAGCCGGCGCTCAGAATTAGAACCAGAACCGTGATAGCGACCGCCGTCCCGGTCGAATTGACGTACCAGCGCAGGATTGCCGTATTGGCGAAGACGTAGACATAGGCGTCGAGCGTCCAATGCCGGGGAATGAGGCTGATGGCCGGCTCGATCACCTCATATTCGGGCTTGAGCGAAGTGATGATCCCCCAGTAGAGCGGAAAGATCCAGAGGGCCGCGGCCAGGAGGGTCAAGCTCGTGAGAGCAACGCCTGAAGGCGTAAAGCGCTTCATGAGGGCCTCACGCGAAGCGCCTGAAACTGCAGCACCGACAGGGCCGCGATCGCCACGAACAGGACGACCGCCACCGTCGCTCCATAGCCGCCGTGGTTGCTCTGGAATGCCTGCTTGTAGATGTATTGCACAACCACATAGGTGGAATTGAACGGGCCACCTACGGTCATCAGATACACCTGATCGAAGATCTTCAGTTGCAGGATCAACTGGATCGTCAGAACCAGCGCAGTGACGGGCCAGATCAGCGGCCAGGTGATGTAGCGGAATCGCGCCCAGCGATGCGCGCCGTCGAGCGAGGCGGCGTCGTGGACGTCCTGGCTGATATTCTTGAGCCCCGCGATGAAGAGCAGCACATTGAAGCCGTTCGTCCACCAGATCGTGATGAAGGCGATGCTCGGCATGGCCCAGAGCGGGTCGGACCACATCGCGACAGAGTGGCCGAGCAGCAAACGGATCGGCAATTGCGCGATGCCGAATTGCGGATCGATCATCCATTCCCAGATGCGGTACACGACCGTGACGGGCAGGATGTAGGGAAGGAAGAAGGCCGCGAGAACGAGGCTTTGCAGCAGGCCCCGCAAGCGCAGAACCATCATGGCGATGACGAGACCAAGCAAGGTCGTCGGAATCACGGTCAGCACCACGAAATAGATCGTATGCCCGACGGACTGGAGGAAGAGGTTGTCATGGGCCAGCCGGAGATAATTGCTCCAGCCAACCCATTTACCCTCCCCGATAAGCGGCGCGTTGGTGAAGCTCAGCACCACCATCTTGAGCGTCGGATAGACAAACAGGACCAGATAGGCGACCACGAACGGACCGACGAAGACGACCGCCGCTCCGGTCTGTTGGCGTTTACGCACAGTCGGCATCGAGGACGAACCCGATCGAAGATAAAAGTGGACCGGTCGGGCAAGATCGACCGACCTCGGCACTACGGAGGACGCTTATTGCAGCGCGTTCTGCAATTCGTCGCGCGTCTGCTCGATGGCGCTCTTGGCATCCATCTGCCCGTTGACGGCCGGCTCCATGAAGTTCGTGGCCGCATCGTAGGCCGGCGAAGCCACGCCGGTGATGGTCGACTTCGGATCGAATACAGCGGTCTTGGCCAGGGCCGAATAATCCGCGTTGGGCTTCAGGGTCTCGAAGGCCGGGCTTTCCGTGACGGGCTTGTAGGCCGGAATGTGTCCGGCCGAAGCCCAATCGATGCTGTGCTTGTTGATCCAGGCGATCGTCGTCAGCACGGCCTTGAGCTTGTCGGGTGCGATGTCATTGCCTTTACGGTTCGGGATCGCAAAAGCATGGCTGTCGGCCCAGGTCGCCGGATGTTCGAACAGCGTCGGGACCGGGATGGCACCCCATTCGAAGCCGAGCTTGTTCTGCTTGGCGAGGTCGACCATGGTCGGTACCTCCCACACGCCATTGATGTGCATCGCGGCCTTGCCCGATGTGAACAAAGCGATGGAGGACGGGTAGGTGGTGTTTTTGGGCATCCATCCCTGCGCGGCCCAATTCGCCATCGCGTTCAAAGCCTTCTCGGCCTTGCCAAGATTGTCGCCGTCGAGGACCTTGCCGTCCTTCATGAATGTGCCGCCCTGCTGGCTGAGCAGGGTGTAGAAGATGCGCCACACCGAACTGCCGTCAGGCTGGCCGTTGTGCATCGACAGGGCATAGTGCCCGCTTCCAGCGTCCGTCAGTGCCTTTAAGGCAGCGTTGAAATTGTCGAGACCGTCGAAGCCCTTGGGCTTGCCGTCATCCCCCAGCAGGCCGGCCTTCTTGAGGAGATCCTTATTGTAATACAAGACGATCGAGTGGATATCGAGCGGTACCGCATAAAGCTTGCCGTCAACATGCGCCGCGTCCCAGTCGGACGCGAAATAATCGTCCTTGGTCAGGCCGACACTTTTCAGCTCATCATCCGTGAAGGGCCGAAGCGTCCCGGTCGAGACCCCGAGCGGCAGGCGGGACAGATGATAGGTCATCACGTCCGGCCCCTGCCCGATGGCTGCCGAGGTCTGCACCTTCGTGTAGAAGGGGACACCCCATTCAAGTGTCGTCGCGTTGATCTCGATGTCGGGGTTGTCCTTTTGGAAAGCGCTGATGAGCGCCTTCATGCGGACGCCGTCACCGCCGGCCAGGAAATCCCACCAGACGATCTGGGTCTTGGCTTCCGCGGCCGACCCTAGCCCTAGTAACGCCAAGGCCGATGCCGCGGCGACGTTCTTCCACAATCCCTTCATGCCGACCTCCCTGACATGGTTCCGGGCCCATCGAACCCGATCCTGAACCTGGCCCTTTGGGCTCTTGGCGGCCGGGGCCGCTGCGTTGATCTTTTACGGTCTGCCTCACAAACAGGCACAAAGACCAAAACATGGCTTTCATATTATCTTATGTCGGGTATTCTGTTGGCAGCCGCCGGCCTTGTCAATCGGACTCTGTGCCCGCGAGAAGATGATGAAAGGGGTTTGGCGCGGCATGCTTGAGCGTGAACTCGTGCCGATCGGGACGATGTCGGCCCAGATTGCCGCACTGTTGGGTACGCGTATCGTCGCGGGTGAATTTCGGCCTGGTGACACGCTGCCGATCGAGAGCGACCTGTGTCAGCTCTATGGGGTCAGCCGCACCGTCATCCGCGAGGCCGTGAAGAATCTTTCGGCCAAGCGCCTCATTGACGTCTCGCCGAAGGTGGGCACGCGCGTGCTGCCGTTCGCGGACTGGAACCTTCTCGATCGCGACGTCCTCACGTGGCGCCTCTCGGCGCAATTCGACGCGAAGATCATCGAGGACATTTTCGAGATGCGGCTGTGCCTGGAGCCGCGAGCCTCTTTCCTTGCCGCTCGGGACGGCACCGCCGATGACCTGCGGACGATCGAAGATCATTACCGCGAACTGAAGGACGCCTTCGAGAGCAATCTCGCCATTGAGGCGACGTCGCAGGCCGATCTCGCGTTTCACCTCGCGGTCATCCACGCGTCCCACAATGCCCTGTTCATCACCGTCGGCGGCGCTCTGAAGTCCGCGCTTCGGGTGTCCTCACAGATGCTGCAGCGCCATGCGACCCGGCCCGCCGAGGATCTGGCCGCGCATGACGCCGTTCGCGCCGCAATCGCGTCCCGAAGTTCGCCGCGCGCCGAGCGCGCCATGGAGAAGCTTCTCGTCGCTGCCCGCGACCGGCTGCTGCCGCTCACCGTGAAGGCGATCTCCTAGCGAAGCGATCCGCTAATGCTTGTGAATGCGTCGCATGCGAAGCCAGACGAGGGCGACGATCAAGGGCGCGAGGAGCGCGATCGCGATCGTCTTCTCGTATTCGTAGGAGTGATCGAACACATGGAACGCGTAGCCGACGATTCCAAGTATGTAATATGAGATCGCAATGGTCGATAGACCTTCGACGGTTCTCTGTAACCTAAACTGGCTTTGCGCTGTATTTGAAATTGTCTCAAGGATGTGTCGGTTTTGCGTTTGAATATCGAGGCTGATGCGTGTGCCGAGCAGAGCTGTCGAGCGTGCCATCTGGTCAAAAAGGGCGGTCTGTCGTTGTTGGATCGCCTTGAACGTGGCGAGGGCAGGGTCGACCCGGTGGTTGAGGTAGCGCGCTAGCGTGCGATGTTCGCCATTCGGACGTTCGTCGAGGTTTTTCAAACGTTGTCCGAGGATGTCGCCATAGGCTTGGCAGGCGCCGAATCGATAGCGGGTCAACTCGACCGTGTGAGCGGCCGCCACCTGCAGATCATGCATGGTTTCGAGCAGAACATGGCTCTCGGCCGCCGAGGCAGAGGAGCCGATCGCCTGCATGGCCTCGGTCAGCCTCGCCTCGAGGCGACTTAACTGCGGCGACACGTGCCGGGCGAGGGTGATGCCAATGAGGCTCATGACCCGATACGTCTCGATTTCGAGCACCCGCCGGACAATGGCGCCCAGATTGTAGGGCCCGACTGTCCCGGCTGCCATCTCGTAGCGGGTATAACCATGGTGGTCGGCGACGAAATCGGTCGCCAATTGGGCGCGGCCCCCCTCGATGTCGGAGTAACACAGACTCAATTCGTCGAAGCCCGCGAGCGCAGCTGACGTGATGGTCTCGGACGCCATGACGTCGACCCGGACCGCGACGGCCACGCCCTCATTCCCGACGGCCTCCAGGCCGATCCCGGTCGGCCAGTGATCCGCGTTGTCGAAGGGAGAGATCCATGTCGCGGTGTAGAATTCCGTGTGGAATTCCCAGGTAACCTCATGAGGCGCCGCGGCAAAACTGAACCGGCGGTCCCGCTCCGCAGGCGGCGCCACGCCCGCCGCCAAGCAATAGGCGACAAGCCTCGACCGCACCGCGACGATATCGTGCAGATTTTGGCCGAGCAGGAAGGCTATACGCCGGATCCGCGCCGGCGCCTGGATGCGCGAGATGGGACGGGCGTGAATTTCCGCCTGCGCCATCTCCCGGTCGGGATGGTCGATGAAACGACGGCCGGGCGCTGCCTTGGCTGCAAGACTTTGGAGGGCTCGCGTATCCGGATCATTGATCGGCATGGATCGCGGCCATTTCCAAGAAGGTAAGCCTTAGCGCCGGTTCGACCTCGGGAATGCTAGGCCGCTTTCGCGACGCCCAATTCCGCCCAGATCTCCGACAGGGACGCGACGAGGTGCTCGATGTCCTGATCCGAATGAAGGGGCGAGGGCGTGACACGGAGGCGTTCCGTGCCGCGCGCGACGGTCGGGAAATTGATTGGCTGGACGTAAATCCCGTATTGGTCGAGCAGCCGGTCACTGATCTGCTTGCACAGCACAGGATCACCGACCATCACCGGCACGATATGGCTGTCGTTCGCCAGATGGGGAATGCCGGCGGCATCGAACTTCCGGCGGGTGAGGGCCACGCGGTCTTGGTGACGGTCGCGTTCCGCCGAACTGCTCTTCAGATGCTGGATGCTGGCGCGAGCCCCCGCCGCGATGGCCGGCGGCAGGGACGTCGTGAAAATGAAGCCCGAGGCGAAGCTGCGGATGAAGTCGCAGAGCGCGTTCGAGGCCGCGATATAGCCGCCCATCGTCCCGAACGCCTTACCGAGCGTGCCCTCGATGAGGGTCAGCCGGTGGCTCAGGCCTTCGCGGTCCGCGATGCCGCCGCCGCGCGGCCCGTAGAGCCCGACGCCATGCACTTCATCGAGATAGGTCATGGCGCCATGCCGCTCCGCCACGTCGCAGATCTCGGCGATCGGCGCGATGTCGCCATCCATGGAATAGACCGACTCGAAAGCGACGAGCTTCGGCCGGTCCGGGTCGATCTGCGAGAGCCTCCGGTCGAGGTCTGCCACGTCGTTGTGGCCGAAGATGCGCTTGTCCGCGCCGCTCTGCCGGATGCCTTCGATCATCGAAGCGTGGTTGCAGGCGTCGGAGAGAATGACGCAGCCGGGGATGCGGGCGCCGAGCGTGCTCAGCGCAGCCCAGTTCGACACGTAGCCGGAGGTGAACAGCAGCGCCGATTCCTTGCCGTGCAGGTCTGCGAGCTCCTCCTCGAGAAGAATGTGATAGTGGTTGTTGCCCGAGATGTTGCGTGTGCCTCCCGCTCCGGCGCCGCAGCGGTCGAGCGCGCGGTGCATGGCGTCCAGCACCTTCGGGTGCTGCCCCATGCCGAGATAGTCGTTCGAGCACCACACGGTGATTTCACGCCGGTTCTTGTCGCCATAATGTGTCGCTCTGGGGAATCCTCCCGCATGGCGTTCGAGTTCCGCAAAGACGCGATAGCGCCCCTCCCGCCGAAGGCTCTCGAGTTCCCCCTTGAAGAAAGCGTCGAAATTCATGGGACTCCCTTTGCCTTTTCTAGGGTGTGACGGGTTGGCTGAGCCCGGGCTCGGCAAAACTCTGGCCGATGCGCTTATGCGACGGGGATGACTCGGAAGCCCCCTCCACGCCGACTGCGGTCGCGTCAACACTGACCTGGCGGCTCGCCTGCAGGCACCAGCGCCATAGCGCCTCGACCGGCAGCGGCACCACCAGGAACCAATGTTCGAGGATCGCGAGGACCATCAGGCTCGACAGCATCGTCAAGCTGACGGCCTGGAAAGGGGTGGCCTCGCCTGACACGATGCCTTCGATCATCAGCGTGGCGGAAATCATCGAGACGGTGATCGACACGGGGAAGAACAGGTTCATCGACTTCCGGGTCATGAAGCTGCGCAAGAAGCTGAGGTGAGCCGGAAGGAACTCTTCCGCGAGATTCGGCACGCCAAGGAAAACATTCAACTTCGCGCTAAGCTGCATCAACCACAGGATTGCGAAGGTCCAGAATGCCACCTTGTTCGGCATGTCCCAGGTCACGGCGGCAATCATCGCGGCCAAAGCCAGAGCTGCAAGCTCGTGATAGAGGGTCGTGGCGGCTGCGTTGAAGAAGTGACGCCAGCCCGAGCAGCCATCCGGAGATGGCTCGCGACGCGGGCCCATCATGAAACCCATATAGTAGCCGATCTCAAGCCATCCCCAGAGGGCAAGGCCGATGGCAAACCCGATATAGGCGCCGCCGATCGACACGTCGCGGCTCGTCTGCGTCAGCGCATAGACGGCCCCGGCCATGATCGCTGTCGCGCCCGCCATGCTCCAGCGAAAGGTGTGCGTTGGGCGCGAGTCGAGGAAGAAGATCGCGCCGGTGCTGGACCACCAGAGGAAGAGCGTGAAGGCAACGGGCAGGCCGTAGAAGATCACGGGGCTGCTCCCGCTTACCAGGCTGGCGAGAGACGGATGGTTGCCGGAAGCGCGTTGCTTTTCGGCGCAAGCAGGAACAGCCGCGCGAAGGTGGCGGCTGCCGCAGCCACGAGCCCGACCCGCTTGATGTTGCCGACAAGGCCGCCCTGGCGCTTTGCCTCCGCCATCGCATTGGTGATCCGCAACAGCCGGTCGAGACCGGCGTGGAACACCGGGTTTTCGAGATCGAGCGTGATCGGAAAGACTTGCTTCGAGATTTCCGATGTCACGCGATAGACTTCGAAATCATAGGCGGTGGGATCGAGCCCGAGCGCCTTGTGAAACTCGATGCGCGCATGGTCGCGCACATACATTGTGGCAAAGACCGCCAGCAAGAAGAAGCGGATCCAGAGCTTGTTGGTGCCCTGCAACACTTTCGGATCGGCTCGCATCAGCAGCGCGAAAGCCTCACCGTGCCGAAACTCGTCGTTGCACCACTTTTCAAAATACGAAAAAATCGGATGGAATTGCCGCTCCGGATGGCGTTCCAGCTGCCGGTAGATCGTGATGTAACGGGCGTAGCCGATCTTCTCGGACAGGTAGGTCGCGTAGAAGATGAATTTCGGCCGGAAGAATGTGTATTTCTTGGCTTTTGTCAGGAAGCCGAGATCGACGCCGATGTCGAATTCCTTGAGCGCCTGATTGATGAAGCCCGCATGGCGCGCTTCGTCGCGGCTCATGGCCGTGAAGAGGTCGCGCAGATCCTGGTTCGCGACGCGTTTCTTGATCTCGGCGTAGAGCACGCAGCCGGAGAATTCGGCTGTGACAGAGCTGATAAGAAAGTCGAGAAACTCGCGGCGCAGGCCTTCGGGCAGGCTTTCGATGTCGGCATGCCAGTCTTCCGAGCGGATGAAATGCTTGGCGTTGGGGTC
The DNA here is from genome assembly GCF_026130545.1 of Lichenifustis flavocetrariae. GTDB lineage: Bacteria > Pseudomonadota > Alphaproteobacteria > Rhizobiales > Beijerinckiaceae > Lichenihabitans > Lichenihabitans flavocetrariae. The sequence goes on along the minus strand of NZ_JAMOIM010000002.1, from coordinate 266,406 downwards.
GCTGCGCAATTCGTCCATCAGTTCGGTCCACTCGCGGCGGACCAGGCTGACGTCGAGCCTGTCGAGGGCCGCGAAGTCCGTTGTGTAGAACCGCGGGCTGAGGACGGTGTCCTCCTGCGCCTGCCGGGTCGATTCATTGGGTTCGAAGCTGCGGATGGGAGCGTTCATAGAGTCCTCCTCGGCGTGAAGCTGACCTCGTAGAGCTCGGTCAGTTCGAGGAACGCGGTCACCTGCGTCCACAGGCGTTCGATGGGGCCCGCCTGAACGACGGTGGCGTGGCTTCGATGGGTGACAATCTCGCCGAAGCCGACGGCGGTTGGAGCGTCATGCACGAGCACCGTATCCCCCGGACCGACCTCGATACCTTCGAGACTGACATGGGCATGGAGACTGTTCGGCGTATGCTCGATCTCGATCGTACAGGGCACGTCCAGCTCACGCCGTCCGAGCCCGAAGGCCCCGCTCATCGGCTTTGGCTCCCGACATGAAGGAGTTTCGCGAAGGCCGCCTCGTTGGTCTCCCCGAAGGCTTCCAACTCGATCGGGTTCCCGGTGCTCGGATCGTCGAGCGTCAGGCGGCCGTCGGACCAGGCCGTGATATGGAACACCTGGCTCATGTTGCCATCGAACTGACGGCGTTTGGCGAGGCTGCGCAGTGACGCGCGGATGAAGCCATTGCTGCCGGGTGGGAGCGTGTCGACCGTCTGGCCACTACCGGCGTCGACCACCACGATGCTGCCGTCCGCCTTGTCCTCGAACCGAAGGTCACGCGCGGCCAGAACGGCGGCCACCGGGTGAGGTTGCTTCAGACCCACCAGACGCGCCGTTCCAGCCGAGACGATCGTGATCCCCACCAGGGCCGCGGCTCCCAGAAGGGCCCCTCGGGGAAAAGGTTGGATGCTTTGGGTCTGGCTCATCGACATTTCGCCTTAAGCTGCGGCCGGTGCCATCGGCCATGACGGCTGCTTGCCGGCCTGGGCTTGCGAGACGACCGGGTTGGTCACGTTCACGGTCTCCGGCAAGGCTGCTGAGACCGCTTCAGCAAGGATCTGCGCTACCTTCGCGGCATCCGGCACGAAACGCAGCGCCGGCTCGGTCCTTGCCGTGCGCCAGGGTCGCGCATGAGGCCACATGACAAGGTAGGCCAGCCGATTGGAATCGGTCAAGACAAGCGGGATCGTGCCGACGCCTTTTCCCTGCAGTTTCAGGGACGCCGACGCGAGCGTCTTGAACGGCAGGTTGAAGGTGATCGGCAGTGCCACGCCGATGCGCATGACGACGCGCCGGCTGGTGATCGAATAGACGGTCGTGCGGCAGACCAGAGCCGCGAGACCGGCAAGAATCAAGACGGCCGCGACACCGAGCCCCGTAAGTGGAAGCGCCGCTTTGGCGGCCCCAAAGAGCGACGCGCCGTCGTGGAGGGCGCTTGCGAGGCGATAGGCGACCAGAAGGCCAAAATAGATTGCGACTTTGCGGACGTGAAAGACGCGCAGCGCCATGGCGCGAAGGTCGGGCTCGCCCTGCCAAAGCAGGGTCTCCCCCGGAGGCAGGCGCGCCGGCAAGCCGCGGATTGGTTCGAAGTCGAGATCGCCGCTCATAGGATCGGTCCCAGGCGAGAGGGTTTGGCGTAGAGGTGGCCGGAGCCGAAGTAGGCGCAGATGCGGTCTTCTTCGCGCTTGGTCACCTGGTCCAGGCTCTTGGTCGCCGGCACTGTCGCAAAGTGCCTGGCCAGGATGGACTTCACCTTGACCTCGCGCCGGTTGTCGCTGATGCGCGCGAAGGTCATCGGCAGCAACACCTCGCGAGTTCCCGCCTCCGCATCGACCGTGACCTGGAGATAGCGGATCTGGGGTTCGGCCAGATCGATCCAGAGGTCGCTGACGACGCCTGCCCGCTTCTTGTCCGCGCCGATCACCACCATGCCGCGTGGGTCCGAATCCTCAAGGTCGACCGACATATCGGCCCGGTCCCGCATCGGCACGATCATCGGGCGGCCGTCGATCATCATCTCGGGGACCTCCTGCCGTTCCGCGTAGGCCGCAGGCCCGACGGCGTCGATCATCGGGTCGCCGGTGGGTTGAAGCGGCGAGCCGGGCCACCGCTCCAAAGGCTGGGCGAGGATCGGACGACTGTCCGGTTTTCCCGAGGGCGCGAGAACCACGCCGCCGTGGCCGAGCCGGAAGATCTTCGGCTTCGGGACGAGTGGAAAGCCCTGTTTCTTCTCCGCATTTTGCGAAAGGTATTCGACCTCGAGCGGATATCCTTCCCGCTTGTCCTCGCGCCGGAGGTAGAGCACGATTCCCAAAAAGAAGAACAGGAACGCGTAGAGCGTCATTTGGGCAACGTCGATGTAGCCCGTCAGTGAGCCTTTCAGCATCAGGCTTTCCTCCCAGTAGCGACGGAATAGGCGAATGTATCGGACCCGGGGGCCGGCTCCCTGCCTGACCGGCCGACCAGAGGGCCGACGGCAGCGAGTGTGGTGACGAGCAGCACGATCTCGATCAGGTAGACCATGCCGTAACCGACGGACGAGTCGGTGAGCACCGGCCCAAGCGCGCCGTGCGATGCGAGGCTCGAGACGACATCGCGGATGATGCCGCCGGACGCCATGGCGAGCCCGGCCGCCGTGGCCTGGACCGCCCCCCAGACTCCGAGGGCGAGACCGATATGGCTCTTGTCGGCGGTCGCCATGGCGGCCGTCAGCGTCGCATGGGCAAAGAGGCCGCCGCCGAAACCGATCATTGCGACACCGACGACGAACAGGATCGTCGAACCGAGAGGAGCCGACAGGAACACGCATGTGAAGGCGACAAGACCGTTCAAAGCCCCGAAGCCCGCGACCCGGTAGGCATCGATGCCGCGCCCGAGCCATTTGGCCGCCAGGCCGAAGCCGATGCAGCCACCGACGGCCAGCATCGCCGTAAGGGCCGTCGTCTGCCCAACCGTCAGCCGAAGAACCTGGCCGCCGTAGGGTTCGAGCAGGATGTCCTGCATGCTGAACCCGAAGGTGCCGACACCGAGCGCTACGAGGCGTCGGATGGCGCGATCCTCCTGCGCGAAGATGCGCCAGGATTCGCGGAAAGTGGGAACCTTACGGTCGGGCGCGGTTTCGCGCGGACGACGCGGCTCCTGCTTCCACAGCGCAAAGAGGTTGATCAGCATGGTGACGAGCGCGGCGCCCTGGATCACCTGGATCAGCTTGACCTCGGTGAAATTGGCCAGCAGCGCCCCGAACACCAGCGCGCTTACGACCATGCCGACCATGAGCATGACGCAGAGCAGGGCCACCACCTTCGGGTGAGCGTCTTTCGGGGCGAGATCGGTGGCGAGCGCGAGGCCGACGGTCTGCGTCGTATGGAGACCCGCGCCCACGAGCAGGAACGCGAGGGACGCGCCGAGTTGGCCGACGATCAGCGGCCCGTGCGTGTCGCCGGACAGAACGAGCAAGGCGAACGGCATGATGGCGAAGCCGCCGAATTGCAGCAGAGTGCCGAACCAGAGGTAGGGCACCCGCCGCCAGCCGAGCACCGATTTATAGGTGTCGGAGCGATAGCCCACCATGGCGCGCAACGGTGCGAAGACCAACGGCAAGGCCACCATGACCGACACGAGCCAGGCCGGCACGCCGAGCTCGACGATCATCACCCGGTTGAGCGTACCGATCAGCAGCACGACGGCCATGCCGACCGTGACCTGGAACAGCGACAGCCGCAGCAGGCGGCCGAGCGGCAGCTCCGCGGTCGCCGCGTCCGCGAAGGGAAGGAAGCGCGGGCTCAGGACCATCCAGCGTTGCGCCAGCTTCACAGCCGGTTTGACCGGGATGGGCGCCCAGGGAAGGGTTCGCCGCTGGGTCATGACCGCACCAGCTCGAAAGCTTGCGAAATGTAGAAGCCGCCCGCTACCCGATCGGTCCGGGCTGGATACCAGTCGGCGAGCTTCGGCTCGGTTGCGATCCGGCGCCGCAACGTCGTCTCGCTGATCGGCGCGATCGCCGGCGCGCGATCGCCGCGCGGGAACAGGCGGCCGACCGTGTGCATGACGGTGAGCAGCGGGGTCCGGGGCGCAAAAGTGGTGATCACGGAGGTCGAGGCGCGTGCCGTCAATCCGACCATCATGCGCACCATGTCGGGCGCGTCATAGTGGATCAGCGAATCCATAGCGACCACATGATCGAACTGACCGAGCGCGGGGTCGAGCATGTCGCCGACCTGGAACTCGATCCGGCCCTGGCCGAGGTCGCCGGGCTGCCGCTCCCGCGCCAGTTTCACCAAGGTCGGCGAGAGGTCGATGGCGGTCACGAAGGCCCCCCGCCGCGCCGCTTCGACCGCCAGCGCACCCGTGCCACAGCCGGCGTCGAGCAGGCGGGCGCCCCTGAGATCGCCGGGAAGCCAGTTCAGCAGCGTCGTCCGCATTCGGTCGCGGCCGGCCCGCACGGTGGCCCGGATGCTGCCGACGGGCGCTTCCGAGGTCAGGCGCGCCCAGGCTTCGACCGCCGTCCGGTCGAAGTAGGTCTCAAGTTCGCCGCGACGGGCGCGGTAGGAGAGGGTGGTATCCATCAGTCGAACCCCAGCAGATCGAAGATGTCGCGGTCCTTCATGGGCTCGGCAATCAGCGGCTCGGTGCCGTCGAGCAGGGTCTGGGCGAACCGCAGATATTCGGCTTGGACCGCGAGGATCTCGTCGGTCGGCTCCATTTCGAACAACGTCGATTTCTTGAGCCGCGAGCGGCGGATGACGTCGAGGTCCGGGAAATGCGCGACGGTCTTGAGGCCGGTCGCCGCATTGTAGCGGTCGATCTGGTCGGTTGCCGAACTTCGGTTGGCGATGACGCCGCCGAGACGCACGGGGTAGTTCTTGGCCTTGGCCTTGATGGCTGAGACGATGCGGTTCATGGCGAAGATCGAGTCGAAATCATTCGCGGCCACGATCAGGGCACGGTCGGCATGTTGGAGAGGCGCCGCAAAGCCGCCGCAGACCACGTCGCCGAGCACATCGAAGATCACGATGTCGGTGTCTTCGAGAAGGTGATGCTCTTTGAGAAGCTTGACGGTCTGGCCGACCACATAGCCACCGCAGCCGGTACCGGCCGGCGGGCCGCCCGCCTCCACGCACATCACCCCGTTGTAGCCCTCGAACACGAAGTCCTCGCGCCGCAGCTCCTCGGCGTGGAAGTCGACGCTTTCCAGCACGTCGATCACGGTCGGGCAGAGGCGCTTCGTCAGCGTGAAGGTGGAATCGTGCTTGGGGTCGCAGCCGATCTGCAGCACCTTCTTGCCGAGCTTGGAGAAGGCGACCGAGAGGTTCGACGAGGTGGTCGACTTGCCGATGCCGCCCTTGCCGTAGACCGAAAACACCGTCGCCGAGCCGATCTTGACACTGGGGTCAAGCTTGACCTGCACGCTGCCTTCGCCATCCCCGCAGGAAGGCCCGATGCTGCAGCCGGTCGGGGGTTTGATTGCGATTGTCATGCGGCCACCTTTTCGGGAACGATGCCTTCGAGCCGGTCTTCGAGTTCCTCGCCGGCGCGGCGGAGGGCTTCGAGGGTTGCGGCGTCAGGCGACCAATATTGGCGCTCGTGGGCTTCGATCAGCCGGTTTGCGAGCTTGGCGGAAGTCGTCGCATTGAGGGCGGCGAGCCGGTCACGCATCTCGGGATCGAGCACGTAGGTCTCGGCGAGCTGCTGGTAGACCCAGGGCGACACCTGGCCGGTCGTCGCGGACCAGCCGAGAGTGTTGGTGACATGGGCCTCGATCTGGCGAACGCCCTCGTAGCCATGTTCGAGCAGGGCTTCGTACCATTTCGGGTTGAGGGCGCGTGTCCGGGTTTCGAGCGACACCTGCTCGGAGAGCGTGCGAACCGTGCCGTCGCCGCGCGTCTGGTCGCCGATATAGACCGTGGCCGACTCGCCCCGCGCCCGCTTGACCGCCCGGCTGATACCGCCCAGCGTATCGAAATAATGATCGACCGTTGTGACACCGAGCTCGATGGAATCGAGGTTCTGGTAGGTCACCTCGACGCTTTTCAGCATGTGAGAGAGTACGGCCGCCTGCTTGCTCGACTTCCCGTCGACGCCATACGCGAAGCCCTTGCGGCGGACGTAGGCCTCGGCCAGTTCGTCCTCGTCGCTCCAGGATCCGCTGTCCACGAGCTGGTTCACGTTGGCCCCATAGGCCCCCTCGGCATTGCCGAACACCCTGAGCGCCGCCTGCGCGATGTCGCCACCGTTGGCGGCCTGGAAGGCGAGAGCATGCTTGCGGATGAAATTCATTTCGATCGGCTCGTCGGCCGAGGCCGCGAGCAGGGCGGCTTCGGCGAGAAGCTTGGTCTGCAAGGGAAGCAGATCGCGGAAGATGCCCGACAGTGTGATCACCGTATCGACGCGGGCGCGGCCCAGGGTTGCGAGCGGCACCAGCTGGGCGCCGGTCAGCCGGCCGTAACTGTCGCGGCGCGGTTCGGCGCCCATCAGCCAAAGCGCTTGCGAGAGCGGGCCGCCCTCGGTCTTGAGGTTGTCGGTGCCCCATAGAACCATCGCGACGGTCTCGGGCAAGCCATGGCCTTCCGCCGCATGCCGGGCGAGAAGTCGCTCGGCCTGCCTTGCGCCATCCGCCACCGCGAAAGTGCTCGGGATGCGGAACGGGTCGAAACCGTGCAGGTTCCGGCCGGTGGGCAGCACCTCGATGTTGCGCAGCAGGTCGCCGCCGGGCGCCGGCCGGATATAGCCGCCGTCGAGCGCGTGGAGCAGGGCGGGGATCTCATGATCTTCGGCCAGAAGCGCGTCGGCCTTGGCGCGTCGCTCCGGATCGTTGATCCCGGCTGCGTCCAGCAATTCGGCGCGGGCCTCAGGCGAAGGCGGCTCGCCCACGACATGGAACCCGTGCGGGATCAGCGTATATTCGAGGTCGAGCAGGGCTGTGCGAAGCCGGTCGATCTCTGCCGTCGCCTCACCGGTCCAGAGCGGCTCGGCCGGGGCGAGTTCGACAGCCGCGGCCTGAGCCTGCACGAGGACGATCAGCGGCGCGCGCTGCTCGGCCTCCTCGATCGGATCGAGTTGGCGAAGACGATCCATCGACCCTTTGAGCTCCGCCAGCCCGCGATAGAGACCCGCATGGGCGACCGGAGGAGTCATGTAGCTGATCAGCGTCGCGCCGGTGCGGCGCTTGGCGAGCGCGCCCTCCGATGGGTTGTTGGAGGCATAGAGGTAGATGTTCGGCAGGTCCCCGATCAGCCGATCGGGCCAGCAGGCGTGCGAGAGGCCCGCTTGTTTGCCCGGCATGAATTCGAGGGCGCCATGGGTACCGAAATGCAGCACCGCATGGGCGCCGAAATCCTCGCTGACGTAACGGTAAAAGGCCGAAAAAGCATGTGTGGGTGCGAAGCTATGCTCGAACAGAAGGCGCATCGGATCGCCCTCCACCCCGAAGGCAGGCTGGATGCCGATGAAGACGTTGCCGAGATGGAGCCCGAGCACGAAAATGCCCTTGCCGTCGCTTTGCTGGCGGCCCGGAGCCGCACCCCAGACGCGTTCGATCTCGTCGAGGTGGCGCTCGCGTCGGACATGGTCGTCCGTCGAAATGCGCTGCGCCACGTTGGCATGCATGCCGAAATGACTCGCGTTGCCGCCAAGGATCAGCTCGCGCAGCGCATCGGGCGACGCGGGGACGTCGACCTGGTAGCCGGCGTTGCGGGCCGCCGTGAGTGTCCTGTGCAACGAGGCGTAGACACCGAGGTAAGCGGCCGTTCCGACCGTGCCCGCATTCGGCGGGAAACTGAAGAGCACCACGGCCAGCTTGCGGTCCCGGCGCTCCGTCCGGCGGAGTTTCACCAATCGCGCCACACGGGCGGCCAGCATGGCGGCGCGCTCCGGCACGACGGCCATGTCGCGTCGCCCGCAGCCGGGTGTCGCGGAGGACCGGCCACCAAATGTCATCGGCCAGATGGCACCATCCAGTTCGGGGATCGCCACCATCATGGTGGCTTCCACGGGGGTCAGGCCGCGAGCGTCGCCCTCCCACTGCTCGATCGTCTGGAATTCGACCGGATGGGCGGCGAGATACGGCACGTCGAGCTTGGCCAGGATGTCCGCGGCCGCCGAGGCATCGTTGTAGGCAGGACCACCGACCAGGGAGAAGCCGGTCAGGGAGACCAACGCGTCGATAGTTGGAATGCCGTCCCGCAGGAAATACTTTTCGATCGCTGGACGTGCATCGAGACCGTGGGCGAAAGCCGGGACGACGCGAAGGCCGCGGGCCTCGAAGGCCGCGATCACGCCATCATAATGGGCCGTGTTGCCGCCCAGGATGTAGGATCGCATCACCAGCACGCCGACCGTGCCGCCGGCACCCGTGGGCCGTAGCTTTTCGAGCCTCTCGACGATGCGGCCGGGCGCCGCCGGATGATAGAGGCCGATGTCGGGATAGGTCTGGGGAGCGGCGGGCTTCAGCGTACCAAGCAGCGACAGGCGCGGACCGGCGGCATATCGGTTCACCAGAAGGCGCACCAGGTTCGCGATATTCTCGTCGGAACCCGCCAACCAATACTGCAGGGCCAGGAAGTAATTGCGGACATCCTGCGCCGTGCCGGGGATGAAGCGTAGCAGCCGCGGCATCTGTCGCAGCATCTTCATCTGGCCCGCGCCGCTCGATCCTTTGCCGGATTTCGCGCCACGGAGCCGCTTCAGCATCGCCATCGCGCCCGTGGAGGGGCCGGCCATGCTGAACTTGCCGAGCCGTGTCAGCTGCATGACTTCGCCGGCCGACATGGCGCAGAGCATCGCGTCGCAGCTCTCGCGGCGTGCCGCCAAGGCTGCCTGGACCAACCGGATATGGTCCTCAAGGAACAGCATGGTGGCGACCACGATGTCGCCATGGGCGATGGCCGAACGGCAGCGGGCCAGAGCTTCGTCGTCCGTGCCCCACTCGTCCGCCGCATGGATAGAGAGGTCGAGCCCGGGTAATTCTGTCCGGAGCAATGCGCTTGCACGATCGACAGATCCAGCCAGATGGCTGTCCATCGTCACGATGACGACGCGAATGGGCGTCGCGTCAGCGACCGAAATGCGCTTTGGCATCGTACAAGGTCTCGACGGTGATGAGGGCGACGCCGGTGTCGGCGGCGAAACGTTCGGTGTTGCGGCGTGCCTTGCCGCGGACGAAGAAGGGAATTTTGCCGACTTCCTTCTCGGCCTCCGACGACCAAAGAACGGCCGCCTTCTCGGTCTGGACCGTCGCCGGAGCCGGAACTTGCTCCAGCTCGGTCGTCGTACCGAGATGCGACGGCGTGGCCCCGTCATGGAACTCAGGGTCGTCGCGGAACATCGCGAGCAGATGCTCCTCGAGCCCCATCATCAGAGGGTGGACCCAGCTGTCGAAGATGACATTGGCGCCTTCAAATCCCATCTGGGGCGAATAGCGAGCCGGAAAATCCTGCACATGCACCGGCGCCGAGATCACCGCGCAGCCGATGCCGAGCCGCTTGGCGATGTGACGTTCCATCTGCGTGCCGAGCACCAGTTCGGGCCGAAGCTCGGCGACCCTGGCCTCGACTTCGAGGTAGTCGTCGGTGATCAGCGCCTCGATGTCATAGAGCTTGGCCGCCTCACGCACCTCGCGGGCGAATTCGCGGGCGTAGGTACCGAGGCCGACGACCTCGAAGCCGAGTTCTTGCGCGGCGATTCGTGCGGCCGCGATCGCATGGGTGGCGTCACCGAAGATGAAGACGCGTTTGCCGGTGAGATAGGTCGAATCGACCGAGCGGCTGTACCAGGGCAGGCGGGTCTCGTCGCCCGCGAGAAGCGGGGCAGGATCGACACCGGCGAGGGCTGCCACTTCCGAGATGAAGTCCCGGGTGGCGCCGACGCCGATCGGGATGGTTTTGGTTGCGGGCTGGCCGAAGGTCCGCTCCAGCCATTTGGCCGTGGTGGCGGCGATTTCGGGGTAGAGAACGACGTTGAAATCGGCCTCGCTGAGGCGGGCGAGATCAGCGGCCGTGGCACCAAGTGGCGCCACGACGTTCACCACGATGCCGAGCCGCCCGAGCAATCGTGTGATTTCCTCGACATCGTCGCGGTGACGAAAGCCGAGGGCGCTCGGCCCGAGGATGTTACAGCGGGCCGGCAAGCCTTCCGGGCGACGTGGCGGCTTGCTGCCGGACGGTGCCGAAGATCCGGCGAGAGTGCGCACGAGCTGGTAGAACGTCTCCGACGCGCCCCAGTTTTCCTTGCGCTGATACGAGGGCAGGTCCAGCGGAATGACCGGGATCGGCAGGTTCAGCGCGCGGGCGAGGCCACCCGGATCGTCCTGGATCAGTTCTCCCGTGCAGGAGGCGCCGACGATCATCGCGGTCGGCTGGAAGCGCGCATAGGCGTCTTCCACCGCTGTCTTGAACAGCGCGGCCGTGTCGGATCCGAGATCCCGTGCCTGGAAGGTCGTGTAGGTCACCGGTGGCCGCTTGGCGCGGCGCTCGATCATCGTGAAGAGGAGATCGGCATAGGTGTCGCCCTGCGGAGCGTGCAGCACGTAATGGACGCCCTCCATCGCGGTGGCGATCCGCATGGCGCCGACATGGGGTGGGCCTTCATAGGTCCAGACGGTGAGGCGCATGGTCTAGGCCACCAGCCGGGCGCGCCGCGACAGCGGACGCACGAACAATTCGGCGAGGTCCCCCGCCTGATCGTAGCCGTGGATCGGCGAAAACACGAGTTCGATCGACCACTTGGTCGTCATGCCTTCGGCTTCGAGCGGGTTGGCGAGGCCGAGGCCGCAGACCACGATATCGGGCTTGGCGGCCCGGCAGCGGTCCAGCTGCCGGTCGACATCCTGACCCTCGCTGATCAGCGTCCCGGCGGGCAGCAACGCCAACTCCGCTTTCAGGTGCTGCCGATGCAGGTAGGGGGTGCCGACCTCCACGAGCTCCATCGAGAGCTCGCGGCTCAGGAAGCGGGCCAGCGGAATTTCCAACTGGGAATCCGGGAAAAAGAAGATCTTCTTGCCCCAAAGCTGGCAGCGGTAGCGCTGCAGGGCGCGTCGGGCACGCTCCCGGCCTGGCTCGGTCGCACGACGGAATGCCAACGGATCCACGCCGAAGGCCGTCGCGGCGACTTGCAGCCATGCCGTCGTGCCATCGACCCCGAACGGGAAGGGTGCGACGAGAAGCGTGGCGCCGCGATCCTCGATGAGCCGCGCCGTTTCGGCCAGGAACGGCTGCGCGAGGAGCATGCGGGTGTTGGGCCCCACGGGTGGAAGCTCGGCGGCATGGCGCGGCGGGAAGAAGCGCACGTCGATCCCGAGATCGTCAAAGATCCGGCTGAACTGGTCCTCGACGACCTCTGGCAGAGCCCCCACGACAAGCAGCGAAGCCGGGCACCCCTGAGGACTCGCGGGCAGGCTCGGCACGAGGGCCGCCAGGCACGCATCCTCACCCTGGGTAAACGTCGTCTCGATGCCACTGCCGGAATAGTTCAGGATGCGAACAGACGGCGAGTAGGTGCGCGAAAGACGGCTCGCGGCACGCGACAGGTCGAGCTTGATGACCTCCGAGGGGCAGGAGCCGACCAGGAAGAGAAGCTTGATATCCGGCCGACGGTCCAGGAGTTGGGCCACGATGCGGTCGAGTTCGTCATGCGCGTCGGCGAGGCCGGCGAGATCGCGTTCCTCGATAATCGCAGTGGCAAAACGTGGCTCGGCGAAGATCATCACGCCGGCGGCCGATTGCATGAGGTGGGCGCAGGTCCGCGAACCCACGATCAGGAAAAAGGCATCCTGGATCTTGCGATGCAGCCAAACGATACCGGTCAGCCCGCAGAACACTTCGCGTTGGCCCCTTTCCCGCAGGACGGGAAGGTCACCACAGCCCGATATCGCATCTGGCTTCTGCATGGTCAGAGTGTCGCTCATCCGACTGCTCCCGCGAGCGTTTCGACGGAGTGTTGATCCCTCGCGAGCCGCGCCGCGCGCAGCTTCAGCAGAAACTGCGCGGCGTTGATCGCGTAGGTCGCATAGGCCACGAGCGCGAGGGCCAGCAGACCATGCGGCGACAGAGCCCCGGTGAACAGGGACGCCAGGTAGGCTGTGTGCAGGGCCAGCACCACCATGCTGAACATGTCCTCCCAGAAGAAGGACGGCGCGAACAGGTAGCGTCCGAAAACAACCTTCTCCCACATCGAGCCGGTGATCATGATGGCGTAGAGGGCAAACGTCTTGACGACGGCCGATGCGGTCGCGAGCCAGAGTCCCTCGCCGGTCGCGAGATAGTGCAGGATGCATCCGATGCTCGCGAGGCAGATTGCAAACTGGATCGGCGCCAGGACGCCTTGCACTAAGGTCCAAGGAGAAGCGTCGCGCCGGCGGCGCTGTTCCGGCGTGTACAAACCTGCCAGCACGCGTGGAGCCTTTAACGTCTCTACCTCGGCGGCCCCTACCCGTAAGGTCCAAGAGCCGCTGGCCGACCTAAGCGTGGGTTGAGACTTGAGTCGTGTAAACATGCCTTGACATCCCTGGCGGGGAAAGGTCGGATAGTTCCAACGCCACTGCGATCCACCTCTTGAAGCGAGATCGAAACGAGACGGCGGACGGGGGAAACTCTTCTAGGCCTGGGCCCAAGTGGCTATTCGATGAGGCTAGAATGCACGATCCCGACTGTCAACAACGGTTGACGTAAATTTAGATTGACGCCTGATACAATCGGCAATCTATTGGGGAGAGACACATGGCGGAAAGGCAGACCCGCTTGACCCAGCAAGTCGTTGATATGGGCCATTGGGGCGAGACAAATCGAGTCGTTCCGCCCTCGGATCATCCCTGGTCGGTTCCGACGAGCGTCACGGAGCGCGAAAAGCGGCTCGAGGACATCCGCCAGGCGGTCGAGGCCGATATCGTTCCTCGATTGGTCCAGAGCCATGATCGCGCTTATGCCCCCGCCGCCATTGTCCCGGTCGCGGCCGAGGTCATCGCTTTCGTGAAGATCCTTCTGTCTCACCAAGACGAAGCGACGATCGTTGCGCATGTCGCTGCCGTGCAGGCACGCGGGGTCTCGGTCGATGATATCTACCTGCAGTTGTTTCAGCCCACCGCACGCTATATCGGTGAGCTCTGGTGCGACGATCTCTGCAGTTTCATCGACGTGACGCTCGCGGTCGGGACCATGCAGAAGCTTCTTCGGATGCTCGCTCCGATCTTCCATGCGAATGGCCGGCCGGAAGACGGGTCCCGCCAAGCCCTCATCGTGCCGTTACCGGGCGATCAACACACCTTCGGGCTGTCGATGGTGGCGGAATTCATGCGCCGGGCCGGCTGGAGTATTTGGAGCACGCCCTTCGCGTCGATCGAGACGTTGAGCGAAACATTGGGCAAGCTGTATTTTGTGCTCGTCGGCTATTCGGTCAGCAGCGACGAGCGGCTCGACGAGTTGACGAAGGTGATCCGCCAAACCCGGCGGGCATCCTGCAACAAGGCGATCCGCATTCTTGTCGGAGGCCCTGTGTTCGTCGCGCGCCCGGATTACGTCACCAGGGTCGGGGCCGATGCCATGGGAACCGATGCTCCACATGCCTTGAGCCTCGCCGAAAGCTTCGTGGCGTCCGCCGCATGACGGGCCGGCGGATGACGCTTGCGAGACGTGTCCGATCCCGACGTGCTTGGGGAGATCGCTTCCCTTGATGCCCTTCAGCGCGCCCAACCGATCGCTGGGCAAGATAGATCCAGCGACGACCGCGACGCTCATTGCCGCCGCTGCGGATGTCGCCCTCGTGATCGATCGGGAAGGCATCATTCAGGATGTCGCGTTAAATAGCGACGACCTTTCGACCGATCTCACCGGTTGCAGCACGTGGATCGGTCGCCCCTGGGTGGACACGGTCACGATCGAGAGTCGATCCAAGATCGAGGCACTGCTCAAGGAGGCCGTTCCGGGACGCTCCGGGCGATCTCGGCAGATCAATTATCCTTCCGTCCAACAGGCCGACGTTCCAATCCTCTATTCCGCCGTATCCGCCGGTACCGAAGGCAGTGTCGTTGCATTCGGCCGGAACCTTAAGCAGTTCTCGGTCCTGCAGCGCCGGCTGGTCGAGGCGCAGCAGACGATGGAACGGGATTATTCCCGGTTGCATCATGTCGAGACCCGATACCGTTTGCTGTTCAGCGTTTCTGCCGAGCCTGTCCTGATCGTCGATGCGGACAGCCAGAAGGTGATCGAGGCAAATCCTGCGGCCGCCGATATGTTCGGCGAGGCGGTCACGGCAGTGATCGACAAGCCCTTGGTGGACGTGTTCGGGCCACAGTCGACGTCCCCGCTCCAGAGCCTGCTCGCGGTCGTCCGCGCAGCCGGACATGCCGATGACGTGCGCGCCAACTTGCGGCATAGCGGAGAAGAGGTGCTGGTTTCGGCCTATATGTTTCGACAGGAGAACGCGTCGCTCTTTCTGGTTCGCTTGCTCCGGCTGACATCCGACAGCGCGCTTGGCGTCGTTCCCAAAATGACCTGGAAATTATTGAAACTGGTTGAGAATTCGCCGGACGGATTCGTCGTGACCGACGCAGACGGCCGGATTGTCTCCGCCAATGCAGCGTTTCTCGACATGGCGCAGCTCGCCACCGACCGTCAAGCCGTCAACCAGAAGCTCGATCGCTGGCTCGGCCGTCCGGGAGTTGATCTCGATGTTCTCATCGCGAACCTGACGCAACGTGGGACGGTGCGGTTGTTCGGATCGAGTCTGCAAGGGCAATTCGGCACCGAGACGGCCGTCGAGATCTCGGCGGCGTCGGTGATGAACAGCGAGCGGCGCTGTTTCGGCTTCGCGATCCGCAACATCGCGCGGCGCTTCAGGACGGACATGCGGTTCGGGCCCGATCTCCCCGGCTCGGTCGAACATCTGACCGAACTGGTCGGCCGCGTTTCCCTCAAGGATCTGGTGCGGGAGGCGACCGATGTCATCGAGCGCCTCTCTATTCAGGCCGCCCTGAAGATGACTGGCGACAACCGTGCCTCGGCGGCCGAGATGCTCGGCGTCAGCCGGCAGAGCCTCTATGTCAAGCTGCGGCGCTATGGGCTCGCGGATCCCACCGGTGAGAACGGCTCCGATGTCAACTAGAGCGATCTCAGCGCAACCCGCGCCTTCCGCGGTTCTAGAATTGCTGAAGCCGATCACCTGGTTTCCGCCGATGTGGGCCTTCGGCTGTGGCGTCGTCTCGGCGGGTGTTCCGATCGCGGGCCGCTGGACGATGGTCGTCGCCGGCGTCGCTCTTGCGGGCCCGCTGGTCTGCGCGACGAGCCAGGCCGTCAACGACTGGTATGACCGTTACGTCGACGCGATCAATGAACCCCATCGGCCGATCCCATCCGGACGCATTCCAGGGCGGTGGGGATTGTATATCGCCATGATCTGGACCGCGCTGTCGTTCGAAGTTGCCGTCTCATTGGGGACGGCCGTTCTGGCGGCCGCGATCCTGGGTCTTGCTCTCGCTTGGGCTTACAGCGCCCCGCCGTTCCGGCTGAAGCGCAACGGCTGGCTCGGCAATGCGGCTGTGGCGATCTGCTACGAGGGCCTGCCCTGGTTCACCGGCGCGGCCGTCATGATCGGCGCCGTGCCGAATTGGCAGATCATTCTGCTCGCCCTCGTGTACAGCGTCGGCGCGCATGGCATCATGACCCTGAATGATTTCAAATCGGTCGAGGGCGACATTCGGACGGGAATCGCATCGCTTCCGGTGTTGCTCGGGGTCGACCGCGCGGCGCGCCTGGCCTGCGCCGTCATGTTGATTCCGCAGGTCGTCGTCGTGGCCTTGTTGTTGGGTTGGGATCGGCCCGAATTCGCGCTTGTCGTGGGCGGGTTGACCAGCGTGCAACTCGTTCTCATGCAGCATCTGTTGCGCAGGCCGCGTGAGAACGCGCCCTGGTACAATTCGACCGGGGTCACCCTTTATGTGATCGGCATGCTGGTGAGCGCCTTCGCGGTGCGTCACCTGGCCTTTTAAGGGGCGTGAGAGCCATGTCGCGCGTCTCGCCATGGGTTCAAATCGTACGGCTCGGCTTAGTGCAAGCCTCGATTGGGGCGATCGTGGTCTTCGCCACTTCGACGCTGAATCGGGTCATGGTCGTCGAACTGGCCCTGCCGGCGATCGTTCCGGGTGCGCTTGTCGCACTGCATTACGCAGTGCAGATGCTGCGGCCCCGCTGGGGCCACGGATCGGATCGCGGGGGACGCCGAACGCCCTGGATCCTTGGCGGTATGATGGTCCTTGCCACGGGCAGCGTCCTGGCCGCGCTTGCGACGGCTTGGATGAAGACCGCTCCTCTGGCCGGGATCACATTGGGCGTCACAGCCTTTCTCATGATCGGGATCGGCGTGGGATCGGCGGGCACCTCTCTTCTGCTGTTGCTTGCCCGCCAGGCGGGCGAGCGGCGTCGAGCCGCCGCTGCCGCCATCGTCTGGATGATGATGATTGCCGGGTTCCTCGTGACTGCTGCTGTGGTGGGTCAGATGCTGGCACCTTTCTCCGTCGCGGCGCTCGTCAGGACTTCGGTCCTTATCTCGGGGGCAGCCGTTCTTATGACTTGTCTGGCGCTCTGGAGGGTTGAACCCGCCGAAGCGACCGCTCCGGAGGTGTCGACGCAATCTGCCCCCGTGGCCTTTCTGCCGGCCCTTCGCGAGGTGTGGACAGAGCCTGACACCCGCGGCTTCACGCTCTTCGTCTTTTTCTCGATGCTGGCCTATTCGGCCCAAGAACTGATCCTGGAACCCTTCGCCGGATCGGTTTTCGCATTGCCGCCGGCCGAATCGGCAAAGCTCGCCGGCTTCCAGCATTCGGGACTTCTTGCCGGCATGGTGCTCGTGGCCGTGCTGGGGAGTGCGATCGGGGGGCCGCGTCTGGGGTCGATGCGCCTTTGGACGATCGGCGGGTGTCTGGCCTCGATGGCTGCGATCCTTGGCGTGACATGCGTCGCACTTGCGGGAGCCTCAGCTTCCCTGAATGTCCTGCGTTGCGCGGTTGTTCTTCTTGGCTGCGCGAACGGCGCGTTCTCGATCGCGGCTGTCGCCTCCATGATGCAACTCGCGGGCGCCGGTCAGCCGGGACGGGAGGGTGTCCGGATGGGATTGTGGGGCGCCGCCCAGGCTCTGGCCTTTGCGCTCGGCGGGGTTGTCGGGACCGGGTCAAGTGATCTGGCTCGCCAACTCCTCGGCTCGCCGGCCCAGGCCTATACGGCGGTCTTCCTCGGCGAGTCCTTGCTGTTCGGACTTGCGGCATGGTTGGCCGCGGGCGCTTTTCCCCGGGCCGATCGCGACGCGCGCGTGACCGGCAGCGGTCTTGCCCTTCGCGTGCAGGACACGGGCCGGTGGGCGACCTAGGTCTCTACGACGTCCTCGTGGTTGGCGGTGGCCCTGCCGGAGCGATCGCTGCCGCGGATCTGGCCCGGATGGGCCGCAGCGTTCTGCTGCTCGATCGGGACGGTCGTATCAAACCCTGTGGGGGTGCGATCCCGCCGCGCCTACTTGCAGATTTCGAGATCCCCGAGCACCTGCTGGTCGCCCGCGCAACCGGGGCCAGAATCGTGTCGCCTGGCAATCGACACGTGCACATGCCGATCGAGAACGGCTTCGTCGGCATGGTCGACCGAGAGGATTTCGATGCTTGGCTGCGGGGGCGGGCGGAAAGCGTCGGCGCGTCGCGGCTCTCGGGCGTCTTCGAGCGCTTGGAACGCTTGGCTGACGGCACGGTGTCGGCCGTCGTGCTCCGGGGTGGGGAGAGGGTCGATGTGCGTGCCCGGGCGGTCATCGGCGCCGATGGCGCCTTGTCGGCCGTCGCCCGGCAGTGTGTGCCCGTAAGGGGCCGAGAGCCGGTCGTCGTCGCCTATCACGAGGTGATCCGTTCCCCAGGGCCCGAAACCGGTTTTGATGGTACGCGGTGCGACATCTACTATCAGGGTGCCCTGTCGCCTGATTTCTACGGTTGGATCTTTCCGCACGGCACATCGACAAGCGTTGGCACAGGCTCGGCCAAGAAGGGATTCGCGCTTCGTGACGCTGTCGCGGAACTCCGGTCGGTCACGGGGCTGGCGACTGCCGAGACCCTTCGCTGCGAGGGGGCACCGATCCCCTTGAGGGTGCGGCGCAGATGGGACGACGGGCATAACGTGGTGCTGGCGGGCGATGCCGCCGGCGTGGTGGCACCGGCATCCGGCGAGGGGATCTACTACGCGATGGCAAGCGGCAGGATGGCCGCCACCTGCGTGGAGACGTTTCTGTCGACTGGCGATGTACGGGCGCTGGGCGCGGCGCGGAGGCAATTCATGAAAGCCCACGGGCAGGTGTTTCGCGCCCTCGGCATGATGCAGCGATTCTGGTACGCCAACGACTGGCTTCGGGAGCGCTTCGTCGCGCTCTGCGGATACAAAGATGTCCAGCGGCTTGTCTGGTCTGCCTACCTGACAAAGACCACGATGGGATCGCAAAGCCCGATGACGTTTATTCGCGTCATGGCGGCCAATTTTGCTGAATTGCTGGGGCGGCAAACTGTATGATTGGTTAGAACAGCTTGCAAAACTGTAAGGCGGTCAAAATCTTCTTTGTCAACTTCCCTTGACACTTGTCAGCCGCCTTCCTATGTGTATTAGCAGTGGACGATAAAGCCGAAGCCTTGAATAATTGACCCAAGCATATCGCCTGCGGGAACGACCTCAAGACACTTCCGCTGTTGGGCTTGCGGAGCAAGGTAGCAGTCAATTGGCCCGCCTCGATCTCGCCCAACCTGACGTGACACTCCTTCTCGATATGGGGGGGGTCATACGAGAAGCATCGGTCTCGAGCCTGCTCTCGAACGAGAGCGTCGAGGGCTGGCTTGGATGTCCTTGGGTTCAGACAGTGCCTGACTTTGTCGAGGACAAGGTTCGACGCATCGTCGACGACGCCCGAGGCAAGGGGATTTCGGCTTTCCGGCAGCTAACTCAGCGCTTTCCAAGCGGGCGCGAGGTTCCGATCGAATACACCACGGTGCTACTGGGCGGTAGCGCCGGCATGCTGGCGGTGGGCAAGAGCCTGTTGGCTGTTGCGGAGCTGCAATCGCGATTTATCGCTGCCCAGCAGACGATGGAACGCGACTACTGGAAGCTCCGCGAGGTCGAAACCCGCTACCGGCTTTTGTTCAATCATTCGAGCGAAGCCGTGCTGGTCCTCAAGGTCGGAACTTTTGCGATCGAGGAGGCCAATCCCGCGGCCCTGCAGGCGTTGGGGCTCAATGCGTCCGGAGCAGCGGCACGGCGCAGCGTGATGTCCGCTATTCCGGAGGGCGAGCAGCAGGCGTTTCGGGCCATGCTCCTGCGCGCGCAGGATCAAGGAAAAGCACCCGGTATTCTGGTCCACCTTGGTGAGGCTCGCGAACAATGGCTCGTTCGCGCTTCCTCCATGAAGGGAGAGACGGGGCCGATGCTGCTTCTCCAGCTCGTTCCAGCGCAGCCGAAGGCCGCGAAGGCGATCCCCGAATCCCTTCCATCGACCGATGCGGCGATCGGCAGCCTTCCCGACGGTTTCGTCCTGATCGACCAGGATGGGGTCATCCGGCGCGCCAACCAGGCCTTCGTGGATCTGGTCGAATTCGGCTCAGTCGACTCTGTGGTTGGCGAACGTTTGGAACGCTGGATTTGGCGTCCGGGGGCCGACATTCCCGCACTCCTGTCGATCTTGCGTACCCATCAGGTCGCGCGACTGTTCCCGTCTGCGCTGCACAGCGAGCTTGGAACCGAGACGGAGGTGGAAATATCCGCGACCGCGACGCCGCTGGGTCATTCTTTGAGCTGCGCGTTGTTGATCCGTGACGTCGGTCGTCGCCTCGGCCGGCAGCGCGATCCGAAGGAGGTGCGGTCCTTGATCGAGTCGGTCGCCGAACCGGTTGGCAAAATGCCGCTGCGTCAACTGGTGAAATCGGCTGTGGACGGGGTCGAGCGCCACTATGTCAAGGCTGCGCTCGATCTGGTGGGCGGCAACCGAACGGCTGCGGCGGAGCTGCTCGGCTTGAGTCGGCAAAGCCTCTATGTAAAACTGGGCCGATACGGCTTTGATAACGAGGATCAAACGGCACAAAAAGAAGAAGAATAGCCTCGGACTGAGACCTAATGGCATTTGTTGCCTCATCGATGCCGGCTTTCGGCAAAGCTGATTTATCGAATTGTGAACGTGAACAGGTTCATCTCGCGGGGTCGATACAACCTTTTGGCGCACTTCTTGTCCTGAGCGAACCGGGATTGTTGGTCGTGCAGGCGAGCGACAATGCGCAAACCTTCCTGGGTCTCGATCGCTCCCCCGTCGGGCTGGAACTTTCAGCGCTTCCCGGCAACCTGCTGCATCGGGTTCGTCCCCATCTTGATGAACCTTTGACTGATGCTGCAATCGGGGTTCGTTGCACCATCGGGCAGGGTGCCGAAGAATTCGATGGTCTCGTGCATCGGCCGAAAGGTGGGGGTTTGGTGATCGAGCTCGAACGCGTCGGGCCGAATGTCGACCTGTCTCTCCACGTGCAGCAGGCACTCACATCCATGATGGCCTGTTCGTCGCTGCGTCCGCTGTGCGACGAAGCCGCAAGGGTCTTTCGACAACTCACCGGCTACGACCGGGTGATGGTCTACCGCTTCGACGAGCAGGGTCACGGCCAGATCCTTGCCGAGCGCAAGAAGGCGCAACTCGAGTCTTTTCTCGGTAACTGGTACCCTGCCTCCGACATTCCCCAGATCGCGCGTCGCCTCTACGAAATCAATCGCGTGCGTATCCTTATCGATGTCTCGAGTGAGGCTTCACCGCTGGTTCCGCGGCTGTCTCCGATCTCCGGGCAAGACCTAGACATGTCGCTGTGTGTCCTGCGCAGCATGTCACCTCTCCACATCCAATATCTCAAGAACATGGGCGTGGCCGCGACCCTCGTGGTGTCCCTGATGGTTGGAGGACGACTCTGGGGTCTGATCGCCTGCCATCATTACGGGCCGCGCTTCGCGCATTTCGAGGTGCGTGCCGTCTGCGAGCTGCTTGCCGAGGCCCTGGCAACCCGGATCGCGGCACTGGACGCCTTTGTACAGGCTCAGGCCGAAATCTCGGTCAGGCGTCTCGAACAGCGTATGGTCGACACGATTTCTCGCGAGGGCGATTGGCGCGCTGCGCTCTTTGACCGCTCACAGGCCATTCTCACGCTCCTCGACGCTCAGGGGGCAGCTCTCCTTCTCGACGATGACGTCCAGACCGTCGGTGACGTCCCGTCCACGCAGTCCATTCGGGCGGTTCGCGGCTGGCTCAAGCAACGTGATCGCGCGCGGGTGATCCTCACCACGTCTTTGGTGCGGGACATCCCAGAGCTCGTCGGGCAGATGCCGGGCATTGGCGGTCTGTTGGCGGTGCCGATCTCGGATATCGAAGGCGACTACCTGATCTGGTTCCGCCCCGAGCGGATCAAAACGGTGACCTGGGGCGGAAATCCAAGCAAGCCCTTCACGGTCGGCGATAATCCGCTCGACCTCTCACCCCGGAGGTCGTTTGCCAAATGGCACGAATTGGTCGAGGGGACATGCGAGTCCTGGAGTGTCGCGGCGCAGGCGACTGGCCGCATGATTGGCGAAATGGTCGCTGATGTCGTGCTCCAGTTTCGAACCGTTGGAATGCTGATCGTTCAGAATCAGCTCGACAACGTCTCCAGGCAGGTTCAGTCCTCCGAACAGCCGATCATGATGTTCGATGCTCATGGCCGGGCTCTTTTGGCGAACCCGGCCCTTCGCAAGCTGCTGGGCGGGCGGGCGCCGCCCGAGAAGATTTCGGATTTCGCCGCTTATTTCGCCCAGCCGATGCTTGCCGAACAGAAGATCGGGGAACTGGTCAGACACCGCAGACCGTGGCGCGACGAGGCCTTCTTCGTCTCTGGCAACGATGCAGACGTGCCTCTCTTGGTTCGGGCCGATCCTGTCATGTCTGCGCCGGGACGCGTCCTCGGATTTGTCTTCCTGTTTCTGGATATCTCGGAGCGCAAATCCGTCGAGGCGGCTCGCGCCCGCTTCCTCCAGGATGTCATTGCACCGCACCGATTTGCCGAGAGCCGGATCGGCGCCGCTTCCGAGCCGATGTTCGCGGCCCTTATGTCCATCGTCGTCGAGAATGCCCAATTGGCAGCCCTGGAGGTCACGGACGGACATGACACCGGCGGGATCCCCCGGGCTCTCGACGCGATCCAGTCCTCGGTCGATCGCGCCGCGGCGGTCTTAGAGCGGTTGATCTGGCATGCGTCTCGGACCGCCGCGAACGATACGTGAGGCGCGGTCATTCGTCGGGATGGAACAAGCCTTCATCCGACAGGCCGGAACCCAATCTGTAGTTCCACCCAGGAAGAGAGGGGCGGCGGAGGCCGCCTCTTAGTTCGTCTCAGGTCAAGGTTTTGGCGCTGGCGCATCGGGCTGTGTTGCTGGCGCGGGGGCCGCCGGAGGGGTATTTGGGGCCGGAGCGTCGTCCGGGCTGGCCGGAACCGCGCCTGAGGTTGATGACGCAAGCTCCTGGTAATCCTTGAGGGTGCTTCCACCGTAGAGAGGCTTGTAGACGCCCTGGTGGCAGGTGGCGCAATTCACCTTAGGCCCGTCACCCAAGGGTCCCCACCGGTGCGCCGGGAGAACGTCCCGCAAACCAGCGAGAACATTCTGGTTGAGGTCGCGCACCATGCGGATCCCGTACCAGGCCGTCGCACGCTGTGGCGTACTCTGATCCCACTGCGCGAAGGAGCGGGTGTTGTGGCAGAAGGTGCAGTTCACGCCGAGGGAGTTCGAGAAATGCATCATCAAAGAATAGGTCCATTCCGTCTGCTTGATGGACGTATGGTCCGTATCCGGGAGGGCACTCGTGGAAATCACCCGGATATCGTTGTTCTGTTCGAGAAACGGCGTGAACGGATCGTAAGGCAATGACGCTAAGCCAGGCGCCAGGGTCGGCGCGTTCTGTCCTGCACGATTGCCGAGTTCGCCCAGCGCTTGCGGCGGTCCGGGATTGTTGAACCACACATAGGCCGGCACCGGCTGACCACGATGACAGGTGTAGCAGGTCACGCCCGTTCCGGCGACATGGGTTTTCCAGTCGGAATTGATATGCCAGACCATCTGGATCATGCGACGGGCGACGACCTTCGTGTAGAGTTCGTCCGACGCCAGATTATTGAGGTTATGGCAATAGGCGCAGCCTTGCTTGGGCGCGACCCATGTCGTCATCGCGGTCATCAGTCGGGTCAGTTCGGCCGCATCGATATTGCCGAGAACTTTGACGTTCTGGTAGACCTGCGAGGCCGGCACCCCGGTGAGGTCCGCGGCTGGCTCTGCCGCGGGCAGCTGGTTGGCATAGGCCTTCACGGCCAGATCCTGCTTGTTGAAGACCTGGTCCATCCCGGTGCCACGGAAGCCGCGCTGAACCACGTCGGCGTGTGGGCGCTGGAACGTCAGCGCCAAACCGATACCGACGACCGCGACGCCCGCCAGCGCCATGCCGAGCCTGAATTTCATCTGTTTCATGGCTTTGCCCCCGTGGTCAGCAAGGGATCCAGCGTCGTGGGAAACACCTGCGGATAGGCCGGCGCGACGCCATGTTTGACGGCCCACAGATACCAGTTGTCCACCACGGTTCCGGTCAACAGGATGCCGATACCGCCGGCAAGCGGGCAGAGTACGGCGAACCACCAAGCCCAGCGATGAATCGACTCCGCCGTGGCATTGAACCCCATGGTCCAGCGCCAGAACAAAGCGCCACGCTCGAAAGCCGTGCCCCGGTCGACAATCTGCTCGATTTCACGATCGCCGCCGAAGCGGCTGATGGCGAGAACCGTGGCCGCATGCATCGCAAACAGCATCGTCGAACCATAGAGAAAGACGATCGAAAGCATGTGGAACGGATTGTAGAAGAGGTTGCCATACCGGATCGAAAAGGCCGCAGTCCAGTCAAGGTGCGGGAAGATGCCGAAAGGGACCGCCTCGCCCCAACTGCCCATGAGCAACGGCCGGATGAAGCCGAGCACGAGATAGAGCCAGATCGCGGACGCGAAGGACCAGGCGATATGGGTCCCCATCCCGAGCGCGCGGGCCCGGCGATAGGTTCGCACCCACCAGAGAATTATCGAGGTCGTGAGGAAGAAGCCGGCGAGTAGCCACCAGCCGCCCTCACGCAATGGCGGAAGAATCTTCAGCCCATAGGCCGGCGGCGGCGGTTCCAGCGCCAGCCATGGCAATTGCCGGACGAACTGCACCGGGTCCCAATTGACCGAGGCCCACATGTTGAGGCCGATGATTTCGATCGCGATGAAACCGCAGACCAGTGACAAGACCCCAAGTGCGCCGAGGTAGATCGGGCCCACCTGAGCGTCACCGATCAGCCCCAACAAGTAGCTATGATACGGCTTGCCGATGCGGTTCTCGTTGGACTGACCGGGAACCCCGACATAGGCCGGTGCCCGAACCTGAACCTGTGTAAATATATTCTGATATTCGGCCATTGTGATCCTCCGACCGCTAAGGTTCCGGGTCCGTCAATTCCAGATCGGCAGGTTGAGCCACCAGCCCCACCATTCCGGCCAGCCACGCGCCCAGAACGGTCCGCTGATGATGATGCAGATGGCACTCCAAAATCCGGCCGATAAAGCGAGGAACAGGCCGAGCCGATGGATGCCAAGCGTGCCGATGGAATAGCCCATCAGGTCCCGAAACATCGTATTCTCATGTTCCGTCGACTTGACGGTTTCGCCTTTTCCCGGATTGACCGCCGACAGGATCAGAGAGCCGTGGAGGGCGAGTGCGAAGGTTGTCGTGAAGAAGAACGTCACGGCCAGCATGTGCGCCGGATTGTAGTGAAAGTGGAGATATTGATATCCGGTGTTCGAAACCCAGTCGAGATGGCTCATAATGCCGTAGGGGAAAGCGTTACCCCAAGCACCGAGAAGCACGGGACGTATGACTTCCAAGGAAAAATAGGCAAATATTGCAAAACTGAACGCAAAGGGCACGTGGTAGCCCATGCCGAGCTTTCGACAGATCTCGACTTGGCGGAGGGCCCAGGACACGAAGGCTCCGAATGCGAAGATTGTAATCAGTTGCCACAGGCCGCCCTCTTTGAGGGGCGCGAAGGCGAGCCCGTATTTGAGATCGGGCGGCGCGATATTGATGCGCCAGACGTTCCAGGTCGGTCCGATCGCGGCGCCGTAGATGATCAGCAACGTCCCCACGATGGCGCAGAACGCCGATGTGACGCCGAAGAAACCAATGTAGAACGGTCCGATCCAGAAATCGAAAAGGTCGCCGCCGACCAGGGTTCCGCCGCGGACGCGGTACTTCCGCTCAAAGCTGAGCAAAGCCATCGACGTGGTCCTATCGAGATGTCGAGCCGAAACGTGGAGGGCTCGCGCAGATTCAGAGCGATGAATACGGAGCAAGCCTTCGCACGCGAAGGCTCTCCCAGGACCTGCTCTTGAAGGGCAGGGGGTGCAGCCGGGGTCGGATGAACCGTCTCGGCTACGCTTTGCGTTGCGGGTCCAGAATGACTTGGTCCAAGACTGGTTGGACCAAGGCTACTTGGCCGGCACCGGCGTCATTTGTTGAACCGAGGCCGTATGGGCACGGGGGCCTTCCAGCCAGTTGAAACGATCCGTGCTCAACAGGATGAAGTGAATCAACAGAGCAAGACCAAACAGGAACACGGCCAAGGCCATGAGTGTCCGGCGCGGATCGAAGAGCATCCACATGCGATGCATGGTCGCTGTCTCCTTAGGCGAAGTGTTGGATGGCGACGTGAACGCCGTCCATCAAGGATGAATAGCCGTTCGGGCCCGGCAGCCACGGGCGCCACGCCCAAGCCAGAATGTGCGCCACCACGGCGACACCGGTGAAGATGAGGAAGCTCTTCACAAAAAGCTGGTGAACTTCCTTCGCCTCGGCTTCCGTCATGCTCACAGGGGCCTCCGGGATCGGTTCGGTCTGCATCGTCATGAGATTTCTCCTTTCTGAGTGAAATCTTCTGGCTTCAAATCGAGAGTGCCGAGCCGGCCATGCCGTTTTCGGTCATCTCGTGCTTCGCCCGGCACGGCCGCGCGAAAGGGGGGCGCCTTCAGCCCATGAAGGCGAACATGAGGGCGCTGGAGCTCGTGGCTCGAGCTTCGGACAACAAGGATTTCGACGTGCCGGTCAGGCGGGGCCCGACACCCGCCCATCGCCCGAGCCGAATCACCAGGGCGGCCGTCAGGAACAACGGAAACGTCGACACGAAAAGGAGTCGGTACTGCCGGAGATCCGAATAACCATTAGACGGAGCGCGGGGCGAGGCGATGGAGGTCATGGTCGCTCCTGTGAAGTTCTGGGGGTGAATCGCGGGCCGGTCATGCGGCCTGGACTTTGAGACTGGGGTCGAGCGTGGCTGCAACCTCGGTCGCGGTCACTTTGGTCAAGCCTGCGGCGCGGGCGCTCCGTTCGATCCGCTCACGCGCCTGCTTGGCGGCCGAGATGCGGGTCAGGAAGGGAATGGTGTCGAGGTGCTGGTCGAGCGCTTCCTGTGCAGCAGGCTCCCAAATCAGCACGCTGCCGGCCTGCGCGCGTGCCGGTGTCGCCTCGATCTTGTCGAGGTCGGTGCCGAGCGGGAGGATGTGGAACAGCGCGTCGAACAGCGCGTTGCAATAGTCCTGCACGATCGTGGTGGCGCCCGCATAGCCCATGAAGGGCGTGCCGGTGGAGCGGCGGATGATGGCGCCGGGGAACGAGGCCGGGATGAACATCGATCGCCCGCCGAGCTCTGCCGCATACATGCGCTCGTTGAATGAGCCATAGAGCACGAGGGGCGCCTTGGTCCGCAGCGCCTCACGCACAGCGGCATTGTCGGGCTTCACCCCGGGCTTTCGCGCGATCGCGAAGGTGCAAGGAATGCCGAGCTCGCCTTCGAGGAACCGGCGCAGTCCGCGAGCATAGGTATCTGTTGCCACCACAGCGAAGGAGGCCGTGGCGAAGAAGTCCTGTGTGACGCTGCGCCACAGATCCCAGATCGGCTTGATCGTCGTCTGCTTCTCGCGGGCGATGAAGGGCTGCGGGTCGACGCCCGTGAGTTCCCCCAGGGTTTCAAGGAATTTCGTGGTCGCAAAGATACCGATCGGGGCCTGGAGATAAGGCCGGTCGAGTTCCTCGCAGAGCTTTCGCCCGAATTCACGGTACATACAGACGTTGACGTCGGCATCGGCGAGTTTCGGGATGTCCTCCACGTGCGAGCCGAGCGGGAAGGTGAGGTTCACCTCGCAGCCGATGCCTTCGACAAGGCGGCGGATCTCGGCCAGATCGGACGGCATGTTGAACGTGCCGTAGATCGGTCCGATGATGTTGACGCGGGGCTTGGCGCCCTCGGGCCGAGCCGCTTTGCGCCGCCCCTTGGCCTTCTTGGCCCCGAATTCCGACCACAGCCAGTTGATGGCCCGGTCGGCGCTCTGCCATTGATCCTCGTCGATCGTACGCGGCAGGAAACGCAGGAGGTTCGAGCCCTCCGGTGTGACGCCGCCCCCGATCATCTCGGCGATCGAGCCCGTCACCACCACGGCCGGCATATCCGGATCCTGCGTGGCGGCGGCGCGGCGCAAAGCGCCCTCGGTGCCGTGCATCGACAGTTCGTCTTCGGAGAGGCCCGTGACGACGATCGGCAATTCATGCGGCGGCAGGCCGTCGGTATAGTGCAGCACCGCCGTGACCGGCAGGTTCTCGCAGCCGACCGGGCCATCGATGACGACGCGCAATCCGCGCACCGCAGTGAAAGCGTAGACGGCGCCCCAATAGCCCCCGGCGCGATCGTGATCGAGAACCAGCATGGCTAGTTCCCCACCGGAATATTGGCTTCGGCGCGGGCGCGAGACTCACGAACCTTGCGGAAGCGCTCTTTGGCGCCGGGGTGGCTTTCAGGGATGCCCTGCCAGCCGTAGCCGGTGGACTCACCGCTGCCGACACCATCGAAGAACGAGACCATGCGGGCAAAGCGGTCCTTGCCGGCACTCTGGGTCGCCACGATCCTGGTCAACGCCCCAACGCCGGCGGCGCCGAACAACGGGCGGGCCGACACCATGTTGGTGAAGTAGATGGCCGGAATGCCGAGTTCCTTCGCCTTCTGCACCAAAGGCGTCGTGCCGATGGCGAGATCTGGCCGCACCTCCTGCATCGCGGCCAAGTCCTGTTCGAGCGAGGCGCGGTATTGCACGTGGGTACCCCGCGCTGTGAGCCATTGCCGGTCGGCTTCGCTCCAGTCGGTGCGGGGACAGGCCGTGCCCACATAGGGGACTTCCGCCCCGGCTTCGCTGAGCAGCCGCGCCACCAACAGTTCCGATCCCTCATAGCCCGAGACGGTGACACGGGCCTCGATCCGGTTGCCATCGAGCGCTGCCCGGATCGCGGGCAAGCTTTGCGCCTTGGCGGCGTCGATCAACGAGGGGGCGACGCCGGCCGCCTTGCCGATCGCGTCGAGCCAGTCAGCCGTGCCGTCGAGTCCGACGGGGCCGGAGCCGACCACCGGTCGGCCTGCCGCCTGAAATTCGCGGACCGAGGCAGTATAGAAGGGGTGAACCGCTGCCGCGACCGTGCAATCGAGCGCCGCATAGAGATCGCGCCATTCCCGCGCCGGCAGTTGCGGCGCGACACCCAGGCCCATCGGGGCCAGCAGAGCGCCGACGCCGACCGGGTCCACCGGAAACAGCTCGCCGATCAAACTGATCGTGCGGGTCCGCTCCGTCATTGAACGCGGTCGTTGGACGGGGCCGTTCTGGGCCTCCAATCGCGCGTAGCGCAGCATGGCGCCGGCCAGCACATCCTTGGCTTCCGCGTGGGTCGGAACCCCGAATCCGGGAACGTCGATGCCGATAATGCGAACGCCGTCGATCTGGCGCGGCAGACGGTCGAGCGGTACGCCCGAAGCCGTCGGCACACAGAGGTTGATGACCACGACAGCGTCGTAGTCGGCGGGCTTGGCGATCTCATGGACCGCATTGCGGATATCCTCGTAGAGCTGGCCCGTGACCAGCGTCTCGGAATTGAACGGCACGTAGCCGACCGTCCGCTTCGCGCCATAGAAATGTGACGTGAAGGTAAGTCCGTAAACGCAGCAGGCGGACCCGGACAGGATCGTCGCCGTGCGTCGCATGCGCAAGCCCACACGCAGGGCGCCGAAGGCAGGGCACATGGATTGCGGCTGGTCGTGCGGCCCGCGCGGGTAGGTCGCGAGCAGACGATCCATCGTCTCGCTTTTGCCGGCCGCCTTGGCGGCTTCGAGCATGGTGGTCCGGCCGCCGTGGCAGCCGCTTCCGGCCGCTTCCACGGGTCGATCCTGGTCGATGACGGCGGATGCGCTCATGACCGCCTCACGCCTCTTCGTAGATGACTTCGAGGGACGGCTTCTCGACGACCGTGCCGCCGCACATGTCCTCGATCGTCGCCGGCACCAGCACGACGCCGCGGCCCACCGCATCGCCCTTGAAGAGGCCGAGCAGCCCGTCCTGTGTCAGTGGCGTGGGCCGCAGTGGCGGTGCGACCGCGACCTGTTCGCCGAGCGCCTCGAACAGAGAGGCCCATTCGCCGCCCGGCCGGCCGATGATCTCATAATTCGCACTCTTGCGGCGGATGTCCTCGTTGGCCGGAATCGCGGCCAGGACCGGGATACCGACGGCCTGAGCAAAAGCCTGCGCCTCACCGGTGCCGTCGTCCTTGTTGATCACAAGGCCCGCGACGCCGACGTTGCCGCCCATCTTGCGGAAGTAATCGACGGCCGAGCAGACGTTGTTCGCCACATAGAGCGATTGCAGGTCGTTCGAGCCGACCACGATAACCTTCTGGCACATGTCGCGGGCGATCGGCAGGCCGAAGCCGCCGCAGACCACGTCGCCCAAAAAGTCGAGCAGCACGTAGTCGAAGCCCCAATCGTGGAAGCCTAGTTTTTCAAGTAGCTCGAAGCCGTGGATGATGCCGCGTCCGCCGCAGCCGCGCCCGACCTCTGGGCCGCCGAGTTCCATGGCGAAGACACCGTCACGCTTGAAGCAGACGTCGCCGATCTTCACGGGTTCGCCGGCGAGCTTCTTCTTCGACGAGGTCTCGATGATGGTTGGGCAGGAGCGGCCCCCGAAGAGCAGCGAGGTCGTGTCGCTCTTCGGGTCGCAGCCGATCAGCAGCACGCGCTTGCCCTGCTGCGCCATCATGTAGGAGAGGTTGGCGAGCGTGAAACTCTTGCCGATTCCGCCCTTGCCATAGATGGCGATGATCTGCGTCTCCTTCTTGGGCGCGGCGGTCGACACGGGATCGGGTTCGATCGCGGCCTCTGCGCGAAGCGCGTCCGTATTGGTGAAGCGCGGGATGGCGTTCATGAGCAGGCGCTCCAATCGAGAATCATCTTGAGGCAGGCCGGGTCTGCGAAGGCCGTACGGTAGGCGTCGACAGCCTCGGAGGCCGGGGCCGCGTGAGTGATCAGATCAGCGAGGCTCAGCCGTCCCGCGCGGAGCAGATCGACCGTCGCGTCGAGGTCCGGCTGCTTCCATTCCGCGGCAACCCGGAACCGGGCCTCGCGCATGAACGCTGGCGGAAACGAAAGGGACAGAGGTGCGGCGTAGAAGCCCGCCAGGACGATCTCGCCAGTTGGCGCAAGGCGTTGAACAAGTTTGTCCAGCACCATCGCGTCTCCGCTCACGTCATAGATCGATCGGTAATCGCGGCGTTCGTCGCTGCTCGGATCGACCACCGGATACGCTAAGGTTCCCGTGCGCCGCGCCGCATTACTCTCCCAGACGGTCGGCGGCTCGCCACCGAGCGCGACTGTCAAACGGGCGAGCAGGCGGCCCAGCACGCCATGGCCCACGATGAGATCCGGCAATGCGGCATTCGGTGCCGCCAAGGCATGGCGAGCGGTGGCCGCAAGAGCCAGCAGAACCGCATCCTGTCCCCAATCCGAGTCGATCATCGTGGTCCTCGCGGCCGGCACGATCAATCGTGACGCTGCTCCGCCGAACAGTCCGCGTACGGGACCGAAACACCGCGCACCGGGCACGAACACCATGTCGCCGGGCTTTGCGTTCGTGGCGGCGCTCGCCTGCACCACACGCCCGACAGATTCGTAACCAGGGACCAGCGGGTAGCCCATGCCCGGGAAGGTCGGCATCTGGCCCGTGTAAAGCAGCCGCTCGGTTCCGGTCGAAATGCCGCTCCACACCACATCCACCACAAGGTCGTCGCCCTGCGGATCGGTTAGCGGAAGATGTTTGAGATCAAGCCGTTCGGGCGCTTCGAGCACCACCGCAAGCGTATCCATCTGCGGCTCCCTGTTTGTTTTTGACGCTCAATCGCGTTCGTTGTTGTCAGCTTAGTTTGACGCCCAGGACTGTCAACCAAAATATACAAATGGAGCGTCAATCTACGTTGACAGGTGGGCGATCAGAACACTGGTCAACATCGGCATACCGGTCTTGACTGCGTTGACCGTGCCGAACCCCGCGAGGTGCAGCAATGCCGTCAGCTCGGCGCGACTCCGCGGCCGGCCTTGGCCCATGGCCAGGAGATAAAAGCCGAAATAGGCGTGGCCGATCGGTTCGGCTCCCCGTGTGTCAGCCATCGGCTCGGCGAGAATCAGCGTACCGTTCGAAGGGAGGGCATGGCGAACCGCCTGGAGAATCGCCAGCGCCGTGTCGTCGTTGTGATCGTGGATGACGCGCACCAAGGTAACGATGTCGGCGCCCTCGGGCAGCGGATCGACGCGAAAATCGCCGCCAGTGACCGTCGCGCGTGTCGCCAAGCCTGCGCCGGACAAGCGAAGTCGAGCCCGTTCGGCGACGGGCGGCAGATCGAACAGCATGAGGCGGATCTTCGGCGCCTGCGCGGCGACAGCCATCAGGAAGCTGCCGTCGCCGCCGCCAACATCGAGCAACACACGATGTTGCGTGAATGAATGGGCCTGCAGAACCTCGGCCGCGATCATTGCCTGGGTCTGCCCCATCAGGGTGGTATAGGGATCGGTGTCGTCCGCCGTGAGTTGCCTCGGGTGCGGGCGTCCCGAATAGGGCCAGTAAGAGGCAAGATCGTGTGAGGTCGAGGCGCCCCGCAGCAGCGCGACAGGGTCGGCGAGATCGGCGTAGAGCGCCTGATGGTGGGCGATCATCGCGGCCACCCCTGGATTGCCGCGTAGGGCCGCGCCGAGCGCACCGAGCCCGTAGAGCTCCCCTTTGCGAATCTCGACGAGCTCCAGGGATCGGGCCGCTTCCAGGAGCCGCCGTGTCGCGTCCTCGCTCAGCGACGAATGACGGGCGAGCGCCGCGAGGCTTTGCGGACCCTTGGACAGTTGCTCGAAGATGCCAAGCTTCACGCAGGCAAAGAGCACCTGCGAATAGACGAAGCCGGCGCAGAGGTCGAACAGCGTGCGGGCGCGGCGTCGCGCGATCCACCGGGTCGGCGGAAAGCGAATCGCCCAACGCTGGAAGCGGGCGCTCGCCAGCAGGCGATCGCGCCAGGCCTGCCAGTCGCGGAGGGCCGGCAGACCCAATGCCGTCGTGGTCACAACCTCAAGCGGCCCGCTGCCAATGCTGCTTCGGCAGTAGGCGTCGCGATTCCGTGATGATCAGCGTCTGAAGGTCGTTCACGCCCGGGCAGGAGGGAATCGAGGCGATAGCTTCCTCGACCAGCCTGTCGAACCGCTGCAGCGCGCCGGCAAGGCCGAACTGGGCGACGATGCTGGGACGTCCGAATGCCAGATCGCGTCCGACGGGTTTGCCAAGCGCCTCGACTGAGGATTCGGCATCGCCGATGTCGTCTGCGGCCTGATAGGCTTCCCCGAGTGTCTCCCCGAGCTGCCGCCACGCGTCGTGTTGCGCTCCGCACGCGGCGGCGCCGATCATGGAAGCCCCTGCGAAAAGCGCTCCCGTCTTCTGTCTGTGATAGAGGCCGACATCGGGTGCGTCCTCGCATTCCCAAGCCTGGCCGGCGACGATACCGGCCGGGCCCCCGACAGCGCGTGCCAGGATGGTCACTAAGGCGCCGAGCCGCTGCGGTTGCGTTGACCCGAGCGCGAGGATTTGAAAGGCGAGGACGATCAGGGCGTCGCCGGCCAGCACGGCGGTTCGTTCATCGAAACACTTGTGCACGCTCGGGCGCCCGCGCCTGAGGTCGGCGTCGTCGAAACAGGGAAGGTCGTCATGCACCAGTGAGGCGCAATGCATGAGTTCGATGGCGGCACCGGCGAAATCGACCAGCGCCGGCTCATCCTCGCCGCAGGCTGCGGCGACCGCCAGCGTCAGGCGCGGCCGGATGCGGGCCCCGCCTGGAAACACGGCATGGCGCATGCCGGCGGCAAGCCGCGGAGGAGAATCGGATGTGCCGACCCGGGTGAATGCAGCTTCGAGCGCTTTTTCGATCCGACCCGAGACGCTCATGGCGCCGCCTCCTGGAGTAAGTGTCAATTCATCTTGTCACTCTTATGTGTCTCATCGTATAGACACATTGTGGCACACTCAACCGTCTTTTCCACATTGTCGTCGCCCCGCGGAACGCCCCACGTCATCGTGATCGGCGCGGGTGTCGGCGGTTTGGTGGCTGCCCTGATGCTCGCATGCCGCGGTCTGCGCGTGACTGTGCTCGAACGAAGCCAGGTACCCGG
Source organism: Lichenifustis flavocetrariae (assembly GCF_026130545.1). Lineage (GTDB taxonomy): Bacteria > Pseudomonadota > Alphaproteobacteria > Rhizobiales > Beijerinckiaceae > Lichenihabitans > Lichenihabitans flavocetrariae. The sequence continues at coordinate 232,789 of NZ_JAMOIM010000002.1, read as the reverse complement.
CGGCAAGCTGCGGCAGGCCTGTGTCGAAGGCTCAGCCATCGATTGCGGCCCCACCGTCTTCACCATGCGAGAGATCTTCGAGGAGATCTTCGCGGAAGCCGGCACGACCCTCGCCGAGCACCTCACGTTGAAGCCGGCCACGGTTCTGGCGCGTCACGCGTGGGGTGCAGGCGAGCATCTCGACCTGCACGCCGACATCGAGACCTCCGTCGCCGCCATCAGCGCATTCGCCGGACCCGCGGAGGGCCGGGCCTATCGGGCGTTCTGCGCGCAAGCGCGCCATGTCTACCGCACACTCGATCAGCCGTTCATTCGGGCCGCGCGGCCCAGCATGCTGAACCTCATGCGCGCCGTCGGCCCAACCTCAAACCTGTTCGCCCTCGCGCCCTTCTCGACACTCTGGCGGACGCTCGGGGGGCATTTTCGCGATCCCCGCCTGCGGCAACTCTTCGCCCGCTACGCCACCTATTGTGGGTCGTCCCCCTTCGCCTGTCCGGCCACGCTGATGCTGGTCGCCCATGTCGAACAAGCCGGCGTCTGGCTGGTCGAGGGCGGCATGCACCGGCTTGCCGTGGCGCTCGCGACACTCGCGCAAAAGCGCGGTGTGACGTTCCGGTATGGGGTCGGGGCCCGAACCATCCGGGTCGAAGCCGGCAAAGTCGCGGCAGTCGAACTCGACGACGGCGCCAGGCTTACCGCCGATGCGGTTGTCTCCAACGCCGATATCGCAGCCCTGGCGGCCGGCGCTTTCGGGACTCAGGTGCGTGGCGCCGTCAAGGCCCCCAAACCGCGAGAGCGATCGCTTTCGGCCGTCACCTTCGCGTTGAAAGCCACCAGCCGGGGCTTTCCCCTGGCCCGGCACAATGTGTTCTTCTCAGAGGCCTACAAGGCCGAGTTCGAGGACATCTTCCGGCATCGCCGCTTGCCGCGAAATCCCACCGTCTATGTCTGCGCACAGGATCGCGACGAGACGGGCGCGAGCCGTGCTGGCCGGGAGGCAGAGCGCCTGTTCTGCATCGTCAACGCCCCGCCCACAGGCGACACCCATTCGTTCGACGCATCGGAGATTGCGCAATGCGAAGCGAGGACCTTTCAGACGCTGGAGCGCTGCGGCCTGACCCTGGACTGGCGGCGCGAACACTGCACGACCACGACGCCCGCGGATTTCAATCGGCTCTACCCGGCCACCGGGGGGGCGCTCTATGGCGCGGCCTCGCACGGCCCGCTGGCCTCGTTCCGCCGGCCGGGCGTGCGCAGCCGAGTGCCGGGTCTCTATGTCTGTGGGGGGAGCACCCACCCCGGGCCCGGCTTGCCGATGGCGGCACTGTCGGGCCGGATGGCGGCCCTGAGCCTGATCGAGGATTGGGCTTCGATGCGCCGGTCCCAGCCGACGGCTATGCTTGGTGGTATATCGACGGCCTGAGCGCCGACGGCCAGAACGGCATCACGCTGATCGGCTTCATCGGCAGCGTGTTTTCACCCTATTACGCCTGGGCGCGCCGCCGGGGGCGCGGCGACCCGCTCAATCATTGCGCCATGAACGTCGCCATCTATAGTCGGGGGCGCAACCGCTGGGCCATGACGGAACGAGGCCGCGCCGGGCTCGCCCGTGATGCAGCGACGCTCGCGATCGGGCCAAGCTCGATGGTGTGGGATGGCACGAGTCTCACGATCAGCCTCGATGAGCGTACCGCACCTTTTCCGTCCCGCATTCGCGGAATGGTGCGGGTCCACCCAGAGGCCGTTTCCAGCCGGACCTTTAACCTCGACAGCGTGGGACAGCATCGCTGGCGACCGGCCGCGCCCTGTTCAACCGTCGAGGTCGACCTCGACGAGCCGGGCCTGTCTTGGCGCGGTCCGGCCTATTTCGACATCAACCATGGCGATGGCCCGCTCGAAGCGGCCTTCAGCCATTGGGATTGGTCACGCGCCCGGGTGCCTGGCGGCACTGCGATCCTCTACGACGTCAAGCGCCGCGACGGGCTAGAACTTTCGATCGCCATGCATGTCGACCGGACCGGCCGGGCCCGGGATCTCGACTGCCCGCCGCAAGCCACCCTTGCAAAGACGCTGTGGCGCATGCCACGCACCACCCGCGCCGATGAAGGCTCGCGCCCCACCGTTCTCCGGACGTTCGAGGATGCGCCCTTTTATGCGCGCTCGCTGGTTGCCTCGCATGTGCAGGGTGCGCCGGTTACGGCGATCCACGAGAGCCTGTCGCTGGATCGCTTTCGGGCGCCGGTGGTGCAGGCGATGCTTCCGTTCCGAATGCCGCGGGTGTCTCGTTAATACGAGAGGGTCGTCCTGTTTCCTGTGAGGCGGTTCTGCCGTTCTTCGCCGGCGCGCGACGGAGCGTCCAGAGTTCGTAGAACCCCCAACCCATGGCGCCCGAGAGCACCAGCACGAGTTCGATCAGCCCAAGACTATTGCCCATGATGGCGTCTCCAACTGCACGACAACGTCCGGACGACCCGATAGGAGCACCGTTTCCGATGGGTTTTCTCTTTTCCACGGCTCGCCATGTCCGAATCTCCTGAGACGCCTGACGACGGAAAGGAAGCCTCGCCACTGCCGACCCTGTCCGAGGACGAGATCACCGCTGTCGCTGAACGAAAGGCGGGCTCGCCGAAAGTCGTTCACGAAGTGATCCGGCTGCAGGGCGATGAGGAGCTTGACCGCCCGCTACTCTCCCTCGTGTCTTCGGCCTTTGCGGCGGGGTTCTCGATCTGCGCCTCAATCCTGGCCGAATCGGCTCTGGCGATGCGGCTGCCCACGGCGGAGTGGTCCGAACTCCTCTCGAAGCTCGGCTATTCGGTCGGCTTCGTGATCGTCATCATGGGCAACCTGCAGCTGTTCACCGAGAATACGATCACGGTCATCCTCCCGCTCGCGACCCATCCCACCCTGCGCAACCTCGGCCGCCTCGGCCGGCTCTGGAGCATCGTGTTCTGTGCCAATCTCATGGGCACCTTCCTGGTCGCGCTCGTCATGGCGAAAGGCTGGATCATCTCGGGGGAACAACTTGCCGTCGCTTTGGAGCTCTCGGCCAAAAACCTCGGCCACGACGCGACGACGATCCTGCTACGCGGCGTCCCGGCGGGCTTTCTCGTGGCATCCATCGCCTGGATCATGCCCAATGCGCGCGGCGGCAGCGAGTTCTGGCTGATCGTGCTCATCACCTATGTGATCTCGATCTGCGGCTTCAGCCATGTGGTCGCAGGATCGGGTGAGGCCTGGCTGCTGCTTCTGGCCGGCAAGGTAAGCTTTTGGGGCTTGATGACGGGGTTCATCATACCGGCGCTGCTTGGCAACATTCTGGGCGGAACGGGTTTGTTCGCGGTTCTGGCCCATGGCCAGGTTCGAGAGGAGATCGCAGCGAAGGGCGACGATGTAAGAAGCAAAGACGGTGCCTCGGTGTAAGGTCCGCAGAGCATACGATCGTCAACCAGAGTGGACGAGTGCGGGAACCACACGTGCGCTCGGCCGTTCGATATGGCGTCCCTTCGAAGCGCGAGCCTGACCGTGCCCTTTCGTTCCTCACTGGCAAACATCTCTGCCGCACTGACGGCGGGTGTGATGCTTCTGTCCTCTCACCCGGTCTCCGCAGCTGAGGATAGTTTGACCGAACGGGGCAAATATCTCGCCACGGCGGGCGATTGCGTCGCATGCCACACCACGCCGGGCGGCAAGCCTTTCGCGGGCGGCTTGGGGATGGAGACGCCGTTCGGAACGATCTACACACCCAATCTGACACCCGACAAGGCGACCGGGATTGGCGATTGGAGCGACGACGAGTTCTACCGGGCCTTGCATGAGGGGATCGGGCACAAGGGCGAGTACCTTTATCCCGTGTTCCCGTTCCCCTGGTACACGAAGGTCACGAAGGACGATGCGCTGGCCATCAAAGCCTATCTGTTTTCGCTGCCGCCCGAAAACGCGCCGCGGAAACCGCTGAAATTCATGTTTCCGTTCAACATTCGCACGGCGCTGCTGACCTGGCGTACCGCCTTCTTCAAGCCGTCGACCTTCAAGCCCGATCCGGCCAAGAGCGATGAGGTCAATCGTGGTGCCTATCTTGTCGAAGGGCTCGGCCACTGCGGAGAGTGCCACAATCATAACAATCTGCTCGGTGCCTCCGACTGGAGCGGCAAGCTGAAAGGCGGCCAGATCGAGGGATGGTATGCGCCGAACATCACCTCCGATGGCAAGGAGGGCGTTGGATCCTGGCGTCAGGATGAGATCGTGCAATATCTCAAGACCGGCGCCGCACCCGGTCGCGGCATCGCGGTCGGCCCGATGAAGGAGACCATCCACGACTCGCTGCAGTATCTGACGACTGCCGATCTGGGCGCCATCGCGGCCTATCTCAAATCATTTTCGAAATCGGAGACCTACAAGCCGCTCGATACCGCGCAAGTCGATACGGCGTCGGCGGGCGCGGGTGCCTATCTCAGCAATTGCTCGTCCTGTCACGGTATCGATGGCCGTGGCGTCAAGGGCCAGATACCTGCTCTGGCCGGGAACGGATTGGTGACGGCCGCGGGACCGGAGAATGTGATCCGTGTCGTGGTCGGTGGTCTTCCAGCCTCGGGCGGCTACGCGCCGATGCCTGCGGCCGGCGCGGCCCTCAGCGACGAGACCGTCGCGGCTATCGTCAACTACGCCCGCACGGCGTGGGGCAATGCGGCGCCGGCCAATGCCGAGGCGGGACAGGTTGGGACACTGCGGGCCAAGACATCGACCTTGATGTTACCATCCCTGGCCTCCGGGTGCTCGAAGCCGGAAGCCACGACCTCCTTGGCCGCAGGGATCAACCAGGCCGGGGTCCGCGAAGCGCTCACCGGGGTCAAGCTGACCGACATGCTGCAGCGGATCGACGACGTGCTGCCCAAGGTCAAGTCCAGCGATCCTACCGCAACCAACGACGCGATCGTCAACGCCATGATTGAAGCCTATTGCCCGATCGTCCTGGCCGACAACACCGTGCCGCCCACCGAAAAGTCGGCCGTCCTCGGGAGCTTTGGTGGGTTGGTCTATGGCCAACTCAACAACATCGAGGCTAACGGGTCGCCGAAGAACTGAGGGCGAAACAATGCTTCGCTTGACGCGCCGTTAGCTCTGGCCAAACCCGGCCGACGCGACATCGTCGGTCGGTTCTTCGATGACATCCCAAACCACGGCCCAGCGCTTGATGACATCGACAATCTCGGCCGGCCGCTCTTCATGCGCCAAATGACCGAGACCCTTGAGCTGCTCGACCTGAGCTCCAGGCAGTAGCCGCCGAATACGATAGGCCTCGCTAGGCTGGATACTTCGATCGCGGCTGCCGACAACGAGAACGAGGGGAACCGGCAAGCCGGGGAGCCGGCGCTGTAGCCCGGCCAAATCCCAGTTGGCCATCATGGCCAACGCACCTGCGGTGTGATGAGGGTCGCGCGCGAGGCGGCGGTAGAAGGCAAGTCCTTTCGCGTCGAGCCGCGATCCGGTCTGGGCCATCAGCCGATCGACGACGCTTTCGTCGCTGGCCCACCATGAGAACAAACGCGCCGCCGTCGGGCTGCTCGCCATCAGCTTGGCCAAGGGTGAGAAGATCTGGCCAGCGATGCCGCCGATAGGCAGCAAGGCACCATTCAGGCTGATGATCCCGGCCGGCGCGATCTGCCGATCGAGAGACATCTGCGCCAAGATCGCGGCACCCGCCGAATGACCCGCTGCCAAACGCGGCGAAAGACCCAGCCTTTGCAGCAGGCTGCTCAACGCCGCCGCCATTCCTGGCAGCGACATCCGGGTGACGTCCGATCGACCGGTGAAAGCGTGGCCCGGCAGGTCCGGAGCGATCACCGTGAATCGGGCCGCCAGCGGTGACATCAGATCGCGCCAGGAATGGGTCGAGGCGCCCGTGCCATGAAGGAGGAGAAGGGGAGGCCCGGAGCCCATCACCTGGACGTGCCACGTCAGGCCACCGGCCTCGATGAACCTGCTCGCGTCTCGATGCGGCCAGTCGCGTCCTTCGTTCTCCCAAACCAATCCACCCGCAGGAAGATTGTCGCTGGCTCGGCGGACGTCGTGCAGGGGATGGCGCTCCTCACCCACCCTCGGCTCGCTCACAGTTGTTGTGCGGGCAAATTCCCATCTCGATCTTGTGGAATAGCCGTTGCGGGTGCGGGCAACGTGGCCAGGAAGGCCTCGAAGCGGTCCTGGAACCGATCAGGGATCTCAAACTGGGGCAGTGCACCCGTCTGAAAGACCTCGATCGACCAGTTCGCACGATTTTCGACCATCCGCTTTCCGCTGTAGTCTTGGAAATCACCGCGCACCCCGTGCACCATCCAGATCGGAAGCCGCAGGGCATCGTAGATGCGCGAGATGTCGTTGCTGAACAGAAATCCTGAAATGAAGGAAAAGGGCGCATGTTCGGCGCCAGGTTGATGCGTCGTCAGATAATCGTAGTCGATCAGGCTCTGATCGACCTGCTTCGAGCCGAAGGTTTTTTCCAGGAAATACCGGATGCTGACCCGGCTCGTCAGCAGGTCGAAGAAGGGCCGGCGCCAGAGACCGAACGTAAACCCTCTGTAGAGCTTGGGCATGCCGCGATTCGACCCCGGCGGGCCGTTGCGTGGGCTTCTCTTGTCGAAGCCCGTTGGGCTGATCAGAGACAGAGACCGAAACGCCGCGGGTCGCTCCGTCGCGGCGCGGGCCAGAAACTCGCTCGACAACGAGAGCGCCAGAGCGTCGATCGGACCCGGACCATGACGGCGAGCGACCTCATCCACCGCTGATAGAATTGCGTCTGTCATGATCCGGGGCGTGTAGAGCTCCGCCCGGCGTTCGGAGAGCCCGTAGCCCGGCAGATCCAGGGCGTAGACAGGCCGGCCGCGGCTCCTCTCGAAGATCGGCTTGATCTCATAGGCCGAGGCGGCCGCATTGATGCTGTGGACAAGAAGCAGAGGCGGTTCACCGGAAACGGCAACTGCATCGGCGGCATAGAAGGCGAGCCTGCCGAAAGCTGTCTCAAGCGAAGTATGAGTTCCCGGAACGGGCGGCGGCAGGTCGAGGTTGTGAGGTATCTGTTTCGCGGCGCGGCCAAGCCAGGCGCTGGCTGCCAGCAAAGGAATGCCAATCACTGCCTTGCTCAATCGATGCCCGCGCGGTTGATGCCGCGATCGACTGCCACGGTGATCGGGCGGACCGGCGTGTTGCTGCTTGGGTGCCACGGTCATGCGCCGCTCCTCTCAATGTCCACTTTAATGAACGGCTGGCCGACTGATGTGCCTTCCGGTCAACTCTCGTTGGAGATAACCATCAAAGAGAGGTTCGGTCCCGTTTTCAAACCATTTTGGATCCCTTCAGGGTACGACCATTGTGCGGTCGCGATTGGCAGAGACGCAATCTCCCTGAGCTTAGCGAACGTACAGCCGTCGGTTCATGCCCCTCCGGCTGCCCGGACGGCCTGCGACAGAGTCGCTGCTTCTGCGCGCGGCAGGGGGAGATACATGGCGTTCATGGCGGTCGCCAATGCGCGGGCCTGGGCCTGGGGGCGGGGCGAAGCGTCGACCACCAGCATGCGGATACCTGTCGCGCCTGCCGCCTTTGCGGCAGCGCCCGCGTCGTCTTCGGCTCGCGCCCGCCCGGTCGTGCCATCACGGGCCACATTGGCCCGGCCGTCAGTCAGAAACACCACCAAGGGAGTCTGACCACGCCGCCGAAGTTGCTCGGCGAGCGTCACCGCCGCATCGATGGCACCGGCAAGCGGTGTGGCGCCACCGCCCGGAAGTTCCGCCAGACCGCGCTTGGCGCGGGTGAGCGAGCGGGTCGGCGGGAGCACCAGTTCGGTGCCCCTGCCGCGAAAGGCGAGCAGGGCCACTTGGTCGCGGCGTGTGTAGCATTCCGCGAGAAGCAACTCGACCGCGCCTTTGGCTTCGGCGAGACGGTTGACGGCGAGGGACCCCGAGGCGTCGACCGCGAAGATCGTGGTTGTTTCGGTCCGCTGCTTGTAGCGCGTGATGCGCAGATCGTCGCGACGGATCATGACACGGGGCGGCGGCACGGCGGCCGAGTCGCCGCGACCTCGCAGCTTCTGCCATGGAGCCGCGGCACGAAGAGTCTCGATCACGTTCAGTCGTGCGGTGCCGCCGGGCACGCCGCGCCGCACCCCGGAAGGGCGGCCCCGCTTGGCCGTCTCTTGCATCGCTCCGGCTCGGCCTGCGGCATCTTTCGATGTGCGCATGACCATCAAGCTCTGGAGGCGCAGCAACAACCCGGGCGGGATCGCGGCCTTGGCGGCCGCCAGAACCATGTCGTTCGGCGCCTCCTGGGTGCCATGCTGCTCCAGAGCCTCGTTCGCGCCTGGATGCTGCGACGGGCCGCTATCCGGCTCGCTCGGAGTCTGCCGCCCAGGCTCTTGCGACGGCGCCTCAGGGGCATCGGATGCGGCCGGTAGACGTGTGGCGCGGGGCGCCAGGACGAGGCGGGCGGCGATTGCCGCATCCTCGGTCGTGACGGTCTCACGACCGGCAAGCGCCGCAGCCGCACGCGCCGCCCTCACGGCCATGATGGTCGCCCGCAGCGAGTCGACTCCGAGTGCGACCGCGGTCCCGGACAAGACGGTGAGGATCGCATCGTCTGCGACGACATCGGCATAGAGGTCGCGCGCGTGCTTTACCGTCTCCCGGCCATCGGCGACGACAGGATCGGGCACGACCTGATCGAGCTCCACCAGGAAGGCCATGCGGTCTCGGAGGACCGCTGCCAGATGCTCCTCGTCAATTCCTTCGTCGAGCGCGATCATCGCGACCCGCGCGCCCGATGTGCCGTTGAGACCGTCGCGCGCGACAATCACCTGGCCGCTGTCCAGTACCGATCCGAGGCGTGCCGCCAGGGGGACGGTGAGGCGTTCCGCCATGGGGATGAGCAGGATGCCGCCGTCCGCGTCGGCCAGCAGTCCCCGTTCGGCAACGGGACGACCTGCCGCCAGCGTGGCGGCCAGATCCAACCCGCCGAACAGACGGCTTTCGGCGGTACTCATCGGCAATCGGCGCCAGGGTGTCTCAGGCGGCAGCAGTTCGCGCATCTGTGCGAGCCAGCGGTCGCGCGCCAACCCGGCTCGAGCGCGAAGGACAACGCCGCCGAAGCCGAAGGGATCGACCGCACAGAGTAGGGCCGCCCACATTGGGTCGGTCCACTCCGTCGGATCGACCGCCGGTCGGGTCATGCCGCGAACACCTCCGCGACTGCGCGTTCCACTCTCGCGGTGGAGCCCGAATCATCAAGCGGATTGCGCCGCAAGCGATGGCGGAGTGCGGAGGGGGCGAGACGTCGCAGATGGCCGTCGTCCACATGCGCCGCGCCCTCGAAGCTCGCCAGAGCCCGGGCCGCCCGCATGAGGGTGAGTTCGCCACGCAAACCATCGGTCCCGAGCTTGATGCAGAGCGTCGCGGCCCGTTCGAGCGCCGCATCCGGGACGGTCACATCGGGCAGCCGGCTGCGTGCCTCGACGAGGCGTTCGCGCAACCGGGCATCCTCCCTCGACCATTGTGCCTTGAAGCCGGCGGGATCTCGTTCGAACGAATCCCGTCGTCGCACCACCTCGATCCGCAACGGAAGTTCTGTGGGCGTCTTCACCTCGACCGAGAGCCCGAACCGGTCGAGAAGCTGGGGCCGCAATTCGCCTTCTTCGGGGTTGCCGGTGCCCACGAGAACGAGCCGGGCCGCATGGCGGACGCTCAAGCCTTCGCGCTCGACGATATTCTCGCCGGACGCTGCGACATCGAGCAGCAAATCGACGATGTGATCCTCCAGCAGGTTCACTTCATCGATATAGAGGAAGCCACGGTGCGCGCGGGCGAGTAGTCCAGGCTCGAAGGCCTTGATGCCGTGGGCCAGGGCACGCTCCAGATCGAGCGCACCGACGACCCTGTCTTCGGTGGCGCCGAGCGGGAGATCGACCACGGGAACGGGGACTTTCTTGGTTTTCAGAGGACCTTGAAGAGAACGGGCGCTGCAATCCGAGCAAAACAGTGCCGGCGTGGCGGGGTCGCAATTATAGAGGCAACCAGCGTTGACCAACATTGGCGGCAAAAGGTCCGACAATCCCCGCACCGCGGTCGACTTGCCGCTGCCGCGGTCGCCAAACACCAAGACCCCGCCGACCGCGGGGTCGATCGCCGCGATCAGCATCGCGAGCTTCATGTCGTCCTGTGCCACGATCGCCGAAAAAGGAAAGTGCGCTGCCATCGTCGACGTTTCCAGTCAGGATTGAACTTGGAGGCCGTGAGCGTCGTGTTTCGCGCAGCGTCGCTAAGAGGCGACAGACCACGTTGTCGTCATCGGATCCAACGATGTCCCAGGTCTGCCACATGCGCCACCAGTGCGCCGGTGAGGCTTGCTGCGATCCAACCCCACCACCCGTTCACCAGCGCCTCGCGCAGAGCCAGCAGCAGCAGCATGCCGGACAGCAAGTTGCGGTTGAAGTCCCGTGGCGGCACGCCCCGTCCGGTGAGACGGTGGTAGGCCGACAGCGCCAGCCATTCCACCGCCGTCAGTGCCAGAATGGCCTCGACCAGATGCCCGCTTCTGATCAGATCGCCCATGATGCTTTCGTCTGCTTGAGGCCCTGAGCTTCAAGACGTCGCGCCATCGCGCGACGAAACATCCACCGATCTGCAGACACGCGAACGAGAGCGGTTTTACTTTGTCTTGCCGTCCGGACCGAGGGTTTTCAGAAACGCGACCACATTGTTGATGTCGGAATCCTTCTGAAATCCAACGAAGCTCATCTTCGTTCCAGGGACTTTGGCCTTCGGGTTCTTGAGGTAGACCTTCAATGTAGCCTCGTCCCAGGTGATTCCGGAGTTCTTGTTGGCTTCCGAATAATCGTACCCGGGATAGGTCCCCGCTTTCCGGCCCACGACACCATTGAGCACGGGTCCGATCGCATTCTTTGCGCCTTCCCCGAATTGATGACAGGTCTTGCAGATCTTCGCTTTGTTGGCGCCGGCAGCAGCGTCCCCATCAGCGGCGTCTTGCGCCAACGCGCTGTGAGCGCTTGAGAGCAGTACAACACCTGCCAGCACTTTTATAAGTTTCAAGCCAGCCTCCCTTTCCTGGATGTAACAAGGAGAAGATGGCGTCTTTCGGTGCGTGGCGTCAATCCAGATTGACATGAATCAAAGGTGCAAAAGCCGCTAAGGCACGAAGGACCATGCCGGAAAGTCCGCCTCTCTCGACAATTCCTTCGAGATGTCGTGACAATCATCATCAGGAGACGCCGCTGTGCGACCCATGGCCGCGACCGTATCCGTATCGGCAAACTACCGAAGCTCGATCCTGACCGGCACGTGATCGGACGGTTTGTCGGCCGCGCGGGTGTCCTTGTCGATCGTGACGTCCAGGAGCCGGTCAGCTGCCGAGGGCGAGAGGAGCAGGTGGTCGATTCGGATGCCCTTGTTCCGCTGCCAGGCTCCCGCCTGATAGTCCCAGAAGCTGTAGAGGCCGGCCGCATCCGTCGTCGCCCGCAGCGCATCGGTCAGTCCGAGCGACAGCAGGGTTCTGAAACGCTCCCGCGTGGGCGGGAGGAAAAGCGCATCGTCGATCCAGTTCTCCGGGTCGGCCACGTCTCGCGCCTCGGGAATCACGTTGTAGTCGCCCGCGAGCACTAGCGTGGCACCTTCGTTCAAGCGTTGGCGCGCATGGGCGATCAGTCGATCCATGAAGGCCAGCTTGTAGGGATATTTTTCGCTCCCGACAGGGTTCCCGTTCGGCAGATAGATCGAAGCGACATGGATGGAGCCGGCACCGTCCGGCACTTTGGCTTCGATGTAGCGGGACTGGACATCGTCGGGGTCGCCCGGCAGACCGGAGGAGGCCTCGAGCGGCTGCTTGGCCAGGATCGCGACGCCATTGAAGCCTTTTTGACCGTGCACATGGCAATGATAGCCCTGAGCTTCGATCTCGGTGCGCGGGAATGCCTCGTCGGCGCACTTCAGTTCCTGCAGGCACAACACATCGGGTGCGACACTCGCAAGATATCCGAGAACGTGTTCAAGGCGTTGCCGGATGGAATTGACGTTCCAGGTCGCTATTCGCATCCGTTCAGCTCCAGCGCCGATGAGCCCACATCCATTGGTCCGGCGCGTCCCGGACATATCGTTCGAAGGTCTGCTGGATGGCAAGGGTCGCGGCCTCGATGTCGGCTTTGCGATCGTCCGTCTCGGGGATCTCTAGGAGCTCGAAGGATTGTACGAAACGGACGTCAGGCAGGCGCCGCATGCGGACCATCAGGATCGGCGCTCCAATGCTGCGCGCCAGCATGGCCGGGAAGGTGGTGGACGGCGCCGGCTTGCCGAACAAGGACACGACGATGCCGTTGTTTTCCCGCTGATCGCTCAGAAAGCCGATCGTCCCTCCGTCGCGCACGATTTTGAGAAATTGCCGGGGGATGCTTGGCCCCTTGGGCTCGAGACCGCCCGTGTAGAGGAAGCTCCGCATGCGCAGCACTTCGGCGTCCACCAACGGATTATTCATCGGCCGGTAGATGCTCCAGGGCTGAGCGCCCGCCTGCATGATGCCGAGGATCGCGAGTTCCCAATTGCCCAAATGTCCGGCGCAGGCCACTTTTCCGCCCGGCCGAGCGGCCCAGCGCTGAAGCAACTCGACATTCTCCATCCTGACCCGATCGCTCGCCGCGATAGCCTTCAGGTGGAACGATTCGGCAAAGGTGCGGCCGAGGTTTTCCCACATGGCTCGCGCGATCGCCTCACGTTCGGCCTCGGTCTTCTCCGGGAAGGCGTCACGCAGATGACCGAGCGCGCGGCCGTGACGATGGGTCATGGGCGCCACATGACGCCACAAGCTGCCGGAGACACGTGAGGCCGTTTCGACCTTCAAGGCGCCAAATAGTGTCCCGACGGCACGAAACAGGACATATTCGATCCGGTGTCGACACGATGTCCAAAGCGATCGAAGCGACAAAATAAGATCCGGACACCGCAATTGCGCGCGAAAGAGGGCGCTTGATGACCGATGAGGGGGACATGCGTCAAGTGGGTGCGGGAAGCCGCTCCTTCGCGGCCAACCCTTGTCGCATTGCCAAGCGGCGGAGCGGCGCGATGCCGCCGAGAGCCGCAAGCCCCAGTCCGCGCATCAGATCCATGCCGGTCCGGTGGTTGAGAAGCGATCCGTTCAGGGCGCCTACACCCGCGGTGCGGGCCATCACATCGCCGGTTCGTGCGCGGGCATAGTGGTCGAGGCCTTGAATGGCGCCGATATCCTCGCGGTGCCCCCTTGCTGCACGCAGGTGGTCGACAAGGGCTATGACATCTCGGTAGCTGAGATTGAGGCCCTGTGCACCGATCGGCGGCAGCGCATGGGCCGCTTCGCCAATCAAGACCAATCGCTTCGCGGTCAGGCGCAGGGCCGAGCTCGTGACGATCGGAAACGCTCCGATTTGGCTGTCGAGCGTCATATCGCCCAGCAGCCTCGTGCATTGCGTTTCCGCTTCACGCGCGAAATCCGCCGCCGCAAGGAGACGCCGGCGCGCCGCTTCCTTTGGGTTCATCACCCACACGAGGCTCGACCGGTGCACCCCCGCAGAGGTCGGGGGCATGGGTACGAGGGTGAATGGACCCTGGCGTGTGTGAAATTCTGTTGAGGTGTCGTGATGAGGGGCCTCGTGCCTGAAAATTGCCGTCAGGGCTGTCTGAGGATGGTCCGTGACACGGACGCCGATGCGGGCCGCCTTGCGGGCCTGGGACTGGCGTCCATCGGCCGCAACCAGCAGGTGACCCGAGAATCGCTGCTGTCGATCCGTCGTGACAAGGGCCTCGCCGTCACCATAGGCAAAGTCTTTTGCCGACGCGGTGACAACCGTAAGTCCCGGTGTGGCTGTTGCCACAGCCTGAAGCGCATGCTCGAGCGCGGCGTTGTCGACATTGTAGCCGAATGCGTCGAGACCGATCTCCGAAGCCCGGAAGCTCACGGGTGGCGGGCTGAACAGTGAGCCCGTGGCATCGACGAGGCGCATCGTCCGCAAAGGCGCCACCGAGGGGGCCAGCGTTGTCCACACGCCAATATCGTCGAGCAACGCAACCGATCCCTGCAGCATTGCCACCGTTCGGCCAGGCCGCTGCGTCGCTGGCTGGCCCACGAGCGTCACGTGAAAGCCCAGCCCGGCAAGGCCGATCCCGGCGGCGAGCCCGACGGCGCCAGCGCCCACGACGATGATGTCACAGGACGCCGGAGGGGGCAGATGTCCGGATGGCGGTTGCACAGTCATGAAATGCCAAATCCAGTGGGAGCGTGGCTGATGATCCGCGCGACGGTTTGAAGCGAAACAAGGCACGGTTCGGATTGTCAACGCCGAGCCGAGGCGGCAGCGGGCGCGGCACGATGTCCGCTGGTGACCCGGATTTGGGCACAGCGTGTGGTTCCGCCGGGCCCGAACCTGTTGTGCGCTGCGATGGTTCCTTATATCAGTTCCGCGTTACATTCATTGAGGCACCTTATGGCCGATCTCTCCGGGCCGACCACGGCCCCGGTCCGGCACCAGCGTCCCCTGTCGCCCCACCTCCAAATCTATACCCCCATGCTCACGATGATGATGTCGATTGCGCATCGCATCACGGGGGTGGCCCTCTATGTCGGCACCCTGTTGCTGGCGTGGTTCCTGATTGCTTTGGCAAGCGGGCCAGATTCCTTCGCGACCGTCGCTTGGTTCATGGATTCCATCCTGGGCAAGCTCGTCCTCCTCGGTTTCACCTGGGCCTTGTTTCACCACCTTCTCGGCGGCTTGCGTCATTTCCTTTGGGATTCAGGATGGGGCATGGACCACCCGCAAAGGGAATGGCTGGCCCAGGGTACGCTGATTGGCGGCATTGTCCTGACGGTCCTGGTCTGGGCCGCTGCTTTCGCATTGCGTTGAGGGCTCGATGAGCGACAATCCACGTCACGCCAAGAACGAAGCCCGCCGCGTCCGGTATCTCGGCTCAGCCAAATCCGGCACTGCTGGCCTGCAGCATATGCGGCTCACCTCGCTGGCCCTTGTGCCGCTGACGATCGCCTTCGTGTGGCTCGTCCTCTCATTGGTGGGGAGGACCTATGATGAAGTGCATGAGATCATGGCGCGACCTTTTCCCGCGATCGTGATGCTGCTGGTCATCGGTGCAAGCCTCTACCATATGCAGCTCGGGATGCGGACGATCATCGAGGATTATATCCATGGCGAGCATCTGAAGGACTGGAGCCTCGCGGCAAACCTGTTCTTTGCCGTCATCGTCGCCGTGGCATGTGTCTACGCCGTGCTGCGGCTGAGTTTTACCTGATCTGAAATGCGCGGATACCTTCGATGAAGGTGTCGACGGGGATGTTCTATGGCCAGCAACGGCAGCAATGGGGCGGGCACAAGCCCGGCCTATCCGATCACAGATCATACGTTTGATGTCGTCGTCGTCGGCGCCGGCGGCGCCGGTTTAAGGGCGACTGTCGGTTGCGCCCAAGCCGGACTTCGGACGGCTTGCGTCACCAAAGTGTTCCCCACCCGGTCACATACGGTGGCGGCCCAGGGCGGCATTTCGGCGTCGCTCGGCAATATGGGGCCAGATGATTGGCGCTGGCACATGTATGACACCGTCAAGGGGTCGGACTGGCTCGGCGACCAGGACGCCATCGAATATCTCTGCAAGAACGCGCCGGCTGCCGTCTACGAGCTCGAACATTGGGGCGTGCCCTTCTCGCGCACCGACGAGGGCAAAATCTACCAGCGTCCCTTCGGGGGCATGACAACGGACTATGGTAAGGGCACAGCCCAGCGCACCTGCGCGGCTGCCGACCGCACCGGGCACGCGATCCTGCATACGCTCTATGGCCAAGCCTTGCGGGCCAAGACCGAGTTCTTCATCGAATATTTTGCGCTGGACCTCATCATGGAGGAGGGGCGTTGCCGCGGCATCGTGGCGCTCAAGATGGATGACGGAACGATCCACCGGTTCCGTGCCAATCTCGTGATCCTTGCGACAGGCGGTTACGGCCGCGCCTATTTCTCGGCGACCTCGGCCCACACGTGTACGGGCGATGGAAACGCCATGGTGCTGCGCGCCGGCTTGCCGTTGCAGGACATGGAATTCGTGCAGTTCCATCCGACCGGCATCTACGGGGCAGGGTGTCTTATCACGGAGGGCTCGCGCGGCGAAGGAGGTTACCTCACCAATTCCGAGGGTGAGCGCTTCATGGAGCGCTATGCGCCATCGGCCAAGGACCTTGCCTCGCGTGACGTGGTGTCGCGCGCCATGACCATGGAGATCCGCGAGGGGCGGGGCGTCGGCAAGCAGAAGGATCATATCTATCTGCACCTCGATCACCTCGACCCGAAGATCCTGCACGAACGGCTGCCCGGGATTTCCGAATCGGCGAAGATTTTTGCTGGCGTCGATGTCACCAAGGAGCCTATCCCGGTCTTGCCGACGGTCCATTACAACATGGGCGGTATTCCAACGAACTATCACGGTGAGGTGTTGACCAAGGTCAACGGCAACCCGGACGCGATCGTGCCCGGCCTGATGGCGTTGGGAGAAGCCGCCTGCGTCTCTGTGCATGGGGCGAACCGCCTCGGCTCGAACTCTCTGATCGACCTGGTGGTGTTTGGCCGCGCCGCCGGCCTGCGGGCCGCCGAGATCGTCACGCCCGGTGAGAAACAGTCCGAATTGCCCAAGGGCTCGGCCGACCCGGCGTTATCGCGCCTCGATCGCTTCCGCAATGCCGCCGGCTCGACACCGACGGCAGAGCTTCGTTTGCAGATGCAGCGCACGATGCAGAGCAATTGCGCGGTGTTCCGTACCGGTGAAGTGCTGGAGGAGGGCGTCAAGCTCATCCGTGACGTCTACAAAGGCGCATCCGATGTGCGGGTCAGCGACCGGTCACTGATCTGGAACTCCGACCTGATCGAGACACTCGAATTCGACAACATGATCGGCCAGGCGGTGGTGACCATGGAGAGTGCCGCGAACCGCACCGAGTCGCGGGGCGCGCATGCACGTGAGGATCATCCGAAGCGCGACGACAAGGAATGGATGAAGCACACGCTCTCGTGGCTCGATGTGAAGGCCGGTCAGGCCGTGATCGACTATAGGCCGGTGCATACCTACACGATGTCGAACGAGGTCCAGTACGTGGAGCCCAAAGCACGGGTTTATTGATCATGAAGCGGGCCGTGCGCGTCATTCGCAAAACGCCCGCCCCGCCGACAATAACCTCGTTCGCTACGAGCGTAGGAAGCATTCCCGAAACACCGCCGCAGCAGGGTCTTGAGCGCTTGCCGGCACAAGTTCCATTAGGCATCAGCCCCCATGGTCGAACTCGCACTTCCCAAGAATTCGCAGATGAAGCCGGGGAAGACCTGGCCGAAGCCCAGCGGCGCGAAAAGGCTGCAGGAGTATAAGGTCTATCGCTGGGACCCTGACACGGGGGCAAACCCGCGCATCGACACCTATTTCGTCGACCGCGACGATTGCGGTCCCATGGTCCTCGACGGGTTGATCTGGATCAAGTCCAAGGTCGATTCGACGCTGACCTTCCGCCGCTCCTGCCGGGAAGGCATCTGCGGCTCCTGCGCGATGAATATCGACGGCACCAACACACTCGCCTGTACCAAGGGCATGGACGAGGTGAAGGGAGCGATCAAGCTCTACCCCTTGCCGCACATGGAGGTCGTCAAGGATCTCGTGCCCGACCTCACCCGCTTTTATGCGCAGCATGCCCTGATCGAGCCGTGGCTGCACACAACCAGCCCACAGCCCGAAAAGGAATGGAAGCAATCGCCGACCGAGCGGCAGGCGCTCGACGGTCTCTACGAGTGCATCCTGTGCGCCTGCTGCTCGACCTCCTGCCCGAGTTATTGGTGGAACGGGGATCGTTACCTCGGCCCGGCCGCCCTGCTGCAGGCCTACCGCTGGCTGATCGACTCCCGCGACGAGGCGACGGGTGATCGGCTCGACACCCTCGAGGACCCGTTTCGGCTCTACCGCTGCCACACCATCATGAACTGCGCGAAGGCCTGCCCGAAAGGCTTGAACCCAGCCAAGGCCATTTCGGAGATCAAGAACATGATGGTGGCGCGCCAGAACTGAGGCTTGTCGCGAACGTCAGGATGACGGTTGGGGTGGTCGCCGACGCGTGGGCCGTGGCCAAAGGGCCGGCCTAGCTCGGTGCCGGCCACAATCCTGGCGTGCGCCGGTCCCCTTCGATCGATGTGGGCCCGACTGTTCCGATGCAATCCTTCGGCGAGGCTCCGACGAGAGCGTTGTCGTGCCCAAACCGCATGCCCCGACCCTGCTCGGCACCTGTTGCCGATAATCCCCATCGAGATTCAAGAAAGACTGTAACCTCGCCCGGTCGGAGGACGAAGATCTTCGTATCTGGCCGATGCGGGAATCTCGAAGGAGTTCGAATATGATCGACAGGCGTTCCGTTTTGCTGGGCTTTGTGCTCGCCGCAGGTCTCACGGCCTCAACGCGCGCTTTCGCATTCGAGGCTCAACCATTCAGTGAGAAGAGCTTCGAGGCAGCTCAGGCGGCAGGCAAGCCTATCCTGGTCGAGGTGACGGCGCCCTGGTGCCCTACTTGCAAAGCTCAGAAACCAATTCTGTCCGATTTAAGCCAAAAGCCCAAGTTCCAGAACGTCGTAGCGTTTCAGATCGATTTTGATTCGCAGAAGGACCTTCTGCGCAAATTCAACGTCCGCATGCAGAGCACGCTGATCTGTTTTGCGGGTCGCAAGGAAGTGGCTCGCTCCACCGGCGATACCAATAGCGTGTCGATCGAAGCCATGCTCGACAAATCAGTTTAGGCGCATGGGTGCTGCATTCGGCTTTGCTTTCGTGGCGGGCCTCGCCTCGATGTTGTCGCCATGCGTGCTGCCACTTGTCCCTCTCGTGCTTGCGCCAGCGCTCTCGACCCATCGGTTCGGGCCGCTTGTTCTTGCCGGCGGTCTTGCGATGTCGTTTACGATCGTAGGCCTCTTCGTGGCCACGATTGGTTACGCTCTCAACATTGATGGAAGTGTTTTCCGCTCCGCGGGCGCCATCGTGATGGTGTTGGTGGGCCTGATGCTCCTGGTGCCCTCGCTGCAGGTCAGGTTTGCCACTGTATCCGGGCCGGTTGCCAACTGGGCCGACCAACGAATGGGGCATCCTGTTGCATCGGGGCTTGCGGGCCAATTTGGCATTGGGCTGCTCCTCGGCCTTGTCTGGTCACCTTGTGTCGGGCCGACACTCGGGGCCGCATCTCTGATGGCGGCGCAGGGCCATAACCTGGGTGAGGTCGCATGCGTCATGCTGTTCTTCGGCATTGGCGCCGCCGTTCCGCTTCTTGCTCTCGGGGTATTGTCGCGCCAGACATTGCAGATTGCTCGCGGCGGCCTCTTGGACGCCGGCAAGGCAGCCAAGATTGCGATCGGACTGCTTCTCGTATTGTTCGGGGGAGGGATCCTGTTCGGACTCGACAAGATCATCGAGGCCGTTCTGGTGGATTGGTCGCCGGCTTGGCTCGTTTCCACGGCGACTCGATTTTGACACCGAGACCACGACCGCCTGCCTCCGAGCTTGGGGCTGAGGCGAGCGGTATGACAAGTCGATCCGGCAGTTTGCTTACCGTTTGACGCTCGGTGCCAACAGGCGTTCGATCGTGGCGCCCTGGGCAATCACCGCAAACAGCACGACCATGTAGGTCGCGGCAAGTATGACCGCGCGCGACGACGTATCGGACAGGCTCAGAGCGAGTGCCACCGATATGCCGCCGCGCAGGCCGCCCCAAATCAGGGTGGCGGGCGCTTGCGGACCGAGCCGCAGGACAGGACGCAGGACAACCAAGGGCAACAGCACCGAGGCGGTGCGGGCCGCGAGTGCCAGCGGAATGGCCAGCGCACCGAGTGCCAGCACGCGAAGGTCGTGCGAGACGGTGATCACTTCGAGGCCGATCAGCAGGAAAAGGATGGCGTTGAGGATTTCGTCCACGAGCGACCAAAATTTTAGTAGGTAGTCCTTGGTCGTCTCGCTCATGGCTTGGGCGACACCGTGATTGCCGATCAGGATTCCCGCGACCGCCATGGCGACGGGGCCACTCACATCGATCTGGTTGGCAAGCGCGTAACCGCCCATGACCACTGCGAGTGTCATCATCACCTCGACGTTGTATTCGTCGATCGATTGCATCGCTCGGACGGCGATCCAGCCGATGAGCAGACCAAGCACGACCCCACCGCCAGCTTCGATGGCGAAAAGTTCGAGCGCGTGGGGTACCGAAAAGGCTTCGCCGCCTGACGCCGCGCTCAACAGGATCGAGAACACCACGACGCCAACGCCATCGTTGAAAAGGCTCTCGCCGGCGACAGTCGCTTGCAAGGTCGGCGACACATCGGTCCGTTTGAGGACGCCCATAACGGCCACCGGGTCGGTCGGGCTAATGAGGGCGCCGAAGACCAGGCACCAGATCGGTGGCACGGCAAGTCCGAGCCAGCCCGACAACAGATAGAAGCCACCGCCGATCAGCGTCGTCGAGAGCAGGACACCGATCGTGCTCAAAACCAGGATCGGCCAGCGTCCTCGCCGCATCTCTTCCCAGTCGACGTGAAGTGCACCCGCGAAAAGCAGGAAAGACAGCATGCCGTTCATCAGGGTCTGGTGAAAGTCGATGCTGGTGATCAGGGAAACAATGTCGTCCGTTGCTCGACTGGCCGGCACAAGCCGATCCACAGCCAAGACGATCAACGAGGAGAATGCCCCCATCAGCGTCAAGCCGACCGATGACGGAAGTCGGATGAAGCGGTTGTTCAGATAGGCGAAGGCGGCCGCAAGGACGATCAGGATGGCGGCGACGTCGAAAGGCATCAGGGTCACGCTGCGGCCACCTGCAATGAAGGCCGGCGATGATTTTGGGACGACCACAAGATGTGTTTGGGGGCCGCCAAATCAG
The DNA here is from genome assembly GCF_026130545.1 of Lichenifustis flavocetrariae. Classification (GTDB taxonomy): domain Bacteria; phylum Pseudomonadota; class Alphaproteobacteria; order Rhizobiales; family Beijerinckiaceae; genus Lichenihabitans; species Lichenihabitans flavocetrariae. The sequence goes on along the minus strand of NZ_JAMOIM010000002.1, from coordinate 211,832 downwards.
AAATCCAGTCGATCGACGCAGGCAGCTGGACCGCCTGACCGCATTGCTGCGAAGCGACGATGTCGCATGCGCAGATCAAGCAGATCGGAGGGCGTCTCGATGCTCCGCTCCCCGTCACTGAGCACGAGGTCGGCATGCCGCTGAAGGGCTGCGACGCGCCTCGGCTGGGCCTCACAACTTACCACGGCGGTCAGCACCTCGAGGATTCGAATGAGGATGGCGGCGCTGCCATCCGCATTTTGCCGGATCATGTGGAACATGGTGTCCGTCAGCCCATCGTAATCAACGCGAGGCACGAGCAGAACCGCGCGCCCCTCCCTGACCGACACTCCACTCGGCAGGTGACGCGGAACAAGCTCGCAGAGAGCCGCGCCCAGGCGCTCCAGGACGCTCATGGCGGTGTGAGGGTCATTAATGCCGGGCGACAAGGCCCTGACCGCCACCTCGACCAACTGACGCACGGCGAATTCGAGATCGGCGGCACTCACGCGTTGGGGGCCAAGGGCGGTTGCGTCTCGAATAGCGGCATCGGTGCCCTCGATGAGCGGCATGGCCAGCGCAATCGGCGCGCCAGGAAAGACGTAGTCGCCGGGCCGAGCCAGCAGACGGATACGTGTTCCATGCGCCGCAGCCCAGTCAGCGAGCCCCTCTTCGTCAAGGTGTTGAAGATAGCCGCGGCGCGGGTCGCTCACGGGCCTGGCCGACCGCCACATTTCTGACGAGGGAAGGGAGGCTCCGGGCTCCTCTGTGGCGAGGCGCTGCAGGGTCGCCGTCACGTCCTGGCTGACGAGTTCGATCACGGTGTCGACGTTGATGCGCCCCGCCATGTGATTGACGAAGAAAACCAGCATCCCCACGCACACGAAGGCGAGCAGGATGCCGACGCTCATCGAGACGTGCGGAACGAATTCACCCTCGTTCTGCGTCCGGACACTGCGCAAAACCATCAGGGCGTAGGAGAATGTTCCAAGGAAGCTCCCGAGGGTGATCTGGTTGACGCGATCCTTCGTGAAGTTGCGCAATAGGCGAGGCCCCATCTGACCAGCAGCGAGCGACAAGGCCGCAATGGTGATGGAGAACACTGTGCCGGCCACACCGATGGTAGACGACGCCACGGCACCGAGCAGCGTGCGTGCACCGGTGCCGCCGCCGTTGTAAAGCCACGCGCTCTGCAGCAATGCCGGAGGAACGATCCCACTGCGGTCAAGGCTGACCAGGCTCAAGGCGAGGAGAATCCCCGCAAGAACCATAGAGCCAGGCACAATCCAGAACGTTTCCCCGAGCGCGGTGACCAGTTTGCGGACGCGTGCTTTCACGTGCGCGGCCGCACCAGGGGCGGATCTGATTGGAGACGAGGATCAAGCCGCGAGGTGAGGCTGGCAAAGACGAGTGGAATCATGCCCCCTGAAGTGCCGTATGGTCGTGGGTGGCGCCAGCTTTATGTTGCAGGCGCCATGGGGGCAGGCCTTGATCGATGGGTGTGTATCGAGGGCAATCCATAGCGAATCCTGGCCCGCACCGGCCCGTCCATTCGGCACAGCTCTGCAGGACTGCCGCAAGACCGGGATCAAGGCGAAGCTTGTGGCGGCGGGTCGCGTGTCCAACGGCTTCAGCATCGCCGACCCGATAGATGCAAGCATGATGGACGTCGTCGGCTTCGACACCTCGGCGCCCACTTTGATCGCGGATTTCATCCGGGCCGAATGACAAAGGGAGCGATGGGCGATCCACCGCTCCCAAATTTATTTTGTCACAAACCACCGAACTTTCGCTAAGCGGGCTTTATCGACCTGAAAAGACCACTCGCCTCGGCTTTCGGAGGGTTTACTGAACGAGCTGCGGACCAGGTGGGCGCGTCGTTTCATTTTCCTGCATGATTCCGAGGCGGCGTGCGACTTCGCTATAGGCCTCGACCAGCCCGCCGAGATCGCGTCGAAAGCGATCCTTGTCGAGTTTGTTGTTCGATTTGATATCCCACAGACGGCAGGAGTCAGGCGAAATCTCGTCCGCCACGACGATCCGCATCATGTCGCCTTCCCAGAGCCGACCCGTCTCCATTTTGAAATCGACGAGCCGAATACCGACGCCGAGGAAGACGCCCGAGAGGAAATCGTTGACCCGAATGGCAAGCGCCATGATGTCGTCGATCTCTTGCGGAGCCGCCCAACCGAACGCGGTGATATGCTCTTCTGACACCATCGGGTCGTTGAGCTGGTCGTTCTTGTAATAGAATTCGATGATCGAGCGCGGCAGCTGCGTGCCTTCCTCGATGCCAAGACGGGTTGCCAGAGAGCCTGCCGCGACATTGCGGACGACCACTTCTAACGGAATGATCTCAACCTCTTTAATAAGTTGCTCGCGCATGTTCAATCGTTTGATGAAGTGCGTCGGCACGCCGATATTGTTGAGGTTCTGAAAGACGTACTCCGAAATGCGGTTGTTGAGGACGCCCTTGCCGTCGATCACTTGGTGCTTCTTGGCGTTGAAGGCCGTGGCGTCGTCCTTGAAGTGCTGGATCAGCGTACCTGGCTCAGGCCCTTCATAGAGGACCTTGGCCTTGCCTTCATAGATGCGGCGGCGGCGGTTCATGGGGATCAACCGTGGCTTGAGGAAATCCATGGGTCGGCCTGAGCTCCTTTGATCGATCTCTGCCCGTCCCTTGCGGGACTGGCAGAGCGCACTTGCACGAGTGGCCGTTATGACGGTCGGGGTTCCGTTAGAACTCAAACCCTCACCCATCCAACCTATCCGATCGTGGATCATGGCACAATCTGACGCGCTCACGCGCCAGCCGATGAGTCAGGCCTGAACACCTCTCTTGAGATGGTGAATGCAAGGCATCCTTCAATGGCGGGAAGGGCCATGGCTGTCACGCCAGCGGCATCGGGCTGACTTCGGGGGACAGCAGTTCTATGTTCGTCGATGGGCGAACTCGGTAGGGGGAAAACAATGACGACGTTTGATGAACGCGAACATGCCTTCGAGAATTTGTACGTCCACGACCAGGACGTCCGGTTTCGGGTCCTGGCTCGGCGCAACAAGGCGCTGGCCGATTGGGCAGCGGCTCTCGTGGGGAAGACAGGGGCCGACGCCGCGGCCTACCGAGACGATGTCCTCGCTTATGCCTTGTCGCACGATGGCGATGAGATGCTCGCCCAGAAGATCCTGGAGGATCTTCGAAATGGGCAGAAGATCGTCGCTTTGCCGGACATTCGGGCCCAGATGGACAAGTTCATGGCCGCGGCGCTGCAGCACGAAAAGGAAGGGTGACAGGACCATGCGGTCGCGCCATCCGCGTCGCTCTCAGGTTCATGCGGGGCTCTGACAATGTCTTTTTCCGTCGCGGACCTTGTCGGGATCCTCGATCTCGAGCAGCTGGAAGACAACATCTATCGCGGCCGCAGCCCTCAGGTGGGTTGGCAACGTGTCTTTGGTGGCCTCGTGATCTCGCAGGCGCTTGTGGCTTGCAGCCGCACGGCTCCGGAACGTCCTCCCCATTCGCTGCACGGCTACTTTCTTCTGCCCGGCGATCCAACGACTCCGATCGTCTATGAAGTCGATCGCCTCCGTGACGGCCACAGTTTTGCGACCCGGCGCTGTACGGCGATCCAGCACGGCCGCCCCATCTTCACACTGGCGGCTTCGTTTCAAACCGGAGAGGTCGGACTGGATCACGCCATGCCGATGCCTTTGGTCCCGATGCCGGACGATCTACCAAGCGAGACCGAACTGCTGCGGACGTATGGGGCCCGCTTGCCGGCAGCGGTCCGCCGCTACCTCGAGAGGGAGCGGCCTTTGGAACTTCGCCCCGTCGACCTGACGCGCTACGAAGCCGACGCCGATGTGCCCGCAAAGCCTATCCAACGCATTTGGATGCGGATGAACGGTCAACTAGACGACGATCCCGCACTCCATCGCGCCGCGCTCGCCTACCTGTCCGATATGACGCTGCTCGACACCGCGCTTGTGGCGCACCGGCGCTCGATTTTCGAACCGGATTTGCAAGTCGCCAGTCTCGACCATGCCTTGTGGTTCCACCGCCCGTTCAGGGCGGACGACTGGTTGCTCTACGCCCAAGACAGCCCGACGTCGCAGGGTGCGCGTGGGTTCACCCGGGGGTTGATCTACGCGGTCGACGGCACGCTCGTGGCCTCCGTGGCGCAGGAAGGCCTCATCCGCGAGCGGTGAGAGGGTGCTCGAAATTGCCTCTTTCATAGGCACAAAGCTTAGCCATTAGGCCGTTGCCGCACCTTCATTACGGAAGTGTGGCGGAACGCCGTCAAATCCGCGACATCTCGGTTGGCATGGCGCTTGAAGGGACGCACCTGTGCTGCTCCGCCTCGCGGGTCGGCTGATGTCGAACCGTCTGGCGAAGCGCCGCGGTTTCAGTGTTGGAGGAACCGGTGCGATGAAGATTGTGACGGCGATTATCAAACCGTTCAAACTGGAAGAAGTTCGGGATGCGCTTACAGCCGTTGGAGTGCATGGGCTCACGGTGACTGAGGTCAAGGGCTATGGGCGCCAGAAAGGTCACACGGAGATCTACCGTGGCGCCGAATACGCTGTGAGCTTTCTGCCGAAACTCAAGATCGAGGTCGCGGTCGCGGCCGAACTGCTCGACACGGTGGTGGACGCCATCACGGCGACAGCACGGACCGGACAGATCGGCGACGGCAAGATCTTTGTGACCAGCCTCGAAAAAGCTGTCCGCATCCGTACTGGCGAAGTGGACAACGACGCTCTCTGACCCTTCGACACAATCGAACAAAGTATCCCCGGAGTAACAACATGCAGTTGATGAAGACGTCCTCGCGGATGCGATGGGGCGTGGGAATAGGCCTTGTCTCGCTGGCCCTTTTGGCAGCCGGTGCCGCCTATGCGCAAACACCGGCGCCACAGCCAGATGCCGCTGCTGCGGCAGCGGCGGCAGCACCGGTTCCGAACAAGGGCGACACGGCCTGGATGCTCGTCTCGTCGCTCTTGGTTCTGATGATGTCCATTCCCGGACTGGCCCTGTTCTACGGCGGTCTCGTCCGCACGAAGAACATGCTGTCCGTGCTGAGCCAGGTCTTCATGATCGTGGCGCTGCTCGGCGTGATCTGGGCTGTTTATGGCTACTCGCTGGCCTTTGGCGACGGCGGTGCCTGGACGGCTTATATCGGTGGTTTCGGTAAAGCCTTCCTGTCCGGGGTCACCCCGTCCTCGAATGCGGCGACGTTCTCGAACGGCGTGGTCATCCCGGAACTCGTCTATATGGTGTTCCAGATGACCTTCGCGATGATCACGCCAGCCCTGATCGTCGGCGCCTTCGCGGAGAGGATCAAGTTCTCGGCGCTGATCGTCTTCATCGTCCTTTGGTCGACCTTCATCTACTTCCCGATCGCGCATTGGGTTTGGTACGTGGCGGCTCCGGACGACATCGCGAATGCCGCCAAGGCCGTCGCGGCTGCGACCGGGGACGCGAAGACGGCCGCCCAAGGCAAGCTTGATGCTTTGATGGCTGGAACCGGTTGGCTGGCTCAAGCTGGCGCTCTCGACTTCGCGGGTGGTACCGTCGTGCATATCGATGCCGGTATTGCCGGCCTCGTCGGGTGCATCATCATAGGCAAGCGGATCGGTTATCCGCGCGAGCCGATGCCCCCGCATTCGCTCACCATGACCATGATCGGCGCTTCGCTCCTGTGGGTCGGCTGGTTCGGCTTCAACGCGGGTTCCAATCTGGAAGCCAATGGCGGCACAGCCCTCGCTTTCGTGAACACGATGGTGGCGACCTCGGCTGCGACACTGTCATGGTTGTTCGTGGAATGGGCCGTGAAGGGTAAACCTTCCATGCTCGGCATGGCCTCCGGTGCCGTTGCCGGTCTCGTGGCGATCACGCCAGCCTGCGGCTTCGCGGGTCCCATGGGTTCGATCATTCTCGGACTTGTCGTCAGCCCAGTCTGCATCTTCTTCGTCTCGGTGGTGAAGAACAAGCTCGGCTACGACGATGCACTTGACGTCTTTGGCGTTCACTGCATTGGCGGGATCATCGGCGCCCTCGGTACCGGCATCCTGGTGGCGCCCTATTTCGGCGGCACAGGCCTGACCGACTACACGCAATATGCCAACGGCAATACGGGCACCTACGACATGGCGACCCAGATGATCGCCCAGGGCAAGGGTGTCCTTGCGACGCTCGTCTGGTCGGGCGTGGGCTCGGCGATCCTGTATAAGCTCGTCGACCTGGTGATCGGGCTGCGTGTGTCGCCTGAGAAGGAACGCGAAGGCCTCGACATCGCAGAGCACAGCGAGCGCGCCTACAACTACTGATCCTTCATATCTCAAAAGCACATGAAGTGATGGCGGCGCTCTGTTGAGCGCCGCTTTCGTTTGAACGTCCGCAACGGCTGTTCGGTGTGACAAAGCGGGATCGGACGCGAAAATCGAAGCGTTGATGCCGTGCGGTCCACGTCTCGTTAACCTTCACAACCTAATTTTACCCTGTGTCCGCCCGGCGTCGCTAGCCGGCGATGCGACGTTCGTTCGGCGTGGCGGAAAGGCTCATGCGCGCAGGCACATTCTCGCCGGTCGACTTTTTATCCGACGGTGCACGCGAGTTCCTCGCGCGCCGCGCGGCTGAGGCCCTCGGTTTGCTCGTCGTCGGGTCGATCGGGGCGATCAGTCTCTCGCTGGCGACCTGGTCCATCAATGATCCGAGCTGGAATCATGCGTCGGACGGGCCTGTTCACAATCTTCTCGGGTCAACCGGGGCCATCTGCGCCGATATGGTCATGCAGTTGTTCGGCGTGGCGGTCGTGGCTCTCCTGACGCCGATCGCGTGTTGGGGCTGGAGCTTGCTGACCCGCCGCCGCTTGCACCACGTCAAGACCAGACTCGTCCTCCTGCTGGTTGGAACGGCCGCAGCAGCGGCTCTCGTGTCGCTGTTGCCGCCCACGGACCGCTGGCCTCTGCCGACGGGACTGGGTGGCGTCATGGGAGACGCGCTGCTGGCCCTGCCGCGCCGCATCGTCGGGGCATCCGAGCCAGGACGCATGATGGTGGGCCTGTTTTTCGCCGGCACCGCGATCCTGACCCTGACTGCATCGGCGGGCTTCGGCCTCAAGGAAGACGTTGACGACGGCGAGAGAGGTGCGGCGTATCGGTGGGTTCCCGAGGCGCGTGACGCTCCGCAGCGTCAGGAATCGGACGAGGCAGGCGAACCGGGCTTCGCTCTCATGGCTCTGGGAGGCCTCGTTCAACTCGGAATGACCGCACGGGATGCCCTAATGCGATCTTTTCGTCGGCGCGAAGCATCGGCTTCGGAGTCTGACGGTCGCTTTGCTCCCTGGCTCGGCAAGGACGATGCGGCGAAATCGCCTTTCGCGGACTTCGAAGATCCCGCTGCGCGCGCCGCACGTGGCGAGGCTCTCGCAGACGACGGCCGCCTGGAGCCCATTTTCGACGAGGCCTTAGATCTTCGCCGCGCCGCCATGCCCGAGACCCCACAGCGGCCGGGTGGCAAGGGCCGGGCGAAGGCCGATCCACGCGATACGAACGCTCAGGGGTCGGTTCCCTTGAGCAAACGGGTGACGATGCCGATCCGGCCTCCCAAGCCGGATGCGCCCGACTGGGACCGCGAGCCCGGCTGGGACTCGGCTTCGTTTCAGATGCCGCCGGTCACGGTGTTGGCGGAGCCGCGGAAGCAGCATTCGGGCATTTCGGAAGATGCGCTGGAACAGAATGCGCGCCTGCTTGAAGGGGTTCTCGAAGATTTCGGGGTGCGCGGCGAGATCATCAACGTCCGCCCCGGGCCAGTGGTGACGCTGTACGAACTGGAACCTGCGCCGGGCATCAAATCTTCACGGGTGATTGGCTTGGCGGACGATATCGCTCGCTCCATGTCGGCCGTCTCGGCCCGCGTGGCGGTGGTTCAGGGTCGCAACGTGATCGGCATCGAACTCCCGAACCAGCGGCGCGAAACCGTGTTTCTGCGCGAATTGATCGGCTCCGAGGAGTTTGGCGAATCGAAGCACAAGCTCGCGATCGCTCTCGGCAAGACGATCGGCGGCGAGCCCGTCATCGTCGATCTCGCCCGCATGCCGCATCTCTTGGTCGCCGGCACGACCGGCTCCGGCAAGTCCGTCGCCATCAACACCATGATCCTGTCGTTGCTCTACCGCATGAAGCCGGAAGAGTGTCGCCTGATCATGGTCGACCCGAAGATGCTGGAACTCTCGATCTACGACGGCATTCCGCATCTCCTCACGCCAGTCGTCACCGACCCGAAGAAGGCCGTGATCGCCCTGAAATGGGCGGTTCGCGAGATGGAGGACCGCTACAAGAAGATGTCGAAGGTGGGCGTCCGCAATATCGACGGCTTCAACGCCCGTGTCACGGAGGCGGCCGAACGAGGCGAGGTGATCACCCGCACGGTCCAGACCGGCTACGACAAGGAAACCGGCGAGGCGGTCTACGAGCACGAAACCATGGATCTCGCGCTCCTCCCCTACATCGTGGTGGTGGTCGACGAGATGGCCGACCTGATGATGGTGGCCGGCAAGGAGATCGAAGGCGCCATCCAGCGCCTCGCCCAGATGGCGCGCGCGGCCGGCATCCATCTCATCATGGCGACCCAGCGGCCGTCCGTGGATGTCATCACCGGCACCATCAAGGCGAATTTCCCGACCCGCATCTCCTTCCAGGTGACCAGCAAGATCGACTCGCGCACCATTCTCGGTGAGCAAGGTGCCGAGCAACTGCTTGGCCAGGGCGACATGCTGTATATGGCGGGCGGCGGACGCATTTCGCGTGTCCATGGTCCGTTCGTGTCGGACGGCGAAGTGGAAAAGGTCGTGCTGCACCTGAAGTCGCAAGGGCATCCCGACTATCTCGACGTGGTGACGGTTGATCTCGACGGCGAAGACGAGGCCGAGCAGGATCAAGCCGTTATCGACAAGGGTGGGTTCGGCGACGAGTCGGGCGATCTCTACGACCAGGCTGTCCGCGTCGTTCTCCGCGACAAGAAGTGCTCGACGTCCTACATCCAGCGCCGGTTGCAGATCGGCTACAACAAGGCAGCCTCACTCGTCGAGCGTATGGAACGTGAGGGCCTTGTCGGAGCATCCAACCACGCCGGCAAGCGCGAGATCCTGGTCGAGCCCGATCGGCGTGGAAGCTACGAAGGCGAGGATGACGATATGAGATGAGGCGAATGCCTCTTTATTCGCCAATGGAGGGACCAGTTGAGCCGTGCCGTCTCACAATGGCCACACCCCATGACTAACGCGTGAAATGCTTCTGACACGGAAAGATTCGCTGCGAATGACCACCCGCTTGCTAGCTGCCGTTCTTGCTTTTGCAGTGATCCCCCTGGCGGCATCGGCGGAAACTGGACCGCTGCAACTGCAGCCGGCGCGCAAGGCCGCTTCGACCAAAACCGCACCCGTAACCGCACCCTCTCTGAGCCCAGAAGACGTAATTACCAAGGCTGACGAATACTTTAACACCGCCGGCACGATGCAGGCGGACTTCACGCAGATCGGGGGGGATGGACGCAGGACAGACGGCAAGCTCTACGTCGACCGGCCGGGTAAGATGCGATTCACCTACGCACCGCCCGCAACCCTCGAAGTCATTGCCGATGGGACCTCGGTGGCCGTGATCGATCGCAAGCTTCACACGCAGGACCTCTACTTCATCGCCCAAACCCCGCTGAAGTTTCTGCTGAAAGACCATATCGATCTGGCTCAAGATGCGCAGATCATCGATGTCACAAGCGATGCCAAGGATGCATCGATCCTGATCGAGGATCATCAGACCTTCGGCGGAACGTCACGGATCCGTCTGACGTTTTCGATCGAGCCCTTCGCGCTGCGTCAGTGGACCATCACCGACCCGCAAGGCTATGAAACGATGGTCTCGCTGAACGACATGGACCTCGCCAGCAAGCCCGATCCCGCGCTATTTCGTATCTCATCGGAGCGGATGCTCAACTCGCGCAACTGATAAGTTGGCCGGTAACCCTCCCTTCAATCCTCCCGGCTAGCATGTGCCCGTCTCTCGCACGGGCGTCATGCGGACAGTCATCACCTTCCTGCTGAATGCCGGGCTCAATTTCGCGGTCGGCCTGTCGATCGCGGCCGTGCTCGGTCCGGCCGGATATGGGCACTTCGCGGTCGCGGCCTCAGCCGGGGCGCTGATTGCGACGGGATTGTTCGATTGGCTGCGGCTTTCGACGACGCGGTTCTACGGCGAGCCGCAACGCTTACTCTCCCCCGCCTTGCGGCCGACGCTCGACTTCGCGTATCGCGGGTTGACGCTGTTAGTGCTCTGTGGGACCGCCTTGGTGATCTGTGTCGGGATTGATCCGTTCCTGACGCGCGGCTTGGTGATCGCCGTCGCGGTGACCGGGATCGCCAACGGAGCCTTCGACTTTCAGGCGGCGCTTGCGCGGGCCCGTTTCAAAGACCGGGACTATGCGGTTCTGGTGATTGGCAAGGGCGTCTTGGGCCTCGCCTTTGCGCTCGGAGCCGCGCTGCTCACTGAGGATCCGGCTCTTGTTCTCGCCGCGCAGGCAGGTGGCATCCTGCTCGCGACACTTCCGGTGCGGTCCAAACTGCTCGATCCGCCGGGCGCCCGTGCCGAGTCCGCGCTGCTGCGTCGCTTTGCGTCTTACGGTGTGCCCGTGGTGGTCGCCAACGTCGTCTTCCAAACAATGTTGCTGTGTAACCGCAGCGCGGCCGCGTCTCACTTCGGCTATGCGTCCGCCGGACAATTGTCGCTCGCCACCGATATCGCGCTTCGTTTGCTGCTCGCCATGGGCGCGGCCGTCGATGTCTTCGTCTTTCAGTTGGCGGTGCGGGCCGAAGCAACGGAGGGGCATGCGGCGGCCGAACGCCAGCTGCGAGTCAATATGGTGACCGTGTCTGCCGTGCTCGTCCTGTTGGCGGTCGGTTTTGCGCTCACCCTGCCGGCCTTCGTGGCTTTGATCGTTCCTGCTCGGTTTCGCAGCGATTTCGTGCCGCTCGGCCTAACCATTCTCCCTGGCATCCTCTTATTCTGTCTGGGCCAATTCGCCGTGAACCCGGTGTTCCAGATCGCGCATCGCACAGCCCCGATCGTCGGCGCCGCCTTAGTGTCGGCGGCGGTCGATGGCGCGGGGCTGCTGTTGATGCCCGTTGGAGCCGGGCCGATCGGGATCGCGGCCCTGCATTCCGCAAGTCTCGCCGTCGGGTTTGTCATCTTGCTTGGCTTGGCCATGCGAACGCCAGCCGTTCGTCCGCCATTTGGAGACATCGTGGGAATCCTTGTCGCAGCGGCAGTCACGTCCGTCGGGCTGTGGCCAATGCGCGCGATCCCTTCGCCCATACTTTCATTAATCCTCGCCGCGTCCATCGGCCCCTGTCTCTATGGGGCATTGTTGTTTGCATTGGATGTCGGAACGATCCGAGCCGAGGCGGCGCGATGGGCAATCCGGATCAAGCGTCGCGCGAGTGTCCCGGAACCGGTTTAGAAGCCAGAGGCACGACAATCCCGCGTCTGCATCCCGCTTCTCCAGCGTTTAATCGCAGGGAAGGACCACAACGCGAGCCCAGTGGCTTTCGAGCGGCCACGAGTTGAGAGCGTCGTCCGCGGGAGCGGTGAAGCAAGGACTGGCCCGCTTCCGCCCGTTCCGGAGATCAACCCTGGCGGCGTGCAATTCGCTTGCCTGCGGGAGGCGCAGGATGCCAAGTGCCAGCTTTCCCGATCCGACCATGAGCCTTTCGTGCCGCTGACACTTGCCACGTGGAACATCAACTCCGTTCGCCTGCGCCTGCCGATCGTCCGACGTTTCATCGGCGAATATCAGCCGGACATCGTGTGCCTGCAGGAGACCAAATGTCCGGACGATCAGTTTCCGACGGCAGATCTGCGGGCCCTGGGCTACGAACATATCGTGGTCAATGGCCAGAAGGGCTACCATGGCGTGGCCGTGCTCTCGCGTTTGCCGATCGCGTCCGTCGAGAGGGGGCTGTTCTGCCGGCATGGACACTCGCGGCATCTCGCCGTCACGTTGGGAGAGGCAGCCGGTTCAGCAAGCGGCCTGACCATCCATAATTTCTACGTCCCGGCGGGTGGCGACGAGCCTGATCCGGAGATCAACGATAAATTTGCCCACAAGCTCCATTTTCTTGACTGCATGGAGGCCGCGCCCGGCAACGGCACACTGCGCTCGCAGCGGGCGGTCCTGGTCGGCGACCTCAATATCGCTCCGCTCGAAACCGATGTCTGGAGCCACAAGGCGCTTCTGTCCGTGGTCAGCCACACGCCGGTCGAAGTCGAACGGTTCGGCCGCGTGATGCGGGCCGGCGCCTGGATCGATGCCATGCGCCAGTGCATCCCGGCCGAACAGAAGCTCTATACATGGTGGAGCTACCGCTCGCCCGATTGGGCTGCCGCCGACAAGGGCCGGCGTCTGGATCATGTGTGGGTCAGCCAGGATCTCGGCGCGGCGGTTGACGACATCCGGGTGATCAAGGAAGCGCGCGGCTGGGATCGCCCGTCCGATCACGTGCCGGTCCTTGCGACACTGCAGCTTTGATCTTTGCGCCGGGCATTGACGTCGAACCGCCGGTTGGCGGCAGAGTGTTCGCTATAACTCAGGCGTCACCAGCGGGAAGCACCAAGGCACGATTCAAACGCTGCGCCAGAAAGCCAAGGAGGCGCTGTGCCGAAACTGGATGTTCTTCCAGGACCCGCAGCATCGTCGTACGCGGCACCTTGAAGACGGTCGAGGTTTCCTCGGCGACCGCGCTCCGCTCATGGACCGTTTCGCGCAAGAGAGCCGCCTCTCCGAGCAGCGTTCCCGGCCCGAAGCGGGGTCCCTGCCCGTCTCGATCGTGCAGAAGAAACGAACCGCTGAGGACAAGGTAGCCGCCATTGCTCTTTTCTCCTTGTTGGAACAGAGCCGTATCGGCCAGAACGATGCGGGTTTCTCCGGCAAAGGCGAGAAGACGCAGCGCATCCGGTTCCATGACTCGCAGCAACGGAATCTGGGCAAGCCGTTCGATGTCTTGACCGAGTGCCATAGGCCGCGTGCTTCTCCGGACACATGAACGCTGACGGGATCGTCAGGGAACGAGTCGATAGCCTCCCGCCTCCGTGACCAGAAGCTGGGCCTGGGCTGGATCGGACTCGATCTTTTGCCGTAGCCGGTAGATGTGTGTCTCAAGTGTGTGGGTGGTTACGGCGGCATTGTAGCCCCAAACCTCCCGGAGCAGCGTCTCCCGTGGAACAACCTGATCGCCGGCCCGATACAAGAACCGAAGAATCGCGGTTTCCTTTTCGGTGAGCCGCAGCTTGCCCCCCTTGTGATCCACGAGATGCTTGAGGCCCGGTCGAAAACTATAATCGCCGATCTGGAACATAGCATCATCGCTGCTTTCATGGCTGCGAAGATGCGCCCGGATTCGCGCCAACAGCACGGCAAAACGAAACGGCTTGCTCACGTAGTCGTTCGCACCCGATTCGAGGCCACGCACCACGTCCGCATCACCCGAGTGCCCCGTTATGATGATGACGGGGTTCTTAAATCCTTGTTCCCGCATGGCCGCGACGGCGTCGCGGCCATCCATATCCGGGAGGCTGACATCCATGATCACGAGGTCGGGATGTTGATCGGCCGCCAACGCCATGGCAGTGCTGGCCGTCGCAGCCTCGATCGTCTCGAACTCGTCATGGCAATCGAATTGCTCGACCAGCAAGGATCGAAGATCGCCGTCGTCGTCGACAATCAGGATCCTGCGTACCTGGCTCATATGCGTGCAAACTCCTCCTGTGCCACGCCATTCTGGACGCGAGCGAGTTCTCCTTGCTGCAGGACCACGCCTTTCGCAAGGTGCGCAATGCTTGAAGGCTGCGCAAGCGACTTCGGTGTATCGGACCTCGACTGGGAGGAAAAGTCATCGCCACCAAGTTCTCCGCCACAAGACACTCGGGTTTTCTCCGTTCGAAGCCCTGCGGCGGGCTGGCGCGCCTGCGCGTCGTGCGCGCCCTCGGCAACCGCTGGCAGGGAAAACTTCTTGTGGGAACATCGGTGATCCCCTGCTCGCTGGGCCCAGCCGGCATCTCGCATCGCAAACGGGAAGGGGACGGAGCAACTCCGGCCGGCACCTTTCGGCTCGAGGCTGTGATGTTCCGTTCGGATCGGAAGGCACGGCCTTTGTCGGCTCTTGGGAGCCGTCCCCTCTGTCCAAGGGACGGATGGTGTGACGACCCTGCTTCGACGAACTATAATCAGCCCGTCAATCTTCCATCTGCACAAAGCCACGAGCATTTGTGGCGGAATGACACGCTCTATGACCTGATTGTGGTGATCGACCATAATCGCCATCCTGCGCGAAAGCGGAAGGGAAGCGCGATCTTTCTCCACGTGCGGGATCCCGCCGGCGCGCCAACCGCCGGGTGCATCGCCGTCGACGCGGCCGCGCTCCGGAGAGTGCTTGCTCGAATATCAGGCCGAACCAGCATCACGATTGGCTAACCTTGCAGTCCGAACGGCAGGGGAGAGTACGCGGTTGCGTCTCCTATCGGACGTCGAAGCGAAGAAAATCTTGCCCGCAAGCTGATGTTCAGAGCAGCTCCGCTGAGAATTGTTCAGCCGATACAGTCAGATCGCTTAAATCCGGTGTTTTCCTGCAAAGCCGATATGAACCAGACCTGAACTCCGGAAACGTTCCCGATAGGAATAATTCCGAAAGTATCCGATGCTAGCCTTCAGTCTCGGCAAGTCGAACCGCAACTTGCTCGATTGTCTGGAACAAGATCATGGCGGAAGCGCTGCCTCGGCGGTTCATGGTACGGTGGACGATCGGACGTCGGATCACCCTGGCGTTCGCGACGATGGTGGTGGTTGGCGCTACGCTGACAGGACTGACGGTTCTCAACGCCAAGCGTGCCGGCAATGTCGCGCTCGAAGTCTTCACAGACGTCGTTGTGCCGACCAACTTCGCTCGCTCGATCGGCAATGATTTCAGCCGTATGCGCGCCGAGTTCGCGCAAACCGGGCATCTCGAAGGCCCGAACATTTCGGCGCTGCATAGATCTTTTTTGACCGACGTTGAGACTGCCTTGGAGCGCACACCTTCGCTCAGGCAAAGTGGCCTCGGAGACAAGCTTCGCGGCGCCGAGGCTGCTTGGCTCGCGGCCGCGAGATCCGTCGAGGAAAATGGGCCCAAATCCCCGGCCGCCCGTGATTTGGAGGGGCTCTCCCATCAAGTTGACAGCAAAGTCGAGGAGTTGATCAATCTCATCGGGGAGGCCGCCGATCAGCATCAGCGTGCCGCGAGCACGATGGTTGAACATAGCGTCGCTGTGGCTCTGGTCAGTGCTCTATTGGCGTCGATGGTCGCGACCATGGCCGCCTTCGCACTCTTCTACGGGTTGAAGGCCCCGCTCGGACGTGCGGTTACCTTTGCAAACGATATCGCCCAAGGACGCCTTGATGGAGAAGCGCCGAAAACCGGGAGTGACGAACTTGGCCATCTGATCCATGCGATGACGATCATGCGGTTCCGGATCAAGGCCATGATGGACGAGCAGATCATTCTGCGCACCAAGAGCCAGACCCGTTTGGCCGAAGCGATCAATGGATCGCACGAGGGCGTGATCGTCGCTGATGAGAGTGGGGTGATCCAGATCGCCAATGCGCGGGCTTTGGACTTCCTCGGACTCGGTCACACCAAGCTTGCCGCCGGAGCGACCTTGGAGACCGTGCGCAAGCTTGTCGGCCTCTACGGGCACGCCCGGCGCGCCATGCTGGCCGAAGTCGCGGATGAGCCAGACACGCGGGAGAGTGTTCTGCCCGATGGGCGCCGCATTCAAAACAGCCGCAATCGAACGAGCGAAGGTGGGTTTGTCGGTCTTTATACCGACATCACCACGATTGCCGAGCAGAAGGAAACACTATCGGCCGCCAAGGCGACCTTGGATGCGGCCCTCGCCAACATCAGCCAGGGTTTGTGTGTTTTCGACAGCGAGGGTCGGCTCAAGCTTGCGAACCGGCAATGCCTGTCGCTGTTTGGCTTCGACGTCGACGAAGCCAAACCGGGTACGACCTACCAGGCCCTCCTTGATCTCAGCATCCGGAAAGGGAACCATCCAGGCTTCAATCCGGCAAGACTGCGCCGACACGAACGGTTCGTGGTGGCCCGCCGCATCCGCACATCGCGTTTCGCAGCGTTCGGGCGCGATCGTGTGATTGCAATCACGCACGAACCGATGGACGACGGTGGCTGGCTTGCGACCTACGAAGACATTACGGAAAGGCGGCGTGCCGAATCGCGGATCGCCCATCTGGCCACGCACGATGTCCTAACGGGTTTACCCAATCGGCTGATGTTCGAGCAGAAGGCCCGCGAAGCGGCGGAACGCCTTGAGTCGGGCGATGGCTTCGCGGTGTTTTGCCTGGACATCGACCACTTCAAGGAGATCAACGACACCCTCGGTCATTCGGTCGGCGACGGCCTGCTGCGAGGTGTCGCGGACCGACTGTCCCGGATGGTTCGTCGGACCGATCTGGTCGTGCGACTCGACGGGGATGAATTTGCCGTCTTGCGCTCGTCCGTGTCAGATCCTGAGGAAAGCTCGGCCTTTGCCACCTCCTGCCTTGAGGTTCTCCGAATACCGTTCGAGATCGAAGGCCACAGCCTCACCATCAGCGCGACGGCTGGGGTCGTAACGGCGCCGCAGCATGGTCGATCCTACGGCGACCTCTTGAAAAATGCGGATGTGGCCTTGCACAAGGCCAAGGAAGAGGGGCGGGGATCGCTCTGCGCGTTCGAGCCGGCCATGCAGGAAGTGCTCAATGCGCGCGTAACCCTGGAGGCGGATCTCAGGCGAGCCGTGAGGAACGGCGAATTCGAGCTCTATTACCAGCCGTTGCTCGATCTCGCCACGATGGAGGTGCGGGCGTTCGAGGCGTTGATCCGCTGGCATCATCCGACTCGCGGGATGGTGTCGCCGGGCGAATTCATCCCGATGGCTGAGCGTACCGGCATCATAGGGGCCATCGGCGCCTGGGCGCTCCGGCAGGCCTGTACTGAGGCCGTCGGGTGGCCGCCTGAGATCCGGGTAGCCGTCAATGTGTCGATCGCCCAGCTTCGCGATCTGACCTTTCCAGAGATCGCGAGGGTTGTGATTGCCGAAACCGGGATCGCACCCAACCGTCTGGAGCTCGAACTGACCGAGTCGGTCTTCATGACCAACAACACCCGAGCCATGGAGAATCTTCTGGCCATGAAGAGCATGGGCATTCGATTCGCCATGGACGATTTCGGAACGGGCTATTCGAGCCTCAGCTACCTTCGCCGTTTTGCTTTCGACAAGATCAAGATCGATCGCTCGTTCCTTCAGAATTTGAACGAAAGCCAGGAGGCGGAGCAGATCATCCGCACGATCGTAACCCTCGGCCGTAACCTCGGCATGCGCGTGACCGCGGAGGGTGTTGAGACACCGCGGCAGCTCAAATATCTGACGGATATCGGCTGCGATGAAATCCAGGGTTACCTGATCGGACGCCCAATGCCCGCCGGGCAAGTCGTGAGCTTGCTCGCTGAGCACAACGGTGTGCGCGACACGGCAATTCGTGCAGCTTGAACATGACAGCGTTGGGTAGAGAGTTCCGATGATCCGCCACGCCAAACGCATCGTCCTGATCGCTTTCGGCATTGTTGCGGCGATGCTGGGCTTGGTGGCGACGGAAAGCACTGTCGATGGCGCGGTTCGTCGCCAGGCGCTCAAGAGCAACAGCCTGACCGGTATCCGGGACGAAGCTTTGTCCCTCTTCCCACGAGGTTCGAGACTTCAGCCTGCCGCCACACGTCTCGTCGATATGGGTTTCACCTGTGAGCCATTGAAACATGCCATGCCGGATATCAGCGGCCCGTCGCTGATATGCTCATCGAGCGGACGGGGCTACCCGGATTATCCTGCCATCAACGTGACCCTCGTGACCCGCAACGGACTGATCTCGGACATCGAGGTCTGGAACATGATGGGCCGGGCAGACGGAAGCGGAGACGATGTCTCGGATCTCTTGCAGCACCAGGAGTGGCAGTCGAACGGAGCCGTTCAAGACCAGACGTCGAATGCGTCGTCCTGAAGGGCGAACACCCTCGTGGTCGAGTGACGCCGCCCGCCGAGATGAAACGTCCGAACCGGTATCAAGCCGCGTCAGTCTTCCAACCAAAAGCGCTGTGGTTGAGCGAGTTCTTTCGAAATGCAAAAACCCCGGATCGCTCCGGGGTTTCTGGTCTTAAATCGCTTCTGCGGATTGAGCCCGCATAGACCTTTTAGAAGTCCATGCCGCCCATGCCGCCGCCCGGGCCACCCATCGGCATCGCGGGCTTGTCCTTCGGAAGCTCAGCCACCATCGCTTCGGTGGTGATCAGCAGGCCGGCAACCGAAGCCGCATCCTGGAGAGCCGTGCGCACGACCTTTGCGGGGTCGACGATGCCGGCTTCGATCATGTCGACATATTGCTCGGTCTGAGCATTATAGCCGAACGTCGCGGAGCCGTTCTCGGTGACCTTGCCAACAACGATCGAGCCTTCGACGCCGGCGTTCTCGGCGATCTGGCGGATCGGGGCTTCAAGCGCCTTCGACACGATGTTGATGCCGGCTTGCACGTCCGGGAACTCGCTCTTGAGCTTGGCGACCGCAAGCTTGGCGCGCAGAAGCGCCGTGCCACCGCCAGGAACGATGCCTTCTTCCACGGCCGCGCGGGTCGCGTTCAGGGCGTCGTCGACGCGATCCTTCTTTTCCTTCACTTCGACTTCCGTCGAGCCGCCGACGCGGATCACCGCGACACCGCCCGCGAGCTTCGCCAGACGCTCCTGGAGCTTCTCACGATCGTAGTCCGAGGTGGTTTCCTCGATCTGCGCCTTGATCTGGGCGATGCGGCCGTCGATGTCGGCCTTCTCGCCATAGCCGTCGATGACGGTGGTGTTTTCCTTGTCGATGCGGACCCGCTTGGCGCGGCCGAGCATCTGCAGGGTCACGGATTCGAGCTTGATGCCGAGTTCTTCCGAGATCATCTGACCCTGGGTCAGGATCGCGATGTCTTCCAGCATGGCCTTGCGGCGATCGCCGAAGCCCGGGGCCTTGACGGCCGCGACCTTGAGGCCACCGCGCAGCTTGTTGACCACGAGGGTCGCGAGCGCTTCCCCTTCGATATCCTCGGCGACGATCAGCAGCGGCTTGCCAGTCTGAACGACGGCTTCGAGCACCGGCAGCATCGCCTGCAGCGACGAGAGCTTCTTCTCGTGGATCAGGATGTAGGGCTCGTCGAGCTCCGCAACCATCTTCTCGGCATTGGTGATGAAATAGGGGCTGAGATAGCCACGGTCGAACTGCATGCCCTCGACGACGTCGAGCTCGGTCTCGGCCGTCTTGGCTTCCTCGACGGTGATGACGCCCTCGTTGCCGACCTTCTGCATCGCTTGAGCGATCATTTCGCCGATCGACTTATCGCCGTTCGCCGAGATCGTGCCGACCTGGGCCACTTCGTCCGACGAGTTGATCTTCTTCGACTGCGACTTGATGTCCTCAAGAGCCGCCGTCACGGCCAAATCGACGCCGCGCTTCAGGTCCATCGGGTTCATGCCGGCGGCCACATATTTGGCGCCTTCGCGAACGATGGCTTGGGCCAGAACCGTCGCGGTCGTGGTGCCGTCGCCGGCCTTGTCATTGGTCTTCGAGGCCACTTCGCGCACCATCTGGGCGCCCATGTTCTCGAACTTGTCTTCGAGTTCGATTTCCTTCGCGACCGTCACACCGTCCTTGGTGATGCGGGGGGCACCGAAGCTCTTGTCGATCACGACGTTGCGGCCCTTCGGGCCCAAGGTCACCTTGACCGCATCGGCCAGGATATCGACGCCGCGCAGCATCTTGGCGCGGGCATCAGAGGAAAAACGTACGTCTTTCGCTGCCATGTTGAGATTCTCCTAAAGGAAATTACGGGGTGGGGCGGGGCAGTTAGCCGACGACGCCCATGATGTCGCTCTCCTTCATGATGAGGAGATCCTGGCCATCGATCTTGACCTCTGTGCCCGACCACTTGCCGAACAGCACCTTGTCGCCAGCCTTGACGTCGAGGGGGGTCAACTTGCCGGATTCGTCACGGCCGCCCGGACCTACCGCGATGATCTCGCCCTCCTGGGGCTTTTCCTTCGCAGTATCGGGGATGATGATGCCGCCCTTGGTCTTTTCTTCGCCTTCGAGACGCTTCACGACCACGCGGTCGTGCAGGGGACGGAAATTCATGTGTCGACTTCCTGTTTCACACCCGCCGTTGCTCCTGATAGAAGCACACCGACGCGGGATCAGCCTCGTCAGATTCCAGAATTAGCACTCAATGCGGGAGAGTGCTAACCGGTGGCGCTGAGGTAGTCGGACGCGGTTCCGTTGTCAAGACGTGAATGCCGCAGCCCCTGAGGGGGCGCAGGCGGGACTTCTTGCAAAGATGCTGAACGAACTGTTTCCTCGGCGCACGTGAGAGGGCCTCCATCGCGCCCCCCCGGTCGCGGAAGGCGAGGCTGACGGTATCCTGTGCATCTCCGGCCTGTCACCGCAGCCCGGCGAGCGCTGGCCGCGAGGATCTCGTCCAAGGTGCCTTCGGGCGCCCCCGATCAGTTAGCCTAGCGGTCCATTCACCCGGTTTGACGCTGCGACCCACATGGCCGATGCTCGGTTGAACCTTCTAGGACATGGAGCGCGGATCATGGGACTGCTCGTCGATGGGCGCTGGCAGGATCGTTGGTACGACACAAAAGAGAGCGGCGGTCGCTTCGTCCGGAAGGAGTCAGGCTTCCGAAACTGGATCACGCGGGATGGCGCACCCGGTCCCTCCGGCGAAGAGGGATTTCAGGCGGCGCTCGGCCGCTATCACCTCTACGTCTCGTTGGCCTGCCCCTGGGCCCATCGCACCCTGATCCTGCGGGCCCTGAAGGGCCTGGAGGCGGCGCTGCCGATCTCGGTCGTGCATTGGTACATGGCTGAGCAAGGCTGGACCTTCGCGGAGGGCCCTGGCGTGATCCCGGATCCGATCCACCACGCTGCCTTCTTGCACGAGATCTACGTCGCCGCCGATCCCACCTATACCGGCCGGGTGACGGTCCCGGTTCTATGGGACAAGGAGCGCGGCACGATCGTCAGCAACGAGTCCTCTGAAATCATCCGCATGTTCAACACGGCCTTCGATGATCTGGGCGCGCACCAAGGGGACTTTTACCCCGAGCCGCTCCGGCCTGAGATCGATCTCGTAAATGCGCGCATCTACGACACGTTGAACAACGGCGTCTACAAGGCCGGCTTTGCCACCACCGAGGCGGCCTACGCCGAGGCGTTCGGCCCGCTCTTCGAGACGCTCGATTGGCTGGAAAGCAGGCTCGCCGATCGGCGCTATCTCATGGGGACCGCGCTGACGGAAGCCGACATCCGCCTGTTCACGACGTTGGTCCGGTTCGATGCCGTCTACTTCGGCCACTTCAAATGCAATCGCCAACGGATCGTCGATTACCCGGCGGTGTCCGCCTATCTGCGCGATCTCTACCAGACGCCGGGCTTTGGGACGACCGTCGATCTGATGCATATCAAACGGCATTATTACGAGAGCCATGGCACCATCAATCCGACCGGCATCGTGCCGCTCGGGCCTGATCTCGACTTCATGGCGCCCTCCGGGCGCGAGGGTCTGGGCGCGCACTGAAACGAACGTCAGATCAGGCCTTCCCCGCCGGGCGGGGGCGGGCCGTAAGGCGCAGCACGAGCGCGCCCGCGCAGGCGGAGAGGAGTGAGCCGACCAGCACACCGATCTTCGTCTGGTCCTGGTAGTCCGGCCGCGCCGCGTAGGCCAACAGGCCGATGAACAGGCTCATGGTGAAGCCGATCCCGCACAGGAGCGCGACACCATAGACCTGACCCCAACTCGCACCGGCCGGACGCTGGGCAAGTCCACTGCGAACCGCAACCCACAAGCTTGCCATCACACCGCACTGCTTGCCCAGGGCCAGGCCCGCTGCCACGCCGAGCGTGACGGGATGCAGAAGGGCCGTCACCCCCTGGGCGCCGAACGACACGCCGGCATTGACGAAGGCGAAGATGGGCAGAACCGCGAAGGCCACCCATGGCTCCAGACCCATTTCGAGTCGTTGCAGCGGTGTGGCTGTCTCGCGTGATCGCCCCTCCGGCACCGTGACGGCAAGCAGGACACCGGCCACCGTCGGATGGATCCCGGATCGCCAAACCAGAGCCCAGAGGACCGCACCCACCAGCAGGTAGGGCCACAGGCGGCGAACCCCTGCGCGATTCATGGCCACCAACCCGGCGAATGTCAGCGCTGCAAGGCCCAGCATCGGCCATGAGAGGGCGTCGGTGTAGAAGAGCGCGATGATCAGGACGGCTCCCAGGTCGTCTAGGACCGCCAAGGCCGTCAGAAACACCTTGAGCGAGGCCGGCACCCGCTTACCGAGCAGTGATAGAACGCCGAGCGCGAACGCGATATCGGTTGCCGAGGGGATGGCCCAGCCGCGCAGGCTGCCAGGATGGGTCCAGTTGATCGCCGCGAAAACGACTGCCGGAACCAGCATCCCGCCGATCGCGCCGAAGCCGGGCAACACGCGGTCGTGCCAACTGCGCAACTGCCCGTGCAGGACCTCCCGTTTGATCTCAAGTCCAACCAGGAGGAAGAACACGGCCATGAGGGCATCGTTCACCCAAGTCTCCAGGGACAATCCCGCAACTGGAGAGTGGACGAAGGCACGGTAGAGGGACAGCAGAGGGGAATTCGCGAGCAGGAGCGCGAGCGCCGCAACCGCCATCAGCACAAGCCCGCCGCTCGCTTCGCTGTTCATGAAACGACGAAGCGCGGAGGGAATGTGGGGGCTTCTTGGGGTCATGATCCCTTGTGGCAGGACTCCCGAAACGGTTCAAATCGCCGGAACGGCAGCTTCAATGTCCCGGGCGGATTGAGGCCCGTTCGACGGGAGACATGCGGGCCTGCCGTCCGTGTGTTGTGCAAGCGGCTTTCGTGGACGGGGTTGCCCTCAAGAGGAATGAGTCTGCTCCGGCAGCATCCGATCCAGGAGGGCGTCACGGCGGACCACGATATGCCACGCTGTCGCGGCAAGGTGCAGCACGATGAGTGCATAGACGGCCCATTGCCCAAGAATGTGGACTGTGGCGCCGGCGCGGGACAGGGTTGGGGATTGCGGCACGAGATTTGGGATCTCGAACAAGCCGAAATAGCTGACAGGATGCCCGCCGGCGGCCGACAGGAGATAGCCGCTGATCGGCATGGCCAGGAGCACGACATACAGAAGCCAATGGCTGAGAACCGCCGCGCCGTCCTCGATCTTGCTCATTGTGTCCGGAAGGGGCGGCGGCGGATGCAAGCCACGCCAGACAAGGCGCAAAACAGCCAGGGCCAGGATCGTGATGCCAATCGATTTGTGAACCGTGTACCACGTCTCTCGCTGAGGATTGTCGCGGGCCAGCATGATCATGTGCCACGCGATCGGCAGGATCGCGAAGATCAGCAGGGCCGTAAGCCAGTGCAGGGCTTGCGCCACTCGATCGTAGCGAGTGGGAGGCATCAGAGGGGCCCGAAATGTCGATGGCGATGGATTTGACAAGCTTCTGTCCTCTGCTTGGCCGAAAACGGATCAGCCAAAGCTAGCGAGGGTTTGCGGGCAGTTTGTGATCGCCTGCGTGCGCTTAGCCGGTATTCCGCAGGCCTGCCGCCACACCATTGATCGAAATAAGAATGCCTCGCTGGATCTTCTCCTCGGTCTGGCCTGCCCGCCAGCGCCGGATGAGGTCGACCTGCAGGTGATTGAGCGGCGTGATATAGGGGAAGCGATGGGCGATGGAACGGGCGAGGCTCGGATTCTCGGCGAGACGCTCGGTCGAGCCCGTGATCTGGTCGAGCGCCCAGACGGTACTGTCCCACTCCTTTTCGATGGCCTGGAAAATGCGGTTGGCCAGGGCGCGATCAGGCACGAGTTCGGCGTAGCGCCGCGCGACTGACCGGTCGGCCTTGGCCAGCACCATGTCCATGTTCGACAGAAGCGTGGTGAAGAATGGCCACTCGCGATGCATGCGCTGAAGCAACGCCAAGCCATCGGGATTCTGATCGAGGAAGGCCGCCACGCTTGATCCGAAGCCGAACCAGCCCGGCAGGGTGACCCGGCTCTGGCCCCAGGAGAAACTCCATGGAATGGCGCGAAGGTCTTCGATCCGTCGGTTTGCTTTCCGCGATGCGGGCCGCGACCCGATGTTGAGTTCGGCGATTTCCGAGATCGGCGTCGCGGAGAAGAAATAGTCGGTGAAGCCCGGCATGTCGTAAACGACGGCCCGGTACGCCGCCATGCTGTTAGCCGACAGCGTTGCCGCAGCGTCCAAAAACGCGTCTGGCGGCACCTCCTTGCCGGACAGGAGCGTGGCCTCAAGGCTCGCGGCCATCAGCGTCTCCAGGTTGCGGCGGCCGATATCCGCATTGGCGTATTTGCTTGAAATAACCTCGCCTTGTTCGGTCAGGCGGATCTGGCCTTTGACGGTCCCGGGCGGCTGCGCCAGGATCGCCTGATAGCTCGGACCACCGCCGCGCCCGACGACGCCGCCGCGACCATGGAACAGCCGCAGGGTGATCTTTGGCATCTGGTCGAAGAAGCGCACCAGAGCGGTCGAACCACGATAGAGCTCCCAGGAACTCGTGAAGAAGCCGCCATCCTTGTTGCTGTCGGAGTAGCCGAGCATGATGTCCTGCTCGGCGCCGGAGCGCTCGATGAGGCCGAGAATGCCCGGCAGGCCGTAGAAGGCCCGCATGATGGGTTCGGCATTGCGCAGGTCCGCGATGGTCTCGAACAGGGGAGAGACGATGAGTTCGGCCCTGCTGCTGTTCCCCTCGTCGGCGCTCACATTGCCGTGCAGCAGGCCGAATTCCTTCTGCAGCAGCAAGACCTCAAGAAGGTCGCTGACCGTTTCGGTGTGGCTGATGATGTAGTGGCGGATGGTGTCAGGACCGAAGGCGCGGCGCATGTCGCGCGCCTTGAGGAAAATGTCGAACTCGCCTTGGGTTCGCTCCGAATAGGTCGCGAAAGGCAGCCTGAGTGGGCGTGGGTCGCCAAGGACCTTCAGCAGGAGGGACTGCTTGGCCTGTTCATCGAGAGCGGAATAGTCTTCCTCGACCCCGGCCTGGGCGAAGAGCTCGACCAACACCTCCTCGTGACGATCGGAACTCTGCCGCAAGTCGACCGTCGCCAGGTGGAAGCCGAAGACCTCCACGGCGCGGATGAGCGGACGCAGCCGCAACCCGGCAACGGCCGCAGCATGATGCGCGTCCAAGGACGATTCGATGATCCGCAGATCGCTCAGAAGGGAGATCGAGTCTTCATAAGGGGCAAAAGGCGTCGCGCTCGTGTGCGGCGCAATGGCGCCGGTCAGCGACTTCAGCGTCGCCGCGAGCCGGCCATAAACGCCGAGCGTGGCCCGACGGTAGGGCTCGTCCTCCCGGTGGGCGCTCGAATCCTTAGACGCGCTTGCGAGCGCATCGACCTCCTCCGAACAGCCGACCAGCATCCGCGACAGCGACAATTCCGCGCCGAGATGATGCAATTCTTCCAGGTAATAGGTGAGGGCTGTCTCGCATTGCCGCCGCACCGCGACGTCGAGGGTTTCCGCGTTCACGTTCGGGTTGCCGTCGCGATCGCCGCCGATCCAATTCCCCATGCGGAAGAAGGGCGCGACGGGCTGGCCGACGAGATGTTCGAGTTCCGCATAGAGCTTGGGGATTTCCCGCAGAAAGGTCGTGCGGTAGTAGCTCAGGGCGTTCTCGATCTCGTCCCGCACGGTCAGCTTGCGGAAGCGGAGCAGACGCGTCTGCCAAAGTTGGACGATCCGGGTCCTGATGAGGTTTTCGTTTACGGCGCGTTCCCTGGCATTGTACAGCGTGTCCCGCTCGGCCAGAAGTTCGGCGATCGCGAGTTCCGCGTCGAGCAGGCTCTTGCGCTGGACTTCGGTCGGGTGTGCGGTCAGCACCGGGGACACCCAGGCGTGCTCCAGCGCGGCCACCACGGCGTCCTTGCCGATCCCTGCCTCAGCAAAGCGCTGGAAGGCGCGCGCAAGGCTTCCGGCTTGCGGCAGGCTCCCATCCGGATTTTCGCGGTCGTGAAGCGCCCGCCGGCGCACGTGGTGACGGTCTTCCGCGATATTCGTCAAATGTGAGAAATACGTGAAGGCGCGGACCACGGAGACGGCCTGCGACGGGGTCAGGCCCCTCAGAAGCAGTTCGAGGGCGTGGCCGGCGGCCGCATCCGCCGTGCGCTGATGCGCGACGCTGTAGCGCCGGATGGTCTCGACCAGTTCGAAGGCGGCGGGCCCTTCCTGCTCCCGGATGATGTCGCCGAGCATCGTCCCGAGCAGCCGGATGTCCTCGATCAGCGGTTGATTTTTCGCGTCGACGCCGGCTGTGGCGCCGAGGCTTGGGGTCGCAACCGCATCCATGATTCACCTTCGAAAAGCGCTTGGAGGACCCTGCCGTTGCCAGCGGGCCCATATCGCCTTGTTGCAAATCACGTGCCCAAGAACAACAAGCAGGCTCTGGGTCCAGAACCTGCCGCCTTGGCTGGCGCCGTCAGGCCGCGTTGCTTTCCGGCACTTTGCGATTGTCGGAATCGATCGTTGGCTGCGCGCGTCGCTCGGCGCCTACCCAGCCATGCACGAGATCGTGGATGAATCCGATCTTCTCGATGATCATGGGGGTGAGAACGAAGGGGTAGAAATCACGCAGCCCCATGCTCCGATTGAGGCTGTTCACCGCAAAGGTCAACGGGACCCAGGCTTCGACGATAGGGGCGATGCTGTCGGCCGTGTAGGGCGAGAAATCGACCTGCGTGGTCAATGCCTCCGAGGCCACGATCTCCTTCGGCTTGATTCTGATCCCGAATGAATCGGCCGTATCGAGCGTATCAATGATATGCAGGTAGTGAGCCCAGGTCTCTGCAAAGTCTTCCCACGGGTGGGTGGTCGCATAGGCGCTGACGAAGTTCTCTCGCCAATTCTCCGGCGGCCCTTCGCGATAATGTTTCTGCAGCGCTTCGTTGTAGTCCGCCCGCTCGTCTCCGAAGATCGCTCTATAGGGTTCGAGGGCGGGTGCGTCTCGAACGAGGCGATCCCAGTAGTAATGCCCGACCTCATGGCGGAAGTGGCCGAGCAGGGTCCGATAGGGCTCATGCATCGCGGTCCGGCGTCGCTCGCGTTCGGCGTCGTCGGCTTCCACGATGTTGATGGTGATGTCGCCATGCTCGTGTCCGGTCAGGACCTTCTTGTCTTCGGACTCGTCCTCTTTGAACTCGAACATCAGGCCCTCCTCCGGATCATCGACCCGGGTGGCCAGCGGCAACTTCAGCGCCAACAAGGTGTAGAAGAGGCGGTGTTTGGCATATTCCATCTGCTGCCAAAGGTGCTTGTTGTGCTCCTTGTCGAGATCCGGGACCGTGCGGTTGTGCTTGCAGGCGAGGCAGTAGCTGTCATTCGACTCTGCAGGGATCAGCCAGTTGCACACGTCGTGCGCGGCATTCACACAGAATTTGAAGGAGCGGCTCGTGTCACCGGCCGCATGCCAGACGAGGTTGTTGAGTTCCTTGACGGTGCGATCGAGAGCCAGAAGGGACTGTGAGCCCGTGTCGTATCCCACCCGCAAGCCGCAATGCTCGCAGCGCGTGTTCTCGAAAAATAATGTCTGACCACAATTCTGGCAGTCAAAAAGCTTCATCCGGATCCCCCTCGGTCACGAAAAAGCGCAGCCATCAGCCACGCCTTTAATCCCTGGCAAACCCCAAGGTGCCGCGTTCGATCCGGGAGCCTCGAAATAAATATCCGCGTGGTCGGATGGCCAACCGGCTTCAGCGCCAAGCTGAGCGGCCGTTGCCCATGCTGGCGTAGATGCTCGAAATGCGGTCGAACCAGTCGTGCCGCGCTTCGATATAGGAGTGACCGGCGCGATGCACCGGCAACTGCAAGGCCTCGATCAATTCCGCGATCTCTTTGCGGGCGCCCGCCTGTGAGGCCGTCAGGGTTCCTGATTTGGTCGCCTCTTCGATGGCGTCGAGGGCGGTCAGGCCGATCGGGAAGAGTTCACGGAAGATCACGCGGTCGTGCAGGCCTTCGGCCGTTCGGAATTGCAATTCGGGGGCGAGCCGACTGAGGCTGATCGCCACCTGCCGGGCATTGTTCGACTGGATCGACGCCACGCGATTGCGCACCAGCACCCAATCGATCAGTCCCGCGTCGGCCTGACGCCTTCGTCGGCGCGCCTCCAGAACCAGATCTGCATAATGAGCCACCCTGCCGCGCTGCGAGCGGTCATGGTGCACGCGCGAGAAGACATCGATGTCGATGTAACTGTCGTTGACCGGAGAAACGAGCGTGTCCGCGAGGGAATGGGCCAAGCGCATGAGGTAGGAGTCGCTCGCCGGCGTGTCGATGATCAGGAATTCATAATCATGCTCGACGGCCGAGACCGCGTCCGCAAATTCCGCGAACTCACGCTCTTCGTTGTCGGCCACATTGCGAGAGCTGCCTCGATCGGGCGCGCGATGCAACGGCAGTTCGATCGATTTTCCGAGGCTGAGGGCCCAGGACTCCCGGTTTTCCAGGAAACGTGTGAGCGTGCGCTGCCGCGTGTCGAGATCGATCGAGGCGACGCGGTAGCCAGCCTTGAGCAAGGCGATGGTCAGATGGATCGACATCGTCGATTTTCCTGTCCCCCCCTTTTCATTCGCGACCACGATGACATGGGCGCTCCGAAGGTCGGGACGTTCCTTTTCGGTCGTCATGAACTCTCGAATCAGCGCGCGGCGCCGGACTGTGCGGCGAAAGGCGGATGGAGGGAAAGCGAATTGCACGCGAGATGTGATGCGACGAATTGATTCGTCGTGCGGGGAAGATCCCTCACATCGGGCCGTAGAGCCAGTCCATACTGGCCAAAGCGCGTTGCCCGCCGAGCGCCCGCATTACGAGATCGCGGGCGTCCGAGGCCGGTCGCGGCAGGTGGTAGATGTCGCCCTGTCGGCGCGAGGCGCGTTGCACGCGGGCGGCTCGCGGTGCTCTCCGCCGGTCATAGGCCTGCAAGGCCGCGACGATTCCTCCTGGTTGACTCAATGCCCAGGCGAGCACGCCCGCATCCTCGATGGCCTGCGACGCGCCCTGAGCCAGGAATGGCAGCATGGGATGCGCGGCATCGCCGAGCCGGGTGGCACGGCCCTCGCTCCAGGACATCAGGGGCTCCGCATCGAACAACGGCCAACGCCGCCAGTCGACGTGCGTTTCAAGGAGCCTGAGAGCGTCGCGGTGCCAGCCCCGGAAGGCGTGGCGCAATTCGGCGGCATCGCCCGGTTGCGACCAGAAATCCTGGTTTGGATCACCCCCCGACCCATGATGCTCGGTGATGGCCACGACGTTGATCAAAGCCGCCGATCGAAGCGGGTAGTGCACCAGATGCGTGCGGTGTCCGAGCCACAGATGGGTCTCGGGTCTCGCGTAGGAGGGCGGCAAGGCGGCTGCCGGGACCAAGGCCCGCCAGGCGGTGCGTCGTGCCGACCGCCTGCTCGCGGCAAGACGGTCCGGCGCGTGCAGGCCTCCAGCGTCGACCCATGCCTCGGCACTGTAGGAGGCTTGGTCGGTCACGACGGTGACGTCGTCCCGGCCTTGCTGCACCCCGAGAACCGCGACACCGAGTTCGATGTGGATCGTCGGGCGCGCTCGGGCATGTTCTGCCAAAACCCGATGCAAATCGGCCCTGTGGACCAGTAGAAACGGAGCACCGTAGCGTTGCTCCGCGCCGGCCCCGAGAGGGAGGGCGATCAGGTCCCGGGCGTCGCGACCACGGCGGATACGCAGGGTCTGCGGTTCCGTGGCAATCGACCGAACGGGTTCGAGCAGATCGAGCGAAGCCAGCACCCGGGTAGCGTTCGGGCCAAGCTGGAGCCCGGCTCCGATCTCCGCGAACGATTGTCGACGCTCGATCAGCGTCACGCGCGATCCTGCCTGGCTCATGGCCAGGGCCGCCGTCAGACCACCGATGCCGGCGCCGCCGACGATTACATGCGCCATCGGCCTGCCGATTCGGGCGCGTTCAGGGCGCCGTGTCGGGCCGGTACTCGCAAGAGGCCGGCTCGCAGCCGTGGCCGAGGCTACCGTCGTGCAGGTACCGCGTGGAACAATAGGGACAGACCGCATCGTCGCTGTCACCCATGTCGATGAACGTGTGCGGGTGATCGAAAGGCGGCAGGGCGCCGGTGCACATGAACTCGCGCACGCCGACCCTGATCGTCGGGACGCCGATCTCGTTGTGAAAATGCGGCGTCTGATGCGAACTGGCCATGCGTGATCTTCCGAAAGCGATGAAGATGGCCGGTGTATCACCCAGATCGATCGGCGATGCGAGAAAAAACAGGGTCGACACGCCTTGAACCCGATCCGTCCGGTGTGCTCAACCGGATCTGGACGCGGGTGACAGGCGTCCATCGCGTGTCCTGCCGAGAGCTGTTCCATGGCCGAGTTTCGATCCGGCGACCTATCCCTTTTTTACATCGATGTCCCGGCAACCTGCTTCGATCGTGGTGAACCCATCTTGTTGATCCACGGGTTCGCGTCGAACCACACCATCAACTGGGTCAACACCAATTGGCTGGCGACCCTGACCGGGGCCGGCCGCCGGGTCATCGCGATCGACAACCGCGGGCACGGCCTGAGCGATAAGCCTCGTCGACCGGAAGACTATCACGTCGATCGCATGGCCCGCGACGCCGAAGCGTTGCTCGATCACCTCGGTCTCGATCGGGTCGATGTCATGGGTTACTCGATGGGCGCTCGTATCGCGGCGTTTCTGGCGCTGCGGGCCAAGGCGAGAATACGTTCCGTCATTTTGGGGGGGCTCGGGATCCATCTTGTGGATGGGTCCGG
Source organism: Lichenifustis flavocetrariae (assembly GCF_026130545.1). Taxonomy (GTDB): domain Bacteria; phylum Pseudomonadota; class Alphaproteobacteria; order Rhizobiales; family Beijerinckiaceae; genus Lichenihabitans; species Lichenihabitans flavocetrariae. The sequence continues at coordinate 180,854 of NZ_JAMOIM010000002.1, read as the reverse complement.
GTTGCCACAGTCGATCGCCGAGGCCATGGAGGCACCGTCACTCGACGATGTCACCGAGCCGATGCCGCGCATGTTCCGCCGCTTCGCGGAGGCGACGGGCAGCGATCTCCAGGCCCTCGCGGCCTGTATCAGGGGGACGCGGCAAAGCCTTGGGCCAAGCGACCTCGCCGAGATTCTCTGCCCGGTGCTGGTCGCTGTGGGAACGGCCGACCCCATCGCCGGGGACCCATATGCCCTCGCAGAGCTTCTGCCGCAGGGGCGGGTGCTGGACATTCCGGGCCGCGATCACAATCTTGCTGTCGGAGACAAGGCCTTCAAGGCGGGAGCGCTCGACTTTCTCGTGGAGCGCCCGTAACGGCTTTGCGGTCGGCGTCGAAAAGCCTGAGCCGACCGGTCGCGCGGTCGGCCCTGGGCATGCTATAGATGGCGGCCTTGGTCCGGCAGCCGGCCGGGATGGGAAGCGACCCGCACAAGGGCCGCTGCGGCAGGGAGAGCCGTTATGATGCACGGTATTTCGGCGAAAGTGATCGAATTCGCGGTTGGCGATCCGGTCTTTTCCCGCGTTCGGGTCGAAGCCGAAGAGGTGGTCCGGGCGGAGCCGCGCCTCGCGGGCTTCGTCTTCTCGAACATCCTGAATCACGCATCGCTGGTGCAGGCCGTGATCTACAGGCTGGCCACGCGACTCGGGCACGAGGATCTTCCGACCTCGCTGTTGCAACAGACGTTCGGCGATCTTCTTGCCGACGATCCCTCGATCGGTGTCGCGATCCATGCCGATGTGATGGCCGTTTTCGACCGCGATCCGGCCTGCACGCGGCTGCTCGAGCCGGTGCTCTATTTCAAGGGCTTTCACGCCATCCAGACGCATCGACTGGCTCATGCGCTCTGGCGCAACGGCCGCCGCGACCTCGCGCTTTACCTGCAGAGCCGCTCGTCGAACGTATTCCAGACCGACATTCATCCCAATGCCGAATTCGGCAAGGGGATTTTTCTCGATCATGCCACCGGGCTCGTGGTGGGTGCGACGACAGTCGTGGAAGACAATGTCTCGCTGCTCCAGGACGTCACACTCGGCGGCACCGGCAAGGAACAGGGCGACCGCCATCCGAAGATCCGTCAGGGCGTGTTGATCGGGGCGGGCGCGAAAGTATTGGGGAACATCGAAGTCGGCCGATGCTCGCGGATCGCGGCAGGGTCGGTCGTTCTTGCGGCCGTGCCACCCAACAAGACAGTGGCAGGTGTGCCTGGCAGGGTGGTCGGTGAAGCAGGCTGCGCGGAACCTGCCCGCACGATGGATCAGATCCTCGCGCAAAAGACCGCGGACCGGCCTGACGGTTCCTTTTGACGGGTTTATTGGTGTGGCGTTGAACGCTATCCCTTACGTCTGTGTCGTCACTCCATTGGTAGGGCGGGGTGACTCGGAACGAAGGCCGAATGGCAGAACTGGCGCTGACGCCTCAAGGGGGTCAGGCCGCGACCGGCGAAGGCAAGGGGCTCACGCCGGGCATTTCGAAGGAAGTTTACGTGCTGGATAAAACCGAGTGCCACAAGCTGCAGGATTTTCTGCGTCGCACCTTCGGCAACCAAGGTCTGAAGGTCACCCAGGGTGCCCGTGACGACGATGCCGCCGACGTCTTCCTCGGCGAGAAGAAAATCGCCCACATCACGGTCGACGACGAAGACGGCGACCGCTCGTTTTCGCTCGACATGAAAGTGCCGGTCGAGCGACCCGTGCTCGAATCCTATCTGCGGAAGCTCTTCGACAACGACAAGCTCAAGATTGCGGCGCGTCTGAAGAAGACGGATTCGGTCGAGCTCAATTCCGGCAGTGACTTCATCGGCATCATTTCCGCCGACGATCCGAAGGGCAAATCGTTCACGCTGCAAATGGCCATCCTCGACTTCGATCTTGAGGACCTCTGACCGGCCACATGCGGATTGTGTGAGATGGAATTGGCGGCTAAGGATGGTTCCAAAGATCTGAAGCCCGATCAGTGCTCCCGAACCCGAGAAATCGGGATTGGGACATTTCCGTCGCTTGTTCCGATCTGTTCCCCCGGAGCCGTGAACCGAAGAGCCCGATGGGAGGTACCGGATCGTTCCGGGCCAGGATCAGTCGGTCGATACGATCGTCGACCGATGTTCAGCATCACGGGGCGGACACCCCCCGAGGAACTCCCTCTTCACCGGATCCAACCGGCATCCTTCACCAGCATCTGCGGGAGGGGTTCGTCCGGCCACAGGCCTTGCAGATCCTTGTTCCAGACGTTTAACCGAGGCAGGTCGAAGAGGTAGAGCGCAGGCACATCCCGCGCCAGGATCTTCTGTGCGTCGCCAAACAGACGGTTGCGCTCGCTCTCGTCGGACGTGCCGTCGGCCTTGGCGATCAGCGCGTCGAACGCCGGATTGTGATAGCCGAAGTAGTAATCGGGCCGCGCGTAGATCCCGATGTCCATCGGCTCGGCATGGTCGATGATCGTCATCTCGAAGTTCTTCTTCAAGAACACGTCGTCGATCCATTGCGCTGGAAATTCGCTCGACACGATGTTCAGCGTCACGCCGATCTCGGCCAGCATGGCCTGGAGGATCTGTGACGTGCGGGTCGTCTCGGCCATCTGCGGAGCCTTGATGGTCAAAGTAAGCCCGTTGGCATAGCCCGCTTCAGCCAAGAGCCTTTTTGCCTTGTCGGAGTCATGCGGCATGACCCCTACCAGATCGAGATATCCTGGGTCGGACGGTGCGTAATGGGAGCCAATCGGAGTTCCAAAGCCGGAATAGGCGCCTTCGATCACACTGGCGCGGTCGATGGCGCTCATCAAGGCTTGGCGCACGCGCACATCGTCGAGCGGTTTCTTGGCACAATTCATTCCGGCCACGAGCTTGCGGGGCGTTTTGCCGACGATGGTCGTGAACCGGGGGTCTTTTTGGAATTCGGCGAATAATTCCGGCGCCGAAAAATTCGGGAAGCCGTCGATATCTCCCGCTTTCAAGGCCGCGGCCTGGGCTTGTGGATCGCCGATGAACCGGAACGTGACACTGCTCAGTCGGGGTGTGCCGGCCTGCCAATAGCTGGCATTGCGGGCCAGCACCACGCGGTCGCCGCGCCGCCATTCCTTCAAGGTGAACGGTCCGGTGCCGATCGGATTGGTCTTCTCCGTGGCAACGGAACTCGGCTCAACCATGGCGGCGTCACCCCAGGCAAGCCAATAGAGGAACAGCCCGACCGGATGCTTGAGCGTGATGACGGCCGTTTGCGGGTCGGGGGTCGCGATCGATTGAATCGGTTCGAAGAACTGCTTTTGCGCATTGGTCGAGTCGGTTGCCCGAGCCCGATCGAGCGAAAATTTGACGATCGAGGCGTCGAACGGGATGCCGTTGTGGAATTTCACCTTGGGTTGCAGCGTGAATCGATAGGTGAGGCCATCGTCCGACACCGTCCAGCTCTTCGCCAGAAGCGGCACGATCTTGCCGTCCCGGTCGAGCGTCACCAGTCCTTCGAAGAGGTTGCCCCAGGTGACTTCGCGGATGGCTGTCGGAGCCGCAACCGTCGGATCGAGCCCCGATGGCTCCACCGGCATGCCCAGCGTGAGGGAATCCCGCGACGATGCCGCGATGGCCGGCGGCGTCATCGCGGCAAGGAGGCTCGCAAAAACCGCAAGACTCTTGAGCATCGACCGCCGACGCACCCGTGAAGAAGCAGACCGCATGAACCAAGCTCTCAGAATCTGTCGAACGCGGACGAGCCCCGTTGACTCGGGCGCTGGGACGCCCTCTCTCATCAGAGATCGAGGCTTGCCGTCATGTAGCAGGCGGTTGAGCCATAGACGGCAAGCTTCTTTGCCATGTCCGGCGCGGAAGTCATCTTAAAACCGCAGGCGGTCCAGATCGGACGTGAGTCGTAGACCGACACAAGGGCCAGACTCGGCAGCCTGTCGCGACGCGCGAGCGTCGAAACATGCCCGATATAGCGGCGGCCCGCCCCGGCGCCACGTCCTGCGGGCAGGATGGCAACATCATGCACAAACAGACAATCCGCGCGCTCGGGCAGCGCCGTCATAGGCGTATCGAGAGGCGGCACATCTCCCAGTCGCCAGGGATAGCTGATGCCGTATCCGAGAACGACGTCATCGCGACCGAGAACCAAGCAGCCTTCGCCAAACAGCATGAGCTTGTTGGCGAAGGTCGCACGCTGCTCGGGGAGCATGGTGTGGACTTGATCTTGGATCGCCACAATGGCGTCGAGATCGGCCGCGGCCGCTCGGCGCCAAACGAGAGGGCCTACTTCTTCAGCTTGGTCCACACGCGATCCATCAGCTTCGTGGCCTCTTCGGGGCATGCGGGCGTGAAGGCGATCTTCTCGTCAGCCGGCACTTTCAGTTCGGGCGCGTCTTTCATGTTGGCGTCGAAATAGGCGTCCGCGCCTGTCACCGCACTCGCATAATGAGTGAAGTTCGAGGACAGGCCGCTGTTCTCCGGCTTCAGCAGAAACTCGATGAATTTCTTCGCATTCTCCGGGTCTTTCGCGCTGGTCGGAACCGCGACATTGTCCATCCAGCCGACGACGCCTTCCTTCGGGAAGACGAATTTGATGTCCGGGTTGTTGACCCGCGCGCGCGCCGAATCGCCGTTCCAAACCTCATGAATCCAAGTTTCACCGGAGCTTTGCCGGTCGATGATTCCGTCGGAATTGTAGACCTTCACGAAAGGCGCCTGACCCTCGAGCAACTCGGACACTTTCTTCATATTGGCGACATCCGTCTGGCACGGTGTCATGCCGAGATAGACCTCGGCCAACGACATCACCTCGCTGGGCGAGCCGAACATGCCGATCTTGCCCTTGGCCTCCGGCGGCGGTTCGAACAGCAGCTTCAGGGAATCGGCTGGAGCTTTGACTTGCTTGGTGTTCACCGAATAGGAGGTCACGCCCCAGTCGTAGGGAATCGTATATTGGTTGTCCTTGTCCCAGACGGGGCTTTTCCAACGGTCCATGATGTTCGCATAGCCCGCGAGCTTGGGAGCATCGATCTTCTGGATCACGCCCTCTTTTGCGAAGATCGGCACGAAGTCCGACGACACGACGACGATGTCGTAGCCCGAAGATCCCGATTTGAGCTTGGCCAGCAGCGTCTCGTTTGAGTCGTAGGTGTCGAGCGTGACCTTGATACCGCTCTCCTGCTCGAATTTCTTGATGAGGTCGGGCGACGTGTAGTCGGTCCAATTATAGATGAAGAGGTCGCCGGCCGCCTGGGCGCCATGGCCGGCCACCAGGCCGCCTAAAACTGCCACCGCAGCCAGAGCTTGGAGAGCTTTGCGTTTCATCGTTACGATCCCTCACGAGGTTCATCAGGCTTTCACAGTCCGGGGTCGGACCAGAACGGAAGACAGCACCACCGCGGCGATCGAAATGACCAGCAGGATGGTGGCCGCTGCATTGGCTTCGGGCGTCACCCCCACACGCAGCATGCCGTAAAGATAGACCGGCAGTGTCGTGGCTCCGGCCGGAGCCACCATGAAGGTGATCAGGAAATCATCGAGCGACACCACGAACGCGAGGGTCGCGCCCGCCACGATGGCCGGCATCAGCAGTGGCAGGGTGACGCGCGAGAACACGGCCCAGCTATCGGCATAAAGGTCGCGCGCCGCATCCTCGATGTCGCGCGGCATCTCACGCAATCGGGCGCGGATCGGCAGCAGCGCGAACGGGATGCAGAACACGATATGCGCGATGGCGATATTGCCGACACCGGCCCGCAGGCCGATCGCCTCGAAGAAAATCAATGTTGCTATGGCGGTGACGATCTCGGGCGCCACGAGCGGCATGCCGATCAGCGCCTCTCCCGTGGAACGCCCTGGAAAGAACCGACCGCGTTCGAAGGCGAGGGCCGCCGGGATGGCGACAAGGGTCGAGACCGGCGTCGCGATCGCAGCCACAATCAGACTGTTCAGGGCCGAGCGCCGCAGGTCGTCGTTCAAGACGGCTTTGACGAACCATTGCGTGCTGAAGCCACCCCAGATCAAGGCGGCGCGGTTCGCGTTGAACGCATAGACGATCAGAATGATCAGCGGCGCATAGAGGAATACGAAAGCCAGGAGGCTGATCGTTCGGTATTCCGGCATCCGCCGCCAGTCGAAGACCCTCGCTCTCATACGGGAACCGCGATTGCGGCACGCCGCCAGGCGCTCCACATCATCGCCCCGAGCACGAAGGCCATCAGGATCATCGACAAGGCGGCGCCGAACGCCCAGTTTCGCCCTGTCGTGAATTGCTGCTGGATCAGGCTGCCGATCATCAGCTTCTTACCGCCGCCTAAAATATCGGGCTGCAGGAAGGCTCCCAGCGCGGGCACGAAAACCAGAAGGTTGCCGGCCGCGACGCCCGGCTTCGCCAAAGGCCAGACCAGCTTGCGCATGATGGCCCAGCGGTCCGCGTAGAGATCGTAAGCGGCCTCGACGAGACGAGGATCCATTTTTTCTAGCGCCCCGTAGATCGGCAGCACCATGAAGGGCAGGCTTGAATAGATCAGCCCCAGCAGCACGGCGCCGTCTGAATACAGGAACGTGATGGGTGCTTTGGTGAGGCCAAGCCACAGCAGAACGTTATTGACCAACCCCTGATCGCGCAGAAGCAGTACCCAGCAATAGGTGCGGATCAGGAGATTGGTCCAGAACGGGATCGTGACGAGCAATACAAGGATCTGCCGCTGGACTGGCCGGCGCGTCGCCACATACCAGGCCATCGGCAGACCGATCAGCAGACAGCCAAGGCTCGTGAGCGCCGCCAGGATCAGAGAGCGGGCGAAGATCTGAAGATAAGTCGTGTCGAAGACAAGCGAGTCGTCGAGGTCGCGATCATAGACGAAGCGCACGTAGGCGCCGGCCGTATAGGGTTTCTCGACGCCCCCGTAGGGGCTTGCGGTCATGAAGGAGTAGACGAGCGCGATCGCCATGGGCAGGACCATGAAGATCACGATGGTCAAGAGGGCCGGACCGGCCAGGAGAAGCGCGCGATCACGAAATCTCGGTTGAGCCGCCACGGTCAGCTTTCGAGCGGCAAAAGGGCATCGTGAGGAAACCGGCAGATCACTGGCCGGTCCGGCACGAGCCCGGTTGGAAGGTCACTTCGTTCGACCTTGACTAGGGGACCGCCTTGAAGCGCGACGGTGCAGGATGTGGTGGCGCCCAGATACACGACCTCGACCACGTGGCCAGGCAGCCCGCTGTTCTCAGGATCTTGCTTCATGCTGAGAAGAACGCGCTCGGGCCTGATCGCCACATAGGGTGCTTTGAAGCCGAAGAGCGAGCCAGGAAGAACATTGGCTTCGCCGATGAAATCGGCCACGAACCGGCAATTGGGGCGCTCGTAGATGTCGCTCGGCCGGCCGAGTTGCAGCACACGGCCATGATCCATCACGGCAATGCGATCCGACATCGACAAGGCTTCTTCCTGGTCATGGGTGACCAGGACAAAGGTGATACCGGTCTCGCGCTGGATCCGCTTCAATTCCACTTGCATGCCGCGGCGCAGCTTGAGATCGAGTGCGGACAAGGGTTCGTCGAGAAGCAGCAGGCGGGGTTGCGGCGCGAGCGCACGCGCGAGTGCCACGCGTTGCTGTTGGCCGCCGGACAATTGACTCGGGCGGCGTTTGGCCAGCGCCTCCAGTCGGACGAGCTTGAGCATCGCCGCGACCCGCTCGGCCACCTCCGGCCCGCGTTGGCCCAGTCGCTCAAGCCCGAAGGCGACGTTCTGCTCCACACTCATGTGCGGAAACAGGGCGTAGGACTGGAACACCGTATTGACCGGTCGCTTGTTGGGCGGGTCATTCACCACATGTTTGTTGTCGAGGAGGATCGCACCCTCGGTCGGATGTTCGAAGCCGGCCAGCAGGCGGAGCAGGGTGGTCTTGCCGCAGCCGGACGGGCCGAGGAGCGTGAAGAACTCGTTCGTGCGGATCGTCAGGGACACATTGTCGAGAGCTTTGAGTGCCGTCGGCCCGACGCCAAACGCCTTTGTGACGCCTTGCACCTGAACTAATCTGACTGACGAGTCTGTCTCGATGTCGAGAGATTGATCCTGCGACTGGCCCTCGGAGCCGACGCGCAAATTGATTTCGGGTCGCGCAACGGTTTGCAAGGACTGCATGCGACCGCCGTCTCCCTCTCGATCCAACCTGCCTCAGTCAAGCAGGGATCATGCCGGGAAGCGAGGGTGACGGGACGAGCCTTGCGGGATCAAACGGATGTGCTGTCCCCAGGCAAGACAGCCGGCCTGGGTCAGTTTGCGGAGGGAAGCCCGAAACGAGATCCTCGTTTCAGCCCGGCCTCGCGATCACGCCGATTGATCATAGAAAACTTCGGAGCCATCGCTCAAGAATGCAACAGACAGAAAAAGGCTGCCCAATCAGGATGCAGCAATCGAGAGGCCGCCGGTATCGGCGGCCTTCAGGTCGTCAGCCGACGATTTCGGATTCGGTGAAGAACTGCGCGATTTCAGTCGCTGCGGTCTCGGGCGCGTCCGAGCCATGCACCGAATTCTCGCCCATCGAGAGGGCGAATTCCTTACGGATCGTGCCGGCGTCGGCCTTCTCGGGGTTCGTGGCGCCCATGACTTCGCGATACTTCGCGATGGCGCTTTCCCCGCGCAGAACCTGCACCACCACAGGCTCGGAGATCATCATCTCGACGAGCTCGCCGAAGAACGGCCGCTCCTTGTGGACGCCGTAGAAGCTCTCGGCCTGAGGCCGGGTCATGTGGATGCGCTTCTGCGCCACGATGCGCAAGCCAGCCGCCTCGATCTTGGCATTGACCGCGCCGGTCAGATTGCGCCGGGTGACGTCGGGCTTGAGGATGGAGAATGTCTGTTCGATCGCCATGGCGCGGTCCGGTCCGTTCTGCTGTGTCTTTGGGCAGGGATTGCGGGCGGCTTATAGCGGCCCCTCGAACGGGCAGCAAGGGAGCCTGCCCCCTTGCGGTCGACGACCGGCCGATCGTGCTGTAGGAGCCTCGAAGGTCGGGCATTCGCGCGGTTTGCGCAACGAGCCGGCCCGACTTCCTCTCGATCGGACTCCGTAGTGTCATTCAGCCGGTTATTCCCACTGTGGGCGCTCCTCGTGGCGGGCGCCGCTTATGTCTCTCCCGGGACTTTCCGGCCCTTGCTGCCCTATGTCACGACGTTGTTGACGATCGTGATGTTCGGCCTGGGCGTGACGCTGACCTTCGCGGATTTCCGCCGCGTGATTGTCCGGCCCGCGCCTGTCATCGCCGGAGTCGTGATCCATTATCTCGTGATGCCTTTGGCGGCCTTTTTGATCGCCCGCGCGCTCCACATGTCGGCCGATCTCAGCACCGGCATGATCCTCGTCGGAAGCGTGGCGAGCGGCACGAGTTCGACCCTCATGGTGTTCCTGGCGGGCGGCGACGTGGCGTTGTCAGTCTCGATCAGCGCCATGTCGACGCTTGTCGGTATCGTTGCGACGCCGCTCCTCACACGCCTCTATGTCGATGCCTCGGTCGCCGTCGATGTCGGCGGCATGCTGCTCAGCATCGTGCAGATCGTGGCTCTCCCGGTGGCTGTCGGGCTCACGTTGAACCACTTCGTTCCGGCGCTCGTGAAGCGCGTGGAACCGGCTTTGCCATTCGTGTCGATCATCGCCGTTCTTCTGATCATCGGCGCCGTCGTGGCTGGCAGCCAGGCCAGTATCGCCACCGTCGGCCCGCTGGTGATCGTGGCCGTGATCCTGCACAATGGTCTCGGGCTTGTCGGCGGCTATTGGGGCGGGCGCCTGCTGGGCTTCGAGGAGAGCGTCTGCCGCACCTTGGCGCTCGAAGTCGGCATGCAGAACTCCGGCCTGGCGGCGGCGCTCGGCAAGCTCTACTTCTCGCCGCTCGCGGCACTGCCGGGCGCCATGTTTTCCGTTTGGCACAACCTGTCGGGGTCTTTGCTCGCCGGCTACTGGTCGGCCCGAAACCCGCTTACGGCCGGCGATCCACCCCGCCCGCTACCGGAAGAGGCCTGAGCCGCCGCATTATTCCATCACGGCGCTATGGTCGACGACCGCGGGCTGCGCCGCTTTGCGCAGCAGGAACACGAGCGGCATGGCGGCCAGACACATGAGCATCATCAGCTTGAAATCGTCCATGTAGCCGATGATGGTTGCCTGCACGGTGATCATGCTGTCGAGCGCGGCGCGTCCGGCAGCCGTCAGCGGGTTGAGCATGTGGAGCACGGCCTGTGAATGCATGGCCGGGTTGAAGGGCGTGATGTTGCCGACGATCTCGGCATGATTTTCCTGCACGTTCTCGGTGAGGAGCGCACTGACGACCGAGATGCCGACGGCCGAGCCGATATTACGGGAGAGGTTGTAGAGTCCGGTGCCTTCCCCGCGCTTCTCGGCCGGCAAGGTGGAGAAGGTCACGACCGTGAGAGGGACAAACAGAAACCCAAGGCCCATGCCCTGAACGAAACCGGTGGAAATGATCCGTCCTTCGGAAACGTCCGGCGTCCAACCGGTCATATCCCACATGGCCCAGGCCGTGAGAGCGAGGCCAGCGAGCAGGAGCCACCGGATCTCGACCTTGCCGATCAGCTTGCCGACAAAGAACATGCACAGCATGGTGCCCATCCCGCGCGGGCCCATCGCAATACCGGCGGTGACCACGGGGTAGCCCATCAGCGTCTGGAGGTAAGGCGTCATCAGCGCCATCGAGGCCAGATAGGTCACGCCGACGATGAAAATGAAGATCATGCCCACCGCGAAGTTGCGGTCGAGAAACAGGCGCGGATTGACGAAGGACGCCTTCGCCGTGAATGTATGGACCACGAAGATATAGGCCGCGCTGGCTGCGACCAATCCCTCGATCATCACTTCGCCCGACGAGAACCAGTCGAGCTGCTCGCCGCGGTCGAGACACAGCTGCAGCGCCGCGATGGCGAGGCTGAGGCTCCCAAAGCCCAGCCAGTCGAGCTTGGCGGTCGCATCCTTCTTCGATTCCGTCACGAAGGCACTCACGCCCGCGAAGGCCACCGCGCCGATGCCGAGGTTGATATAGAACACCCATCGCCAGCTGATATTGTCGGTCAGCCAGCCGCCGATCACCGGGCCGAGCACCGGCCCCACCATCACCGAGACGCCGAACAACGCCATGGCGGAGCCACGTTCCTCGGGCGTGTAAATGTCGAGTAAGATCGCCTGGGAGAGCGGCACGAGGGCGGCGCCGAAGAATCCCTGCAGCAGCCGGAAGCCCACGATCTCGATCAGGGACTGCGCGATGCCGCACAGGATCGATGCAATGACGAAACCGGCGATCGAGACGAGCAGGATGCGCTTTCGCCCGAACCGGTTGGCGATATAGCCCGAGGGCGGCGTCATGATAGCCGCCGCCACGATATAGGAGGTCAGCACCCAGTTGATCTGGTCGGCACTCGCCGAGACACTGCCCTGGATGTAGGGCAGCGCCACATTGGCGATGGTCGTGTCGAGTGCCTGCATGATGACGGCCAGGATCACGCAGGCCGTGATCATGCCCCGATTGGCGACCGGCATCGGTGTGGCGTCAGACACGGGTGTGGAGATGCTCGGCGGCGAAGCGTTTTACCTGCTCGACATAGGGGGCAAGCCGCGCGACGATCGGTTTCAGGCTTTCGGGAACGCCGCGAGGATGCCCCGTGTCGATTTCGACCACGACGCTCATGCCGACGCGCAACGGAGGCTTGCCGTCGAGCGAGTCGATGTGCACCCGCATGGGAATGCGCTGCACCACCTTGACCCAATTGCCGGTCGTATTCTGAGCCGGCAGAAGTGCGAAGCTGCCACCCGAGGCGGGATTGATGCTGTCGACCGTCGCGCTCCATTCGACGCCGGGATAGGTGTCGACCGTCACGGTCGCGGCTTGGCCGGGGCGCACCCAGGTCAGCTCCGTTTCCTTGGGGCTCGCCTCGACCCAGAGGTTGCTGTCGGACACGAGCATGAAGCCCTGCTGCGACGCCGGCAGATAGGCGCCGACCTGGAGCGAATCGACTCGCGTCACGACCCCGTCGAAGGGCGCGCGGACGATCGTGTCGTTCAAGTCGCGTTGGGCATTGTCGACCAGCGACTTGGCTTGGAGATAGAAGGGGTTCTGCTCCACGGACTGGTCGGCGTCGCCGCCGAGCTGCGCCAACATCGATTGCGCCTGGGCCTGGGACACGATCAGACGCTCACGCGCCGAGATCAGGTCATGCTCCGCCTGGTCGAAGATGGATTTCGAGGCCGCCGCGGACGCCACGAGGTCCTTCTGCCGCTTGAATGTCGTCTCGTAATAGGGGAGGTCGGCCTTGGCCTGCTCGATCTGCGCCAAGGACTGCTTGTAGGTGGCCTGAAGGGTCAGGACCTGGTTTCTCACCGTGCCGAGCTGGGCTTGAGCGCCTTCGAGCGCGATACGAAATGAATCTGGCCGCAGGCGGAACAGGATCTGCCCTTTTTTGACCGCTTCATTGTTATGCACGTCGATCTCGAACACGGTGCCGGAGACGTCGGTCGACAATCCAATCGTTTGCGCCTGAACATAAGCGTTGTCGGTCGACATCACCTGGCCGCCGACGACATAATAGTAGCCGCCCGCAACAAGACCGATCGGGAGCAGGACGAACAGGATCGGACGCTTCCAACTTCGCTTCGGTTTGGCGGCAGCCTGCGCCACCGCCGCGACGGGCTGCGGCTCGGAAGCCTTCGGCGGGTCAACGGACTCGGCCGGTTGCTCAATACGACCGACAGGCTCGGGTGCGACCGCGGCCTCGAAATCAGCCTTGGGGCGCCGATCGTCATCCCGGTAGTCGTGGGGGGAGGATCCGGCATCGGATTCATGCCGGGTGAGGGAGGTCTCTTCATCCGCTCCACGCGGCGACGAATATTCAACCATAGCTCGCCTTACGGTCCTCGACAGGAAGGTTGCAGGCCTTCAACAGATTCGACTTCATGGTGCTCAGCGTTTCGAAGAGCTGCTTCTGTTCCGCCTCGGAAATGCCGGCCAAAGCTTCACTCCGGGCCGCGTCTCCGACGGCACGCAACTCCTTCAACAGGGGATGAGCGTCTTCACGCAGGTAGAGAAGCCAGATCCTGCGGTCGGTTTCGTGCCGCCGCCGCTCGATGAGGTCACGGACTTCGAGCTTGTCGAGGATTCGAACCAACGTGATCGGCTCGATTTCCAGCAGCTCCGCCAAGCCACCCTGATGAATACCTTCATTCGCTGCGAGATAGACCAGCACCTGCCATTGGGCCCGGGTCAGACCAAGCTGACGCGCTCGCTGCTCGAACCTCTTTCTGAGGAGCCGCGCAACGTCATGGACCAGGAACCCCAAGGTCGGTGTGTTATAAGCCATTGACGATGAAGCGCCTACAATCGATAAGCATGCTTACGATAGCGGTGTTTATAATGAGTTACTTCTCAGGATTCAAGACGCATTGTGATGGGCCGGGACGGGCCATCCAGCCTCCAGGGCGCGCAGGCTTGGCCAAGCGCCGGCTGTCGTGGCTTCTGGCGGCCGGCGTCTTCTGGACCGTGGGACACGCCGAAGCCGACACGGCTGTGAATTGCGGCGGGTTCGCGATGCTGGGGGGCGCGCAGATCGTATGCAGCCAAGTTCAATCCCAAGCGCCGACCCAGTTTTGCACATTCAGTTGGGCCTTGCTGACGACAGGAGGAGCCGTGAACACCACACAGGGGTCGTTTCTCCTGCCGCCAGGCGCTTCGGATGTGACGGTTTACCAGGGTGCGGGCTTTGCCACTGCGCTCTCCGAACCTATCGTGCTCTGTCAGGGGAAGAAGAGCCGCTGATCCCGAGCGTTGCTTTGGATTGCCTCGCTGCCGATATTCTCCGCGAGGTCTGAACGCATCCTTCTTGATCGCAGTGGGTGCGGTGCAGCATGTTGGGTGAAAACAGACACGAATAGGCTTGCATGATCGGGGGCGGCACGCGACATAGCCGGCCATGCTCCACATCAATGACCTGACGTATCGGCTGGGCCCGCGCATTCTGTTCGACAAGGCGTCGGTGGCCCTCCCGGAGGGCGGTCGGGTCGGTTTCGTGGGTCGCAACGGCACCGGCAAGACCACACTGTTCAACATGATCGCCGGCGACCTGCACCCGGAAAGCGGGTCGATCACGCTGCCACGAACGATGCGGATGGGGCGCGTCGAACAGGAGGCACCCGGCGGTCCGACGAGCCTCATCGATTTCGTCCTCGCGGCCGATACCGAACGCGCCGCCCTGTTGCACGAAGCCGAGACCGCGACGGAGGCCGGCCGCATCGCCGACATCCACACGCGACTGGTCGACATCGACGCCCATTCGGCGCCGGCCCGGGCCGCCACGATCCTGTCGGGCCTGGGCTTCGACAGTGAAGCGCAGGACCGGGCCTTGTCGGAATTTTCCGGTGGGTGGCGGATGCGCGTCGCATTGGCGGCGGTGCTGTTCTCGCAGCCGGACTTCCTGCTGCTCGACGAGCCCACAAACTATCTCGATCTCGAAGGCACGCTGTGGCTGATCGACTATCTGTCGACCTATCCGGCCACCATGCTGGTCATCAGCCACGATCGCGACCTGCTCGATGCGGTTTGCGATCACATCCTCCACCTCGACCGCTCCAAGCTGACGCTTTGGAAGGGCAATTACGATAGTTTCGAGCGCCAGCGGCGCGAGCAGCAGGCGATCCAGCTCAAGCACCAGAAGAAGCAGGACGAACATCGCAAGCACTTGCAGGCCTTTGTGGACCGCTTCCGGGCCAAGGCCTCCAAGGCGCGGCAGGCGCAGTCGCGGATCAAGATGCTGGAAAAACTGCAGCCGATCAGCGCCATGGTTGACAGCGACGTGCTGCCGATCGTGCTGCCGTCACCGCAGAAGGAATTGAGCCCGCCCATCATCGCCATGGAAGGCGTCAGCACCGGCTACGGCGAACGCACTATTCTATCGAAGCTTAGCCTCAACATTTCGAACGACGACCGGATCGGCCTTCTTGGGTCGAACGGCAATGGGAAATCGACTTTCGCCAAACTGATCGCCGGTCGGCTCGCGGCCACGACCGGCGCCATGCGGCGATCCTCGAAGCTCGAGGTCGGCTTCTTCGCCCAGCATCAGGTGGAAGAACTCGATCTGACCCAAACGCCGTTCCTCTGCCTGTCCGAGATCATGCGCGACCAGCCGGAATCAAAGGTTCGGGGGAAATGCGCGCAGTTCGGTTTTCCCGGCATGAAGGCCGATACGCCGGTGTCGCAGCTTTCGGGCGGCGAGAAGGCCCGGCTGATGATGGGCCTTGCAACCTTCCACGGCCCGCATCTTCTCATCCTCGACGAGCCCACGAACCATCTCGACATCGACAGCCGGGCCGCGCTGATCGAAGCGATCAACGACTATGAGGGCGCCATCATCCTGATCGCCCATGATCGCCATTTGATCGACGCCTGTGCGGATCGACTCTGGTTGGTCGACCAGGGCACCGTCCAGGCCTTCGACGGGGACATGGACGATTACAAGAAACTCGTCCTTGACCGTGCCGGTGGGGGACGTCGCGAGGGGCGGCGTGCGAACCGGGCCGAGGCGAAGGTCGCCGAACGCGCGATCCCGAACGCATCCACGCCGACGGCCAAACCTGTTTCCATGAAAAAGCAGATCGCCGCGCAGGAAGAGCGCATGGCGAAATTCACGGAGCTGATTGCCCGCATCGACAAGGCGTTGGGCGACACCGCCGTGTTTTCCCGCGAACCCGCGCGCGCTTCCACCCTGTCTCGGCAGCGCGCCGAATTGGAGAAAGCGCTTGTGCTTGCCGAGGAAGACTGGCTGCGGCTGACGATGGCACAGGAAGACGCCGGCTGAGGCAAATCTTAACTTGCTTTTAACATTTAATTTCTACTTGTAGTTGTAAGCTGCAATGTAGGGATTCGCAATGCGACGTTTGTTTTTGGCACTCACGGCTTGTGTGGCCGTTTGGCCGGTGGGTATCGCCGCCGCGTTTCCGCTGACCGCCACGTTTACAGGCTCGCTTTACGGCACCAACACGCCGTTCACGGCAGTATTTTCTTATGATACAAACGACTTCGTCCCTGTACCTAATTCGAATACATTTGACGGCAAAGGGACGGCAACATTTATGTCCCCTGGTATTAACCTGACGTTCGATGACAGTGGCTACTTCTACCAAACCGTTTCGAGCGGCTTCGGGCCTTTGTACGAATTCGGGATCGGCGGATCTCAGGGATTTCTTTATCTGAAGTACAGCGGCGACGTGGCAGAGGGAAATTATCAGGTCGGAAGTGATCTAGCATCTTACACCAATCTCGATCCGGATAAGGTCACAATCACAGGCGCCGTGTCGCCCGTACCGCTTCCATCTGCCGCCTGGCTCTTCGGCGGAGCTATCGCAGTACTTGGCATGGCGGGACACAAGAAGAGACATCGCAAAATGGCATTCGACGCGTCGCCCGTCTGAGGGCGATAATTTCCGAGGTCAGTAGGGGACGGCGGGAGCCCGCAATCCGGGCCTTCCCGCCACACCTGTGACAGGCCGCGTCTCAAGGGGTGCGCGGTGCAGATCAAGCCGGTACGAAGTTCAACGCCACCCCGTTGATGCAATAGCGCTGGAACGTGGGAGGGGGCCCGTCGGGGAAGACGTGACCGAGGTGGCTGCCGCAGGTCGCGCAATGCACCTCCGTCCGGACCATCCCGTGGGTTCGGTCGACTGTCGTTTCGACCGAACCGGCGATCGGGTCGTTGAAGCTCGGCCAGCCGGTCCCGCTCTCGAATTTGAGCTGCGTTTCGAACAGCGGCGTGTCGCATCCGGCGCATAGAAAGCGGCCGGCACGTTTTTCATGCAGCAGCGCGCAACTGCCTGGCGCTTCCGTCCCATGGCGGCGCATCACCTGATACTGCTCCGGGGTCAGCATCTCGCGCCATTCGGCGTCCGTGTGGGTGACTGGGTAGGTGGTCGTCATCGTCATGACAGCTTGCCTCTATTCGATCGTGTCGATCAGGAACTGTTGATCCACGAGGCCGGCGTCAAGAGGGGCCGCGCGGCTGACGGCTGCGCGCTCCAGGTCCCGAACCATGACGATCGACGTTTGCACAAAACCCTGGCGGGCGAAGAAGCGGTGGGCCGCATGGTTGTCGGCGCCGCTCTCCAGGAACAACCGATGGAAGCCGAGGTCGCGGCATTCCGTTTCGATCCAACCCAACAGGCTCGCGCCTAGGCCGCAACCCCGCGTGTCGGGCGCAATGAGAAGATCTTCCACCGTCGCAAACGGGCGTCTGACGTCGGGCGTTAAGGACACGAACGCCATGGCGGCCAATTCGCCTGCACTTGTCGCCAGGGCGAGACGAGACCCGCTGGCGGTCGCAGTGTTGTTGGCGGCCCCCACCGCCTGTGCTTCGATTTGGGCCGCGAGAGTGTCGCTCCAAAGCGACATCGATTCGGCGCGGCCGAATTGCAGTTCCGAATGCGAAATGTAGCTCGGCTCGGCATGGGCCACAAAAAACGCGGCGATTGTCGCGGCTTCGGCCGGCTCGCGGCACCAGTCAACCACTATGCTTCGACCCGGAAGGCTGAGATTCATCGGGATGTGTGGACCCAAGGTGGTGCGGGGCAATGGACCATGCCATTGAGCCATCGAAATGGCCTCGCCGGGAAGGCTGATCGAGGGGTGTGATAGCATGACAGGCGCATCGGAGTCCGGTCTGCGCATGCCGGCCGAGTGGGCGCCGCACGAGCGGTGCTGGATGGCGTGGCCCTGCCGGCCGGAAGGCTGGCGCAACGGGCTCGGCCCCGCTCGCGAAGCCCTGGCGGCGGTCGTGCGCGCAATCGCCCGGTTCGAGCCCGTGACCCTCCTGGTTCGGCCCGAGGATCTCGACGAAGCGGCCCGGCTGACCCGGGGCGCCGCGGAACTGGTCGCGACTGAGCTCGATGATAGTTGGACGCGCGACACCGGGCCAACCTTCGTACAGGACCGGGACGGGCAGCTTGCGGGGATCGATTGGGGCTTCAACGGCTGGGGGTTGGTTTACCCCGGATTCGCCCGTGATGCCCGTCTGGCGCGTCACATTCTCGGGCTCGCTGATGCTCGGCGCATCGTCGGCCCGCAAATTCTCGAAGGCGGTTCGATCCATGTCGATGGTGAAGGAACCCTGCTCACGACCGAACAATGCCTGCTGGACCCTCAGCGCAACCCGCATCTCGACAAAGCGGACATCGAGGCAAACCTGACCGGGCTGCTTGGGATCGACGCAGTGGTGTGGCTGCCTCGCGGCCTGACTGGAGATGAGACCCGCGGTCATGTCGACAATCTCTGCTGCTTCTTCAAACCCGGTCATGTGTTGCTGCCCGCTCTCGCCGACCGGGCCGATCCGGATTGGGCCGTGCTGGCCGAGGCACGGGCTGTGCTGGAGCGGAGTGTCGACGCCAAGGGGCGCCGCTTCACGATCCTGGAACTCCCCACGCCGCCGAGGCGGCGCGATAAGCGCGGTGAGTTGATGGCGCTCTCCTACGTCAATTTCTACGTGGCCAACGGGGCCATCGTCATGCCTGGCTTCGACGCGGCATCCGACCGGGAGGCGGCCCGCGTTCTGAAGGCGGCTTTTCCGGATCGTGAGATCGTCGTGGTTCCCGGACACGGGATCGCCGACGGAGGGGGCAACATCCACTGCATCACGCAGCAGCAGCCACGCGCCGCACCTGCAGGTTAGCCTGAGGCGAGATCGCGCCGCATCAAGGCTGTGTCATGACCCAGATGATCGAAACGCTCCACCGTGCGCCATCCGGCCCGCGCGTAAATCGGCTCGGCTGTGCTGGTGTAGAGCCAGAGCGTCGACACCGAAGCGGCGCGTGCCGCGCCTTCGACCGCTGCGACGAGCCGTGCAGCATAGCCGCGCCTTCGCCATTCGGGCGTGACGAAGACGGACGCAAGCCAGGGCGTCAATTCCGGACGGCTGTCGAGATCCTGCGCGATAAGGCTGGCTGTCCCGACCGGGACACCGTCGACCAGAAGGACAAAACATTGGGGTATCTCACAGCCGGAGATCGATTCCGCCACGAGCGCCCGCACGTGCTCAAGGGATGCGCCTTCCTGGCGCCAGAAAGCCTGCCATAGCCAATCGGCGACAAGAGGCGCGAGGTCAGGACGAGCCACCAGGGTCGCCAAGACCGGCTCGGGTGCCTCACCGATCATCGCGGCAGTGCCTTCTGCATGAACAGGCGGCGTTCGCCGGGCGGTTGCCCCTCCAGCGTGCCGAAGGTCTGGAATCCAAGCTTTTCGTAGAAGTGCGGCGCCTGGAAACTATAGGTGTCGAGCCAGATGCCGATGCAGCCACGCTCGCGTGCGATACACTCGGCCGTGGCCATGATCTGCGTGCCGAGCCCCTCGCCACGGCACTGTTCCGGAACGAACAAGAGTTCGATCACGAGCCACCGGAACATCGAGGTGCCCCAGAGACCGCCGATGGTCTTCCCCGCGTCGTCCTTGATCAGGATGGCCAGTGGCTTGATGTGAAGCGGTCCCGCCGCAGCCTCTTCGAACACCACCAGACCTTGGAGGATCACTTCGCGATCCGCCCGATTTGGCGTTTCGGGAACTTCGATGCGGGAGAAAACTGCAGTCACGAACGACCTTCTTGCGAGCACCGCACATGATTGGCCCGGATTGCTCCAACTTTCCAGCCCTGTTGCCCAGGATGGAAAGGAGGCCGGCATCGCAGCCGATCACCGCCTCAAGAATGGTTGTCGCCGGCCCTAATCCTCGCCACGTTTGAATCGAGATTTTCCCAAGCCGGCTCGGCTGGGGCGAAGCGTGCCCGGATGTAGCGGAGAAGATCCGCGACCTGGATATCGGAAAAGCTGCCGGCGAAACCCGGCATCGCTCCGAGGTCGGGGTGGGCCGGCGTCGCAATGCCATCGAGGACGACGTGGATCAGATTGTCCGGGCGGGCGCTGTGCACGCTGGTATTGAGGGCAAGGAGTGGCCTGGCGCCGAAGAGGGCAGGGCCGTTCGGTTCGTGGCAGGTCGCGCAGGCTCCCGCATAGATCCGCTCGCCCGCTGCCGTCGCTTCGGGCGAAATGCCGGCCGTCCGGACCAGCAGGGTCCCGGCGAGCGACTCGGCTTGCGGTTGCGGCAACGACGAGGTCTGGAGCGACGCGAGATAGGTCGCCATGGCGCGCCGATCGCTGTCCGGCACGACCCGGAGTTCCGCCACGACGGCAGTCATCGGGCCGGCCGCAACACCGTGCAGGGGCGCGTGTCCCGTCGACAGGTAGGAGTAGAATTCTGCTTCGGTCCATGGGACGGGGGATTTTGAGAGGTTCGTCAGGGCCGGCGCTTCCCAGCCGTCGACGACAGCACCGGCGAGATGGGCCTCGCCACCTTGTTCGGCACCCAGGGCATTGCGGGGAGAATGGCAGGCGGAGCAATGGCCGAGCCCCTCGACCAGCTCCCGGCCCCGGTTCCAGGCCTCGGATCGAGACGGATCGGGCGCAAGGGTGCCACTCCGCAGGAAAAGCGTGTTCCAGGCCGCCAGCAAGGGCCGCAGGTTGAACGGGAAGTGGAGGCGCGTCCGCGGTGGGACATGGGCCAAGGCGGGTTGCGCCATCAGATAGGCATAGAGCGATTGCAGGTCGGCATCGCTCGATCGCGTGAAGGCGGTATAGGGATGGGCCGGGTAAAGGTGGTGACCGTCGCGGCTCAACCCCTCACGCATCGCGCGCTCGAAGGCCGGATAGGACCACGCGCCGATTCCGGCGAAGGGATCGGGCGTGATATTTGTCGCATAGACCGTACCGAAGGGTGTCGCGAGAGCGTGGCCCCCCGCCAACGCCGTGCCGTCTGGCCCGAGATGGCAGCCGAAGCAGTTTCCAAGGGCCGCGACGGCTCGCCCGCGTGCCAAAGTAGCGGCCGCGTAGACCGAAGGGTCGGGGCGCGTGATCGGCGCGATCATGCCGCGACCCGGCAGCATCGCCATCGCGACCCCGAGCCCACCAGCCATCGCGGCGCCCACAAGACCGAACCAGCGACGCCAGGGTTTTTGCGACCGGGGGACGGTGGCGACCGGCGAGAAATCGCCTGAAGATATTTTTGCGGGCGGCGGCAGGGGATTGAGTGCAGCGAGGATCCGGTCCGGCGTGAAGGGCGGCTCGCGGAAGCGCACGCCGGTCGCGTCGAAGATCGCATTGGCGATGGCCGCGGCGCTCGGCACGGAGGCCGACTCGCCGACGCCGAGCGGGGGCTCATCCGGGCGCGGCACCATCACGACGTCGATGGCTGGCACTTCGGGGAAGGTCAGGATCGGGTAGCCGCCCCATTCGCGGCTCGTCACGCCGGTCCGGTCGAACGTCACCTGCTCCTTCAGCACACGGCTCGTCGACTGAATGACATTGCCGTGGATCTGGTGCTCGACGCCGGCCGGATTGATCATCAGTCCGGAATCCTGCCCGACCACGACGCGGCTCAGCACCACGTCGCCGGTGGTGCGGTTGACCGACACATCGGCCACCCAGGCCGACCACGCCGCAGCGGTGCCCGGGAATGTGCCATGCACGTAGACCGCATAGGCGAAGCCGCGCCCGTGCAGCACGTCGCCGTCGGGCGGCAGGCTCTGCGGCCCCGTTCGCGGCACCCAACCGGCCTTCTCGGCCACTGTCTTGATGAGATCGATCGCCCGCGTGTCGTCGAGGTGGCGCAGCCGGTAGGCCACCGGGTCGACCCCGGCCGCGGTCGCCAACTCGTCGACGAAGGATTCATGCGCAAAGGAATTGGGCATCGCCGACACGCCGCGCAGCCAGGAGGCACGGACGATCGGGGCCATGTCATGCACGACCACCCGGCGCTTCGGATAGAGGTAGGGCGGAATGGCGGTACGGTCGCCCATCTGCAGCACATTCGGCACGGCGGGGATCGTGCCTGTCAGCAAGAGCGCCAGCGTGGGCGCGGCATTCGACGGATATCGCGTCGCGAAATCATAGGCGACGGGCCGGCCCTCTGCATCGAGCCCACCACCGACATCCATGACCTGGGCCGCGCCCTTCGGCTCCCAAGCGTGCTCCTGTTCACGCGAGAGCTGGACGCGAACCGGACGACCGACGGCGCGCGACAGCAGCGCCGCATCCGCACCCACATCGTCGGCGCAATTGCGGCCGTAGCATCCCGCCGCCTCGTGCCGGACGATCGCAATCCGCTCCTCGGGCAGATCGAGCAGACGGGCCAAGTCTGTCACCAGCATGCGTGGGTTCTGGGTGCCCGACCACACCGTGAGGCCATCCTGTCGGAAGTCCGCGACCGAACAGGAGGGGCCGATCGAGCCATGCATCTGGTAGGGCCAGACATAAGTCCGCCGCATCGGCTGGGCCGCTGCCGCGATCGCCTCGGCGGAGCCGCCTTCGTCGAGGAGAACACGGGGGCGGGACGAAGCTGCCCGGAGCGTCTGCTCGGGCCGGTCGAGATCGGAGAGACCCGGCCAAGTCTTCCATTCGAGCCGCAGCTTCGCGGCGGCTTCAACCGCCTGCTCCTCGCGCTCCGCCACCACGCCAACGAAATCGCGGATGACCACGACGGCGATCAGGCCCGGCACATGGGCGATGGAGGTCCTGTCCACCGCAACGAGGCTGTTACCGACGAATTCGCCCGCGTCGAGCCCGGCATAGGGTGGCCGCACGACGCGGCCATGCAGCATGCCGGGAAGGCGGACGTCATGCACATAGGTGAATTGGCCGGTGGCCTTGGCCGGAATGTCGATCCGGGGCTGGCGCTGCCCGACGACGCGATAGTGCGCTGTGGCCTTCAAGGGCACCGTCGGGTCGAGCGCGAGGCGGATGTGGCCGTCGCGCAGGAGTTCGGCATAGCTGACGCTCGCGTTGCCGCCGTCCCGGCGGCGGGCGACCCCGTTTTCCACATCGAGTTCATCGATCCGCACATCGAGACGCTCGGCGGCCAGCGAGATTAGGTGCCGTCGCGCTTGAGCGGCCGCTTGGCGAAGCGGAATGGCCGTCACCTGGATGGTTTCGGAGGCGATTGTGGCGCCCTGGTTCGGCGCCTTGTCGGACTCGCCGAGCACGATGCGGACATGCTCGAAAGCGACATCCAGTTCTTCCGCCACGATCTGCCCGAGCGCGGTCCCGATGCCGGTCCCGAGATCGACGTGACCGTTGTAGCCGGTGACGAATCCGTCGCGGTCGACGACCAGGAAGACCTCGACCTCGTCATCCGGCTGCTGCGGCCCGGCTGCCGCCGGCTCTTCCTGGATCGGGCCGCCGCCATGTGGTGGCAGGTAGATGAGAAGGACGCCGTCCCGCGTCAGCGCATCCCGGGCATGAAGCATGGCGGGGCCGCTCAAGCGGCCCGATCCCGGCGGACGAGGGTCGCGGCGCGATGGGCGGCCCGCAGGATCTCGACATGGGCACCACAGCGGCAGAGATTGCCACGCAGTTCGGCGCGGATTTCGGTATCGTTCGGGGAGGGGTTACGGTTGAGGAGTGCCGTAACCGTCATGATCATCCCATTGAGGCAGTAGCCGCATTGCGCGGCCTGGGCGTCGATGAAGGCCTGCTGCACCGGATGCAGCGCCTCCGGGGTGCCCAGTCCTTCGAGCGTCGTCACCGAACGCCCCGCCATGATCCCGAGCGGAATGACGCAGGATCGTGCCGCGATCCCATCGACCAGCACCGTGCAGGCGCCGCATTCTCCAAGCCCACAGCCGTATTTGGGGCCGTTCAGCTGAAGATCGTTCCGCAGAACATAGAGAAGCGGCACGTCAGGCTGCACATCGAGAGCGTGAGATGTTCCATTCACGGTGAGGTGGATCATGCAGCCAGCGATACCGCGCGGAATCGTTTGTGTACGAACATGTTCAGGGCGATCGACTCAAAGGTCAATCGACGAGATTTCATTTCTTTCGATGGCGGGGCAACCGCCGAACCTCTCCGGCCGGAACGCCGCCCGCGGCATGCATCACGTTGGAAAGGCGATCTGTTCGCGCGCCAAAGCCCGCTGCACCGCGGGCCGCTTTCCCATGGCCCGCGCCTGTGCGGTCCATGCCGGACAGAACTCCGCCATGGGAAGCTGGAGCGCCGGGCCCTGTCCCCAGAGCCAGAAGACGAACAGGTAGGCATCGACCACCGTATATCGCTCGCCAAGCACCCAAGGGCCCGCCCCGACCTGCCGCTCGATGGCGCGCCACAGGTCGCGGGAGGCGTCCAGCCCTTTGGCGCGCACGTCCGCCAAGGCGGCTTCCGATGTCGCGTAACGCTCCGCACGGCGGACATGCGCATAGGCGACATGCACCGTGGAGGCGATCCAGGCGAGCCACTCCATGGCCTTGGCCTGTGCCCGCAGATCTTCGGGCCAGAGCCCTGCGTCCGGATAAGACCGGGCGATGAACTGAAGAAGGGCCGGATTTTCGGTCAGCACCCAATCCCCGATGGCCAGGGCCGGAACGCGCGCCTTGGGATTGATGCGGAGATAAGGCGGTTCCCTGTGGACGCCCGTCTTGGTGTCGACAAGAACGGGCTCGAAGGGTTCGCCGGTCTCTTCGAGCGCGATATGGGGCGCCAACGAACAGGCACCGGGCGAGTAGAACAGCTTCGGGGAAATCACGTCGACCTTCCTTCGTGGGGGACCGCTGCGGCGAACTCACGCCAGCGACCCGAGCGGCTTTTGACATACTGCCGCAGGTGTCGAGCGGTGCGAAAGGCTCATTTGAGCGTAGGGCCGGAGGTGCCTTGACAGCGTTCTAATCTGGAGCGCAAACTCGTTTGTACACGAACGATCTTTCGCGTGGTGCTCGCGGGAATGATCGGGCTCTCCGGCGAAGCGGGGATCAGACAGCCATGACGCTGCTGCAGGACGATGCTACGGCCGCAGGCGACAAGATCCGCTGCGATGCCTGCCCGGTGATGTGCTACATCAAGCCGGGCGCGCGCGGCGCTTGCGATCGCTACGCCAACGATGCGGGCGCGCTGGTACGCGTCGACCCACACATCATCCTTGAGCAGGCACTCGAGAACGGCGACCTCGTCGTGCCGTTCGGTTCGGGCACCCTCGATTGGGACGGCAATATTCTTCGGGAGCCGCAGACCTTCGTCACCGCCATCGGGGCCGGCACGACCTATCCGGACTACAAGCCCGCGCCCTTCATCGTGGCCTCGGAGATCGACGGCGTGGACATGGTCACTGTGGTGACCGAAGGCATCTTCTCCTATTGCGGCGTGAAGGTGAAGATCGACACGGACCGGCACCTCGGCCCCGAATGCGCGGCCGTGCGGGTCGACGGCGAGCCGGTTGGCCACGTCACCACCGGCGAATACGGCTCGCAGATGCTGTCGCTCGGCGGGGTGCACCACTTGACGGGCGGCTCCAAGAAGGAAGGCCGCGTCACCTGCGACGCGCTGTTGACGCTGTGCAACGGCGGCGCCGTCGAACTCACGGTCGATGGCGGCGCGACCGTGCTGGTGCAGGCGGGGCGACCGCCCATCGTGAATGGCGCGATTGAGGAGCGCATGCGCGTCGGCTGCGGGTCGGCCACGATCGGCATGTTCGCCAAGCAATGGCATGATCGTGTCGACGAGGTGGTGGTGGTCGACGACCATATCACCGGCGTCCTGTCCGAGCATCAGGCCGGCAAACTTCTGGGCATCCGCGATACCGGACTGAAGATGAAGGGGCGGCGCTCGACGCCGGGACGCTATTTTCAGGTCGCCGAGCCCGGCACGGGCTGGGGAGGCACCAACGTGGCCGATCCGCTGCAGATCCTGGGGCCGTTCGACCCCAAGGTCGCGCGGCCCGGCCTGACGCTGCTGATGGTATCGACCACCGGCGAACACGCCGGCTACTACGTGCTCGACGAGGCGTTGCGCCCGGTGGAGCAGAGCATGCCGGAGGACCTTCGAAGGTCGGTTTCGCTGATCCAGGAAAACTGCGAGCCGGCACTCTGCACCGTCTTGTTCATGGGCGGCGCCGGGGGGTCGCTCCGGGCGGGCGTCACCGAGAACCCGGTGCGGCTGACGCGTTCAGTCAAGGATGCGCTGACAATCGTCACCTGCGGCGGTGCGCCGACCTACGTGTGGCCGGGCGGGGGCATCACCTTCATGGTCGATGTCTCGCGCGTGCCGCCCAACGGCTTCGGCTACGTGCCGACGCCGGCACTGGTCGCGCCGATCGAATTCACGCTGCGCATGTCGGATTATGAGAAGCTCGGCGGCCACATGGATCAGGTGCGGCCGCTTTCGGAGTTTCGCGCGCCGAGCGAACATCGGCGGCAGGTGCCGCACCGGGCCGACAATCCTTGGCCTTTGCTCGCCGACGCCGCAAAGGCGCTGCACCGGTGAGCGCCGGGCCGCAGATCAGGCTTCTGCCCGATGGTCGGCGGCTGCACCTGCGGCACGGTCCGATCGACCTCGTGATCGGTGCGTCCGGATCGGATGCATCGGTCGAGATGGCTTATCGCTCTGCCGCCGCGCGTTTTCATACCGTCCTCGATGAACTTTGCGGCGAACTCGATCGTCTTCGCGCACCGGCGCGGCTCGACGATGCGGCAATGACGGGTCTCGTGGCGGGCCGCATGCAGGCCGCGGTGACGCCTTTTGCGACGCTGCATTTCATCACCCCCATGGCGGCCGTGGCCGGTGCGGTGGCGGAAGAAATCCTTGGTGCCATGACGGGGGCGGCCGACCTCACCCGAGCCTTCGTGAACAATGGCGGGGATATCGCGCTGCATCTCGCGCCGGGGGCACGGTTTCGGGTCGGCATGATCGATCGAGACGATCGGCCGAGCCTTGTCGGCCATATCGATCTCACGGGCGAAGATCGGGTGCTTGGCATTGCGACGAGCGGCTGGCGGGGCCGCAGCTTTTCGCTCGGCATCGCCGATGCCGTCACGGTCCTGGCCCGCACGGCCGCCGCGGCCGATGCGGCGGCGACCATCATCGCCAATGCGGTCGACCTGCCCGGCCATCGGGCGGTTCGACGCGCGCCAGCCTCGACGATCCAGTTGGACAATGACCTCGGTGATCGCCTGGTGACCCGTTCCGTGGGGCCACTTTCCAGCGTCGAAATCGACACCGCCCTGCAGGCCGGTGTCGCGCGGACGCGGGCGTTGATCGAGCAGGATCTCATCTGCGGCGCTGCTTTGCACCTTCAGGGCGTCACGGAGTCGGTTGGTTTCCGTCCTCTGCCCCCCATGCGCCGGACCATTTCGGTGCGGCAGGAGAATCTCGTTTATGCCTGAGGTCGTGATCCGAAAGCGGTGTCTCACGGTGGAGGAAATCTTCCATGAGGGCGGTCCGGTCGCCGCGAAGCCGCTCAAGCGCGGCGCGGTGCTCGCCGTGATCCGCAACCCCTTCGCGGGCCGGTATGTCGAGGAGATCGTCGGTTTCATGGACGACCTAAAGCCGCTCGGGCTCGCCATGGCGCGCGATCTTGCGGCGGCGCTCGGTGGCCCGGCCGCGATCGAAGGCTACGGCAAGGGCGCGATCGTGGGGCAGGCGGGTGAAGTGGAACATGGTGCGCTGTGGCATGCGCCCGGCGGCTATGCGATGCGCGAGATCCTGGGCGACGCTAAGGCGATCGTTCCTTCCACCAAGAAGGTGGGTGGACCGGGGACACGCCTTGACGTGCCGGTGACCCACATCAACGCCTCCTACGTGCGCAGCCATTTCGATGCCATGGAGGTCGGCATCGCCGACGGGCCGCGGGCCGACGAAATCCTGCTCGCACTGGTGATGACGACGGGGGCCCGCATCCACAATCGTGCCGGTGGCCTGAAGGCGAGCGACATCAAGGGAGAGGATGGGTTGCGATGAGCGCTAAGATCCGCAAGATCGTCACCTTTGTCGAGGAGGTCCACAGCGAGATGGGGCGCTCTATCAGCCCGCCGACGCGCCGTGCGGCCGCCGTCGCCGTCATCGCCAACCCGTTTGCTGGGAACTATGTCGAGGATCTCTCGGGCCTCGTCATGATCGGTGAGGAACTCGGGGCGCTGCTGACCGAGCGTGCGGTCGCGGCACTGGGGATCCCGGGCGCCAAGGCCGAAAGTTATGGCAAGGCGGCCTGCGTCGGGGAGGATGGCGAACTCGAACACGCGGCGGCCGTTCTGCATCCAAAAATGGGCGCGCCAGTCCGCAAGACCCTCGGCAAGGGCGCGGCGCTCATCCCATCGTCCAAGAAACGCGGCGGTCCTGGCACGGTTCTTGATGTGCCACTCGGGCACAAGGATGCGGCCTTCGTGCGCAGCCATTTTGACGGTATGGAAGTGCGGATCAACGATGCGCCACGGGCCGGCGAGATCATGGTGGCGATCGCCGTCACGGACAGTGGCCGCCCCCTGGCCCGCGTCGGCGGCCTCACGGTGGCGGAGATCAAGGGCGAGGACGGATTGCGGTAGTGGTCGCAGGCCCGCTTTATCTTCGCGTCCGCCTTCGAATCGGTGAAGTCAGGGCCTTGACCTCGCGACGTGGCAGCGGCCCGGGTGCGACGGTGAGATCAATCAGCAAGGGGATCGGATGAAACGTGTTCTCATCGCCGCTCTTTTGGGAGGCACCTTCTTCGGCAGCGGTCTTGCGCCGACCCGCGCCGACGACATCAAGATCGGCGAGATTAACTCCTATTCGGCGCTGCCCGGCTTCACAGAACCGTACCGCAAGGGCTGGCAACTCGCCGTCGAGGAGATCAACGCGGCGGGCGGCATCAATGGCAAGACACTGGTCGTCGTGTCCAAAGACGATGCCGGCAAGCCGGCCGAGGCGGTGACGGCCGCCAACGAGCTCGTATCGAGTGAAGGCGTCGCCATGCTGGCGGGTGGGTTCTTCTCGAACATCGGTTTGGCGCTCGCGGATTTCGCCAAGCAGAAGAAGGTCTTCTACTTTGCCGGCGAGCCCTTGACCGACGCGATGGTGTGGGCGCACGGCAACCATTACACCTTCCGGCTGCGCCCCTCGAATTACATGCAGGCCGCGATGCTGGCTGAGGAAGCCGCCAAGCTGCCCGCCAAACGTTGGGCAACGATCGCGCCCAATTACGAATACGGCCAATCGGCCGTCGCGGTGTTCAAGAATCTTTTATCGGCGAAACGGCCCGACATCGAGTGGGTCGGCGAGCAATGGCCGACGCAGGGCAAGATCGACGCCGGCCCGGTGGTGGCCGCCATCGCGGCCACGCAACCCGACGCGATTCTCAATGTCGAGTTTGGCCCCGACCTCGTGAAACTCGTTCGCGAGGGCAACACGCGCGGGCTTTTCAAAGACCGGGCCGTGGTGAGTTTCCTGACCGGCGAGCCCGAATATCTCGAACCCCTGAAGGATGAAGCACCGCAGGGATGGATCGTCACCGGTTACCCCTGGTATGGCATTCACACGCCCGCGCATGACGCCTTCCTCAAGGCCTATGAGGCCAAGTACAATGATCATCCGCGTCTCGGTTCCGTCGTGGGCTATACGCTGATCAAGGCGGCGGCCGAGGTGCTGCGCAAGGCAGGCTCGACCGACACCGACAAACTCGTCGGCGCCGCCGAAGGCCTGTCCTTCCCGACGCCATTCGGAAACGCGACACTTCGGGCGATCGACCATCAGGCGACGCTCGGGGCCTTCGTGGGCAAGACGGCCGTGCAGGACGGCAAGGGCGTCATGGTCGATTTCGCTTATCGCGACGGCGCCAAATATCTGCCGCCGGATAGCGAGGTGAAGACGTTCCGTCCGGCCGAGTAGGTCCGTCCTTCTTCATTGCCCTTCCGCGAGGCGCACGCTTGGCTCTTTACCTCGCCCAGTTCCTGACCGGTCTTGCAGGCGCAGCCTCGCTGTTCCTCGTCGCGTCGGGCCTGTCGATCATTTTCGGCGTCACCCGCGTCGTGAATTTCGCGCATGGCGCCTTCTACATGGTTGGCGCCTATGTGGCCTATACGTTGACCGAGCGCTTCGAAGGAGCGATCGGCTTCTGGGGCGGTATCGTGCTTTCGGTGCTGGTGGTGGCGGCGCTGGGAGGGCTTGTCGAGATTCTCCTGCTGCGGCGGATCTATCATGCGCCGGATCTCTTCCAGCTGCTCGCTACCTTCGGTCTCACCTTGATGGCCGAGGATCTCGTGGTGATCATCTGGGGACCGGAGGATCTCGTTGGGCCACGGGCGCCGGGGCTCAAGGGTGCCGTCGAAGTGCTGGGCCAGGCGGTACCCAGCTACGATCTCGTTTTGATCGCGCTCGGTCCACTCGTGCTCGGCGCCCTGTGGCTGCTGTTCCACCGTACTCGTTTCGGCATTCTGGTGCGGGCCGCGACCCAGGACCGCGACATGGTGGCGGCGCTCGGGGTCAACCAGAAATGGCTGTTCACGGCCGTCTTTTGCCTCGGCGTCGGGCTCGCGGCGCTCGGCGGCGCCCTCCAGATCCCGCGTGACGCCGTCAATCACGCGATGGATCTGACCGTCATCGTAGAGGCCTTCGTGGTCGTGGTGATCGGCGGCCTGGGGAGCGTCGGCGGCGCCTTTCTGGCGTCCCTCCTGGTGGCGGAACTCAACGCCTTCGGGATTCTGGTGCTGCCGGGCGTTTCGCTCGTGCTGGTCTTCGTGGTGATGGCCGTCGTCCTGGTGCTGCGCCCCAATGGTCTCCTGGGCCGGGCCGAAGCCCCGGCGCGAGGGACAGGGCAGATGAGCTCGCGGCCCTGGCGGCCGCTCGATGCCAAAGCACAATTTATCGCCCTGGTGGCCGTGGCGGTTGCGGCTCTGCTCCCGCTGTGGCTCGGCCCCTACGGGCTCGCGGTCGGGGCCGAAATGCTGATCTTCGCGCTCTTCGCCATGAGCTTGCAGTTCTTGATGTCGACAGGTGGACTGGCCTCCTTCGGCCATGCCGCCTATTTCGGGCTCGGCGCCTACGGGGCGGCGCTCGCCGTGAAGAGTCTCGGCTGGCCGATGATCCCGGCGCTCGGCTGTGGTGTCATGCTCGGGCTGGCAGGGGCGGCTTTGTTCGGCTGGTTTTGCGTCCGTCTGGCCGGCGTGTATTTCGCCATGCTTACACTCGCCTTCGCCCAGATCGCCTGGTCCGCCGCCTTTCAGTGGACCGCCGTGACAGGGGGCGACAATGGTCTTCTGGGAAGCTGGCCCGACGCTTGGGCGGCGAGCCCGCGCGCGTTCTACTGGCTGTCGCTTGCGGTCGCAGTTGGTGGCATCGGGGCGCTGCGGATCCTCACCTTCTCGCCCTTCGGCTACGGGCTGCGGGCGGTGCGGGACTCGAGCCTTCGCGCCGAAGCGATCGGCATCGGTCGGCGCCACACCCAGTGGGTCTGCTTCATCGTGGCTGGCGGCTTCGCGGCGCTGGCCGGGGGGCTTTTCGCTTTCCTGAAGGGCAGTGTCTTCCCCGATGCGCTCGGGATTCCGACGTCGGTCGATGGTCTCGTCATGGTGCTGCTGGGCGGTGTGGGCACCGTGTCGGGCAGTGTCTTGGGCGCCGTCGTGTACAAGGCGCTGTCGGTCTGGTTGATCAGCCAGACCGACTATTCGAAGCTGGTGCTCGGTGCCGCGATCGTCGGCCTGGTGGTTCTCTTTCCGAGCGGTATCGGTGGCTTCTTCTCAGCATGGGCCGGTCGGCGGAGGGTCTCGACCCGAGCGACGGCTGCCGCGCCCGTCGAGGCCGCGGAATGAACCAGAGCCTTCTTCGCGTCGAAAGCCTTGCCAAGTCCTACCACGGCGTGCCCGCCGTCCGTGGGGTCTCGTTCACGCTCGAACGCGGCGAGATCCTGGCCTTGATCGGGCCCAACGGCGCCGGCAAGTCGACCTGTTTCAACATGCTGAACGGTCAAATCCGCCCGAATGCCGGCACCATCCTGTTCGAAGGCCAGGATGTCACCGCTTCCTCGCCGCGCTCCATGTGGCGGCGTGGAGTCGGACGCACGTTCCAGATCACTGCCACCTTCACGTCGATGACGGTTCGTGAGAACCTGCAGACGGCCCTGCTGTCGCATGCCGGTCAGCTGTCCCGCCCATTCGGAAAGGCGAACCGGGCGTTCGAGGTCGAGGCGGATGCGCTACTCGACCGCGTGGGTCTGCGGGGGCAGGCGGACCGCTCCTGTGGAGAGCTTGCCTATGGCGATCTCAAACGCCTCGAATTGGCTGTCGCCCTCACCAACTCGCCCTCGCTCTTGCTCATGGATGAGCCCACGGCCGGCATGGCCCCCAAGGAGCGCGCCGACTTGATGCGAGCCACGGCAGCCATCGCGCGGGAGCGCAATGTGGGCATCCTGTTCACGGAACACGACATGGACATCGTGTTCGAACACGCCGATCGCGTCATGGTGCTGAATCGCGGCGAATTGATCGCAATGGGCGCCCCCGATGTCGTTCGCCAGGACCGCCAAGTGCGGGCCATCTATCTCGGCGAGGGTCTCGTACACGGCGACCTGGCGGCCGCGCAGGTGCGTCATTGACGCTGCGTGTCTCGAACCTTTGCGGATGGTACGGCCAGGCCCAAATCCTCTTCGAAGTGGCGCTCGACGTCGGGCCCGGCTCGGTCGTGGCGCTGCTCGGCCGCAACGGGGCCGGCAAGACGACGACCTTCCGGTCGATCGCCGGGCTCGTGCCGCGCCGGGAAGGCGTCGTCGTCTTCGGTGACCAGGATGTGTCCCGTCTGCCGACCTACGAGATTGTCCGGCGCGGCCTCGCCTTCGTGCCGGAAGACCGCCGCATCTTCACCGACCTGACGGTCGAGGAAAACCTGGAGGTCGGCCGTCAGCCGCCCCGCCTTGGCGTCCCGCATTGGACCCCGGAGCGTCTCTATGAGCTATTCCCCAACCTCGCCGCAATGCGCCGCCGCCTCGGCGGCCGGATGAGCGGCGGCGAACAGCAGATGCTGACAATTGCGCGCTCGCTGATGGGCAACCCGCGCTTGGTGCTGCTCGACGAGCCCTCGGAAGGGCTCGCGCCCAAGATCGTCGAAGACATGGCGCATGCGATCGTCGCCATGAAGCGCGAGGGACTGAGCATTCTCCTGTCCGAGCAAAACCTGCATTTCGCCCGGCTGATTAGCGACGCCGCCGTGGTGATCGAGAGCGGCCACGTGCGCTTTGCCGGCCCGATGGCGGAGTTGGTCTCTCATCCGGATGTCTATGAAGCCTATCTGGCGGTGTGATACGTGTGGGGTAGCCCACCTCACGGGCGGCCCTGGATCGACATGCCCCGAACGAATGCCTGTGCGACGAGCGTCGAGCCGGCCTATGTCCTCGACCGACAGATCGGCTTCCTCCTTCGACAAGTCGCGCAGCGGCACGCGCTGATCTTCGCGGCGGGAGTCGAGGGCGAAGTGACGGCGACCCAATGGGCTGCGCTCGCCAAGCTTTACGAGGTGGGAGCCCTCAGCCAGAACCGCCTCGGGCGTCTGACCGTCATGGATGCCGCGACCGTCAAGGGCGTGATCGACCGTCTGTCGCAACGTGAACTCACCGAGACCCGACCGGACCCTGAAGATGGGCGGCGGATCATCGTCGAGCTGACGGTGGCAGGACGAACCCTTGTGGAGCGTCTGATCCCGCAAGCGCTGGCCATCACGGACGAGACGTTGGCACCGCTCACCTCCGAGGAGCGGCAACTTCTCTGGGAGTTGCTGACACGGTTGCGCTGAGGGCGTAACTTGCACTTGGCGTTTGACGCGGACATAGGCTTCTGCCCGCTAATTTCGTGGTAGCGCGCAGAGCTGTTTGGTTCGTCTCCGAAGTAACGTGCATTTCGATCGAGCCCTGGGGCGGAAACCAACCTGCACCGTTTCTTCGGTCCTCATGCGACGGAGCGCCACACCATGGGCTTTCACGAAGCTGCAGGCGCCAGCAAGGCTGGATTAAACCCACATATGTTTCTGAATTAAGAAGCAATTTACTCCCCGATCGGGCCTACGACTATCGATTGTTAAGCCCTGCCGTGGTTACCTCGCGCACGAGTAAATCGTGTTTGAAGGCAATAGGGATCGCTTCGGTGATCTCAAGGTCAAGCTGCCGACAAACAACTTTCCCTTGCTTGTTGTGGAGTCGCTTATGCTGGGTCTGAATGGCGGGTCTGTGTCGGACAAAGCGACGCTGGCCGCTCTTGGCCATTCCTTGGCGCTGATCGAGTTCGATCTGCAAGGTAAAGTCCTGACGGCCAACAATAATTTTTGTGCTGTGATGGGTTACGGTCTCGATGAGATTAGCGGACGGCATCACAGTATGTTCGTCGATCCCCACCATGCACAAACGGCGGAGTACAGAGCGTTCTGGGACAAGCTCCGTCGTGGCGAATGTGAGGCCCGGGAATACAAGCGCTTTGGCAAGGGAGGGCGGGAGGTTTGGATCCAGGCGTCCTACAATCCGGTTCGCAATGCGTCCGGCAAAGTCGTCAGGATCATCAAGCAGGCGACCGACATCACCGTCGACAAGCAGCATGCGATGGATTCCAATGCAAAGCTTGATGCTGTGTCCCGGGTCCAGGCCGTGATCGAGTTCAAGCCAACTGGCGAGATCATCACCGCCAATGACAATTTCCTGAAAACCCTTGGTTACACGCTTGCCGAGATCAGAGGGCAACACCACCGCATCTTCGTCGAACCGTCGGAGGCGCAGTCGTCAGAGTACCAGCACTTTTGGACGCGGCTGAACGCGGGCGAGTATGTTGCGGCCGAATTCATGCGGATCGGCAAGAACGGCA
Organism: Lichenifustis flavocetrariae; assembly: GCF_026130545.1. Lineage (GTDB taxonomy): Bacteria > Pseudomonadota > Alphaproteobacteria > Rhizobiales > Beijerinckiaceae > Lichenihabitans > Lichenihabitans flavocetrariae. The sequence continues at coordinate 146,212 of NZ_JAMOIM010000002.1, read as the reverse complement.
ACAGGGTCTGGATCCAGGCTTCCTACAATCCTGTGTTCGGCTCCGACGGAAACGTCGTTAAAATTGTTAAATTCGCCACTGACATCACGGATCGCGTTCAGGCCGTCACGACCATCGCGGACGGATTGAGGCAGTTGGCGGACAGCAATCTGACGTTCCGGATCGAGACGGAGCTCGCTCCGGCCTTCGAACAACTCCGCCGTGACCTGAATGCATCGCTTGCGAAGATGCAGGCTACGGTGCTCCAGATTTCGGGCAGCGCCACCGCGATCCAGGCCGGCACCCAGGAGATTTCAACGTCGGCCGCGGACCTGTCGCGCCGCACGGAGCAACAAGCGGCCAGCCTGGAGCAAACGGCTGCCGCGCTCGACGAGATTACCGCAACCGTCAAGAAGACCGCCGAAGGCACAGCTCACGCTTTGGTCGTGGTCTCGACGGCCAAGCAGGATGCGGAGAGCGCGGGCGAGGTTGTCGAGCGCGCCGTGAACGCGATGACGACGATCGAGACATCGTCCAAACAAATCGGCGAGATTATCGGCGTCATCGACGAGATTGCCTTTCAGACCAACCTGCTGGCGCTGAACGCGGGGGTCGAAGCGGCTCGGGCCGGGGAGGCCGGACGCGGTTTTGCGGTCGTCGCCTCCGAAGTGCGCGCTCTGGCGCAACGATCGGCTGAGGCCGCGAAGGAGATCAAGTCGCTGATCTCTACCTCGGCCCGACAAGTGACGGAAGGTGTGCGCTTGGTAGGCGACACCGGAGATGTGCTTCGGCGCATCGCAACGCAAGTGACGGAGATCAGTACACTTGTGACGGATACGACCCTCTCGGCGCGAGAGCAGGCGACCGCGTTGCAGGAAGTCAACACGGCTATCAACCATATGGATCAGATGACACAACAGAATGCCGCGATGGTCGAGGAATCCACCGCCGCGAGCCAGTCTCTCGCTAGTGAAGCGTCAGTTCTCTCGGCGATGGTCAAACAGTTCAAGATTGCTCAAGACCGACCCGCGTCGCAGGCCGTCGGGGCGGCTATGATGAAGCGAAGTGCACGCCCGGTGGTGAGAGCTCGTGGTGGCGTAAGGGGTGTGGGCTCACGGGCAGGGGCCCAGATTGTGGATTTGAAATCGAACCGACCAAATGTCCAAGAGCAGTGGGAGGAGTTTTGAGAGCAGTCATCGTTGGCAAATTCATCAGCCGGCGTATAAGCTCCCAAAGCTCACCTTATAAGGCTGTCTGAATACTGGTGAGAAGTATGCGAAGCGACAAGTTCAGCCTGTGCCTCGATCCAAAAAGACCGCCAGCAGGGCTAAGCCCGGCGAGAATAAGCTGAAGCTGCGCAGTCAGCTTAGTTTCGCCCTATATGCCAGTACCAACAGGGTGTCACGCCTGTATCGGTCCTATCTGGAGCCGCTGGGACTGACGTTTCCGCAATATCTCGTGCTTCTGGTGCTTTGGGAGCAGGCTCCGTGTGCGGTCACCAACCTCGCTCACGCGCTCGATCTCGAGTCGAACACCATCACACCAATCGTAAAGCGGATGGAAGGGCTGGGATATGTGACTCGCTCACGCGATCCGCTGGACGAGAGGCGCGTGCTGGTCGGATTGACTGAGCAGGGGCAGGCCTTTCGGAGGCAGGCGATCCTAATGCGAGAGAGGATGGTGGCTCAGATTGGATTAGAAGAGCGCACCCTCGACGAGTTGAGAGATTCTCTATGGGACTTGTCCGGCGTCATCGATGCGAGGTCGGCATGACCGTGATCGTCTGGCTTTGCTAGGGTTAGCTGACGACAAGCCTTTGCGCTGGAGAATGGAACCTTCCACACGAGCCGCATCCAAAGTCTCACACCGCCGGCTGAAGTGGGAGAAACCAGCTTGGGGTTAGTGGTGCGGCCTCCAAACTTCTCGAGACCCGGCAGATATGCCTGGATAAAAGCCTAGCGGAAAGTGCGGGACTTAGCTTTCGCAGATTCCTGTAGAAGTGGCTCCCCGAGCAGGACTCGAACCTGCGACCATTCGATTAACAGTCGAATGCTCTACCAACTGAGCTATCGGGGAACAGGGCGACGAAGCGTCCTGCCATGGGGCGGGTTGATAACATCGCGGAACGGAATTGCAAGCCAAGATTTGCGCCGTCTCGCTCCGGGTGTCCGTCACCCTGACGGCTTGCAGCCTTGAGCGCACTTTCGGCCCTTGCGGGATCGGGGATCGGTGGGCTAAGAAGCGCCCGTGCCGGCATTGATTGCGGTACACGAGGCCTCGTGGCGGAGTGGCTACGCAGAGGACTGCAAATCCTTGCACCCCGGTTCGATTCCGGGCGAGGCCTCCACGACTTCGACGCCGCTCTGCGTCACGTAGCGAGTTCCGAGCCGCGGCAGGCTCTTTTTTGACCGCAGTCTTCCGCAGTCAAAGTTCTGAATGCGATGCGAAAAGTCCGGTCGTTCGATCCGCCTCTCGACGACGCAACCTTTGCAGGAATTGAGCATTCAAGGCTTGGGCCTGCGATCCAGGGTCATTCTCCCTTCTGTCGGAAACTCAGATGAACCTCAGGATTGCTGCGGCTGCCTCGATCACAATTTGTGGTGTGATGTCGGGAGGGAGCGCCTGGGCTTCGGAACCACGATTGTCACCACCGCCGGCAAACAAATATCAAATCACGGCTGAGGAGCAGTCTGCCTGCGGTACCGATGCTGCTACCTTTTGCAGTGCCGTCTATCCAGATGAAGACAAGATGCTGGCATGCATGAAATTGAACCGATCGAGCCTGAGCGCGGCCTGTCGCCCTGTGTTCGACATGGGCATGCGCCGCCGTCATCTGAACTGAGGCACTCTCGTCTCACGAATCGAATGGATCGCTCAAGGCGAACTGCCGCTGACGTTCCGGTTCGAGCATCTTGGTCGGGCAACTCTTTCGGTGGTCAAGCGGCGGCTGGCTCAGCAGCCAGCAGCCGGCGATACTCGCGAGTGATCACGTCTGTGCCGTAGCGACGTTCCAGGCGGCGCACCTGAAAGTGCGCGCGGGCCAGTCCCTGAAAATGTTCGGTGAAAGCGGCGTTGATGGCGGCCCCTGTGACGGCGCTGATCACCGGAATGGCTTGAGCCATCGCCTTCTGACTGACGGCCACGCTGAAACGCGACACGATTTGCCCGATGAAGCGAACCATCGCCGGCGTCGCTTCGTCCATGAGGCCCCGCTGGAGCATCACCCGCGAGGCCTGCTGCACCGATCTTGCCAACACGGCTCGCACCGCCAGGTAGCCACTGTTGCTGGCCGGTCCCGCCTCATGGCCGCCGCCCAGGGCGAAGACTTCGAGACAGGCCAGCGCGGTCGCAGGATCATTCGGGTCCTCACCCTCTTGACGGGCGATGTCGGCGATAGACCGAAGGATGATGGTGGTCGAGATCGGCAGTTCGACGGGGAGGGACGCGAGGCCAAAGATGCCGCCGGCCGCTCCCGATACCGCTGCCAGCGCCGTATGCAACCGGGCCGGTGCCGCTTTGCCGCCTTTCGGCAGAGTTGCAATGGCGGTCTTCAGGGCGGCCCTCAAGGCAATCGTCGCGGCAGAATTGGCAGCCGAAAGGATGGAATCGGGAACGAATTGCCCGGCGAGAGAAAATTGATGACCGAGCAGCACGCTGAGCCGCCCCGGAAGACTGGGATGCTCCAGCGTCATGACGGCCCTTGCCAAAGTATCCTGATCTTCCGGAGCCAGCAGGCCGTGCGTGTCAGCGTCGATCAGGGACGGCAGGTTGGCGTTCATCAGGTTCACTTCCTCACTCTCGACGGGTGGCGCTTATGATTGCAACGCGCTCGTCCGGGAACGGTTCGCCGCCGACAGCGTGTCCTGCGGCAACGCCGAGACCGCACCGGCCTTGCTCCCTCTGCGCAAAAAGGACATGTTCGCATCACAAATGTATCGGTCGGACGCCACGTGTGGGCGCTCTTCCGTCATGCTTGATTCATGAAAGCCTTAGCTTTGCCTCACCTGCTCTCGCGCGAATCACCTTCCTGGCCAGTTCTGGTTCGAAGCGGGCGCGGCGCGCTCGCCGCAACCGTGATGCTCGCGATGATGGTGCCGGCGACCAGCCAGGCCCGCGATGTCGTCACGATCGCCAAGCCCTTTGAGGTCGGCGAAAGCTCGGTTGGAAATTATCTCGCGGCATTGGTGGCGGGCGCTGATCGTGACACGCTGGCGGCGGCCACGTTCTTTCGGGAAGCATTGCGGGCGGATCCCGGCAATGGAGAGTTGCTGGAACGCACCTTTGTGGCCGCCTTATCAAATGGCGATATGCAGGAATCCTTCGATTTCGCTCGGCGTTTGCTCACGATAGACCCGAAGAACGGGTTGGCGCACCTTGTGCTCGGTGTCGAGCAGTTGAAGGATAAGCACTACGTTGCGGCGCGTCGCCAGCTGTCGACCGGGGGTGCGGGACGGGAGCGGGACGTCACGGCGACGCTTCTGACCGCCTGGACCTGGGCCGGGCAGGGCGATGAGAAGAAGGCGCTCGCCGCGGTCGACGGCCTGACGGATAGCAATCTCGGTGTATTCCGCGACTACCACGCCGCCTTGATTGCGGATCTGACCGGCGATGTGCCCGAAGCAACGCGACGCTTCAAGCAGGCCTATGCGGCCGACAAGACCATCCTTCGCCTTGTCGACGCCTACGGGCGCTTCGAGGCGCGCCACGGCGACAACGCCGAGGCCATGCGGGCCTACACGGCCTTCGGTGAGGTTCTTCCGCACCATCCGTTGATCGAGTCCGCCCTGGCCGACGTCAAGGCCGGCAAGCCGCTCCAGCCGCTGATCCGGTCCGCGCAGGACGGTGCGGCCGAAGTCCTGTATGGGCTCGGTGCGGCGGGGGGTCGGCAAGGTGATGATCTTGCGGCGATGATCTATCTGCGATTGTCGCTGTATCTCTCGCCTGACAACAGTCTCGTCATGGTGACGCTCGCCGACACCTATGCCCGGCTGAAGCAGAACGAAGTGGCGATCGACGTCTACGAGATGGTGCCGGCCACAAGTCCCCTCCGGGCCAACGCCGATATCCAGACCGGACTCACGCTGGACACGCTGGGGCGCGGTGACGAGGCGATCAAGCAACTGACCGATATCGTCAAGGAACGCCCGCAGGACATCGAAGCATGGACGACGCTCGGCAACATCCAGCGCGAGCAGAAGAAATATGACGAGGCGATCGCCAGCTACACCAAGGCGATCGAGGCAACCCCGGCGAACGAAAAAAGCCTGTGGGGCCTGCTTTATTTCCGCGGCATCGCGTTTGAGCGCAACAAGGAATGGCCGAAGGCCGAAGCCGATTTCCAGCGCGCGCTCACGCTTTTCCCGGACCAACCGCTCGTTCTCAATTACCTCGGCTATTCCTGGATTGATCAGGGCATTCATCTCGACGAAGGATTCAAGATGCTCCGTCGGGCCGTCGCGCTGCGGCCCGAGGACGGCTTCATCGTCGACAGCCTCGGCTGGGCTCACTTCAAGCTCGGCGAATACGACGAAGCCGTGAAAGATCTCGAACGCGCCGTGACCCTGAAGCCGGCCGACCCGACGATCAACGATCATCTGGGGGACGCCTATTGGCGGGTAGGGCGCAAACTCGAGGCCCAGTTCCAGTGGAACCATGCCCGCGACCTCAATCCCGAGCCCGAGGATCTCGCCAAGATCCAGGCCAAGATCAAGACTGGCCTGCCTGACGAGAAACTGCCGGCAGCCGCCGATAGTTCACCGCCGCCTCCGGCCGCGGTCGAAGTACCGAAAAACAATGGCGGTTGAACCGCATCCCTTGAACGCCGCCGGTCTCGCATGAGCGTCGAATCCATCACCGTCGCGTCTGAAGAGGACGGCATGCGGCTTGACCGCTGGTTCAAGCGCAGGGTCCCGGCATTGTCGGTTGCGCATTTGAACAAGATCGTCCGCACCGGACAGGTGCGGGTCGACGGCGGGCGCGTGAAGGTCTCGACGCGATTGGGGCAGGGGCAGGTGGTGCGTGTCCCCCCGCTGGGCGTCGATACATTGGCCACGCCAGCCGTCAAACGCGAGGTGCCGTTACGCTCCACCGAGGACCGGCGCGCGCTTTCCGACATGATTCTGTTCGAGGATCGTGATCTCCTGGTTCTGAACAAACCCTATGGTCTCGCGGTCCAAGGTGGCTCCGGCACGCGGCAGCATATCGACGGCATGCTGGAAGCGCTCGCCGACGAGCGCGGCAACCGCCCCCTTCTCGTTCATCGTCTCGACAAGGACACGTCGGGCGTCCTCCTGGTCGCCCGCAACAGGAAGATCGCGGCCGATCTCGGGCAAGTGTTTCGCTCGCGACAGGCGAGGAAGATTTATTGGGCTTTGGTCGAGGGTGTGCCGAAACCGTCTCAGGGGCGCATTTCGCTGTTCCTGGCAAAAGGCGACGGGATGGGGGAGGGGCGATCCAGCCCGCGAACCAGTCCGGACAGGGCCGCTCTTGAAAAGATGCGGGTCGCCAAGCATGGTGAAGAGGACGCGCAGCATTCTGTGACGCTCTATGCAACCGTCGATAAGGTTGCGCCGCGTCTTGCTTGGCTCTCCATGAAGCCGATCACCGGTCGGACTCATCAACTGCGGGCTCATGCGGAAGCGATCGGCCATCCCATCGTGGGCGATCCGAAATATACCGGCGGGATCGAATCAAAGCCGCGCCGCATGGATCCTCTGCGCGCCATTCCGACCGACGTCGACGACAGGCTGCACCTGCTTGCGCGCCGCCTCGTGTTGCCCCATCCCGGCGGTGGAACCCTCGACGTGACGGCGCCGTTGCCGCCGCACATGCAGAAAAGTTGGGATCTGTTCGGGTTCGACGTATCCGGACGCGACCCGATCGAAGATGCACCCGAATAGCACCCGAGTCCCGACATGAGTTCGAACAGCACGGGCGGCGCGTCGCCTTTCAGCGGGCCGGGCGAGCAAGTCTTTCCGAAGCGCTTCTATAAGGCAGCCGCCATCGGCCCGGCTGGAGACGGGTTCGCGCTGCTGCTCGACGGTCGTCCAGCCAAAACGCCGGCGCGAAATCCAGTCATCCTGCCCAACGAGGCCGCCGCCCAGGCCGTCGCAAATGAATGGGAGGGCGTGCAGGGCACGATCGACCCACGGGTGATGCCGATGACCCGCCTGGTGAATTCGGTGATCGATGGCGTCAGCCATACGCAGGCGGGCGTGATGGAGGAGGTGCTTCGCTACGGCGGCACGGATCTTCTCGTCTACCGAGCCGCCGAGCCGGACGAGCTCGTGCGCGCCCAGCAGGCCGCCTGGGACCCCATCATCGCGTGGAGCCGACAGTCGCTTGGCGTGGACTTCGTGATTGGCCAAGGCGTGATGTTCATCCCTCAACGTCCTGAGTCGCTAGACCGGCTCGGCGATGCTCTCAGAGCGTTGGTCACTGACCCTCGAACCGCCCCGTTTCGGCTCGGAGCCATCCATGTCATGACGACGCTGACGGGCTCCCTGCTGTTGGCGCTCGCCATTGCAGCCGGGCTGCTCCATGCCGAGGAAGCCTGGAGGGCCGCCCATATCGACGAGGACCACCAGATTGCCCGCTGGGGCGCCGATCAGGAGGCAGCCGACCGACGTGCACGTCGCTGGACCGAGATGGAGACTGCCGCACGCCTCGATCGGCTGGTCACGCACGGCCTTTAGCCGAACAGAACAAATGCAGACAATGAATTTACACCTCGCTTACCTCTTGTATTCAAGACTTTAACCGTGAGAAAATTGCAAGCATAAGCATTCAGACGGTGTTTATCTCCGTCTTTCAAAGTCGCGATAGAACAGGAGCGCGACCGATGCCTAAGCTCTCTCCCGAAGAACCGATCCCTCCAGAGGCGAGCGATCGTCTGCTGCGCCGTCTTTTGAAGAAGTCCACCGTCTCCAAAGCCGATGTGGCGGCTCTTCGGGCGTCAGAGCTGGGTCTCGGCGTGCGCTCGGTTGCCGAGGCAGAAATGCTGTTTGCGATCGAACGAAAGCGCAGCGAAAAATGCCGCGAATGGGGCGATCTGTTGGTCGAATTCGTGGCGGACTTCGCCATTTGGGGAGAGCGCCCAACCGGGACCTTGTCGGAAAGCCGAGCGCTCTGGCTCAGTGATCAGGTCGGCGAGTTGCCGTCGCCGGCTTGTCTTGCCTTGCTGATCGCCGTGATCGACGACGCGCAGGACCTCCCAGCCTGGTTTGTTCCGGCTGTCCGAGTCCGGGCCAGCAAGGTTTTCGGCGCCGGCCGCGAACGCACCGCGCTGCAGCAAGCTGCGTGAGGATACCGGTTCAGATGATTAGTGTCCGCGGACATACCGCAGCGATTCCAAAGCAGAACTGCTCTGCAGGGCGCAATTATAAAAGTAGCCGTATTCGTTGGACGATCTTCAGCCCGAGGTCCCCTTGAGGACGAAATAGATCACCACAAAGGCGACGACCACGAGAATGAGCCCCCACACCAGCACGTTGCGAACGCCCACGCCGGTTTTTCCCTGACGGGCGTCCTGCTGGTCCAAGCTGGTCGGAATTTTGCTCATCGTTCGTCTCCCTCGATGAAATGGAACCCCGTCTTTGGCGAGAAGTTCCGCTGTGCGAGCGGGGTCACGCATGGCATGACCGCGCAGGTGCGACGGGAACCTCGATGCCGGCTTACTTCGCCTATGGCGCCAACCTCGACCGGATCGGCATGGCGCAACGGTGCCCAGGGTCGCATGTCGTTGCGCCAGCTCGGCTCGCGGATTACCGATTTTTCATTATGGTCGATGGCTACGCGTCCCTGCGCCCCGAACAGGGTGCGGTCGTGCATGGCCTGCTCTGGCAATTGGCGCCGGACGACCTCGCGGCTCTCGATGCCTATGAAGAGATCGGGGCGGGCCTCTACCGCCGTCTGACACTTTCGGTCATGCACGACGCTGGAGTGGCCGACGCCATCGTGTATGTGGGGCGCAGCCGCGAAACCGGCGAGTCCCGGCCGGGCTATATGGAGAACGTCCTTGCGGCAGCGACCCTAGGCGGCCTGCCGGAGGCCTATCTTCGTGAATTGCGCGGTTGGCTTCCCGCTACCAGCCGTCCCAGCGCGGCTATGGCTTAAGTTCATGATCCAGCTTGCTCGAGCCGAACCGGGTCGGCCGCCTCGGTCGGGCCGAATATGGTTTCGAATTCCGAGCGCAGGAGAGCATCGATCTCCGGCATCGACATGATGAGCCCGAGATCGAGCACGCTCGTCACGCCGAACGGCCCAGCAGCGATGCCGCAGGGCACGATTCCGGAAAAGTGCGAAAGATCGGGATCGACATTGATCGAGATGCCGTGAAAGCTGACCCAGCGGCGCAGCCGGATCCCGATCGCCGCGATCTTGTCTTCGGCCGGCGTGCCATCGGCGCCGCCCCTCTTCTCGGGCCGGCGCACCCACACTCCCACTCTGTCGTCACGCTGCTCGCCTTTGATGTTAAGACGCCCCAGCGTTGCGATGATCCACGCTTCAAGAGCCGCCACGAAGGCGCGCACATCCTGCCTCCGCTGTTTGAGGTCGAGCATCACATAGGCCACGCGCTGGCCCGGTCCGTGGTAGGTGTACTGACCGCCGCGCCCCGTCGCATAGACCGGGAAACGCTGCGGGCTGACAAGATCGTCGCTCCGGGCCGACGTGCCGGCGGTGTAGACGGGGGGATGCTCCAGGAGCCAGACACATTCCGGCGCAACCCCCGCCGCGATCGCCTCGACGCGGCGCTCCATCGCCTCGACCGCCTCCGGATAGTCGACAGATCGCTCCGCCACGTACCAGGCGACCGGCAATCCATCGGCACGGGCAAAGCTGCGGGAGCTGAGGGCGCTACGATCCATAGGGGCGTGGTAGGCTCTCCATCGACCGTCATCAAGGTCGTCGTTGCACGACAAAACACAGCCGAGGGCGACTTCGGCCTTGTCATCCCGGCCGCAATACGTTAGTTCGGCCCTCGCGACGACAAGCAAGGTTCTTGCTTCTTGTGCGGCCATGGCGGAATTGGTAGACGCGCTAGCTTGAGGTGCTAGTTGGGAAACTAGTGGAGGTTCGAGTCCTCTTGGCCGCACCAATCGTTGTTTTAGCTTTGCGCTAGAATGTTCGCCCCCCCTGCCGTTGATGCTAGCGAACCATCCGTTCACGACGTTCCGCCGGCACATCCGGCCGCTCGACCTCGGCCTTTACCCGGCCATCGCGGCTTATGCCGCTCGGCTCGAAGCCCGCCCCGCACTCCGCAAGGTCGTCGCGCCGGTCGCCTGACGCATCCGACCCTCGCCTGGCCGAACTCAGGTCGCGGACGAGGCGGACTTGAAGAGGATCACCTCCGCGCCGTTTGACGAGGTTCCCTTATGGTCGAGGCCGATCGGGATCGCGCAGCATTGCCCAGGATGAAGAGAGATACTGTGGTCACGAAAGGCTACGTCGAACGTGCCGCTCCAGACGATCACCGTCTCGGCGGTGTCGTCGTGCCGGTCCCAGCGCCCCGCGGCGCCGCCCTCGACCCGGACAAGCCGAACATCCACGCCGCCGGTGATGACGTGGTGCTGGCGCTCTCCGTCCGCCACCAAGCGTTCGAAGAGGGCGCCGAAGTCCAAGATTTCATCCATGTTGGCTCCCTTTGAGCTCGCGTCGCGGGCGAGGCCGCATGCAACACCAAGTGAGGTTGGCGATAAGCCGAACATCGACCATGCGAGCCCCGGAATGTCTTGGAGCGGACTCGGTAAGAAGCAACCACCAGACCCGCCGGCATGCGGCATTGCGTAGCGAGCGTTTAGATCTTCAAAAATCGGGCAGCGTGCAGGAGAGATCCTGGCGCGGCGCGAGATGATCGTGTTGGTCGGCGAGAAGATTGAGCTGTCCTAAGCCGATTCCTACGTGCTGATCAGCCTTGCGGGTGACCTGCACATCACCCAAGACGCAACTTTGTCACTTGATCGGTCCTCGCGAGCGGCTTTCCTCAACCGCTCGCGAGGACCATTTGTGGTCAGTGGCTTAGCTGAAGACTAGCGCTTCGCGCACATCACGACCGGATTCACACTGGGCTGACCTTCGCAACTGGCCCCGTTCGCCCCCTTGAAATGCAGGGTGCTGCCATCTTGAGGACACAGCGCGCTGACCAGGACCTCGTCCGCGTTGCAAGCCGCTTCCTGTTGATCGTTGACGATCCTGAACCCAGGTCCGTCGCCTTTGGGCCCTTGCGGTCCACTGGGTCCCATCGCACCAACGTCGCCTTTGGGCCCTGCTGGACCGGTCGCGCCCTGTTTGCCCTCCGGTCCTGCCGGCCCGACAGGCCCGATCGCGCCCGCGTCGCCTTTCGGCCCGGCAGGACCTGTGGCACCCGGCTTTCCTTCCGGTCCCGCCGATCCCACGGGGCCGATCCCTCCGGCCTCGCCCTTCGGCCCTGCAGGACCCGTGGCGCCAGCTTTACCTTCGGATCCTGTCGCGCCTGTCTGTCCTGGCTTGCCTTCGGGACCCGCAGGGCCAACAGGTCCGGCGCCACCGGCTTCGCCCTTCGGTCCAACAGGACCGATCTCGCCAGCCTCTCCCTTCGGTCCCGCCGGGCCAGTTGATCCCGTATCACCCTTGGGTCCGGCGGGTCCTGCGCTTCCCGTCTCACCTTTCGGCCCTGCCGGACCCGCAGGACCGGCATCACCCTTCGGCCCCGCGAGGCCTGCCGGCCCGGCCATACCTGCCGTTCCTTGGGGGCCAGGAGGGCCGGGAGGGCCCTGATCACCGTTGTTGCCTTTCGAACAGCCTGCGAGAGCAACGGTCACTGCAAGGGATAAAACGGCCAAAGACATCCGCATTACGGTTCTCCTTCGGATCGAGCGTTCGATCCCTCTTCTCGGCCGGCATTCGCTTCTTGAAGCGTTTTCAGCATTCAGCGGCCGCGCCGGCGCGAGCGTAGGGAGACTACGTGTCATTGTTCCGACAAGCCAGGGACACGCTTTCGAGGGCGCGAGGCGCGGGAACTGTCGACGCTCGCGACCGTTCCAGAGGCACCCCCGTGCAATCGCGACGCTGCAGGTTCACCAGTGCAACGACGCGATCGACTCCATTTCGATCCTGCTTCCTCTTCGCTCCATCTGCCTGAAGGCTTCAGACGATGATCCGCACCGGAACGCCCTTCGCGGCCGGCGTCTGCGAGTGGATATCGTGATGGGCCAGGGGAATCAGTGGATTCATCTCGGGATAGTAGGAGCCGATGCAGCCATTCGGTAGACGGAACGGCGTCACCTTCAAGGGTCCAACCTGGCGATGGACGCCATCGCCAGCATCGCTGATAAGGCTGACCATCTGGCCTTGCTGAAGCCCAGCCTGTTCGATGTCGTCAGGGTTCATCAGCAGCACCTGTCGCGTGCCTTCGATGCCGCGCAGGCGATCGCTGAACCCGTAGATCGTGGTGTTGAATTGATCGTTGCTGCGCATCGTGATCAGCCGGTACCGGCCGACGGCGTCGTCGAAATTCACGGCCGTCAACATGTCGGGCGTCGTGAACTCGGCTTTACCACTCTCGGTGTTCCAGATCCGCTCGCGCGCCTTGTTGCCCTTGTAGAAACCGCCGGGCTTCCACATCCGTCTCTCATATCCTTTGAAAATGTCGGGATAGGTCTCGGCGATGGTGGCGCGGATCTGTTTGTAGTCGCCCAGCCACGCGTCCCACGGCACCTTCGGGTTTGGGGCCAGAGTTGCCTTGGCGAGCCCGACGATGATCGCGATCTCGCTACGCAAGTGCTCGCTCGCCGGCTTCCGCTTCGCCAATGAACCGACGATGTGGCTGAACGTATCCTCCATGCTCACCGCCTGAGGGCCGCTTGCCTGGAGGTCCTGCTCGGTGCGGCCGAGGCAGGGCAGCAGATAGGCGATCTTTCCGTTGACGAGATGGCTGCGATTGAGCTTCGTCGCGACCTGCACGGTCAGGCGCAAGTCCGTCCACTTCTCCTCCATGAGATCGCGCTCGGGAATTGCACGCACGAAATTGCCGCCGAGACCGATGAACGCTTTGACCTCGCCGGAGATGATCCCCTCGCAGGCCGCGACCGTGTTCATCCCCTTCTCGCGTGGCGGCTCGAACCCGAATTGCGCGGCGAGCTTGTCGAGCGGCACCTCCTCGGGCTTCTCGCCGATGCCGACCGTGCGTTGACCCTGCACATTGGAGTGACCGCGCACCGGAGAGATGCCGGTGCCCTCCCGGCCGATGTTCCCACGGAGAAGGAGCATGTTGAGCACGAGCGCCACGTTCTCGAAGCCGTGGACGTGTTGGGTGAGACCCATGCCGTAGAAGGCTGTCACCCGCTCGGCCTTGACGTAGACCCGCCCGGCCGCCTCGATGTCCGATCGTGGCAGACCCGACTCCCTCTCGATATCCTCCCAGGACGTCGCGCGTACCTTGGCTTCAAAGGCCTCGAAGCCATGCGTGTGTTGCTCGATGAAGGACGTGTCGAGGACCCGCTTGCCCTGCTTTTGCGCTTCGTCGTCCGACGCAAAGACGTGCTTGCAGATCCCCAGGATGGCCGCGATGTCCCCGCCTGGACGTACCTGATGATACTGGCTCGAGATTCGCGTCTCCTTGCCGGTGAGCATCTCGATCGGGCTTTGCGGATTGATGAAGACTTCGAGGCCGCGCTCCCGCACGGGATTGAAGGTGATGATCTCGCACCCCCGCTTGGCCGCATCCTGGAGCGGGTGCAGGAAGCGGGGGCTGTTGGTGCCAGGGTTTTGTCCGAAGAAGAAGATGGCGTCGCTCTTGGCGAGATCGTCGTAGATGACCGTGCCGACACCGACGCCGATCAGCTTCGTGAGAGCCACCGAGGTCGTCTCGTGGCACATGTTCGAGGAATCGGGCAGGTTGTTGTTGCCATAGAGGCGCGCGAACAGTGCATAGAGGTAGGATGTCTCCAGGCTCGCGCGGCCTGAGGCATAGAAGATGACGGATTTCGGATCGAGCGCCTTCAGTTCGGCTCCGATCGCCGCGAAGGCCTCGTCCCAGTCGCAAGGTACATAGTGGTCCGTGGCCGGGTCGTAGCGGAGCGGATGGGTCAGTCGACCTTCCTGCTCGAGGTCATGATCGTCCCATCGTCGAAGTTCTGAGACGGTATGCTTGGCGAAGAACGCGGGCGTGCAACGGTGGGTGGTCAGTTCCCACAGCGTGGCCTTGGCGCCGTTCTCGCAGAATTCGAAATTGTGGTAGTCTGCGGGCTTCGCCCATGAGCAGGACACGCACATGAAGCCACCGGGCTTGTTCTGGCGCAGGAGTGTTTCAAGCGCGGTGGGGGAATTCCATTCCTTGCCGAAGATCCGGCTGACGCCCTCGAGAGATCCCCAACCGCCGGTCGGCCCGTGATACTCGACAGTTTTGTCATTGGTCGCCATTGTGATCTCCCCCAGGCCCAGGCCGCTACGCAAACTGCCGAGATGTCCTGCGAGGTGCGGCGCCTATTGCCGCAGTGGGCTTTGGCGGCGCCGGAGACCAGCGGCGCACTTCCACCTTAATTGATAATTGCCGATCGGGAATTTGGACAAATGCGTGACCCGATCTAGCTAATGGGTCTCATGCGTGGAGGATATTTTGGCGCGGCAATCACTTCGGGTCGCTTTGGTAGGTGTCGGCAATTGTGCGTCGTCGTTCGTGCAGGGCATGGAATACTATAAGGAGGCGCGTTCCAACGAGCCGGTACCGGGGCTGATGAACGCCTCGGTCGGCGGGTACCATGTCAGCGATATCGCAATCGCGGCCGCGTTCGACATCAATGCCCACAAGGTCGGCCGGGATGTTGCCGAAGCCATTGCGTGCAAGCCGAACAACACGATGAGCTTTGCGACTGTACCGGCGACCGGTGTCACGGTGCGTCGTGGTCCAACGCTCGACGGTCTCGGCAAGTATCTCCGCGACGTCGTGGAAGAATCCGAGGTGCCAGAAGCCGACGTGACCCAGGTCTTGAAAGAGTCGCGCACCGATGTTCTGGTGTCGTACCTCCCTGTCGGCTCGCAGCATGCTGCTGAATATTATGCCGAGCGGGCGCTCGAAGCCGGCTGCGCCTTTGTCAATTGCATGCCGGTCTTCATCGCTTCGAACCCCTCGTGGGAACGACGGTTCGCGGCCAAGACCCTTCCCATCATTGGCGATGACATCAAAAGCCAGGTCGGCGCGACGATCCTGCACCGTACGCTCGTCAACCTGTTCCGCGATCGTGGCGTGCGGATCGATCGCACGTACCAGCTTAATTTCGGTGGCAACACCGATTTTCAAAATATGCTGGAGCGCGAGCGTCTCGAATCCAAGAAGATCTCGAAGACGCAGTCGGTGACCAGCCAGTTCGACGTGCCGATCGATCCTGAAAACATCCACGTCGGCCCGAGTGATCACGTGCCTTGGCTGACCGACCGCAAGTGGGCTCATATTCGCATTGAGGGGACCGCGTTCGGCGGTGTGCCGTTGAACCTCGAACTCAAGCTGGAAGTTTGGGATTCCCCAAATTCGGCCGGCATCGTGATCGACGCGGTGCGGTGCGCGAAGCTTGCGCTCGACCGTGGCATCGGTGGGGCCCTGATCGGGCCGTCGAGCTATTTCATGAAATCTCCACCCGTGCAGTTCACCGATACCGAAGCGATGGAGCGCACGCGGGCCTTCATGGCAGGCGAGGCCTGAGAACCGGGATGACAAGGGTCTTTCTCGTCCGGCACGGGACGCATGACGTCGTCGGCAAGGTGCTGGCCGGTCGCATGCCTGGCGTTTCGCTGTCCGCGGAGGGGCACCGTCAGGCGGTTGCGCTTGCGGATCATTTTGCCGGAGCTCAGATCCGTGCGGTGTGGTCGAGTCCCTTGGAACGCTGCCAGCAGACGGCGGCTCCCATCGCGCAACGCCATGGCCTCAGAGTCGAGCTCAGTGAGGCCTTGATCGAGATCGACTGCGGCGAATGGACGGGCAAGAGCTTCGAGGTGCTGACGGGTGATCCGCGGTGGCGTGCCTGGAACGCCGAGCGCGGCCAAGCGGCTGTGCCGGGGGGAGAGACTGCGGCTGCCGTTTGCGCACGGGTCATGGGGCTCCTGCAAAAGCTCATGAACGACGGCGGAGGGGCCACGATCCTGGTGACGCATAGCGATATCATCAAGTTTGCGATGTTAGGCTTGCTGGGGGCCGCGCTCGACGTCCACGATCGTCTCGAGATCGATCCCGCCTCGGTCACCACCCTCGACCTGTGGCACGGCGGCGGCAAGATCGTCCGCAGCAACCAGATCGTCAGCCTGTGACAATGATTGTGCTCGGTCTCGTGATCTCGCCATCCTGGGGCAACATCCGGCGAACATTCCACAATTCCTTACCTCAGGGGAATGGTCCATGAACGTTGCCCCCAGCCTTACGCCGGAGATCATCGAAGAGCGGATCCGCGCATTGGGACCCTGGTTCCACAACATGAAGCTCGGTGGCATGTGGACCGCACCGGACCATTTCCTCGGCGACTATCCAGGTGTGAAGTTCCGCCGCTTCGCGGACACTCTGCCGGCCGACATGACAGGCAAAACTGTGCTCGACATCGGCTGCAACGGCGGCTTCTACGCCATCGAGATGAAGCGACGCGGTGCTGACCGCGTGCTCGGCATCGACTTCGATGAGGCCTACCTGTCCCAGGCGCGCTTCGCGGCCGAGGTCAACGGTCTGGCGATCGAGTTCCGCAAGATGTCGGTCTACGACGTTGGCTCACTCGGCGAGCGTTTCGACCTCGTGATCTTCATGGGCGTACTTTACCACCTTCGCCATCCGCTACTCGCGCTCGACATCATCCACGATACGGTGGCGAAGGACCTCCTGCTGTTCCAATCGTTGCAGCGGGGGAGCGCAACGGTCGATCCTGTTGCGGAAGACTACGACTTCTGGCAGCAGGACCATTTTGACAGCCCGGGCTATCCCAGAATGTTTTTCGTCGAACACCGATACAGCGGCGACCCCACCAACTGGTGGATCCCAAACACCGCCTGTTCGGCCGCCATGCTGCGCAGCGCCGGTTTCACCATTGAGGCGCATCCGGAGGAGGAGGTGTTTCTCTGCCGCCGAACAGCCCTCGCGCACCCTGGCGCTGTCTACCCCTCCAAGGATACGCGCCCGTGATCGAAGCCGCGATGCTCTGGAACGAGCCCAACAACAAGTCGCACTGGGACCCGGCGATTGATCCGGACTGGTCGCAATTCGCCACCATGATCACACTCGCGTCTCAGGCGATCCGGGCCGAGAACAGCAGCCTACCCCGCGTGCTCGGCGGTATGTCACCGATCGACCCGACCTTCGTGACCAATCTCACCGGCCGAGGTGTATTCGACCACCTCGAAGCTCTCGCGGTGCATGGATTCCCGCTCGACTGGAATCTGTGGCAGCTCGACGAGTGGCCGCAGAAGATCGAAGAGATACGGGCGGTGACGTCGCTGCCGGTCTGGGTCAGCGAAGTCGGTGTCTCGACTTTCGGAGCCGAGGAGGTCCAGGATTGGGGTCTCAGGCGGACCGCCGAACTCCTGGTCGGCAAGGCGCCGCGCATCCACTGGTACTCGCTCTACGATCTGCCGCGCGCCTGGGAGGCAACCACCCGCCATAAGGAGGCGGAAGGGTCGTCTTACTATCGGCATTTCGCAATGGGGCTGTTGCGCGAAGATGGGACGCCGAAGCTCGCCGCGCGGCACTTCCACGACTGCACCCCAGCGCTTGGGCTCTGCCAGTGGTTCCATTTCGAGGATCACAGGCTCGACGATGCGGTCGCGTGGATGCAGCGCATGGGCGTACGCTACCTCCGCACGGGGTTGTCCTGGGCAGATTGGTTTCGCCCCGACGCGGAACGCTGGTTCGACCGGATGGTCAAGGCCTTGGAGCCGTTCCAGGTCACCGTGACATTCTGCTTTACGCCGGAGCATCTCGGCATCGAGCCCCACCACACCAGTCCGCCCCGTGACCCTGGGCTCTTCGCGGAGTTCTGCGCCACGATGGTCCGGCGCTATGTCGGTGCTGGGGCTGTCCCGCCGATCGTTCCGCTGCCGTTCGGCACGGCTCATGCGGACCGCGGCCTCGTGTCGGCTAACGCTTGAGCATTGCTGAGGCCCACGGTTCGTGACCGCCCAGCCAACGACAAAGGTTGGAGCCTGCTGATCTTCCAGCTGAAGCATTCGGGTTCAGCGAACTGTCATTACGCGGAGGTTGGGCTGACCCCAGCCTCGAGTCACATCATCTCGCGTCAACGGCCGTGAGGGGCTCACGCAGGGTTTTCGCGTCGCCTGCGAACTGCCGGGCAAAGTGGGCGATGGTCCGACTCAACCCCGTCGCAAGGTCGACCGTCGGCTGCCAGTCGAGATGACGTTTGGCGAGAGCGATATCCGGACGGCGGCGCTGCGGATCGTCCGGCGGAAGCGGGAGCTTCACCACGGTGGAGCGCGTGTCGATCATTTCCAACACCGTCGACACCAAATCCGCGATCGTGATCTCGTTCGGGTTACCGAGGTTGATGGCGCTCTGGAGAGGCCCTTTGTGGGCGGCAAGTCGCATCAGGCCATCCACCATGTCGCTGACATAGCAGAACGAACGTGTCTGCCGACCCTCACCATAGATCGTGATGTCGGCATCGGCGAGCGCCTGGCACACGATGTTCGAGACGACCCGGCCATCGTCGGCCCGCATGCGCGGCCCATAGGTGTTGAAGATGCGCGCGACGCGTACGTCCACACGGGCCTGGCGAAGATAGTCAAAGCACAGGGTCTCTGCGGCGCGTTTGCCCTCATCGTAACACGCACGCGGGCCCGTGGGATTGACGTTGCCCCAATAAGTTTCGGCCTGCGGATGCACCAGGGGGTCGCCATAGACCTCACTGGTGGAGCACATGACAAACCGTGCCCCATGTTGTTCGGCAAGCCCCAGCAGCATGTTGGTGCCGACAACGCATGTGAGCAGGGTATGCTGCGGGTCCGCCTGGTAGTGCGGGGGTGAGGCCGGGCAGGCCGCGTTGATGATAAGCGAAAATGGAGATCCCTTGCCCGCCACTTTCTTCGGCGCGACCGTGGCAATGTCGGCCTCGATCAGGTCGAACCGTGGATCGCTGCCGAAAGCTCGGACGTTTTCGGGCAGGCCCGTGTGGAGATTGTCGAGACAGACGACCTGCGCGCCCTCCGCCAGATAGGCTTCGCATAAATAGGACCCGATGAAGCCAGCACCACCCGCGATAAGTATACGCTCGCCCTTGCCGCTCTTCATCGTTTGCCCTCCGCGTGATTGATTGCGGCATTCCGCGCCTGAAAACGTTGCAGGGCCGAATACGTTGCAGTTTTGTTACGAGGCGCGGCGTTTGATCCGCACGGTGCTCAATGCCGCTTCCAACTCCAAGGCGCGATGGGCGGCGGTGTGACGGGCCAGCACTTCGGCTCTCGCGCGCTCGCCGATAAGACGCCCGTTTTCCGGGGGCATGTCATCGAGCACGCCGAGCACGTCATCCGCAGTGGTGGCGAGCAGGATGCTTTCGCCTGGCGTGAATACCGTCTCGATCCCCATCCAGCGATCCGAGATCGTAGGGGTCGCGCAGGCCCCCGCTTCGAACAACCGCACGCTCGGACTGAAGCCCGCCCGCACCATGTCGGCCCGGGTCACGTTCAGCGTGAACCGGCTCGCGCCGTAGAAGCCGGCATGGTCGTGCGGACTGACATGCTCGATCCGTTCCACATTGGCCGGCCAGGCGATGGTTCCGGGATATTGCGAACCAGCGACCACGAAACGCAGGTGCGGCGCTTGGCGGGCAGGCTGCAACAACAATCGGTCGAGCACCGGGTGCCGGTCGTCGCTATAGGTGCCGAGGTAGGACAGGTCCCAACGTTTGGCTTGCTCGGAAGGACGGTAGACCGCGGGATCGGCGCAGCAGTAGAGCGCGACCGCCTGTGGCGACCCGAACTCGTTGCGCAAGCGATGGAGCATCGGCCCGCCGGTGAACGAGAGATAGAGGTCATAGCCGGCGATCTGATCTGCGCCGAGGTAGGCGCAGCGGCCCGCCTCGACCGCAGCGATCGTGACCGGGGTATCGATGTCATAGAAGGCCGTCACGCCGCGCGCGGTCTCCTGAATCATCCGGCCGACGGCTTGGCCATCCGGGACATAGGACCCGACGATCACCGCGTCGGCAGCCGCGATTTCCGCTGCATGATCCTGCAGCCCTGCCAGATCCTCATAGAAGGAGAGCTTGCAGTAGTCCGGGTCGTGCAGGTCGCGGGCGGGGCCGGAATACCAGGGAACATCGCGCTCCAGGAAGGTCACCACGTGTCCGCGTGCCGCAAAGGCTCGCAGCAGCGACCTGTAGGTGGTCGCGTGTCCATTTCCCCAGGACGAGGACAGGCTCAGACCGACGACGACGAGCTTCACGCCGCGGCTCGGGGCTTGGCGTCGCGCAGAGATCGCAGAATGGCGTCAACCTCACCGCCGCGCCGCGCGTAGGTATGATCGCGCAGAATGCGGATGCGGGCGGCTTCACCGATGGTTCGCGCACGCTCTGGCGTGAGATTGGCGACATGATCGGCGACATCTGCGCCGTCACGCGCTACGAGAACCTCTTCGTTCTCGGCCAGGAATTCGCCGAGCCCCACCCAGGCATCCGTGATCAGACAAGCGCCGGCTCCCGCGGCCTCGAACACACGGGTCGCAGGCGAATAGCCGACGCTGGCCATGCTGTCGCGGGCGATATTGAGCACCGCGAGCGGCGATGTATTGAAGGCGTTGTGTTCACGCGTGTAGACGTGCCCGAGCGAACGGACGTTGGCCGGCATGGCCCTATCGTGCCAGCCGTTGCCGCCGATGAGGAACGATCGGTTCGGGGACAGCGCCGCGGCGCGCAGGAAGAATTCCTCGACGCGGGCCTCACGGTCGGGCAGGCGGTTGCCGAGGAACGACAGATCCGCCGCGAACCGTGGCTCGGCCGGCACCGGGTGGTGGGTCGCGGGATCGAGCGCATTGTAGACAGGAACGCAGCGTTGCGCCCCGAAGGCCTCATAGGCCGCTACCACCGGCGGGCCACCCCCGTAGGTGAAAACAAGATCGAGCCGTGGCAGCGCGGCGTGAAGAGGGTGGTCTGGCGCCTCGCGCAACTCGGCAAGCGTCGCGGGTGCGTCGACGTCCCAGAAGATGCGGATCGCGTCAGGGCGCGCGGCTGCGATCACACCCGCGAGCAGTTCTGTGTCGAACACCCCGACGCCGCTCGCTTTGACGACCACGTCAGCTCCAGCCGCTTCCGCCACGACGTCCTTCAGGGCCGCCGCCGTCGCGGGATAGACCACCACCCGCGCCCAGTCCGGTGGGTCGATGTCGCGATGCTGCTGCCGCCCGAAAGCGTCGGGTTCGTAGAACGTGACGTCATAGCCACGGCGATAGAGGTCGCTGATGATGCCGCGATAGTAGGTGGCGGCACCGTTCCAGTAGGACGACAGGAGGCTCGATCCGTAGAACGCGACCTTCATGGAGCACTTTCGGTGAGAGACGCGAGGCGCAGGGCAGGCGTGTCGAGAGCCGACAGGATCGTCAGGAGTTCGTCGACCCTGTGAGCGCAGGTGTGGCGCGCCTTGATGGTTGCGAGACCGTTCTCGATCAGAGCGCGGCGGAGATCGCGGTCATCCCGCACGGCGCGCAGGCAATCCGCCATGGCGGCTCCGTCTTGCGCCATCAGGAAGTCCGCTCCGATCGTAAAAAGACCCTCGCGGTCCGACCACGGTGCCGAGACTAGCGGGATTCCGCAAGCGAGCGCCTCGAACACCCGGATGGTGGGAATTCCCGGCAGGTTGGTGACATAGAAGCGACGCGGGACGTGAACGGTCGCAAGATGCCGCGCGAAGACCTCTGGGGCCGCTGCGTTTGGGAGCCAGCCGCGATAGTCGATCCCGTAACGCGCAAGGGTCTCTCGCGCGGCCTTTGGGTAACGGACACCATAGATGTCGAGCGGCAGGCCGGTCGCCCGGGCCGGACCGAACAGAAAGGTCTCGAGCTCCGCGCTCCGCTCGTCGTCGCCCCAATTGCCGATCCAGACGAGCCCCTCACGCTCGGTCTCATGCGTCGGCGGCCTAAACACATTGGTGTCGGCGGCCTCGTGCCAGACGAAAACGCGGGCGCCCCAACCCCACTGCCGGTACACGGCCGCGAGTGTCTCGCCGAAGGCCAGCACCCCGTCGTAGCCATCGAGATCGAAGGTCCGGATGGCCTCAGGATCGCTGACCGCGCGGTGATGGGTATCGTGGAAGAGAAGCGTGAAGGAAGCCCCGGCCCGACGAAGCGCCCCGAGGGCCGCAACGAGCCCAGGATCGTTCCACTCATGAACGATCACGACATCCGCATCGGCACAAAGCGCGGCGGGATCGGCATCCAGACCGTAGATAACGGGCCTGAGCGCGGGATAAGCACGAGCGAACGGGGCCAGCCCTGCCGCGCCGCCATCGCGGATCAGGTTTTCGTAGCTCCAGCTGTCTTCGGGTTCCAGAGCCACCACGGTATGGCCTCGGCGGGCGAGGTCGCTCAATACGCCGCGCAGGAAGTGGGCATTGCCGTGATTCCAGCATGAGCGGAGCGAGTGCGTGAAATAAAGGATCCTCACGCCGTGCGAACTCCGTCAGGTAGCCTTTCGGAGTGCTCCGCTTCAGCCAGGATCGCACAATCTCCGGGCGCTTCCACTTTGGATCGGCGGACCGCGATGACAACCGGCCCTTCTGTTCGCCCCACCATCAGCAGGTGCCGCAGCAGGCGGCTTCGAGCTCGGGCAGCGGGACCGGACGCTCGTCCTGGATCTCGCTGAAGGCGGTGAATTGCCCGAGATAATGGGCATGCGCCCGCTCCCACGCCTGCGCGTCGGGCAGCCCCCAAAGCTTTCGATAGTCGGGTGAACTCGGGTAAGGGTAGAGCGGAACGGGATCGTTGGCCCAGACACCCTGGGACCGCAGGCCTTCGCGCCACGCTGCGACCATGTCCGGATCGTCGTTCGCGGTCTCAATGAGGTTGGCTTGGACGAAAGGCACGCTACGGCGTGCGTAGAGAAGCCGCTCGGCAAGATCGTCGGTCGACATGCGGCACTGTTTGTCCAAGACCGCCCGCCCCTCGACCGTGAGGCTCTCCACGCCGGCCTCGATCGAGACGCAGCCGGCCGCGCCCAAAAGGTCGAGCATGTCGTGTTTCCACAGATCGATGCGGGTCTGGATGCCGAATTCGACCTGCCGCGTCCGAAGGGCTTCCAGCAGCGGGCGGTTGGGTAGAAAGATCTCGTCGATGAAGTAGATGTACTCGACGCCCTGCGCGATCAGGCCGTCGATTTCAGACAGCAGTGGGATCAAATCGCGTTTGCGGTAGGCATCGCGAAAATCGATCTTGGCGCAGAACGAACAATGATAGGGGCAACCTCGGGACGCCTCCACCTCGGCGCCCGGCCGCTCCGGCTTGCGATCAAATCGGTGATGATGGTGGTGGTGCCGCGCCACCCAGCCGTCCGGCCAGTGCAGCGCCGGCAGGTCGGTGAACCGCGCGGCATGCGGCCCACCGGTGGTACGGATCGCATCTTCGCTCCGGAACGCGATGGAAGGCACATCCGCCAGGGCCGTCGCGCCCGCGAGCAGCAGCACGATCTCCTCGCACTCGCCGCGCACAACGACGTCGACGCCAAGCTTGCGCAGCGTGGTCTCAGGGGTCACTGACCCATGCGGTCCGACCGCGATCGTGCGCCCGCCCCGAGGGCCAAGTGCGACCAGGAATTCGCGCGGCACGCGCAATTCGGGCGGCGCGCATCGCCAGAAAAGGTAGCTCGGCGCCGTGGTCACGACTGTTATCTCAGGCGCGAAGGCCGCGACCTCGTCGGCCAGCACCGCGTTCTGCGTGTCGCACAAGTGCCCGTCGAGCATCAGCACGGTATGGCCTGAGGCCTCCAGCAATGCCTTGGCGTAGCCGAGTTCCAAGGGCAGATGGGGCGCGCGACAGCCGAAGTAGATGCTGCGCGCGAAGTCCCAACGCGGATTGACGAGGGCGACTTTCACGACAATGCCTCCTCCACCCGCATGGCGGGCTCCGGCAACCCTCGCTCGGCCGCGAGCCATCTCACGAGGCGTGCGACCCCGTCAGTCCAGGACACGAACGGTGCCATGTCCAACACATTGATCAAGGCGCGGGTATCAGACACGTAATATTTCTGATCCCCGGCGCGCCAGTCTGAATAGTCGACACGCAGGGGGCGCTGCAGCAGGGATTCGAGATACCTCAACAATTGCCGAAGGCTGACGGCATTTGCCGGGCCTCCGCCGAGGTTGAAAGCGCCTCCGCGTAGCCTGTCGATGTTGCGCCAGACCCCGACATAAGCCGCCACCGCATCGGACACATCGAGCACGTCGCGAACCTGGCAACCGTCTCCGAAGATCGAAATCGGCTGGCCTTCGAGGGCCCGGATGGCGAAATGCGCCACCCAGCCCTGGTCCTCGGTGCCCATCTGCCGCTGTCCGTAGATGCAGCTCATGCGGAGCACCGCCGTCGGCACCCCGAAGGAGCGGGCATAGTCCAGAACATACTGATCCGCAGCGCCCTTCGAGCAGCCGTAGGGCGTGTGGAAATCGAGCGGCCGGTCCTCGCCGATCCCGTCGCGACGAAGCGAGAGCGTGTCCGGCAAATAACTGTCGTTGGTCTGCACCAGCGCGACATTGCCGAGGTCTCCATAGACCTTGTTGGTCGAGGCGAAGATCAGCGGCGGCGGCTCGGCGCGCCGGCGCAGCGCGTCGAGCAGGTGAACGGTAGCCGCGACGTTGATCGCAAAATCGTCGAGCGGCTCGACGAGACTTGTCGTGACGGCAACCTGGGCCGCGAAATGAAAGACAACGTCGACCTCCGCCGCCGCAGCCTCGAGTGCCTTATGATCACGCACGTCGGCCCGCACAGGCCTGATGCGGTCGGGATGGCGGGAGAGAAGCCAATCGAGGTTGCGTTCGGACCCGGGACGCTGCAGGGAATCGAACACCGTCACTGTGTGCCCGTCACGGGCGAGACGGTCGGCAAGGTTGCTGCCGATGAAACCTGCTCCGCCCGTCACCAGCGCGTGTGCTGGCCTCACGTGACGAGGCCCCGAGCTTCGAGTTCACGTCGGGCTTCGCTCACCCGATCGTCGGCCTGTTGCTCTGCCACCCAGCCGGCCAATTCGGTAAGACCGGCACGAAAATCCTCCTGCGGCCGGTAACCAAGCTCCCCCACGGCCTTACCGATATCCGGGATGCAGTGGCGTATATCGCCGGCCCGCCCCTTGTCGGCGATCTCGGGGGGAAGATCAGGGCGGCCCATGGCCTCTGCCAGCATGGTCGCCACATCGTTGACGGAACGATCCTCGCCGCTGCCGATGTTATAGACCCCGCCTGCCGCCTCGGGCTTGTCAAGCGCGAGCAGGAAGGCGCGTGCGACATCGCGCACGTGGACGAAGTCTCGGCGCTGCCGACCGTCTTCGAAGATGATGGGCGCTTTGCCATTGTGCAGACGAGAGGCGAAAATCGCCAGCACACCCGTATAGGGGTTCGACAGCGCCTGTCCCGGCCCATAGGCGTTCCACAGTCGCAGGGCCACGCCTTCCATGCCGTAGGATGGTGCCAGGGTGAGGGTCAGCCGCTCTTGAACGAACTTGGTGATGGCGTAGACGGAAGCGAGCGTCGGCCGCTTCCATTCAGGCGTGGGAACTGGAAGCAGCGGGTGGCCTTCCTGATCAAGCGGGTCCCAACTCGCGGATGTCTCCCTCCGTGCTTGGCGCACGACGTCTTCATGCACACGGCCGCCGGCATCTTGATAGAGCCCTTCGCCGTAGATGCTCATTGAAGAAGCGACGACGACGCGTTTCACGGGATTGTCGATCAAAACCTGGAAGAGCGCCGCAGTGCCGAGGTCGTTGACCGACACATATCGCTCGATTGCGTACATGCTCTGCCCGACGCCGACCTCCGCGGCGAGGTGCACCACCTTGTCGACACCCCTGAGGGCCCGCGTCATGGCCGTGAAATCTCGAACATCGCCGTGGATGAATTCAACCTGCGAGGAAAGTGCGTCAAACGCAGAACTGCCGGCGTGAACCTGTTCGATTAAGCTGTCGAGAACCCGGACGCGGTCCCCCCGACCGATCAATTGGGTAGCCACGGCACGGCCGATGAACCCGGCACCTCCGGTAATTAAAATCGTTTGGGGCATCGATCCGTTTGTCGCTCGTTTCTCCACCGATGTACATAGCGCGGCCGCTCGGCCTCGGCGAGGCCTTCATCGTTACTCACGTTGCGATGACTGCCTGGGCCAAGCAGCGTGATGGAGGCCGTTAGATGACATTGCGGTCGTGCCGAGATCAATTAGCAGTTCGCGAGAGCAGAAAGCCACAAACCATTGTTAGTATCATTTGTTAGTCTTCCGTTGTCCTGTCGGATCTCGAACTTAAATGCCAGGCCCGGCGTTATGAACAGTGAGAAGGGACGCAGCGATCTTGGTCGCCGTTGATCTCGGGGATGCCGTCGCGCAGTCCCAACCTTCCTGAAACGCCTCTGACAACATCGGACCCTCCTTATGAAAGCTCTCTGCTGGCACGGCACCAATGATATTCGGTGCGACAGCGTCCCGGATCCGAAGATAGAGGACGCTCGCGATGTCATCATTAAAGTGACGGCTTGCGCGATCTGCGGGTCGGATTTGCATTTGATGGACGGCATGATGCCCACCATGAAGTCGGGTGACGTGCTCGGCCATGAATTCATGGGCGAGGTGGTTGAAGTCGGCCGGGGTTTTACGAAGTTCAAAAAGGGCGACAAGATCGTCGTCCCCTTTAATATCAACTGCGGCGAATGCCGCCAGTGCAAGATGGGCAATTACTCTTGCTGCCAGCGCTCCAACCGCAATGCTGCGATGGCGGCCGAGCAGTTTGGCTACACGATCGCCGGGCTCTTCGGCTATTCGCACATGCTCGGGGGTTATTGGGGCGGTCAGGCCGAATACGTCCGGGTTCCGATGGCCGATGTGGCGCCCATGAAGGTCCCTGAAGGTGTCACCGATGATGAAATTCTCTTCCTCTCGGACATCTTCCCGACGGGCTATCAGGGCGCAGAGCAGGCGGGGATCAAGGGCGGCGAGATCGTGGCGATCTGGGGGGCTGGACCGGTGGGATATTTCGCCATCCAATCGGCGAAGGTTCTAGGTGCCGCGCGCATCATTGTCATCGAGACAGTGCCGGAGCGCATCGCTCTCGCCAAGAAAGCCGGTGCGACTGACATCATCGATTTCGAAAAAGAGGACGTGTTCGAGCGGATCAAGGAGATCAGCAAAGGCGAAGGTGCCGATGTCGCGATCGATTGCGTCGGCATGGAAGCCAGCGGCGGCCATGGTTTTACGGGCCTGCTCGATGCCGCCAAGGAGAAGCTGACCAAGGCCGAGCGCACGACGGCGCTCGATCAAGCCATCCTGGCTGTACGTCCTGGCGGCACGGTCTCTGTGCCGGGTGTCTATGGCGGTCCGGTCACGGTCAATATGGGCTCGATCGTGCAAAAGAGCCTGACGCTCCGGAGTGGACAGACTAGCGTGAAGCGTTACCTCGAGCCTTTGACCAAGTTGATCCAAGACAAGAAAGTGGACACGACCTCGCTGATCTCGCATGTCAGCACGAAGCTTGAAGACGGCCCAGATCTTTACACAATGTTCAAAGAAAAGAAGGATGGTTGCACAAAGGTTGTATTTCACCCGGCCGGCTAGTCTTCTCTCGTGGGTTTAAGCGGGTGTTAGTGCGGGCATGGCGCTTGCTGCGGTGCCGGAAGTCGAGGAAACCTCTCGCACGCCGCCGGATGTGGTCCAGAAAGCAACTTCGATGCTAAGATCTCGCGAGTTAACGATATTTTAATGATGCTCCGTCACAACTCCTAAACATCGACACTATATTCCTGACAAGCGCGGGTCTTCGATCCGCGCTAAAACCAAAAACCCTGCCACGGATGTACTGGCAGGGTTTTTGTCGTTTTAGGGCTGTGGGCGATCGAAATGTAAAAGCTTCAGGTGTCGGGCCGAGCAAGCGGGCTGTACCGTCGAAGCGAACTTGTGTATCGCTGTCGGAGCGTCCAACGCACAGCGTGGGCCGGTAGCTCAATGGTTAGAGCCGGCCGCTCATAACGGTCTGGTTGGGGGTTCGAGTCCCTCCCGGCCCACCAGGCGGTGGTAACGCCTTCCTACTCGATTGCTGCATGAGCCGGTTAGACGCCATGCCTGGAGGCGGGGGTGAAGACGGGTCGTGCGCCAATTTGTCCTGACCCTTTGGCCTCGTGAAGCGGCAGGCCAAAGGGTGTGCCACAAAATTGATACTGGGGGGTACGCTTGGCCGTGCAGTAGCTGCGGGCGGCATTAAGCTCAGAACAGGCCTGCGAGATCACCTAACAGAAAGGCCACAGGGAGTGCAGCAAGATGAAGCAATTGCTTATGGCTGGAGTTGCCACTGTTGGCGCGCTGATCGGAACGTCTGCGATCGCGGCCGAGGGTGACATCAAGATCGGGCTGATGACCACGCTGGAGGGCACCTACACGGTGCCGGGGCAGGATGGTCAGCGCGGGTTCGAGATGGCGCTGAAGGAGCATAACAACGAAGCGGGAGGCAAGAAGGTCACCTATGTCGTGGCCTCCACCGATGCGTCGCCGGATTCGGCCGTGCGGGCCGCGACCAAGCTGGTTCAGCAGGATGGCGTTAAGATCATTGTTGGTCCGCTGTCCGGGTCCGAGGGTTTGGCGATGCGGGACTTTGCCCGCCAGCATCCGGACGTGACCGTCATCAATGGGATTTCGGGCGCGCAGGAGACCACCATGGTGGATCCCGCGCCGAACTTCTACCGGTTCAATATGGATGGGGCCCAGTGGGGCGCCGGTCTTGGGGACTATGTGGTCAACAAGAAGGGTTGGAAGACCGTGGCCACGCTCGCCGACGATTACTCGTTCGGCTACACAAACTTCCTCGGCTTCGCGCTCGGTTTCTGCAACGCTGGTGGCAAGATCGAGAAACGCTTCTGGGTGCCGCTCGGCACCAAGGATTTTGCCTCCATCATCTCCGCTCTGCCCGATGACGTCGATGCGATCTTCCTGGGGCTCGGCGGTGGCGACGCGGTGAATTTCCTGAACCAATATCAGCAGGCCGGAGGGTCGGCGCACCTGATTGGTGGGACGATCATGGCCGACCAGTCGGTCTTCGCCGCGAAGGGCAACGCCAAGAACGCGCTGATCGGCACGCCGTCGTCGGGCCCTCAGGCGGACACGTGGGACAACGCGGGCTGGAAGGCCTTCGTGAAGCGCTACCAGGATGATTTCCCCGCCGACCAACGCTTCGCATCCCCTTCGCTTTTCGCGGTCGGTTATTACAATGCCACGATGGCGACGCTCGATGCGCTCGACAAGGTAAAGGGTGACCTTGCGGATGGGCAGAAGGCATTCCGCGACGCGCTCGCGAAGACCGACCTCAAAGCCCCCAACGGCGATATCAAGCTCGACGAAAATCGTCAGGCGATCGGGACGAACTTCGTCACCGAGGTCGCGGAACAGCCGGACGGAAGCTTGGCCAACAAGCTTGTTTCGGTGGTGCCGAATGTCACGCAGACGCTTGGTCTCGACAAGTCGACATTCGCCAAGATCGGCTTGCCCAGCCGTGACGTTCCAGAGTGCAAAAAGTACCAGTGAAGTCACGATAGCCACCCTTCGGTGACGCTCCCTTTCCCGCTGGTGTCGCGGGACAGGGAGACTGAGGCTGATCAATCCTATCGAAATGCCTCAATTGGCGCCGCCCAGCCGTGAAACCGGTGGAGGTTCGGGTCTCGCGAATCGAACCTCTGGGCCGAACCCTCGATTGCCGCCACTCCGGCAATCGCGTGGCTTTGCGTCTTTAGAGCGCGACAACTTCCTCCGCTGTCGCGGCGCTACGCCACGCTCATGGAGACGGAGAACTTACCCCGCCCGATGTCGTCTGCCGCGTCGCAGGCAGCAATAGCCGAGGGGGACATGCGTCCCCTCACCGTGGGACGGGCCTATAGTTTTTGGTACCGCGGCCCCATCGCGTCCAAGGCTAGCGCAATCTCTGCTTTGTAGACTGGAAATTCTCCAAGTCGTGTGTCGACAACGCCGCCGCAGCCGCCGTCCTCGACCTGACACGTGAACTTCGGATTGTGTTCGATGTGCGGGTAGATCTTGTGGTGCTCTTTGCGGCAACTCGGGCATGGGAACGGAAACGCCACGACCCAACGCAGCTTCGACTTGCCATGTTTGATGCTGTGGGTATCCGCCGATTCAAGTTCGCCCGCCATAACGCCTCCCACGTCCCTGTCTTCACCACGTCAAGGACCACCCCGGGACCGGATGGTTCAGATTGAACTCGCGGTCGTCCCACGCAGGCCGCCGACAACAGGGATCTCCACGCGACGCCGGCATTATCGGCGCGGCCTGGAGGAAAGGACTGATCGCGGTTGCCGGGCCACGGTCAAATCACCGACGTGACAGAAGCCGAGCCCGGCATCGTCAGCGATGCTGATCTATCCGGACTGTCTGGTCCTTGTGCAGCGAGCGATGTCGGCAAGAGCGATCCGCGAGATGATGCGGCAGCCCCTCCGGGCCCCGCAGCCTCCTTTGCCAACAATGCATACACGCTACAGATTAACGGAAGTTCGATGATGGCTCTGCTGGATTTTTACTTGCTGAAAGGCTGGCAGACCTCTCGAGTGTCACGGGCTGGCCTCGTCTGTTTCGACGCGCATTCCGCTGAGTGTGCCGCAGCCGGCTAACGAGCCGGCCGTCCAATCGAGCCAGATCTACATCCGCGATGCACGGCCCCGGAAACAATCGTCGGGAGGCACAGAGGACAAAGCTGGTTGTTGCTGCCGCGGCCCGCTACGCTGCGAGCGAAAGAGCCGAAGCCCAGCCACCCTTGGCCTGGTTCCGGACGCACTCAGCATGGAAGGAAACGTTGCAAATGGCTCTCGAAGCTTTGGACGAACCGGGTGTGATCGAAGGCTGGGGTGTGACCTTCGCGATGACAGAGGATGGCAAGCGGGTCCGATGTCATGTCGGAGGAGATGCCCTGGAAGATATCGAGCATTCGGACAATCCCGGTGAAGCCGAACGGCTACGGATCTTTCAAAGGAACAGACCGACTTTCGAGCATCTTGCGGCCAAGCTGTATGACGCTGGCCACGAGCCTCGTGTCGCGAGCAAGCACCTTCCTCGCCCGCAGGTGTAATCGATAAATCGAAGAAGCTTTTGAACGATCACTCACGGGCATGGTTGTCGTGTCAGGGGTCGGGTTGGCCGACCCCGAACACGCGGTCCACCCTCATGAGCTCGAACGACAATACGCCTCCAGACACCGGGCCGAACAGTTCCCTCGTCAAGGAGGAACGTGTCGTGCGGGTCGAGCAAGACGCACGCGTACAGAAAGCCAAAGCGGAAGCGGCGACGACTTCCAAAGAGCCCGATCAACCGAAGAAGCCCTTGAACCCCGACGGTTGATCGTCGGCCTGCGACCGGCCTTCGATCAATCTGCGAGATTCCGGAGAAGCCGGACCTCACCAAACCGCGGGCCGGACGACCCCAAGCATTTGCTTGGGCGGGAGGTGCCATATTGCGGGTCGGCGCTGCCGCCTGGCTCGCACGCGAGAGCCATGAACCAGCATCGATCGCTTAGTTGATCAGGAAGCCCCCGTCGACCGGCATCGAAATCCCATTCACCATGGCGGCCTCGTCCGACAGCAGATAGGCGATGACGCTCGCGACCTCGGCGGGCTGCACGAAGCGGCCGAGTGGGATGCGGGCCAGCATGGGGCCGGATTTTGCGGGGTTGCTCCAGGCCTTCTCGGCCATAGGCGTCAAGGTGACGACCGGGTTGACAGCGTTGACCCTGATGCCCTGGCGGCCAAGCTCTAGAGCCATCACCCGTGTCATGCCGTCCAGCGCGCCTTTGGAGGCACAATAGGCGGTATGCTCGGGAACGCCGATGAGCGCGGCCACGCTCGACACATTGACGATGGCACCTTTGGCGCCACGCGCGATCCGGTCCCTCGCATAGGCCTGGCTGACGATGAGGGGGGCGCGGCAGTTGACGGCCATGATAGCGTCGAAGGTTTCTACCGGCAGATCCAGGAAGCCATCGAGTTCCGTCGTCCCGGCGCAATTGACCAGGAAGTCCGCCGGACAGGCTTCCTCGGCAGCGGATCTCGTGTCGGCGACGTCGGCCAGGTCGACGGTCCGGGTCCGGCAGCCGATTTCTGCCTTGAGACTGTCGAGATCCGCGGCCGACCGGCTTAGCGCGATCACGTCGGCACCGCGCGCCGCCAGATAGACGGCCGTGGCGCGCCCGATCCCCTTGCCGGCGCCGGTCACCACAACGCTCTTGCCCTGAAATGTCATGACGTTCCCTCATTTCTTATCGGCGGCTCAGCCGCCTGACCTGCGGTCCCGAGCAAATAGACGCATTCGACCTCGCGGCGCACGCTCTTTGAACCGAAACTCCGCGACGACTTTGGCGATGTCGGGCAGACCGGGCAGCAACCCGATACGCGCATCTGCAAGCAAGGGCCGCGGGTTCAACGCACCATAGGTCATCCCGAGGGAGAACTCGTCATCAGCGCTATGGGGTGTGTATCCACTTCGAACCCTGCTTTGGATTCTAGCGGGGACGCCACATTCGGGAACACACGTCTTGTTCGTTGAAAGCCTTCGTCTCCGGCATCCCGTCGTTCACTCGCAACGGATCGCCATGGTGGTTGGCGCTGCTGGCGGGGAGGGGTCCTGTGCGTTGATCCAAACGTCCGGCTTATCGAAGTCGACAGATCCGAAGGGCGACGCAAAGGCGACTTCCGCGGCGTCTCTGGCGATTCCAATGCGGGCGAGACCATTGGCGGCCGATTTCCGCGTCGGGTCGAAGAGGTACCAGCCCGGACCTTCGGGTCCACGCAGGTAGGCTTCGATCACGGCATGGAAATCGGGTGGGTCGAGCCGCCACGCGTAGGCACTGGCATAGCGGGCCGGAATGCCCAGGGCGCGGCAGAACGAGATGGCGAGATGCGAGAAGTCGCGGCATACGCCGGCCCGTTCCGTGGCGGTGTCGATGGCGGATGTAAGCTCGTCCGAAGCGCCGCCGACGTAATCGACATTGTCGTGGATCCAGTTGCAGATCGCGTTGACGCGGCTGTAGCCCGGCCTTTCCTTGCCGAAGGTGCGTTGCGCCAGCCGCTGAAGCCTGTCCGACTGGCAATAGCGGCTCGGGTAAAGGTGAACGAGCGTCGGCAGCGGGATTTCACCAGCCGCAAGTTCTGTCACCAGTTCAGGGCTCTCCAGCACGGGATTGAGGTCCACGTCGGCCTCGTAGCGCAAGGTGAATCGTCCTGCGGGTGCCACCACACGCAAGTAGCGGTTGCCGGTCTCGGGCATGGTCCAGCGCTCGGCCTCGAGAGAGGGTGACAGCGTCAGGGTTTCGGTGAGAATCGTTTGCGTGGCGACTTTCGCGAGTTCGACGTTGAACAGAAAAGGCGTCGGCTCTTTCACGTCATAGCCCAAGGCGCAGCCGAGCGAGAATTTCATGGGGGAACAGCCTCCTGGAGGTCTTAAGCCAAGCAAATCCGATGCCGCACGGCGCGAGAGGCTCAGTCCAGCGCCCTGAGCCAAGCCTCCGGGTCGTCGGCGAGTGCTGCACCGGCATCGAGCACGATGCGTTCGAGGCCTGTTGCTGCCGGCGCGAGCGACTCGGCAAAAAATCGCGCGATGGCGACTCTTTCTGCCTCCTCGGGGCGAGCTAGCGCGAGGTCCGCAAGGGCGGTGCCTCCACGTGCGATCGCGAACAGCCGGAGATAGGGCGCGGCTGCCGCGAGGGCTTCGACCTCGTCATCACCAAGCCGGCTCTGCATGGCCGCAGAGGCGTTTTCGAGGGCCGTGACGGCCTCGCTCAGCCGAAGAGCCGTGTGGCCGAACCCTGGTTGCGCCATCGCCTGCAGCTTGTCGACCGTCCGCCGCATGTCGGCAATCTCACGGGCCAGCACGGTGCCGCCGGCAAGCGGGAGCTTGCGGGTCGCAAAGTCAATTGCCTGGATGCCGTTGGTTCCCTCATAGATGGCCGCGATGCGAATATCCCGCAGGATCTGGGCGGCCCCTGTGTCCTCGATGTAGCCCATGCCGCCATGCACCTGAACGCCGAGGGACGCGACCTCGTTGGCGATATCGGTCGAAAAGGCTTTGGCGACCGGCGTGAGGAAGGCGGCCCGTTCGGCCGCTTCCCGACGCGCCGCTGTGTCAGAGCCTTCGCGTGCAGCATCGAGCGCCGCCGCCGTCAGATGGCACAGGCAGCGCGCCGCGGCCGTATAAGCCTTCATGGTCATCAGCATGCGGGCGACGTCCGGATGCCGGATGATGGGAATCATCTCCGGACCAGCGGGTCGGCCACGTCCCTGGCGCCGCTCCCGCGCGAAGGCGAGCGCCTTCTGTGTGGCGTTTTCGGCGGCTGCCACACCTTCCAACCCGACGGCCAGCCGGGCATTGTTCATCATGGTGAACATACAGGCGAGGCCCCTGTGCTCCTCGCCGATCAGAAAGCCCACGGCCCCGCCGGCATCGCCGAACGACATGGTACAGGTCGGGGCGGCATGCATGCCGAGTTTCGACTCGAGCCCGACGCAACGGAGATCGTTGTGCCCGCCAAGCCGGCCCTCGTGGTCGACGAGAACCTTGGGCACTAGAAACAGCGAGATGCCGCGTGTGCCGGCGGGCGCGTCCGGCAGACGGGCGAGCACGAGATGAAGGATGTTCTCCGTCATGTCGTGGTCGCCGTAGGTGATGTAGATTTTCTGACCGAAGATCCTATAGGAGCCGTCCGGTGCCCGCTCGGCGCGGCATCGGAGCGCGCCGAGGTCGGAGCCCGCCTGTGGTTCCGTCAGATTCATTGTTCCGGGCCACGTGCCGGAGACGAGCTTCGGCAGAAATCGCGCCTTGAGGTCATCCGACGCATGTCGGTGCACCGCCTCGATGGCGCCGCTCGTCAACAGACCGGCCAGCGCGAAGGCGAGGTTCGCGCCCGACCAGATCTCGAAACAGGCCGCGCCGAGGGATTGCGAAAGGCCGGAGCCACCCGACTCCTCGGGGGCCGTGAGCCCGTTCCAGCCCCCTGCCGTCCAGGTCTCGTAGGCTTCCCGCCATCCCGGTGCGGTGCGGACCCCTTCGGGGCCTAGAGATACGCCATGCCGGTCGCCCACCCGATCGAGTGGCGCCAGCACCTCCTGGGCGAGTGCCGCGGCCTGCTCCAGCACGGGTTCCGCCTCCTCGGTCTCGGCCGGAAGATTGTTGGCGGCTCTCGTCTGGCTCATCGTGGCCAGGAGATCTGCAATCGGGGCGCGGTAGGTCACGCGAGGTCCTCATTTGCGTTTTGCCGCATCATAGCGTCTTTACCGGCGCGACTTGAGGATTTGGCGAGCGCTGCGACAATGAAGATGGCAACCCGCCACTGGCCGGCCAGTCCTGACACGATCGCGGCGGCGGCGGTTCTGCTGCGCCAGGGACGGCTCGTGGCATTTCCGACCGAAACGGTCTATGGCCTGGGCGCCGATGCGTGCTCAGGCGAGGCCGTCGCGCGCATCTATGAGGCGAAGGGTCGACCACGTTTCAACCCGCTGATCGCCCACGTGGCCGATCTCGATCAGGCGCTGGGGCAGGGGCGCTTTGACCGAGATGCCTTGGCTCTCGCGCAAGCGTTCTGGCCCGGCCCCCTGACGCTTATCGTGCCGGTTGCCGCGACCTGCACGGTCAGCCACCTCGCGCGATCCGGACTCGATAGCGTGGCGCTGCGCGTGCCCGATCATCCGGTTGCCATGAGCCTTCTGCGCGAGGCCGGCGTGCCGGTCGCCGCGCCCTCCGCCAACCGGTCCGGCAGGATCAGCCCGACATCGGCGGATCATGTCATGGGGGATCTCAAGGGCCGCATTGACGTCGTGCTCGACGGTGGGGTGACGGCGGTGGGGCTCGAATCGACCATTCTGGCATGTCTTGGCGATGGCATCCGCTTGCTTCGGCCAGGCGGCCTCAAGCGCGCCGCCATCGAAGCCGTGCTGGGACGGGCCTTGAATGTGCCGACGGATCTGGATCCCGTGGTGGCGCCCGGCATGATGGCGTCGCATTACGCGCCCCAAGCGGCTGTCCGACTCGACGCGGTCTCGGTCGGCGTCGGCGAAGCCGTGCTTGATTTCGGCGGCAGATTCTCTGGCGTCACGACCGGCCTGCGCCTCGATCTGTCGGATCGCGGCGATCTCACCGAGGCGGCCGCAAACCTGTTCTGCCATCTGCATCGGCTGGACGATGCCGGCGCCACCCGGATTGCCGTGGCGCCGGTGCCGGTTGACGGCCTCGGCGAAGCCATCAACGATCGGCTGCGTCGGGCCGCCGCGCCCCGGCCCTGATCTCACCCGATCTCGACCACGACACGCCCGCGCACGCCGCCTTCGACGATCCGATGGGCGGTCGGAACGATGTCGTCGAAACCGATCGTCGTTGTCATGGTCGCGAGGGTGCCGAGACTAAGGTCGGCTCCGAGCCTTTCCCAGGCCGCGATGCGTCGTTCGCGCGGCACCGTCACACTGTCGATCCCGAGCAGGGAGACGCCGCGCAGGATGAAGGGAGCCACTGTGCCGGGCAGATCCATGCCGGCCGCGAGCCCGCACGCCGCGATGGCGCCCTCGGCTTTCGTCTGGCTTAAAACATTGACGAGGATGTGGGAGCCGACTGAATCGACGCCAGCCGTCCAACGCTCCTTGCCGAGCGGCCTCCCGGGGGAGGAAAGTGCGGCGCGATCGAGGATCTCGGCAGCTCCGAGGCTTTTAAGATATTCCGATTCCTCAGCGCGACCGGTCGATGCAATCACGCGCCAGCCGAGTTTGGCCAGCAGCGCCACTGCCACTGAGCCGACGCCGCCCGCGGCCCCGGTGACGATCGCGGCCCCTTGCGCGGGTGTCAGGCCGTGCCGTTCGAGCGCCATCACGGCCAGCATCGCAGTATAGCCGGCGGTGCCGATCGCCATGGCCTGCGCCGGCGTGAACGCCGTGGGCAGGGGGATCAGCCAGTCTGCCGGCACCCGCGCCAGTTCAGCATAGGCGCCCCAGTGGGTTTCTCCGACGCCCCAGCCGTTGAGGATCACGGCGTCGCCCGGCGCATAGCGCGGGTCGGTCGTCTCCTCGATCACACCGGCGAAGTCGATGCCAGGCACCAGGGGAAAACGCCGAACGACAGGCGACCGCCCGGTGATGGCAAGGCCATCCTTGTAATTGATGGTCGAATGCGTCACCCGGACCAAGGTATCGCCGGCCATCATCTCCGATCGATCGACGGTTCGAACCTGAACCGATTGCGCCTCTCCGGTCTTGTCGATCACGAGGGCTTTGAAGCGGGACATCGGCGTCTCCAATTGATCCTTGTCGGGAACTGTAATGGTGATGCGGTCGGATCAGCGCCCTGATTGAGGATTGACGGAGGCTGACGATTCGAGGACGCTCCGGCGCCGCCTTGCTCTCGTCATATCTAGGGCGGACGCGGTCGACGAGCGGCCGAATCTGAGGGGATGTTAATGGATCGCCGGTCGAAGAGTCTCGTTTTGTCGTTGTCCATGGTGGCAGCTCTGGGCTTCGGCATCTCGTCCGGGCACGCCGTGACGGTGATGCAGCAGTGCGGGCAGCAATATCAGGCCGCCAAGGCAGCCGGGACCCTCAACGGCATGAACTGGAATCAGTATCGGACCGACTGCGCCGCGAAGCTCAAGGCCGACCCGGCGGCGGCATCGACCGCAACACCCGCCACGGCACCAGCGGCGCCAGCCGTTCAGACCGCCAATCCACTGAATCCGGCGCCGGCCGCTCCCCCGCCTGCAGCGGCTCCCGTCATTCCCGCACCCACCAAGGCAGCGACCGCTGGCGCCCCGGCGACAGGCGGCCGGGCCGCCTTCATCGCTCGTGAAAAGCAATGCGGTGCCGAGTGGCGGGCCAACAAAGCAACCCTCACGACCCAGACGCCCGGCCTGACCTGGCCGAAATATCTGAGCCAGTGCAACACGCGTCTCAAAGCAGCAGGAAAATAGACCGCGCGAGACGGCCGGCTACATCAGATAGGCGTAGCCGGCGATGAGCGTACCGATAGCGCCCAGGATCATCGAAGCGTGCCAAGGCCAACGCCGGCCCCGCATAATGATGGAGATGGTCGCGACCGCGATCGCGACGTGAATCAGAGTGACGCCGACGGTCAGCGTATGGTGCCGATGTTCGTGCCGCATGCTGTCTTCGAGCTTGGCATCCCGCTCATGTTCGAGCGTCTCGGCTTCCTTTCGGGCGCCGCTCTGTTGGGCCTCGTATTCCTTCGACTTGGCCAGGTAACCGTCGGCTTTCGGACCGCCGGCAGCGGCCGCGATGTCGAACATGTTCTTCTTGATGGAATTGGCCTGAAAGAACGCCCAGGTGTCGGCGGTCTTGTTCTGGATCAAAACCGATTCGTTCTTGTCCGAAATGGCTTGGCCGCTCTCCAGGGTCTCGAAACTGCCGACGGTGGCGGCAACCACGGCCAGGATCGCGATCGTCACCGAGACCGTGCTGAGAAAGCTGTCGCCGCTATGAGCAGCATGCTCGGCATGTTCGGCGTGTTCGAATTGTTCGGTGGGCGACTCGCTCATGATTTGGCTCTCTCGGGATGCCCCGTGGCGACGCCATAGCGGTTTTGGGATCCACCAGGAAGCGACTTGCGACAGGGCCAACTGTTGCGGCGTGCTCAATGGACATGGACATGCGGATTTTTGACCCGCTATAAGCGCGGTCGCAGCCGTCCGCATCCTTGCGCGAGATGTCGGTTGGGCGAGCGACGAACATTCAGGGAACGAGTGCTGCAATGGATCAGAGGATCGGCCGAGACCCGGCTGCAACGCTGCCGGCGCGTCGTGCAATGGTCGACAACCAGATCAGAACATTCGACGTCACGGACCAGCCGTTGCTCGACCGCTTCTACACGATCCCCCGAGAGTTTTTCTTGCCTCCTGAATTGGCGGATCTCGCCTATTCCGACGCGGTGTTAACGGTGGGGAGCGGCACGAAGCGGGCTCAACTCGCCCCGATGGTTCTGGCCCGGATGCTTCAAGGTGCAAAGCTTGAACTGACGGATCGCGTGCTCGTGGTCGGTGGCGGGACCGGCTATGCGGCAGCGATCGTTGCCGGCCTTGTCGCGAACGTCGTGGCGCTTGAGTCAGACGCGGCTTTGTCGGAGCAAGCCGCGGCGGCGTTTCAGGTTCTAGGCCTCGTGAATGTCACGGCGAAGACGGGACCGCTGATTGCGGGTGACCCCGCGGGCGCACCTTTCGATCTGATCGTCGTGCCCGGCGCGGTCGAGTCACATTGCGACACCCTGCTGGCCCAACTCGCAGCGCGAGGCCGGATGGCGGCGATCCAGAAGACTGTATTCGATGGCGTGCGCCGCAGCGGCAAGGCGGTGCTCTTCGAGCGGTTTGGCGCCGACGTCAGCACCCGGAGCCTCTTCGACAGTTCCGCACCCGTTCTCGAAGAGTTCCGCGTGGCTGAAACCTTCGCCTTCTGAACCGCACAGGCCAGCGCCTGGCCTGCTTGGGCACCGAGGTGCCGGGTTTTGTTCAACTTCTCGTTGTGTCGCTTTTTTGCGCCACCAGGGAACTTTATCCCGTTTCGTTAATGAGAATCGGCGCCACTCAACCTTGTTCGCGATAGACTGAAGCCAACCTGCGGCCGCGAGGGATGCGCGATTCGTCTCCCATCTCGCGCGTAGATGTGCCGCATCAGGGTCGAGGTCGATTGATGGATGGTGTGAGCGGGATGCGATCTGCGTCTGTGAGGAGGCATCCCAATGGCAATCGCGACCTTCGTGGTCGTCGAAGCCTGGCGGTTCTTCTGGCTGGCGTTGCCCTGACGGGCAGCGTCGTTCCCACGTTCGCGGAAACGCTGAATGGAGCCTTGGTCAAGGCCTACTACAACAACCCCTCGCTGAATGCGCAGCGTGCCGGTACGCGTGCGGCCGACGAGAACGTGCCGATCGCGACCTCCGGCTACCTGCCGCATGTGGCAGCCACGGGCGATGTCGGTTATCAATATTCCAACGCGTCGGGCGCTGGCACAACGGCTTCAAGCGCCGTTTCGGCCGCGACTGGAGCGACCGGAAACACAGGCTCGACCGGGGTCGGCGGGGCAACGGGGGTCGGCGGTACGGCGGGTTCGACTGGAACCACAACCGGGTTAGGATCGACGACCAGCTCGGGTGCAGCCGGAGTCGCCGATACTGTGCCGCGAGGCGTGGGCCTGCAGGTCTCGCAAACTCTGTTCGATGGCCTTCGGACCACAAACTCGGTCCGTCAGGCCGAGTCGAATGTGTTCGGCTCGCGAGAAACCCTGCGCAACACGGTTCAGAGCGTGCTGCAGAGTGCGGCCCAGTCCTACATGGACGTGCTCCGCGATACCGCGACGCTCGAATTGCGCAACAGCAACATCAAGGTTTTGGACGAACAGCTCCGCCAGACCAATGATCGGTTCAAGGTCGGCGAGGTGACGCGTACCGACGTGGCACAGGCCGAATCCGGGCTCGCGGGCGCACGGGCTGATTATTACACCGCCCAGGCCAACCTCCAGAATTCGATTGCCAGCTTTCGGCAGGTCGTCGGTGAGCAGCCGACCCGGCTCGAGCCGGCGCAACCCCTGACGCGAGGCTTGCCGACGTCACTCGCGCAGGCGATCACGGTGTCCCAGGTCGAACATCCCAACGTGCAAGCGGCCCTGCACAATGTCGACGTTGCCGAGCTCCAGGTGAAGATCGCCGAGGGTGCTCTGCTTCCGACCGTCAGCCTCTCCGGCTCCGTGGCCCAGCGCTACGACGTTTCGAACGTGGCGGGCAGCAGCGCCTTTGTGGGCTTCGTGGGCGGCGCTATCAACGTGCCAATTTATGAGGGGAGCGCCCCTTATGCGACCATTCGCCAGGCCAAGGAAAGTCTCGGGCAGGCTCGGTTCCAGGTCGATGTCGTGCGCGATCAGGTTCGCGCGGCGGTGATTTCAGCTTGGGGCTTGCTCGAAAGTTCGAGGATCGTGGTGCAGTCCGACCAGTCCGCCGTGAATGCATCTGAGATCGCTCTCAATGGCGTCCGCGAGGAGGCGCGCGTTGGACAGCGGACGACCCTCGATGTGCTCAATGCGCAGCAGACACTGCTCAATGCTCGCGTGGCTCTCGTTGGGGCGCAGCGTGATCGTGTGGTCGCGACCTACGCGGTGCTGTCCTCGATCGGCCGACTCTCGACCGGCATCCTCAGTCTGAACGTCAAGGAATACAATCCTGTCGTGCATTTCGAGCAAGTGAAGGACAAATGGGTCGGCTTGCGGACCCCCGACGGCAGGTAAGTTGCAGTCGCGGCCGGCCTAAGATGGCTGGCGGGTGGCGCGATCGCGTGGGAAAACCTCCGCGGACTCTTGCCTAGTGGGAAAGAGCCGCGCAAATTACGTTGGCGAAGAAAGAGATCGGCATTCGGCGGCGGATGCCGATGTTCTGTTTCGACGACACACCATTAGGGACGCTTCGAGGCATGGCAGTATCAACCACCACTTCGGCCCGCGCGTCGGAGGCTGAAGGCTCGCACACGGATCTTAACGAACCTTCGATGGAAGATATTTTGGCGTCGATCCGTCGGATCATCGCCGAGGATCAATCGAACAGCCTTGGCCGGTCGGGTCTGGGCGGCCTGACGCGGCGGACGCCACCGGTCGCCCCGCACGAGCCGGACGTTGCACCTGCCCAGGCGTCAGAAGACCTCTCCGCGCCCACAGATGACATGTCATCCTCGATCGCACTTCAGGAGACTCCTGAACATGTCGAGGCATCGCATGGTGACATGCTGCGCGGCTCATATGCTGCGGCCCCGGAGACACTCTACGAGGCGGCGGAGCCGGCGCATGAAATCGAGCCTCCGGTGGACACGGATGCGGCCGAATCCCATGACGTGGGGGATCAAGGCGTGGATCATCGACCGACCTTCGCGTTGAGCGCATCCGATCATGATGACGACTATCAGGACGACGTCGAGCCATTGATATCGCCTGTGGCGGGCGCTTCGATTACATCTTCGTTCCAGACCCTGGCCGAAAGCGTG
This sequence comes from Lichenifustis flavocetrariae, assembly GCF_026130545.1. GTDB lineage: Bacteria > Pseudomonadota > Alphaproteobacteria > Rhizobiales > Beijerinckiaceae > Lichenihabitans > Lichenihabitans flavocetrariae. Next base: position 104,057 of record NZ_JAMOIM010000002.1, on the reverse strand, counting down.
ATGCTGCAGGATCCAGGCCTCGTCGAACGCATTATGCGGGAAACCCTCCGGCCAATGCTGAAGACGTGGCTCGACGATCATTTGCCGAGCATCGTCGAGCGGTTGGTGCGGGCGGAGATTGAACGCGTGGCGCGTGGCGGGCGCAGCCGGGATTAAACTGAATCGTGATGGAAAAGACGTTTGCGGCCGGAGAGGTCGAGCCGCGCATTGAGCGGGTATGGGACGAAACCGGCGCGTTTCGCGCCGGTCGTCCTGAACGCGCGGGCGCCGCACCCTATTGCGTGATGATTCCGCCGCCCAATGTCACCGGTTCGCTGCACATCGGTCATGCGCTGAACAATACGCTGCAGGATGTGCTCTGCCGGTTTGAGCGGATGCGCGGCAAGGATGTCCTCTGGCAGCCCGGTATGGACCACGCCGGCATCGCCACCCAGATGGTGGTCGAACGGCAATTGATGGAGCGTCAGGAACCGGGCCGGCGCGAAATGGGCCGAGAGGCTTTCGTGAACCGTGTCTGGGCCTGGAAGGAGGAATCCGGCGGGCAGATCATCGGGCAATTGCGTCGGCTCGGCGCATCCTGTGACTGGTCGCGCACGCGCTTCACCATGGACGAAGGCCTGAGTGTAGCGGTCCTGAAAGTGTTCGTGACCCTCTATCGCCAGGGGTTGATCTACAAGGACAAGCGGCTGGTCAATTGGGACCCCAAGTTCCTGACCGCGATTTCCGATCTCGAAGTCATTCCTGTCGAGACCAAGGGAAGCCTATGGCATTTCCGATATCCGATCGTCGATGCTGCCGGTCAGGACACGGGTGACTTCATAACAGTCGCGACGACTCGGCCGGAAACGATGCTGGGCGACACGGCCGTGGCCGTGCATCCGGACGACGAGCGTTACCGACATTTGCAAGGCCAGCGCGTCCGCTTGCCCCTCGTCGGCCGATTGATCCCGATCGTGCCCGACAGCTACAGCGATCCCGAAAAGGGCTCGGGCGCGGTCAAGATCACGCCGGCGCATGACTTCAACGATTTCGAGGTCGGCAAGCGGCACAACCTGCCTTTGATCAATATCTTCGATGCCGAGGCAAAGCTGACGCTTCAGGACAACGAAGGCTTTCTGGCGGGCGTCGATCCGGCGGCGTCTGCCTGGGCGCTCGACCTGCATGGCCAGGACAGGTTCGTCGCACGCAAGCGGATCGTGGCCCGTATGGAAGAGCTTGGGCTCCTCGACAAGATCGAGCCGCATGCGCTCACGGTGCCGCACGGCGATCGCTCCAATGTCGTGATCGAGCCCTGGTTGACGGACCAGTGGTATGTGGATGCGGCGACGCTGGCACGTCCAGCCCTTGAAGCCGTGCGCAACGGCCAAGCGACCTTCATTCCCAAAAATTGGGAAAAGACCTATTTCGAATGGCTGGAGAACATCCAGCCCTGGTGCGTGTCGCGTCAGCTTTGGTGGGGCCATCAGATCCCGGCCTGGTATGGGCCAGACAACAAGGTGTTCGTGGCCTTCTCCGAAGCGGAAGCCGAGGCGGAGGCCGCGTCGCATTATGGCAAGCCGGTCGCGCTGACCAGAGACGAAGACGTTCTCGATACTTGGTTCTCGTCTGCGCTGTGGCCCTTCTCGACGCTCGGCTGGCCGGAGGAGACGCCCGAGCTCAGGCGCTTTTATCCGACCTCGACGCTCGTAACCGGCTTCGACATCATCTTCTTCTGGGTCGCCCGCATGATGATGATGGGGCTGCATTTCACCGGGGAAGTCCCGTTCAAGGATATCTACATGCATGCCCTCGTGCGGGACGAGAAGGGGCAGAAGATGTCGAAATCCAAGGGGAACGTCGTTGATCCCCTGGTGCTCATCGATCAATATGGCGCCGATGCCGTCCGGTTCACGCTGGCCGCCATGGCGGCGCAGGGACGCGACATCAAGCTCGCGACGTCCCGCATCGAAGGGTACCGCAACTTCGGCACAAAGCTCTGGAATGCGGCGCGCTTTGCCGAGATCAACGGCTGCGCCCGGGTGGCCGGGTTCGAACCCCGCGGGGTTCAATCCACCCTCAACCGTTGGGTGCTGAGCGCCTTTGCCGAGGCCGTTGCCGAAGTGACTTCGGCTCTGGAGGCGTTCCGGTTCAACGATGCGGCGGGAGCTGCCTATCGTTTCGTCTGGAACCTGTTTTGCGACTGGTATCTGGAATTTGCAAAGCCGGTTTTCGCCGGCGAGGATGCGGCGGCACGAAGCGAGACCCAGGCCACTACCGCCTATGTGCTCGACGGAATTTGCGCGCTCCTGCATCCCTTCATGCCATTCATCACGGAAGAGCTCTGGTCCATCACGGGACAGGCGGGGCCGGCACGAGAGACGATCCTGGCGCTCGGCCGCTGGCCCGAGACAACAGGTCTCGGGGCCGCCGAGGCGCAGGCCGAACTCGATTGGGTCATCGACCTGATCTCTACGGTCCGTTCAATCCGCTCGGAGTTGAACGTCCCGGCCGGTGCTCTTATTCCCATGACCCTTGTCCCGAGCGATCCGATTGCCTGGGACCGTTCCGAACGCTGGGCCGACACGGTGAAGCGCCTCGGCCGGTTCTCATCGATCGATCGGGCCGATCATGCTCCTCGCGGGTCGGTACAGGCCCCTGTAGTGGGCGCAGTCGCGGCCCTGGCGCTCGCCGATGTGATCGATGTCGCGACCGAAGCGGCGCGATTGCGCAAGGAAGCCGCCAAGCTTCAGGGGGAGGCCGGCAAGCTCGACGCCAAGCTCGCAAATCCGGGCTTCCTGGCCAAAGCCACGGAAGAGGTGATCGAGGAAACCCGGACACGTGTGGACGAGACCCGCGTCCGGATCAACAAGCTCGAGGACGCGCTTCGCCAGATCGGGGGATAAGGTGGGCGAGGCTGGAGAGGCTGCGCCAGTTTGTCTCTTGTCGATCCTGCTCGAAGGTACGCGTCCACGAACCTGGACGATGCGTCGGCCTCCACACGCATTCCTACGTTGGGCTCGATCTTGGCGGTGGTTGCGATGCTCGGTCCAAGTATTCGCTACTCAGAGTTCAGTTGGAGAAATTGACATGGTAGTCGCTCTCTAAGCCACCCTTTCGAAGGGCATGCCGCTTCCAGCCTGTCGCGACGGGCTGCAGGACTTAGACGTCCCCCTGTCGGACATCGCCTGTGTGTAACAATCAGGTTACAACAAAGACCTTTTCGTTGTAGATGCGGCTTGTACCTAGCGGTAACCTTGCCAAACTGAGAACAGGCAAGTCATTCACTGGTACCTGGCGGGATCGTGCTGTTTCAGACACACCCATTTTCGTTTCGAAACCTCTCGGTCTGCCTGCTGACGGGTGCCGCTATTGCGCCATAAACGCCGCGCTAATCTGACCTACCTAGAACAGTTCTGATTGCTTGGTTCTTCATCGGTCGTTCAGATCGGGAAGTTCGACGCTAGCCGGAAGGTTCGGGGGTCGCGATCCTCGCAGTATGGGGCCGGGTCTCTGGGAAGATCACGGTGCCGCGGGGCGCGGTTGTGATGGTTGAGTGGGGCGGATCACCAGATGGTCGGGACACACGGCATCGTAGGGATTGGGGCGTCACGTTCCCGTCGGACCGATCGTATGGAGAGCGGTCTCGATGCGTGATCGTGCCCTTTGCCTCACTGTTGCATTGATGGTCGGGTGTGCGACCACTCAGGCTTTTGCGCTCGATGGATCGGCAGAGACGCCGGCTGACGCGAAAACGCCGCTGTCGAATTTCACTAATCCTTTGCAGGCGCTTCGCCAGGGCATTGCGGGCTATCGGGCCGGAGACGTCAAGTCGTCGGTGGAAGCCTTCAAATATGCGGCCGCGAATGGCAATCCGCTGGCGCGGTGGAAGCTCGGCAAGATGTATGCCGACGGCGATGGTGTGCCGCAGGATGATGCCAAAGCCTTCGAGTACTTCACGCAGATCATCCAGAGCTATGATGAAGACAATCGAAGCATCCGCGATATGTCGGTCGTATCGAATGCCTTCGTGGCGCTCGGCGTCTACGATCTGAACGGCATCGCCAATACGGACATCAAACCGGATCCCGAACGGGCGCTGGAGATGTTCCAATATGCTGCGCTTAATTTCGGCAGCGCAGACGCCCAATATAATCTTGCCAGGCTCTATCTCGACGGCGCGAACAGCATCCCGAAAGATGTCCGTCAGGCAGTGCGCTGGATGGCGCTGGCCGCCGAGAAAAACCATAAGGAGGCCGAAGCCCTTCTCGGGCACATGCTGTTCAACGGCTTCGACGGCGTTGCCCGGCAGCGCGCCCGTGGTCTGATGTGGCTAATGCTTGCCAAAGATGCCGCTACCGATCAGCGCGACGCCTGGATCATCGATCTCTATAACAAGGCAGCCGCTTCGGCGACCGAGGCTGACCGGCAGGTCGCCATCCTCTATGCTGATGACAAGCGCCACAGGAATTAGGACCTGAGGCGTTCCGCTCCGGCGGGAGATCGGGTGATCGAGGATGGACGCAATGGTGCTGGGACATGAACGCCCGCTCGGCTCGATCGTCCAACCGGGTCACGCGACCCGTCCCGAACCCGGTACCCTGACCGGCGGTTTCGTCAGGCTTGTTCCCCTCGCCGCCGCCCATGCCGACGATCTGTTTCCGATCGCGGGCGGGGCCGAGAATGCGTGGCTCTGGGACTACATGCCCGATGGTCCCTTTCCGGATCTCGCGGGTTTTCGCGAGCATATCGCCCGAAAGGCTGCGTCGGCGGACCCGCTCTTCTTCGCGATCTTGGACAAGGGGAGCGGAAAGGCCATCGGCCACACGACCTTGATGCGGATCGACACTGCGAACCGGGCAATCGAGACCGGCAACATCCTGTTCTCACCGCTGCTGCAGCGCACGCCAGGCGCGACGGAGAGCATGTATCTCCTGGCTCGCCATGCCTTCGACGACCTCGGCTATCGTCGCTATGAATGGAAGTGCAACGCGCTCAACATGCCGTCGCGACGGGCTGCGGAGCGGTTCGGCTTCACTTTCGAGGGTGTGTTCCGCCAGCACATGATCGTGAAGGGCCGCAATCGCGATACGGCCTGGTATTCCATGCTGGACACCGAATGGCCGGCTGTGAAAAACGGATTCGAGGCTTGGCTCGCGCCTGGCAATTTCGACGCGGAAGGACGGCAGAAGGCGTCCCTGGCGTCTTTCCGCAATCCAAAATAGATCGCGGCGCCTGATTTTTCGGGTTCGTCTCATGGTGATCGGGGATTGTTTCCTGCGCTCAAGGTTGCTTGGCTTGACAGGGTAGAACCCGGCGTCTGAAACATCAGCCCCGCCGGCCCTTGCGCGGCATGTGTTGAACGAGCGGTAGTCCCTATGGCGTTAGCCTCTGCCACCTCCCTGATCGACAGCGTCGTGCCGATCAGCGCCGGTGCCCATGTCACTGCGGCGGCCTTTCTGGGCGCGACGCCGGTTCTGGCCCTCGGGGATGGTGCGGTGTTTTTCGCCGAGGATCCGGGCCGACGCGTCGAGGCGCACCCGGATGCCGGCATTCTGGTCGCGGCGACAAACGGCGATCTTCTGCTGACGGGTGGCGATGACGGCCGGGTCGTGGCGACGGATGCGAAGGGCACTTTGACGGTTCTCGGCGACGAGAAAGGTCAGTGGATCGACGCCGTGGCACTCCGCTCCGATGGGGCAGCGGCCTGGTCGGCAGGCAAAACGGTGCGGTCCCGCTCCGCCAAGGGCGAGGTAAAGACGATAGCTATGGCCTCGACGGCGCGGGGACTTGCCTTCGCGCCCAAGGGCTATCGCTTGGCGATCGCGCACTACAATGGCGCTTCGCTATGGTTTCCCAATACCGCGGAGGCTCCGGACTCCTTGACCTGGAAGGGTTCGCATCTCGACGTCACCTGGTCGCCCGATGGGCGGTTCCTGGTGACGTCGATGCAGGAAAATTCCATGCACGGGTGGCGCCTTGCCGATGGCGGCAACATGCGCATGTCCGGCTATCCGGCAAAGCCGCGCTCCTTCAGTTGGTCGCGCGATGGCAATTGGCTTGCGACATCCGGTGCCGAAGCCTGTGTGGTTTGGCCCTTCGAGGGCAAGACCGGTCCCATGGGCAAGCAGCCACGCGAATGCGGCGTCAGAACCGCCAAGATCACACAGGTGGCTTTCCACCCCAAAGCCATGGTGCTGGCCATGGGTTATGACGACGGTTTTGTCCTCATGTGTCGGCTGTCGGATGCGTCCGAGCTTCCGGTGCGCTTGGAGCGGTCCGAAGGGGGGGCCGTTTCAGCCCTGGCCTGGGACGACAAAGGCGAGCGACTGCTGTTCGGAACACGGGGCGGCGATGCCGGTCTTATCCGACTTCCAACCTGACGCGAGCCCTTCATGAGAATCAAGGTCATCAATCCGAACACCACCGCGTCCATGACCCAGACCATCGTGGCCGCCGCCAAGGCAGCCGCGGCGCCGGGAACCGAGATCGTCGGCGCCACATCCCCAACGGGTCCCGTCTCGATCGAGGGGCACTACGACGAGGCCGTGAGCGTCATCGGTCTGCTTGAGGAGATCAGGGCGGGAGAGCGCGAGGGCTGCGACGGCTATGTGATTGCCTGTTTCGGCGACCCCGGCCTTCTCGCCGCCCGCGAGGCCGCGCGAGGCCCGGTGCTCGGGATCGCGGAAGCCGCCATGCATGCCGCGAGTTTCGTTGCGACCGGGTTCAGTGTCGTGACGACCCTCGGGCGGACGCGGATCATCGCCGAGCATCTCGTGCATGCCTATGGCATGGAGCGGCACTGCCGTCGCGTGCGGGCCACCGAACTGGCTGTTCTGGAACTGGAAGATCCCGCCTCGGATGCGCGCCGCAAGATCGTCGACGAGTGCCGCCGGGCCCTTGATGAGGACGGATCGGGTGCCATCGTGCTCGGCTGCGGCGGCATGGCCGACCTCGCACGCGACCTGACCCATGAACTCGGCGTCCCGGTGATCGATGGTGTCGGCGTGGCGGTGAAATTCATCGAGGCACTGGCCGGCCTTGGCATCAACACCAGCAAACGAGGTGACCTCGCTTTCCCGTTGCCGAAGCCCTATACCGGCATGCTTGCCGGGATGGCCTTTCGGTCAAAATAGTCCTTTAGGAGCGGGTGCGGAGGTGTCGCTGGATAGACGCTTAAACTTGTCCGCCAGCGATCTCTTCGTCTGCCAGATACCGCTCCAGCCAGTGAATATCGTAATCCCCGTTCTGGACGTCGACATTGCGCACAAGGCGTCGGAACAACGGCAGCGTGGTCTCGATCCCATCGACGATAAACTCATCGAGGGCGCGTCGCAGCCGCAAGAGCGCCTCGGTGCGAGTGCGCCCGTGGACGATCAGCTTGCCGACGAGGGAATCGTAGTTGGGCGGGATCGAATAGCCCTGGTAGACCGCGCTGTCGACACGCACGCCAAGACCTCCGGGTGGGTGGTAATAGGCGATACGTCCCGGTGAGGGCCGAAAGGTCGTCGGGTTCTCCGCATTGACCCGGCACTCGATGGCGTGACCCGAAAATCGGACATCTGCTTGCGTCAGTCCGAGCGGCGCACCGGCGGCGATCTTGATCTGCTCGTTCACCAGATCGATGCCGGTGATCATCTCGGTTACCGGATGCTCGACCTGAATCCGGGTGTTCATCTCGATGAAGTAGAATTCGCCGTTCTCGTAGAGGAACTCGATCGTGCCGACCCCAAGATAGCCGAGCCGGCGCATCGCCTCTGCACAAATGTTGCCGATTTCGAGCCGCTGATCCGCATTGAGAGCCGGCGACAGCCCTTCCTCCCAGACCTTCTGATGGCGGCGCTGCAGCGAACAGTCACGCTCACCGAGATGGATCGCGGCGCCACGGCCATCGCCGAGCACCTGGACTTCGATGTGTCTCGGGCGCTCGAGGTACTTTTCGAGATAAACCGCGTCATCGCCAAAGGCCGCCTTGGCTTCCGTGCGGGCGCTGGAAAGCGCCTCTGACAGGTCTTCCGGGGTCCGGGCGACCTTCATGCCGCGTCCGCCGCCACCCGCCGCCGCCTTGACCAGAACCGGATAGCCGATCTCCGCTGCGACCCGCGCCGCCTCGACATCGTCCGTCACCCCGCCTTCCGATCCCGGAACGCACGGAATACCAAGCGCGCGCGCGGTCTTCTTGGCCTCGATCTTGTCGCCCATGATCCGGATATGTTCGGCCTTGGGGCCGATGAACGCGATGTCGTGTTCCGCCAGGATCTCGGCGAAACGGGCGTTCTCGGACAGGAAGCCATAGCCGGGATGGATCGCATCCGCGCCGGTGATCTCGCAGGCCGACAGCAGCGCCGGAATGTTGAGGTAGCTGTCCCGTGCGGGCGGTGGCCCGATGCACACGCTCTCGTCAGCCAATTTGACGTGCATCGCGTCGGCATCGGCCGTCGAGTGCACCGCCACAGTCGCGATGCCGAGCTCTTTCGCGGCCCGCAGGACTCGCAATGCGATCTCGCCGCGGTTGGCGATCAGTATCTTGTCGAACATGATCATCAATCTCCGGAGTGTCGACGCGCGCCGCGACTCACGCGATGACGATCAGGGGTTCGCCGTATTCGACTGGTTGGCCGTCTTCGACCAAAATGGCCGAGACCGTCCCCGACTTATGCGCCACGATATCGTTAAAGGTCTTCATGGCCTCAACGAGCAGGACCCGGTCGCCGGCCTTAACGCTTGCGCCGAGTTCAACGAACGGCTTCGATTCAGGGTTCGAACGCCGATAGACGGTGCCAACCATCGGTGACTTCACAAGCGAGGCCGGGTCGATCTCTGCCGAGGCGGCCGGCGCCGCCAAAGTTGCCGGGGTGGGCTGTGCCACTGGAACGGCGGCAGTCTGCGCGAATGGAACTGCCGCTGGAGAGGCCTTGCCCCGATGGTGCCGCGTGAGACGAATGCGAAGATCGCCTTTTTCGATTTCGATTTCCGCGAGATCGCTTTCGCTGACCAGTTGAGCGAGTTCCCGCACCAGGTCGGCGTCGATTGGCGAGGGGTCTCTCTCCTCACCGGCGACGGAAGGATCTGTTTTGGCGCGCACGCGTAGTCCGTTTCGGATCATTGTTGAAGTGTCTCTCGGCGCATGGCGGCAACCTTGGAAAAGGCGACGCCGCGCGTTGGCGCAAACAGCCTGTTTCGGCCAGCCACTCGGCTCGGGGTCATCGGATAATACAGGTCATAAATGCGGAGGCCGAAACGACGACCTCGGCAGGGTGAAGACGCAAAGCCATGATCCGCCCTCATTAAACCCACCTCCGAGGGAAGGAAAGGTTTGCGACGGTGTGAAGCCAGCTTTTGTCAGGAGCAGGACGCCTTCCCGCACTTCACCACATTGTCGAGCCGACCCTTGAGCTCGTCGTAGCCGACGGCTCCGACCACGACCTCCGGGCCGAGAACGTAGGAGGGCGTGCCGGTGAGGCTGAGTGAATCCGCAAGCTGCATATTCTGCTCGATGCCGGCTTTCACCGCCGGACTACCGAGGTCCTTCGACAACTGGTCCATATCCACGCCAGAGTCTTTCGCGGCCGCCAGCGCCTGGGCCTTGCCGACCGGACCATGGGTGGAAAGGAGCTTATAGTGGAAGGCCCAGAATTTCTCGCCCTTGAGTTGGTTGCGCACGGCACCGGCCACTTGCGCGGCTTCGACGGACCCCGGTCCGAGGACAGGGAAATCCTTGAGCACGACCCGAAGCTCAGGTTCGGTCTTCAGGAGCTTGGCCATGTCGTCCAGCGCCCGTTTGCAGTAGCCACAATTATAGTCGAAGAACTCGACCAGCGTGACTTTGCCGTTTGGGTTGCCCAACTCTTCCCCATAGGGCGAGTTCAGCAAAAGCGCCGATTGGTCCCGAACGTTCGTCTCACGCTTCTGCGCTTCCTGCGCCTTGTCGCGCTTGTCGAGTTCCACCATCGCGTCGCGCAAGACTTCGGGATTCTGCAGCAGATAGGTTTTGACGAGTTGACCGATCTCGGTTTTCTGGGCGTCGCTGAATTCGGCCGCCATGGCCGGTGCGCTCATGAGGAGTGCCAGACCAAGGGCGCCGACGAAACGACGTCGCAATCCCTTGCAAGCTGACGCAAACACGGACATGGGAAGCTCCTGAAACGAGAAGGGCGGTCGGCGACGGCGTGCGCTTGAAACGAGTTGAGCATGGACCTTGCGATTATGTCCATCTCGGGGCTGCGGCGGAGAGATCTCGAACGCCATTGACGTTCTACGGCCGAACGCCAGCCCCGACGCAGACTGAGCCTCGCATTTAACCGCCTTCAACCACGATGGTCACCATGTTGCATCCCTCCCGACGTAGCGCCGTGGCACCTTTTCTTGCCATGGACGTGATGAGTGCCGCCGCTTCGCGTGAGCGGGACGGCGCCCGGATCATCCACATGGAGGTTGGCGAACCGGGGGCTCCCGCGCCCTTGAGCGTCAGGGCGGTGGCCGCCCGCGCGATCGAGCAGGGCAGGATCGGCTACACGGAGGCTCTCGGCATGCCGGCGTTGCGGGCCAGGATCGCGCGCCACTATGGCGAGTGGTATCGGCAGACGATCGACCCTGAGCGCGTCATTGTCACGACGGGCTCCTCCGGCGGTTTTATCCTCGCCTTTCTGGCTTTGTTTGACGCTGGAGCACGGGTGGCCATCGCGGCGCCGGGGTACCCGGCCTATCGCAACATCCTCCAAGCCCTCGGGATCGAAGTCGTGTCGCTGCCGACCAGCCGGGCGAGCCGCTATGTCGTGGATGCGGCGGCGATCCGCCGTGCTCACGCGGAATGCCGAATCGACGGCGTCCTTTTGATGAGCCCCGCCAATCCTTCTGGCACCATGATGTCGCCGGAGGATCTCGCCTCAGTGGCTCTGACATGTGACGAGCTCGGCATCCGCTTCATTTCGGACGAGATCTATCACGGCCTGACCTATGAAGAGCCGGCCGAGACGGCCTTGAAGTTCTCGGCGGACGCCGTCGTGGTGAACTCTTTCTCCAAATACTTCTGCATGACGGGTTGGCGGATCGGCTGGCTGATCGTCCCTGACCTGCTTGTACGAACGATGGAGCGGTTGCAGCAGAACCTTTCGATCTCGGTTCCAACCCTGAGCCAGATCGCGGCGCTTGCGGCTTTCGATGCACAGGCCGAGCTGAACGACATAAGACAAGGCTATGCCGCCAGTCGCGCCATCCTCCTGGGAGGATTACCGGAGATGGGCTTTGCCGACATTCATCCTGTTGACGGCGCCTTCTACGTCTATGCCGACATCGGACGCTTCACCAACGATTCGGTGGAATTCTGTCGGCGGATGTTGAACGAAGCCGGGGTCGCGGCGACGCCGGGGGTCGACTTCGACCCGGATCGCGGTCACCGCACGCTACGGTTGTCCTTCGCGGGCCAGACCGCGGAGATCGCGGAAGCCGTGCAGCGCATCGGTGCCTGGCTTCCACCATCTTGATTTCGCATCCGTTTCCGGCAAAGGCCTCCGCCGACCAAACGCGGCGGAGGCGATCTATCACTCGCCCGTGATCGTCGCCTTGGCACGCTGCCACCATCCGGACCGCTTCGGCCGGGGAGGCTCGTTGTCCTGAGGCTCGGGAGCAGGAGCTGCCTGTGTCGGAGGCGCGACCGGAGTCGTGGGTTCGATCGGGAGAGGGGCGTTAGAAGTAGCGGGCTCGGCCATGGTGTCCTCGGCGCTTGCCGGTTGGCTCCTGGCCGTGACTGCTTCGATGTCGCGGTCCGCCGATGGCGACGCCTTGGCGGGCAGATCGAGGTCGAGACTCGGTGCTTCCTCGACCACCCGGCTACGGGAGCGACGTGATCGACGCGGCGCCGCTGGCGCTGCCTCGGCATCGATCGCCTCCGGGGTCTCGGCTATGGCTGCAGCGGATGGAGTTGCCCGACGGCTCCTCCTGCGTCGTGGCGCTGCGGGTTCCTTCACCTCTTCTTCAATGAAAGCAGGCGAAACCACTTCCGCCACAGGCGCGGCATCGACGTCAGCTTCCTCATAAGTGGCCGGGCTGCTGCGAAAGTCCGAAACCTGAGTTTCAGCCTCGACGTCAGACTCTTCGATAGGCTCGTGCGGCAAATCGCCGCCAATGCGCGCCATGGTCTCCATGCCGGAGTCGGAAGGCTGATCAGCATCCGCGTCGATCGGCTGTCCGGATCGAACGTCACGATCCCGGCCGCGCCGCCGCCGACGCCGGCGCTTGCGTCGATCGCTGCCTTCTTGATCGTCGTCCGTGCCATGACTGGCATCTTGGTCGACCGCAACTGCTTCGCCGAACGCCTCAACGACCTCGTCCGAGGCGACATCTTCGTCGCCTTCGACATCGTCGAAGTCCTGATCCTCCACGGCCTCATTGGAGCCCAGGGCGGGACTCTTGCTCTTGGGTACCGCCACAGGCGTGGCCGCTTCCCCTCGCTCGATCGCGTGGTACACCGTCCCGGTCAGCGACGTGTCACACATCACGGTGATGCTTACCCCGAAGCGGCTTTCGAGGTCGTTCAGGTGAGCGCGCTTCTGATTGAGGATATAAAGCGCCACTTCCATGCGGGTTCGCACGATAAGATTATAGGCCGCACTGCGGATCAGGTGATCTTCCAGCACCCGAAGGACATGCAGGGCAATCGATGCCGTCGAGCGAACCGTCCCGGCTCCCGCGCAATGCGGGCAGAGCACGGTCGATCCTTCGAGTACGCCCGTGCGGATCCGCTGCCGCGACATTTCGAGTAGACCGAAATGCGAGATATGGCCGACCTGGATCCGAGCACGGTCATTCTTGAGCGCGTCCTTGATACGCCGCTCGACCGCGCGATTGTTGCGGCCTTCTTCCATATCGATGAAGTCGACCACGATCAGACCGGCGAGATCGCGCAGCCGCAATTGACGGGCAACCTCGTCAGCGGCTTCGAGGTTTGTCCGAAGGGCCGTGTCCTCGATATTATGCTCGCGTGTCGAACGGCCCGAGTTCACGTCGATCGCGACGAGCGCTTCGGTCTGGTTGATGACGAGATAGCCGCCTGACTTCAGCGTCACATGATTCGAGAACATCGCGTCAAGCTGCGCTTCGGCCCCGGCCTTGGCGAAGATCGGTTGCGAGTCGCGATAGGGAACGACGTTGCGGACATGCGTCGGCATGAGCAGGCGCATGAAATCCTTGGCTTCGCGATACCCTTCTTCGCCAGCCACTTGGATTTCGTCGATTTCCTTCGAATAGAGGTCACGGATCGCCCGCTTGATCAGCGATCCTTCCTCGTAGACCAGCATAGGGGCGCTGGAGCGTAACGTCAGTTCGCGCACCGTCTCCCACATGCGCAGCAGATATTCGAAGTCGCGCTTGACCTCTTGCTCGCCGCGGGCGGCGCCGGCTGTGCGCAGGATGATCCCCATGCCCTCCGGGACTTCGAGCTCCTGAGCGATCGCCTTCAGGCGCTTGCGGTCATCGCTATCGGTGATCTTGCGGGAGATGCCGCCACCGCGCGCCGTGTTCGGCATCAGCACCGAATAGCGTCCGGCAAGCGACAGGTAAGTCGTGAGCGCGGCTCCCTTGTTGCCGCGTTCCTCCTTGACCACCTGCACGAGGAGGATCTGGCGGCGCTTGATGACTTCCTGAATCTTGTAATGCTTCCGCAAGCGGGGGGTGCGATGCGGAACGTCTTCGAGCGCGTCGCCGCCCAGTTGCTCGACGACCTCCTCGTCACGCGGCACGCCGTTCTCGTCGCCTTCGCCGGTGTCGCCTTGCTCGACCGTTTCATCCTCGCTTGCGGCTGTATCGCTCTCGGCGGTAACCAGTTCCGCTGTCTCGAAATCGCCGACAAGACGGTTTTCAGGGGATTCGTGAGAGGCCGCCGGGATGGCGTCGCGATGTGACGGGTCGTCGACATCTTGCTCGGACGCCGAGTCCAGGTGAACGGGCACGGTCTCAGAAGCCGAAGAGGATGCTTCGGCGGAGTCTTTCATGCTCTCGTCGGCAAGATCGATAACCGCCGGGGGGTCCGACTGCGTGTCCTCGAAGCCATCGTGCGTCGGCTCGGTCGAAAAGGCGCTGTCGGGCTCATCCGTTGACTGAATGTCCTCGGCATGGGCCTCGGTGTTCTCGAGTTCGGTTTCCTCGCCATCCGCACCTGCGCGCCGCGGCTGCCCAGCGTGACCGTTACTCCTTCGGCGCCGGCTCCGGCGCGGTGCGGTCGGACGTTGTTCGTCGTCCTCCTCCCGATGGGCTCTCGCTTCTTCTTCGAGAAGAGCCTGACGATCCGCGACAGGGATCTGGTAGTAATCGGGATGAATTTCCGAAAAGGCCAGGAACCCGTGCCGGTTGCCGCCATATTCGATGAAAGCGGCCTGAAGCGAGGGTTCGACCCGTGTTACTTTCGCGAGGTAGATGTTACCGCGGAGAGGCTTCTTGGAAGCCGACTCGAAGTCGAAGTCTTCCACGCGATTGCCGCGTAGAACCACAACCCGGGTTTCCTCCGGATGTGCGGCATCGATGAGCATTTTGTTTGCCATAGGGATCTCTTAAGTGGCGGATTGCGCTGCCGCGGTCCCGCGAAGGGGTCCGGCGCCAAGCCGAATCGATCAGGCACCGGCCTGAATCGAACTGCGGCGTCCGCAAAGACAGGGAAACGTAAGGAAGAGGTTTCAGCAGGCCCTGTGCCGAAGATTGGCCGCGAAAGGCCGAACTCACCGGGGAGTGTGGGTTCGTCACGTGGCCCGGAACGGCAGAGCGCGCACAGGGTAAGCCATGCGGGTGGAACGGATAGGCTGCCACGCCGTCAACGAAGGCCGCAGCACCGTGCCGCGATGCGCTTCGTACCGGCGTTTGCAGTCCCCGAACCGGGAGGCACATGGCCTTCAACCCCTTGAGCCAACGGCCTCTTAGGACCGAATTGTTCAGGTGCGCGATCGAGCGACCTTGGGCCGGCGATCAACGCCGAAAGGCACCGCAAACCCTTCATCACAAAGGAGGCGGACCGTGCCCCGGTTTGCATCGCGTGAACGTCGGGCTGTGCCCGTTGTCTTCCACGACTGCTATCATCGGAGCCTGAACGGGTCGCAGATAAACAGCTTATGTCTGGTTTGGCAAGGATCAAGCGGCCTGCCATGTGGTGAGCCCACGCCCCGCTTCGCCTCCATGGCTGCCGGGCCATCGCGGCTCCATACCGGACTGACGAGAGCGAGCCTCATTCGAGCCACGTTCCAGGAGCCTACAGCTCCCGTCTGCCAAATAAAGGATAGGCTTGTCAGGGTGTCGGGGATAGCTACAACACTTGGCCTACAGGGCCGGTCGGCCGAGTTCGCAGCCGTTCCAAACGGGATGGTGGCGTCTTGACCGCCTTCGCGCTTTCTTTTGATCCGAAGCGACAGGATCGCGTGTTGTTGATCGATCTGGGAGTGGAACCGCCGATCGAGGCGAGCGGGCGCCAGCACGCTGCTTTCGACCGTCGTCGTGTGTCCCTCCGTTGGTTGCTTGGAACGGTCATGACAGGCGTCGCGGGCGCGGGTCTCATCGGATCCGCGATTTATGGCGTGCTCGACCGGGGGACAGTCACGCCCCAACAACCCGACTATGTCGCAAATTCTCCCTCCGGCGCCCGCGACTCCGGCGAGGCTCTGAAGCGGGCGGACCGCTTGGTCAAATCGGCCGACATCGTGGCTGAAAAGCAGACCTTTGCGGCGCCCGTGACGATCACGGTGGGCGACAAGCAGGTGCTGCGAACGCAGAACTTCACCCGCGTTTCCACGACACTCACTTTGGCGCCGACCGGCTTTGCCGATCAGGTTCCAGATTTCAATCCGTTGAAGCTCTTGGCCGGCGACGAACAGGCGCCAGCCGACACGCCGATCGATCCCGGTCCGGCGCTCGACGACAGCGATGTCTCCTTCACGACGCATGACCTCGCGAGCATCGACCCGGCGCGCTATGCGGGCGCGCTGGGCAAGGACGAAGTGCAGGCGCAAGTGAGCGAGTATCTGCGGACAACCGGGTCAGGCAGCGATGCTCTGAGCGTTCTCCCGGCGCAATTGCTGCTCATGCGAACGACGCGCGCCACGATGAATTTCGCTGGTACGCTGAGCTATGCGACACCGGAGAACCCGCTCGCCAACCCCTTCTCCTCGATCGAAGTGAAGATGGTGCCCGAGAACGTCACGGTCGTGCAGCAATCGAGCCGGAACCATGACGGGGCCGACAGTTCGGAACGACTGGTGGTTCTGCATCATGGGGAGACGCTCGAAAGCGTGTTGCGCGCCAATGGCGCTGACCCTGATCAAATCCATGCCATCGTCACGGCCTTCGGGGCCAAGCGGGGCGAGGCGCCGGTTGCGGAAGGGCGACGTCTCAAGCTGCTGATCGCCCGTCCCGACGGTAGGGCGGCCGGGCAAATCGTGCGCCTGTCTGTCTATGCTGACGAAACGCTCGAGACGACGGTGGCCATGGAGGACGTCGGCGACTATGTGCAGGTGTCGCGCGTCGACACCAAGCCGCTCTTGAAGGCCGCCCCCAAGGACGATGACGATGACGACGGAGACACCGGCGGCATGCGGCTCTACGAGAGCCTGTATGAGACAGCGCTCAAGCAGAACGTGCCGAAATCGGTGATCGACGACCTCGTTCGCATCTTCGGCAACGATGTCGATTTCCAGCGTTCGGTGTCAGCTGGCGATACGTTCGATGCCTTCTATTCCGATGGAGAGGACCATGACGACCTCCTGTTTGCGTCGATCACGGTCCGCAACGAGGTCTATCGCTATTATCGTTTCCAGGACCCGACAGACGGAACCACAGACTTCTTCGACGAGAACGGACGCTCGACACGGAAGTTCCTGATCCGAAAGCCCGTGCCTGTCGGTGAGGTCACCTCCGGGTTCGGCATGCGGTTCCACCCGATTCTCGGTTACAGCCGACCTCACACGGGCGTGGATTGGGGCGCGCCGATCGGCACACCTATCCTGGCCGCTGGCAGCGGCGTCATCCTGACGGCCGAACGGAGTTCAAGCTACGGCAACCACATCGAGATCCAGCATCCGAACGGTTACGTGACGACTTATTCGCACATGTCGGGCTTCGCGCGGGGCATTGTGGATGGGCTGCACGTGCGTCAGGGCCAGGTGATCGGCTATCTGGGCCAAACCGGTTTGGCGACCGGTCCGCATCTGCACTACGAGGTGATCGTCAATGGCCATTTCGTCGACCCGATGCGCGTGAAGCTTGCGCGGACCCGCGAAATGGACGGCAAGACGCTGGCCAGCTTCAAAAAGGAGCACGATCGCATCGACACGTTGATGGCGAGTGCGCCAAACGCGGTGCCCGAGACGAGCAAGCATGCGGCCGCGAATTGAGGTGGGCAGCCTTTAGGGAAACTCCACGCGGCGTCAGGTGTGATGCCCGAATGCAGGCTTGCGCCAATGGCCGGATTTCCCGACATCAAAACCTGGGACGCTTTCAGCTTATGGCGCGATAATCCCGACAATTGGCTCGCGGAGATCCGGGATATCGCTCGGGCTCATCATGTGCCGCACTCGCGTGCGGAGCGTTTCAACACGGGGACGAACCTCGTCGTCGCCCTCGGCCGCGATCATATCTTGAAAGTGTTTCCGCCGATCCTGCGGCATCAGTTCATCGCAGAGCGGGCCTCGCTCCACCAATTGTCTGGACGGCTTGACGTCGGCATTCAGTCGATCGTCGCCGAAGGGGAGCGGGACACTTGGCCCTATCTCGTCCTGACCCGTCTTGAGGGTCACCTTGGACAGGATGCCTGGCCTGGCCTTCTCGAGAGACAGAAGGGGAGCATTCTCCAGCAGATCGGCGAGACGATCCGACAGGTTGAGGCCGCACCCTTGGGTGAGTTGTCCGGTCTGACACCCGATTGGCCGACCCTTATGGAACGACAGATCCGCGATTGTCGCGATCGGCATATCCGACTTGGACTGCCCGAGAAGTTTTGGGACGAGCTCGATGAATTGATCGGATCGGCGTCGTCGATCATTCCCATGAACCCGCCGCGGGTGATTCTCACGGGGGAGTATATTCCTGAGAATTTCGTGATGCTGCCACATCAAGACGGCTGGCGGCTCTCCGGGCTCTTCGATTTCGGGGATGTCATGACCGGGCTTGGCGAATACGATCTCCTCGGCCCAAGTGCCTTCATGTCAGCGGGTTCGCCCGGCCGCATTGCCAGCCTGTTCAAGGGCTTCGGCTATACAGGCGCCGACATCACCCCCGCTTTGAAGAAGCGGCTTTTGACTCTCATGTTCCTACATCGAGCAAGCGACCCGTTGCGCCACATCCGCATCGAAGGATGGCAGCACAAGGTCGGCACCCTTGGAGACCTCAAAGACCTGTTATGGTCTCCAAGCCTCTAAGATGGAGCTGATCGCGGCTCGCTGCTCGGCCGCCATCAACTTAAGGGTGATATCCCCTCAGTGAGCGCGGCTCTTGAGCATGTCGATCTCGCGCTGCAGAAGGCTCGACGCGCCCGTGCCTTGCGGATCGTTGCGAAGCACGCTTCGGGCCGCTGCCACCGCGGCATCGGCGGCGGCGGCACGGACATCGGCCGCGGCCTGGGTTTCCGCCATGGCGATCTTCTGCTCGGCCTGCTTGGTGCGGCGCACCACGAAGTCCGCCATGCGGGCTTCGGTCTCCTTGGCCAGGGCCTCGGCGTCAGCCCGCGCCTGGGCAACAATGGCCGTGGCCTCTTTTTCGGCTTCCGCAGCCTTGGTCTTGAAGCTTGCCAGCACCGCCGCGGCTTCGTCGCGCAGGCGCTTGGCTTCCGCGAGTTCATCCGAGACCCGCTTGGTGCGGGCATCGAGCGCAACCGTCAGTTTGCTATGGGCGCCCACATAGGCCAACAGGACGAGGAACACCACAAAGCCGAGCGCAACCCAGAATTCAGCGTCGAAATGCATGGCGCGCTCCTAGTTCGCTTTGACGGCCGAAGTGGCGGAAGTCGCAGCGACGGCAGCGCTCACCGACTGACGGTCCGGCCTTCGGCCGGTGAGGTGGTCAACGAGCACCATTGCCGTGTCTTCCGCGATCGACGCGACATTCGTCATCGCACGTGTCCGCATGTCATCGATCTGCCGTTCGGCGGAGGCGAGCTTCGCGTTGAGTTCGGCATCGAGGGCATGACGCTTGGTTTCTGATTCCGCATGAAGCTTGTCATGCGTTTGCTGCGCCATCGTCTGGGCGCGCGCGCGCGCCTCGGCCAGCGTCTTGTCATAGGCCTCGCCGGCAGCCTTGGCCTGTGCCTGCATCTTGGCGGCGTCGTCAAGATCCTTGGCAAGGCGGTGCCGTCTAGCTTCGAGAATGCCCTCGACCCGCGGCAGGGCCACACGGGACATCAGCCAGTAGAGAGCCCCGAAGATGATCACCAGCCAGATGATCTGGGGCAGGAAATTATGGGCGTCGAAAGGAGGGAACACCCCGGCCTGGTGCGTGGCGTCGCCTGCGAGTTCTGTCTTCACGACGGCACTTTCGGCAGCTGTTTGGGGAGAAGCCATCAAAGATCCTGGAAAGCCAAGAAGGCGGGCGGCCGGCGCAAGGCTCCGGCCGCCCGAACCGTTACTTCACGAAGAGCAGCAGAATCGCGACGAGGAATGCGAAAATGCCGAGACCTTCCGCGAGCGCCGCGCCGATGAAGGCCCGGCCGAACTGGCCGTCAGCGGCCGACGGGTTGCGCAACGCGCCCGTCAGGAAGTTGCCGAAAATCGTACCGACGCCGATGGCGGCGGCGCCCATGCCGATGGCGGCAAGGCCGGCGCCGATGTACTTGGCGGCGTCCATATAGCTGGCGGCAAGCGCCTGGGCTGCTTGAGGATCCATTTCAAACTCCGTTCGAGGTAGGGCCAACGTTTGTTGTTGGATATTTATCAGTGGCCCGGATGAATTGCGTCGTTGAGGTAGACGCAAGTGAGGATGGCGAAGACATAGGCCTGCAGCACGGCCACCAGCAGTTCGAACGCCGTCAGGATGACGATGCCGAGAAAGGGCAGGGGAGCGAGCAAGGCCGTCGCGAACCCGCCGCCAAGCAGCAGGACGATGAAGCCGCCAAAGACTTTCAAGGTGATGTGGCCCGCCAGCATGTTGGCGAACAGTCGGACCGAGAGGGAAATCGGCCGCGCCACGAAGGAGATCACTTCGATCAGGACAATAAAGGGAAGGATGATCGGCGATACGCCGGACGGAGCGAAGAGGTTTAGAAAATGCGTCCCGTGCTTGGCGATCCCGTAGATGATCACGACGGCCATGACGAGAGCCGCCAGCGCGAAGGTGACGACGATCTGGCTGGTGACCGTATAGCTGAAGGGCAGAAGGCCTAGCACGTTGGCGAAGAACACGAACATGAACAGGCTGAAAACAAGCGGCATGAACTTCATGCCGGCATCGCCCGCCGTGCCCCGCACCGTGTTGGCCACGAATTCGTAGCTCATCTCGGCCGCCGATTGCAGACGTCCCGGCACCATGGAGCGCTGCGACGTGCCGATGATCATCAACAGCGAAACGAGACCCAGGATGATCAGCATCAGCAGCGACGCATTGGTGAAAGACGCGTCGAGGCCGAGCGGATGGAAGTTGAAGATCCGCTCGATATTGAACTGGTGAATCGGGTCGATTGCGTTTTCCGGCACGCCGATGTCCTCGTCTCCCTGCGCACCCTCATAAGAGGGCGCTTCACGCCATGGTCACTAATGCGGCAACGAGGTGCCGCTTCCATGTCCATGACGGGTGTTGCAGCGGCTCATACCTATTTTGTCAGAGGCTGTGAACCGGAAAAGCGGCAGGCGGGTCATATTGCCGACAAGAATGTGCGGCTGTCCCCCCTAGCGTGGTCCCACCCATCGTGTCGGCTTCGAGGCGATCCGATAGACGGTCCAGAAGCCGGCCGCCGTGCCCAGCGCGAGAAACAGGATCAGCAGAAACGGAGACGTGCCGAACCAGCGATCGCATTGCCAGCCGATCAATCCGCCGACCGCGACCGCGGCGACGAATTCGGACATGACCCGGAAGCCTGTGCTCATCGCGCTGCCGATGCCGTTTGGGCCGGCAAGCCCCTGATCCGCCTTCGGGGCTGACGCAGTGCGCGCTTCAAGATCTTGCGACAGTTTTGCGAGCCTGTCGTGCATGTCGTTGGGGTCTGTCATCCTGGCGCTTCCACTTGCGTCGCAGACCGCCAGCCGCCACTCTGCCGTGAATACGACGCAGGTGGCGCTCCGGTCGTGTTCACCGCGTTTTGGCCACGTTAGGAATCACGCTTTGTCGCTGTCAAGTTTGGCGCCCGTGCTTCGACCGGGGAGCGGTCAAGTTTCGGACGCACAGGTCGTCACAAGGAAGGTCTGGCGGATCAGCAGAGACCTTCGGGCCGGACTGGCCGCAGCCTTCATGGTGTTGGTGGCTTGTCTCACCCAGCCTATTCCTGCGTCGGCAGAGGCGGCGACGCGCGGGGCTATCGTTTCCCTGGCGCTTTGGAGCGACGGCAGCGTGTTCCGCTCCGAGGCCAAGGGAGCGGCTCAGATCGTCAGCAGGCGCTACGGTCATGGTGGTCCGGTGATCGTGCGGGTGAATACGGGTAAGTCTTTCGCGGCCGGGCCTCGTGGCATGGTGCAGGCGCTCGCCGCCGCCGAGCGTGGCATGGATCCCGCCCGGGACGTCCTGTTCCTGATCCTCAGCTCCCATGGCGCCCCGGAAGGGATTGCCGAAAAAGGCGGTCGCGTCGAAGGGCTTCTGTCTCCTCGGTCCCTGGGAGAGGTGCTGGCCCAAAGCGCGTTCAAACATAAGGTTCTGATCGTTTCGGCTTGTTTTGCCGGGATTTTTACGCCGCTGGCGAATGACGACACGTTGGTGATCACCGCGGCGGATGCGACCCATCCCTCGTTCGGCTGCGAAGAAGGCCGGACATGGACCTATTTCGGGGACGCATTCTTCAACGATGCCCTGCGAAAAGCCGGGCCGCTTCCCGAGCGGTTCGAGGCCGCCAAGGCGTTGATTCGTGCGCGGGAGGAGGCGCAGGGGTTCGATCCGTCAAATCCCCAGATCGCTGGAGGTAGCAACGTGCTGCCTTTGATCGACGGACCTTGACCGCGCTGGCGGCTTGAGAGAGGGCAGCCCGAAGCGGGATTAAAATCGAATCGTCACGCCGCCCGTGAGCGCAAGCGGATCGAGTGCCACGGACGTCTTGATCGGCACCGGACCGAATGCTCCACGCGCATTCGTGTGCAAAATACCCTTCTTAAGGTCGACGAAAAGGCCGACGCGCTCGCTGAGCATGATATCCGTGCCGACTTGGCCGAGGACACCAAAGGCTCCGTCGACCCGCAGGTGCGAGAGTGATCCGTCGCGGCTGTTGAAGACGATAAGATAAGACCCGCCGCCGCCGATGTAGGGTTGAAAGGCACCCAACTGTAGAAAATGATAGTGCAACGTCAACGTCGGCGCAGCGGCGACGGTCGAGCCGAGTTTGCCTTCCGCGGCAATCGATCCGCCAGCGTTCAAGATCGAGGTGGGTGGGATGCCGCCCGAGAGGGAAACGGCCCAATTCGGAGTGACACGGTAGCCAAGTTCGAGCGCGGGTGCCACCGTGGCCGGTACCGACATCTTCGAACCAGGAATGACCGTGCCTGCCGCCTTGATCTTGGCGTCGACATCCGCGAACACTCCGACCACGCCGATGTGGGCGTAAAATCGATAAAAAGCCGGCGGAGCCTCGTTGAGCGGTAATGCGTAGGGCGCGCTTGCGATGTCCGCAGCCATCCCAGGACTGCTGAGAGCGGCCGCCGCGAGCTGGAGTGCAACCGCCCATTTCCGAAATGTCAAAAGCCTTCCCATGGCCTACCTCCCGAAGGGAGTGCCTGACAGCTTCTTGTTTGTGTCACCTTAATCTGTTGAGATCGGCGTCCTCCAAATCGGACATGACGGTAATTGCGTTAACGGTTCCGAGGCGCGCCGTCTTTGTCGCGCTGCAGGGCGTCCACCGGACCCTCCCGCTCGCATCATGGCCAGCGCGCTCCTATCTATGTTAGGAAAAGACGCGGCGTGGCCAAACGCAGAACCACCGGCGTCGCGCGCCGCCAAATTTGCGGGTCGTCAAGAGAAAGTCACTGAACAATATGTCTGAATCGCCTTTGCCGTCGGATGCTGCGGCCTCCAATGCCTATGGCGCCGAATCGATCAAAGTGCTGCGTGGGCTCGACGCGGTGCGCAAGCGCCCCGGCATGTATATCGGTGACACGGATGACGGGTCCGGCCTGCATCATATGGTCTACGAGGTTGTGGACAACGCGATCGACGAGGCACTGGCGGGACATGCGACCCGCGTGACGGTGACACTGAACGCGGATGGCTCTGTGACGGTCACGGACAACGGGCGCGGCATTCCGACCGACATTCACAAGGAAGAGGGCGTCTCAGCCGCCGAGGTCATCATGACCCAACTCCACGCGGGCGGGAAGTTCGACCAGAATTCCTATAAGGTTTCGGGCGGGCTGCACGGCGTGGGCGTGTCCGTCGTCAACGCGCTCTCCACCAAGCTTGAACTTCGCATCTGGCGGAACGACCTGGAACACGAGATCACCTTCGCGCATGGCGATGCGGTGTCGCCCCTGCGCGTCGTCGGGCCGGCTGGCGAGGTCGACGGGAAGGCCAAGCGCGGAACGCAAGTGACATTCTGGCCATCGTCAGAGACCTTCACCATGGTCGAGTTCGACTATGGCACGATCGAGCATCGTTTGCGTGAACTCGCCTTCCTGAATTCCGGTGTACGCATCATCCTGACGGATCGCCGTCACGCCGAGCCGAAGCAGGAAGAGCTTTATTACGAGGGTGGCCTCGAAGCCTTCGTGCGCTACCTCGACCGCACCAAGTCGCCACTGCTCGACAAGCCCATCCTGATGAAGGGCGAAAAGGACGGGATGACCGTGGAGGTCGCATTGTGGTGGAACGATTCCTACCACGAGAATGTGCTGCCATTCACCAACAACATCCCGCAGCGCGACGGCGGCACCCATATGGCTGGCTTCCGGGCCGCATTGACCCGGCAGGTCACAGGCTATGCCGACCGCTCCGGCGCGAGCAAGAAGGAGAAGGTCGACGTAACCGGCGACGATTGCCGTGAGGGATTGACCTGCGTGCTCTCCGTCAAGGTGCCGGATCCGAAATTCTCGTCCCAGACCAAGGACAAGCTTGTCTCCTCTGAGGTGCGGCCCGTCGTCGAAAGCATCGTCAACGACACGCTCGGTCAGTGGTTCGAGGAACATCCGAGCGACGCCAAGACGGTCGTGGCCAAGGTGGTGGAAGCCGCCGCAGCCCGTGAGGCCGCCCGCAAGGCACGTGAACTCACCCGTCGCAAGGGCGCGCTCGATATCGCGAATCTTCCCGGCAAGCTCGCCGATTGCCAGGAACGCGACCCCGCCCTCGCGGAGCTTTTCCTCGTTGAGGGCGATTCCGCCGGCGGGTCCGCGAAGCAAGGGCGCAATCGCGAATATCAGGCTGTCCTGCCGCTCCGCGGCAAGATCCTGAATGTCGAGCGTGCGCGTTTCGACCGCATGCTCGGGAGCCAGGAAATCGGCACGCTGATCACGGCGCTCGGCACCGGTATCGGGCGCGACGATTTCAACCCGGACAAGCTGCGGTATCACAAGATCATCATCATGACGGATGCCGATGTCGACGGCTCGCATATCCGCACGCTGCTGCTCACCTTCTTCTTCCGCCAGATGCCGCAACTGATTGATCGCGGCCACATCTACATCGCGCAGCCACCGCTCTACAAAGTGAAGCGCGGCTCATCAGAGCAATATCTGAAGGACGAGCGGGCGCGGGAAGACTATCTCATCGACAATGGCGTCGATGGTGCGGTTCTGCGTCTCGCGACAGGTGAAGAGCGGGCCGCTGGTGATCTGCGGGCGGCCATCGAGGAAGCGCGATTGGTGCAGGCGGTCCTGGCGCAGCTCCATTCCCGCTACAACCGCACCGTGGTCGAGCAGGCCGCCATCGCGGGCGCCCTCAACCCGATGCACATGCGCGACGACGCCGAAAACGACTCCATCGCGACCACGGTCGCCGGGCGCCTCAATGCGCTTGCGGACGAGACGGAGCGCACCTGGGAGGGCCGGGTCGAGAACGGTGGCTTCGTGTTCACCCGCATGGTGCGTGGCGTGCCGGAAGCCCAGATCCTCGATGCCGGCCTCTTGGCTTCGGCGGAGGCGCGACGGCTTGCGGAGCATGGCGTCGCGCTGAACGAGACCTATGCCAAGCCGGCTCTGTTCGTGCGGAAATCCGATACCGTGCAGATCTCGGGGCCGACCGCCCTGTTCGGCGCCATCATGACGGCCGGCGGCAAGGGCATCAGCCAGATGCAGCGCTACAAGGGTCTTGGCGAGATGAACCCCGAACAGCTCTGGGAAACCACCCTCGACCGCAACGTCCGCTCGCTTCTCCAAGTTCGGGTCAAGGAGGTCGACGAGGCCGACAATATGTTCGTCAAGCTGATGGGAGACGTCGTCGAGCCGCGCCGCGAGTTCATTCAGGAGAATGCACTCAGCGTTGCGAACCTGGACGTTTAAGCGGAGCCGGGATCGTAACGAGAGAGCGATGGACAGCACCCTCGCGCTCGTTTGACACGGGCGCGAGGAATAGCCAGGGCCAACGTTTTCGACGCGAGGCGGTTGGGATCCAGGAGTGCAAATCGCAGCGCCTCTGCGAAGAGCCGTTTGACTATCCAAGTGTCGATGGCACATGCATCGATTGCTCAGGCGCCGCGTTGCAGCGTGGAAGGTCTAGCGGGACCATATGGGACCGAGCAGGAGGGTGTTGGCGGTGACCTCTGCGCCTGCAGTGGCGAGACGTGATCCACGTGTGGATTTGCTGCGTGGAATCGCCCTGCTTTCCATCTTCGTCGATCACATCCCGAACAACAGGCTGGCTGACTACACGCTGCACAATTTCGGTTTCAGCGATGCCGCGGAGCTCTTCGTGTTTCTTGCGGGCTACTCGGCCATGTCCGCCTACAGCCGCGTCTTCGAGCGCGACGGGTTGCGCGTAGGGCTCGCCAAGGTCTACGCCCGATGCGTGAAGATTTACGGCGTCCAGGTCGTTCTACTGTTGTTGACGCTCGCGACCGTTGCGCAATGGGAACGGTTCAACGGCACCCAATCGGTGATCGTGGGACCGCTGCTCAGAGATTGGTTGAGGGGTGCCATTCGCGGCGTGACCCTGGAAGCCTTGCCGGCCTATCTCGACATCCTGCCGCTCTACATTGTCCTGCTCGCCATCTTCCCGGTGATCCGCTACGGCCTTGCGAAAAGTGTCGCAGGCACGATGGCGATTTCGGTTGCCCTCCACGCCGCGGCAAATCTCTTTCATTGGGATTTGCCTTCGTTCGTCGATCCGACTGCGGTGACGATTTGGTACTTCAATCCGTTCACGTGGCAATTGGTCTTTGTCTGTGGCGCCGCGTTCGCGGTCTGCGCACGCCGTGACGCCGCCCTCATCGTGGCTCCGCCGAAAGCCTTGAGGCTCCTGTGTTGGGCCTACTTGGCTTTCGCGTTTTGGGCGCTTGATCCCTGGAAACTCTGGCCGCAGCCGTTCGGCGCGGATTTTCCGAGCACGCGGTTCCCCTTTGCGCTCCTCGGCAACGAACCCAAGAGCTTCGTCACCCCTTGGCGCCTGCTGCATGTGCTGGCCCTCACCTATCTGGCCCTCACGTCCCCAGGGCTCTCCACTCTGTCGCGGGCCTGGCTTCTGACACCCATTTTGGCGTGCGGCCGCCAGTCGCTTTATGTCTTTGCCGTCGGCTGCATGCTCGCGCTGTTCGGCCGCCTCATTTTCAAGACTGTCGGCGTCACTGTGACGACCGAAATCCTCGTCAATGTCGTCGGGCTCACCGCGATGCTCGCCTGCGGCCTGTTGCTCGACCGTGACAAACAGCGGCAGAAGGATCCGAACGACAGACGCCATCTGACGCCGGCGCGACCCGGGACCACACCGGTGTCCTGAAGCGCGCGTGCGAGCCGGGGTGCTGCCTCCCCGAAAGTCAGCCCACGACGGGCCTTTTCACTTGGGAGAAACTCTGCAGCACGGCCTTGTCGATGTTCAGATGGGCGACCACCAGTTCGGGCGGCGTCAGAGCCAGCCACTGTGTCAGCGAAAGATCAGCGTAACGGTCGGATTTAAACATCTCCAGAAACCGCAAAGGCGTCGAGCCTGTGTTCTCGATATAGTGACCCATCGCGAACGGGACGTAGCCGACATCTCCCGCCTGATAGTCGAACGTCCGCGCGTCGCCTCCGGATGCGAACACGGTCATTCGCGCTTGGCCCTCGATGAAGAACTGCCACTCCGCCGCGTTGGGATGCCAATGAAGCTCCCGCAAGCCGCCCGGGTTGACATCGACCAACGCCGCCGCCGTTGTCGTGGAGGCCGGGAAGTTGCGGCTATCCGTGATTCGCACCGAGCCCCAATTCGTCTTTATCGGTTCTTGAGCGGTCATGCGATGACTGAAGGTGCGTGGCACACGGCCCGCCGGACCCGGCTGCATGTCGGCATCGGGTCCCGCGGAGGTCGGCAATGGGGCCTCGAAGATGTAGAGTTCTTTCTCGGGCAGTTTGGCGAAGGTGGATTCCGGGAGTCCGAAATTCTTAGCCACGATGTCGCGCGGCGTGTGACTCAACCAGTCGGTCAGCAGGAACGTATTGTCCTCCGAGAAGCTGCCGTCGTCGAAGACGAGCAGGAATTCGCACCCGTCGGGATCAAGGCCCTGGATCGAATGCGGAATACCGGACGGGAAGAACCACAGGTCCCCGGGTCCGACGTCATCGACGAAAGTCCGGCCTTCTTCATCGATCGCCGTGATGCGGGCGCGCCCGGCCAGCATGTAGGACCATTCCGAAGCTTTGTGCCAATGCATCTCCCGCACGCCGCCCTTGTTCAGGCGCATGTTGACCCCGGCCATGGTGTCGGATACCGGCAATTCCCGCACCGTGGTTTGCCGCGCCCAGCCGCCGTTCTCCAACCGCATGTGCGAATCGGCAAAGGACCATTTCAGGTTGGGCAGCGTGCCGTGGTCGGTTTTCGGCGGTACGGTCGTGAAGGGGTTTTCCCGCGTGACGGGGCCGTTCTGCGGCCCCAGGATGCTGCCTCCCATCCCGCTGGGACTGATCGGCTGCGGGTCTCCGGCGTGCGCGACTGCGGGTAGGGTAGAAGCCGCTGCACCGGCCAGCGCCGCCTGCACCATCCTGCGCCGTGAAATCGAATCCATGTCGTGTCCTTTCCGAACGGCGCAGGCTGACCTCCAACGAGCAGCCCCGATTTGGGGTCCGATTCAGACGCGAGAGAAGAAAACAGGTCGCTGTTTCGACGTTGTCGCGTGGCCGTCGATCCGCTGATCGGAAGATCGATGTGCCGAGGTCCGATCGGATCTGACCGTTCCCTGGTGAAACGTGGAGAGAGGCTGGTGGTTCATCCCAAAGGCCACGGGTTGCGATCAGGCGGACCGGCTTCGCGAGGCGAGGCCGTCGCCTGGAGGCAGGCCGTCCAGGAGCAGGCGCTTCACACTCGCCGCATCGTCGAACACGAGCGAGACCGGCAAGCAGAGGGCCGGAAACGATGGCGTCAGGCGGGCTTGATCCTTGGTGGTGGTCACCAAATGAGCGCCGGCGGAGGCGGCCAGTCGCTGGAGACCCGTGAGGTCACTGGACGAAAAACGATGATGATCCGCGAAGGCTCGATGACCCCGGACCTCGAGCCCGCTCGCCGAAAGGGTGGCGAAGAACTTGTCTGGACGTCCAATGCCTGCAAACGCATACAAAGGCTTCCCGCGAAGTTCGTTCAACGCGTCTTCGTCAGGAATGAGCTGACCTCGAAAGATCGGTAGGCGGTGCCGGCGCGCTGCACCGGCCACGTCGTCACCCGGCTTACCCTCGCCGATCAGGCAAACGGCCGTGACGAACGGCCATTGCGCGCCGAGCGGCGCCCGCAAGGGACCGGCCGGGACGCAGAGGCCGTTGCCGATGCCCGACGCGGCGTCGATCACCGCCACCGCGATGGTTTTTCGAAGCGTGGGGTTCTGCAACCCATCGTCGAGCAGGAGAACGGTCGCACCGTCCGCGAAGGCTTGGTGTCCGGCTGCGACCCGATCGGCTGAGACATAGGTCGGCGCGGCACGGGCCAGCAGCAAGGGTTCGTCACCGCTCAGGTCAGCCTCATGGCGCGCGGGGTCGACACGCAGGATCGCACGCCGCTCGTCCTTCGGGACGCGGCGCCCATAGCCGCGAGACAGGAAGGCCGGTCGGTGTCCGGCGGACGCTAGAATGCGCGCGAAAGCCAGCGCCGTCGGGGTCTTTCCCGCGCCGCCGGCCACCAGATTGCCGACGCAGATGACGGGGATCGGTAAAGTCACCCCAGGTTGCGCCATGCGGAGGGCCGTCACAGTGCCATAGAGGGCGCCGACCGGCTGCAGCATGCGGGCCGCCACACCCGGCTCTCCGCGCCACCAGAAGGCGGGTGCCTGTCTCACGATCCGGCCCGAGACCCATCGTGCGGCAGGTAGGGTTGCAGCTGTTCGAAGGTTCTTTCGGTCGCGCCCATCCGGGCTTCGATCACAAGAGCTGCCTTCCGGGCAGCTTGCGTCAGCTTCATCCTGTCGCCGAGCAAGTTCGTCAGAGCGGCGCCAAGGTCGGCCATGTCGGCCACCCGCACGCTCGCGCCCGCCGCGTCGAGGTCAGCATAGACCTCGGCGAAATTGGCGGTGTGCGGACCGTGTAGCACCGCATTGCCGAGTTTGGCCGGTTCGATCGGGTTTTGCCCGCCACCCGCGGGGACCAGCGATTTGCCTACGAAAACCGCTGTCTGCAGGCGATAGAACAATCCAAGCTCACCCATCGTGTCCGCGATGTGGATGTCGGTTTCGGGTTCAATCGCATCGCCACGTGATCGCAAGCCAGCCGAAAGGCCAAGCTGTCCCGCGTGAGCAACGAGCGCGGGTCCCCGGTCGACCTTGCGGGGGACGATGATGGTGAGAAGTCCGGGAAGCCGGTGGCTCAACTCGCGATGCACCGCGCAGCAGTCCTGATCCTCGCCGGCATGGGTTGAAGCCGCGATCCAAACCGGGCGCCCCGCCACCGACCGCTGCAGAGCCGCGAGCTCGGCCGGGTTTGCGGGAGGGGGCGCGGCATCGAACTTGATCGTTCCCGTGCTCGGCACAGGCCGCCCGCTCAAAGCTGTGTACCGCTTCGCATCGGCCTGTGTTTGCGCAAGGACGATATCGAAGTCTCCGAGCAGATCCCGGGCTAGGGCGGGCAGCCGACGCCAGCGGGCGAAGGACCGTGCCGACATGCGTGCGTTGATCAGCGCTGTCGGGATTCTTCGCCGCGTCGCTTCACCCAGAAGATTCGGCCAGAGTTCCGATTCGGCGAAGATCACGAGATCGGGACGCCATTGGTCGAGGAAACGACGCGCCGCCCTGGGACCATCGAGGGGCGCGAATTGGTGGACCGCGCCGGGTGGCATCCGGTTGCCGAGCACGCGGCTCGACGAGACCGTGCCGGTCGTGAGTAGAACCTGTAGGCCCCGGCCGGCGAGACGCTCGATGAGCGGCAGCAGGGCCAGCCCCTCGCCGACACTCGCACCGTGGAGCCAGATGAGTGGGCCCGGAGGGCGGGGGATGGATGTCCGTCCAAGCCGTTCTGGCAAGCGAAGCGCATCTTCCTTGCCGTGTTTGAGGCGCCAATGCAGGAACGGGAGCGCCCCGGCTTCGAGAAGAGCCGTGCCACCACGATAGAGCGCCCGGGCGATTGAGCGCCGCGGGGCGGCACTCACCGGTTCGCCGCCGCAAGAGACGGCGCGGCGCGGCCACCCGGATCCTCGCACCCGACCAGTCCATAGGCGCGGGCATGCACCAGATCGAGGCCGTTTTCGACAGCTTGCCGGGCCTCCTCAAGCGCGGCATCGTCGGCCGTGCGTGCGACCCTGATCGGGTCGCCGAGCACCATGGCACCGCGGCCAAAGGGCTTGCCGAGACTCGCCCGGTCCCAGGAGCGGAAATCGAAGCGCCGGCTCGTCACCACCGCGAGCGGATAGATCGGCCGGCCCGACAGCCTGGCCAGTGTGACGATGCCGAGCCCGGCTCGTCGCGATACCTTTGGGACATCGGCCGTCATCACCACCGTATGGCCTCCGGCGAGCGTGCGGACCATCTCGATCAACGCCGTGACGCCGCCGCGCCGTCGCGCCTTTTCGGCTCGGCCGCCAGAGCCACGAATCGCCTTCACGCCGAGGCGCTTTAAAAGAACGGCGTTGAGCTCAGCATCCCGGTGGCGGGAAATCAGCGCCGCAATCCGGGCCCCCGGGGGCCACGCATAGTGGATCATGAAATGCTGGCCGTGCCACATGGCGACGATGACCGGTAGCTCCGGCGCAATGTTATCGAGGAAGCCCGCTGGCTCCTGCACGAATCGGTTGGTGGCTCGCACCAGGCGCAGGTAGCCGCTGACCAGGAGGCTCGCGCCTTCCAGCACGGGCGCCGATTGCATCAGGCCCTTCAACATGGCAGCGGGTTCAGCGCGTCCCGGCGAGATCGTGCTGAACGGCGGAGTCGGGATCGAGGTAGCGATGCAGATGGACGATAAAATAGCGTATCATCGCATTGTCCACGCTCGCCTGAGCGGCCGCGCGCCATGCCGACTGGGCGGAGGCGAAATCGGGGAAGACGCCGACGAAATGAATCGCTGAGAGATCCTTAAACTCCGTGCCGTCGAGTCGGGTCAGTTCTCCGCCGAAGACGAGGTGGAGCAATTGGGGTTTGGTTTTGGCTGCATCGCTGGACATCGATCCTCCATACGCCAAGCTGTGCGGGCGGACAATCCGCCGCTGATCCTCCACAGTGCGGGTCTTTGCTCAACCCTTGTGTCGCGGGGTTTTGTTCACAAGGTCGAGCAAAGCGGGGTGCAGGGTACGAGACGATCCGAACAAGGGGGGATGACGCGGCACCGCCTTGTTATAGGCCAGCTTGCTGCCGTTGCCGTCGGTCAGAAGTCCGCCTGCCTCTTCGAGGATGAGATCGGCCGCCGCCATGTCCCAATCATGCGCATTCGATGAGGAGATGCCGACGTCGTACAGACCCTCGGCGACGCGGACGAACCGGCAGGCGAGCGACGGCACCTTCTCCACATAGGTCATGCGCCCGCGCGCCGCGAAGCTGCCCACGAAGGTCTGCGGCCCCGCGACCGTCGCGCCGGCGATTTCGGCGCGCTCGCCCGTGGCGAGAACCTCGTCATTGCATGTGGCGCCATGCCCGAGCGTCGCCTGGTAGAGCTTGCCGAGCGCGGGCGCATAGACGACGCCGGAGACCGGCCGCTCGCCAGACACGAGTGCCACCGACACCGCCCATGTGGTGAGCCCAGCGACAAACGCCCGCGTTCCGTCAATCGGATCGATGACGAGCACGTCGTGCTGGGCAAGGCGCGCGGGAGAATCGGCCGTTTCCTCCGAAAGCCATGCGGCTTGGGGCAGGGCCGAGGTCAGGCGCTCATGCAGGAAGCGATCGACGGCATAGTCGGCTTCCGTGACCGGCGACCCCCCGAGCTTCGCATGGACCTCAGCCGTGGTCTGGTGCCCTTCTTGAAAAAACCGCATGGCAATCGAGTCGCCGGCTTCCCGGGCCGCCTCGACAAGAAGGGCCGTGACGGCCGTCAGATCGCGCACATCGATGTGTGGCAATGGCTTCACCTCGCGAAGGTAGGCCGGCTCTATCAGCCAGTTCGGCTCTAGCTTCCAGTCTCCTGCCTTGCAAGCTCCCGAATCGGCGCAGCCCTGTGCAAACCGGACTTCGTCACCTGAATATGCGCAATTTGATTCAATTGGCTCACCCGACGGCATCCATGCGGGAAGACAGCCGGGCAAAACGCCTCCGGTCACCGCTGCTTAACCACCCCTCTTAGCATCTCGCTGGGGGAACGCGGGCCAGTCTCGCGCCAAGAGGACGGGGACCTACAAGGCCTTCGTCAGCAAGGAGCGGAACAGATGACCTTCAGCCCGAGAGCCGCCACCGAGCCTTTTTTCGCGGCGACCCGGCCCGACGCACGCGCCGACAGAGGCCGGCGCGAGATCGCGATCAGCAACACCCATGTGACCATCAACCGGCGTGTCGGCGGCGTCGAAATGCATGTCGCTCTGGCAGTCTCGGCTTACCGGGGCGTCGCCCTGTGCCTGCGCCCCGGTGTGGACGAGGCGCTGGTGTACCAGGTATGTCTCGTGCATCCGGATGCTGACCTGACGGTGGTGCTCGACGAGGCCTTCGACGACCGCAACATCATCGCGGATTGGCGCCTTTGGGCCCGAGTGCTGGGTCTGCCCGCCTTGGTTGAGCGCGAGATCGGTCGTTACGAGGTGGCCGAAGGGACACCGGACAGTTCCGCCGCCGATGTCGCACTTCCGCGCCGGTATCGACCTTCGAAGACGCGACCGAATTTCCTGGCGCGGCGCAAACCCGGACTTACCGGCGAGGCACTGGTGCATGCGGGTGAACGGGAGATCATCGCCCGCGACTGAGCCCGGACAGCTGCAATAACGCGTCCAGACGCTACGACGTCATGGCCGGATAGCTCGTGTATCCTTCTGCGCCACCGCCATACCACGTCTCCTTGTTGTCTCGCGCGAGGGGCGCGCTCTGCCGCAGCCGCTCGGGCAGGTCCGGATTCGCGATGAACGCGCGTCCGAAGGCCACGAGGTCGGCCTTTCCTGTTGAAATCGCATCCGCCGCCATCGCGCCGTCATAGCCGTTATTGGCTATGTAGGTGCCCTTGAATGCTTTCCGCAGCCTCGCGAAATCGAAGGCAGTGGCGTCGCGGGGTCCCTGCGTCTCGCCCTCGATCACGTGCATGTAGCCGATCTTCAGCGCATCGAGTTCCCGGACGAGGTGGTCGAACAGCGGCTGAGGATCGCTATCCTCCAGATCGTTGAGATTGCTCACGGGCGACAAGCGAATGCCAACCCGCTCCTTCGGGAACACGCGGCACAGCGTGAGCAGGACTTCAATTGTCAGGCGTGTGCGATTGTCGATCGATCCGCCATAGGCGTCGTGCCGCTTGTTGGCGCCGTTGCGCAGGAATTGGTCGAGAAGATAACCGTTCGCCGCGTGAAGTTCGACGCCGTCGAAGCCCGCCCGTTCCGCATTCTCGGCCGCATTCAGGTAGTTGCGGACGATGCCGGGGATCTCCTCGGACTCGAGGGCACGGGGCGCAGACACGTCGGCGAAACCAGTTTCGATAAAGGTCTTCACCTTCGCCTGAATGGCCGAGGGTGCAACGGGAGCACCCCCGTTGGGTTGCAGCGACGTGTGGGAAATGCGGCCCACATGCCAGAGCTGAAGATAGATGTGGCCGCCGGCGGCGTGCATGGCCTTCGTGACTTTGCGCCAGCCATCGACCTGTTCGCTCGTGTAGATGCCGGGTGTCCAGGCATAACCCTGGCCTTGCTGTGAGATCTGCGTTGCCTCCGCGACGATAAGGCCGGCACCGGCCCGCTGCCGATAATACTCGGCATTCAAGTCGTTGGGGGCAGCGGTGCCATGCGTGGCACGGTTGCGCGTCAGTGGAGCCATGACGATTCGGTTCTTGAGCGTCAGATCTCCCAGCACATAAGGTTGAAACAAGCTGTCATAGGCCATGGACCAAGTCTCCGACGTCTCTCCTGTCGGCAAGTAGTTGGTTGGGATGAACCGGCAAGGGCCGATGATGCCTGACCGCGGCCGCGTCAGCCACGGAGCCTTTCGCCCTTTGGCTGAAAACTCGTGACATTGTCGGGGCTCTGCCGTTCGAGTTCGCGGCCATAGGCGCGCAGAGCATGCGACTCGCTCAGCGATCCGATGATGTGGCGGCTGGTGGCCCGGTCGACGACCACCAGCGCGTCCGACTCAGAGGATTCGAAAATATCGAGAGCTTCCCGCACCGTCATCGACGGCAGCAAGACCGTATGGCTATGACGCATGACCTTGGTGACGGGATCTTCGGGGTGGACGTCGACCGTATAAAGATCGTCGAGGATCACCAGACCCACATAGCTGTCTGCGGCGTCGACCAGCGCGAAAGTCTTCAACGATCCGAGCGGAAATGCGGCCCTGGCCTGTTCGATTGTCAGCGTCGATGCGGCGGTGCGAATGTCGGTCCGCATCAGCTTGCGGACTGTCAGATCGCGCATCCAGCCGACGTCATGAGGACCGCGAATGGCTTCGCCTCGCAGATGGAAGCGCCAGGTCGCGAACGAATAACCGAAGAGGTCGCGGACGATCAACGATGCGATCGTGGCTGCAATCAGAGCCGCGAGTGTCACGGGGAAGTTCCCTGTCGTCTCCAAGGCGAGCGCCGTCATCGTGATCGGTGCGCCGATGACCCCGGTCGCGAAGGCCGCCATGCCGGCCAGTGCAGCAAGGCCCGGGTCGAGCGGCAATCCCGACGCGAAGGTGGGGATCACCTCGGCATAAAAGCGGCCAACCAGGGCGCCGAGGAGAAGTGACGCATAGAACAATCCGCCGCGGAAGCCGGAGCCGAGCGAAACCGAGGACGCGATACTCTTGAGGGCGAAGAGGATCGCCAGTCCGGCCGGGGTGACGACCGCCGCGAGGTCCAGGCTCAGCGCGCCGTGGCCGGCGCCCAAGACCTGTGGCGTGATGAGGCTCATCAATCCGATGATCAGGCCGCCGATGACCGGACGGAGCCGAAGATCGACCTTGAAGGACGAAAACAGTGCTTCGCTCGCGCCTACTCCCCGCATCAGAACGATGCCGAGGAGAGCCGCCATGAGACTGATCAAACCGATGTGGACGATATCGCCCGGCGCCATCGCGGCCATTGAGTTCGGTGGAATGAGGTAACCTGGGTCCATGAACTGATGCGTGATCAGGCAGGCCACGAGAGAACTGGTGGCCACGGGAGCCAACGCGCCGACCGTGTAGGTGCCGAGTACGACCTCGAAGCCGTAAAACGCGCCTGCAAGGGGCGCGTTGAATGCACCGCCAATCGCACCTGCCGCGCCGCAGGCCACGAGCAGGCGCATGTCGGCACGCCGGGCCGCAAGCGTGATCCCAATGCGAGAGGCGAGCGCCGCACAAATTTGCGTGTAGCCGGCCTCGAGGCCCACCGATCCGCCAAAGCCGCTCGACAGTATGGTTTGCGCGGTCACGAACAGACTGCCGCGCAGCGAGAGCCGTCCGCCGTAGAGGGCATTGGCCTCGATGGCGTCGGCGAGCCGGCCGGCGAGGGGCCGCGCGACCAATGTCAGAATCGCCAACACACATCCACCCATGACAGGGACAAGGACCCCGCGCCAGGGCGTCAACTTGCTGGCTGCACTTAAGTGCTGGTGCCGAGGAAGATCGAACAAGACGATGTGAAGGAATTGAACCACGGTCTCGATCGCCACATCGGCACAACCGGAGAGCACACCCACAAAGGCAGCCACCGCAACGAGGCCAGTGGCGCGGCTTCGCACGAAGTTGCGGACGGCCGCAGGGAGAGTGGCTGGGTATTTGTCACGGAGAAAACGGGACACGCGTAACTCGGATTGGCAACGGTAGGCACGTCTTTGAACGACCGCTTCGCAGCCTAAGATGTCACGCTAGCTGCAGATATCCTTGTCTAATCGCGACGCAAGGCCTCGGCACGCCTTCGAAAGCGAAAGACGCGCTCCCACCAACACCGCACCCCACTCCTACTCGTATCGCAATTGACCAGACCGCAGATTGCATCCGACCAAGTGAATCAACATGATTCATCCTGGAATGCCTGTGAATCGGCAGCCGCTTGAAGATGCGGCATCGGATAAAAGTGAACGGGCCCTAGGCCACGCATTCAGGCACACGCGATTTCAGGCAGACAATCTGCCCCTCACGCGCGACAAAGGACCCCGGCAACGCTGCCCGCACCTGCTGATCGACGGTGTCGAGAATCGCGTCGGTGTGGCGCATGTGATGGTGGGTTGCAGCTAGCGCCCGCGCGCCTGCGGCTTTGCACAATGCCACCCCTGCGTCCCAAGTGGAATGACCCCACCCGCGGCATTCCTTGAATTCCGCCTCGTTGAACATGCTATCGTAGATGACGAGATCCGCGTGTGAGCAAAAATCGACGAGTTTCTCGTCCATAATGCCAGGTCGGTGTTCGATGTCGGAGATGAAACACACGCTACGGCCGCCATATTCGAACCGATAGGCCGTTGCCCCACCAGGATGTTCGAGGCTGCATGTGCCAATCACAATGCCGTCTCCGAAATCCAAGGACGCCCCGGATCTGAATCCCCGATACGAGAAGCGGCAGGGCAGTGCCGAAAGCGAAATTGGGAAGAGCGGCGGGCAAAACATCTGGCCCAAAGCGGCCTCAGGGCTTTCGCCGTTGAGATTTCCGCAATGCAGGCGGATCGAGCAGTCGCGCTTCAGCGCCGGGCTGAAGAAGGGCAGGCCCGAAATGTGATCGTGATGCAGATGGCTGAAAAGAATGTCGAACCCTTGAGGCGCATGTTCCATCAAGGCCTTGCCGGCATCCGCGATGCCGGAACCGGCGTCAACGATAAAAAGACGCGTCCCCAACCTGAATTCCACGCAAGTGGTGTTGCCGCCGTAGCGCAAAAACTCTGGTCCGGGCCTCGGAAGAGAACCCCGGGTGCCCCAAAACCGGACCGTCAATCCGTCGGTTGAAGATGTCCTGTCCTCAAAGACCATGGCAAAACAGTCGTTGCGACGCAGGATACACCTCGGCGATCCAGCTGTGATCCATCGTATCTAACCCCGGCCCGCAACGTCAAAGCACGGCCTGAGTGTATCAAGCTTGTCCTGTGAGAAATGTAAATGACGAAGTGTAGGTTCCCACCATACGTGAGCAATGGTCACCAAATCATGGATGGAATCTTGTGCAACGCACAAAGCCTTGATTGATTTCTGTGCGGCTTCGGCTCTTTACGCGATCGGAACTCATCAAGGCCCCCTCCTTCGCAAACGTGTCGTCGGCACAATTATCCCGGACGTATAATCCTCGGTTGAAGATCAGAAAGCGGGCGTTTCAACGCGCGAATCCCATCGCACCGGTCCATTTCTCTTGGATTCGCGATATGATCCGAGCGCTACCTCAACAAGCCTGCTACAAGGCGGCTGCGTCGTCGCTTGACCCGTGTTGCCGCTTGGGGTGTTTAGCGCGCATGACTCTGATCGCGCGAGCGCCTGCAAAAATCAACCTGTCGCTGCACATCCTCGGGCGGCGCGACGACGGCTATCATGAGCTGGAAAGCCTCGTGGCTTTCGCGGGCTCCGGCGACGTCTTGTCGCTCGACCCTGGCCCCGCACTCTCGCTCACAGTAGCGGGTCCGACTGCGGCGGCGGCTGGCAGCGACAACGACAATCTCGTCCTCCGCGCCGCGCGCGAGTTGGCAGACCGCGTGCCTCGGCTAACTCTCGGCTCCTTTCGGCTCACCAAGCTGCTGCCTGTCGCCGCTGGGATCGGCGGCGGCTCGTCGGATGCCGCGGCGGCGCTGCGACTTCTTGCCGAAGCCAATGGTCTTCCGCTCGATGACGCGCGACTGTTCGCCGCCGCGCAAGCGACCGGCGCGGACGTGCCGGTGTGCCTCCGGCCGAGGGCACGCATGATGCGCGGCATTGGTGAGCGTCTCGGGGACGACCTGATACTGGCACCGCTCGTGGCCCTGCTGGTCAACCCCGGTGTCAAGCTCGAAACCCGCCACGTGTTCGGCCGGATCGGCTTGCAGCCTGGTCAGGCGCATCATGGAGCGGTTCACCCCGAACTCGCGCCCGATCTCTCCACCGAGGCTCTTCTCGCGCGATTGCGACGTGCCAGGAACGATATGGAGGATGCGGCCGGTGTGCTCGCGCCGGTGATCGGCGATGTGCTCGCCGTGCTTGGCGCGGCACGAGGTTGCCGGCTCGCGCGCATGTCGGGCTCGGGCGCCACCTGCTTCGGTCTGTTCGACTCCTGCCGCGCGGCCGCGCGGGCCATGCAGGTCATTCGCCGCGATCACCCTGGATGGTGGATCAAGAGCACTCTACTCCGGTAAGCGCATGACGATTTCCCTGATCGGCCTCGATGCCGACGATACGCTCTGGCACAACGAGACGATCTTTCGTGCGACTCAGAGCCGGTTCGTCGAACTTCTCGCAGGTTACTGTGACGCGGCTCGGGTCGAGCCCGAACTTGAGGCCGTGGAAAGGCGGAACCTCGACCTTTACGGCTATGGCGCCAAAGGCTTCACCTTGTCGATGCTGGAGACGGCATTGGGCCTGAGCGACCATAAGCTGAGAGGCGAGGCTGTCGCTGAAATCCTCGCGATGGGGCGCGACATGATGCGGCATCCGGTCGAGCCGCTTCCGGGCGTCGAGGAGGCCATCGAGGCGCTCGCGCGGTTGGGCCGGGTCGTATTGATCACCAAAGGCGACCTTTTTCATCAGGAAGCCAAGCTCGCGGCCTCGGGGCTTGGCGCCTTTTTCGCCGGGGTTGAGATCGTCAGCGAGAAATCGCCGGAGACTTATCGTCGAATCTTCCGGCGTTATGACGTCTCCGAGAACGAAGCCCTGATGGCGGGGAACTCAGTGAGGTCGGACATCCTGCCGCCGCTTGATATAGGCGGCTACGCGGCGTTGATCCCCTATCCCCTGGTCTGGGCGCACGAGTCCGCCGACGTCCCGCATGGCCACCCACGGTTCAGGGAATTGGACTCATTGGCTGATTTACCAACCTGGATCGAAACTATAAATTCCGTCGGCGCCTGACGGGCACTCGGCTCAGTTTTGCCGGGCTCTACGCAGAGGGGATCGCTCGAAGCGAGGATCCACGACAACAAGCCTCAGTGAGCTCGCTCGATGCAGAACTCGACCACGTCGAGAAGAGCATCCTTCCACTCGGAGGATGGAAACAACCCGAGCGCGTCCCGTGCCATCGCGCCATAATGGCGAGCGCGCTCGATCGTGTCCTCGATGGCGCGGTGCTTGCGCACATGGCCGATCGCGCGCTCCAGATCTCCATCATCGATCCGCCCATCTTCAAGGCACTTCCGCCAGAATGCCCTCTCGCTTTCAGGGCCGCGCCGGAACGACAGCACGACCGGGAGAGTAATCTTGCCCTCCCGGAAATCGTCGCCGGTGTTCTTGCCAAGCTTCTGGCTCGATCCGCCATAATCGAGCGCATCGTCGATGAGCTGAAACGCGATCCCGAGATTGGTGCCATAAGCCCGGCATGCCGCAATCTCAGCTTTCGGACGCCCGGCGATGATCGGGCCGACCTCGCAGGCAGCGGCGAAGAGCGCGGCGGTCTTGGCGCGAATCACCGCGATATAGTCGTCTTCCGTCGTCGTCGTGTCCTTGGCGGCGGCGAGTTGCATCACTTCACCTTCCGCGATCACGGTCGCGGCGGTGGACAGCACGTCCAGGCACGGGATGGATCCAACCTCCACCATCATCCGGAAGGCTTGGCCGAGCAGGAAGTCGCCGACCAACACGCTAGCCTCGTTGCCCCAAAGCATGCGAGCCGCCAGCTTTCCGCGGCGCATGTCGCTATCATCCACAACGTCGTCGTGCAGTAGCGTTGCGGTGTGCATGAACTCGACCGAGGCGGCGAGCTTGACGTGCCCTTGTCCCGGGTAACCGCAAAGTCCCGCGGTCGCGAGCGTCATCATGGGTCGCAGCCGCTTGCCACCCGATTCGATCAGGTGATTGGCAACCTCGGGGATCATCGCCACGCGCGAGTCGGTTCGGGCCATGATCGTTTCATTAACCTTGCCCATGTCGCCGTGAACCAGCGAAACGAGTTTTGCAAGATCGCCGCTTCCTGTGGCTTCCTCGAAAGGGATGACCAGACCCAAATGCGAATTCCTTGTGGTTTCCCGCTGCGCCAACCATAGAGAATGCGCCCGGCGGTCGCAACTGAGGGGCAGTGGTCCCGCGTGCTCACAATGGTGTCACAACCGAACCCCATGATCGAATTGTTGCGGACGAACGACCTCGTTCTTCTTTCCGTCATCGAGGCTATCCTGAACAGCGAGAGGATCGAGTTCCTCATCGCTGACCAACACATGTCGTCGCTCGAAGGCTCCTCGGGCTTCCTGCCCCGACGTCTCTTGGTGCCAAGCGATCGCATCGACCGCGCGCGCCGGTTGCTCCGCGAGGCCGGATTTGGCAGCGAACTCACCACGTGAGCGAGCCCACGATAGAGACACCCGATTGGGAGGACGCTGATTTCCTGGGGGGGCGCTTACGGCTGCGCCAATTCAGGGGCGGTCACAGGGCCGGCACCGACGCTGTTTTGCTGGCGGCCTTTGTTGAGGCGACTCCGAACGAAACATTGATCGATGCCGGTGCGGGCATCGGTGCGGCCGGGCTTGCAGTTCTCTCCCGAGCGCCAGGCGTCAAAGCCATTCTCGTCGAACGCCACCCTGCGACCGCTGCGCTCGCGCGCTACAATGTCACGGCAAACGGCTTCGACACTAACGCGTCGGTTGTAGAAGCTGACATCTTCGACTTGGCGGTGTGCAGATCGGCGGCGCTGACCGGCGTTGCCGATGTCGTCATCTCGAACCCGCCGTTCTTCGAGCCCGGAACCGTGCGGCCATCTAACGACTCGCGGCGAGCAGAGGCTCATGTCCTCGACCGGGGTACGCATGCGGACTGGCTGTTGCGTATCGCGAGCTTCCTCAAGCCGAACGGCCGGCTTGTGATGATTCATCGTCCCGATGCTCTGCCAAGCTTGCTTTCGGCGGCAACGTCCAGATTCGGCGGTATGCGCATCCTTCCCGTCTATCCCCGTGAAGGCCAGGCAGCGATCAGAATTCTGATGTCGATGCGACGCGGCTCTAAGGCACCTCTGTCGCTGCTATCGCCTCTGCCGCTTCACGGCGAAAACGGGTTTTTCACCCCGAAAGTCGAAAGCCTGCATCGAGGCGAATTGGGATTGTGCATTCCATAGAGAAAAGGCCGGCTTGTGGCCGGCCTTCTCGAAACTCTCAGTA
Organism: Lichenifustis flavocetrariae; assembly: GCF_026130545.1. GTDB lineage: Bacteria > Pseudomonadota > Alphaproteobacteria > Rhizobiales > Beijerinckiaceae > Lichenihabitans > Lichenihabitans flavocetrariae. The sequence goes on along the minus strand of NZ_JAMOIM010000002.1, from coordinate 62,072 downwards.
GCACACGTTCACCCAGTGTGGCCCATAGGGACCCCACACCCGGCGCAAACAGGCGTCGCCACCATATCCATAGCCCCCGTAGCCCGCACCGTAGTAACCATAACCGCCATAGGGAGAACCATAGGCGCCGTATCCATAGCCAAGGGCGCCGCCCAGGAGCAGGCCTGCGCCTAATCCACCAAGCCCATAGCCATAACCACGCCCACGCCATCCTCCATACCCACCACGGTACCCGCCATAGCCGCCGCGAAAGCCGCCATAGCCTCCTCGGAAGCCACCAAATCCGCCCCCGTGGAAACCGCCACCACCGAAGCCGCCATGCGGAATAAACCGCGGGCCGCCGAAAGCTGCCGCCGGTTCGATCGTCGCAGCCGAAACCCCGGCAAGCGCCAGAGCAGCGACTCCAGCCCGCATCCATTTGCCAGCTGACGCGGTCACGGCCTTCTTCGTTGTCATGACACAAGACCTCACAAAGTTATTTGGATATGAAACGTCTTCGCGCTCTGGTGGTTCCCAATGCACGGGCGCCACCCTGTCATGCGCGTTGCGCAGGCTCACGGGATATGGCAAGGGCCCCCGAGGTGAGGAGAGCAAAATGCAGTACCTGCATACAATGATCCGCGTCACGGATCTCGATCAGTCGTTGGACTTCTTCTGCAACAAGATGGGGTTTGCCGAGGTCCGACGCATCGAAAACGAGAAGGGCCGCTATACGCTCGTCTTCCTCGCGGCGCCCGACGACGAAGGCAAGGCGCGCGAAACATTCGCGCCGACGGTGGAACTGACCTTCAACTGGGATCCGGAGACCTATTCTGGCGGCCGCAACTTCGGCCATCTGGCCTACGCGGTCGACGACATCTACGCGCTCTGCGACCGGCTGATGAAGGCGGGCGTCACGATCAATCGTCCGCCGCGCGATGGGCACATGGCGTTCATTCGAACCCCCGACAACATCTCGATCGAACTGATCCAGAAAAATGGCTCGCTGCCATCGCAAGAACCCTGGGCCTCGATGCCAAACACGGGTGTGTGGTGACAGGCGAAGTACCGGAGCGGACTTCCGGGCCTGTGTTTTCGACGCAGGCCTGGGAGCGCAACTCTGCGCTCTACCCGACAATTCGGGACATGCCCTTCAACAGGGAGCTGATGGCCGGTACCCTGCGGCAGGGCGTGTTCCAGCACTACATGATCCAGGATGCGCATTACCTGATCGTGTTCGCGCAAGCCCTCGCGGTGGCGGCCGCCAAGGCCGACACACCTTCCCTGATCCTGCAGCTGTCGGAAAGCGCCGCCACGGCAGTCGCGGTAGAGCGCGACCTGCATGATCGCTACTTTCGACAATTCGGACTGAACGCCGAGCAGGTGACGCAGACTGAAATGTCGCCGACCTGCCACCATTACTGTGCCTTTCTGCTGGCCACCGCATTTCGGGAGCCCTTGCCGGTGCTTCTGGCGGCTTTGCTCCCTTGTTTCTGGATCTATCGCGAGGTGGGCCGGCATATTTTTGGCAGCGCCGCGCCTGATAATCCCTACAGGGCCTGGATCGACACATATGCGAGCCCTGAGTTCGCAACTGCGGTCGACAGGATGATCGAGGCCACGGACCTTCTAGCCGCGCCAGCTTCGGCAGCCATTCGCGAATCGATGGATCGCGTCTTTACGCGAGCGGTTCAATTCGAATGGATGTTCTGGGATTCTGCCTATCGGCTGGAGCAATGGCCGGTATCGCTCTGATCTTGCCAGGTCACCTGCGTGGGGCGGCCCCGCGCAGGCACTTGTCGCGGCATCTCGCACTTTTCTGGTGGCGTCATGCATTTTCTCGCCCCTGACACCCTTGCTGCCTTTGTTCACAGCTGGGGATTGCTGGCAGTCTTCGTGATCATCGCACTCGAAAGCACCGGCATTCCATTGCCGGGCGAAGCCACGCTGGTGTCAGCGGCGCTGGTGGCGACCACGACGCATGAGCTTTCGATCGTGGCCGTCGTTGCCGTGGCGGCGGCAGGTGCCATCATCGGCGACAACCTGGGCTACCTGATCGGCCGACGCTTCGGAACCACCCTTCTGGTGCGCTACGGCGCCCATATAGGGCTCGGCCCCGCACGACTGAGGCTCGGCCGCTATCTGTTCCAGAAGCATGGCGGCAAGCTCGTCTTTTTCGGCCGCTTCGTGGCATTCCTGCGCGCCTTCGCGGCCGTGCTGGCGGGGGCCACTTTCTATCCGTGGCCACAGTTTCTCATCTTCAATGCCGCCGGAGGATTGGTCTGGGCCGCGCTCTATGGCTTCGGCGCCTATGAACTCGGCGATACGATCCATCGCGTGGCGGCACCGGCCGGCGTCGCCATCCTGGTCGCGGCCGTCATCGTCGTTGCGTTCGGATGGCTCACGCTGAAGCGCCAGGAGGCGCAATTGCAGACTGAAGCGGACGCGGCGTTTCCAACGGCTTGAGGCTGGGAGCATGTCTCCCGCCAGGCCGCTAGGGTCGTGGGCCAGGACTGTGCGACGGCCGAATTGCCGCGGGTTATGCGTTCCATCAGCGGTGCCTCCGTCGTAGCGTGTCCAGAACGGGGGAGCGGGTATGATCGACAAGCGCTGTATTCTGATCGGCGTCCCGGTGCAGGAGGGCACGGGGCGGCTCGGTTGTGACATGGGGCCGAGTGCCTTCCGGGCCGCGGGGATCGTCCCGGCATTGGCCGATCTCGGCTTCGAAGTCGTCGATCGGGGCAACGTACTACCGGGCGCGTCCTCCGTCATCACGCATCCGAATCCCGTCCTCAAACATCTCGGTGCCGTTGCGGCCTGGACCGAGATGCTCGCCGACACGGCCTATCAGGTCAGCGGCGAAGGCTTGCCGATCTTCCTCGGCGGCGACCACAGCCTGTCGGCGGGTACGATGACCGGCATGAGCCGTCGAGCCTCGCGGGAAGGCCGCGATCTCTTCGTGCTCTGGCTCGATTCGCATCCCGATCTTCATACGCTCGATTCCACGACGAGCGGCAACCTCCACGGCGTCCCGATGGCCTATGCGACCGGACAGCCGGGCTTTGCGGGATTTTTCCCGCCATTGCCGCATCCCGTGCGGCCCGAGAACGTCTGCATGATCGGGCTCCGGAGCGTCGACCCGGCGGAAGGCATGCGGCTCCGCGAGGGCGGGTTCGAGGTGCACGACATGCGGGCGATCGACGAGAATGGCATCGTGTCGCTCATCGCGGGTTTCCTGCGTCGCGTAACGGCCGCGAACGGCATGCTGCACGTCAGCCTGGACGTCGACTTTCTCGATCCCGGCATAGCCCCGGGTGTCGGTACCACTGTCCCGGGCGGCGCGACCTTCCGGGAGGCCCATCTCGCCATGGAGATGTTGCACGACAGCGGGCTCGTCCGCAGCCTCGATCTCGTCGAGCTCAATCCCTTCCTGGATGAACGGGGTCGCACCGCGATCCTGATGGTGGATCTCGCCGCAAGTCTCATGGGCCGCCGTGTGCTCGACCGGCCGACTCGGAGCTTTTAGGTGATGGCGGCTCTCCTGAACATCGTCCCCTTCGTCAGCGTCGACAACATGATGAAGCTCGTCCTGAATGTGGGCGTCGAGCGCTTTCTGTGTGAATTGGCGGAGGCGATCGAGGAGGATTTTCGCCGCTGGGACTTGTTCGACAAGACACCTCGCATCGCCTCGCACAGCCGGGACGGCGTCATCGAGCTGATGCCGACCAGCGACGGCACGACCTATGGCTTCAAATACGTCACCGGGCATCCGAAGAACACGAAAGATGGCCGCCAGACCGTGACGGCCTTCGGGGTGCTGGCCGATGTCGGCAACGGCTATCCGATGCTGCTGACCGAGATGACGATCCTGACCGCATTGCGCACCGCGGCGACCTCTGCCCTCGCGGCCCGGTATCTCGCGCCGAAAGATGCGCGCACGATGGCGATCATCGGCAACGGCGCCCAAGCTGAATTTCAGGCGCTCGCGTTTAAGGCCCTGCTCGGGATCGACCAGTTGCGGCTTTATGACATCGACCCGGCCGCCAGTGCCAAATGCGTGCGCAATCTCGCCGGACTCGGCCTGACGATCCGCACCTGCACCAGCGTGGCCGAGGCCGTCGAAGGAGCCGAGATCGTCACGACCGTGACGGCCGACAAGCAGAATGCCACCATCCTCACCGACAATCTCGTCGGCTCCGGCGTCCACATCAATGCGGTCGGCGGCGACTGCCCTGGCAAGACGGAGTTGCATCCCGATATCCTGTTGCGCTCGGACATTTTCGTGGAATACCCGCCCCAGACCCGCATCGAAGGCGAGATCCAGCAATTGCCGTCCGACCATCCCGTGACCGAATTGTGGGAGGTGATCGCGGGGCGCAAACCTGGGCGGAGGGAGGGCCGGCAGGTGACGTTGTTCGATTCCGTCGGCTTCGCGATCGAGGATTTTTCGGCACTTCGCTATGTGCGGGCCAAGCTGGCCACCCTGCCATTCTTCGAGGACCTCGATCTGCTCGCCGATCCCGACGAACCGCGCGATCTCTTCGGCATGCTGCTGCGCGCCGGCAAACCGAATGCGTCGGCAACGGGGTAGAGCCGCGTCTGGACCGCGATAACGGCACATGCTTACGGCGGTCCTTCGCAGGCACACATGGGTCAACCCGAAGGGCCAAATCTTTTGGCGCGGTGACTCTGCTGTAAGGAAGGGGCTGACACTGCCGAACGTCACGGATCGCCTATGGACCGCATCGTCTTTCTGAATGGAAGCTTCATCCCCTATGACGAGGCCCGTATCCCGATCATGGATCGCGGCTTCCTGTTCGCCGACGCCATTTACGAGGTCAGCGCCGTCCTTGACGGTGAACTCGTCGACAACGAGGCACATCTTTCCCGCCTCGACCGCTCCCTCACCGAAATCGGTATCGCTTCACCCTATTCCCATGCCGAATGGGTCGTGCGTCAGGTCGAACTCGTCCGGCGCAATCGTCTGGTCGAGGGTATCGTCTACATCCAGGTCACGCGCGGCGTCGCCGAGCGCGACTTCGGATTTGCGGACGCGATGTCGCCGACCGTCGTCATGTTCACCCAGGTCAAGACCATCCTGGAGTCGCGCCTTGCTGTCGCTGGCGCCGCGGTGATTACCGTTCCGGATCTCCGCTGGGCGCGTCGCGACATCAAGTCGGTCGGGCTCCTGGCTCAGGTCCTGGCCAAGCGGCAGGCTGCCGAAGCCGGCGCTGCCGAGGCCTTCATGGTCGAGGATGGTTTCGTGACCGAGGGAGGCTCCTCGACGGCCTTCATCATCACGCAGGACGGGGTCATCGTCACGCGTCCGCTGTCCAGCGATATCCTGCCCGGGATCACGCGTCTGGCCGTGCTGCGCCTCGCCGCCGAAGCAGGGCTCCGGGTCGAGGAGCGCGCCTTCACGGTGCAGGAGGCTCTCCGGGCCGCCGAGGTATTTTACACCAGTGCTTCGACTTTCGTGGCGCCCGTCGTTTCCCTTGACGGGCAACCTATCGGGTCAGGGCGTCCCGGCCCACATGCGCGAAAGCTCCGTACGCTGTATATCGAACTCGCGCGAGCCTCGGGTCGTGACGTGTCTGCCGCTTGCTCTTGAGCCTCACCGCGAGCGCGCCGAGCTCCCGTCGCACCGCGAACCGGGGCATGGAATGGCCGCGCTGCTTCAAATTGTCTGTTGGCCGCCGATGACGCCTCTCACTTCGGCCTTGATCGTCGACCCATCCACTCTACTAATCAGACTCCAAGATTTTGAATTGGATCGATCATGCGCTTCTCATTCAAGGTGCTCGCCCTAGCGGTCGCGAGTGTCACGGCTACCGCAGGGGGAGCGGCGGCAGCCGACGTCGTCGTGTCGTCGAAGATCGACACCGAGGGGGCGCTGCTTGGCAACATCATCTCGCAGGCCTTGAAGGCCAATGGGATCTCGACATCGGACCGGATTTCCCTGGGCAGCACGCCGATCCTCCGCAAAGCCATCGTGGCGGGGGAAATCGATATCTACCCGGAATATACCGGAAATGCGGGCTTCTTCTTCAACAAGGCCGACGATAGCGCCTGGAAAGATGCCGCGAAGGGCTACGAATTAGCAAAGACGCTCGATTATGCCGCGAACAAGATCGTGTGGCTGACGCCGGCACCCGCGAATAACACCTGGGCGATCGGGCTGCGCAGCGATGTCGCGACAGGCAACAAGCTCAAGAGCCTTACGGATTTTGGCAAATGGGTCTCGGGCGGCGGGAAGGTGAAGCTCGCGGCCTCGTCGGAATTTGTGAACAGCGCGGCGGCGCTTCCGGCCTTCCAGAAGACCTATGGCTTCGTCTTGACGCCCGACCAGATCCTGAACCTGTCGGGCGGCGACACCTCAGCCACCATCAAGGCCGCGGCCGACCAGACGGATGGCGTGAACGCCGCGATGGTCTATGGGACCGACGGCGGCATCGTGGCGGCGGATCTGGTGGTTCTCGATGACGACAAGGGCGTGCAGCCGGTCTATGCCCCGGCTCCGATCATCCGCGATGCTGTTCTGAAGGCGAACCCGAAGATTGCCGACGTGCTGAAGCCCGTCTTCGCCGGTCTCGATCTCAAGACCCTTCAGGACCTCAACGCACGCATCCAGGTCAATGGCGAACCTGCCGCCGATGTCGCGAAGGACTATCTGAAAACCAAAAGCCTGGTAAAATGACCAGCGGCTTCGGGGAGGGCCGTTCAACTCGAGTTCAGCCCACCTCGGACCGTCTGCGTTCGCCCACCAACCTTTTTTCGTCCCTTTTGGGGCGCTTCGATCGTGTCGGGTGTGTGTTTGGGGCGATGGCGGCGATCGCGCTGGTTCTTCAGCCCTTCGTGACCTACCGCCCCAACCGGATTGCTTCGGGCAAGAGCGTGAGCTTCCTTGCCGCGCTGCCGCAAACGACGGGACTCGTGGGGGGCGCGATCATCTGTACTGCGATCCTCGTAGCCTTTAGCCGAACGCCGATCTTATGGCGGGCGATCGCGGCCTTTGCGGCCCTTGCGGTTCTGATTGGCCTGATCGGTCTGGTGCCTTTGCACCTTGTGCCGCCGAGCAACACATTCGCGCGGGTATCCCCATCGAGCGGCTTTTGGCTTCTCATTCTCGCCTTTGCGTTGCTTGCCGCAGACACGCTCGCCAAGCTGAAACCCGGCCCTTGGGTGCGCCTTTTGGCGCTCGCCGGTGTTGCGGCCGCGTCGGCCCTCATCCTCTGCTCCGGTTGGCTCCGTGGGATTTCAATCCTCAAGGAATATGCTTCGCATGCCGACACGTTTTGGACGGAGGCGACGAAACATGTCGAATTGGCCGTTGGTTCGCTCGCGGGCGCCGTCATTGTCGGTGTGCCGCTCGGGATTGCCTGTGCGCGGTTGCCCCACCTGCGCGCCATCACCCTACCGGTGCTCAACGTCATTCAGACCATTCCGAGCATTGCGATGTACGGCCTGATGATGGTGCCGCTCGGGTTACTTGCGGCCCGATTGCCTTTGTTGTCCGAGCTCGGCATTCGCGGCATTGGCACAGCGCCGGCCGCGATCGCATTGTTCCTCTATTCCCTGCTGCCCGTCGTGGCCAATACGGTGATCGGGCTTGACCAGGTTTCGCCGCAGACCTCCGAGGCTGCTCGGGGCATGGGCATGAGTGGAGGTCAGCGTCTTCTCAAGGTCGAACTGCCACTCGCCACCCCCATCATTCTGACAGGCATCCGGATCGTGCTGGTGCAGAATATCGGACTGGTCACGGTTGCGGCACTGATCGGAGGCGGAGGACTGGGAAGCTTCGTGTTCCAGGGCATCGGACAATCCGCGACCGACCTCGTGCTGCTCGGGACGGTTCCGATCATCGCACTCGCGTTTGTGGCGGCTGTGCTGCTCGACGCCGCCGTCGACCTGACTCGGGGAGCCGCTCCGTGATCGAGATCGAGCATGTCTCGCGCCGATTCGGGACCACCCTCGCGGTCGACGATGTCAGTCTCACGCTTGAGCGAGGCACGATCACGGCCGTCGTCGGCACTTCGGGCAGTGGGAAATCAACCCTGCTGCGCATGATCAATCGCCTGATCGAGCCGAGCTCCGGTGCGATCCGCATTGCCGGGCAGGACACCGCATCGCTCAGCGGCGAGGAGCTGCGCCGGGGCATCGGCTATGTGATCCAGGGCCATGGACTCTTCCCGCACTGGACCGTGGCCCGCAATATCGCGACGGTCCCGGTGCTGCTGAAATGGGAGAAGGCCCGCATCGACCGCCGCGTCTCGGAGCTGCTTGAGCTGCTTCAGTTGGACGCGACCGTCTACGCGAACAAATATCCGCATCAGCTCTCGGGGGGGCAGCAGCAACGCGTGGGCGTCGCGAGGGCCCTGGCGGCGGAGCCTGCCGTCCTGCTCATGGACGAGCCTTTCGGGGCGCTCGACCCGATCATCCGTAGTCAGGCGCAGGCCGATCTCCTCGCGTTGCAAAGGCGCCTGGGTGTCACGGTCGTTCTCGTGACCCACGATATGGAGGAAGCGCTCCATCTGGCTGGGCACATTGCCGTGATGGACGGCGGCAAGCTCCTGCAATTCGCGAGCCCCGCCGAGCTTCTGGCGCGGCCGAAACACGGCTTCGTCGAGCGATTGATCGGTACGAGTGACAGGCCCTTTCGCCTGCTGTCTCTCCGCTCGGTGGCCGATGCGGTCGAGCCCGGGGATGCCGAGGGTCGGCCGGTGCCGGACACCACCACGCTGCACGACGCGCTCGCCGATCTTCTCTGGCGGCAGGCAACAAGCTTGCCGGTGATGTCGGCAGATGGCGCCATCAGGGGGAGGATCACGATGGCCGCGATCCTCGCCCGAGCGGGAGCGCCCGCGGTCTCCAGCCCACCCGAATGAGGATTCTGGGTTACATGGCGCGGGCTGGGGGATTGCTGCTGCTGGCTGCCCTGGTCTTCATGCCCCGATGGTTCGAGCCGCTGCTCCGGCCACTGACCGAGAATGGGGCTCCTGCGATCTACAACCAGGGCAGCCTGCTCGACCTGACGCTCGCGCATCTCGGCCTCGTCGCGGTCGCGAGCATCGCCAGCGCCATCCTGGCCCTGACGCTGGGCATCTTCGTCACGCGGCCATCCGGCGCCGAGTTCCTGCCGCTTTCTCGCACGATCGTGAACATCGGGCAGGTTTTTCCGCCGGTTGCCGTCCTGGCCATTGCAGTGCCGCTCGTCGGTTTCGGGACCACGCCGACCCTGATCGCCCTGATCCTCTACGGCCTCCTGCCGATTTTCGAGAACACCATCACAGGGCTGCGCGAGGTGAACCCGACCGTCATCGAGGCGGCGCGCGGCATGGGCCTCAGCGCTCGTCAACGTTTCATGGATGTCGAATTGCCGCTCGCCCTGCCGGTGATCCTGGCCGGACTTCGCCTGTCGATCGTCATCAACATGGGGACCGCCACGATCGGCTCCACGGTGGCGGCCAAAGGATTGGGCGAGGTCATCATCGCGGGCCTGCAGTCCTCCAACACTGCCTTCATCCTCCAGGGGGGGCTGATCGTCGCGTTACTGGCAGTGCTGATCTACGACGCCTTTGGCCTGTTGGAGCGCGCTGTCGCGCGGCGTGCCGGAACGGTCGATGCTTGAGCACGTTTTGAAGACTGTCTCTTGAAGAGCGGTGAAAAGGGTTTCAGGCTCCAACCATCCGCAGGACAAGCGGCTCGGTGACCGCCTGATTAGTTGACAAATTTTATAGACGTATGAGATGGTCGTTCGGAGATGCTCCTGCGACCGAGAGCGCTTGGAGTTAAGACGCCTTGGCTTGGACCATTGAAGCCTCTTCGGGCGTTGCCGCGGCAAGGATACAGACCGCCCCATTCGAATGACCGGACCCGAAATGAACTTTCCTCTCCAAACCTTCGAACGCCCTCATGTGGACGCGCTCTCGCTAAAGGAAGCCATGCGGCGTCTTGTTGGTGGCGTTGCGGTGATTACGGCCGGCATCGGTGAAGAGCGCACTGGCTTGACCGCGACCTCCGCGGTGTCACTTTCGATGGATCCGCCGACGATGTTGATCTGCATCAACCGGACATCGTCGAGCTATCCGATCATCCTCAAGCGGCGGCACTTCTGCGTCAACATCGTGCATGCCGATCAGGCGGAGCTGGCGGGCCGCTTCGCCGGCATCAACGGAATCAAGGGCGCGGCGCGGTATGACGGAGCGGATTGGATTACCATGGGCACTGGGGCGTCCGGTCTCGTCGGCGCCCTGGCGGTGATCGACTGTGAGGTCGAGGAGATCATCGAGCGGCACAGTCACGGGATCGTTCTCGGTGCGGTGCGCGACGTGCGTGGTGAACTCGGCGACGGCAATGCGCTCGTCTACGGTCATGGCCGCTTCGGTAACCTCAATCTCCTTTGACCAGATGTCGGCTGCGCGTCTTCGCGAGCGAAGCCTGGAGGCTCATTTCCCCGTACCTGGGGTCCTCCATGGTCCCCGTCAGGCGAACCGAACGCACATCGGGGAACCGCACGGGACGAGCCGAGTGAACGTCAGGCGCGACGTCTGGTCGTCGAGCGCATAGACCGCGAGGACGTCGCTGGCCTGATAGGCTGCGATGAGCCAGCGGCCGGACGGGTCGATTTGCAGGTGACGCGGCGTTTGGCCCTGACCTGAGATGTGGTGCGACGTGACGAGAGGACCGCCCGCTTCGCACCGGAAAACCGTGAGACCGTCATGGCCTCGATTGGCCACGATCAGGGTCTGACCGCTCGGTGTGATTTGGAGGTCGGACACGTCGCTTGGCGATGACCAGCCCTCCGGCAAGGTCGAGACGGTCTCGACAAGTGTAAAGCGCCCTCTGCCCGTATCGAAAGCGAGCCGGCTGACGCTATTCGCCATCTCGTGGCTGACGAAGGCCGTTGCTCCATCCGGATGCCAGACGAGGTGTCGTGGCCCGCTTCCTGCCGGCAGCACACAGACGCGAACGTCTGCCTCATCGACGGTGCCTGCCACCGCACCGAAGGGATAAGTTAAGATCCGATCGGTGCCGAGATCGACCCCGATCAAAAAGCGATTGTCCGGGCTGAAACCGATCCAGTGGCCGTGCGGCTGCTCCTGGCGTTCGGTATCCGGGCCGGTGCCGTGCAGTTGGATGGTGCAGGAAGCTGGGTGCAGCCCGCCATCTTCGCGGAGGGGAAAGACCGCGAAAGCGCGGCGCGGCTCCTCGGTTGGGTCGCCGAGCGAGTAATTCGCCACCACAGCAAAACGGCCCGATCTGTCGAGTCCGCAGAAGCAGGCGAGATTGCCGTGCGTCGGCTGTTTGTTAAGATAGATCAGGCGTCCAGTCGCCCGGTCGAGCCGGTAGGCCGTGAGAGTGCCCTCGTTCCAGCCGAAGACTTCCGAGACGGCATAGACAAGCGGGCGCTCGGGATGCGGCGCCACGAAGCAAGGGTTGTCGATGCCGTCGCGCACATGCATGCGGTCGAACGTTCCGGTTTCCGCGTCGAAGGCATAGACGCTGATGCCTTCGCCGCGTGCGGGCGCCATATGCGGCACACCCCGGGTCAACGATCCGACGAGCGCCAGCATCAGAGCGGTCCTTCGTAGAGGCTTGGCAACCGGTAGGCCTCGACGGCAGAACGGCCAAAGATCTGTTCTTTTGACGTAGTGTCGTGATGCTCCAGGCATTTGCGCAGGGCATCAATCACCTGGGCATAGCGGCCGGCGACGAGGCAGACCGGCCAGTCGGACCCGTACATGCAGCGGTCGGGGCCGAAGATCTGCAGGACCTCGTCCACATATGGTTTGAGGATCTGGGGGGTCCAGTTCTGCCAATCGGCTTCGGTGATCATCCCCGACAGCTTGCACCAGACGTGGTCGCGATGCGGCTCGAACTGTCGGACGAGTTCCGCCCAAGGCGCGAAAGCGCCGGCCTTGATGTCGGGCTTGGCGATATGATCGAGCACGAAGCGGAGATGCGGGAAATCCGCCACCGTCCGCAATGCGGCCGGGAGTTGCGGCGGTTTGATCACGAGATCGTAGACGAGACCGGCCTCGGCGACGGTCGCGAGACCACGGCGCACGTCCTCGCGGAGGAGCCAGTTCGGGTCGGCTTCGTCCTGTACGAGGTGGCGGATGCCGACCAGCCAGCGTCCGTTCGGGCTGGCTTTCAATGCCGTGAGCGTGGGCTTGATCGAAGGATCGGTGAGGTCGACCCAGCCGACAACGCCCGCAACGAACGGGGTTGCGGCCGCAACGCCGATATAGTCCCAGGTCTCGCCGAGGTTGTTCCAGGTCTGGACCAGGACAGTGCCGTCGATCCCCTCTCGGACCAATTCGGGCGCGAGGTCTGCGGGGCCGAACGGGCGGGCAATCGGGTCGAAGGAGCCTTTGAGCCACGGATAGTGGCCCGTGGCCGGATCCCAGAAATGCTGATGGGCGTCGATCACGGGCATAGCCACGGGTCCGCCTCACCAGCGGCCGTGGACGGCGGGACGAATGTCCGCGTCGTAGATCTTCTTCAGCTCCGCCATGGTCTCGGCGCTCAACGCCGGCAGGTCGGCCGCGGCCGCGTTGGCGCGGGCCTGATCAGGGTTCTTGGCACCCGGGATGGCCACCGTCACGGCATCGAACATCAGGATCCAACGCAGCGCGAACTGCGCCATGCTGGCGTTGCCGCCGACGAGAGGGCGGATCTTCTCGACCGCCGCGAGGCCCTTCGCATAGTCAACGCCAGAAAAGGTTTCTCCGACATCGAAGGCTTCGCCGTTGCGGTTGTATTGCCGGTGATCGGACGTGTCGAACTTGGTGTCGGTCTTGAACTTGCCCGACAGGAGCCCGGAAGCCAGCGGCACACGGGCGATGATCGCCACCTTCTTTTCAAGCGCCTGCTTGAAGAACACCTCGATCGGGCGCTGCCGGAAGATGTTGAAAATGATCTGGACGCTGGTGACGCCCGGATAGTCCATCGCCTTGAGAGCCTCCTCAATACGCTCGACGCTGACGCCGTAATTACGGATCTTGCCTGCTTCGACCAGCCGGTCGAGACGCTCGAAGACCTCGGGGTGATAATAGAGTTCGGTCGGCGGGCAATGCAATTGCACGAGGTCCAGCGTGTCGACCTGCAGGTTTTTCAGACTGCGATCCGTCCAGGCCGACAGGTTTTCAGCCGAAAAGCCTTCCACGGTCTGCTTGGGCAAACGTCGGCCAGCCTTGGTGGCCACGTAAGGTCGGGCGCCGCCACGGCTTTTCAGGACGTTGCCGATCAACTGCTCGGACCTGCCGTCGCCGTAGACGTCCGCGGTGTCGATAAAGGTCATGCCGGCGTCGAGGGCGGTGTTCAAGGCGGCTTCGGCATCGCTCGAATCGACATGGCCCCAGTCGGCCCCGATAGCCCAAGCCCCGAAGCCGATCTCGCTGACCTGTCGCCCGGTGCGGCCAAATTCTCTCGTTTGCATGGCGTCTCTCCCGCGTGCAGCCTTTAAGCCAGGCTCGAATTCATTGGGTTATCATACAAGCGCTCGCGCATTGGCAAGCCTGAACTCCACGCTCCGGTACGCTTTGTCTGTGACAGACATTGACCCGTGCTGCCGATATGCGAAACTTGTCCAACAACCCGATGATCGGCCGGTTTTGTGCTGTATGATGATCTGGACAGCAGAGATGGGGAACGCTCCTGTGGCGCGGCTGGTGTGCGGCATAGGGTGCATAGGTCTGCCGATCTCAGCGACCCTTCACGGTCGCCCGGCCGGCGAAGTGCTATTAGGAGCGTGACGTGAGCGGAACGATCGATCGAGAACAGGCGGTGGCGATCGCCTATGGCCGTGGCCACCTCCCGCTTCGCTTGCCTGCGGGGGCCCGCATCACGACGATCCGCAAGCGTGCGCTCCCGAAACTGCCCGACGCCGCTGCGGCGCTCGATGCGGCACTTAGGACTAAGCCGTTCGGTTCGCCGCCACTCAGCCAGCTCGCGGCGGGCAAGCGCAGCGCATGCATTCTTATCTGCGACATCACCCGGCCGGTGCCGAACCGGCTGTTCCTCCGGCCGATGATCGAGACCATGGTCACGGCCGGCATCCCGATCGACCGCATCACGGTTCTGGTGGCGACCGGTCTGCATCGTCCGAACCTCGGCGAGGAATTGGCTGAATTGGTGGGCGACCCTTGGGTGCTGGCCGAAGTGCGGGTCGAGAACCATGATGCTCGCAACGAGGACGATCATGTCGACTTGGGGAGAACCCCGACCCGCGGTACGCCGGTGAAACTCGACCGCCGTTTCGTCGAGGCGGATCTTCGGATCGCCACTGGTCTCGTCGAGCCGCATTTCATGGCCGGCTGGTCGGGTGGTCGCAAGGTGATCGCGCCGGGCGTCGCGGGACACGAGACGATCCGCACCTTCCATTCGGCGCGTTTCATGGAAGACCCGCTCGCGGTTCAGTGCAATCTCATCGGCAATCCCCTGCACGAGGAGCAACTGGAAATCGTTCGGATGCTCGGGTATTGCTATGCCCTCAACACGGTGATCGACGAGGATCGCGATCTCGTTTTCGTCAGCTTCGGCGAGATCATCGCCAGTCATCAGGCCGCCGTCGACTTCGTGAGCGGCGCCACCCATGTGCCGGTCGGACGCAAGTTCAGCACGGTGGTGACGTCCTCGGCCGGCTACCCGCTCGACAAGACCTATTATCAGACCATCAAGGGCATGGTGACGCCGCTCGATATTCTGGCGCCGGGCGGCACGTTGATCATGGCGTCGGAATGCTCGGAAGGGTTCGGTTCGGCCGAGTTCCGCGAAGCGCAACAGCGATTGGTGGACCTCGGCCCGGAGCGCTTCCTGGCGACCCTGACGGCCAAGTCGCTGGCCGAGGTCGACGAGTGGCAGACCGAGATGCAGGTGAAGTCGCTTCGGGTTGGCCGGGTTGAGCTTTATACCACCGGGCTCGCACAAGCCGACCGCGATGTGACGGGCGTGCATCTCGTCACCAACATCGACGAGGCCGTCGCGGCCGCGATCACCCGTTCCGGGGACTCCGCAGTCGCGGTGATCCCGGAGGGGCCCTATGTGATCCCTTACCACCAGCCAGCAGCGGCCTGACTAACAAAAACGATTGGGAGAAGACCATGAAGGAACGCATCGGATTCATTGGGCTGGGCCTCATGGGCTTCGGCATGGCCACCAATATCGTGCGGAAAGGCTGGCCGCTCACCGTGATGGCTCACCGCAAGCGTGAGGCCATCGAAACCCTTCTGAAGGCCGGCGCCCAGGAAGCCAGGACTCCCAAGGCGATTGCGGAGGCCAGCGATATCGTGATCCTGTGCGTCACCGGCTCGCCGCAAGTCGAAGAGGTGATCAACGGGCCCGACGGGCTGGTTGCCGCCGGCAAGCCACTCATGATCATCGACTGCTCGACCTCGAACCCGTCCGTGACGGTGAAGTTGGCCGAGGAGCTTGCGGCCAAGAACATCATTCTCGTCGACGCTCCCATGTCGCGCACGCCGAAGGACGCGATGGAGGGGACGCTCGACATCATGGCGGGCGGCAGCGACGCCGATTTCGCGCGCGCCAAGACCGTGATCGACGCCTTCGCGGGACGCGTGATCCACACCGGGCCGGTGGGCAGCGGCCATACGATGAAGCTCCTCAACAACTTCATCTCGATGGGCTATGCCGCGCTTTATTCCGAGGCCTTGATGCTTGGCGTCAAAGCCGGCCTGACGCCGAAAGTCTTCGACAGCGTGATCCGCAACGGTCGCATGGATTGCGGCTTCTACCAGACCTTCTTCAAATATGTGATCGAGCGGGACAAGAACGCCCACCAGTTCACGTTGAGCAATGCGCACAAGGATATGAGCTACCTAGCCTCGGCCGCCGTCGCCATGGGGGCCGCGAACCCGATGGGGTCGGCCGTGCGCAACGCCTTCGCGACCGCCGTCGGCACGGGGCAGGGCGAGAAATACGTTCCCATGCTGTCCGACATCGTGGCGGAACTGAATGGGGTTTCGTTGGTCGAGCCGGCCAGATAACTTGAGAACCTCGACGAGGCAGCGCGAAATTCAAGTGTCAAAGCGAACCTTATGGGGACCGACCGGTTTCCCGTGGATGCAGCTTCGATGTTCCGCACTCGCGTTTCTTGTCATTCTTCTGCCCTGGGCCGCGCAGGCCCAGGGCACTTCATCAACCGAAATCATACGAGGTCTCTGTCAGAAGGACGGTTGTGCCGAGTTCGCGATCCTGGAGAAGACTCCTGTCGCCCCGGGGCCGGACGGCCAGCTCTTTAAGACGAAAGTCGAGACGTTCCACGCCAGTTCCCAAGGGCGCGCCAGCCAGGGTGAGGAAAGCGGGTTCGTTTATTGCTCGGCGACGAGGCCGGCGGTGATCAGCGTGCAGCCGGATCGACCCGCGACCGCCTTCATGCTCGCGCCCGACGAGCAAAGCCCAGCCTGGGCGCAACGATCTTCAGTGAACTTCTTTGCGATCTATTTCGCAGTTTGCCACGGGCCGGAAGCGGGTCGCGCCGCAGCAAAAGGCAGGGCAGGCGTGGCCCACTCCTTCGCTTACCACGTGCCACTCACGGCGTCCCGGCAGATCTCTCTCGAACATGCCGAAGATATTTTGAAACCCCCGCCGTAGGCGGTCAGGTATTCGTCCACCCACCGTCGATTGCGATCGCCGTCCCGGTGATCAGCGAGGATTCGTCGCTCACCAGGAATACGACGAGGTTTGCGACCTCGTCTGGTGTGCCGAGCCGGCCCATGGGCTGCCTGGCCAGGAAGCTCGCCCGGGCCGTGTCGTAATCGCCCAGTGCCCGCATGCGGTCCTGCAGGGACGGGCTTTCGATCGTACCGGGGCAGATCGCATTCGCCCGGATGCCCTTCGTCACGAAATCGGCCGCGACGGATTTCGTCATGCCGGTGACCGCCGCCTTTGTGGCGCCGTAGACGAAACGGTTCGGCGCCGCGATGATGGTCGAGGCGACGCTTGCCATGTTGACGATCGAGCCGCCACCCTTGGCGATCATGCCGGGCAAAAAGGCCCGCATCATGCGGTACATGGCCCTCACGTTGAGATCGACCGAAAACGAGAAGGCGTCTTCGTCGCACTCAAGGATCGAACCGTTGTGCACGAAGCCGGCGCAGTTGAACAAGGCGTCCGGGGAGGGGTATCGCTCCGCGAAGGCCTTGATGGCGGCGGGATCGAGAACGTCCAGACGCTCGGTAATGATGCCCTCGGCGGTTGCGTTGGACGCGAGTTTCCCAGCGTCTATGTCGGTGGCGATGACCTGGGCGCCCTCGCGGGCGCAGGCGAGGGCCGAGGCGAGGCCGATGCCTTGCGCCGCCGCCGTGATGATCACCGTCTTGCCTTTGAGCCGACCCGTCATTTCAAAACACCTGCATCTGCCGTTTGTCGTGGTTGCCGTTTGGACGGCACCCGGTCGATCCTGTTCTTTTCATCATCCATAGCCGTCTTCGACGGCTTTCCGGTCACCCCGACACGCTGGGCCGCACCGACGAGATGGGCCCGCATCGCGGCTTGGGCTTCCTCGGCATTCCCGTCGCCAATGGCGGCCAGAATGCGTTCGTGTTCGCCGAGCGTGATCTGCGCCACGTCCTCGGAACTGTGCTTGTTGCCCGAGGCCAGGATACTATCGCGAACGCGCTCGGACACAAAACTCAGGAATTGCAGCATATAGCCGTTGCCGGTCGCCGCCGCGATGGTGCGATGCACGTCGAGATCGGCGTTCAACCAGGCGATGCTGCCGTAGATGGCGGCAGCCATCGCTTCGTGCGCCGCGCGCATTTTGTCGAGATCGTCCGTGGAGCGTCGTTCGGCCGCGAGCGCGGCGGCCTGCACCTCGAGAATGCCGCGCAATTCGAACAGGCTGCGGAAATTGTCGGCGTCGTGCAGGCCCTCATGATCAATGGTCAGCACGGCGGGGGGCGGTGCATCCGACACGAAGGCGCCACGCCCCTGTTGCGACCAGACCCGGCCTTCCGACCGGAGCCGCGCGATCGCCTCCCGGATGACGTTGCGGCTGACCCCGAAGGTCTGGGCCAGCGCCTGCTCGGTCGGCAATTGCGCGCCGGGCGCGAGCCGGCCTTGCGCGATTTCGCGCGAGAGGGAACTGGCCACCAAGGTCGGCAAGTGAGGGCCTCGGCTGACTTTGTCGAGCTTCAGTGCCATGGATCGCTGACCGTCCCTCCGGAGCCGTCGTCGTCTGTCGTTGTCGGATTGAGAATGCGGCCGCGACTCAGGATCCGCAGGGGATCGAGCGCTTGTTTCACGCTTTCCGCGATGGCCAGCGACACAGGATCAATGCGGTCCAGGAACGCATGTCGTTTCAACCGGCCGATCCCGTGTTCCGCGCTGATGCTGCCATCCATCCGGTCGAGAATGGTAAAGATCACATCCTCGGCTCGTTGGAACAGCACCGAGACGGCCTCCGGCGACAATCCGGGCGGCGGGACCACGTTCAGGTGAATGTTGCCATCCCCCACATGACCGTAGGCCACGGGCTTGGCTTCGGGCAGGGCCATTTCGAGTCCTGCGAGCGCTTCGGTCAGAAACGAGGCGATGCGGGAGATCGGGACCGAGACATCGGTGCGGTAATAGCGTCCGCCGTGCCCCTGATGTTCGACCATCATCTCGCGGTAGAGCCAAAGCCGCTCAGCCTGTGCGTGGCTGGCCGCGATCGTGCCATCGGCGACGAGATCGGAGCCGGCGAGGCAATCCTCAAGCATGCCGCGAAGATCGACAGGCCCGCTGGAGGCCAATTCCATCAGCACATAGGCCGGGTAGGGGGCGCCCAACGGATCCGGCAGGGACGCCGGTGGATCTAGTGCAACTTTCAGCCCCGGCCGGAGGATCAACTCGAAGGCCGAGAGGAGATCGCCGCAGGCCCGCCGCGCATGCGCGAAAAAAGACATGACATCGGCGACGGAGTTTAAGCCCACGAGGGCCACTTCCACCTTTGTCGGCTTGGGGAACAGTTTCAGGGCCGCGGCCGTGACGATCCCGAGCGTACCCTCGGCGCCAATAAAGAGTTGCTTTAGATCGTAGCCCCGATTGTCCTTCCGCAAAGTCCGCAATCCATTCCAAACTCGGCCGTCGGCGAGCACCACTTCAAGGCCGAGCACGAGGTCGCGCGTCATGCCATAACGCAGCACGTTGAAGCCGCCAGCATTGGTGGCGACATTGCCGCCGATGCGGCATGACCCCTGCGCCCCGAAGGTGATCGGCAGGAGGCAATCGGCATCTGCGGCGGCCCGTTTGGCCACTTCGAGCACGCACCCTGCTTCGACCACCATCGCGAAGCCGACCGGGTCGACCGAACGGACCGCCGCCATCCGTTCCAGGCTGATCACCAATTCCCGCCCCGGCTCGGCGACCGCTGCCCCGACCAGACCCGTGAGTCCGCCCTGTGGCACGACCGGAAGGCGCAGTGCCGAACATCGGGCCATGAGCGTGGCGAGTTCCGCTGGCGAGCGGGGACGTGCCACCGCGAGCGGCGTCCCGTAGTGGTCGCCCGACCAGTCGCGGCTGTAGGGCTCCAGCCCCGGAGGGTCCGTGATCAGCAGGTCGGCCGGGAGACCCTCGGTTACGGCGGCCAGCACGGCTTGATCGAAACGCGGGGCGACGGTCATGGGCTGCTGCCAGGGTCCCGGAGCGGTTGCGGCTGTTCCTTACTTATCATACAACCGGACGACCAGACAATGATCTGGCGGGATCGTGTTCGATCCCTTTTTCTCTGGAGAGGACACCCTGAGCATGAGCAGCCCTAACAGCGGTTTCCGCATGATGCACACGATGATCCGGGTCAAAGACCTTGATGTGTCGATCAAGTTCTACACCGAGCTCCTCGGTATGGAGCTTCTGCGGCGCGATGACTATCCGGGTGGCAAGTTCACCAATGCCTTCGTGGGCTATGGGCCCGAGAGCACCGATACCGTGGTCGAGCTCACCTACAACTGGGACCAGACCGCCGCTTATGAACTCGGCACCGGGTTCGGCCACCTCGCCCTCGGGGTGCGCGACATATACAAAGTCTGCGAAACCCTGGAAGGGCAGGGTGCCAAGATCCCGCGCAAGCCCGGTCCGATGCTGCATGGCACGACGCACATTGCCTTTATCGAGGACCCGGACGGCTACAAGATCGAGTTGGTCGATCTCGACACGATGGGCTGAAGCGGAAAGTCGTTCCGACGCCGCTGAAGAGAGGCTGTCCCGGGCGGCAGCCCTCATTTGATGATGGCGATCTTGCTGCGGTCGATCGTCACCGCGACCGCGGCGATCAGCATGGCGCCGAAGACCACGTTCTCGGCGAAAATGTTGACGCCGATGAACGTCATGCCGACACGCACGATCGAGATGATGAGGGCGCCGACGGCCGTCCGCCCCACATTTCCCAATCCACCCGTAATGGCCGTGCCGCCGACGATCACGGCCGCGATCGCCGGAAGCATCAGCTGATTGGCGAGGCTCGGTGATCCGCTCGACAGGCGTGCGGCCAGCACCACGCCGGCGAGCGCCGCCAGGGTGCCTGAGACCGCGAAGGCTGTGATCTTGGTGCGGTTGACGTTGACGCCCGCGGCCCACGCGGCCGGCTCCCCGGCTCCGACCGCGACGCTGTAGCGGCCGAACCGTGTGTAGCGCAGCACCCAGAAACCGGCGAGTCCCACGGCAAGCGAGAGCAGAACAACGCTCGGCAGTCCGAACAGGGTGGCGTTGACGAAAGCCGTGTAGGCTCGCCCGCCCTCCTCGATCGTGATGGCCCGCCCGCGCGCGGCCAGAAGCGCCAACCCCGCCACGACGCCGCCCGTGGCCAGGGTCGCAACGAACGAGGGGACGCGCAGGCGGACATGGACGATGCCGCTGAGGATGCCGAAGACGAGGCCGGCCAGGATCGCAACCGGGTAGGCGAAACCGCCAAGGATGGGCAGCAATTGGGCGAGCAGGACGCTCGCGAGCGAGGCAATGGACTGGATGGACAGGTCGATCCCGCCAAGCAGGATCACGAAGGTTTCCGCGGTCGCCAGGAGGAACAGCACGGCCGTATCGCCCAAGACCATCAGGAGCGTGTCGCGCGTCACGAATCCGGGTGCGAAGATCTCGACGATCACGACAAGCAGCACCAGCAACCCCGGTGGCGCGAGATCGCGGAACGGAAGCGATGAGGCGCCCTTCCATCCGACGGCGGCGGTCAGCGCTTTCACGGGCCTGCTCCTGGTCGCATCGGAAGGTGGGGGCGGGGTGTGGATCGCATCATCACACCATGGCTCGGACAAGATCGACCTGATTGGGCTTTTGACCCGGGGTGGCGTCGAAATGTGCCGTGATCTCGCCGTCGCGCATCACCAGGACGCGATGGCAAAGGCCGATGGTTTCTTCCAGCGTGTCCGACAGGAGCAGGATGCCGACCCCCTGGGCCGAAAGATCGCGGACGAGATCATAGACTTCCTCCTTGGCGCCGACATCGAGCCCACGGGTGGGATGGTCCAGGACCAGGATGCGAGATCCGGCCGTCATCCAGCGGGCCAGAACCACCTTCTGCTGATTGCCGCCGCTGAGCTTGCGGCAGGCCACATCGACGTTGGGCGCCTTGATGCGCAGGCGCTTCAACCAATCCTGTGCGACCTGCCGCTCGCGGCTGTGGTCGATCATGCCCAAGCGCATCACGGCGCCGAGATCGGCGAGCGTGATGTTCTGGGCGATAGAAAGGAACATCACCAGTCCCTCGATGCGTCGTTCGCGGGGGACGGTCCCGATGCCGAGTGCCACGGCCTGCTCGGGACCGCTGAGATGCACGGTCCGGCCGTTTACCTTCAGTTGACCGGATGTCTGCGACAGGAACCCCCCAATGGCTCGCGTGACCTCCTCCCGGCCCGAGCCGACGACGCCGGCGATGCCGAGCACTTCGCCGGCGTGAAGCGTGAGGTCGATATCACGGCAGGACTGGCCTACCCCGAAGCCAGCCAGCTCGAGCAGCACGTCGTCTCGGGGCGGGAGTTGCCGCGCCTCCTTGTAGTAGCCGGTGTGAAAGCTCCGACCGACCATGATCTCGTGCAACTGCGGGGCGGTCACGTCGGCCGCATCATGCTCGGCCACGACCTTGCCGTCCTTCATGACGTAGACCCGGTCGCTCAGCTGCAGCACCTCGTCGAGACGGTGTGATACGAAGACGAAGCTCGCGCGCTGCTTCAGGGCTCGTACCCGGTTGAACAGCACGTCGATGTCGGCGCGGGACAGCACTGAGGTTGGTTCGTCGAGCAGGATCGTGAGAGGTCGCGCGACACTATCCTCAAGCGTGAGGGCTTTCGCGAGCTCCACCATCTGGCGCGCCGCGAAGCTGAGCTCCCCGGTCCGGGCCGCGACATCGATGTCGACGCCGATCTTGGCGAGCTGCCGCTTGGCCGCGGCCCGCATGGCGCGCCAGTTCATCAGGCCGAGGCGGGTGAATTGCTGCTCTTCGCCGAGATAGATGTTTTCCGCAACCGTCAGGTTGAGTAGCAGCGATTGCTCTTGAAACACCATGCCGATGCCATGCGCGGCCGCGTCGCGAGTCGAGCGCAGCTTCAGCGGCTTACCGTCGAGCGTCAGGGTCCCGCTGTCGGGTTTGACGGTGCCGGACAGCGTCCGCATGAGGGTGGACTTGCCGGCGCCGTTTTCGCCGATGAGGCCGACGACCTCATTCTGGCGCACCACGATGCTGACGTCCTTCAGCGCCTGCACACCCAAGAAGCCCTTGCAGATGGATTGTGCGGCAAGCATGGCGGCTACTTCACGATGGTTTGGCGAACGCGGTCGAGGGAGAGCGCCACGGCCGCGATGATCATCAAGCCCTGCACGGTCTGTTGCACGTAGGGCGAGACTCCGAGCAGCACCATGCCGTTGGAGAGCACCGTCACGATCAGGACGCCGACCAGCGTGTTGAAAACGCCACCCTCGCCGCCGGTCAGCGCGGTGCCGCCGACCACAACGGCCGTCACCGCGGCGAACAGGCGGCCGTCGCCGATCACGGCATTGGATTGGCCGAGTTGGCTTGCCGCCAGCACGCCCGCGACGCCGTAGAAAAGTCCGGCCAGCGTGAAGGCCAGAAGCCTCACTCGGGCGGGGCTGATGCCGGAATATTCGGCCAGATCCTCGCCGCCGCCGAGCGCCAGGATATGCCGCCCGAGCCGCGTTTGCGTCTGGATCACGGCCGCGACCGCGAAGGCTCCGAGAGCGACCCAGACGGCGACCGGCAGACCGGCAAACCGGTTGAGCGCGAGGCCACGCAGTGCCGGGTCCATCAGGCGCACGGCCGAGCCGCCCAGCATATAGGTCGCGAGGCCGAGACCGATGAACCACGTGCCGAGCGTGGCCATGAAGGAGGGGATCCGCAGGCCGGTCTGTACCAGTCCGCTGACAAGCCCCATGATTCCCCCGGCCGCGACAGCGGCCAGAACCGCGAGCCAGCCGAAATCATGTGTATTGGCATCGTTTCTGGCCAGCAGCACCAGCACCATGGCGCCAACGGCGACGGCCCCTTCCGCCGAAAGGTCGATCGAGCCGAGCAGGATGACGAAGGTTGTGCCCATCGCGATCGTGAGCGGCACCGCGGCCGCATTGGCGACTCGGACCAAATTGCGGAGCTCGATGAAATTCGGGTTGGCGAGGGCGATCAAGATGCCGAGGACGAGCAAAACCGCCACTGGCGCATAAGCGCGAAGTGCGGCGCGGGTGATGCGCTTGCGACCAAGCCGACGCACCGCACGATCAGTAAGCGGCTGCGGCAAAGAGGATGAGTTGGTTTGCGTGGCCATCAAATCTGCTTCTGGCTTTCCGGGTAGACCCCCTTCTCCCGCCGACGAGGGGAGAAGGGGAGCATCACGTCAGCTCGCGCGGATCTGGCCCTCGCAGCGGCCCCAGAGATCGTTCCAGTCGTAGGCCGGTTTCGCGTCGATATTGGTCTTGATGTATTCGGCCACGTTATCCTTGGTGATCGTCATGGTGCGCCCGTAGAACTCACGGTGTTCCTTGGGCTCGGCCGTCGGATCGAAGGTCTTCATCGCGGCGTGATAGCCGAGCGAGAGACCCATGCCGCCCTGCCAGAAGGGGTCGGACGTGATGGTGGCGGCATATTCGCCGTTCTTCACCGCGTCGATCGCGGCCTTGATCCCGTCGATGCCGACGACCGGGACCTTGCCGGCCAGTCCTTCCGCCCGCAGCGCTTCGAGCGCACCTGTCCCCATATCGTCGTTGGCGGCCCAGATCCCCGTGATCTTGTCGCCGAAACGCGTGAGCAGGCTCGATGTCAGGTCATAGGCTTCGGTGGCCTTCCAGTTGGCGACCTGGAAGTCGAGAAGCTGGATGTCCGGGTGGTTCTTGAGGCTCTGGTCGAGACCTCTTTTGCGCTCGATGGCCGCCGTGTTGGAGATCTGTCCGCCAAGCGCCACGATGCCGCCCTTACCGCCCATGGCCTTGATCAGCGCCTCGGTGATGGCCGAGCCACTTTTCACGCCGTCGAATTCGATATGGCTGACGTAGTAGGGATTGAAGTCCCAGGGATGCAGGTCCGCCGGCTTGTTCCATTGCGTGCAGACATAGGCGCCGGCCTTGACGCAATATTCGACGATGGGGCGGGCGTCCGGCGTGTCGTTCGGGTCGGAGTTCAGCACCATCTTGCCGCCGGTCTTGGCCAGCATGGCCCGGATATCGGCGATGCCCTTCTCGCTATTGCCTTCCGACACCAGCGTGACGTGTTCGGCCCCGACCGATTGAGCGAAAGCCTCGGCGCCCGTTTTCCAGATCGCGTGATAAGGGTTCGAGAGGGACCGGATCGATGTCACGAGCACCGGTTTGTCGCCGGCTGCCCGCGCGATATGCGGCATAGCGAGCGCGGCCGCACCGCCGGCCAGGCCGCCAAGAACGCCACGGCGACTGAGCGGCGCGGCGAAGAAAGACGCTTCGAGTGTCATGAGGGAACCCCTGCCTGAGAGATCGTTTCCATCCAAACGGCGCGGTTTCCGCGCTTCTTCTTCAACGTTAGGGGTAGAATTCATCCTACAACCTGTCAACAGGAGAACCCCGGATTCTTCATTGACGCTCCCCGGATGACCTGAGACTCTCGCCTTTGAGAGGTGCAGGCTCTGCCCCGCGCCCTGCAACCAACAGCCCGTTCCGGCCTTGGTCCTTCGGCTCCGTGCCGTCATGGATCTGGCGTCGCGAAAAAGCCCGGGCGACAAGGGAGATTTCGACGTGCCGGATTACATCATCGTCGGCGGAGGTTCGGCCGGATGCGTGCTGGCGGCCCGCCTGAGCGAAGACCCGGATGCCTCCGTGCTGCTTCTCGAAGCCGGCCCGCGCGACACCGACCCCTACATCCACATGCCGGTCGGCTTCTTCAAAATGACATCGGGCAAGCTCGTCTGGCGCTACGACACGGTGCCGGGGCGGCACATCAACGACCGCTCAATGGTCTATGCCCAGGGACGGGTGCTCGGCGGCGGCAGCTCGGTGAATGCCCAGGTCTTCACGCGCGGCTGCCCCGAGGATTACGACGATTGGGCCAGCCAGGAGGGGTGCACCGGTTGGTCCTTTCGCGATGTGCTGCCCTACTTCCGACGCGCCGAGGACAACGACCTTCTCGCGGGAGACTATCACGGCAACGGGGGACCGCTAGGGATCACCACGCCTCACCCGCATCGCCTGACCCGCATCTTCGTGCAGGCCGCCCAACAGGCCGGGCTGCCCTACAACCCGGACTTTAACGGACGCTCGCAGGCCGGCTGCGGCATCTATCAGACGACAACGCGGCATGGCCGCCGCTGCAGTGCCGTCACGGGCTATCTGAAGCCGGCGGCCGGCCGGCCGAACTTGACGGTCCGAACCGATGTCGTGACGACCCGCGTGGTGATCGAAAACGGTCGGGCTGTCGGGGTCGAGATCATCGAAGAGGGGCGCCCGAAGCTGCTGCGGGCCGACCGGGAGGTGATCGTCACGGCCGGCGCGATCGGCTCACCGAAACTCCTGATGCTGTCTGGCATCGGTCCGGCCGCGGAGTTGCGCCAGCATGGAATCGCGGTCACGCAGGACCTCGCAGGGGTCGGGGCGAACCTGCAGGACCATATGGATGTGGACACGGTCTACGAACTGAAAGGCCCGCATTCTTATGACCGTTACAAGAAACTCGGCTGGAAGCTGGCGGCCGGCCTTGAATACAAGCTCCTCGGCACCGGCCCTGTGACCTCGAACATCGTCGAGGGCGGCGCATTTTGGTGGGCGGACCGCAGTGAGGCGACGCCCGATCTCCAGTTCCATTTTCTGCCTGGGGCGGGTGTCGAGAAAGGGATCGGCGATGTTCCGAGCGGCAATGGATGCACGCTGAACACTTATTTCGTCCGACCCCGCTCGCGCGGCTCCGTCACCCTCAAATCATCCGACCCGCGCGATCCTCCGATCGTCGACATCAATGCCTTTGCGGAGCCGATCGATCTCGCCCGGACCGTGGAAGGCATCAAGCTTTGCCGGGAGATCATGGCCCAGAAGGCTTTCGAGCCTTTCGTGGCCCGCGAGCACATTCCGGGCGCCGCGACGCAATCCCGGGCCGAGATCGAACAATTCGCCCGAGATGCCGCACGCTCGGCCTATCACCCGGTCGGCACCTGCCGCATGGGCGGGGGGCCGGAGGCTGTGCTCGATCCGCAGTTGCGAGTGCGTGGTATCGATGGCCTGCGGGTGTGCGACAGTTCGGTCATGCCGCGATTGATATCGTCCAACACCAACGCAGCGGCCATCATGATCGGGGAAAAAGCCGCGGATCTCATACGAGGCAATCGGATCGGGCAGCAGGCCGAGACATTACAGATGGCGTAGGTCTCGTCCAACCCCGCAGCTCAAGACCACAGATTGCCTCGGCCATTCAATGACGCAGACTCTCTTTGCGCGTCATGCAAGCGCACGGATCACGCTGTCGACGATGCCGATATAGCCTTCCGGCTTCCAGGCCGAACGGCCGATGAACAGGCCGTCGATCATCGGGCGGGTCGCCAGAGCCACGCAGTTCTGGGAGTTCACGCTGCCGCCGTAGACGATGTCGAGCGGATCGCCCATCAGGTCGGCCGTGAGGGTCTTCAGAAGTTCGTGCTGCGCGTCCACGAAGTCGGGCTCGGCCGGCGTGCCCTTTTCACCAATCGACCACACCGGCTCATAGGCGATCACGATGCTGTCCCGCGCACTCCGGTCGACTTTCGAAAGAGCGGCCGACACCTGGCGGTGCAAGGCTGCGCTGGTTTGTTTGGCTGCAAACTCGGCGTGCGTGTCGCCAACGCAGACGAGAGCCAGCAGGCCGTGCCTCACGGCTTGACTAACCTTCAGCGCCACCGTCTCGTCTGTTTCTCCAAAGAACTCGCGCCGCTCGCTGTGGCCGATCTCGACCAGCCTCGCCCCACAATCCTTGATCATCCGGGCCGAGACCTCGCCGGTCCAAGCGCCATCTTCCGCCCAGTGCATGTTCTGGGCCCCGACCCTGACCCGGGTGCCGTCGAGCAATCCCGCGGCTTCGGCGATGTAGGGGTAGGGAGGAATGACGAACAGCCGTGCCGCATGGCCTTGCGCCACCGGCGATGCCGCCAGCGTCTCACAAAAGGCACGTGCTTCCGCCCGTACCTTGTTCATCTTCCAGCTCGTTCCGATCCATGGCGTCTTGGTCATGTGTGCACCGCTTGGCTACGTTCAAATCCGTATTGCTCAGAACTCCACCGATTCCCGCCAGGCGGCAACAGTGGCCTGCCGGCGACGGATCAACATCGACCGCCCTCCTGAGTCGCGTACCGGGCTTGATCGATGCCAGCTGCCGCCGCGAAAACTTTTCGAATCTGAAAAGCGTTTCCTACTGGTATTTGGGGCGCGAACCTCGTTTTTGGGCGGTATTGAAGACCGCATAGGAGTCAGGACATGAAGGTTGTTATCGCCGGGGACAGTGCAGGTGCCCCCTTGTGCCACGTCATCGGCAAGCATCTTGAAGGCAAGGCGGGAATCGAGGTCACGGACCTCTCCGCACCCAAGGAGAGCGAACCGGAATTCTACGCTCACACGTCAGAGCGTGCCGCGAAGGCCGTGGTAGATGGCACTTACGACCGTGGCATCCTGTTCTGCGGCACCGGGATCGGCGTTTGCATCGCGGCCAACAAGATCCCCGGCATCCGGGCCGCACAGGCGCATGACACCTATTCGGCCGAGCGGGCTGCGAAGAGCAACAACGCGCAGATCATCACACTCGGGGCCCGCGTGGTCGGTCCGGAACTCGCAAAGGCGATCGTCGATATGTTCCTGGCCTCCGAATTCGACCCCAAAGGTTCCTCGGCCAGCAACGTCAAGGCGCTTGACGGCCTCGACGCCAAATACAGCAATGTCGCAGGGCGGTGATCACTTCACCACTTCAGTGCGCGTCAAGACTACCAGGGCGCCCGCTGGCGCTCTGATCGCCGCGGGATAGCCTGGCCGCACGTCTTACCGGGCGGAACCATCCTTGCTAGAACGAGGGCCAGACACAGATGCCTGCGTAAAGGAGAGTTCCGATGGCCGCCATGGACGCCGTATTGGCCAAGATCGACGAGAATCGCGATGCGGCGCTCGGGCGCTTGTTCGAGTTGCTTCGCATTCCGTCGATCTCGACTGATCCCGCTTATGCGGACGCATGCGAGTCGGCGGCGCGCTTTCTGGCCGACGAATTGTCCGGGCTCGGCTTCAAATCCTCGGTTCGTGCGACAAAGGGCCGTCCGATGGTGCTGGCTCACGCGAAGGCGACGCGGCGCGACGTCCCGCACGTCCTGTTCTACGGACATTACGACGTTCAGCCCGTTGATCCCCGAAGCCTCTGGAACACCGATCCGTTCGCGCCGCATGTGACAGAGGTCGATGGCGTGAAGGCCATCGTGGCGCGCGGAGCCTCTGACGACAAGGGGCAGCTGATGACCTTCGTCGAAGCCTGCCGGGCTTTCATGGAAACCGGCGGATTGCCGTGCGATGTCAGCATTTTGTTCGAGGGAGAAGAGGAGACGGGTTCACCCTCCCTGCCTGCGTTCCTGGCCGAGAACAAAGCGGAGTTGAAGGCCGATCTCGCGCTCGTCTGCGACACGGGCATGTGGGATCGCGAAACACCTTCGATCACAACCATGCTGCGGGGGCTCGTTCTCGAAGAGATCGTCGTGACGGCCGCGAACCGCGACCTCCATTCCGGGATGTATGGGGGTGCCGCGACCAATCCGATCCACCTCGTGGCACGCATCATTGCCGATCTTCACGACGCGGAGGGCCGCATCACGCTGCCGGGCTTCTACGACGGCGTCGAAGAATTGCCGCGCGACGTGGCCGACCAATGGAAGGCGCTGCCCTTCGATGACAGCGACTTCCTTGGGCAAGTCGGCCTCTCGGTCCCGGCAGGGGAACAGGATCGCAGCGTGCTGGAGAAGATCTGGGCCCGGCCGACCTGCGACGTGAACGGCATCTGGGGCGGTTATACAGGGAGCGGATCGAAGACCGTGCTGCCGTCGAAGGCCAGCGCGAAAGTGTCGTTCCGGCTCGTCGGCAAGCAGAACCCCGCCAAGATCGCAGAGGCCTTCCGGGGCTTCGTCCGCGAACGCCTTCCGTCCGATTGTCAGGTCGAGTTCATCAGCCACGGTGGGAGCCCGGCCCTCGCGCTTCCCTTTTCATCGGAAGCCCTGAACCGGGCGAAACGTGCCCTGCAGGCTGAGTGGGACAAGGAACCGGTGATGGCGGGGAGCGGCGGCTCGATCCCGATCGTCGGGTCGTTCAAACAGGATCTGAAGATGGATACGCTGATGATCGGCTTCGCCCTCGACGATGACCGGATCCATTCACCCAACGAAAAATACGATCTTGCCTCGTTTCAGAAGGGCGCGCGGAGCTGGGCCCGTGTGCTCAACGCGCTGGCGCTGTAACGACCGGTCTCAATCGAGCAGGGTTCTCCCCGCGCGGTCCTCGACTTCGACGATCCATAGATCGGGGTCGTAACTGATCTCTCGGGCCAGTCGCGCCTCCGCGTCGACAGTGCTGATTCGCTCATCCTTGTGCATCCGGGTGAAGCTGCGCGCCGTATCCCGGTCCTCGACCTCGGTCTGCGGCGTTGGGCCGAATAGAGCCGCGGTCCCGTCGAGGCAATCGAGCTTGATCAGGATTGCCCCGGCCTCGGCGGAGCCGCGACGGCGCAGCATAGCCGGGATCGCCTGTCCGCCGCAGCGGCGCAGGTAGGCCGAGACCCAAAAGTCCGATCGCAATCGCCCCATCCCAGCATGTCCTCCTACGTGGTTCTCGGCCGGTAGGCTGCGCCGGGGCAGATCCCCCGCTTGTGACTACCGCATTCAAGCATCCGAAGCCGTATTCCCGGTTCCAGGCGATAAGGCGCCAGCTATCGGGTTATCCTCCGACCTTGCGCACAGAGGCTTCCCGGTCCGGATTTCCGCGACGCTTCATTCGAATGAGGCGCAAATCCGCACTGCCTTCGAGCACCGCCCAAACAACAAGAGCGGCCCGAGGGCCGCTCTTGCCTAAGTCATGTCAGGTTGGTGATCAGGCCGAATAATACATGTCGAACTCGACCGGGTGCGGCGTCATTTCGTAGCGCATGACCTCGGTCATCTTCAGTTCGATGAACGATTCGATGAAATCCTCCGTGAACACGCCGCCGGTCGTCAGGAAGGCATGATCCTTCTTCAGATTTTCAAGGGCCTCCCGCAGTGAACCGCACACGGTGGGGATCTGCTTCAACTCTTGCGGCGGCAGATCGTAGAGATCCTTATCCATGGCGTCGCCCGGGTGGATCTTGTTCTGGATGCCATCGAGACCGGCCATCAGCATCGCCGAGAACGCCAAATAGGGGTTGGCGGTCGGATCGGGGAACCGGATCTCGACGCGCTTGGCCTTCGGGTTCGCCGTATAGGGGATGCGGCAAGACGCCGAGCGATTACGAGCCGAATAGGCGAGCAGCACCGGCGCCTCATAGCCCGGAACCAACCGCTTGTAGGAGTTTGTCGACGGGTTCGTGAACGCGTTGAGGGCCTTGGCGTGCTTGATGATACCACCGATGTAGAACAGGCAGGTCTCGCTGAGGTCGGCGTATTTGTCCCCCGCGAAAACCGGCTTGCCATCTTTCCAGATCGACATATGCACATGCATGCCGGAGCCATTGTCGCCGAAAACGGGCTTCGGCATGAACGTCGCAGACTTGCCGTAGCTGTTGGCGACCTGATGGATGCAGTATTTGTAGATCTGCATGCCGTCGGCCATCAGCGTCATCTTATCGAACTTCATGCCGAGTTCGTGCTGGGCGGAGGCCACTTCGTGGTGGTGCTTCTCCACCTTGACGCCCATCGAGGCCATCGCGGCCAGCATCTCGCCCCGCATGTCCTGCGCCGAATCCATTGGGGGCACCGGGAAATAACCGCCCTTGGTGCGGATGCGGTGGCCGAGGTTGCCCCCCTCGTAAGCCGTATCCATGTTCGACGGCAGCTCGATGGAATCGAGAATGAAGCCGGTGTTGTAGGGATCGGCCTTGAAGCGGACGTCGTCGAACACGAAGAATTCGGCTTCGGGGCCCACGAAGATCGTATCGCCGATCCCCGTCGATTTGAGGTAGGCCTCCGCCTTCTTTGCTACGCCGCGTGGGTCGCGACCGTAAGGCTCACCCGTGGCGGGCTCCAGGATGTCGCATACGATCGACATGGTGGAGGCTGAGAAAAACGGGTCCATGCAAGCGGTTTCTGGGTCCGGCATGAGCGTCATGTCGGATTCGTTGATGGCCTTCCAACCGGCAATCGACGAGCCGTCGAACATGACGCCGTCCGAGAAGGCATCTTCATCGACGATCGAGATGTCGAAGGTCACATGCTGCCACTTGCCGCGCGGATCGGTGAAGCGAAAGTCGACGTATTTGACGTCGTTGTCCTTGATCGCCTTGAGAACATCCTGGGCGGTCTTCATTGGTTTCCTCTCGAGATTGCCCTTCGGCCCGTGCTTCGCCGCACGAACCTCGCGACGCGCTTATATCGCGTCGGCGCCGGTTTCGCCCGTGCGAATCCGAATGGCATCCTCGATATTCGACACAAAGATTTTGCCGTCACCGATGCGGCCGGTCTGGGCGGACTTGCGGATGGCTTCGACCGCCAGTTCGACCATCTCGTTGCTCAAGACGACCTCGATCTTCACCTTCGGCAGGAAGTCCACGACATATTCGGCGCCCCGATAAAGCTCCGTATGGCCCTTCTGCCGACCGAAGCCCTTCGCTTCGGTGACCGTGATGCCCTGCAGACCGACGTCCTGAAGCGCTTCCTTCACCTCGTCCAGCTTGAAGGGCTTGATGATCGCTTCGATCTTTTTCATCGGTCGGTGGAACTCACGCTGGGGGCCGGATCGTTCCCGCAGTGGGAATGCGCCGGGATCATGCATCCGGGCACACAACAGTACCATTTCAAGCCCGAGGCCGCTATGCGCAATGCGAACCGGATAGCCTTTCTTCACATCCATATCGCGGATGTAAGGCTTGGCCCTGCGGCAAAGCGCCTAAGGAATAAGCACATGAAATGTGCGACCCGCCCCAAGCCGCGCAATGAACGCGGACCAGTGAGGCCGTGACGGCGACACCGCCGACAAACCTTCTGACGCCTGTGCAGATGGCCGAGGCGGACCGAAGAACCATTGCGGCGGGAACGGACGGCTATACACTGATGCAACGTGCCGGTCGGGCTGTTGCCGATGCCTGCGAGGTCATGCTGCCAGGGGCATCACGCTTTGCTGCGGTGTTGTGCGGGCCGGGCAACAACGGCGGGGATGGTTTCGTGGCGGCCCGTCTGCTCAAAGAGCGCGGGTGGTCGGTTTCGGTCCATGTCCTGGAGCCGCGTGATCCTTCAACGGGTGACGCTGCCCGGGCAAAGGCGGATTGGCCAGGCGACATACATGGCCCGGACGATTTTGACCCCTCGGCAGCCGATCTGGTGATCGATGCCCTGTTTGGAGCGGGGCTCAAGCGGGGCCTTTCGGGGCAGGCGGAACGCTTGGTTCAACGGCTCAAAGACGCGGACACACCCGTCGTCGCAGTCGATATTCCGTCCGGCGTCGATGGTTCTAGCGGCATGGTCACCGGCGTCGCTGTCGATGCAACACTGACAGTGACATTCGGATGCGCCAAGCCTGGACATTACCTCTACCCTGGCCGGCGGCATCGCGGTCGTTTGGTCGTATCCGACATCGGGCTCGGCCCCCTGGAGCCGCATCCAGCCACGATGCTGAATGATACGACCGTCTGGCTGCAGGCCTTTCCGTGGCCAGACCAGGACGGACACAAATATAAGCGCGGCCACACCATCGTGGTGTCGGGGTCGCTGGCCCATACGGGCGCGGCTCGCCTCGCGGCGCGTGGTGCCTTGCGGATCGGTGCCGGCCTGGTCACATTGGCGTCCCCGAAGGATGCCCTCTCGGTCAATGCGGCCCATCTCACGGCAGTGATGCTGCGCGAGGTGAATGGTCCGGACGATTTGGCGGAGCTCCTCTCAGATAGCCGGCTGAATTGCGTCGTCATGGGGCCGGGCCTGGGTGTTGGAGCTGTCACGCGGAGCCTCGTGGCCGTCGCTCTGGCGCCGCGATCCGATCTGC
This sequence comes from Lichenifustis flavocetrariae, assembly GCF_026130545.1. Lineage (GTDB taxonomy): Bacteria > Pseudomonadota > Alphaproteobacteria > Rhizobiales > Beijerinckiaceae > Lichenihabitans > Lichenihabitans flavocetrariae. The sequence goes on along the minus strand of NZ_JAMOIM010000002.1, from coordinate 28,466 downwards.
GCGATGGGCAATCGCCACGCGCCTGCCTCCTCGACGCGGATGCGCTCACAAGCTTTTCGGGCGACGCCGGACGCCTTCGGGATCTCATCCGCTCAACATCGGGTGCGGTGGTGATCACGCCGCATGATGGTGAATTCGCGCGCTTGTTTTCCAACGAGCCGGCGATCTTGGCGGGCTCCAAGCTCGATCGTTCCCGCAAGGCGGCGCAATTTCTCGGCTGTGTCGTCTTGCTCAAAGGTCCTGATACCGTTGTGGCCGACCCCAAGGGCCGGGCGACGATCTCGGACGGCGGCTCTCCCTGGCTCGCCACAGCGGGCTCGGGTGACGTCCTGTCGGGCTTTATCGGGGGATTGCTGACGCAGGGAATGCCGGCATTCGAGGCCGCTGCGGCCGGCGATCACCTGCATACCATCGCGGCGAAGATTTTCGGCCCTGGCCTGATCGCGGAAGACATTCCGGAACAACTCCCTGCGGCGTTGCGGATGCTGCAGGCGGAAGGTGGCGCGGCCGAGCGCGGCGGCACGCAACCTCTCACGCTGGCTTGACCTCGATCCAACAACGAAGACCCGCAAGCGTCAGGTCATCGAAGCCGCTCGTCATCGGCCATCTCCCGGGACGATCCGCCAAGAAAGCCGCGTGGTTGCTGCTGTTTGGGGGGAGCAGCAGCGTGTCCCGCCAATAGGGCTCCCAGCCGTCATCCTTGGCGTGTAAAAGGCGCAAGACGAGCCCGTGGAACCGGAGCGGGATCGTCATCGCGCTCTTGTTCACAAAGCCAAGCGTGACCGCGTCACCGCGCCTGACGCTGAGCACCGGCTTCGACGCAGTCCTGCCGTCGATGCCGTTGATGGTCCAGATCACCGAAGGATCCTCTGAGGATCTCGCTGCGCCCTCGATCACGAGGTCGACCCGTTTCGCCGCTTCGAGCGGGATCTCCCGCGGCAAGGCAGGGTTCGGATCCAGCGGAGCGATGGGGGGCTTTGGCGCCTTCGCGGGGCCTGCGGTTCGGATCACAAGAAGTGGCCTTTCGGGCTCGACCCTCCCTTGGATTGCTTCGGTTCCCTTCAGCACGAACCGCACCGCAGCGTCGGTCGTGGCCGGCATATCGAGCATCACGTCGAACCGCGCCCCGGGGGCGATCGGCACCACGCCGCGAACCGGCGCGAAGAGGTCGGAGGGTTGGCCGTCGATCGCCACGATCACCGGTCGCGCGCCCTCGCAGGCCACGACCATCACGCGTTGTGTCGAACCATTGACCAAACGCACGCGGAGGCGGGCCCCTAGCGCGGAGGTGACCGTCTCGGGGCTCGGCCACCCGTTGGTTGTGACGATGGTCGCAACGGTGTTGGACAATCCTCGCGATCCGAACTCCAACGAATGACCCGCCGAGAGATTGTGGTCGCCGAACAGTGCCACCAGGTCCTGGTCGACGGCCGGCGGTTCGCTTTCTTCGACGATCAGCAGACCGCGAAGTCCTCGCGCGGTCTGATTCGATGCCGATGGATCTGGATGGAACCAAGCCGTTCCCGGGTCGAGCGGCAGGACCCGCGCCGTCCGGTCTTCGCCCGGAGCGATGCTGTCGGATGGGATGTCCGTAGGCTCGTCCAGCGCGCCGATGCCACGCAGGCCATGCCATTGCAGGGACGTGGGCTCGGTGAGATCGTTCCGGATCCGGAACGCCGCCGCCGCACCTTTACGGATCCGGATCACCGGAAGAGCGCCGGCCCCGGAATAGCGGAGGAGCGCCGTACTGGGACCTTGCTCGGATAGCTGCAAATCGACCTGTTCGGCCCGCAGTGTGAAGTCTGCTCCCTCCTCTTGGGCGGCTTTGCCGCCCTTCGAAAGCAACGGCACGACGGTGGCCGCGGCAGCTCCGGCCACAAAGCGTCGCTTGCTGATCACAGTGGCGGCTCCCTTCCTATCAAGGCTATCCAGACCCATCGGTAGCAGCGTTGGGCTGTGTCCACCCGTGCCTGTCAATGTCGAGACGTTGCCCCAAGTGAAAATTCTTGCTGCATCCCCGCTCCACCGTTGATAAGAAGCGTCGCCCTATGAGTAGGGTTGCGACCGCGCGGGCGTGGCGGAACTGGTAGACGCGCTGGATTTAGGTTCCAGTGATTCACATCGTGGGGGTTCGAGTCCCTCCGCCCGCACCAGCGTTGGACCGCGACACTCTCGGGCTCCCGTTGAGGCCCTTGGAATCTGTTGAGCCGCCCGCAAGGGTAGCTGTTTTGTTTGAGAAGGTTGGAAGGCGATACCGATGCAAGTGACCGAAATCAGCGCGCAGGGCCTCAAGCGCGAATATAAAGTGGTGCTGCCGGCCGCCGACCTTGCGTCCAAGCTCGATTCGGAGCTCGCGGACATGCGCTCGAAGGCCAACATCAAGGGCTTCCGGCCCGGCAAGGTGCCGACCGCGCATCTGCGTCGACTCTACGGCAAATCCCTGATGGGCGAGGTCGTGCAGAATGCCGTCAACGAAGCGAACCGCAAGATCGTCGAGGACCACAAGCTCCGCCTGGCGTTGGAGCCCAAGATCGACCTGTCGAGCGACCAGGCTGAACTTGAAAAGGCCCTGGAAGCCAAGGGCGACCTCGCATTCACGGTGGCGGTCGAGACTCTTCCGCAATTCGAGGTCGGCTCCTTCGACGACATCGAACTCGAAAAGCAGGTCGTCGACATCGACGAGGCGGATATCGAGAAGTCGGTCGCCCGAATGGCCGACCAGAATCGTGCCTACGAGCCAAAGACGGCCGAGGATGCCGTTGCCGAGAAAGGCGACAAGCTCACGATCGATTTCGAAGGCCGTATGGGAGATGAACTGTTCGACGGGGGCGCCGGCACGGACGTTGACCTTGTCCTCGGCTCTGACAGTTTCATCCCGGGCTTCGAGGACCAGTTGCTGGGCGCCAAGATCGGGGAACACCGCAAGGTCGAGGTCAAGTTCCCGGACCAGTATCTGTCGCCGAAGCTCGCCGGACAGGAGGCCACCTTCGATGTCACCGTCAAAGCGATTGCGGCTCCCGGTGAGGTCGCCACCGACGACGAATTCGCCAAGAGCTTCGGGTTCGACGATCTGGATGCCTTGAAGGGTGCGATCCGCGACAGACTGAAGGACGACCTGTCAAAAGCCTCCCGCGACAAGCTGAAGCGGTCGCTGCTCGACGTTCTCGACAAGCGTTATTCCTTTGATCTCCCCGAAGGATTGGTGAACCAGGAATTCGAGCAGATCTGGCGCCAGGTCGAGCAGGAGCAGACCCAGTCGGGCCGGACGTTCGCGGATGAGAAGACGACCGAAGACGAGCAAAAGGCCGAATATCGAAAGATTGCCGAGCGCCGCGTACGGCTCGGCCTCGTGCTGGCGGACGTGGGTGAGAAAGCGGCCGTGAAGGTCGAAGATGCTGAACTCGGCAAGGCCTTGAGCGAGATGGTTCGCCAATATCCCGGCCAGGAGAAGGAAGTGTGGGAGTTCTACCGCAAGAACCCCCAGGCCCTGGCGCAGGTTCGGGCGCCCCTTTTCGAAGAGAAGGTTGTCGATCTGATCATCGCCCAGACGAAAGTGCACGAGCGCACCGTGTCGCGGGATGAGTTGATGAAGGTCGAAGATGACGCCTCTGCGACGAAATCGTCCGACGGCGCGACCGGCGACAAGGAAATGGAAAGCGCCACCGAGTGATGATGGCATTTCGCCGGGCGGATGGATTTCCACCTGCCCGGCGAAATGAACGGGCTTTGCTTCGCCACTTTCCGTTCCTACATTGAGCGAAGCACTGCCCCACCCTGATCAGGAAACCCTGCGATGCGAGATCCCGTCGACACCTACGCCCAATATCTCATTCCGCAGGTCATCGAGAATACGAGCCGCGGCGAACGTGGCTTTGACATTTATTCGCGCATGTTGCGCGAGCGCATCATTTTCCTGACCGGCCCTGTGGAAGACCACATGGCTTCGGTTGTGATCGCGCAGCTTCTGTTTCTCGAAGCCGAGAACCCCAAGAAGGAAATCTTCCTCTACATCAACTCGCCGGGTGGCGTGGTCACGGCTGGTCTCGCGATCTACGATACGATGCAATTCATCCGTCCCAAGGTGTCGACGCTCTGCATCGGGCAGGCGGCATCGATGGGTTCGCTTCTGCTCTGCGCCGGTGAGGCAGGTATGCGTTTCGCCCTGCCGAATGCCCGTGTCATGGTGCATCAGCCGTCCGGCGGTTTTCAGGGCCAAGCGTCTGATATCCTTCGCCATGCCGAGGACATCATGAAGATCAAACGGCGCCTCAACGAGATCTATGTCAGGCACACCGGCAAAGATTACGAGACGATTGAAAACACGTTGGATCGCGACCATTTCATGACAGCCGAAGAGGCGCGCGATTTCGGTATCGTCGATCGCGTGGAAACCAAGCGCGTGGAAGACCCCTCGGAAGCGAAATAACCTGTTTGGGGGCGCCACGCCTCGTGCAACGTTGTTGCCGTGCTGTGACAACGGAGCAGGAGGCGCCGCATGCCTCGGTTCGTCCCCCTTGCCTGGACGGAGCGACCGTGATTGCATGGCCTATCATGCGATCGGGGCCAGCATGACACGTCGTCGGGAGGGGATCTTGAGAAGCTGACGGGAGTGCGGGCACGAACTGCACGCTTTCTTTAGGCTTCTTGTTTCAGATTTGTGAAGGGGCCGTTCGTCTTCGACGATCCCGGTCCGAAGGAGACTTGAATGAGTAAGGCTGGCGGAAGCGACTCCAAAAACACGCTTTACTGCTCGTTCTGCGGCAAAAGCCAGCACGAGGTGCGTAAGCTCATCGCCGGCCCCACGGTGTTCATCTGCGACGAGTGCGTTGAACTCTGCATGGACATCATCCGGGAAGAGAGCAAATCCTCGCTTGTCAATCGCCGCGACGGCATCCCGACCCCGAAGGAAATCTGCAAGGTGCTGGACGATTATGTGATCGGTCAGCCGCAAGCCAAGCGTGTCCTGTCGGTGGCGGTCCACAACCACTACAAGCGTCTCAACCATGCGACGAAACACACTGACGTCGAACTGGCGAAATCCAATATCCTGTTGATCGGTCCGACAGGATCGGGGAAGACCCTGCTGGCGCAGACGCTTGCCCGCATCCTCGATGTGCCCTTCACGATGGCGGACGCCACGACGCTGACCGAGGCCGGCTATGTTGGCGAGGATGTCGAGAACATCATCCTGAAGCTGCTGCAGGCGTCCGACTATAATGTCGAGCGGGCGCAGCGCGGGATCGTCTACATCGACGAAATCGACAAGATCTCACGCAAGTCCGACAATCCTTCGATCACCCGAGACGTGTCGGGTGAAGGTGTGCAGCAGGCCCTTCTGAAGATCATGGAGGGCACGGTGGCTTCCGTGCCGCCGCAGGGAGGGCGCAAGCATCCGCAGCAGGAATTCCTGCAGGTGGATACGACCAACATCCTCTTCATTTGCGGCGGCGCCTTCGCGGGGCTGGAGAAGATCATCTCCTCGCGCGGCAAGGGCACGTCGATCGGCTTCGCGGCCAAGGTGCAGTCTCCGGACGATCGGCGCACCGGAGAGGTGTTCCGCAAAGTCGAGCCCGAGGATCTGCTTAAATTTGGTTTGATCCCCGAGTTCGTGGGCCGGCTGCCGGTTATCGCGACGCTGGAGGATCTCGACGAAGAGGCGCTGAAGAAGATTCTGACCGAGCCGAAGAACGCTCTGGTCAAGCAATATCAGCGGTTGTTCGAGATGGAGAACACCGAGCTGACCTTCAACGACGAAGCCTTGAACGTCGTGGCCAAGAAGGCGATCGAGCGCCGGACTGGCGCGCGGGGCCTGCGCTCCATCATGGAGAGCATCCTGCTCGATACGATGTTCGACTTGCCGGGACTCGATGGAGTGGAGCAAGTTGTGATCGGCCCCGAGGTGGTGGATGGCAAGGCGCGGCCGCTCTACATCTACTCGGAGCGGGGGTCTGAAAAGGCCGGTGCAAGCGCCTAAATCCTATAAGGCGGCGCGGCTTGGCCGCGCCGCAGGTTCGATGAAAAGCGAACCTTGTAATCTGTGTTAAGCTCGCCATTTCCAGGAAGGCGCCGGACCGAAGGTCCAAACCGTTCTGGACCGGCGCCATCGGCCCATTGCCGGAGGCGCGTTTAACGGCCTTGCGGCAGGGAGTTTCGCAGCCGTTGAACACACGTCTCGGTTGCGAACTTCCGCATTGCAGGCGGCTTCTTGAAAAGCGTCTGTAAAGCGTTCCTGTGAAGGATTTTCAAAAATGAGCAGCCAGAAGCGAGTTCCTGCGGCTCCGGGGAGCATTGAAAGCTATCCCGTTTTGCCCCTTCGGGACATCGTGGTGTTCCCCCACATGATTGTGCCGCTCTTCGTCGGCCGTGAGAAGTCCATCCGGGCACTCGAAGAGGTGATGAAGTCCGACAAATTCATCCTGTTGGCGACCCAGATCAACGCCGGCGACGATGATCCTGCGACCGATGCCATCTACACGACCGGCACGCTCGCCTCGGTTCTGCAGCTTCTCAAGCTGCCCGACGGCACTGTCAAGGTGCTGGTCGAGGGATCGTCGCGCGTTCAGGTCAAGGGCTACACCAGGACAGACGAATATTACGAGGCCGATGCCGAGGTCATCGCCGACGACGAGATCGATAAGATCGAAGTCGAAGCCTTGGCACGTTCCGTCGCGACCGAATTCGAGAGCTACGTCAAGCTCAACAAGAAGATCTCGCCGGAAGTGGTGGCGGCCGTCGGTCAGACGACCGACTATGCCAAGCTGGCCGATACGGTCGCGTCGCATCTCGCGGTCAAGATCGCAGAGAAACAGGCGATCCTCGAAATGTCCTCCGTGGCGAAGCGCCTGGAGAAGTGCCTTGGTCTCATGGAGAGCGAGATCTCGGTCCTGCAGGTCGAGAAGCGGATCCGAACGCGCGTCAAGCGCCAGATGGAGAAGACCCAGCGCGAGTACTACCTGAATGAGCAGATGAAGGCCATTCAGAAGGAGCTTGGCGACGAGGATGGCAAGGACGATCTCGCCGAACTCGAACAGCGGATCAAGGACACGAAGCTCACCAAGGAGGCGCGCGACAAGGCGACGGCCGAATTGAAGAAGCTGCGCCAAATGTCGCCCATGTCGGCGGAAGCCACGGTGGTGCGTAACTACCTCGATTGGATCCTGTCGATCCCGTGGAGCAAGCGTTCCAAGGTGAAACGTGATCTGCCGCAGGCGGAAGCTCTCCTCAATGAGGAGCACTACGGCCTCGACAAGGTCAAGGATCGCATCATCGAGTATCTCGCGGTGCAGAGCAGGGCCAACAAGCTGACCGGCCCGATCCTGTGCCTTGTGGGACCGCCCGGTGTCGGTAAGACCTCGCTCGGCAAGTCGATCGCGAAGGCGACGGGTCGGGAGTTCGTGCGCATGTCGCTCGGCGGAGTTCGTGACGAAGCGGAGATCCGCGGACATCGGCGAACCTACATCGGTTCGATGCCCGGCAAGATCATCCAGTCGATGCGGAAGGCCAAGACGTCGAACCCGCTCTTCTTGCTCGATGAGATCGACAAGATGGGCATGGACTTCCGTGGCGATCCGTCATCGGCGCTTTTGGAGGTGCTCGACCCTGAGCAGAACCAGAGCTTCAACGACCATTACCTTGAGGTCGACTACGACCTTTCGAGCGTCATGTTCGTGACGACAGCGAACACGTTGAACATCCCCGGTCCGCTGATGGACCGTATGGAGATCATCCGCATCGCCGGCTATACCGAGGATGAGAAGGTCGAGATCGCACGTGCCCATCTCATTCCCGCGGCCGTGAAGAAGCATGGGCTGCAGGAAAACGAATGGTCGATCGATCAGGCTGCCTTGCTGGAACTGGTCCGTCGTTACACACGGGAGGCGGGGGTCCGTAACCTCGAACGCGAGATTTCCAACCTGGCCCGCAAGGCCGTGAAGGAGATCCTGCTGTCGGGCAACACGTCGGTCGCCGTGACGGCCACCAATCTTTCGGACTATCTCGGTGTGCCGAGGTTCCGTTATGGCGAGGCTGAGACTGAGGATCAGGTGGGCGTCGCGACTGGGCTGGCCTGGACCGAGGTGGGTGGCGAGTTGCTGACCATCGAGGGTGTCATGATGCCCGGCAAGGGCAAGATGACGGTGACCGGCAACCTCAAGGATGTGATGAAGGAATCGATCTCCGCCGCGGCTTCCTATGTCCGCTCTCGGTCGGTCGATTTCGGCATCGAACCGCCGCTCTTCGACAAGCGGGACATCCATGTCCACGTGCCCGAAGGTGCGACGCCGAAGGACGGACCGTCAGCCGGTATCGCGATGGCAACGGTGATCACTTCGGTGTTCACCGGGATCCCGATCCGGCGCGACATCGCCATGACGGGCGAAGTCACATTGCGGGGCAGGGTGCTTCCGATCGGTGGCCTTAAGGAGAAGCTGCTTGCGGCTCTGCGTGGTGGCCTGAAGAAGGTGCTGATTCCGGAGGAGAACGCCAAGGACTTGGCGGACATCCCGAACAGTGTGAAGAACGCGCTCGAGATCGTGCCCGTGTCCCGCATGGACGAGGTGCTCAGCCACGCTCTTGTGCGCGCCCCGATCGCGATCCAATGGGACGAGGTGTTGCCGCAGAAACCCGCTGTGCAGGACGATCAGTCGGGTCTCGTCGCTCACTGATCTTAGGGAGACATCAAAGAAAGGGCCGCGCCTGTGCGCGGCCCTTTCTCGTTGAAGATCGTGATGGGCGGGCAGGTGCCTGATGCCGCACATCGCTTTTCGCTTGATGCGCGCGGGCCGGATCTCTTATGGTCCGCCGGCGGCCGAGAGGTGGCCGGGCGGTTAGCTCAGTTGGTAGAGCATCTCGTTTACACCGAGAGGGTCGGCGGTTCGAGCCCGTCACCGCCCACCAAGTTTCCCCCTGAAACAGCGATCCTGACCCCGGCGACGCCGAAAAGGTGCCACCGATAGGGCCACCGTTACCTGTGGAAAAGGCCGGAAATCCTGGTGGCGCAAGCCTCCGGATACATCCCATGACCGTCTTCTTCACGGCCGACCCGCATTTCGGCCACGCCCCCATCATTGGCCATTGCGACCGCCCTTTCGGCGACGCCACCGAGATGGACCGCACCATCATCCGCAACTGGAACTCGGTCGTCGGCCCCCGCGACGAGGTCTGGGTCGTCGGGGATTTCTGGTGCGGCAAGCCCAAGGACAAGGGGCAGGCCGACGCGGTCTTCCGGCGCTTGAACGGCAGCAAGCACTTGATCGCGGGCAACCATGACTCGAACCACGTCCGGGCCTTGCCCTGGGCGTCGGTGAGGGACGGGTGCGCGGTGGTCACGACCGAGGACACCACCGTCGTGGCGTTCCACTACCCGATGCGGTCGTGGCCCCACGCGGCGCATGGGGCGATCCACGTCTACGGGCACGTCCACGGCCGCATCCCGCCCGACAGCAGGTCCTGCGACGTGGGCGTCGACGTTTGGGATTTCACGCCCGTCACGGTCGCGCGGATCAAGGAACGCTTGGCCGCATCGCCGCCGAGCGTGGGTTACGCCGGATGAAATGTCAGCGATCGCATACATTCGGCACCGAGCCCCCGGAATGTACGCGATCGTTGACATTCCTGTCCTCGCGCTGCGGCCAGGACTTGCTCAAGGTTCTGCATAGTGGGATCGAAGTCGTGATCGGCGACGGAGTCGATGGCGAAAGCGAGGGCGGTCAGAGCGTCGGTCACGCGAAGTCCTCTTCGAAATCGTCCTGTTCCGGCTGCCGCTCGATCCCGTGGATGGCGGCATAATCGTCGGGCATCGTCCCTTGCACGCTCGCCGGCAACCCCTTCCTTCAGGTGATCCACCACCGCCCAGGCCGCCACGTGCACGATGGCGAGGATCTCGGCCGCCTCGACGCCGGGCACGCACGCCAGCGCGCCCGCCATCTCCCCGATGGTGCGGGCCATCGCTTTCGGGTCGCTGTCGTCCAGGACGGCGTCGAGGATGGCGCGGTTCACGCGGGCGCGGTTCTCGATGGGGTGCTCAGTCATCGAGGGCGCTCCCGTCGATGACTGCGCAGGCCGTCCGGTGGACGACGGAAAGGAAGGAGACGGGCTTGTCGGAGGCTCGGGAGAACGTGCCGACCAGCGCACCGATGGCCAGCGCGATGACGCCGACGTCGTGTTCGTCCCCGACAGCGGCGAGGAGGCGCTCCGCCATCGCCTTCAGGCGGTCGTTGGTTTCTTCGTCGGTCGGCATCAGATCCTGCCCTCCTTCAGCATGGGTCCGGCCTGGCGCATGATGCCGAGGATGCCTTTGGTAATCCTGGCGTGGCTCGGATCGGCCTCGATCTTGGAGGCCTCGCGCCGGAACCAATGCGCGGTGCCGTGGTTGCCCTTGCGCTCATGGAAGGCCGCCTTGTCCCTCAGGATCGCGGCGTAGGCGACGGGGTCGTCCTCGGGACGGGGCATCGGCGCCGTCATCGCTTGGCCTCCGGCACCACGTCGAAGCCCCTCTCCACCAGGTGCCCGAGCGCCTGCCGCAGGACGTCGTCGCCGACCGTCGTGACGGCGCAGTCGGCGATCATGCCGGTGAGCACCTCCTCGATGATCGCCTTGGCTTCGTCGGTCAGACGGAGCGCATGCTGGAGCCGTTCGCTCAAGGAGTCGCGCATCGGCACGAAGACGGTGTCGCCGGTGACGCAGGCGGCAAAGGCCTGGTCGACCGAAACCTCGCGGACCCCGCGCGACACTGGGTCGACGACGTGGACCGTGGATGGCCGGCCCTGCGCGAGGCGGGCCATGATCGTGTCGACGTCAGCCACGGGCGGACTCCATCTCCGGCAGGGTGATGAGCTCGTGCCCGGCCGGCGCGTCCGGGTCGTTCCAGGCGTCGAACATCGCGGACTCCACCCAGAACGGCACCGTCAGCCCGTCGATGATCTGCAACACCCGCATGTCGATGCGCAGCCCATAGGTGTGCGATCCGGGATTGCCGTCGAACGCGTAGGTCGGCTGGCGCAGGCCGATGACGACGTGGGGATCGCCCTGGCCCTTGATGTTGGCGCCGGTCGTCGGCGTGACGAGGTCGCCGACCTTGAACGGGTTCACTCGCGCGTACCGCTTGGCGGCCTCGCGCAACTCCATGACCACCGCCTCGGGCAGCGGCTTGGCCCTCTTGGCTTCCTTGGCGGCCTGCTCGGCCATCCCCTTGAAAATCGCTTCCATGTCCATCGCGACACTCCTTCCACCCGACGCGACCGCGGACCCGAGAAAGCTCCAAGCTCTTTCTGCTACGCTATCGATATTGCGGCGGGAGCGAATCGATGGGGTTGTTCGGGCGTAAGGTGCAGCAGCCGGACCCGGCCCTTGCGCGACTCGCGCGCAACCTGGACGAGGCCGAGATCAGGCACCTGGAGGTCCTCCGGCGCGAGGTAGCCAACCTGATCGTCGAGACCGATCCCGACCTTATGGTGCGGTGCTACGAACGGGCGTGGGCCTGGGAACGGGAGACGGCGAAGAACCCGGACCGGCTGCGGGCCGACGAGTTGGCGCTCGTCGCCAAGATCCCGATGTTCCAGGACTTCGACATCTTCGGCACCCGGCATTTCATTCCCTACGCCGAGGGCCGTTGGGCCGCGTCCGACGACGACCTGGTGGAGCGTTACCTGGAGATCGGCCGGATGCTGGTCCTCATGAAGAACCGCTCCGAGATCGACGTCGTGCGCCGGCGGCCGTCGCACGACGAGAAGGAGCACAAGGTGTTGCTCGACACCGTGCGGAAGGTGAAGGACCGCCGCTTCCGGGCCCGGATCGAGGACGCCATGCGGCGCTGCTGGGCCTACCGCCAGGGCTTCGGTGCCGGCAAGGGCGAGCCCTACGCCGGACTGCACGAAACGTTCTCTGACGCGGAGGTCGAGGTCTTCCAGATCCCCTACGGCCTGTCGCCCGACAACGAGACCGGCATCGCATTCAAGAAGACCGACGAGTACGGGGTCTACTCGACATTCCACGACGACCAGCACGACAAGACCTACGAAAGCTATTATCGCACGGACGCAGCCTTCAAAGCGCGGCAGTCGTTGGCACGATGATCGCCGGCATCATCCATCGCTGGCGGATCGGTCGTCTCCAACGGCAGGCCGAAGCGGTCCGGCGCCACTACCTCAAGGCGCTCAAGGTCGAGACCGACCATGAGGAAAGGGATCGCCTGTCGTCCGAGGCCATGGACGAAGAGGGCGTGATCACGGACGAGATCGACTGGCTCCTCGGCCGTCGCCTGAAGGATCAAGCACGGCGGTACCACGTCCCGGTGCCTGATTTCGATACCAAGGAGGGCGGCCCCTACGAACGGTCGCAACACGACGGGCGTTGGCGCCTGACGCGGCCGGAACTGCACAGGCTTCGGTCGGCGATCCGGGCCGAGCGCAAGGAGTCGTTCGAGGCCTGGAGCAGGTGGGTGGCCCTCGTCCTGCCTGTCGTCAGCCTTGTCATCTCCATCATCGCGCTCCTCAGAAAATAGTCCTTGGAGCTTTCAGCACTCCGCGGTCGCGTCGATCCCCAGGAGTGTCGCGGAGGCGGACGATGGCGGACGAGGACAAGGGAACCTGGGAAGAGGACGTCGGCGGCCATTTCGATGCCGACCTGGACGTCAGGTCGATCGGCGGCCATGCCTACAGGGTGGTGACCATCGTCGACTACTGGTGCGACGTCCGGACGGACACCGTGGTCTTCGGAGGCGAGGACATCCGCAACTTCCGCGCCGACAACGATCATCCGGACCTTGTCGTCCGCGATGGCGACGAGGTCGCCTGGGATGACGTGCCCGAGCAGGATCGGACCGAGATCGAGGCCGCCCTGGAAAAGCGCGCCCTGGAAAAGGCGATGGATTTCTTTCGGGACAGTTGGATCGAGGGCAACCACCCGTTCCCTAGGAACGACGATGACGACGAGGTGGCGGCATGACGGTCACCAAGCCGCCCGTCCAAGCCGTCCCGGAGGATGAATTCCAAAAGATGTGGGATGCCGATGACCGGGAACGCCTGCTGACCGCATACGGGCTGCTGTGGCTGGTCCACGGCGATTTCCACGCCGACACGAACGCCAAGCTCGCGTCGGAGGCCCGGCGGCGGCTCATGACGCTGTTCCCGTACGACGATCGCGAGCGGGCCATCGCGCTCGGCAAGGCCCGGGCGATCCGCATGGGGATCGACGTCCAGGCCTGGATGGGGAAGGCGGGACAATGAGCCACCGCTTCATCCCCTACGATTTGCCGATGTTCACCAGCATCGCGGTGTTCCTTGCAGGCGAGTGCGAGGGCACTCTGATGCGCGATTGGGTGATGCGCGTGTACCCCGACGTGCTGGTGGAGCGCGCCAGGGCTATGGTCGGAGTCGAGAGCTTTCAGCAAGTGTTGCCGCCCCTCGTTGCAGCGAAGCTCCCCTGGGGAAAATTCAGCCCCAAGATGTCATGGGATGAGCTGGCCATCGCGAAAGCGATCCGCGTGCGCGACGCCGCAGCCGAAGGCAGTTTCACGATGCCGATGCTCGCCAAAGGCAACGTGGGTGATTGGAGTGATTTCCATCGCCGCCTTCGCGAGTACCTGATCTCGACGAACGATTGCTACCTCGTCGACTGGCTCAATGGGCTCTACATGTCCGACCCGCCCCTGTGCACGCGCCTCCACCGGATGACCTGGGCCCAGGCCGAGGAACGCTCCCGCAAGTGGCACGCCGCCATGGCCAAACGGAAGGCCGTCGCCGCCGGCAGCGACGGCACGGCCGACCGCGTCGAGAGCCACGACGGCCACCACTGGGTGTGTCTCGTCTCCGAGGACGCCCTGGACCGCGAGAGCGACGCCATGGGCCATTGCGTCGGCCGGGGCGGCTACGACCGTCACGCCAAGCTGCCGGTGGAACGGGGAGGCATCTGGTCACTCAGGGATGCCAAGGGGAGGAGCGTGCTCACGGCGTTCTTCGCGCCGGACGTCCGGCCCCGCTTGCACAACGACGTCCAAGGCTACACCCACATGGTGCTCCCGGACCCGTCGGCCTCGAAAGAGAATCACACGATACAGGTCGTCGGCGCCCGGAACCGGCCAATGGAGCCGGACGAGTTGCGCCACATGGCGCCGCTCCGGGCGGCCTACCGGGCGCGCGGTGTCACGATGCTGCCGGAGATGTTCGAGACGCCGAAGAGGGGCTCGGCCCCCGTGTCGATGCACGACGGCCATGTCGTCACGACGTCTTGGATCGACACCTGGTGGGACGAGACCGGACGCAAGAGCGAGAGGAAGGTCGAGCGCCACGGTCCCGAACTGGTGGCGACCTATGGGCCGCCGGAAGACCGCGTCCGGGCGAACGGCAGCGTGAACCTGCGGTTCGGGTTCGACACGAACATCTGGTCGCCCGAGGGACAGGTCTACCTGTGGCGCGACGAAAGGTGGCGACCTCTGACGGTCAAGACCCGCACGGAGATCCGCGTCGCCGGTCGGACGCTCGTCGTGGTGCCGGCCGGGAGCGGCAGGGTCACCGTCGAGAGCGGCGTCGACCCCATGAGCGTCATGGAGGACGCCATGCTGATCCACGTGGGGAACGGCCGTTGGAACCGACGGGAGAAGCGGTCACTCTCGGAGACGCCCGAGCCGACGGTCATCACCCCCTACGACGAGGCCGAGCAGAAGGCGGCCGGCATGAACCGTCAGGAGCGCCGTGCCTTCAAGGCAGGTCGGATGGGCCGCGAGGACGTGCGCGACTTCCAACGTGCTGTCTATCAGGCCCTGAGCGCCCGGCACGCGAGGATGGCGCGATGACCGGCATCAAAGGCGATGCCGTCATCTGACGCGAATCACTCCAGCGTGATTTCCTCCCGTCAAGTGGGCAACGCCCACGAAGCATGTATGTTTTTAGGTGCGGATAGATTCCACCTACCGATTTGCCAATCAAAGAAATATGAGTATTTACAGGGTTTTACCAGACAAGAATTACATGGCGTCAATGTATGTGAGGTCCCGGGAGCGTATGCGCGTCTGCATTGCACAGACGCCGGCTTGCCGAAAATCGCAGACGGCCGTATACATGTGGGATAACAGGGGTATTGGCCCATGGACGACTTCATCGCGATCGCGGAGGCAGAGGAGCAGCGGCTCACGGAAGAACTGAGCCGCAACCCGACCTTCCTCAAGCTCCAGGCCGTTCGCGCCGTTCTGGAAGCGTATCGCGCCGCGTCGAAGCCGTCCGTCCTCGATACGATGATCAAGACCTTCGGGCCATCCGGTCCGCGTCCCGGCAGCAAGGCCGCGCAGATCCGCCCCATCGTGATCGAGTACCTGACCAAAAAGAACGCCCGTGCCCAGACGTCCGAACTGCTGGAAGTGGTGACCAGGGCCGGCGTCGAGATCGGCGGCCAGAAACCGTCCGGCACCATGTCGTCGTACCTCAGCAACATGGACGAGTTGGACCACAAGCAGGGCGAGGGCTACGGCCTCAAGCGTCCCGCTCCCGAAACCCCACCACCTGCGCCGCCGGCCGCGACCTCGACAGAGGACGGCGGGCCCGCGCCCCAACGGTACACGGGCGGCGTCTTCGGACAGCCCGGGCACGACCAGGGGAGCGACGGCGAGCGCGCCACCGAACCCGATCCGCAGGCCTACGAGGCGGCGGAAGCGGAAATCTTCAGATGAGGGAGAGGGGCTTGATCCGAACCGCTGCATAGCGGGTCAGGGAAACCGGAAACCAAGGTGCTTCCAACACCGAGGTCCCGGTCCCTGAACCCAACGTCACCGCTCCCGTTTTGGGAGCGCTTCCGTGCGGGCCCTACGGATCGAAAGATCGCACGCCCGGGGGCGTTTATCAAGGCGGGAGCATCCTTCATCGTTAGCGAGGGATGCCTCGTCGTGTCCAAATACTACTACCCTTGTACCTATGAAAAGGCGTGCCACGTGCTGTGGCTCGTCCATGTCTGCGGTTATTCGCAGACCCACGCCGCGATCGTCGTCGGGCTGAACGTCGGTACCGTCTGCCATGTAGTCCATGGCCGTCGTTTCCCCCACGCCAGTCCTAGGCCGATCTGATCCGACAACCGGCCCGGCACACGAAGTGCCGGGCCTTTTTTCATCCCGCAGGCCCCAACCCAACGCCCGTCGCCAACCACCCATGCGACACCCGGAATGCCTCGGCATAGCGCCTCAGTTCTGCGGGCTTGACGGCGTGGCGGCCGATTTCATGGTTGCGGTACGCTTCGTTTGCCATCGCCAACTTTATGGCGGCCTCGTCGGGTGTCTTGAACCCGGCGGCGATGCGGGCTTGATGGATGCGGGAGGCTAGGGCGGTCGGTGTAGTCATACGCGACACATTGACTCGGTTCGCGTGATAGAACAAGACGTGAACGGATGCGGCAGCGCGTCGCTTCAGCCGTTGATCAGGTGGTGTCGCTCCACGGCCTGGAAACATCGCGCCAGGTAGCCGGCGTCGTCGTCCCGGTCGGTCGCGGCCTCGCGCCCTTGCGAGACGATCCAAGCCGCGACCCGGTCGAGGCTTTCGATCTGTACCTTGACGTCGATGATCCGCTTCTGGGCCTCTTCGAACGACGTGTCGCCGGTCGCGAAATAGCGCATCAGGTGAAGGTAGGCGCGGTCGTACGGTGAGGTCGGGAGGGACGGCAACTTCTCGATGGCCTGCATCGCGACGCCCAACGCGAAAAGGCAAAAACGTCGCGCGGAGGATCGTAGAGGACCTGCCTGATGGCGAGCTGGGTCGCGCCCTCCCGCGCGAGGAGGCTTGATCGGAAGGAGTCTCGCGGCCGACCGAATCAATCCGATTTCACGGATGTCGGGAAAACAGAAACAGCGCTTGCAACCCTCCAAAGAGCGACCTAATATTAGGTCAGTGGCGGCGGCATAGGCCACGCCCATGGGCAGGAGGCCCAGCACCATGCTCTTAGCGACACTCAACATCATCGCGCGCAACGCGCCGATCGAGCCTGCCAAGCTCGAAGCGCTGTTCCGCGACGATGCCCAGCACGGCATCCGCATCCTGAAGTTCTACGTCGAACGGTCGGGCAACGAGGCTTTCGCCCAGGAAGCCGAGGACCTCGAACGCGTAGAGGGCTTCCTCAAGGACCCGGACGAGGCGCTGGACGCCAACACGCTGGTCCAGCTCGCTGCCGTCTGCGGACGCCTCCAGGGCAAGTGCGCCATCCTGCCGACCCAGGTCAGGGGCGCAAAGGAGCGCGACATGCTGCGCCGCTTCGGCGAGGAGGCCAGCGATTTGGCCACCCTCGCGTTGGCCTACGCGTCGGCCTGATGATCGACAACTCGATCCTCAAGGAGGTCGGCACCGCGCTCTACGGCAAGCAGTGGCAGACCGATCTCGCCAAATCACTGAAGGTCAGCGACCGCCGCCTGCGGCGTTGGCACGCCAACGAGTTCGAAATCCCGCCCGGGGTCATCAAGGACCTCCTCACTGTCGCACAGGACCGCCGCGCCGAATGCAGCGCCGCCGTGGCCCTCGTCCGCAAACACATCGAGGACAACAAATGAAACCCAAGCACATCGAAGACCGCTTCCCCGGCATCTCCCTGACGATGCTGCCCAAGGAGACCGGTCGCGACCAGTCGTGGATCGTCCGCGTCGCCTCGGAGCGGCAGATCTACCAGTGCGGCATCGACGTCATCCGGGGTCGCGCGAAGGTCTACGAATACTACGGCCGCATGGTGCCAGAGGAGGCGCAGCGCGCTGTCCTCGACGCGGCCGGCGTCGAGGCTATCAGCGAGATCGTGCTGAACGGGGAGGACGCGTTCGCATGACGATGCAATCCATCATCGCGGAGATGGCCGCCATCTCGCGCGCCCGCCGTCAGGAGGACATGACACCCGAGGAGATCGCGAAGGAAAAGGCCAAGCGCACCGCCGATCAGGTGGCCTGGAAGGCGGGGGAGCCGGAGAGGGAGGCTCGGCACGCCGCCGAGGTCAACGAAGAGCGTCGGCAATCGTGGCTCCGCACGCCGCGCTACGACGTCCCCGGCGGCACGGGCCGACCCCACCGCTTGCTGGGTCGCCTCGCCAACGGGTTCGAAGCCGACGGCGGCCGGGTGATCCACGTCCTGCCCAGCGACGACGCCGGAGACTACGTGTGGGGTCGCTCCGCCTGCGGCAAGCGCCCCGGCGGCCGCTCCCAAGGCTGGGTGTCCGTCGAGCGCGCCGCGACGTGCCCGCGCTGCCTCAGCAAGGCAACCCTCACCGCACCCTCGGGAGAACCGTGATGATCACCGTCGTCGAAGACCCCCGCATTGGCGGCTATTGCGCCATGCGCGGCGACCTTGCCTATTTCGTCACCGTCGACCGCTCGGGCGTCATCGTCCCGGCAGGCGGCCCGCCCGACGCCATCCCGGCCGACATCGCCCGGGCCGTGGCGGCGTTCGTCCTGGAGCAGTGCCTGGAAGGGGCGACGAAGCACTGATGCGCAGGTCCGATCCTCGCCAGCGACGGTGAAACGGGCCCGAGTGGCCAAGGAGGCAGCATGACCGAGGACTATCAGCAGGTCGACGAGGAGTCCGAATACCCCGTTCCGGACGACGATATCGTGCGTCGTGCTCGTTACGTGCCAGTCGACCCGACTTCACGGACCAGCGGTCTGTACATCGAGGCCATCGCCGCATTCGACATCGTGTGGTCGGCCGTGGACGCGTCCGCGTTCAATCTCGACACTCCGTTGACCACGTTCATCGTCTACGGGGACGAGCGATACCGGATCAACACCGAACAAGGTGGCGAACTCTCGGGCTGGCAGTCCGAGACGATGCCGGTATCGGCGGTGCTCGCAAGCGCGAAGTGGGCGATCGCCAACCCGGTGCCGGTGGCCCTGAGCCTGCTGCGGGCCGGACAGCCTTCTGACTGAGACGAGGTCGTCGCGTGGGAATGGTTGGGAATGGTGTCGTTTGTTCCCAGAGGGGAGCCGTAGTACGATTTCGCGAGCGTTCCCCTCGACTCACAGAGGGGAAACGTTTCGACGAGCCTCGTTCGGGACGAGGGCGTCGTAGGTTCGAATCCTATTACTCCGACCAAAAACACCAACGATATCAACGACCGACAAGCCGCCTCCGGGCGGCTTTTCCGCGTTGGGAACGGTAATGGGAATGGTGCGGGTCCAAAGTGCCGGAATCCGCGTGCCCGAAACGCCCTGTAAAAAGTGCGTTTCCCGCAGTCCGGGCCCGAACGCCCTGTTTACAGGGCGTCCCCGCGTGCGGGTCGGCGAGGGTCACGACGATCCGGCCCGATCCAGGTGGATCACCGTCGCCGGAACGCGAGTCATGGCAGCCGGTTGGGCGATCCGTTCACGTGGACCGCCGAGCCTCATGCGTTCCAGCCTTTCACGTCGTGAATCCATTGCAGCAGCCGGACGGTGACGTCCTCCGGCACCTCGATGCCCTTGGCCCGGGCAAATTCAATCGTCGCCTCGACGGCCCGGCGGCGGGCGTCGTTCTCCGCCCACGTGGCCGCCGGCGCGGGCAGCACGGGCGGGGGCGGGTCGGCCCCCTGTCCGCCGGCCGCCAGGAGGGCATCGAAGGTCCAGCCGTCCTCGTCGATACCCTCCGCGTCACACGCCCGCAGGTAGGCATAGGCCAGCGTGGAGGCCATCAGACCTCCACCGTGACGTGGTCCCAGCGCCTGTTGCAGACTTCGCCGGGATAGCCGCGCGGGTTGCACACGATCCGCGTGTTGCCGACGTCATAGTCGCTCGGCACGTGCGTGTGCCCGTGCACCCACAGCGGCGGGCTGTGCTTCCGGATCAGCCACTCCAGGTCGCTGGCGTAGCAGCCGTTGAGCGGGTCGAACTGGACCATCAGCGACCGGCGATGCGGCGCGTGGTGGGTGACCACCACGGTCGGCCCGTCGAACGGCAGCGCCAGCTCCGCATCGAGGAACTCGACCGACGCCCGATGCCGCGCCAGCAGGTCGGCGGCCCGGATCGGCTTGGTCGGCTTCGTGCTGCTCGGCCGCCGGATGTTCTTGTAGTCGTTCATGCCCTTCTCGGCCGCACGCATCGCCGCCTGGATCGGCGTCCCCTCGACGCGATAGTCCGTCCAGAGCGTGGTCCCGAGGAACCGCACGCCCGCGATGGTGACCGCGTCGTCCGACAGCAGGTGGATGCCGTAGCGCTCCGCCGCGTCGCGGCCGACCGTCAGGATCTCGTCCATCGTCATGCGGCCATCGCCGCCGTCGCGGTGGTGCTGGTAGAAATCGTGGTTGCCGGGGACATAGACGATGGGCCGGTCGCCGAACGTCGTCCGCAACCACGCCAGGGCGTCGGACAGCGGGGCCGTCGCGTCGCCGGCCACGACGATGACGTCCACGTCCCGGGGGACCTGTGGCAGCGCATGGTTGCCGGGGAACTCCTGGTGGAAATCGGACGCGATCCACAGCTTGGTCACGGTGGCCTCCTGATGTCGGGGATGGCCTGACCATGGCACAAAGGATCCAACGAACCCCTGGGCGATACCCCCGTGTCCAGGTGATCGATTCAACGAAATAGCAGCTGTTCTCGGTTAGATGGATCGGCTCCCCCGTTCGGAGCCATCGCATGACCACGTTCGCCGCAGCCCTCCTTGCCGCCTGGGAAAGGCGCACCCCCGGGGCCAAGCCCTACGCCTCCGAGGCCGTCGCGGCCGTCCTGCTCGATCGGGCCGGCGTCACGGTCGAGGACGTCGAGATGGGCCGGGTGATCGTCGGTGTCGGCGATGACGGCGATTTGCATGATGCCGTGGCGTGGATCGGGCAACGGATCTGGCCCGACCACTACATCGACGCGACCGACGTGCCCAATACGCCGCAGCGCGACCGTGAGCGCGCCGTCGTCCACGCGGACATCGGCGACGTCGTCGGTCCCCAAGCCTGGCAGCAGGCAGTGGGTGAGGCGGGCTATGGGCTCATCGTCGTCGTGACGCATCCCGACGCCGTCCACGCGGCCATCGGATCGTGGACCACGAAATCCGTGACGCTCGACCGGGTCGACGCCGAGGGCGTGATCGCCAGCGTCGTCCAACTCGTCACCGGAACAAGGCCGACCCTGACGTCCTCGCTCAAGGACGTCACAGTCGCCGACATCCGCACCGCGCTCGGCCCGCGCGACCACTGCAATTCGGCCGTGGCGAAGATGACGATCCTCCGCGACCTCCGCGCCAGCGCATATGAAAAGTTAATGGCCAAGCGCAGGCAGGAGATCGCCGACGCCAAGGGCCGGGACACCACCAAGGAATTCCTTGATGGGCTGCTCGACGGTGAGCCCAAGCACGAACGCGACACCCCGTTGTCGAAGCTGTCCGGCTTCGGGCCGGCCAAAGCCTGGGGGCTTGAGGTCGCGGCGGACCTGATCGCCTACCGACAGGGCGAGTTGGCGTGGGCCGACTGCGACCGGGGCGTGCTGCTGTCGGGGCCGCCCGGCGTCGGGAAGACGAGATTCGCCCGCGCCTTGGCGGCCGAGGCCGGGGTCAAGTTCTTCCCGAGCAGCTTCAGCAGCCTCTGCGGGGCCAGCAGCAGCGGCTACCAGGTGGAGAAGGGCCTCAAGAAGCTGTTCGACGAGGCGCGGAAGCATGCGCCCTGCATCGTGTTCTTGGACGAGATGGACAGCGTGCCCGGGCGGGATTTCAAGCCCGACCACAACTCCAGCTACTTCAACGCGGTCAACAATGCCTTCCTGGAGTGCCTCGACGGTGCGGAGCCGCGCGACGGAATCGTCGTCATCGCCGCCACGAATTTCCCGGAGCGGGTCGACGCCGCGCTGCGCCGTCCGGGCCGCCTCGACCGCGAGATCGCGATCCCGCTGCCGGGCATCGACGACCTGGCGGGGATCATCCGCCACCACATCGGCTGGCAGGTGCCTCCGGAGTTGGACGGCCAGGTCATGCTGGCTGCCCGGGCCTGCCGGGGGATGAGCCCGGCCGACGTCGAGCAGGTCTGCCGCGATGCCAGGCGGCGCGCCCGGAGGGACTTCGGCCGGGCCGCCGCGCTGCCGGGGGACATCGTCTGGGTCGTCCGCGAACGAAGTGGCGAGCGGGACGCAGCCGGCGAACGCCTGGTCACGGTCCACGAGGCCGGGCACGCCATCGTCGCGTTGGCCGTCGGCATGCACCTCGACTATGTCGACGCCGACCGCCAGCACACCGCGCTGCGGAAGGCCGCGAATCCGACGGCGGCGGTGATGGAGCGCGAGATGGTCATGACCCTCGCCGGCCGGGCCGCCGAGCAGGTCATCATCGGGGAGGTCACGACCGGCAGCGTGAGCGACTTGAAAGCGGCGACCGCGAGCGCGGTCGCTTACCACGCCGTCTACGGATTCGGGCGGGAGACCGGGCTGCTCTCCCTTGACGTGCAGGCTCTTGATGGATGGGGGCCGCTGCACCAGGGCGTGCGGGCCCTCGTCGACCGCTGCTACGCCAGGGCCCTGGCGCTGGTCCACCACCACCGGGACAACGTCGAGCGGGTCGCCGCCGCCCTGGTGCAGGACCGCTACCTGGACGGCGCGGAGGTCAGGGCGCTCGTCCGGCACCCCCTGCTGAAGCTGGTGCGGCCCCAGGTGGACGAGCCCGAGGCCTATCCGGATTGGGCGACGAGCGATCCGAGGGTCGGGAGTCGGTGGGGGAAAACCCAAGCGAATACGGCCTAGCTTGATTTTCGACCCACGGGAAAAACGAAGCCCGGGGCGGTGAGACCCCGGGCTTTGGGTGAGGGCCGATGCGGACACGTCGTCCCCGTCCTCCGGTCCTTGCAGGGCAAGGTCAGACCCCGCTTCCCCGGCTGCTGGTGTTTTTGGCCACCGCCGGCTGGGCCGTCCCGTCAGCCCGGGTCGACCATGTAGGTGTCGATGATGCCGTATTCCGCGTGGGGCCGGTGGACGAGACGATGGATCGAGAAGTCCTCGACCTTGGCGGCGCTGCATCGCTGGCGGAGGAAATGCCGCAGGTTCTCGCGGGCTTCCTCCTCGCTGGGCGCCACGATGTGTAGCTTGCCCAAGTAGCGGCGGGTCCGGTCGGCCGGAGGCGCTTTGCGCGTCACCGAGAACAGGTTCGTGGCGAGCGCAGCCTTCTCCTTGAGGTCCACGATACCCTCGACCAAGTCGCGTACCTTCGACTTCAGGTCGGCGCTGGGGAACTCCTCGTTGGGCCTGAGCTGCATCGGCTCGGAAGTCGTCCAACCGCCGGTGGCGCGAACGGCGGCTGGTCTGCGACAAGCATGCCGACGGGACGCGTCGCCACCGCATGTGCCATGGCCTTCAACTGCTCGGCCGACACGAATTCGACGTCCGCTTTCGGGAGGTCGAGGTTGAGGACGATCTTCTTGCGACCAAACATCAGAGTTGCCCAGCAATCTGGAGAGGACGAGGAAGCAGATGAGGATGGTCGCCGTGCCGCAGACCCAGGCGACCAGCTTCATGGCGCGAAAACCGCGATGGCCATGATGCCCAGGCAAAGGATCAGGCCGATGCCCGCGAGGATGTGCTCGCCCATGGTCACTTCGCGAAGACGCTGCCTTTCGGCAGGTCGTCGACCGCGGAGGCCATCGAACTCGAACGGCCTGGGCGAGCTTGAGGCCGTCCATCGACCCCGGCATGTCGACGTCGGTGAACACGATGTGAATGTCCGTCCGTGCCTCAAGGATGCGTATCGCCTCGTCGGCGTTGGACGCCTCGATGGTTTCGAAGCCCGCATCCTCGACCAGGTCGACGGCTGTCATGCGCAGTATGGCCTCGTCTTCGACGACGAGTACGATCGCCTTCTTTCCTTGCGATCGCGAGGAAATCGCAAGCGGTTTCGCCTCAGGCCGAAATCAATCAGCGAGAGGCGTGCGATTTTCAATAGCGGGGTCCCATAATTGGTCTTTGCTTTCTGCGACGGGCTAAGCGCTAGCTGATTGCTAGGCACGGTTACGGCTAAGTAGTTGCTTGCCATTCGGCAGCGTCGGGTCCGCGTGAATCTCTAGAGCGGACTCCGGACATGGTCTTGAAGACAGATCCCGAAGGCTCAGAGCTTTTGGACGCGGGCAACGCGGCGATCGTTTCGCGCAATGCCGAGGATGCCGGTCGCCGCCAGCCTGCCGCCGGCCCCGGGACCGCGAATGTGGCGGTCCATGTCGCCGATGCGCAACCGATGAAGAAGCGCGAGCCGGACAAGCCTCGGCCGAACGGGGATCATCCTGCCGAGGGCAGCGAGGAGGTCCCCGGGGGCAACACCAAGGACAAAGAGGACGCCGATGGCGACGAAAAGGGCCCAGGCGTCTGGGCCACCCTTCGCAAACACCCCGTTGCGGTCGGTGTCGCGGCCGTGGTCCTCGTCGCCGGCATCGTCTTGGGCGTCCTCTGGTACCTCTATTCCCGACATTTCGAGAACACGGACGACGCGTTCATCGATGGTAGGCCCGTGTCGGTCAGCCCGCAGGTCACCGGCAACATCGTGAGCGTTCCCGTCACCGACAATCAGGTCGTCCATGCGGGCGACCTCCTGGCCGTCATCGACGAACGCGACTATCAGGCGACCCTCCATCAGGCGGTCGCGCAGATCGCGCAGGCCCGGGCGACGGTCGCGAACTACAAGGCCCAGATCAGGTCCCAACAGGCGATCGTTGCACAGAACGAGAAGCAGGGGCTTCAGGCGAAGGCGGCGCTGGAATTTTCTCAGAACCAGAACACGCGCGCGCAGCAGCTCGTCAAGACGGGCTTCGGTACGGTCCAGACGGCCCAGCAAGGCGCCTCCGATCTCCTGTCGAAGCAGGCCGGGCTCGATGCGGCCGCATCCACCACCATCTCGGCCGAGCGGCAGGTCGATGTCCTCACTGCGCAGGTGCAGGCTGCCGAGGCGCAGGTCGACCAGGGAGAGGCCCAGAAGGAGTCGGCGGAAGCCAACCTGTCGCGGACGCGCCTGCACGCGACGCTCGATGGCCGCGTGACGAGGCTGACCGCCGCCGTGGGGGTCACCGCCACGCAGGGGCAGTCCCTCATGGTGCTGGTGCCGACCAGTCTCTGGGTCACAGCCAATTTCAAGGAGACGCAGCTCGCCGACATGAAGGTCGGACAACCCGTGAGCATCGCGATCGACGCCTTCGGCAAGACCTTCCAGGGACACGTCGACAGCCTTCAGGCCGGCAGCGGAACGGCCTTCAGCCTGCTTCCGGCCGAGAACGCGACCGGCAACTACGTTAAGGTGGTGCAGCGAGTTCCCGTGAAGATCACCTTCGACTCGCAGCCCGACGTCGAGATCGGACCGGGCATGTCGGTGGTGCCAAGCGTCACCGTTCGCTGAGCCCGTACGCCGCCGGGCGGCATCCCGTCCAGCGAGCCTAGGCCGTACGACCTGCTCCGGGTGAAAGCACCATGACAGCGCAAGGCAGAGGATCACAACCCGGGAACGGAGCGAAGGCGCCCGCCAACGTGTCGGGCGGTTCCGAATATGCGGGAACCAACCCGTGGCTCATCGCGATCATCGTTTCGGCCGCGACCTTCATGGAGGTCCTCGATACGACGATCGCCAACGTCGTCCTGCGATACATCTCGGGGAGCCTCGGCGTCGGACCGAGCGAAGCGGCCTGGGTCGTGACGAGCTACCTCGTCGCGAACTCCATCGTGCTCTGCGCATCGAGTTGGCTCGTCCAGGTCTTCGGCAGGAAGAACTTCTTCCTCGCCTGCATCGCGCTCTTCACGGTCAGCTCGTTCCTCTGTGGGATAGCGTGGAGCCTGCCGGCCTTATTGGTCTTTCGCGTGATGCAAGGTCTCGCGGGCGGCGGCATGACGCCTGTCGCCCAGTCGATCCTGGCGGCGGCGTTCCCGCCCGCGAAGCGGAGCCAAGGCTTTGCCATCTACGGCGTCGCCGTCGTGGTGGCGCCCGCGATCGGGCCGGTGCTGGGAGGCTGGCTGGCCGACGCATATTCCTGGCACTGGTGCTTCTTCATCAACGTACCGATCGGCATCGCATCCCTCGTCTCGATCGTGATGCTGCTCCCCGCGTCGAAGAATGAGGCGACCGAACGGCGCAAGCTCTGGAAGAACGGGCTGAAGTTCGATGCGGTCGGTTTCATCCTCGTCGCGACGTTCCTCGGTGCCCTCGAAGTCGTGCTCGACAAGGGACAGGAGGACGACTGGTTCGGTTCGGGCTTCATCATCGCTTTCGCCGCGACGTCGGCCACCGCCCTCGTTCTGTTCATCCCGTGGGAACTGATGGTCAGGAAGCCGTTGATCGACCTGCGCATGTTGGTCGGCCGCCAGTTCGGCGCCTGCTTCCTCGTCATGCTGGGCACGGGTGCCATCCTGATCGCCACCACGCAGTTCCTGCCGCAGTTGCTACAGACGAACTACGGCTACACCGCCACGCTATCGGGTCTTGCGCTATCGCCCGGCGGCGTGGTGACGATGCTGGGGATGTTCGTGGTTGGCAGGCTCGGCTTCATCCAACCCAAATATCTCATTGCTGCTGGTGGCCTCGTCATCGCGGCCGCGATGTACGACTTGACCCGGATCGACGCGGACGTCGATTTCGGTTTCTTCGCCTGGTCGCGCATCTACGTCGCGATCGGATTGCCGCTCCTCTTCATCCCGGTCACGACAGCGTCCTACGACGGACTTCCCACGGGCAAGACGGATCAAGCCTCTGCCCTCATCAACGTCGCGCGGAATTTCGGCGGATCGATCGGCGTCTCGTTGGCGCAGACGGTGCTGGCCCGGCGCGAACAATTCCACCAGGCCCGGCTCTCCGAGCACGTTGGCACCTGGAATCCAGCCTACCAGCAGTCGCTCCAGCAGTTTCAGAACTATTTCGCAACGAAGCCGGTGCCTGGAACGAGCACCTCGCAGACGGCGGTCGCGTCGATCGGACAAATGGTCGAGTTGCAATCCAGCTTTTTGGCCTACATCGACGTCTTCTTCGTTCTGATGCTGGTCGCAGGTGTGGTCGCAGCCTTGGCCCTGACATTGCGGAGCGTCAAGCCGGGCGGGGCCGTCCAAGGCGCGGCTTGAGGAGCCGGCATCCCGTCAGCGTCGGACACACTCGAACCCAACGGACATCGCATGGCGAAGGGCCACCTTGCGAGGCCCTCGTTCAATGGAACCTGCCATGGAAATTCCGCCAGGCGTGATGCACGCCACGATCCTCGTTGAACTTGCACCCTAATGATGAGTGTTTGAGTAATATCTGTTGAAAGTCTGACTTCATGGCACTTGAGATCACAGTCGGCCCGCCCCTCCTGACCATCAACCAGGGTCGGACCGTCCTGGCCAGCGAGCCGGATGGCCAGATCTATCCCGACACGGACAAGGGACTCTACTTCTTCGACACGAGAATAATCAGCACCTATCGCATCTTCGCGAATGGCCACTCGTTCGATCTCCTGAATGCGGGCGCGGTGTTCTATTTTGCGTCCCGGTCCTTCCTGATCTGCCCGACGTTTGAGACCGAGGGCGGCATGATCGCCGCGCGGTCGCTCGGGCTCACGCTCAGCCGCGTGATCGGCGACGGCCTCCACGAGGATTTCGAACTCACGAACTACGGACCGAAGCCGGTGCGCTTCAACTTCGAGATCCTGATCCGCTGCGACTTTGCCGACCTGTTCGACGTGAAGGCCAATCACCTCGTCCGCCGAGGCCGCATCGTCAACTCCTGGGATGCGGACGGCATGACATTCACGTCGGCCTACACCAACGCGGATTTTCGCCGTGCGCTCCGTATCCACATCTGCAACAGCGACAGCCCCGGTCATGTCACCAACGGTCGCTTGACGTTCGAGGTCGTGATCGAGCCCGGACAAACCTGGCACACTTGTCTCTGTCATGACCTGATCGACGGCGACCGGGTCTACGAGGCGCCCCCCGAGTGCTTCGCTCATGCGCCGCCTGCCCGCCTGGCATCCCCCGTGGAGGAGTGGCGAAAGACGGTCCTCAAGCTGGAGACCGGCAACGAGGAGTTCTACAGGCTGTTCAGGCAGTCGGTCGAGGACATGGCCGCGCTGCGCCTGCCCATGGAGGGAACCGATCACCTGCGGTTCGTCGCGGCCGGTGGCGTGCCTTGGTTCGTAACATTGTTTGGGCGGGACAGCCTGATCGCGGCGTTGCAGACGGTGTTCGTCTACCCCGATTTCGCCCGCGGGGCGCTGGAGGTGCTCGGCGAGTTGCAGGCCACCGAGGTCGACGATTACCGGGACGCCCAACCCGGCCGAATCCTGCATGAGTTGCGGCACGGCGAACTCGCCAGCCTCCACAAAGTGCCGCACACGCCCTATTACGGCACGGCGGACGCCACTCCCCTGTACATCATCACCCTGAACGTCGCGTGGCGCTGCACCGGCGACAGGACGCTCCTTGAGCAGCACCTGGGAACGGCCGAGCGGTGCCTCGACTGGATCGACGATTGCGGCGACCGCGATGGCGACGGGTTTCAGGAATATGCGACCCGCTCGCCCGTCGGCATCGAGAACCAGGGCTGGAAGGATTCGGGCGATTCCGTCATGCGCGCTGA
>NZ_JAMOIM010000029.1 GCF_026130545.1 Lichenifustis flavocetrariae | reverse complement strand
GCGAGCCCTCCGGCCCAGCCATAACGCAAGTTTACCCTAGCGGAAACCTACCGGCGTGCGCAGGCTGGTTCCCGTAGGCAACATCCCTCACACAGCGACACAAGCGCCAGACGGTGCATCCACTTCAGGCCGGCATGCCGGCCGAGCCCCCCGGGCCATTTCGGGCCGCCGTAATGGCATAGGCCTGGGCCGCGATGGCGGGGGTCTGGTCGCCCGACACCTGCACGGTCGGAACAGCAAATCCGATGCCATTCTCCTCGAACGCCAGCTTGATCAGCAGCAACGCGCGGCGTCGGCCCATGAATTGCGCGTCACCCGGTCGTGTCATCATCTTGGTCTGGATCTGGATGGCGTAATCGCCGAACTGCGTCACACCCTGCATCTTCAACGGTGAAATGATGTCATGCCCGAACTCGGGATCCTGGGTCAGCTCGGTGCCGATCTTCTTGATGATCTTGCGGACCTTGTCGAGATCCGTCCCGTAAGGCACGTTCATGACGATCTTGTCGACCACCCAGTCCCGGCTCTGGTTCTGGACCGCGCCGAGGCTCCCGAACGGGATGGTGTAGAGCGCGCCGCGCTGGTGGCGAAGCTTGACCGAGCGCAGGCTGAACGATTCGACCGTGCCTTTGTAATTGCCGCTCTGGATGTACTCGCCGATCCGGAACGCATCGTCGACGAGGTAGAAGATGCCGCTGATGATGTCCTTCACGAGCGTCTGCGCCCCGAAGCCGATCGCCACGCCGACCACGCCGGCGCTGGCGATGAGGGGCCCGATCTGCACCCCAAGAGCGCCCAGCATCATCATGGCGGCGACGATCACGATGGTGGCCAGGAGGATGTTCGAGACGATCGGCAGCAACGTCTGCAGTCGGGCCGCGTGACCGGCATCCGGACCGGCCGCGGCATGGGGCAGAGGTTGCTTCATCTTCCGGTCGATGCCCGCATGAACCACCGTCCAAAGGAATTCCGCCAGGAGGCCGATGACGGCCACGCTGACGGCACTGCGGACGAGGCGCGTCGCAAGCGTGTCCTGCATGGTCAGCGACGAGATGTCGACGCCGAAGATCCAGGCAAGCAGAAGGGCGGCTGTGATCAGGATCATGCTCCGCATGCCGCGCGCGAACAGGAGGGCCTGGAGCGAGCGGGCTTCCTCCGGTGCCACCTCGGTTCCTGCGGGCCGCAGGATGTGGGCAACCGCGGCCTTGCCGCTGGAAATCACGATCGGCAATCCGGTCGCAAAGGCGATCAGCCAGAATGACGTTTGCGCCTGGATGACCCAGCACAGCCACAGGAGAACACCGACCAGCGAGAGAACGAGGGCCCGCAAGCGATGCCGATGTTTCGCAATGCCCGCGACGCCTGTGGCCGCCGGCTCGGCTGACGGCACGCGCCAGACGGTTTCCCAAAAGATCGCGAGGAGGACGAGACCCAACGCGTCCTGGCTGAGCTCTTCGGCGAGAGGCGACAAGCCAAAATGCGCCAGCAGACCGATCGATTGTGCGCCGAAGGCGAGCACGACCATGAAAACGAGGAAGCGGAGATAGAGGAACCAGGCCGTCTTCGTGGAGACCGGCACCACCCTGAAGCGCTCTGCCCCAGGGGCGAGAAGAAAGCGCCCGGCGACTGTCGTCAACCGCACGATCAGGAACGCAACCAGATAGCCGAGCAGCAGCTGCTTGATGAGTTCGGGCCATTCGAACAGCAGAAAGGCCCCGATGCTGCCGATGGCGTAGGACACCAGGAGTCCCAGCCCATAGAGAGACCGTGCGAA
This sequence comes from Lichenifustis flavocetrariae, assembly GCF_026130545.1. Taxonomy (GTDB): domain Bacteria; phylum Pseudomonadota; class Alphaproteobacteria; order Rhizobiales; family Beijerinckiaceae; genus Lichenihabitans; species Lichenihabitans flavocetrariae. The sequence goes on along the minus strand of NZ_JAMOIM010000029.1, from coordinate 59,175 downwards.
GACGGCCCGTACGCGATCGTCGACCGTGTCGAGCCGGAGCGCCAGAAGCCAGGTCCGGAACGGCCGGCCGACGAGGTGAAACAAAGATTGGGTGCCAAACCCCAGAACCACGAAAGCTAAAAGCGCGAAGCCGGTCGACCAAAGGCCACGTTGCTCCAGGGCGTCGAGCGCCATGGCATGCGCCATTCGGGTTTGCGACGAGAATTCCTGCGACGATCGGAGCAGATCGGACAGATGGGCGCGAAGAGCTTCCAACCGCTGGGCGAGACTCACCGTCATGGTCGGAGGCTCGGACGCGACCGTGGCATGCGACCCGCCGTGATCTCGTGTTTGATCGAGAAAGCTGCGGACGGCCGGATCATTGAGAAGTTCGAGCCATTGCTTGACCTTCGGATCGGCGACGGCAGACACGTTGGAAGGCTCGCTGGCTAAGGCTGCCCCTCCGATGCCGAAAACGGCAAAAAGCACGACTGCCGCCACAAGCTTCGCGAGGCTGCGAAGCGCACCCTCGTGCGAAGCCGGCCGTGACGTTGCAGAAGGCGCCGGTCGGCGCTCGGTCCAGTTTCGATGTCTCATCTCTGTCGCCGCCGCCATTCCCCTCCGAGCCATTGACCAGCAGCTCGACCGCGTGGACTTTCTCGACATCGCCGTCGCAAGCCCTTACCATTGGATTGCGTCGGTGCTTTGTGCCGTCCCCAAAACTCCAACCCTTCGAGATTTCTTTCATGCGCGCCGAAGCGTTGCAATTGGTTGAAGACATCAAGCAGTCCGCGGGACTGCTGAGGAGGCATCTTTGACGTCGATGTCGCGACACGCCGCCTTGCCGAACTGAATGCCAAGTCGGAAGACCCGACGCTGTGGAACAATCCCGAGCTTGCCCAGAAGGTGATGCGCGAGCGCACGGAGCTTGAGGAAAGCCTCGGCGCCGTCAGCCGCATCGAACGCGATCTCGAAGACGCGACGGGGCTGATCGAACTCGCGGAAGCCGAGGGCGACGCAGGCGTCGAGGAGGAGGGCATCGCTTTGCTCAAGGCCGTCAAGGCCGAAGCGGAGCGTATGCAGGTCAGCGCGCTCCTGTCGGGAGAGGCGGACGGCAATGATACCTATCTCGAAGTCCATTCCGGCGCCGGAGGAACCGAGAGCCAGGATTGGGCCCGCATGCTGTTCCGCATGTACAACCGCTGGGCCGAACGCAAGGACTTCAAGGTCGAGATCATCGACGAGACGCCGGGTGACGAAGCCGGCATCAAGTCCGCCACGCTGCTGGTCAAGGGGCACAACGCCTATGGGCTTTTGAAGACCGAGTCCGGCGTTCATCGGCTGGTGCGTATCTCGCCCTTCGATTCCAATGCGCGTCGTCACACGAGCTTCGCTTCGGCCTGGGTGTTTCCTGTGGTCGACGACAAGATCGAAGTGGACGTGAAGGAATCCGACTGCCGCATCGACACGTTCCGGTCGTCGGGTGCGGGTGGTCAGCACATCAACACGACCGATTCAGCCGTGCGCATCACGCATCATCCCTCCGGAATCGTGGTGGCCTGCCAGAGCGAACGTTCGCAGCACAAGAACCGGGCGACGGCCTGGAACATGCTGCGGGCGCGCCTCTACGAGATGGAACTTGAAAAGCGCGAGGCGGCCGCCAATGCCGATGCCGCCTCCAAGACGGATATCGGCTGGGGCCACCAGATCCGCTCCTATGTGCTGCAGCCGTATCAGCTCGTGAAGGATCTTCGCACCGGCATGACATCCGGCACGCCGGCCGAAGTGCTCGACGGCGACATCGATTCTTTTATCCAGGCGTCGCTGGCGCACCGGTTGACGGGGCGAAAGGACGATGTGGAGGATGTCGACTAGGGGCAGGTGTCGGGGACGAAACCGTAAGGGGGCGGCCCGACATCTCTGTCTCGCAGATCCGCCATCCCAGGCCACGGGACATGTGCCCGTGGCCTGGGATGGCGGCCTTTAAACCCAGCCCATCAGTTCGCGTTTGACGATCGCCTCGATCACCGCCATGCCGCCCGCCGAGTCGTTGAGGCAGGGAATGCGAGCGAACTTCTCGCCGCCGCCATGATGGAAATATTCGGCATTCTCGCCGCCGATCTCTTCGATGGTTTCGAGACAATCGGCTGAAAAACCCGGCGTGATGACGGCGAGCCGCTTCACGCCCCGCTTGGCCAGGGCCTTGATGGTCTCATCCGTATAGGGTTGAAGCCATTCGGCACGTCCGAAACGGGACTGGAAGGTCAGCCGGAAGGTGTCGGTGGTCATGCCCATGGCCTCGCGCAACAGCCGCGCCGTCTTGGCACATTGGCAGTGATATGGGTCGCCCTTGAGGAGATAGTCCTTCGGCACCCCATGGAACGATGCGATGACGACCTCCGGTTCGAAATCGAGCGCAGCGAGGCCTTCGCGCAGCGACACCGCCAGCGCGTCGATATAGGCGGGGTCGTCATGATAAGGCGGCGCCACCCGCAAGGCCGGCTGCCAGCGCATGGCCATCAGGGCTTCGAAGACCTTGTCGCAGGCGGTCGCGGTTGTGGCGGCGGCATATTGCGGGTAGAGCGGCACGAGCAGGATGCGGTCGCATCCTTGCGCCTGAAGTCGCTCCAACGCCGACCGGACGGAGGGATTGCCGTAGCGCATGCCCCAATCGACCGCGACGGCGTCCGCCGCCTCGGGGCCGAGGAGCCCGGATCGGACGGCGGACCCAAGCTTGTCCGATTGCGAGCGAGTGATGGTCTTCAGCGGGCTCTCGTTGAGCTCGCGGTTCCAGATCGTTTCGTAATCCTTGCCCTTGCGGCCGGGCCGGGTGGTGAGGATGATGCCGTTGAGGATCACCCACCAGAGCGCCCGCGGGGCCTCGATCACGCGCTTGTCGGAGAGAAACTCGGCGAGATAGCGCCGCATCGACCAATAATCGGTCGCGTCGGGTGTGCCGAGATTGCTGAGGAGAACGCCGATTTTTCGGGGCTTGACGATCGGGTGGCCGCTCGGGAGAGGGCCCGTCGCCATGGCGGCCGTGCGGCGCAGATCGACCTGAACGTTCACGTCGGACACCGCAAGCCGGCGCCTATCCGCCGGATTTCGGCCAGATCAGGCCGACCCGCCACTTCGTCCTGCCAGTCAGCCCTGGGGGCAGCAGGAAACACTGAGAGACACTCGATCATATGGCGCGCTTCATCTCGATGATGGCGTGGCGGGTGGCGGGCTGCCGTAGCCGCAATATGGGGCCGTTCGGCTCTCGCGTCATCTTGGGACTGATCAGCAATCGCCGGGCGCGTCACTGTAGTCGTTCGTGGTCGGTTTCGGGCCACAGCGCGTGAAAATGCTGCACGGGGCCATGGCCGCCACCGACCTTGAGACTGCCGCTGCGCAGAAGAGCCTCGGTGAGATAGTCTTTGGCGGCTTCGATGGCTTCGATCAGGTTCGCGCCCTGGGCCAGGCACGCCGCGATGGCGGCCGACAGGGTGCAACCAGTCCCATGCGTGTTGGGGGTTTCGACCCGCTCGGCCGAAAACACCGTGTGCTCGTGTCCGTCGAACAGGATGTCGGTCGATTCAGGGCCATTGAGATGGCCGCCCTTGATCAGCACGGCAGCGCCACTGTTTTCATGGATGATCTCGGCTAAATTCCTCATGCCGGCTACGTCATGAGGAATGGGCCGCTCGGCAAGGCGCGCCGCTTCCGGCAGGTTGGGCGTCACCAGGGTCGCGAGCGGCAGAAGGTCGCGCCGCAGGGCCTCGACGACATCGGGGGCGCCAAGACTGTCTCCGCTCGTCGCGACGAGTACGGGATCGATGACGATCAGGTTCTGCCCATACGTCTTCAATCGATCGGCCACGACGGAGACGATGGCGCCGGTGGCCAGCATGCCGATCTTCACAGCATCGACCCGGATATCCGCATAGATCGCGTCGATCTGTGCCTTGAGGAATTGCGGCGGGGGAACATGCACGGCGGTGACGCCGCGGGTGTTTTGCGCCGTGAGCGCCGTGAGCGCCGCCATGCCGTAACACCGGAAGGCCGAAAAGGTCTTGAGGTCCGCCTGGATCCCGGCGCCGCCGCTCGGGTCCGATCCCGCGATCGAGAGAAGGTTGGGGGTCATCGCGAGCCTGTGTGAGATCTTTCTGCCATTTGGCCCTCCTAGCATCCCTCGCCGTGGCCGCCCAGGGCCGAGCGCTTCATGTCCCGCGCTCGCGCCACCATAGATACAGGCCGGCCAGCACCACGATGCCGGCACCCGCAAGCGTCGATGGTTTTGGCACGTCGCCGAACACGACAAGGCCGGAAAGAGACGCCCAGATCAGTTGGGTGTAGGTGAAGGGTGCCAGGATCGAGGCCGGTGCCCGTGCATGAGCGAGGATCAGCAGCCAGTGCGCGAAGGCACCCACGACGCCGATGAAGACCATGACGGCCGTCACCTGCAGGCTGTCCGGTGCGACCCAGTGCGTGAGAACGATCGGCGTCAGCAGGATAGCCCCGACCAGCGTCGAATAGATGAGCGTCGTCAGCGCGCGGTCGCGCTGTGCCACGACGCGCGTCAGCATATTGTAGCCTGCCGACACGATCACGTTGGCGACGCAGAGGCCCATCGCGGGATGGAATGTTCCGGTCCAGGGGCGCACCACGACGAGCACGCCCGTGAAGCCCACAAGGATCGCGGCGAACCGCCGCGGGCCCACCCATTCACCCAGGATAGGACCCGCCGCGAGCGCGATGGCGAGCGGCAGTGCAAAAAAGATGGCCGTCGTTTCCGCGAGTTGCAGATAGCGCACGGCGATGAAGCTCAGAATCGTCGAGGTCAGCAGGAACAGGGAGCGCACCAATTGCAGGCCGAGCCGCTCGGGGCGCAGCATGTTGGGGTGCTTGATCGGATTGGCGAGGCAGAGTGCGAAAAGCGTGGCCCCGAGATAGCGCGCCCAAACGATCTGCCAAAGCGGCAGGTGAGGTGCCAGGAATTTCGCCGAAGAATCGGTCGCGGTGTAGCACGCCATGGTGACGCACATGAGCAGGATGGCGATCCGGCGCGAGCGCCGCTCTTCCCCGCTCCGGGCATCGAGCGAGGCGAGCGGAACGGCTTGAGTGGACATCGACCTGTCGGGGCACGAAGCGCGTCAGAGAGCCGCGCGGTCCGCGTGGTTTACGCCCCTAATTCGGGCTTGACCAGCTTTGGAGCCCGCGTTCCATTTTATTCAGGAAAGTGGCGCGTCGTTCTGGCGTGGTGTGGTTCATGTCGTAGCAGGCCAGATAGGTGCAAGGCTTGTTGAGGGGAATATATCCCCGCATGCCCCGCGTCATGAATTTGCGCGGCGGGTCCCCCATCAGGAAGGCCGTCCAGCGCGAGGCCCCGTAGGTGCAGATCGCGCCGTAGCGCTTCACATGGGTCAATTGTGGGGACAGCTTCCCATCCTGGTCGAGCCCGAACCCGATACCCGGAACGAAGACCCGATCGACAAAACCCTTGAGGATCGCCGGGAACCCGAAATTCCACACCGGATGGATGAACAGCAGAGCCTCCGCGTCCTGCAGCCGTCGGACATAGGGTGCAACGTTCCGGACGTTCACGGCCGTGTCGTGGTAGTCGATCCGATCCTGTCGCGACAGGATCGGATCAAAGGCTTCGGCGTAAAGGTTGCAATCGTCGACCACGTGCCCGCCGGCCCGCAAGATCTGCACCGCGCGGCCATGCAGGGCCGACACGAAGCTCGTTTCGACCGGGTGTGCCGCGACGACCAGGACCCTCATGCCAGCGTGGCTGCGAGGCTTGGATAAAGATAGGTCTTGCCGGTCGCGAAATCGAAGGCCGGATCGTCCCAGGCCACCATCTTGCCGGGGTTGAGCAGTCCCTGGGGGTCGGCCTCGCGTTTGAAGGCGAGCTGCAGCGCATCCGTCTGCTTCATGCCGCCCTCTTCCAGGGTGTAGCGGTGCGGGTTGAAGATCGGTGCGCCCATGTCCTCATGGATACGAATGATTTCGTCGAGGCGCGGCTCGGTGGTGAAGCGGACGAGCGGCAGGCCGAAACAGGTGATCTTGCCGTCGAAACGCACGAATTCGAGGTGGCCCATCACCTCGTCACCGAACCGCGCGTGGATCTTCGTCACGAGGTCGAGCTGATGCGGGAACGGGTAGAGCACCTGCAGATAGGTGATGGCCGGATCGACGCGGAGCGCCCGCAATGTCGTGTGGTTCCACGAGAGCTCGTTGTTGACCGGCAGCCCTTCACGATCCTGCTCCGGGATCTGGCTCGCATCGAACAGCACTTCGGCTTTGGAGAAGCGCCGCAGAAAAAGGTTGAAAGCGTCCTTGGCGTGATCGGCCACCATGACCAGGACAATCGATTTGCCGTCGGGCAGAAAACGCTTGTGGCGCAAAAAGTATCGCTGCGGAATGGGTGCGGCGATCGGTGTGATCAGCTTGGTGAGAAGGCCGTCCTGCTCGCCCAGCGCGTTGCCGAACCGCGCCGCCTCGGCGAAGTCGTCGAAACCGACGATGACGTCGACCCAAGGATAGGCGGCGGTCAGGGGCATCTCGACTTCGGTGATGATACCGTTCGTGCCATAGGCATGGGTGACCTTGGCCAAGTCGGCGCCGGTGAGGCGCAGGACCCGCGGCGCGGCTTCCATCGTGACGACTTCGACGCTGAGGATGTTGCCGAGATCGCGCAGGCCGCCCCAGTTGATCGAGCCGATCCCCCCTGAGCCTCCTGCGATGAAGCCGCCGATCGAGGCGGTCGCGTAGGTCGAGGGATGCATGCGCAGCTCCTGGCCCGAATGAGCCCGCGTCGCGGCATCGATGTCGGACAGGATGGCGCCCGGCTCACAGGTGACCCGGCCGGGAGCGATGCGGGTGATGTTGCGCATCTCTGCAAGGTTCAGGATGACGCCGCCCGAAAGCGGCATCGCCTGACCGTAATTGCCGGTGCCCGAGCCGCGCGGCGTGACCGGGACGCCAAGCCTGTGGGCTTCCGCAAGCGTCCGCACCACCTCGTCCCGCGTGCGCGGCGTGACGACGAGGTCGCCGACCACATGCTCCAGCTGTCGCTTGAGGACGGGTGAATACCAGAAGAAGTCGCGACTCTTCTGCTTCACGAGCGCAGCATTGTCTTCCGTCTTGATCCCGTCGAGGGCGGTCTTGAGGGCGGCGATATCGTACCGTGCGGTCATGGGCGCAGACCTACGAGGTGGTCGAGTGCGCTGTAGTCCGGCACGCGCGCCGTCAGCGTTTGGCCCTGCCGGATGACGGAGCGCGGCATGCCGGGCCGGGCCATGAACTCGGACAGGGAACGCGCCGGGAACACGACGAAGTCCGCGGATGCCCCGACCCGCAGGAGGCCCGCGCCATCGAGCCCGAGGGCTTCGGCTGGCGTGCTGAACACGGCGGCGGCCCAATCCCCGAACGGGTGATCGAACTGCGTGATGCGGGTGCCGACGCGCCAGACTTCCGCCATGTCGAGATCCCCATAGGCGTAAAAAGGGTCGCGCGTGTTGTCGCTCGCAATGGTCACAGGCACGCCGGCGGCCTTCAGCTCGTGGAGCGCCGTGATACCGCGCCAGCGCGGGGTGCGGCCGGGGTAGCGATCCTGCAGGTACATGTTGCACATCGGGAGCGACACGATGCCGATGCCGGCCCGGGCCACGAGATCGATGGTGCGTTTCCTTTCCTCCTCCGGCAGCAGCGAGAGCGTGCAGCAATGGCCGGTCAAGATGCGGCCGTTGAACTTGTGGTCGAGGGCCGTCTGGGCGATCACTGCGAGCGTGTTGACGGAGGGATCGTCGGTTTCGTCGACATGGAAGTCGAGCTCCCAGCCCTTGTCGCCGGCCAGCTGGAACAGAGTGTCGAGGCCGGCCTGCAAACCGGGACCCGGAAAGGTCGCGGCGCCGAGGCAGTGGCCGAACTCATAGACCATTTCGGTCACGTCGCGCAGATGTGCCGCGTCGAGCGCGAGGTCGATCGGAAACAGCGGGCTCGCCTGGAGATCGACCCGGTCGCGCCACTCCTCCCGGAGTGCGGCGAAGACCGGCCAGGAGATCCGCGTCTGCCGGTCCTTGCAATCGAGATGGGTGCGGATCGCGCGAGTGCCGTAAGCGTAAGCGGCCTCGATCGCGAAGCGCATGCGGGTCTCGACATCAGGTGCCGACCAGTGCGCCTCACGGTCTCGTGGGACGGCCTCGAGGGCACCCGCGAAAGTGCCGGACGTCGGTGCGCGGGGTGCGATATGGCCTTTGTCGAGATGGGTATGCGCATCGACGAAGGCCGGCACCACGAGGCCCGGCTGGATGAAGGCCGGGATTGCGGCGGGCTCAGTTGAAGCCGGGCTGATCGATTCGATCGTGCCATTGGCGATGATCATGTCCACGTCGACGAGCCCTTCCGGGTTCGGCGCGGCCACCGGTTTTTCAAGAAGGCAACCGGGCACGCGAGCGCCCTTCAGGCTCCAGCGGCGAAGGTGTGGGGGAACCCGGAGCGCGTCCGTCATTCAATCTGCTCCATCAGACGCCGCGTGAGCGGGCGCTGTCGTGCCATCGATACAAGAGCGCATAGCTCAGCATCGCGAAGGCCACATAAATCAGGATGCCGGTCAGTGAAATCAGAGTGAGGGCCGCGAACATCCGCGGGATGTTGAGCCTGAACCCAGCCTCGACGATCCGGAACGCCAATCCCGACCCTTGGCCGGCCGAGCCGGCCGCGATCTCGGCCACGATGGCTCCGATCAGCGCAAGTCCGCCCCCGATTCGAAGGCCCCCGAGGAAGAACGGCAGGGCGGCCGGTAATCGCAACAGGAGGATCTGCCGCCACTTCGGCGCCCTGTAGAGCTCCATCAGTTCGATCAGGTTGTGGTCGGCCGAGGCGAGGCCGAGGGCGGTATTCGACAGGATCGGGAAGAAGGCGACCAGAAAGGCGCAGACCAGCACGGCGGTTCTGGAATCGAGATAGATCAACAGAAGCGGCGCGATGGCGACCACCGGCGTCACCTGCATGACGACCGCGAAGGGGAAGAAAGACCGCTCGATCCATTTCGATTGCGCGAAAACGAGGGCCAGGCCCAGGCTTCCCGCCACCGCGATCAGCAAGGCTTCCACGGTGGTCCACAGCGTCACGATGAGGGAGCCGGACAGGATCGGCCAGTCCTTGACCAGGGTGGCGCCAATCAGGCTCGGGGCGGGCAGGATATAGGGCGGGATGCCACGAAGCCGGACGACCACCTCCCATGCCACCAGAGCCAGGATGAAAATGAGGGCCGGCAGCAGGATCTCGACCACTTTCTGCGGCCATAACCGACGCATGCCACGCGACGGTTGAACCGCGAAGCCTGCAGGCGGCTCGATTGCCGGATCGGCGGGATCGAGCGCACTCACAGCTGATCCTCGTCGGTCATCGCTTCATGCAGGGCCCGGGAGGCGCGCCGGCAGGTCTCGGTATAGACAGGCGTCGACCGGAAATCCTCGGTGCGCTCCAGCGGGGCGTCCACCCCGATTTCGGCAACGGCGCGGCCAGGGCGCGCCGCCATCACGACGATCCGGGTCGAGAGGTAAACGCTCTCGTAGACCGAATGGGTCACGAACACGACTGTGGTGCCGAGTTCGGCCGCCAAGCGGATCAGGTCGTTGTTGAGCTTGAACCGAGTGATCTCGTCGAGGGCGGCGAAAGGCTCGTCCATCAGGAGAAGGGGCGGGCGGAGCACGAGGGCGCGGGCGATCGAAACCCGCATCTTCATGCCGCCCGAGAGTTCGCGCGGGTAGCTCTTCGCAAAGGCACTGAGGCCGACCATGGCCAGCGCCTCGTCGATGCGCGTGCGCGCCTCCACCTTGCCGACGCCGCGGAGCCGTAGCGGAAGCCAGACATTGTTGAACACGCTCGCCCAAGGCATCAGTGTCGGCTCCTGGAACACGAAGCCGATCTCAGGCCGCGTTCCGTGCCACGCGATCTCGCCAGACGACGGCTCGGTCAGCCCGGCCAGCATGCGCAGAGCCGTGGATTTTCCGCATCCCGAGGGGCCGATCAGCGACAGGAATTCCCCGGCTCGCACGTCGAGATCGAGACGGCTGAGCGCGACAGTCCCGTTCGGAAAGGTTTTGGACACGCTGCGCAGGCTGACAAGACGTCGACCGACGTCCGACGCGTCGCCCGTCGGTGAACGTTCCAAGACGGTGGTCATCGTCGAAAATCCCACCGGGTCAGCGGGAGGCGGGACCGGTTCAATCACTTCGGCAGCAGATCCAGGCCAACCTTCTTGTTCACGAACTGCAGCGTGTAGGCTTTCCTGTAGTCGATGCCGGCCGGCAGGGCGCCGGCCTTGGACATCTCGTCGTAGAAGGCCTTTTGGCGGTCGTCCGTCATCGCGCCGATGCCGAGCGTCTTCGTGTCTCCCGAATCGACGATCCCGTAATCTTTCATCTTGGCGATCGCGAAAGCCAGTTGTGCGTCGGTGATGTCCGGATTGTCCTTTTTGATCGCCGCATTGGCCTTGGCATTGTCGTGGTAGAGATAATTGTACCAGCCAATTGCCGAGGCATCGACGAAGCGCTGCACGATATCCGGGTTCTTGGTGACGGTGTCGAGCCGCGCCTCGATGGTGGTCGCGTAGGTCGAGAAACCCTGGTCGGCCAGCAGGAAGATGTTGGGCTTGAATCCACCCTGTTGCTCCACCTCATAAGGCTCTGACGTCACGTAGCCCTGCTGCACGGAGGATTTGTCGGCGATGAAGGGTGCCGTGTTGAACGTATAGGGCTTGACGTCGTTCTCGGAGAAGCCGAAGGCGGACTGCATCCAGAGATAGAACGATGCAAGGCTTTCCTTACCAAGGAAGATCGGCGCGCCCTTCAAGGACGTGAACGTGTCGTGCCCGACGCCCGGATGGGCCATGAGGCACTGCGGATCCTTCTGGAAGAAGGCCGCGACGACCAGTGTCGGCACGTTCTGCTCCACGGCCGAAAAGGCCTGGATCATGTTGCCGCCCATATAGAAATCGATCTTGCCCGTGGGCAAAAGGAGCCCGTTGTTGGCTTGCGGGCCGCCTGGAAGGATTGTGACGTCGAGGCCGTATTTCGCGTAGGTGCCGTCGACAACGGCCTGGTAGAAGCCGCCATGTTCGGCCTCGGCCAGCCAATTCGTCCCGAAGGTCACCTTGTCGAGCGCCAATGCGGCGCCGGTCGGCAGAAGGCCCGCCAGCATCGCTGCGCCAAGCACGATGTTCGTCAGCTGTCTCACGTGATCTTGCCTCCTCGCACGCGCACGCTCCGACATGGCGCGTCGATGAGGTGCGGTCAAGCAAGGTGCATGCCTTGTGGAACTGAATGAAGGCTCGTTCAGCAGAGCTCGGTCGTACCGGCAAACCCTAGACCGCGTGCCGGCACACTTCTCGATGCCGGCACGTGACGTTCGATCTCGGCATGCCTCGTGGGATGGACGGCTTTCAAATGCGCCAGATAGGCAGCCAAAACCGCAGGCTCGGTTTCCGGTACGTCGTGTACGACCGGATTGCTTCCGGCCAGGTAGGCGCTTGCGGGATCCCGCTCGAGTTCCTTGGGAAACAGCGCGACGGCTGTTTCAGGCGGCAGCAAGGCCGTGTGCCCGTCCTGGGCCTGGCCCCTCACAAATGCCCTCACGAGATCATGCCCGAACAGCCGCCCCAAATGCGTGCTGCCGATAGGACGGGGGTTCATCTCGATGAGAAACGCACGGTTCTCCGCATCCACGATGAAGTCGAAGCTGACAAAGCCCGAGCAGCCCAGGGCCGCGACCATTCGCCGTGCCGACTCGGCCATCTCGGCGTGGATCGTGGCGCGAAGGATGGTGCTCGCCCGTTTCTGCGGATGGATCTCCACGGCCTCGAAGCCGATGCAGTCGATCACGTGCCCGTCCCGGCACGCAACGGTCTGCATCGCCAGGCGTCCCGCGACGACGTGCTGCAACAGGACCGGCGTGAGGGCCTGCCGGAACCCGGCAACGCGCATCAACCCTACTTTGGCGGCGGTCTTGAAACGCGCAGACCTGAGAGCCTTTTTGAGGTCTGCCTCGTTTTCCACGCGGAGAACACCTCCTGACCCTGAGGATTGGTCGCGCTTGACCATCAAGGGAAATGGGGGGCGTCCGATGTCACGACTCGAACTGAAAGCGGGTATTCGAACGCCTACTTTTTCAGCAACTCGCATCAGGGCGACACGCTGGCAGGCCGCGGGATAGCCTGCAGGCGCGCCGAACGACTCGATGAGCAGGTTGCGAAGAGGAGCTGGCGTCTGGTGGTCGCCGCCGATCGTTCGCAGCAGAGTCGCTGCGAGATCGTCGAGGGGGATCACCCGATCCGGACACCAGACATCGACCGCGGATTGAAGCGATCTCGACAGGTCGAATGCGGCGGCGATGCCACCCAATCCTCTCTGCAGTGGAAAATGCGCCATGACGCTTCGGACGAGCGTCGCGAAGGCACCCGGTGGAGCCAGAACCGCACAGCGCCCGCCCGCCCGCCTCATGTCGCCGATGAGGCGGTCTGAGCCGACGTCGTTCGTCATCGAGACGAATAGGACGCGAAGGCGGCGCATGTTGGTCAGGCCTCGCTTAGCGGCATGGCGCCGCGGGTGAGGGCCTGAGTGGCGGGCATGCGCTGGGCACCCTCCCGACGGCAAATCTCGCCGGCCGTTCTGCGGGCCGCGAAGGCGCTGCCGCAGACGAACCGGAGCATGGGGCCGAAGCTCGCAGCGGCAGGCGTGCCCACAACGTGGAGACCCTTGACGCGCGTCTCAAAGGCAGAGTTGAGCCGCAACGATTTGCCATCCTGCTGCAGGTCGGCACGCAGCGACGCGTCGAGGAGCGTCAGCCGGTCGATATCCACATCGTAGCCCGTCGCCGCGATCACGTGATCGACCGCGAGTGTCGTTGTGCCACCGGAGGCTGCGTTCATCGTGAGCGTAACTTGGTCGCCCGTGACTTCGGCCCGCGTCAAATGCGTGCTGAGGCGCAGGTCCACATGGTCGCGGACGATGTCGCGGACCGACCAGGCAGGGGAGGGACCGAGATAGCGGGCCACGATATCGAGCCGGACGCGCTGTGGCAGCGCGTGGAACAGATCGGGCCATTTGCAGCAGAGCTGCTTCTTCCAGCCCGGTCCCAGCGGGGTCAACGGTGCCAGGAAGCGGTCTCGGAAGCCGTTCGGTGCGTAGAAGCGGACCTCCGGGCGATGCGTGATGGCAACCGCCGTCGCGCCTGAGCGGTGCAGCGCGGCGGCGGCGTCCATCGCCGAGGCCCCGCCGCCGATCACCGCGACCTTGCATCCGCGAAAGCGCTCCATGTCGCCTTGATCGCCGCTATGTGTGACGCGGTCGGACGGCAGATCGGACAACAGCTGGGGCGAGGTCCTTGCGTAGGGGCGAATGCCCGTGGCCAGCACCACGTGGCGTGCCTCGACGGTTTCTCCCGTCGCCAGCGTAAGGGCCAAGCCATGATCCCCGCGGGCGATGTGGCGGACCTCGGTCTCTTCCAGTTGCGGCACGAACCGCTTCTGGAACGTTTCGCCATAGCCCGCGAAGACCTCGACCGGGACCGGCCATCCCGTGGCCTGGTAGGGAATCGATTGGTCGCGGCAATGCGCTTCGAGCGTGTAGCTTCCACTCGGGTCGGAAAGGTTCATGGCGAACCCCTCCGATTTAAGCACCATCCCGTTCGGCATGAAGGATCGCCATGTCTGCATGGCATCTCCAAAGATCCGCGGCCTCAAACCGGCGCCCGCAAGATGCGCTGCGACCGACAGCCCATAGGGGCCTGCACCTACAATCGCGACGGGGGTGGATGATCGCATGGCGCGGGGTCCGGAGATTGCCGAAAGGACAGCAAAGCTCCAAGACGGGCGGGTTGCAAACGGGTTCGGAAAACAGGCTCAAGGGCTGGTTGATGCGATCGATGCAAATGGCGTTAAACTGTGTTCACCATGCCGCTTCAACCTAGATGCCGGCACAATGGCGAGCGGATTGCAATCGCTCGCGGCGGTTTTGGTTACCTAAACCTTAAGATTGGTGAGATCGACGGAAGCGTCGTTTTGGGACCTTGGGGCAATCCGCATCTGTCGCCCGTCATATCAAGCCACCGGGTTGCGCCCCTCCCAAGCGCCGAAAGCCAGGAAATGCTGCAGCGGATCCACGCCAGCCGCCGCAACGTCGGGATTGGCGGTCTCGTAGCCGTGCGTGCTGAAAGCCGCGGATGGGTTTCGCCCCTCGTGCCACCCCGATGCTTCGTAATGGGTCAAGGGATCGACGCCAGCCGCAGCCACATCAGGATTTTGGGCGAGGTAGTAGTCCGTGTTGAAATAGGCGTCCGGGTTCCGGCCTTCATGCCAGCCTAAGGTACTGTAGTGCTGGTACGCGAAAGCATCCGGGTTTCCGGATGCCATGGCGGCGCGTGCCACGTCGGGATTCGCGAGCAGATAATAGTGCGGATCGAAGTCGCCGATCTCGTCGCCATGCCCTATGGCAGGCAAAGCCGTGCGCCCTTCCGCTTCGCCGAACGAGAGATAATGGCTGAGGGGATCGATGCCTGCCGCGGCCACATCGGGGTTTCGTTGCTCGTAGAGGATCGTGGAAAACTCTGCGGAAGGATCGCGCCCTTCCTTCCAGCCTGACTGGTCATAATGCTGGACCGGATTGACGCCGGCTCTTGCGACATCCGTATTGGTGTCGAGATATCCGTTCGTCGAGAATAGCGGATCTGGGTCTCGGCCTTCGTGCCACCCGGAGCCATTGTAATGAGCCACGGCCGAAACGCCCGCGTTTTCGACATCCGGATTGTTCAGGAGATAATAGGGGACATCGATCAAAGGTGATGGAAAGTCATCCGCATTGACCCAACCCCGGATCAGGCTCGCCGCCGCGGACGTGATTTGGGAATCATATCCGTTCGTGCCGTCGCCCGAGGAGACCACGCCGATGACCGTGGCCGCGCCGTTCTGGTCGTACCAAAGTGGACTGCCGCTCGATCCCGACCCGGTGTCTACCCCGTCGAAAAGGCTGTAGGTCGGATCCTTGCTGACGATTTCGTTGATGGTCGTCTGCGCACCTGCCGCGCTTGCCGGATAGCCGCTGACGTTGACATAGCCGCCCGGCACGTTGACGCCGAGTTGCATGGTGCCGGCCGCGACCGGGCGGCTGAGGTGGATGACGGCATAGTCCGACTGCGAGTCGGCGAGGCCGATGAGATCGTTGGCGTCGTTGACGGCATTGTAATGAAAATTCGTGCCTTCCAGGACGCCGTAAGGCTCGCTACCCTGATTGTAGCCGGGAGCGACCAGGACCGAGCTCGCCGTGCCAACCCCAGCCTCATAGACAACGTGCGAGGCCGTCAGCAATTCATCCGGAGAAATGAGAACGCCCGAGGCTTCGTAGGTTTGGCCGCCGATCTCGTCCTGCACCAGGGCGACGGTCGAATAGGGATATTCGGAGGTATAGGGCATCTGGCGCACCATAGCGTCGAACGTCATGCTTCTGATTATTGGGCGAGAATCTCGCCTAACAAGTTCACCCGGCCGGTCGACAGGGGTGAGAGTTTAAGGAGATCGCAGGCCGAGAGATCCCCGCAGGCACTAGTGCAGGCAGGCCAGCCATTGGTCGGCCGAAGCGGCCCGGGCCATGACGGTCGCGGTCAGATTGCGCTGCAGGCGATTCGGATGAGCCGGGTTGCGCAACAATGGGTTGGGCAGCGCGGTCGCGAGCAGCGCGGCTTCACGCGGGGTCAATTGGCTCGCGGCTTTCTTGAAATGAGCGCGGGCGGCCGCCTCCGCGCCAAAGATGCCGTCGCCCCACTCGGCGATATTCAGATAGGCCTGCAGGATCTCGCGCTTGCTCCAGATTTTTTCGAGCCCCAGCGCGGTCGGGATTTCCAATCCCTTGCGGATGTAGGACCGCCCCGGCCAAAGGAAGAGGTTTTTGGCGGTTTGCATCGTAATGGTCGAGGCTCCGCGCGAGGGGCCATCCGGGTCGTGCAGAACGCTGTCGATACTGTCCCAGTCTACACCGTGGTGGGCGCAGAACTGTCCATCCTCCGACATGACGACCGCGGCGATGAGGTTCTCCGAAATACCGGACAACGGCACCCACCGGCGGTCCACCGGCTCTCCACGGAGAAACCGGACGGCCATCAAATTAGAAATCGGTGGGCGGTCGCTGTCGTAGATCACCGTCGCCGCGATCAAACAGGCCAGGAGGATCACGAGGGCCAGACAAAGCCGCAGAAGCAACCGCAATCGCCGGAACACGCCAATCCCGTTTCGAGCTGCCGGTCATACCGGTCTTGCTCCCGACCATTGCCGGTTCCGCGCAGGAAGTCGAGGTTGCGTTCGAGCCGGGCCGCGACTGGACTTCGCTCCAACGCGGTCCACGACAAACCCGCACTTGCACGTGGGCCTCCGTCTTCCGAGCCGCGCGCAAAGGCCGGCCGGCCTCGTTCAATGAACTGCGGACGCCCCTGATCGAAGCTTGCTTCAGTGGCGCTGCAGCACCGCGTAGAGTCCGCGGGTCGGCACGCCGGCTTCCAGCCGGATATCGTCCTTGATCAAATCCAGCACCATGAAGTCCGAGGCCGCGAGCCTCGCGAGGTAATCTGGCGTGTGTGCGAAGCGTCCGGATGGCAGCAAGGTGAAGTCTGCGTCTTTTCCAATTTCGAGGGTTAGCGCGAGGAGCCCTCCGGACACCAAACTGCGAGCCGCGGCGGCGAGCAGTGGCGAGAGATCGCCGAAATAGATCAAAACATCAGCGGCAAAAATCAGATCGAACCGGGCTTCGCTTCGGGTCAGGAATTCAACGATTTCCGATTTGACGAGTTGGGTGTAGCGCCCCTTCTTTTCGGCCTCCGCCAACATGCCGGAAGAGAGGTCGACCCCGATCAGCACGGGGCCACCTGAGGAGAGAGCCTCGGCGGCGAGGCCGGTGCCGCATCCAAGGTCCAAGATGCACGAGAAGCGGGTCCGATGCTGGCGGACGCGGTCGAACAGCACGGTCGGCCCGATGTAGTGAAGTGCCTTCACCAACCTCTCATCGAATTGCGGGGCGAAGCGGTCGAAGTAGCTCTCGATATAGTCTGCAGGTGCCGCCGTGACCGCGGTCCCGCTCACGGCATCGAGCAAATAGCGGCGGACGGGGTCGTCAGGTTGTTCTGCGAGTCGAATCCGGCCAAGCTCCGCCGCGGCTTCAAGGTGGCCGCTGGCGCTAAGGACCGAAAAGGCATCACGAATGATCAGTGTCATGTCTTCTGGGTCACCGTCTGCCAGCGTCGGATAGTTCAAGAGCGCTTGCGCAACACTCCCTTCGATCATGGCCTGGAAGGTGAGCGCCCGGGCTCGCTTGCGTTTGCTTTCCGGGTCGAGCGGCCCCAAACGTGCCGCCGCATCGAAGGCTTGGGCGCTTCCCTCGAAGTCTGACCGGATGAAGAGCACGTGGCCGAGGCAGGCCTGGACAAGCCCGTTCTCCGGGTCGCGATCGGCGGCGATCGAGAGCGCGTGCTGGGCCTTTTCAAAAGCTTTCTGCTTGAAGTGCAGAAGCCCGAGACCGAAGTGCGCGGCGGCAATCGTCGCATCGAGGGCGATGGTGCGACGATAAGCGGCTTCGGCCGCGGCGGGATCATGGCGTCGGTCGCAGATCCCAGCCAGGATGAGCCAGGATTGGGCACTTTGGGGATCGAGCAGGAGCGACCTTCTGATCGCCGAATCCGCCGCGTCGATGTTCGCGGACGCGTTGTAGACGCTTGCGAGGTCACGCCACATGTCGGAGCTTTGCGGCTGGAGCGACAATGCCGCGAGAAGAGCCTCGATCGACGAGCCAAGTCGGCCCATCTGCCATTGCGTCAAACCGACATGGCGCAACGCCACGGCCGCATCCGCAAGCTCGTCGACGAGCGCACCGAATTCGGGCGACCTCTCGCGCAAGTGACCCACGAGAGCGAGGCTGGCTTCGGCGGTGGGAAGTTCAACGTTCGTCATGGCAAACCCGGTGACTCCCCGGTTTCGCGACGTGAGTCCCCCCGCTCCGGTGTCCGTTCTTCTACGTTCCGGGCGTCCCCGAAGTTACCGAGTGTCGATGAAACAATCGCAAGCACGGCCGCACCGAGGTTGCGCATGTCCCGGGCGATTGCTCCCGTTTCATCGAAGGAAGGAGACTGCGATCGGCGATTGGGCATTGTCTTGACGCCTCGCCTGTGAAGACCTGCTGCGCGAAGCTGACGCTTCTTTCATGTGAAATTGGTTGTTACATAGGCAGGTGGCCTTTGGCATCGCGCATACCAAATGGCTGTCGATCCCGAGGTGGGTATGCCCGTCGTTTTTGATCTGTTGCAACGAGACACCCGCGCGAAGCTCGATGGGCCGCGCCATCCCGAGAAGGCGCACCGGCCCGATCAGCCTGTGTTGAAAAAGCCGGACTGGATCCGGGTCAAGGCGCCGGGGAAGCCCGGCTATGCCGAGACGCAGGCGATTGTCCGTCAGCACGGGCTTGTGACCGTCTGCGAGGAGGCGGGCTGCCCCAATATCGGTGAGTGCTGGGACAAGAAGCACGCCACCTTCATGATCATGGGGGATACCTGCACGCGCGCCTGCGCGTTCTGCAATGTGCGCACCGGAATGCCTGGCGCGCTCGATGCGGACGAGCCCGCCAGGGTCGGCGATGCGGTCGCGAAGCTCGGGCTCGGCCATGTGGTGGTCACATCGGTCGACCGTGACGACTTGGCGGATGGCGGAGCCGAGCATTTCGCTCGGACGATCCGAGCCATTCGCGACGCGGCGCCCACGACCACCATCGAGGTGCTGACGCCGGACTTTCTTCGCAAGCCGGGTGCGCTGGAAAAGGTGGTTGAAGCCAAGCCCGATGTGTTCAATCACAATCTGGAAACCGTGCCGTCGCTCTATCTCACGGTTCGGCCCGGCGCCCGCTATTTCCATTCGATCCGCCTGCTGCAGCGAGTCAAGGAGCTCGACGCGACGATCTTCACCAAATCCGGGATCATGGTCGGACTTGGCGAAGAGCGAAACGACGTGCTGCAATTGATGGACGACCTTCGGACTGCCGAGGTCGATTTCCTGACAATTGGCCAATATCTGCAGCCGACCAAAAAACATCATCCGGTGATCAGGTTCGTGACGCCGGAGGAATTCGGCAGCTATGCATCGATCGCGACCGCGAAGGGATTTTTGCTCGTTTCGGCGTCGCCCCTGACACGGTCATCGCATCATGCCGGAGAGGATTTCGCCCGACTGAAAGCCGCGCGGCTCGAAAGAGCGCGCTTCTGATCAGCAGCGCCGCGGGATCAGGCGGCGCGCGTTTGAGCTTCGGGCGCTTCTTCGACCTTCTGAGGCAGCCGCGCAAAGACATCCAGCAAGGCGCGGTCGGCTATGAGGGCCATGCGCTCTTTGCGTTTCAGCCATTGTGCGGCTTCCTCGGCGGTCCGGGCTTCGCCGAGTTTGACGGCCGCCAGAGCGTGGTCGACCTCGATCTGTCCTCTTGGGCGCGGCTTGCCGTCGGGCAGGTAGGCATCATGCGCTTCCCGTAGGCGTGGGTCCGCGTGCAGAGCCGCAAGGCCGTCGGCGCCATCGAACCCACTGCGACTCAATTCGCGTGCGAGCGTGTTGGCCCGCACTGCGATCGGCGGCGGCAGCTTCTCTTCCGGGGTCTGCAGAAGGCCGAGGCGACGCAGTCCCAGACCGATGAAGAGTTGACCGCTTGCCCAGGACAACAGGATAGCCAGCAGAAGCCCGGCGATAGTTGGCGACATCCAGGCCACGAGGGACGGCGAAATCGCCAGACCGGCCACCAGCGACACTAGACCGAGCACCACATGCGACCGGTGCCGGCGCACGATATCGGCAAAAGGGATCGACCCATCGTCGCGGCGTTGCGGATTCCATCCCGTGTCGCGGCCGAAGACGATCTGCATGACCGAGCCTGATTGGATCAGCATCATGATGGGCGCAAAGAGAGCCGACATCACGACTTCCACCAGCGCGGAGATCACGAGCCGGATCGCGCCGCCACAGGCACGCCGCGTGACGCCATCGAAGAGTGCGAGCAGCAGGCCGAAAAGTTTCGGGGCGAGGAGAACCGCCATGGTTACGCCGAAGAGGTTCAGGGCCCGCTGTGCGTCGAAGCGCGGCCAAGCCGGGAACAAGGTGAATTCCTGCGTGAAATATTCCGGCCGGATATAGGCGGCCTGCAGCACAAGCACGATGCCGACCAACAATTGCATCATCCAAAGTGGCGACGATACGTAACCCATGATGCCGGTGGCAAAATGCTGTCGCGACGCGAGATGGAACCCCGAGGCGAACATCACCCGAATGTGCTGAAGGTTCCCCTGGCACCACCGCCGATCGCGGGTGCCGACGTCGATGAGCGAGGGTGGGCTTTCCTCAAAACTGCCGCCGAGGGTCGGCAGCATGTAAACCGCGTATCCGGCCCTGCGGATCATGGCGGCCTCGACGAAATCATGACTGAGGATGTGACCACCGAATGGCGGTTTCCCTTTAAGATCGGGCAAGCCGCAATGGGCCGCGAAGGCAGCCGTGCGGATGATCGCGTTATGGCCCCAGTAATTGCCGTCCCGTCCCATCCAGAGCGAAAGGCCCGAGGCAATGACGGGACCGTAGATCCGCGCGGCGAACTGCTGCAATCGCGCGAACAGCGTATTGCGGTTGATGATCAGTGGAAGCGTCTGGATAATGCCGGCATCGGGGTCCGCTTCCATCGCGGCCGCAAGGCTCACCATCGAATGCGCGGTCATCAGGCTGTCGGCGTCGAGAACCAGCATATGGTCGTAGGCGCCACCCCACCGGGTCACGAAGTCCGCGATATTGCCGGCCTTGCGGCTCGAATTCTTGGAACGATGCCGGTAAAAGACATTGACGCCGTCACCCACGCGGTCGCGCATGGCCAGAAAAGCGCGTTCCTCGGCCACCCAGGCATCCGGATCCGTCGTGTCCGACAGGAAGAAATAATCGAAGGCGTCCCCGAGCCCTGTCGCCTGCACGTCTTCGATCATGGCTTGCAGGGCGCCGAAAACCCGTGCCGTGTCTTCGTTGTAGATCGGCATGACGACGGCCGTCCGGGCAGACAATCGCGCAGGCAGTTCCGGTGCCTTCGGGGCGCGCACCATGAGCCACACGAAACCCGCGATGGCGCTCGTGAAGGCCAGGGCGATCCAAGAGAAATTCGCTGTGAACAGGATCAGCAGGATCCATTTCAGCAGGGTCACGCCGCCAACGTTGACCACGCGGTACATTTCTTCGATGCCATAAAGCGTCAGCAGCAGGGCGCCGCCGAACACCCACAATCGTGGCAAAACGGTGGTCGATGAGGATCGGGCTGGAACCCTCCGTTGTGCCGTGTCGTAACGCCGCAGCGATTGCACCGGCATTGCGAGGGTGGATTCAGGCGGCATCGCGGGTCGGATCGTGTACGACGCGCCGAACGGCGTGGCTTCGGCTGACCGTTCGACACTCATGCTGTCCATCGGTAGAGCCATGTTTCGCTGACAGGTTTGCCGTTTTGCTCGAGCACAAGACGCATTTCCGCCAAGCCCTCACTCCCGGGATCAAGCTCGAACAGGACGCGACAGGTTTTTCGTTCCTTGGAATAAAAAGTCTGGGTGGAGGTAATCGTTCCGACACTGGCTGAAAGCATCTGCTTCAGATTGGCCCAGGATTGATCGTTCGCAAAAATATCGCCGGTGAACTCGACAATGAACCGACGTCGCTTGCCTGTCGCGCCCTTCCCGCCGCGAGTCGTCGTGACGATGGCAAGAGGCGGTCGCGTCGGCGGCGACCAGCACCAGAATTGCCGGTACGCGAAGACAGTCTGGGCGCCGGGTTGCACGGGGGCCTTTGGCCGCCAGAAGCAAATGATATTGTCGTTCACCTCTGAATCGGTTGGGATCTCGACCAGCTGAACGCTGCCCTCACCCCAATCGCCGATCGGCTCGATCCACAGCGAGGGACGAAGTTCCCAATGCTGGTCATCATCCTGGTAGTGTGCAAAGCCGCGCTCGCGCTGCAGGAGCCCGAATCCACCCGGATTTGTGTCGACGAAGGCGGAGACCTGAAGGGTTTCGCGGTTCGATGCCGGACGCCAGATCCACTCGCCCTTGCCGTTCAGCATCTGCAGGCCGGAGGAGTCACAGACGGCGGACCGGACGTCGTCGATATTGCGCCGGTCGATCGCATTGAACAGGAACATGGCGGTCGTTCCGCCAAGGCCGTAATTGTCCACGGCGGCTCGGGCGAAGAGCGTGCATTCGGTGTCTACGATCGTGACGTCGCCTGGCCGCAGCGTGAACCGGTAGGCACCGGTCATCGTCTCGGAATCGATCAAAGCATGCACCACGAGCGCCGGCGTCGCCATCGACGGCCGCTCGATCCAGACGGTCCGGATAAACGGAAAGTCCTCGCCCTTGGGATCTGCCGTCCGGATCGAAAGGGCACGTGAGACGAGGCCGAAGCGCTGGCCTCGCGCGACAGCCCGCATGAACGTGGCGCCCTGGAACAGCGCCACCTCGAACGGAGGATCATTGTCGTGGGTTTGGAGCACGCGAAAGCCCGAGAGGCTGATCGGGGTCGTGGGGGCGGGCGCCTGGAGCTTGCCGAAATCGAAGGCGCTTGCCGTCAGCACGACCGGCTTCGCTACGCCATCCTCGACGACGTTCAGGGCGACCGGCGTTGTGAAGATGAACCCACGCGCCAAGGGCTCGATCGCGAAGCCCACATTGTCCTTCGCCCAGATGGCCGCATCCCTGTGCAGCGTCAGCCCGATATATTGGTCATAGGTCAGGTTGGCGAAGGGAGCCGGCACGTCGGTCGAGGGTGCCTTGTGCGGCTGCTTGGCCAGCAGACGTGCTTCCTCGACCACGGCGGCGGCGCTGAAAGGCGCCGGTGGCGCGGAAGCCGGAGATGGCGCCGGCTGTTGCGCCGATGCGGGATCGTCGAGGATCGCCAGGGCACTGACGCCGGTTGCGGCCCATACCAAAAAGTCGCGACGAGGGATCATGAACCGGGTGGAACGCCAGAGAACGCGGGGCCGCAGGGTTAACTCGCTTCTATACGGAAATTGCTGCATCAGCGAGGCCTTTCGCCGTGCCGCGTGCGGTTGCACAAGATTGGCCGATGACTCATGGTGCGGTTGCAACAATCGACCTGGCCGCCGGCCGCTTCAGGGGTTTTCTGATCATGACCGATCTGCCGTCGCGCCGCTGCCTTGCCGTCGTCCTGGCGGCCGGCGAGGGCACGCGGATGCGCTCCGCGATCCCCAAAGTGCTGCATGCCGTCGCGGGTCGGTCGATGTTGGGCCACGTCCTGGCCGCGGTTGCGGACGTGGGTGTCGATGGGGTCGCGGTCGTGATCGGGCCGGGTCGGCACGATGTGGCGCAGGCGGCCGTGAAAGCGTGCCCTACCGCGCGGATCTTCGTCCAAGCCGAGCGTCGTGGGACCGCCCATGCCGTGCTGGCCGCCCGGGATGCCCTCGACGAAGGGTACGATGACGTTTTGGTGCTCTATGCCGACGTTCCCCTGATCGAGGCCGACACACTGCGGCGCATGCGGTCGGCTTTGGCCGAGGGGGCCGCTGTCGTGGCTTTGGGGTTCGAAGCTGCGGACCCGACTGGCTATGGCCGTCTCATCACCCAGGAGGGAGCCCTCACGGCCATCCGGGAGCACAAGGATGCAAATGCGGCCGAACGGGCTGTGACGCTTTGCAATTCCGGTCTGATGGCCATCGACGGTCGCAAGGCCCTCGATCTGCTCGGCCGGGTTCGTCCCCATAACGCGCAGGGCGAGTTCTATCTCACCGATGCGGTGGAGATCGCATGTGCGGACGGCGAGCGCTGCGCGGCTCCGATCGCGAGCGAGGCCGAGGTGATGGGGGTCAATGACCGGGTGCAATTGGCCGCCGCCGAAGCCGTGGCGCAGATCCGACTGCGTGAGGCCGCCATGCGGGCCGGCGTCACCATGCAGGCCCCTGACACCGTACACCTCTCCTTCGACACGCGGCTCGGCCGCGATATCGTGATCGAGCCGCATGTTGTGATCGGTCCAGGAGTGGCGGTGGCGGATGGTGCCGTGCTGCACAGCTTCTCGCATCTCGAAGGCGCGACCGTCGCCGCAGGGGCGAATGTCGGCCCTTATGCGCGGCTGCGTCCCGGCGCGAAACTCGCCGCCGGCGCCAAAGTCGGCAATTTCGTCGAGATCAAGAATGCCGATGTGGGCGAGGGAGCCAAAATCAGTCACCTCAGCTACATCGGCGATGCTTCGGTCGGGGCAGGGGCGAATATCGGTGCCGGCACCATCACGTGCAATTACGACGGCTTCAACAAGGCTCACACGGCCATCGGCGCGGGAGCTTTCATTGGATCGAACTCCGCCCTTGTGGCCCCCGTCACGATCGGGGCAGGGGCTTTCGTGGGGTCTGGCTCAGTGATCACCGACGACGTGCCGGCAGACGCGTTGGCTTTGGCACGCGGACGGCAATTCGTTAAGGAAGGCTGGGCCAAGGATTTTCGGGCGGCGCGCGCCAAACCGAAGTGAGCCTTCGGGTCGGGAGAAGAAGATGTGCGGCATCGTTGGCATTCTCGGGACCAGACCGGTCGCGGCACAGATCGTCGACGCCCTCAAGCGGCTCGAGTACCGGGGCTATGATTCGGCCGGCGTGGCAACGCTGGAGTCGGGCCGGCTGACCCGCCGGCGCGCCGAAGGCAAGCTCCGCAATCTCGAAGTTCTTCTCTCCGAAGCGCCGCTGAGGGGCGCCATCGGCATCGGCCACACCCGTTGGGCGACGCATGGGCGGCCGAACGAGACCAACGCCCACCCGCACGCCACTGAGCGCCTCGCCGTGGTCCATAACGGGATCATCGAGAATTTCCGGGAGCTCCGTGAAGAGCTCACCGCCAA
This sequence comes from Lichenifustis flavocetrariae, assembly GCF_026130545.1. Lineage (GTDB taxonomy): Bacteria > Pseudomonadota > Alphaproteobacteria > Rhizobiales > Beijerinckiaceae > Lichenihabitans > Lichenihabitans flavocetrariae. The sequence continues at coordinate 34,277 of NZ_JAMOIM010000029.1, read as the reverse complement.
GGGGCGCGTCTTCGCCACGGAAACCGACAGCGAGGTCGTGGCCCATCTGGTCACCGACCTGATGGATGAGGGGAAGGCCCCGATCGACGCGGTCGCGGCGGCTCTCCCGCGCCTCAAAGGCGCCTTTGCGCTGGCGTTCCTGTTTGCCGGCGACGACGACCTCCTGATCGGTGCGCGTCGTGGGGCGCCCCTGGCCGTGGGGCATGGCGATGGCGAGATGTTCCTTGGCTCGGACGCCCTCGCGCTCGCGCCTTTTACCGACGAGATCACCTACCTCGAAGACGGCGATTGGGTCGTGCTCCGGCACAACGGCGCGAGCTTCCGCAACGAAGCAGGCCAGATCGTCGCGCGGCAGAAGCAGAAGACGGCGGCGAGCGCGCTGCTGATCGACAAGGGCAACTACCGTCATTTCATGGCCAAGGAGATCCACGAGCAGGCCGAAGTGGTCGGCCGCACGCTCGCCCATTACGTCGATCCGGCGGCCCTCAGCGTGCAACTGCCTTTCGTGTTTCCGTTCGACCCGGTCAAACTCGACCGGATCACGATCCTGGCCTGCGGCACTGCCTATGTGGCGGGCCTCACTGCCAAATATTGGTTCGAAAGCTTCTGCCGCATCCCGGTCGAGATCGATGTGGCATCCGAATTCCGCTATCGCGAAGCACCCATGCGGGCGGGCGGGCTGACGATCGTCGTTTCGCAATCGGGTGAGACGGCCGACACGCTGGCATCCTTGCGTTACGCGCGGCAGAACCGGCAGTGCATCGTGGGCGTCGTCAATGTGCCAACCTCGACCATGGCACGCGAAAGCGACATCCTGGCGCCGACGCTTGCGGGCCCCGAGATCGGCGTGGCTTCGACCAAGGCCTTCACGTGCCAGCTCGCGGTGCTGGCCTGCATCGCCGTGGGCCTCGGCCGGGCGATGGGCACGCTCGATCGGGAGCGTGAGCGCAGCCTCGTGGGCGAACTCATGGCGCTGCCGGGCCTCATCGTCGAAGCGACCAAGCGGGAGCACGAGATCGAGCACCTCGCCCGCACCCTGTCGCATGCCCGAGATGTGTTATATCTCGGCCGCGGCACCAGCTTTCCGCTCGCCCTCGAAGGCGCCTTGAAGCTCAAGGAATTGAGCTACATCCATGCCGAGGGCTATGCGGCCGGTGAGTTGAAGCATGGGCCCATCGCGCTGATCGACGAGGACATGCCGGTCGTCGTCATCGCGCCCCCCGATGCCGTGTTCGAGAAGACCGTGTCCAATCTCCAGGAGGTGTCGGCCCGGGGCGGGCGCATCATCCTGATCGGCGATGCGGGTGCGGCCGAAGCGGCCTCGGTTCATGTCGAGGCGGCCGTCGCCATGCCGCCCATGGCCCCGACCTTCACGCCGATCGTCTATGCGGTGCCGGTGCAACTCCTCGCCTATCATGTGGCGGTCGTCCTGGGGAAAGACGCCGACCAGCCTCGCAACCTCGCGAAGTCCGTGACGGTCGAATAGGCGAGCCGCGCGCCTCGACGAGGCGCCGGCGATGATCGACAAATTCGAATATTTGCTGGCGCTGTCCCGCGAGAGGCACTTCGGGCGTGCGGCAGAGTCCTGCGGGGTCACGCAGCCGACGCTGTCGGCGGGGCTGAAGTCGCTAGAGGAAGCTCTCGGCGTGCTGATCGTGAACCGGGCGTCACGGTTCCAAGGCTTCACGCCGGAAGGCGAGCGCGTGCTCGCCTGGGCTCGGCGGATCGTCGCCGACACGCAGGCAATGCGTCAGGACATCGGCTCGCTCAAACGCGGGCTGACCGGGCATCTGCGCCTCGCAGTAATTCCGACAGCCCTGCCGGTGGTGGCGCGCTTGACGGTTCCTTTCCAGGCCAAGCACCCGGACGTGCAGTTTTCGATCCTTTCCACGACATCGGACCGGATCCGCCAGCTCTTGCAAGATTTGGAGATCGATGCCGGGATCACCTATCTCGACAACGAGGCGCTGGGCCCGATGCGGACCGTCCCGCTCTATGCGGAACGCTACCGTCTTGTCACGTCCCTCGACGGTCCGTTCGCGGGCCGCGTTTCCGTGACCTGGGCGGAGGCCGGGCAGGTTCCGCTCTGCCTCCTCACCCCGGACATGCAGAACCGCCGGATCATCGACGACACGTTGCGGGCCTGCGGACGCGAGCCCGTGCCAACCCTTGTCTCGAACTCGACCATCGTCCTCGTTTCACATGTCAAGACAGGACGTTGGTCGACGATCCTGCCGCCCATCCTTGCCGAGAGCCTCGGCCATGCCGAACCGATCCGTGCCATCCCGATCACGGACCCGGACATCGCCCATGCGGTGGGGCTCGTGGTCTTGCGGCGGGAGCCGGCCACGCCGCTGGTCACGGCGCTTGTGGCCGAAAGTCGGGCAGCTGCACCGGCTCTGATGAAAACCTACACTTAATAGAATTTCTCTATCGCAACACGCGAGCATCCTCTTGATGTCGCGACGCGATCCGTGCCTCTTCCTTAGACCTGCTCTCATCTGGACGGCTTATGTCGCACGAAAGCTGGGCGCCTGAACGCGCCGCCGAGGTCATAGCCGCGCATGTCTCCCTCGACGGTGCAACGCTTCCGATCCTGCATGCGCTTCAGCACACATTCGGATATGTGCCGACGGACGCTGTCCCGATGATTGCCGAAGCCCTGAACCTGTCCCGTGCCGAAGTTCACGGGGTCCTCACCTTCTACCATGATTTCCGGCGCGAGCCGGCCGGACGCCACGTGGTGCGACTATGCCGGGCGGAGGCCTGCCAGGCAGTGGGCGCGGTTGCGGTCGCCAACCACGCCAAGGCACGGCTCGGCATCGACTGGCATGGGACGACGGACGACGGACGCTTCACGCTCGAACCCGTATTCTGCCTTGGCCTTTGCGCCTGTGGGCCGGCGGCGCTGATCGACGGCGAGCCGGTGGCCGGGCTCGATCCGGCCGCGCTCGACCTCTGTCTGGAGGCCTGCGCGTGACCCGGATCTACATCCCGGCCGACGCGCAGGCCGTCGCGCTTGCAGCCGATCGGGTTGCGGCCGCATTCGAGCAGCGGGCGCAAGGTCGCGATGTGACGATCGTCCGCACGGGCTCGCGCGGCCTGTTCTGGCTCGAACCGATGGTCGAGGTGGAAACGAAGGACGGGCGCGTGGCCTATGGGCCTGTGAAGCCGGGCGATGTCGGTGGCCTGCTGGAAGCCGGTGTGCTCGAAGGCGGTCCGCACCGCCTCCGTCTGGGCGATCCGGCAGCGATCCCCTATCTGGCGCGGCAGACGCGGCTCACCTTCGCGCGGTGCGGCATCGTCGATCCAGTGTCGGTCGAGGATTATGTCGCGCAGGTCGGCTATCGGGGTCTTAGCCAGGCGCTGTCCATCGAGCCGGTCGAGATCGTCGACATCGTCAAGGCCTCTGGCCTGCGAGGCCGGGGCGGAGCGGGGTTTCCAACCGGGATCAAATGGTCCACCGTGCAGCTCGCGGAGGCCGATCAGAAATACATCGTCTGCAACGCGGACGAAGGTGACAGCGGCACCTTTGCCGATCGCATGCTGATGGAAGGCGATCCTTTCGCGCTGATCGAAGGCATGACCATCGCGGGTCTCGCGGTCGGGGCCACGAAGGGTTTCATCTATATCCGTTCGGAATATCCGCATGCCATCCGGACGATGGATCGTGCCATCGCAACTGCCACTGCGGCCGGGTATCTCGGGCCATCCGTGGCGCAATCGGGTCGGGCTTTCACGATCGAGACCCGCACGGGAGCAGGCGCCTACATCTGCGGTGAGGAAACGGCGCTGCTCGACAGCCTGGAAGGCAAGCGCGGCATGGTACGGGCTAAGCCGCCGTTGCCCGCCATGAAGGGCCTGTTCGGCAAGCCGACCGTCGTGAACAACGTCCTGTCGCTCGCGACCGTGCCATGGATCCTCGATCACGGGGCGCAGGCCTATGCCGACTTCGGCATGGGCCGATCGCGCGGCACACTGCCGTTCCAACTCGCCGGTAACGTCAAACGGGGTGGGCTGATCGAGCTCGCCTTCGGGACGACGTTGCGTGAGGTCGTCGAAGAGTTCGGTGGCGGCACCCGCTCCGGCCGCCCCGTGCGGGCCGTGCAGGTGGGTGGGCCGCTCGGCGCCTATTTTCCGCAAAACCTTCTTGATACGCCGCTCGATTACGAGGCCTTCGCGGCCCAGAAGGGGCTGCTGGGCCATGGTGGCATCGTCGTATTCGACGACACGGTCGATCTCGCCGAACAGGCCCGTTTCGCATTCGAGTTCTGTGCCAAGGAAAGCTGCGGAAAGTGCACGCCGTGCCGCATCGGCTCAACGCGCGGCGTCGAAACGGTCGACCGCATCCTGGCGGGGATCGAGCGAGAAAAGAATCTCGACGTTTTGGTGGACCTCTGCGAGGTCATGACCGATGGCTCGCTCTGCGCGATGGGGGGGCTGACGCCCGTGCCGGTGCTGAGCGCCTTGACGCATTTTCCTGAAGATTTCCGGCGGTCGCCCGCGCGCGCCGCGGCAGAGTAGGGCCCATTATGGCTTTGATCCAGGAACTCGACACCGGAACCCCGATCCGCGTCGCCGACAGCATGGTGACGCTGACCATCGACGGCGAGGCCGTGAGCGTGCCGGCCGGCACCTCCGTCATGGCGGCGGCGTCGCTGATGGGCACGAAGATCCCCAAGCTCTGCGCGACGGACTCGCTCGAACCCTTCGGCTCCTGCCGGCTGTGCCTCGTCGAGATCGAGGGGCGACGCGGCACACCCGCCTCCTGCACCACGGTCGCCGAACCCGGCATGGCGGTGCGGACCCAGACCCCAAAACTCGCCAAGCTGCGGCGCGGCGTGATGGAACTCTATATTTCCGATCACCCGCTGACCTGTCTCACCTGTTCGGCGAACGGGGATTGCGAGTTGCAGGACATGGCGGGCGCGGTCGGCCTGCGCGAGGTGCGCTACGGCTACGCCGGCGAGAACCACCTCGATGCGCCGACCGACGCGTCCAACCCCTATTTCACCTTCGAATCCTCGAAATGCATCGTCTGCAACCGCTGCGTGCGGGCCTGCGAGGAAGTGCAGGGCACGTTCGCGCTGACCATCGACGGGCGCGGCTTCGCATCGAAAGTCTCGCCCGGCGGCACGGATTTCTTCGGCTCCGAATGCGTGTCCTGCGGGGCCTGCGTGCAGGCCTGCCCGACCGCGACCCTCAATGAGAAGTCCGTCATCGTCATGGGCAAGCCGGAGCATTCGGCGGTGACGACCTGCGCCTATTGCGGCGTGGGCTGTTCGTTCAAGGCCGAGATGCAGGGCGACAAGGTCGTCCGCATGGTGCCCTTCAAGCACGGCAAGGCGAACGATGGCCATTCCTGCGTCAAGGGCCGCTTCGCCTATGGCTATGCGACCCACAAGGATCGCATCACCAAGCCGATGATCCGCGAGAAGATCACCGATCCCTGGCGCGAGGTGACCTGGCCGGAGGCCATCGAGCGTGCGGCCTCCGAGTTCAAACGCATCCAGGCGAGCTATGGGCGCGAGGCCGTCGGGGGCATCACCTCGTCGCGCTGCACCAACGAGGAAAGCTATCTCGTCCAGAAGCTGATCCGGGCCGGGTTCGGCAACAACAACGTCGACACCTGCGCCCGCGTCTGCCACTCGCCGACCGGCTACGGGCTGAAAGTCACGGTCGGGACCTCGGCCGGCACGCAGGATTTTGCGTCCGTCGCCGAGTCCGATGTCATCCTGGTGATCGGGGCTAACCCCACCGATGGTCATCCGGTGTTCGGCTCGCGCATGAAGAAGCGGCTGCGTGCCGGGGCGAAGCTCATTGTGGCCGACCCGCGCCGGACCGATATCGTGCGTTCGCCTCATGTCGAGGCCGATTACCACCTTCAGTTGATGCCGGGCACCAATGTGGCGCTGATCAACGCGCTGGCCCATGTCGTGGTCACCGAAGGACTGATCGACGAGGACTATGTCCGCGCCCGCTGCGACCTGCGCGACTTCGAGGTCTGGGCGCGATTCGTGGCCGAGGCCCGCAATTCGCCCGAGGCGAGCGAGGATCTCACCGGTGTGCCGGCCGCCGACATGCGCGCCGCGGCGCGCCTCTACGCGACGGGCGGCAAAGCGGCGATCTATTACGGCCTGGGTGTCACGGAGCATAGCCAGGGCTCGACCATGGTGATGGGCATGGCGAACCTTGCCATGGCGACCGGCAATATCGGGCGGCCCGGCGTCGGCGTGAATCCATTGCGTGGCCAGAACAATGTGCAGGGCGCCTGCGACATGGGTTCGTTCCCACATGAACTGCCGGGCTATCGCCACGTGTCGGACGACGCGACGCGCGAGATGTTCGAAAGCCTATGGGGCGTGCCTCTGCAGAACGAGCCGGGCCTGCGCATTCCCAACATGCTCGACGAAGCCGTGCAGGGCCGCTTCAAGGGCATCTACATCCAGGGCGAGGATCCGGCGCAATCCGATCCCGACACCCAGCATGTGACGGCGGGCCTGCGCGCCATGGAATGCGTGGTGGTGCAGGATCTCTTCCTCAACGAGACGGCCAAATACGCCCACGTCTTCCTGCCGGGCGCATCGTTCCTGGAGAAGGACGGCACCTTCACCAATGCCGAGCGCCGCATCAGCCGCGTCCGCAAGGTCATGCCGCCGCTCGCAGGCTATGCCGATTGGGAGGTCACCTGCCTGTTGTCGGAAGCGCTCGGCTATCCCATGCGCTACGCTCATCCGGCCGACATCATGGATGAGGTTGCGCGCCTGACGCCGACCTTCGCGGGCGTGTCCTACGCCAAGCTTGATGAGCTCGGCTCCATCCAATGGCCCTGCAATGAAGCGGCGCCGAACGGCACGCCGATGATGCATGTCGACCGTTTCGTCCGCGGCCTCGGCAAGTTCATGATCACCGAATTCGTCCCGACGGAAGAACGCACCGGCGCGCGGTTCCCGTTGATCCTGACCACCGGCCGCATCCTGTCGCAATACAATGTCGGGGCGCAGACCCGGCGCACGGAGAACTCGCGCTGGCATGAGGAGGATGTGCTGGAGATCCATCCCTTCGACGCCGAGGTGCGCGGCATCGTGGAGGGCGATCTCGTGTCGCTGGAGAGCCGGTCGGGCGATATCTCCATCAAGGCCCGGATCAGCGAACGCATGCAGCCGGGGGTCGTCTATACGACCTTCCACCATGCCAAGACCGGCGCCAACGTGATCACCACCGACTATTCCGACTGGGCCACCAACTGCCCGGAATACAAGGTGACGGCCGTGCAGGTGCGGCGGACCAACCGCCCTTCCGACTGGCAGGCGAAGTTCTATGAGGAGGATTTCAGCCTGACCCGGATCGCGGCGGCCCGCCTCGATGCGGCCGAGTAGAGCCATGGACGCCGGAGCCAAGCTCGACCATATGGCGAACCAGATCGCCACCTTCTTCCGCTCCTACCCGGAGGCCGAGGCGGTGGCGGGCGTGCACGATCACATCGTGTCGTTCTGGTCGCCGGTGATGCGCCGCGACCTCATGGCGCGGGCCGAGACACGTGTCGGGAACCTCGACCCGCTGGTGGTTGCGGCTCTTCACACGTTATCGACTCGAAAAAGCCCGGCTCAAAGAGAGGCTGCAGGACCAAGCGAAGTGGGCGAGATCGGCGCGAGCGACGCGGGTTAGTCGCCGGGCTTTCAAGTTTGCGCACGACAATACGGTGCAAGTTCGCGGATCCGCGTTCCTTAACGGGAAATGAATCTTGCCCTGTAGTCTGTTTGCACCATGCCAGCCTGCGCCGTCTATGCGACGTTCCGTCTTGTTTCAGATGCTCATTTCATCACCCGGATCCCCGCCACCCGGAAGGATGGCGGGGATTTTTTCATCCGCGCAGTCAGCTGCTTACTGAGTTGCCGTCGTGGATTGCTGTTGCGCCTGGGCGGTTTGTTGCTGGGTCTCGGCCGCGGCCTGCTGGTCGTGGAACGCACAGGCCAGGGTCGGAGCCGCCGTGGCGGCGACAAGACCCAAGCCAAGGACGATGGTGGCAATTTTCGAGCGCATCTTCGACACTCCTGCGATCCCCTCGCCGGTCCAGGCTAACGCCGATCTCGTGCGACGCAAGATCATTGCGTCTCGGCCCGGCAGTACGGCGACGTCTTGAAGCGCCCGTCATGACGCCGAGCCGCCTTACAGCCCCGAAAGCATCGGCAGAGCCGCCCGGATCACGTCGTCCTGATGCGGCTGCAGGTCCTGACCAGGATATCGGCTGAAACTGCCGAGAAACGGGTCGACGACCGAAGTCCTGATCCCGCTGAGCTGTTCCATGACGGCGAGACCGCAATAGGGCACATAGGAGGCGGAATAGCCGCCCTCATGCGACATCGCGATCCGTCCGCCGCAGAGGTCGTCGGCCGCCTCCATGAGAAGCCGGGTCAGGCTCCGATAGCCGTCGCTGTGCAACATCATGCGGCCGAGCGGGTCGAGCGCCGATGCGTCGAAGCCCGAACACACGACGATCAGGTCGGGCCGGAAGCGCCTGAGCGCCGGAACCACAAGGCGCTCGAAAGCGGCCTCATAGGCGCCGACCCCCGACCCAGCCGGCAACGGGAGGTTGATGTTGAAGCCCTGTCCGGCTCCCGCACCCCGCTCGGCAAGCGACCCTGATTCCAGCGGGAAGAGGCCGTCCTGATGCAGCGAGATCGTCAGTGTCTCGGGGTCCTCATAAAAAGCCTGCTGGGTTCCGTTGCCGTGATGCACGTCCCAGTCGACCACGGCGACACGGCCGAGCTTGTGCGCCGCCCGCGCCTTCATGATGGCGATCGGAACATTGCCAAAGAGGCAGAAGCCAAGCCCGCGTTCGCGTTCGGCATGGTGGCCGGGCGGCCGAACAAGCGCATAGCCGTTACGCACCCGTCCGGTGACCACCGCCTCGATTACCGCCGTCGTGCCGCCGACCGCGAGACGGGCGATCTCGTAACTGCCTGGACCGAACGGCGTGAGATGGCTGGCGTCTCCACCTCGCCCAGCGCTCGCCTCCTTGATCCGCGCGATATAGTCGCCTGTGTGGAAGAGGGCGAGATCGCCCTCGTCGATCGGCACTGAGGGAAGCACCGCCAGTTGGTCCAATAGACCCGAAACCTCGAGGAGATTGCGGAAGCGCCTCTTGGTGGCGGCGTTTTCGGCATGTTCGCCGGGCTCGATCGTCAGACCGGCCGGATGAATCGACGCGGCATTGCCGGTGTCGTGCCAGAGGTAGAGTTCATGAAAATTCCAGCCCGTCGCCATGCCGGCTTCTCCTGCAGTCTGAATATCGTGGGCGTCAGTTGAAGGCCTCTGGATGGGCGGTCTCGAAGGCCTGCGCATAGTCGAGGACGCGCGCGTCCTCACCACGTGGCGCGATGATCTGGAGACCGACCGGCAAACCCGAGGCGGATCGTCCGCATGGGACGACCGCGGCCGGCTGCTGCGACAGATTGATCGGGAAGCTGAAGCCGGCCCACTCGACCCATCGCGACAGGCCGCCGCCCGGGGGCACTTCATGGCCGACCGCGAATGGGAGCACGGCGGTCGCCGGGGAGATGATGATGTCGAAGCGCGCCGCGAGCGACTCCATCTCGCGGCCGAAGTCGGCCCGCGCCCCCATGGCCTGGACGTAGCGCACCGCATCGAAGCGCTCGCCGGCCGCAATCACCTCGCGCAGGCCTGGGTCGAGTTTGGACCGTGCCTCAACCGGTAACGCGGCGGCACGGGTGGCGGCGCCTGAATACCAGAGCACGTTGAAGGTTTCGGTGACGTCACCTGCTGGCAGTTCGATCGGCACGATTTCAGCCCCGAGACGCGTCAGGCTGGCAACGGCCGCCTGTACCACCCTCGCGATCTCAGGCTCGACCGCGCCGCAGGGAGGCGTCGCCCAATAACCGATTCTGGCACCCTTGAAGTCGCGAGGCGCGGTATCGAGTGGCGGCCATTGGGCCGGCCCCTGCAGCCAGTCCTGCGGATCGGTTCCCGACATGACGCCCAGCATAGCGCGGCAATCGGCGACGCGCCGCGTCATCGGTCCGAGATGGGCGACCGTTCCGAAGGCGCTCGCCGGAAAGGCCGGCACCCGCCCATAGGTCGGCTTCAATCCGACGAGGCCCGTGAAGGCGGATGGCACGCGGATCGACCCGCCGCCGTCTGTCCCGAGATGGAAGACGCCGGCGCCCGTGATCGCCGCGACGGCGGCCCCGCCCGACGAGCCGCCGGGCGTGACATCCGGGTTCCAGGGATTGCGGGTGACGCCGGTGAGCGGCCCGTCGGTCAGCGCCTTCCAGCCGAATTCGGGCGTCGTGGTCAGGCCCAGGAATGTCAGGCCGGCGGCCCGCATCCTGGCCACGGCGGGGGCGTCGCGGCTGCACGGCGTGTCAGAACTGCTCGGGCTGCCATAGCGCACCGGCCAGCCCTCGACCCAAACAATGTCCTTGATTGTCGTCGGCACCCCGTCGACCTGCGACAGCGGCGTGCCGCTGCGCCAGCGGGCTTCCGATGCACGGGCCTGCGCGAGCGCATCGTTGTGTTCGATACAACGAAAGGCATTGTAGAGCGGCTGGATCGCCTCCGCCCGGGCGAGCGCGGCCCGGGCCACCTCGACAGGAGAAAACCGGCCCGTCCGGTAATCGGTGCAAAGGTCCGCTGCACTCATCCGGCAAAGCGGATCGGCATCCTCAATCGGCTTCACCCTGTTCGCTCCTCACTGCTTCACGCCGAATGGCTTTGGGTTTCCTGCGCAAGCTAACCAGGGCTGGAGCGCCCCGATAGCAACTTTTTCATCGGATGGCCGCCGAAGGTCGAAGGACCAAAAGGCGATGATGCGACTCTGCATGGACGGGAGCAGATCTTTTTCCGACATCGACCGAATAAACCGGAAGGCTGCCGTGTTCTCCGATCATCACCAGCAGGAGACCTGACGCATGCTTCTTCCCATTTTCACTCCGGTGGCGCGGCGACAAGTGAGTGTTTGTTTCGCGATCAGCCTGATGTGTTCGACCGGCGCCATGGCTATGGGCGGCGCTTCGGACACATCGAGCAGCAGTGAGCCCAAGGGTGCGGCGCCTCAAGGTAACGCGGCCGCAAGCGACCCCGTCGACCAGGACCTGACCACGTGTCGCAAAGGTGAAATCTGGAGCACGAGACAGAAGAAATGCGTCAAGATGCGCAGCGAGGCGCTCCCGGCCGACGAGATGACACACTATGCTTATGCCCTGGCCAAGGCGGAACGCTACGACGAGGCTCTGGTCGAACTCGATCTCCTCGCCGATCCCAACACGCCCGAGGCATTGAACTATCGCGGCTATGCCACGCGCAAGCTTGGCCGCACCGATGAGGGCATCGGATATTACTTGAAATCCCTGAACCTCGCGCCGCACTATGCGCAGGTGCGCGAATATCTTGGTGAGGCTTACGTGATCAAGGGCCGGATCGACCTCGCCAAGGATCAGCTCTCGACCATCGCGACCATCTGCGGTCGCGATTGCGAGCCCTACCGCGACTTGTCGGAAGCGATCGAGCATGCGCCAACGCTCTGACCCCGCCTGGAACACGCCCGGTCGACCCTCATGCCATCCATGCCCACAGATGTCGTGAGGGCCGGCCTCCGGGACCATCTCAAGCGGCTCTGGCGCTATGGCCTCGTTCTCAGTCATCGGCGCGACGTGGCGGACGACCTGGTTCAGGCCACCTGCGTGCGGGCGATCGAAAGGGCGGCGCAATTCCAGCCGGAGACGCGGCTCGACCGGTGGCTCTTCGCAATCCTGCATTCCATCTGGCTGAACGAAGTGAGGGCCCGCCAGATCCGCCAGGGTGCAGGTTTCGTGGACGCCGCCGAGGTCTTGAGTTTTGACGGTGCGGGACAGATCGAGACCGGGATCATGGCCGCGCAAGTGATGCGCGAAGTGCAGAACCTGCCGGAGGCACAGCGAAGCACCGTGTTCCTGGTTTACGTCGAAGGGCTGGCCTATCGCGAGGCTGCGGACGTTCTGGGCGTGCCGATCGGAACCATCATGAGCCGGCTTGCGGCCGCGCGCGAAACGCTGGGCCGCCGTACTGGCACCAGCGGCCCTTCGACCGTTGAGATCAACCGCCGATGACCATGACCACCAAGCCCGCCATGCCGAGCGATGCCGAACTTGTGGCCTATCTCGACGGTGAACTCTCCCCCGCCGACAGTGTACGGATCGCGCAGAGCGTCGCGGCCGACCCAAAGCTCGGCGCTCGCCTCGATTTGATGATGAAGGGGGCGCGGCCCTTCCGCCAAGCCTTCGAGCCCCTTTTGGCGCAGGCGCCCGCCGACCGGCTGGACTCGATGCTGGATGCCGTACTGCAGCGTCCCGCTCAACCTGCCGGGCGGGTCATGTCCCTCGTTCGTCAACACAGGTTGGCCGCGGTCGCGGCGAGCTTTGCGCTGATGGTGGCAGGGTCGAGTCTGGACCGGCTCGTCGTGTCACCGCTTCTCGCGACGGTTTCCCCTGTCGACGCGCAGGCCGACTGGCGTCGCGCGGTGGCGCAATACCTCTCGCTCTACACCACCGAAACTTTGTCCATCATCCCTGCTGGGACGGCTCAGCGACGGGAGTTGGCGAGCCTCGGACAAAAGCTCGGCCTCGACATGACCGATACACTCGTCAGCCTGCCTGACCTGACACTGAAACGCTCGGAGATGCTCGACTATGATGGCAGACCGTTGGGTTTTATGGCCTATCTCGATCCCGTGGCCGGCCCTTTGGCGCTCTGCATCATGACTGGGGTCGCTGGCGACACGATGCCCCGGGTGGAGCACCGCCGCGGGTTGGGCGTGGTTTATTGGTCTCAACACAATCGCGGCTTCATGTTGATTGGTCACGCGGGAGACGCGCGGCTGCAAGCGCTTGCGGCGACGGTCGCCGATCGGTTCGCCGCCGCCGCCCCTCTCCGACAGGGCGAAGACCGAGGCTGACCGAACTGACCTGCGTGTGACCGGGTTCAGGGTAAGTAAAGTTCTCCTCCATCTCCGGAACGTCAGAGATCCGCCTCCATTGAAGCCGAACGGGCACATATCGGTCGCGGACCCAAGTCGCGCGTTGACGTGAACCGGCGCGCAGCGGATCGATGCCGATCCGAAGCGCGTGTCGGCGCTCGCACCTTGGAGTGGCGTTTGAACAAATCCCGCAACCGACTCCGCCCGTCCCGGATCGGCTACGCGCTTGGAGCGGGCTTTCTCACCTTGAGTTTCTTCATCGCGAGCGCGGTCATCTTCTCGGTGCAGCAGCAAAGCAGCGATGCGGTGGTTCGCCGCGCCTTGGGCATCGAAATCGACCTCGCCGGAGTGTTTTCCGCTCTGCAAGACGCGGAGATCGGTCAACGCGGGCTTTTGTTGACGGGAGATGATGCGTTTCTCCAGCCCTATCGTTCGGCAAGCGCGCTGATCGATGCCCGGCTCGAGGCCCTTGGAAACGCGGTCGCGGGTATCGAGCAACTCCACGCGCCGTACCTGGCGCTGAAGGCGCTCGCGGCCGAGAAGCAGACCGAAATGGCGCACACATTGGCCTTGCACCAGGCCGGGCGGCAGGACGAGGCGCTCGCCTTCGTCCGGGCTGGCGGCGGGAAGCGGCTCATGGACGAGATTCGCGACCGCATCGCGGCGATGGATCTGCGCGAAGACGGGATCGTCGAGCAGCGGCAGGCCACGCTGCGGCGCATCGGGCTTCTTACTGCCATCAGCACCACGATCGCGGTTCTACTGCTCGGCGGCGTGGCGCTCGCGGCGATGCGTGAGGTCCGCCGGCGTGGCGAGTTGTCCCGCTTCTTGCCGGCCGAGATCGCGCCCCGCCTTGCCGAAGGCGACCGCTCTCTCACCGATGGGCGCGAAGTGCCAACCGCCATCGTCTTCGTCGATATTCGCGGCTCGACGGAACTGGCTGAGCAATTGCCCGTCGCTCAACTGTCGCGTCTGCTGTCGCGGTTTCGCGGTCATGTATCGACCGCAGCCCTGGCCCACAACGGACTGGTCGATAAATTCATCGGCGATGGCGCGCTCGTGGTCTTCGGCGTTCATGATGCCGAGCCGCGGGCCGCCGCCCAGGCGCTTGCCTTCGCGCGGGAACTGCGGCTCGACCATGCCGCCGCGCGCGGCACCGGGAACCTGCCTGGCTACGACATCGGCATCGGCATCCATTATGGCATGGTTTTCTGCGGCATCGTCGGAGCGCAGGATCGACTCGAATTCACGGTTCTGGGCGATGCCGTCAATGTGGCGGCCCGGCTCGAAAATGAGACCAAGACCCACGGCGTCGACCTGCTGGTCTCCGAAGCCGTCCTGCGCGAAGCCGAGGAGCCGCTGGAGCAATGGCGCAAGCTTGGCTGTGACGCCTTGCGGGGACGTCGGGAGCCTGTCGGCATTTACGCGGAGTGCGGAGCCTAAAGGAGCGCGTGTCCCTACGAGGACGTCGGCCACCACGGCATGTTATGGACGACGACGGCCTCGTCGCCGTGCGTTCATGCCGATGGATCGGGGCGCCGGTCCCAATGAAGATCGTCAGGGAGTCTCTTATGCGTGCTGTCGTCGTCCATGCCCCCAAGGACCTTCGCGTCGAAGAGGTGCCTGAGCAGGCGCTTGGGCCGAACGAGGTTCGGGTCGCCATCGCGGCGGGCGGCATCTGCGGATCGGACCTGCACTACTACAACCATGGTGGCACGGGCGCGATCCGCCTGCGTGAGCCGATGGTGCTCGGCCATGAGGTGGCCGGCACGGTTGTCGAGATCGGCCCTGACGTCTCGCGCGTCGCCATCGGCACTCGCGTAGCCGTCAACCCCAGCCGCGCCTGCGGGCGGTGCGTCCGGTGTCAGGAAGGCCTGCACAATCACTGCCTCGACATGCGATTTCTGGGCAGCGCCATGCGGTTTCCCCACGTCCAGGGAGGCTTCCGGGAAGATCTGGTGGTTCACGAGGTGCAAGCCGTTGCCATCGCGGCGCATGTGACGATGGGCGAGGCCGCCATGGCCGAACCCCTGGCGGTCTGCCTGCATGCCGTCGAACGGGCAGGCGCGTTGAACGGCCGCCGGGTTCTGGTCACCGGCTGCGGACCGATCGGCGCCCTTGTCATCATGGCGGCGCGCTTCGCCGGCGCAGGAGTCGTGGTGGCCACGGACGTGCAGGATTTCGCCCTCTCGACCGCGCGCGCGTCGGCCGCCGATGTCGCGATCAACACGGCGGCCGATCCGGACGCACTCGACCGCGAGGTGGCGAAAGCCGGACCGTTCGATGTCGCGTTCGAGGCGTCGGGCAATGCCGGCGCACTGCGGACCGCGCTCCTGCATCTGCGTCCGCGCGGTATCCTGGTGCAGCTCGGCCTCGGTGGCGACATCCCGCTACCGATCAACAGCGTGGTGACGCGCGAAATAGATCTTCGCGGGACCTTCCGGTTCGACACGGAATTCGATCTCGCCGTCGCCCTGATGAACGCCAAGCGTCTCGACGTCAGGCCGCTGCTCAGTGCCACGATGCCGTTTTCCGACGCCGAGGCCGCCTTCGGGCTCGCCGGCGACCGGTCGCGCGCCGTCAAGGTGCAATTAAGTTTCGTCTGAGGCGCGACGCCTCGGAAAATCGCCTCGGTCGTCAGCGCGGCTTCGGCCGCTCAGTCGTCCACGCCCTCGACGATCCGCATGTCGCGCTCGGCCCCGTCGCCGAGGGCCGCCAAAGCCTCCTGATAAGCTGGGCTTTCATAAAGCGAAAGGGCGGTCGCCAGATCTGGGAACTCGACCACGACGGTTCGTTGCGTCAGGCCGGCCTCGTAGGCCGCGCGTGCGGGAGCCCGCGCCAGAAAGCGTCCACCGACGGCCTGGACCGCGGGCGCGGCGAGTTTGGCGTAGGCGGCCACCTTGTCGGGGTTGGAAACCGCACGGTATTGCGTCACCAGATAGGCTTTGGGCATGGGCATCCTCCCTTTGGATTGACTCGGATGGGTTCGCTCGGCCTCGCGCGTTCAATCGTCCGCGTCGAGCGGCGTGACACCTGTCGGCGCCCCGTCTGCACCTAAGGTGATCTTCTCGATCCGCATTTCGGCGCTCTGTAGAAGCCTCTCGCAATGTTTGCGAAGCGCTTCCCCACGCTCGTAGATGAGGATCGAGTCTTCCAGCGTCACACTGCCTTTTTCCAGGCGCGTCACGATCTCTTCGAGCTCCGCCATGGCTTTTTCGAAAGGTAGCGCCGCGAGCTCGTTGGCAGGGTCTGTGGCCGACATGCTGTTCTCATGCGGGCAAGCGCGAGAGGCCGTCAAGCGCCGCAACCACCTTTTGCACCGGCGGACGCTCCTGGCCGAGGGCGAACTCCCGCTGTAAGCCGCTCCAGATCGGTACAATGGCGCGACCCACCTAGTCCTTCAAACCTGACCGCCGCAGCAAACTGCTTTATGGAAGTGCTCGGCAGACATCGGCATCAGGTACTTTCCAACGTTGTCCAGATCAAACCGTTCGTTATCGGCACCGCAATCTGTCGGTCTCGCCCTGACACATGAGGGTGATCGGACCCGGCGTGTGTCCGGCTTTTCGGGCAAGTTCGACCGGATCGCGAGTCTCCCAGGCCCGACCAGCGAAGCCGCACCAGAGGCTTTGGACGGGAATGCGGACCCGCGTGCGGTTGAGAACGTAGACTTCGCCGGTGGCCACCGATGCCCAAAGTTCGGCCTTCACCTCACCGCCCGGCGCGGCCGTGCCGAGATCGACGGAATAGAAGTGGGCGGCCGCGATCTGGCAGTCGATGGGCTCCGTCCCGCTGTTCCGGGCGTTGAACGGAATGGGGCTCAACCCGTTCGTGCCAAGCGGATCGATGACCAACTCGGCCGCATTGGCCGACAGAGCCC
Source organism: Lichenifustis flavocetrariae (assembly GCF_026130545.1). Lineage (GTDB taxonomy): Bacteria > Pseudomonadota > Alphaproteobacteria > Rhizobiales > Beijerinckiaceae > Lichenihabitans > Lichenihabitans flavocetrariae. The sequence goes on along the minus strand of NZ_JAMOIM010000029.1, from coordinate 17,424 downwards.
CGGTCGAGCCGAGCGCGATCCCGAACGCCGTGAGAATGGACCGACAGCGGGTGATATTCAGCACGGATGTCGATCCACCCTCTCTCTACCGCGACCTCAAATGCACCAGTATTGTGATGAACATGTGTGGAACCAATGAGGACGAGAATGCGCCTGCTAACCCGTAGTATCCTAGGTTCTGTCTTCGCCGTCTCCATCGCTCTTTGTGGTTCTGTTCACGCCGCCGACGTCAAGGCCGTGGCGATCCTGACGCCGGAGCAGGGGACCGACTTCGGCTGGAACCAGCAGGGCGTCACAGCCCTGAAGGAGGCGGCCGCGAAGGAGGGCGTGAAAGCCCTCGTGGCCGAAAATCTCGGCTATGGCGATGTGCGTCCCACCTTGCGCGAAATGGCCGAGGACGGTGCCAGCCTGATCATCGCCCATGCGAGTGGCTACAACACAGCAGCGCCCGAGATCGCCGAAGAAACCAAAGTGCCCGTGGCCGTCACGGACAAGCCGGAGGCCATGAAGCCCGGCCTCGTGGCCGACTATACGATGAGCGGTCATCAGGGCGCCTATCTGGCGGGGCGCCTCGCGGCCAAGATGACACGAACCGGTACCGTCGGGATCGTGGTGTCGGGCGAGCCGCCGGGGTGGAACTCGCAATCCGCCGCCTTCGCCCAGGGTGCCAAGGCGGAGAAACCGGGGATCACGATCCGCTATGCGGTGATCGGGCCGGCGGCCTATAGCGATGCGGCCGGCGGCAAGCGCGTGACCGAGGCGGTCATCGCGGCTGGCGCCGATGTGATCTTCGGCCAGGGCAACGGATCGAGCTTCGGCATGCTTGAGGCCGTCGAGACCACCAAGGCCGCCGATGGCGGCAAGGTCTGGTTCATCGACGTGATCGGCGACAAGTCGAGCCTCGATAAGGGCAATCTCCTGAGCTCCGTGCTCTGGAACCTCACGCCGGTCTTCACCGCCATGATCGATGACCTCAAGGCGAACACGTTCGGCACACATGGCTATGCCATCAAGCTAGCCGACAATTCCGTAGGACTGTTGAAGACGAGCCATATCCCCGACAAGGTCTGGGCCGAATTGCAGGCGTTGCGCGAGGAGGTCATCAGCGGCAAGATCAAGGTCGAACCGCAGTTCGACGCAAGCGCGGTTCATGCTCTGGTCACGGCAGTTGCGGCGAAGTAACGACGTCCGGACCGAGTGGGTCTGACCCAGTCTCTAAAGCGGAAACCCATGACGGCCGCGCAGCCTCGGCGTGATCCCCTTGTCTCAATGCGGGGTATCACCAAGCGATTTCCCGGCGTGACCGCCAATGAGAATGTCGATCTCGTGCTTCGTCCGGGCGAGGTTCATGTGCTCCTGGGCGAAAACGGCGCCGGCAAGTCGACCCTCGTCGGCATGCTGGCGGGATTGCAACAGCCCGACGCTGGCACAATTTCCATCGGAGGCCGGAGCGAACGGATCGACTCTCCCGGCCGTGCCCTGGCGTTCGGGATCGGGACGGTATTCCAGCATTCGATGCTGGTGCCGTCGCTCAGCGTCCTTGACAATCTGGCCTTGGGGGGCTCGTGGTGGCGGAAGCCCGACCGGGCCGGCCTCGTGGCCCGCCTTCGGGAGATGTGCCGCGACATCGGGATCGAGGTCGATCCGGACGTCGTCGTGGGGTCGTTGTCGCTCGGAGAGCGTCAGCAGGTCGAGATCTTGCGGGCTCTTCTGCGTGGCAGCCAGGTGCTGATCCTCGACGAGGCGACGGCCATGCTGACCCCGAAGGGCGCCGAGGACCTCGGCGTGCTCATGCGCCGCCTCGTCGCGCGCGGCCTTGGCGTGGTGTTGATCACCCATAAGCTCAATGAGGCCGTGACGTATGGAGACCGTATCTCTGTCCTCCGGCTCGGCCGCAACGTCGGCGAGATCGGACCAACTGCCCTGGCGTCGCTCGATCGCAAGAGCGCGACGGACGAGATCGTGCGGCTGATGTTCGGGGTGGATTCGAGGTCGACGACCGAAGAGGCGTCCGATCGGCGGGACGCTCACGCAATCAACACATCCAACCCTCCACCTGTCTCGGAAGAACAGCCGGAATCCCCCTCTCCCTTGTGGAGAGGGGTGAGAGGTGAGGGTCGCGACGCCCTTACAGATGCTTTTCTTTGCCCACCCACCCAAGTGTTCCAACCCTCACCCCTCACCCCTCTCCACAAGGGAGAGGGGAATTCCTTCCATGCTTCCGAGATATGTGCCGCCTGCAGCGCGGCGCTCTCCGTGGAGCACCTGTCGGTCGACGATCCTTTGATGCCGCTCGCCGACATCAGTCTGCGCGTGGCGCCCGGCGAAATCCTCGGGATCGCCGGAATCGACGGCAATGGGCAGAAGCAATTTGCCGAGGCTCTGGCGGGACAACGCCCGGTGCGCGCCGGCACAATCCGGCTCGATGGGCACCAGGTCGGGCAACTCGACGTCGCCGCCCGGCACGCGCTCGGCCTTCGCTATGTGACGGACGACCGCCTGGGCGAGGGAACCGTCGCGGCTTTTCCCCTTGCCATCAACCTCGTGCTGAAGGAGATCGGCGCGCGGCCGTTCTGGGTCGGCGGATGGCAGCGATCCGCGACGATTGACACTCACGCCCGCAAACTCGTGGCCGACTTCGACATCCGCACACCGGACATCCAGACCCCCATCGGCAAGCTCTCGGGCGGCAACATTCAACGGGCGCTCCTGGCCCGTGAACTCGAGGGTCCGGCCCGTGTCGTGATCTTCGCCAAGCCGACGTCGGGGCTTGATGCGCAGAATGCCCAGGCAACCCGTCGCCGCATCCGCGACGCGGCCGCGAGCGGCGTTGCCGCGCTTCTGATCTCGACCGATCTGGAAGAACTCCTTGCGGTCTGTGACCGCATCGCCGTGATGCGGCAAGGACGCATCGTTGGCGTGGTCCTCAACGACGGCATGGCGCGCCAGTGCGTGGGCGAGATGATGAGCGGCGCATGACGACCGGACGGGTTGAAGCTCCAACCAGAAGGGAGGCCGACCTGTACGCCACGTCGTCGCGAACGATCCTGCTGGCGCTGGCTCCCATTCTCGTGGCGCTTACTCTCGCGGGTGCCCTGCTGCTCGCGCTTGGCGTCGATCCGCTCACCTATTATGGCTACGTCCTGCAGCGCGGGCTGCTCTCGCCACTCGGGTTTGAGGGCACGATTACCCGGATGGCGCCATTGCTGCTGCTCGCCGCGAGCCTCATCGTCGCCTTCCAGGCCGGAATCTGGAACCTTGGGGGCGATGGCCAGTTCCTGCTCGGCGCCTTGACGGCCGCGGCGGCTGGACCACCGCTCGCCGCACATCTTCCGGTTTCGGCCGCTCTGCTGCTCTGTCTTATCGTCGGGGCCGGTGTCGGCGCCGTCTGGGCGCTGCTGCCGGCGCTGCTGCGTGCCTATCAGGGCGTCAACGAGATCATCACCACGCTGATGATGAGCTTCCTTGGCGTGTCGTTCGCGAACGTTCTGGTCAAGCTCGTCTTTCGTGACACGACCACGACGGTGCCGCAGACCCGCACCTTGCCGGTCGCAGACCGTCTTCCGCGCCTCTTCGACACCACCGTGACGAGCGGCGTCCTGATCGGCCTTGTGGCGATCGTCGTGGTGCAACTCGTCATCACCCGCACGGCGTTTGGCCTGCGCCTTCGCGTCGTCGGGGCGAATGCGCGTGCTGCTGTCCATGCCGGGCTGCCGGTGCCGCGCCTGGTCGTTGCGGCCTTCGTGATTTCGGCCGGGCTCGCCGGGCTCGCGGGAGCGGTCGAGATCCTGGGCGTCGAGGGCAATGTGCGGGCGGATTGGAACCCGGCCTTCAGTCTCACCGTCGTGCCTCTCGTGTTTCTGGCCCGCTTCAATGGCTTTGCCGCGATCTTTTTCGTGTTTCTGTTCTCCGTCCTTTCGATCGGCGGCGAGAGCGCGGCCCACCGTATGGGCGTGCCGAGTTTCTTCAACCTGGTGATCGTGGCCCTCGTTCTCGTCTTGCTGGCATTGGCTGAATATCTCGGTGGCCGGCGCTTGAGCGGGCCCGTCGCGTGAGCTTGTTCACCGAACCCTTTCTCACGGCCTTGGTCCTCGGCGCCGTCACGGCGGGACTGCCGTTGCTCCTGGCCGGTCTCGGCGAGCAGATGTCGGAAAGGGCGGGTGTGCTCAACGTCGGCATCGAGGGCATGATGCTGGCGGGCGCCTATGGAGGGTTCCTGGTGGCTTACCGGTCGGGCTCGATCCCGCTCGGTTTGTTCGGCGGCGCGACCTGCGGCGGGCTGGTCGCGGCCCTGATGGCGCTGTTCTGTGTGCGGCTCGCCCTCAGCCAGATCGTCGTCGGCATTGCTCTGACGCTCGCGGCGGAGGGGCTCACGGCGCTGCTGCATCACGTGCAGTTCAGCCAGACTTATCCTCGGCTGCCGGCCGCCGCCACTCTCCCGATTCCATTGCTCTCCGCCATGCCGGTTGTGGGCCCTGCCTTGTTCGATCGGCCTCTCATCGTCTATCTGGCGCTCGCATGCGTGCCGGCGCTCTCGCGTCTCTACCGCGAAACCCATTTCGGTCTGGCGCTGCAGGCTGCCGGCGACGCGCCCGCCGCGCTCGATGCGGCCGGGGTCGACGTGCTGCGGACCCGGATGGCCGCGGTGCTGGCGACCGGGGTCCTGGCGGGAACGGGCGGGGCCTTTATGGCGGAGATCGGGGCCGGTCTCTTCGTGCCTTTCATGACCAATGGGGCCGGCTTCATCGGGATCGTGCTCGCCATGCTGGCGCGGGGCCGCCCGCTGTGGGTGCTCTGGGGCGCCCTCCTGTTCGGCATGTGTCTGTCGCTCGCCACGGCCTTGCAGGTCGTGGGCGTCGACATACCGAGCGATGTGATCCAGATGATCCCCTTCGCGGCCGTCATGGCGGTGTTGGTCGCTTTCGGCCGCCGGGCGAGCCTTCCGGCCGCCCTGGGTGTCCCGTACAGACGCGGGGAGCGGTGACGCGCAAGCGACGGAGTCCGCCGTGCGGTCGCTTGTCATCGCGCCGTCAAAGAACCCCACGAAGTTGCCCCTCTTCCGTCATGTGAGTCGTCATGGATTACTTTCGCCGCTTCACCGTCCTCATGTGCGCTCCGAACTTCGATCCGGACGATCTCGAAGGGGTGCGGGTGCAGCAGATCATCACCTCGGTGCAGAATCTCGGTTTCGAGGTGATCCGGGCGCGGCGGGTGGACGATGCCGCCATCGCGGTGCAGACGGATGCCGCGATCGGCTGCATGGTGGTGGACTGGGGCAAGCGGGGCCTCGACGGCAAGGCCGCCGCCCTAATCGACCTGATGCGGCGGCGTGGCCTGGAAATGCCGATCGTCATCATGGTGCGCCGCAAGCGGCTCGAAGACATCCCGGTCGAGGTGCTCGATTTCATCGACGGCTATATCTTCCTGGCCGAGGAGACGCCTGACTTCATCGCCCGCAACCTCGTCAGCCGCCTCAAGCAATATGCCGAGACGCTGAAGACGCCCTTCTTCGGCGCGCTCGTCGATTATGCCGAGCAGGGCAACCAGCTCTGGACCTGCCCGGGCCACAACGGCGGCATCTTCTACAACCGCAGCCCGATCGGGAGGATCTTCGTCGAGCATCTGGGCGAAGCCATTTTCCGCGACGACATCGACAATTCCGTGCTCGATCTCGGCGACCTTCTTGTCCATGAGGGGCCGGCCTTGCGGGCCCAGAAGGAAGCCGCCGTCATCTTTGGGGCGGAGAAGACCTATTTCGTGCTGAACGGCACCTCGGCATCGAACAAGATCGTGCTGTCGTCGCTGGTGGCGGATGATGACCTCGTTTTGTTCGACCGCAACAACCATAAGGCGGCCGTTCATGGCGCGCTGGTGCTTGGCGGGGCGGTTCCGATCTTCCTGGAAACGGATCGCAACTGCTTCGGCCTGATCGGCCCGATCTTCCACGAGGCCCTCGACGAGGAGAGAATCCGCGAGAAGATCCGGACCAACCCGCTCGTGAAGGACAAGGAGGCCTGGCGGCGGGAGCGGCCGTTCCGGGTGGCCGTCATCGAGCAATGCACCTATGACGGCACGATCTATAATGCCGAGATGATCCTCGCGAAGATCGGACATCTCTGCGACTATATCCTGTTCGACGAAGCCTGGGCCGGCTTCATGAAGTTCCACCCGCTTTATGCGGGCCGCTTCGCCATGGGGCTCAAGGACCTCGACGAGACCTCGCCCGGCATCATGGCGACGCAATCGACCCACAAGCAGTTGGCGAGCTTCTCGCAGGCCTCACAGATCCACACCAAGGACCAGCACATCCGGGGGCAGACGCGACGGGTCGAGCACCGGCGGCTCAACGAGAGCTTCCTGCTGCACGCCTCGACATCGCCCTTCTATCCCATCTTCGCTTCGCTCGATGTGGGAGCCCAGATGATGAAGGGCCGCTCGGGCGTCGTCCTGTGGGATGACACGATCCGGCTCGGCATCGAGCTGCGCAAGAAGCTGCGGGCGATCCGGGCGGAATTCGAGAACAAGGAAACCAATCCTGCGCGGCGCTGGTTCTTCGACCCCTTCGTCCCCGACGAAGTGCCCGCCTCCTTCTCGAAGGATGGGACGACCGCCTTCGTGCCCTGGGAAAGCGTGCCGACCGACGATCTCGCCTCGGACCGGCGCTACTGGGATCTTTCGCCCGGCGCCGTTTGGCATGGCTTCACCCATGTGGCCGAAGGGTTCGCCATGACGGACCCCAACAAGCTCACGATCCTCACGCCCGGCTTCGACCGCGCCACCGGCGCCTATGCCGAGCATGGCGTTCCCGCCCCAATCGTCGCGCAATATCTGCGCGAGAACCAGATCGTGGCGGAGAAGAACGATCTCAATTCGCTGCTCTTCCTCATGACGCCCGGCGTCGAATCCTCAAAGGCCGGCACGCTGATCAGCGCGTTCGTCGCCTTCAAGAAGCTGCATGACGACAACGCGCCGCTTGAGGACGTGATGCCCGAGTTCGTTCGGCGCCGGCCGAAACGCTATGGCGGCCTGCGGCTACGCGACCTCTGCGCCGACTTCCATGCCTTTCATCGGGAGGCCGGAACCAGCACCTTGCAGCGCGCCCAATTCAAGCCCGAGCATCTGCCCGAAATGGTGATGCTGCCGCATGATGCGACGCGCCAGCTCACGCGCAACAAGGTCGACTATCTGCCGATCCATGAGATCGAGGGCCGCATCGCCACGACCCTCATGCTGGTCTATCCGCCCGGGATCGGCACGATCGTTCCAGGCGAACGGATCGACGGCCGTGCCAAACCGATGCTGGACTATCTGAAGATGTTTGAGCGAGGCACGAACCTGTTCCCAGGCTTTGACCCCGAGATTCAGGGTGTCTACAGGGAGGTGGGCGCCGATGACGCGATCCGCTTCTACACCTATGTGATGCGCGAAGGGCAGTGACTTGGTTCTGAACGGAGATGTGGTCATCCGTCCCTCGTCGGACGCCGATGTCACGGCCATGCTGGCAATCTACGAGCATCACATCGGGCGCGGCGTGGGCGATCTCGGCGGCTACGAGGCCGAGGCCCCGAATGTCGACGACCTGAAGCGGCGGCGGAAGTCGATGCGCAAGAAGCGTCTGCCGCATCTCGTGGCGGATTTCGAGGGCATCGTCGCCGGCTATGCCTATGCGGTGCCGTTCCGCAAACGTCCAGCCTATCGCTACACGTTGAAACACTCGATCTACGTGCACCATTCCTTCCTGAACGCCGGCATCGGCCGGCGTCTTCTCCCGGCTCTCATCGAGGCCTGTGCGGCGGGCGGCTACCGCCAGTTGATCGGCTATATCGACGGCGCGAACGAAGCCTCGCTGCGCCTGCACGAGTCCTGCGGTTTCCGCGAGGTGGGCCGGTTACCCTCGGTGGGCTACAAATTCGGCCATTGGAGCGACAGCATCATGGTGCAATGCGCGCTCGGAGACGGAGACACGACCCAGCCGAACGTGCGGAGTGAGCCGCGTGTGGTGGGTGGTGAGGCCGAGGGGGAGAGCTGAGAATCGGACGACCCTTCCGATCCGGCATTTCCAAACGTCTTCATCTGATCCGCAGGCCCTTCAGCATGAAGAAGCCTGATGGTGCAGTTTCGGTTTCTGAACTGGTGGAAGGCCGATCGGCGCGCACCCGCGTCACTTTCACCTGGTCACCGATCAACGCCGAAGCGGACCAGCACGCCAGTTTCGCCTCCAACATTCCTTCGATTCTGGGCGGTTGGAGTAACAGCTTCGATCATCTCGCGGCCCTGATCAGGGGCTAACGTCAACCCTTCGAGTGATCGCGTTTTAGAGTGACCGTTCGGCAAGGCGGTCGTCACCATGCAATCCCATGGCCAAATGGAGGACTCATGATGCTCACAAGGCGGTCTTTCGCAATTCGCACCGGATTGACCATCATGGCGGTCGGGTCGGAATCCAGATTGCGATTGGCCGCGGCCCCGGCCTCCGCTGGCTTCGTCCAGGCGCTTGCGGAGATCGAAGCCGGCAGCGGCGGACGTCTGGGGGTCGCATTTCTCGACACCACCACAGGCATCCAATTGGGGCAGCGCCAGGATGAGCCGTTTCCGATGTGCAGCACGTTCAAGGTCCTGGCCGCAGGCGCCGTTTTGACCCAAGCCGACACCGGTGTCGTGCAGCTCTCAAACCGGGTTCGGTTCACCCCTGACGACGTGGTCGCGAACTCTCCGATCACCAAGGACAGGGTCGGTGGAGAGGGCATGACGCTGGCAGAGCTCTGCGCCGCAGCGATCGACTTTAGTGACAACACGGCTGGCAACATGCTGCTTCGTCAGATCGGCGGTCCCGTCGGTTTGACCCGCTTCGCCCGCTCCCTGGACGACGCCGTTACCCGCCTCGATCGCGTCGAAACCGCATTGAATGAATCATTGCCCGGCGATTTGCGCGACACGACGACGCCGGGCGCCATGCTGGCCAACCTCTACAAGCTTGTCCTCGGTCCGGCGCTATCAGGCGGTTCTCGGGATCAACTTGTCACATGGTTGAAAGGCAATACGACCGGTGGAATGCGGCTTCGTGCCGGCTTGCCGACGACCTGGGTGGTCGGCGACAAGACCGGCGCAGGATCTCGGGGCTCGACCAACGACATCGCGGTGATCTGGCCGGTGGGACAAAAGCCAGTGCTGGTCACCGCCTACCTCACCGGGACGGACGCATCGGTCGAGCAGCGGAACGCCACCATCGCGTCCGTCGGGCGCGCGGTGGCCAATGCCCTGCGGGGCTGATCTTGAACCCGCGATGGAGATTTGGACGTCTTCACCAAGGGTGACCCGTCGATTGTGGGATCGCGGAAAGTGCGAAACGCCCGACAGGACGATGGAGGTTATCATGCGACATGTGGCCATGTTCATTCTGGCGCTGAGCCTACCCAGGCTAGCCTTCGCGGCGGCAGGGCCGTGCTCCGAACCCATGCCGCAACAGGACATGAACGTCTGCATGAGCCGTGCGGTCAATGAAGCCGATAGCATCCTCAATCGTGTGTATGAACAGCTCAAGAACAAGCTTGACGATAACGGCAAGCGGAACCTTGTGTCAGCTGAGTGGGCCTGGATCACTTTCCGTGATCGTGAATGCGAGCTGCGCTCGGGCTATGACGCCGAACATCTTGATCGTAACGGAACCATCGTTCCTTTTCTGGTCGGCGAGTGCAAACTCGATCTTGCAAACCAAAGAATGACTGACCTCGTCAAAGAGCTGAAATGCCCAGGAGGCGACCTATCCTGCCCGCAGTAATGAGGCACTTCTTTGATTTTGCCTGTTGCCATTTACCTTCGGATTCACATCTAGCCAGAGATTAATTCGCAAATTTCGACACAAGAATGTTCGAAGTATGAGATTTCGTTGTTGATTGATACTCATCCAAGCGTACCGGAAAATTCCAAAGGTTCTTATTAAAAAATTCGAATTAGCGACATATGAAATTCGAATTATTGTTCATCGGTAGACGTGAATATCTTCGGCTCGCGTCGTTCGGCCGGACGTCAGGTCCTTGACCTTCATCCTCCGATCAGCTTCGCAGACCTGGTGCCTCCTGGCCCGTCCGTGCCACGTATTCCGTGTAACCGCCGCCGTATTTGTGGATGCCGTCCGGTGTGAGCTCCAGCACCCGGTTCGACAAGGCCGCCAAGAAATGTCGGTCGTGCGAGACGAACAGCATGGTGCCCTCGTATTGCGACAGCGCCGTGATCAGCATCTCCTTGGTGGTCATGTCCAGATGGTTGGTGGGCTCGTCCAGCACGAGAAAATTCGGCGGGTCGAAGAGCATCGTGGCCATGACGAGCCGGGCCTTTTCGCCGCCCGACAAGACCCGGCATCTTTTCTCCACATCGTCGCCGGAAAAGCCGAAGCAGCCGGCGAGCGAGCGCAGCGAACCCTGGCTCGCCTGCGGGAATGAAGCTTCGAGCGACTGGAACACCGTGTGCTCGCCGTCGAGCAGATCCATCGCGTGCTGGGCGAAATAGCCCATCTTCACGCTGCCGCCCACCGCCACCGTGCCGCTGTCGGGAGTCGTCGACCCGGCCACCAGCTTCAGCAGCGTCGACTTGCCGGCGCCGTTGACGCCCATCACGCACCAGCGCTCCTTGCGGCTCACGACGAGGTCGAGCCCGGCATAGATGCTGCGGCTGCCATAGCCCTTGTGGACGTTCTTCAAACTGACCACGTCGTCGCCGGAGCGGGGCGCGGGCAGAAAATCGAACGCGACCGTCTGACGACGCTTGGGCGGCTCGACCCGCTCGATCTTGTCGAGCTTCTTCACCCGGCTCTGCACCTGCGCGGCATGCGAGGCGCGCGCCTTGAAGCGCTCGATGAACTTGATCTCCTTGGCCAGCATCGCCTGCTGGCGTTCGAACTGCGCCTGCTGGTGCTTTTCGCTCAGCGCGCGCTGCCCCTCGTAGAATTCATAATTGCCCGAATAGCTCGTCAGCGTGCCACCGTCGATTTCCACCACCTTAGTGACGATACGGTTCATGAATTCGCGGTCGTGCGAGGTCATCATGAGGGCGCCGTCATAGGCCTTGAGGAAGCTTTCGAGCCAAATCAGGCTTTCGAGATCGAGATGGTTGCTCGGCTCGTCGAGCAGCATGACGTCCGGCCGCATCAGCAGGATGCGGGCCAGCGCCACGCGCATCTTCCAGCCGCCTGACAGCGCGCCCACGTCACCATCCATCATCTCCTGGCTAAAGCTCAATCCGGCCAGCACTTCGCGTGCCCGGCCCTCCAGCGAATAGCCGTCGAGTTCCTCGAAGCGCGCCTGCACCTCGCCATAGCGCTCGATGATCGTCTCCATCTCATCGGCCTTCTCTGGATCGGCGAGATCGGCTTCGAGCGCCTTCAGTTCAGCCGCCACCGCGCTCACCGGACCCGTCCCGTCCATCACCTCGGAGACCGCGCTGCGGTCCGCCATCTCGCCGACATCCTGGCTGAAATATCCGATCGTGATGCCGCGGTCGCTGGCCACCTGGCCCTCGTCCGGCGGCTCCTGGCCTGTGATCATCCGGAACAGGGTCGTCTTGCCTGATCCGTTGGGTCCGACGAGACCGACCTTCTCGCCCTTCTGCAGAGCAGCCGAGGCTTCGATGAAGATGATCTGGTTGCCGTTCTGCTTGCCGATCTTTTCAAGACGAATCATGTGGTGTGGGGACCCTGGGAGCGTTCCCGGGGCCTTAAGCCATGGGCCACGCCAGCGGAAGGGGACGCGAGGTCGATCGTTGAAGGTCCGGCGCGCGAGGATCTCGTGCTTGGCACGGGCGGCCAGATCCTGAGACAGGCGTGATCCACCAGTCGGTGCGATCACCCCTGACTAGATTGAAGACATAGAGAAGGTTCCGCTTCCGCAGAGAGCGAGCCTTTCACCGTGGCAGAACAACCCCGGTTGACCCTCCCTCCTTCATCTTTTATACACCCTCAAGTGGCATTAATAGCGAGACGATAACTTGAGCGTGCCGCGTAGGCGGGGCCGTCCGACAGGAGAAGGGATGCACGCCAAGGGATCGCGGTTCGTCATCATCTCCGGCTATCACGACTATCGGTCGAAGCGGAAAGCCAACCTGCATTTCATCGCCGACGAACTGGCCCGACGGGGTTCGATCTTCTTCCTGTCGCTCCGGTTCAGTTTCCTGACACGGTTCAAGGAAGATCCGCGGCACGATCTCTGGAACCGGGCCAATCGCGTCGAGACCGTAAACGGCGTGACCGCCTATTTGTGGCGCACGCCCGTCCACGCCTTTGGGTTGCCGCGCCGGCTGGCGTTGGCCGAGCGCGCGCTCTTCGCCCTCTTCGCGCGGGGCTTGCCCGGTCCGGCCCAGGAGGCCGTGTCCCGAGCCGATGTCGTCTTCATCGAAAGCGGGATCGCGGTGATCTACCTGCCGCTTCTGCGGCGGCTCAACCCGGCGGCACAGATCGTCTATTTGGCGTCTGACTCCCTGGGCGCGATCAATCAGGCCGAGACCATCAAGTCCGCCTTCCAGCGCCATGCGCCTCTCGTCGATAGCGCGCGCCTGCCGTCCCCATATCTGCGTAGCGACGTCCCGTCCTCGATCCCTTGCCATTTTGTCCCGCACGGGATCGAAAAGGAACGGTTCGCCGCGATCGGTCCGTCGCCCTATCGCCCCGGCACCTGCAATGCGGTGTCGGTGGGGTCCATGCTGTTCGATCCCGAGGTCTTTGCCTCGGCGGGGCCGATGTTCCCGCATGTGACATTCCACGTGATCGGCAGCGGCCATGCGGGGCCAAGCGTCGGGAATGTGATCTATCACCCCGAAATGCCCTTCAATGACACCTTGCCTTTCATCAAGCACGCCCATTTCGCCATCGCGCCCTATGGGGAGGGCGTCGCGCCTTATCTGACCCACACGTCGATGAAGCTGATGCAATATGCCTTTCTCGGCGTGCCGGCCGTGTGCCCTGAGATCGTGGCGGGTGGCGACCGCGGGCGATTCGGCTACCGACGCGGCGACGAATCCTCTTTGCGAATGGCCATCGAGGCGGCGCTGCGGGCACCACGGGGTCAATCGCTGCCACAACTCGATTGGAGCGATGTGACGGACCGCTGGCTCGATCCTGGTTCTTTCGCGGATACGGTCATCGCGCCGAAGCAGGAGGCCCGACCCGTCGGGTCTTCGCAGCGCGGCGCGCAGGACAGGGTGATTCTGGCATGACCAAGATTGCACGCCCCTGCGTCTCGGTTGTGATCCCGGTCCGAGACCGCCTCGATCTTCTCAAACGCGCCCTGCAATCGGTCGATAACCAGACCATGGGCGATATCGAGATCGTGGTCGTCGACGACGGCTCGGATGAGCCCATTCGTGCGACCAGTCTCGACTGTCGCTTCCCGATTCATGTCGTTCGCAACCCGCAAAGTCTCGGTGCCCAGCGGTCACGCCTCATCGGTGCGCGGCACGCGACCGGCGCCTATGTGGCGCTCCTCGACAGTGACGACTGGTGGAACCCGGCGAAGCTTGCGGCACAATTGGAAGCCGCGATCGAGAATCCGGATGCCGTCGTGGCGTGCCGTGTCGTCGCGGCGCGGGGAACCCTCCGGAAGGACGCACCCTGGAGGCCGATGCGGGCTGGCGAGCGGGTGGAGGATTTCCTCTATGTCAGCCGTGGCATGCTGCAGACCAGTACGGTCTTCGCGGCGCGTGACACCGTGGTGAACCTTCTGGAAAGCAGCGCGGAAAGCCGCGTGCACAACGACACGATGCTGTTCCTTGAAGCGCAGGGCCGCGGCTTCCCGATCCTGCAACTCGCCCAGCCCCTCTCGTTCTTCGACGACAATCCGCGCCCGGACCGGGTCTCCTACGACCTAGGGCGCGTGCAGGCCTCGGAGGAGTGGTTCCGCGCCGTTTCCCACGATTGGTCGATCGAAGCGCGTCGCGGTTTCATGTTGACCGATATGGTGACCCGCTACGTGAATACGGGGCAGCGCGGCAAGGCGATCGGATGTCTGTTCCGGGCCTATCATCCAAAACTTGGCTTGAAGCAATATCTCAAGAAAACCGCCTATGTGATTTTCAATGGGTCTCCGTTGCGTTTTCTCGGAGCATTGCAATTATGCCTTCTCGCGTTGCATTAGACGTCGTGCTTACTGGCCAGTGCGTTTCGATCATCATGCCGATGTTCAATGCCGCGCGGACGGTGACGCGCGCCATCGACAGCGTTGTCGCGCAGACTCATGGCGACTGGGAATTGATCTGCGTGGATGACGGCTCCACGGATGGCACCATCGAGCTCGCCGCCGCCTATGCGCCGCAACTGGGGAACCGTATCTTGACCGAACGCCTGGACCGCAACGGCGGACCAGCGCGGGCGCGCAATCACGGCCTTGCGCGTGCCACCGGGACTTGGGTCGCGGTGCTTGATGCGGATGATGCGTGGCGGCCAGACCGCCTCCACATGCTGCTGACCACGGCGGCACCAAGCGGCGCTGATGCCGTCTGCGACAATCTGATCGGCTTCGACGATCATCACGGGCGTGAGACGGTTCCTCTCTTCCAGAGCCTTCCGGCACGGCTGGATCTCCCCACCGCGGTCGCGGCGGAATATCAGGGACGCTACAATCTCGGGTATCTGAAGCCCGTGGTGCGTCGCGCGTTTCTCGACCAGCGAAAGATTCGCTACGACGAGAGCCTCAGGACTGGAGAGGATCTGCTCCTGCTGCTGGATATTTTGGCAGCAGGAGGGAGCGTGGCTTGTTCGAGCCGCGCAACCTATATCTACACAACACCCGTAGGAGAGGGGAGCCGCAAGCTCTCTCGCAGCACCAACACGGCGCCGCGCGACGCCGATCTCGCGAGGGCACTGGAACGATTTGCCGAACGGCACCGGATGCGGCTCAGCGACCACGATCGTCAAGCCCTGTCGCGTCGAACCGGCTATCTCGCCGCCATCGCATCGATCTCGCATTTCCGCCACGCCCGGCTGACCCGCGACTGGCCGACCGTTCTTCGCCTGTTCATCGAAAGGCCGGAGATCCGCCGCCACGTCTGGCTCTTCCTGCGGCCCAAGCGGCCCTCATTCTTTCAAACCCATTGAGCCCGCAGGTGGGACAGGAGTCCTCAAAGCTGCTCCGGACGAGCATCTACGTCATCAACCTCGAACGGTCGATCGAACGCCGGACGATGTTCGAGGCGCACGCGGCCGCCTCCCAGACGAGCCTATCCTGGGTCTATCATCGGGCACACACCGAACTCTCGGACGATCTCCATTACGATCCTCGCGATGCGCTGATCGCGAAAGGGCGCGAGTTGTATCCAGCCGAACTCGGCGTCTATTCCAGTCATCATTCGGTCTGGAAACGATTTCTCGCTGAGGGCGCCGATCAGGCGCTGATTCTCGAAGACGATGTCGTGCTTGACTGGGATTTCGTCATTGAACTCACCCGGATCGACCTCGGACAGATGGGTCTCCGCTATTTGAAGCTCTTCAACAAGAACATCACACCCTATCGGCTTGTCAGCGAACACTTCTGTCGCCGCACCCTGATCGACTGCCGCGGATTCGCGCATGGCATGCAAGCCTACATGGTCACACGGAGCGGTGTGGCGCATTTCGCGGAGTTCTGCCGACAGGTACGCCGGCCGATCGACGACGAGCTCGACCGGACTTGGGCGCATGGCATTCCCAACATAGCGGTATTTCCGTTTCCGGCTTTCGAGCGTCATGGTCCAACGACGATCGGCACCGTTCGGTATGAACCCCATTCACTGCCACGCAAACTGAACCTACCTCGCTTCACCATGCGCCTCGCCGAAAAGCTTCGTCGAGGCCGACAGCGGGTGGCCGGCTACGGGTTTCAGCCGCCTTTGACGAACTGACGGAGATGCGTGTCTGGTGAATATCATCGTAGAGGATTTCAAGCAGCATCGGTGCGATCCTTTTGCCTGGGGGTTCTGGGCTCTGCTCATCTATCGCCTGGGCTACGCCCGGACTCGCTTCAAAAGCCCGCTGATTCGCAAGCCCTGGGGCGCGATCCACAAGCTCGCCGCCAAATGGGCCGAGCTCGCTTTTGGGATCTCGATCGGCATCAACGTCAAGATCGGCCGACGTTTCACCATCGAGCACTTCGGCTGCATCATCATCCACAATGATGTGGTGATCGGGGATGACGTGATCATCCGGCAGGGGGTGACGCTTGGGAATCGCCGTCTCGACGCGCCTCTCGATGCTCCGGTCATCGGATCTCGAGTAAACATCGGAGCCGGCGCAAAAATTCTCGGATTCGTCAAAATCGGAGATGATGTGAATATTGGAGCCAACGCAGTGGTGTTGGCGGATGTCCCAGACCAGTGCAACGCTATCGGAGTGCCGGCGAAAAGTGTTGCCAAATCCCCAAGTCGATCTATGACAGTAACTACACAAGCTTGAATATTGTCCTGCGCGGATGTGTCCACGTCGACCTATGTCGAATTCACAAAAATAATGCGCGCAATAACATTTAAAGCTCTGCGGGCCAAATTACTTCGGAGAGACTGGCGGTGAAACGGAATATGATCGATTCTAAATGTCGCTTGATCATATTATTCCGCGCATCTCCCAAACATGCCAGAATTAAAATATGTAGACGGAAATAATCGCATATCAGTCCACAGGGGAGGTTCAAATCAAGCATCTTTGTCTTTGAGGTGTCTATGTATCGGGCGAAAACGATCAAAATCGTCTTCTGTATTGAAATTGCTGAGAACAAAATCTAGGAGAAAGTCTTTACAGCCCCGTGGTGAAATTCCATAAGCTTTAAATCTCAGCGCGGAGGCAAGGCGCATCAACCGTTGTGATGTTTTCCCGGCTCGATAGATCTCGCGCCTCCGCCCGAGATTTGAAGACAGGCCTTTGTACCTTGCGATATTTTTATCAATTACAGAAGCTTGCTGCGCCACACAGCTTATTCGCTTCATCTCTTCAAGCAACACAACTCTATTTGCCGACGCTGCTTCGCGTCCATCAAGCGCGGCGAGGACGAGATTGCGTTTATTGATCAGCTTTGACTGAAAAGCATGTAGTCTTGAAGTAGGTTGTGGCGGTGAATGTAGAATGTCAGTTGTCCGGCTTATGGCTGACTTTATTCCATATGTGTTGTCATCATGCTGTCTATAGCCAAGCAGTCGGCGATTACAATAATGCGTTGAAGAAAATGTATGCGCGACGAACAAAAACCATTGGTCATGTGCAAGCCGTTCTGCTGGTTTTTGGGGATCAATTGAAAGCAACCAAATGTCCTGAAAGATCAACAATTCACGGCGAAAAACCTGCGTGAGCCCTGGAATTACTGTGAAGTCGCCGACTGCGGCGATGTTCGATCGCTTGCTAGCCCGGATTATGCAGGCCAATAAGCATTGAGGTGGATTTTCTCTACCGGACCGTGCCGTTTGTCCGATTTTGCG
>NZ_JAMOIM010000028.1 GCF_026130545.1 Lichenifustis flavocetrariae | reverse complement strand
CGCCGCCTGATTACAGCAGGCAGTGCAAACCGACCACATCCAGACGCTGTCTGTCCGGTCAAGTACAAACTACTACAGCGACGGCTTGGGCCACCATCCCGGTCATCACGTCGGACAGCCTGTAATTGGTCAGGCTGTATTGCACCCGCATGCCGAGGCGATGATGGGCCGCTCCCGTCTCCGGCGTGATGGCTTCGATCTCCCGCATGAGGGCGTCACGATCACTCAGCCGTTGCTCGACCGCCCCGAGCGTAGCAGGCCGGGCGCCGTCCGGCAGCGGATGCAGCAGCACCCGAAGGAGGAATTGCCTCCCCTGTTCGAAGTCATGGCATTCAAGATGTTGCTGTATCTGGGCGAAGATAACGTCCGTCAGGTCCGAGGCCATGGGCACTGGCGGAACTGGCTGTTCTGACCGCATGCGACACTTCCAGGCGAGCAAAGCAGTCACAGCGTATCAGGATGGGATATGCGCCTAGCCCGTTGCCGACGATGCGCTTGTCCACCTTTGCGATCATGCGGCCGTCAGGCTGTCCCAAGGAAAAAGATCCCATGATGATCGTTGGACTGCGTTCTGGGAAATACCAGAGTTGTTTCACCACCAACGGGTCTAAAAGGATCTTCCGTGTCAGCAGCTCCTGTCTCGCCTGCCGCTTTCCGCGTTGATCTCGGCGCGATCTTTGTTTCACTGGAATTGTCGAAATCGACATGGCTGTTGACCTCATTGTTACCGGGCAGCGAGAAGATGTCCCGTCAAAGGGTTCCGGGCGGCGATCTGCTGGCGATGCTGGCGTGTCTGGAGGGATTGCGTGACAAAGCGCAGGCCCGCGAGAGTGCGCGCTACCCGGTGATCGTCATCCAGGAAGCGGGGCTCGATGGCTTCTGGATCCATCGCGCGCTTGCCTCGGAAGTCGGCATCACCAGCCATGTGATCGATGCAGCGTCCATTGCGGTATCGCGACGGCACTGGCGGGCAAAGACAGACAGGATCGATGGTGATACGCTGGTCCGCACGCTCATGGCGTGGATACGTGGTGAGCCACGGGTATGCTCGATGTTGCGCGTACCGACGATCGAGGAAGAGGATCGTCGTCGGATCGGGCGCGAGCGCTCCGCCTTGGCAAGGAACATAGGCTGCATACCAACCGGATCAAAGGTTTGCCTTGTTTCTTTCTAGGCGACAGTGGGTGACAGTATAGTTCCGGTCGCCGTGGAAGGTGGCGGTGGTGATAGCAAGCGTTTTCGTGTCGGCGCCCCTACCGCTTCATCTCCACCTCGACGAAGGCAATTGGGTGCTCCGAGGCATTCATCACGTCATGCGTAATGCCCTTGGGGCGGGTGTACGAATCCCCCGCAGCCAGGGTCACGTGAGTAACCGCTTCGCCGTTATGGATCGCCAGAGTTCCGCCGAGCACCATGACGACGCAATAGGGCATGCCGTGTTCATGCCAGCCTGTGTTGGCTCCGGGCTCGAAGTCCCACCGGGTGATCCTCACGCGCTCGTCATCCACCTGAACCGTGGGGCGAGCCGGAACCGTGCAAGTGAAAGCCACGTTGTTGTTCTCCGTCGTCGGATCCACCGTGCAAACTGCGCAGGAAAAGCGCCGGGTCGCAAGGTGATCTCTCTCCAAACAGCTCGAGACCAGGCGGGGAGATCGCGGTCTCGGCCGCTCGCTGTGCCGAAGAGGCGGTGAACCCCATTTGTTGGCAATTCGCCCGCCGCCCCGGTACTTGACGGGATACGGGTCCAGCCGCCGCCTCGGCTACCCTCGTGCTCAGAGCCGCTTCAGCTCGTCGAGGTTAACGGTGCCGTTCTGACTGGTGAAGCTCAGGGAACGAGAGCCGCTTTGTTGCTGTGACACACCGCTGATCTGGTGATCGCCGGTATCATATGTCGTCGTCGTTCCATTCTCCCGGACGAGCAGTCGATGCTTGTCGGGGAAAAAAGCATAAGAGAGATCGTTCTGACCTCCTGTGCTCGAAGGCTCGCCAAGGTCCCGCGGCCACCATGGGCTGGTCTTGGCCATCGGCTGCATCGGCTGCATGGGTTTCATCGGCTCCATGGGTTTCATTGGCTTCATGGGTTCCATCGTCGTTTGCTCCTCTGTTGCCTGCGACAACCCGCGACGAAGCGGCTTGTTCGCTCGTCGCACCGGCAACTCAGTCTTCCAAGTCGATGATGGTTTGAGGAGACCTCCGAGGGAGGGTCCGTTAGATTGAGCGGGTGACCCAAGAACCCCGCATCGAGACAGCCCCCCCGCAAAACCACACTCCGATCTGCGCGATCGGCGCATCGGCGGGCGGCGTCACGGCACTTCAGAGCTTTTTCCGCCAGGTGCCGGATGATCTCGGGATCGCCTATGTGGTCATCTTGCATCTCGCCCCAGACCAGCCAAGCGCGCTGCACACCATCCTGTCGGCTTGCACGAAAATGCCGGTCCATCAGGTGGAGAGCGACTCTCACCTCCGGCCCAACTGCGTCTATGTCATTCCGCCCGACCGCGAGTTGGTCATCGACGGAGACAGCGTCACGGCTCGAACGTTCACCGAGCCACGCGGTCGGCGTGCTCCGATCGACATGTTCTTCCGCTCGATCGCCTCGGCCCGAGGCGATGGCGTCGCCGTCATCCTGAGTGGCGCGGGATCGGACGGTTCGGTCGGGGTCCGGTCGGTCAAGGAAGCCGGCGGGGTTATCATGGTCCAGGAACCGGCCGAGGCCGGCTTCCCGATGATGCCGCAGAATGCGATTGCAACCGGCGCCGCGGATTTCATCGGCCCGATCGTCAGGCTAGTCGAGCGCCTGGCAGAGGTCGCGCACAGCAAGGAAGCGGTGCGGTCGCTCGACATGGACGGGGCCGCGAATGATCTTCGGCGGATCGTCGCATTTCTGCGCACGCGCACGGGTCACGACTTCTCCAATTACAAACGTGCAACGGTGATGCGGCGCGTCCTGCGGAGGATGCAGGTCTGCCGGTTCGACACGCTGACCGAATATGATGCCCACCTCCGGGCCACACCTGAGGAGGCAAAGGAGCTTTTCTCAGACCTGCTGATCTCGGTCACGATGTTCTTTCGCGATTATCAGGCGTTCGAGGCGTTGGAACAGCGTGCCATCGCGCCGTTGTTCGACACTCTCGACGAGACGGGGATCCGCGCATGGGTTGTGGGTTGCGCCTCAGGCGAAGAAGCCTACAGCATCGCGATTCTCATGCTCGAAGAAGCGGCACGACGTAAGACGCATGTGCTGATTCAGATCTTCGCGAGCGACCTGGACGAAGGCGCGCTTGCCACGGCGCGGGAGGGTCGCTATCCGCGCTCGATCGAGGCTGACGTATCGGATGAACGGCTCAGCCGCTTCTTTGTCGACGAAGGCACGCATTACCGGATCCGCAGGGAGGTTCGCGATCTGGTGTTATTCGCCTCGCACAGCGTGCTCAAAGACCCGCCCTTCTCACGGCTCGATCTTGTGACGTGTCGTAACCTGTTGATCTATATCGAGCGTTCTCTGCAACAGCAGATCTGTGCGATCTTCCATTATGGCCTGAAACCAAATCGCTTCCTGTTCCTCGGCACCGCGGAAACCGCGGATAGTCTCCCTGACCTCTTCGTCCCGATCGACCGCGAAGCCCGGGTCTATCAGGCTCGCGCACAGGCGTTGCAATCTCTTCCGCTCCTCCCGAACCTGCCACCAACCGACAGGTTCGCGCAGCTTGCCACGGGCCAAGTCGCCCGGCTCGACGCCGGGACCCTGGCAGCTTCATTCCACGCGGCGGCACTCGAGAGCACGGCGCCGCCAAGCGCACTCGTCGACGATCGCCAAGAGATCGTTCATTTGTCACCAAAAGCCGGCCGGTTCATCCTTCACTCCGCCGGGGCATTTTCCAACAAACTATCGAGCATCGTTCGCCCGGAATTGCGGCTCGATCTTAGGCTCGCGTTGCTTCGTGCCTTCGATCATAAGCTTGCAACCTTGACACATTCCGCGTCGGTGAACTTTGAGGGCGAGTGGCGGCGCATAGCCCTCTATGTGACGCCTTCATCCGATGGCCGCAGAACCGCGCAGGCGCTGGTTCTTTTTCTCGACGGCGGCCCCTTGCCACAAGTGGACACAGCACCGGCCGGAGACCGGCCGGATGAGGTGAGGCATCTTCATGCGGAGCTGAAAGCCTCGCATGAAGCCCTGATCGAGAGCCGGAGCAGTCACGAAGGGTCCGTGCAGGAGCTCCGTGCCGCCAACGAGGAACTTCAGTCGATCAACGAAGAGTATCGTTCGACCGCCGAGGAACTCGAAACCTCCAAGGAAGAACTACAGTCGATCAACGAGGAACTCCAGACCGTCAATGCCGAGCTAAAGAGCAAGCTCGAAAGTATCTCGGTCGCACATAGCGATCTTCAGAACCTTACCGCCGCCACCGAGATCGGCACGCTCTTTCTTGACGGTCGTCTTCGAATCAAGATGTTCACCGCGCCCATCGCCGACCTCTTCAATGTCACGGCAAACGACGTTGGCAGGGCCATCAATCACTTCACGCATCAGCTCGATTATGACGCGATCGAAGCCGATGTTCGCGACGTGATAGGAGAGGCGAGGCTGATCGAGCGTGAGGTCCGCAGCCACGACGGCCGCTGGTACATCATGCGACTGCGGCCCTATCGCACTCTCGAGGGCCGCGTCGACGGAACTGTGCTGACCTTCGTCGACATCACGCAACGGCGTGAGGCTGAAGGGAAGATGATCGCTTCCGAAGCGCGGCTTCGGGCGCTTGTCGAGGCGAGCTCCCAGATCATGTACCGCATGAGCCCGGATTGGACCGAGATGCGGGAATTGTCCGGTGGAGGTGTCCTACGTGATACCGGTAGCCCGGATCGGAATTGGCTCGAACATTATATTCCTGCGGTTGACCAGCTCCGCGTCACCGCGATCATCCGGGAGGCGATCCAGAAAAAGGGCGTGTTCGACCTGGAGCACCAGGTCCGGCTCGCGGATGGAACGCTCGGTTGGACGCATTCGCGAGCCGTTCCGCTCCTCGATGATCGGGGCCGGATCCAAGAATGGTTCGGCACGGCGGCAGACATCACGCAACACCGTCGCACCGAGCTCGCCGTCCGCGACAGCGAGGAACGCCAGCGCATCCTCATCGAGGGTGTGCCTCAACTCGTGTGGCGTGCGGTGGATGTCGGACATTGGACCTGGGCAAGCCCGCAGTGGACGGCCTATACTGGCTTGTCAGAGCATGAGAGCTTGGGCTTAGGTTGGCTCGCCTCTATTCATCTGGATGATCGCCCCCAGGTGATGGAGGCTTGGAAAAGCGCGGAACGTCTCGGCCTCTTCGAAGCCGAATGCCGCATCCTGTGGCACAAGCGCGGGTGCTATCGGTGGTTCCAGGCACGAGCCACGCCGCTTCGCGACCCCGGCAACCGTATTATCGAGTGGCTGGGCACCTCGACCGATGTCGACGATCTACGCACCATGCAGGAAAGCCAGGCCGTTATGGTGGCCGAGTTGCAGCACCGCACCCGCAACCTGATCGCGGTGGTGCGCTCGGTTGCGAAGCATACGATGGATACGACCTCGGACCTTGAGACATTTCGCCTGAAGTTCAACAACCGTCTTGAGGCCCTGGCTCGTGTTCAAGGGCTTCTGTCCCACTCAGAGCAGGAGCGGATCACGATCGCCACGCTTGTCCGCACGGAGTTGGAGGCGTTGGGGACCCCTGCAATGCAGGAGCACAGGATCAAGTTGCAGGGACCCGAAGTCCAACTACGGAACGCGAATGTTCAGACATTGGCTCTCGGCCTGCACGAGTTGGCCACCAATGCCACCAAATATGGAGCACTCGCCACAGACCACGGGCGGCTTACCGTCAGCTGGACGACATATGAAGATCCGGTAAGTGGGCGACGACTGCAACTGCATTGGGTCGAACACGGTATCGTTCAGCCGCGTGAGAGCGTCGATGCCCTCCGAGAAGGGGGATATGGACGTGAGCTGATTGAGCGTGCTCTACCCTACGCACTCGGCGCAAGGACAAGTTTCGAACTTGGCGACGACGTCGTGCGATGTTCGATCGATCTACCTCTTGGCGGCCGCACAGATTAGGACGTCTTGTGACACATTCCTCGCCTCATCTGGCCGGCCGGCGCGTTTTAGTCGTCGAAGACGATTACTTTCTTGCCAAGGAGACCGGCCGCATCTTTACCGACCTGGGTGCCGACCTTCTCGGGCCTGTTCCAACCATTGAAGGAGCGCTCGACTTGATCTCTACCAATGCGCGGATTGATGCGGCTGTTCTCGACATCAACCTTGGGGAATATGGTCCCGTCTATCCGGTCGCCGATGCCCTTGTGGACCGCGGCGTCATGTTCGTCTTCGTCACCGGCTATGACAGACATGTGATACCGGCCCGCTTTTCAGACATCAAACATGTCCAGAAGCCGTTCAAGCCCGAGCATCTCTTGGAGGCTTTGTTTGGAGGCGGCGCAAGCTGAAGAGACGGCCCCGAGGGATCAATCGATCCTGGCACCGTTCCCTTCGGGATGGCACCTATCTTTTCTGTCCGACATGGCGACCGAGACCGTCGGGTTGCTCGAGCTTGGCATGCGCGTCCGCGAGTCCCGCGAGCTTTGATCGGACTGCTGCGGGCGCGGCGACGGATTTGCCGGCGTTCGAGTCGACATGCAGCATGAGTTGCTCGGCCGTCGCCAGGACTTTCCCCGACGCAGCATCGTGGATCTTCGTAAAATATCGAATGCGAATGTCGTCGACCGCGATGATCTGAACCGTCGTGAAGAGCTCCTGTCCGAGCTTCGCTTCGCCGAGATGCCGAATATGGGTTTCGACCGTGTAATAGCTGTGCCCGGCCTCGACATAAGTGAAGTCGACGCCGATCATGCGCAGAAGCGCATCGGAAGTATCGCCGAACAGCTGCAGATAACGATGCTCGGTCATGTGCCCGTTGTAGTCGACCCAGGCGGCACTGACCTTCGTGTTCACCAGCCTGAGCGGAGCCGAGAGATCAGGACTCCGCTGGGCTCCGCCCGCGTTCGCCCAGAGTTTCGTCTCGAAATCCGCCAGCAATTTGCCCGCGCCCCATCCCTTGCCGCCGTTGCCGCCCTTCAGGGCCTGCATGATGCCGACGAGGTTTTCGTCGCGAATGCGTTCGAGTTCCCGGATCGAACGACCCGCCGCCTGGCGATCGGATTGAGTGCCGATTTTCTCGACGAGCGCGTCGTCGAGATCGACCACGTCCGTGAGCTTCGTCCATGGCCATTTGAGACACGGGCCGAACTGCGCCAGGAAATGGCGCATGCCGGCTTCACCCCCCGCGATGCGATAGGTCTCGAACAAGCCCATCTGGGCCCATCGCAGGCCGAAGGAATAGCGAATGACGTCATCGAGCGTCTCGGTGTCGCAGATGTTGTCATGCACGAGCCAGAGCGCCTCGCGCCACAAGGCTTCAAGCAGGCGATCGCCCACGAAGGCCTCGATCTCCTTGGCGATGACCACACCTTTCATGCCGATCTGTTCGGCTCCTCGCTGGGCGCGCTCGATCGTGGCGGCAGAGGTTGCCTTGCCGCCCACCAGTTCGACGAGGGGCAGCAGATAAACCGGATTGTAGGGGTGGGCGACGAACATCCGCCCGGGATGTTTCATCTGGGCCTGTAACTCGGTCGGCAGAAGCCCGGAGGTCGAAGAACCGATCAAGGCATCGGCCCGTGCAGCGGCATCGATCTCCGTGAGAATGCGACGCTTCAGGTCGAGCCTTTCGGGCACGCTTTCCTGAACCCAGTCCGCGTCAGCGACCGCTTCGGCGAGGCTGCCGCAGAAGGTCAGCATCCCCTTCGGGGGCAGCGGCGCCATCGTCAGCATGGCATAGGCCCGCTCGGCATTGGCCATGACTTCATTGATGATCCGTTCGCTTTCCGGGTGCGGATCGAAGATCTTCACGTCGATGCCCGCAAGGGCGAACCGCGCGACCCATGCGCCACCAATGACGCCGCCGCCGATGCAGGCGGCCTTCTTGACGAGGCTCATGATGTGATCCTCAGCGCTTGGTGAGCTTCAGTTTTTCGCGGACCTCGGCCGGCCCGATGATGCGGCCGCCCATGCCTTCGACAACCTGCACGGCCTTTTCGACAAGCTGCGCGTTCGTGGCCAGTTGGCCTTTACCGACATAGAGATTGTCTTCGAGACCGACCCGGACATTGCCACCGGCGAGTACGGCCGCCGCCGGATAGGCCATCGCGTTGCGGCCGATCGAGAAGGCCGAAAACGTCCAACTCGCGGGCAGATTGTTCACCATGGCCATGAAGGTGTTGAGATCGTCCGGCGCGCCCCAAGGAATGCCCATGCAGAGTTGGATAAGGACCGGGTCTTCGATCAACCCTTCTTCGGCGAGCTGTTTCGCGAACCATAGATGGCCGGTGTCGAAGGCCTCGATCTCGGGACGAACGCCGAGATCCGTCATCAGCCTGGCCATGGCGCGCAGCATGCCTGGCGTGTTGGTCATGACGTAATCGCCCAGGCTGAAGTTCATCGTGCCGCAATCGAGTGTGCAGATCTCCGGCAAGCATTCGGCGACATGGCTCACGCGCTCGGTCGCGCCCACCATGTCGGTGCCGCCTTCCTTGAGCGGAAGCGGTCGTTCAACGTCTCCGAAGACAAGATCGCCACCCATCCCGGCGGTCAGATTGAGCACGACATCGACCTCGGAAGCGCGAATGCGATCGGTGACCTCCCTGTAGAGATCATTGCGACGGCAGCCGGCGCCGGTCTCGGGATCGCGGACATGACAATGAACCACCGCCGCGCCGGCCTTGGCTGCATCGATGGCGGATTCGGCAATCTGCTGCGGTGTGACCGGAACGTGTTTCGATTTGGACACGGTGTCGCCCGCGCCGGTGACCGCACAGGTGATAAACACGTCCCGATTCATTCTGAGCGGCATTCTGTGCTCCTCCCTTCGCAGATACGCATCAAAGCGGCCGGACGTGCTTTACGCTTTCGGACGTGTGTTCGTCATTTTCGGACGCGCCGCGGGCATCGGAAAGGCCATGGGTGGATCCACGGCTTGCGCGAGAGCACGATCGTTTTACCACCCAGCGCGGGGCGATAGCGGGCTTAGAAGCGACGTTTCACGCCTGAACCAAGCGGTCCCTGCGACGCGCCGGGATTAGTAGACTGCGTTCCGCGCGGGTTCAGCCGGCGGAGATCGTCCGCTTCCGAGGTGTCTCAGGCAACCCTGGGGCGCAGGCCTCTGCAGCGCCGGTCAAGACCAAAATGACTGATGCTTCGTCGGCATGCTCGGCCACCATCGCTTCCGGCTTTACCGTTCACGATCCGTAATCGACCAAGGAACCGCCAGAGTGATCAGGGGGTTGATTAGCAAGTTTAAGATGAATGGAGTTCCTCATGGAAAAGTCGACTGTGCTTGCAATGCTGACCCTGTTTACGCTCTTGTCCGGAATGGCCGTCGCGGCCTATCAGCTGTGGATGGTTAAGGACGCTAAAAACGTCGGTGAGGAGGGAAGTGCGTCCAAAGAGCGCATGACGAACCAAAACACGTGACTTTCCTCCGACAAAGTCATGAAACGTCTTGGGTTAAACCGCGCGCATAACTCTTTTCAAAGGTCGGAGCTGAAGTAAACTTCTGCGACTTTTCCTTCCACAGTTGTTAGACTGCGGGGACAATGCCTACCCCCAAAAAGATCATGTGGTCCGGGCAACGCTGTCCGGACCATTGTTTCAGCGTGTAAGAACACTCATTTGCGAATGGGAGTATACTGAACTTCTTATGCGGCCTGATCTGTCAGGTTCCGTCGTCGAAATTGCCGTTCCCGCGCGGACGTCCGCCGTCTCGTCCCCGCTCCTGACCGCCACCACGGCGTTCTCCATTCCTGTCTCGCTCGTCGCCAAACCGTCGCTCATTTCCTCTGGGCGCGCGATTGAAGTCGGTCCGCCTCGGATCGCCACCCTCGAATCCGTCGTCCCGCCAGTGATGGCGGTGATGCCGCCGCTCCCACGGCGGCGGTCCGTCCCAGCCATGACGAAAATGAGGAGGCGGCGGTCCGTCGTCGAAGTAACCTTGCGCCGATGCGGAGCTTGCATCGGAGAGGAGGCCGAGCAGCGCGGCAGCCGGGAGCAGAAGTCGGGCGAAAGATTTCATCGGTTGTCCTTTGTTCGGTTCACCCATGTGCGGGCTTCATCCGACCGGTAACACTGCGGGCATGAACAGGGTCTGTCCCCCTACGCTATCCCGCATTCATGTTGCGGCCGCTCGAGATGAGATCCTTCGCCGGAGGCGTGGTTGATGGCCGCAACCATTCACATCTCATCAATCATGGTTTCATCTGCCGTTTCTTCTCGGTGTTCTCCTCAGAAGAGTTTAACTGTTCGGAGCCAAGCTCGCACGCGCGGAACATGAAGGTTCGCCATCATGCCCCAGCTCTGCACGATCCTCGTGCCCAGAGCTGAGGGGAGGCACAGGCGCGTGCCGCTATCCGTGACCCCTGCTGACCGGCTGCTCAACCGAACCCGAACGGGTCCGGATGATGAACGACGCCGTGTCTGCCGAGCGGTCGATGAATCTGACGGGCAGAGCTTCGAATTTCCATGTTGTCCACTCTTCGACAGCGCCGCTCCCGTGATTGTCGACGCCGATACGGAAGCCGCGATGGCGGAGCTTGAACATGTTCACGCCGTCCCACTCGCGGCGGTGATCAGGCAGTACAAGGATGAAGACGAGGAGTAAATCCGGACGCATGCTGAAACGCCAAGTGCTAGCTTAGCGAACTGATCAGGCGAAGACCGGCCCGAATGCCCCGCATCACCGAAACAGCTTGTGGCATCCCGCAGTTCGCGCATTGTGTGCAAGTCTATGGGATAGAGGAAACGACAATGACCGGGAAACTCGGGCAGATCCAATCGGTGCATTCTACCGACCAACACGGGCATGGCTTCACGCTGAGCGCAGACGGAAGCTCTCGTTTTCCGCTCACATTCGGCTTCAAGACGGAGGCTGACGCCCGGACGGCCCGAAAGGAACTGGCGAAGCTCTTGGACAAGGCTGTTTTTGTCATTGAGGCAGAGCACTGAAAATCAGACCCGGCAAACGTCCTGAACGTTTTTGACGTTGTGGTCGCGAGTGTCGGTTCGAGCCTCAGATGCTCAGGGTCGCCTTGAGCCACGGCGTTGCAAAATCAAGAAACGCACGTAGCTTCAGCGGTAGGAGCCCCTGTGCGGTATAGACCAGATGGACGGGTAGCGGCTCTGGCGTAAGTTCGCGCAGGACGAGTTGCAGTGTCCCGGCCTCGATCGCCGCTGCGACCTGATAGGACAAAACACGGGTGATCCCCGCGCCGGCAATTGCCGCACTGATCGCGGCATCGGCGGTGTTGACAGACAGACGCGGACGGATCGGCACCGACAAGGGCGCACCCCTCGTTGCAAAAATCCAGTGAAGCGAAGAATAAAGACCCTCGAACGCGATGCAATCATGCTGGTTGAGTTGGGCTGGCGTCGCGGGTGTTCCACGTTCACGGAGATAGCCCTGGCTTGCGCAGGTGACCCAAGCAATCTCACCGAGCTTTTGAGCGACCATACTGCTGTCGGAAAGCCTCCCGATCCGCACTGCGACATCGATATGATCCTCGACAAGATTGACCAGATGGTCAGCTAGCGCCAGCCGGACGGTGATGTCAGGATAGGCTTTCAGGAAAGCGAGCACCACGGGCTCGACATGGAGCCGGCCGAACATGACCGGGGCGGTGATGGTCAGATGACCGCGCGGACTGCGGTATTCACCACCCGCCGCACGTTCTGCATTGTCGAGATCGTCCAAGATCCGACGGGCGGCTTCCACGAAGGCGCGGCCGGCTTCGGTCAGCGACAAACGCCGACTGGATCGAACCAGCAGCTGCGTTTTCAGGTTCACCTCCAGATCGGAGACCCGGCGGCTGACCGTCGCCAACGGAACGCGCAGCGTGCGAGATGCCGCAGAGAGGCTGCCGCCATCCACTGCCGCCAACAACGTCCGCATCGCCTCGAAACGATCCACGGGCCCTACCGGAATGTGGAAGGGTGGTTCCTTGAACGACGGAATAGCGAAAGAATCGCGTCGGGTCCATTTTCCTGTCACCGGCCAATGCAGGCCGGATTACAGAAGCAGGAGCGCCACAATGTCCCGCATTCCAACCCCAGCCACCATTACCGATGCACCCGAGAAGTCGCGAGGTCCGCTTGAGGCCGTCCATAAGCAGCTCGGCGTCGTACCCAATATGTTCCGGTTGATCGGCGCCAGCCCGCAGACTCTCGAGGGCTACCTCGGCCTGTCCGGCGCCCTCGGTAAGGGCGCCCTGCCCGCCGCAACGCGTGAGCGGATCGCGCTTGCCGTCGCCGAGGTGAATGGCTGCGACTATTGTTTGTCGGCGCATACCTATCTCGCCAAGAACGTGGTGCATCTCAATGATGCCGAGATCACCGCCAACCGGAGCGGCGCATCAAACGATCTAAAGGCCAATGCGGCTGTCCATTTTGCCGCCCAGCTGACACGCGAACGTGGGCATATCCAGGAAACCGAACTCTTGGCGGTCCGTGAGGCAGGCTATACCGACGCTCAGATCCTCGAAATCATCGCGCATGTCGCGCTGAACACGTTCACCAACATGGTGAACGAAGCGCTGAAGACCGAGATCGATTTCCCGAAGGTGAACGCCCGCAACGCCGCCTGAACGTCGCGCGGAAACTTCTGCATCACAGAGTTTCCGGCTGCCCTGGCAGCACCAGTGCTTCCCCTCGCCACGACTAAAAATAACAGGATTTTTCACCATGAGCACACACTTCAAGACCGTTGATGTCAACGGCACCGCAGTGTTCTACCGCGAAGCGGGCGACCGCAGCCGGCCGACGATCCTGCTGCTGCACGGGTTTCCGACATCCAGCCACATGTTTCGTGACCTGATTCCGGAACTCGCCGGCACCTATCATGTTGTCGCACCGGACTTGCCCGGCTTTGGCCAGACCGAAATCAAGCCGCGCGAACAATTCGCCTATAGGTTTGACACTATTGCCGGAGTCATCGACCGTTTCACTGAAATTGCCGGGCTGAAGACGTTCGCGCTCTATATCTTCGACTATGGGGCGCCGATCGGCTTGCGCATCGCGGCCAGGCATCCGGAGCGGATCACCGCGATTATCACCCAAAACGGCAATGCTTATCTGGACGGGATTTCGGCGGCATTCAATCCGATGCGGGCGTA
The DNA here is from genome assembly GCF_026130545.1 of Lichenifustis flavocetrariae. Lineage (GTDB taxonomy): Bacteria > Pseudomonadota > Alphaproteobacteria > Rhizobiales > Beijerinckiaceae > Lichenihabitans > Lichenihabitans flavocetrariae. The sequence goes on along the minus strand of NZ_JAMOIM010000028.1, from coordinate 47,932 downwards.
CTGGGAGGAACCGACGGACGAGAATCGTAACGCCCTCCGAACCCTGCTCACCCCGGAGACGACGCTGTTCCAATACACGCATGGTGTCGCTGATCCGAGTCTGGTCTCACCCGATGGATGGACCCTCGACGATGCGTATCTGGCGCGGCCCGGTAACGATGACATTCAACTCGACCTGTTACTCGACTATGCATCGAACCTTGAGGCCTACGGGATCTTCCAGGCCTATTTCCGTGCACACCAGCCGCCCCTCCTCGCCGTTTGGGGCAGGAACGATCCGTTTTTCGTTCCGGCCGGTGCGGAGGCCTTCAGGCGCGACATTCCCTCGGCCGACGTTCGTTTCTTCGAGACGGGCCACTTCGCGCTCGAAACCCATGCTTCTGAGATCGGTGCGACGATCCGCCAATTTCTTGGCGACCACGTAGGCTGATCGGTCGCTGGCGCCTCGTCCGATCCGGGCGGCGGTCCAGGCGCACGATTGCGAAGGCAGGAGGCTCCAATGACAACAAGTTACCTCGGTACAGGTGCGACGAAGGAGGTTCGGTGCTTCTGCCAACTGAGTGTTGGCCTTGCGGTGGTGCTGGCTTTGGCTGGGGCTGTGTCATGACGCCGGTGAGCAGCGACGTCGCCTTCACACCGGCGGTCAAGGCTATTCAGACAGCCCGAGGCTCGCGATCCGCTTACGCGCGACTGGAATCGAACGGCGGTTTCCATACCGTCATCGACGAGACATTGACGGGTTTTCTCGCCCAGGTCGAGACCGCATATCTGGCAACCGCGACTGCGGCTGGCCAGCCCTATGCACAGCATCGCGGCGGGCCGAGTGGCTTCATTCGCCCAATTGACGAGCATACGATCGGCTTTGCCGACTTCTCGGGAAATCGCCAGTATATCACAACTGGCAACCTAGCCGAGAACGACCGCGCCTTCCTGTTCCTGATGGATTACGCTCACCGGCGGCGCATCAAACTTTGGGGCCGAGCCCGGGTCGTGGCGGATGATCCGGAGTTGCTGGCGCGACTGATTCCACCGGGTTATCGTGCGCGGGCCGAACAGGCGATCCTGTTCAAGGTCGATGCATGGGACAGCAATTGCCCCCAGCATATCCCACAGAAGTTCGATGCCGCCGACGTCGCATCAGCCATCGCCCGACTGGAAGAGCGGATCGCCACCCTCGAAGCCGAAAACATGCGCCTCAAAGCCATAAAAGACTCGTCATAGCCGCCCACTATCGGCGGTCGTGCACCGCAGCCATCGTGGCAGGAGCCCGTCTAACCGTTGCCTGGCGAAAATCGAGGGCCACTTGGGAGAAGCATCAGCTATCGATGATCACCCAAGGGTGGCGGCTCCGCAAACGTGCTTCCACCTGATGCCGAAGGCGGCACCTCGCCCAAGGTCCAGACATCGTCCTCGATCGGTATTACCTTCAAGACAGCAGAAGGAACCTCGTCCTTGGCCACAGAGAAACCGGACCGCACATTGATCGGATCATGCCAGTGCGGTGCAGTCACCTACGAGGTGACGGACGAGTTCGTTTACGCCGTAAATTGCCATTGCTCGCTCTGCCGCCGCGCAACCGGCGCGGCTTTCAAGCCTCTTGCCGGGATCGAGCGCGCCAAACTGCGCGTCGTAACAGGAGAGGACGATATCTTGATCTTCGGCACTCCGGATTGGCATGACGAGCGATGCAAGGTCTGTGGCTCACTGCTCTTTGCGGTTGTTCGCGATGGCGCATTTGTCCATGTGGCAATGGGAACGCTCATCGACGAACCAAGTATCCGCCCAACTGCTCACATCTTCGTCGGCTCCAAGGCGAGGTGGTTCATCATCACGGATGACCTCCCACAACATCAAGAGCATCTTGTCGAGGCTGGGGGATGATCTTTAGGGCACGCTGAGGGGTCATGGACGAGATTGGTCGAGGTTAAACCCGCAACGGCTTAGCCTAACCTTTCTTTGAGCCTACGGCTGTCATTTGCTCAAATGTGCGACCTGGACCGCTTGATTGAACATGGCGGAAAGCGCGGCGGTGATGTCAGATGCCGAACTGGCCGTGTAGAAGAACCCTGAGCTTGCACAGGCCTGAAGGTTACTGGAAACACCGGGAATAAGATTGTCGACAGTGATGGTTTCCGCTTGATTTTTGGTACCCACCGCCAGCGTCACGTAGGGAATATATAGGATTGAAAGTGTAATGCCGGCTGACTTCAACTGAGAACAATAATTAGAGTTGAATATTTGCGGGGAAGATCCATCGAAACCAGAAGTTACGGCCTTGCCGTTACTACCAACGTAGCTCGTGAAAAGAGTGTTGGGATCCCCCACGTAGCGGTAAGACGAGCCAGATTTTGACGAATAATGCTGTCCGTTGTCCATGCCATCCGTAATCAGAAACACGAACGGCTTGGGATTGACAGCCGAAGACCCATCGCCGACGGGCGACACCATTGCCTGCATCCCCGGCAAGGCAGATTCGAAATGGGTTCCGCCACTGCCGGTCCCGGTCGTCGGGTCATTCCCAGAGTAGAATTGCGTGACGCCCGGATCCAGGAGAGAGGTCAGCGCCATCGGCGGGCTGGAGGAGCAATCGGCCGTGGATTGAAGCGATGGGATGTTGGTCGTCAGAGCCGCTAAAGTCGCAACCTGATTGATGAACGGGTAGATACCAACCCGGTACTGGTTCGCGACGGCGGGTGAGGCAGCCCGGGTCAGCAACTGACAGATTGCATTATTGACTGCGCCGGATCGCAGCTGGATCGGCGTCGTCAGCACTTGCTGGTCGTTGACATAGGTGCCGTTGCTCGCCTTCTTTTTGGTGTAGCCGGTCGTGGCAATGTTGTAGCCCCAATTGCCAGCGCTCTCCGTGGCCAGCTTGGGGTCGGAGAAATGGCACGCGAACTGACAGCCGCCGTTCACGTTGGCAAGGGTTGTCTGGTCGGCAGCCGCGGTCGGGATGCCCATGGAACCGGATTCGTCTACGAAGAGATAGAAATCGAGGTAGCTGGGTACGTCGGCCCGTGCAGCCGAAGTGCCGGCCACGTTCAGCGTCGGCGTGCCGAACATGCGCCCAAACTGGGCCGAAGTCACCGAACTGTAGGAAACATTCGAGGCGAAAGTCTGCCCGGTGCGAGTCAGGGTGATGGCCGGCGTGGGAGCGGTGGCAAGCTTCAAGCCAGCGGCATTGACCGCAAAGGCCCGCTTGGCTCGGTCGAGGCCAGCCGCGATGGCGTCGGCGGTGACGTTATTATCCGACGCATTATCGGCCACATAGGCTTTTGCCGTCGCCACAGCTGCAAGGGCAGCCGCGTCGGCCGCGCTGTCGAGCTTGGACTTGGTACTGAGCGCGATGCCATAGTCGACGCCGAGTCCCACCACCCCGATCATCGGAACAAGGCTGAGGGCAAACAAGATGCTCACGTTGCCACGGAGCTCGCGCCAAAACGTCCGGGATCGCCATGCGAAGACGCGAATTTCGTCTTTCAACTGCATATCGAGGCAATCCCGTCGCTGTTGGTCGTGTCGAAGTCGATTTCCGTGGCGTAGCGTGGCTGCACGAAAGCCGATCTGATGATCGTGACCGGACTGATCAGTCCATCCCCGAAGGTGGGGTTGAACGTGAACGATACGTCGACAGCGATGATGAAGCCTGGCCCGTAGAGCGAGCTGGGCAGGTTGAGACGGTTGTAGGGGGCGGCATTGTCCACCGGCACCTGTTGCGGAAGGCATGGCCGATAGCTTGCCGATGAGGTGCCGGTGCTGGTCCACTTCACGGTCGCGGCGTAGCAGGTGCTCTTGTCGTCGGCGCCATCGCAGGCGGAACTCAACTTCGTGAAAGCGATACCCGCCATACTGACCGTGATGGCTTGACGCCACGTCAGATTGCGCCGCGCCGCATCACCCAGCACATAAGGAAAAATGACAGTGGCGGCATCGTAGCTGAAGTTGAGGTCGGTCGTGTTGACGGTCGCGGTCGTGGCTGAACTCGACCCCGGCGCTGCTTGCGACAGCATCTCGCTCACCGATGTCGCGACGCGTTGCACCTTGCGCGCGGCGTCGACGTAGAGAATGACTTGGCCTCCGGCGAGAAGAAGCACCAAGAGCAGAGGGAATATCATCGCGAATTCGATCGCGGCCACACCGGCGGCCGACCGCTGGAATTGGCGGAGTGGCCGCGCGCGCATCAATATTGCTCGTTCCGGAAGGCTGCCGTCGCCATTGCCAGATAGGCAGGAGACCCATTGTAGGTGTGACTGGTTAGCAGAGCCGTGACGACGGACGGCAGGAACGTGATCGGATAGATGACTTGCAGGTACTCATACGACCCTTGCGTTCCGACATTGTACTGAGTCGAACCATTAGATAATTGGGGAATGACAAGTCCCGTCGTGTCGCTATTGAGAAAGGCGTAGTAACCACCCGGATTGATACCCTCTGTGACGGTCTGCACGTTCACGATGACATCGCTGCAGGAAAAGATCGCCGGGAGGTAGGAGCAGACGACCTGTGCGCGAAAATCCGTGCTGCTATAGGCATTCTGCTGCACGGTGCCGTTCATGATCTGCCGGGCCGCCTTGCTGGTGGCATAGTCGAGCTGCTGCTGCAGAAACAGCACAAGGCCTATCGAGAGCGTCAGCAGGATGCACAAGACGAATATCAGCGACACAAACGCGAATTCCACAGCTGCCGCGCCGCTGTGATCTGCAGTCAGACGTCGGAATTGGCGCGCTACAATCGATCGCAGGGTGATTGGCTCCAAAGCATGATGTCATGCTAGAAAAACTCTGGCACGCTAGGAGCCGAAGCATTTCCGAAAATTTAAAAGACCTCGCGCAACGGGCTGAGACACCGATTGTAGTGAAGATGTTGTTTGCAGGAGGCGCACTCGTCGTCGGTCGTTGACCTTAAATCTTTACCTTCGCTGATAATTAAGCTTAAGTTTGACTCAGCATGCCATGCTTCGACTCTCACATGCCGCCTCCGGAAATACCCGCTCGGGTCATCAAGGACCTGACGCGGGCCATGCGCCTTGCGCTGGATCAAGGATCTCCGCTCGACGAGAGGCGGCCCGCCCGCTGGGCCCCGCGCAGTCATAAGTCTAGGGTTCCTGCGCCTCAGGGTTGAACGAGACTGTGAGAGTGTGGGCGCTGGCTGGATGGTCTGACCCCGAATGAGACTGACCCCGTGTCGTCGAGGTGATCTGTCGGCTGTCCATGCAGCACCTGCCGGTCGAGCGGGATGTGACCTCATAGGAGCTTAAGGGGTGCTGTCGCGAGAGTGGTTGAAATTTGAAGGCGGCGTAATCTCCAGGTTGTCCAACCCCTGACTCGGCGCGTCCACGCCGGGGAGATTACGCCATGGAACAGAATACGACGAAACCGGCGCTCGATGCGGGCACGATCACGGTAGCCAATACATGTCCGCCGTCTTCCAGGACGAGATCGTCTTCCTCGGGGCCAAAAGTTTGCCCGCCTTCGTGCGGGCGCCGGAGGGCAACGGCTGCGCCGAGCGCTTCATCCGCACGCTCAAGGAGAACCTGCTCTGGGTTCATACCTTCGACACCGTCGAGAACCTGCGTCGCGCTCTGCCGGCCTTCAAGGAGACCTACAACACGACCTGGCTGATCGCTCGCCTCGGCCACCGCACGCCCGCAGCCGTCCGACAGCACCTGCTTTCACCCGCGACAATCGCCGCTTAGGATCAAATTCGGTGTCTCACTATCCGGCCGGTACAGCATCTTGCACGCCTGACTCATATTGCCGAGCTGCTCGGCCAATTCCAAAAGGCCGACTTTCGCCCGGATGACGTTCTGATCTTTCGTCATGGTCGTGTCCCTGCAAAACGCCGAGGCCGGATGCGTCCTGACCCCGACCACTCCGCATCCAGCCTCGGCTCGCGCTTCAGCCCCACGACACCATTTGTCCGATCAAATCTCAACTACTACACCAATGCCTATGCGGTGCTGCCGGTGAGCCAGTGGCTGGGCTATCTGGCGCCTCCCTGCTCCGCCGCCGATGCGCGTCACCTGGGGCGCACTCGACCCCCCAACAACGACCGCGTTGCCAGTGTCGGACCACGGTCTGCCACCGAATTGCCGAGACCTCGAAAGGGATGATGACACGGCTTCGCGTCTCGCCGGGATCAAAGCCCAGCGCAAGCCGGATTACCCCTCCTGCCGCACCCACACCAGCATCTCACCCGGCGCGCGATTGTCCCAGGCATAGTAAGGCACGGCTCGCGTGGCCGTGGGCGCCCGCTCTGGGGCAGCGACAGTGTAGAGCGCCCGGGGATCGGCTGTGACCTCGCGAACGGACTCGGTTACCAACATCACTGCATCGCCAAGCTCGGCGACAGCTTCGCAGCGAAACGAACTGTTCGGCGACAGGATCACGGCGTTAAGTGTGTTGCCGTTGTCCGCGCCCTCAAGGCAATAGACGAGCGGCCCTCGCATGAGCGCGACGCGGCCCTGGTCGACGCCGATCCGCGGATTGGCATGGAGCCGGCGAACCGACATGTCGAACGACAAGTCGACACGGTCACCCGCCGTCCAGCACCGCCGCAGATGCAGGTATCCTTGTGCCGTCAGCGCCAACGTCTCGACGGGCTCGCCGTTGAGACGAAGCGTCACCGACTGTGCCCAACCGGGCAGGCGCAATGACAGGGTGAAGTCACTCGGTGTTGCCGGCTCGAGCTTCACCGTGACCTCGCCCTCGGCCGGGTAGCGAGTGGCTTGCCGCAACCGGAGCGCCGTACCGCCGACCACCAGATCGGCCACGCTCTCACAATAGAGGTGGACCGCGACCGTGTCGTCCGAGACGCCGTAAGCGTAGGTGCCGACGGAGGCGACGAGGCGCGCGATGTTGGGAGGGCAGCAGGGGCAGCGGTGCCAGGTCCAACGGTGGTGCGCACCGCGGCTCTCCAGGGGGTTTTCGTAGAAGAAGCGGGTGCCGTCGAGCGAAAGACCCGCGAGCGCGCCGTTGTAGAGGGCGCGCTCCATCACGTCGCCATAGCGGCCATCGGCCCCCAGGCCGAGCATGCGGCTCGCCCAGAACACCAGCGCGACGGCCGCGCAGGTCTCGGCATAGGCGGTCTCATTGGGTAGGTCGTAGTCGAAGGTGAGGCCTTCGTTCTGAGCGGATGGGCCGAAGCCACCCGTTACGTAGAGGTTCTTCTGCGTGAGATGGTCCCAGAGCGCCTCTAGGGCCGGCCTGAGCGTGGCGTCGCCGAACTCGGTCGAGACGTCCGCCATCCCGGCATAGAGATAGGCGGCCCGCACGGCATGGCCCACCACGTGGCGCTGCTCGCGGACCGGTTCGTGCGCCTGCATGTATTGGTAGGTGCCGAAGTGATAGTCTACCGGGTCCTGGCCGCGCGCCCTTGCCTCCGCGTCATAGAAGGAGGGCTGGGCACCGCGCTCGTCGATGAAGAAGCGCGCGAGGTCAAGATAGCGCTGCTCTCCGGTCGCTCGACCGAGCTTGACGAGGGCAAGTTCGATCTCGGGATGACCGCAATAGCCGCGCCGCTGGCCCGGGTTCGGACCGAACACCGTGGCGATGTGGTCGGCGTAGCGGGCCATGATATCAAGCAAGCGCCGTTTCCCGGTCGCATGGAAATAGGCGACGGCTCTTTCCATCAGATGGCCGGCGTCATAGAGTTCATGACAATCGCGCAGGTTTGACCAGCGCTTGCCCGGCTCGATCCGCTGATACCAGGAGTTCAGGTAGCCGTCGTCGTCCTGCAGCCGCGCATAGGCCTCCACGATTGCGTCAACACGGGCTTCAAGCACCGGATCCGGTTTGCGAAACAGCGCATAGGCGGCCGTCTCGATGCTCTTGCCGAAGTCCGAGTCCCAGAACATCTGCGTCGACACCGTGGCGTTGCCAGCCTGGAACGGGATGCGGAGCCCCGGGTTCGGCCGGTCGGGATCGACTTGGTCCAGCATGCCGGCCTGCTCGCACCGGTCCAGCAGCGTGTGGGCCGTGACGGTGGCGATCGTATCGATCCGTGTGCCGAAGAAGCCCTCGACGCGAACCTGATCTACCGTCGGCGGGCGGAACTTGGCCTGCGCCGGGGTCGCGGTGGAAGCGGATTGGTATTGGTTCACCGCGATCGTTCCTTGAGGCTTGGAGGGACGCGCGTCACTTCACCGAACCGGCCGTGAGGCCGCGGATGTAGTAGCGCTGAAGGAGGAGGAAGAGCAGGAGACAGGGGATCATCATCACGGTGACGCCGGCCTGCACCGCACCCCAATCCACAGAGCCGTAGTGGCCCGAGCGGACGGCCGTCATCAGGACCGGAAGCGTGAACTTGTCCTGATCCGTCAGCAGCACCAGCGCAGCCAGGAACTCGTTCCAGGCATTCAGGAAGGCGAACAGACCGACCGACACCATGCCGGGGAACACGATCGGGCTCATGATGTGCGCGAGCAGCCGAAGACCCGTCGCTCCATCGAGCCGCGCCGCCTCCTCGATCTCCTTGGGGACCGTATCGAAGGCGTTGCGCATCATGAAGACCGAGAACGGCAGCTGGAGCGTGACATAGATCAGGATGAGGCCCGTGAGCGTGTTCTGCAGACCAAGGCGGGCCAGGATTAGGAACAGCGGCGTCAGGATCGACTGGAACGGGATCATCATCGTGGCGAGGATCAGCACGAACAGCGTGCCCTTGAGCGGAAAGTGGAAACGCGAGAAGCCGTAGCCAGCCAGCAGCGACACCACCACGGTGATCGCTGCCGTGCCAAGGGCGACGAACAGGCTGTTCCCGGCGTGGTGGAGGATGCCGGCCCCGAAGGCCTCGAGACGGGCGTAGCTGTCGAGGGAGAACCCACCTGTGGGCCACGGCGGCAGTGGCGGCAGGCCAGCTTCGGACGACGGGCGGAACGAGGCGAGGACGACAACCGCGATCGGCGCGAGGAACAAGAGTGCGACCAGGACGGCCGCAACGTGGAACAGCACGCGATGCAGCCCGAAGCGCGGGCGCCACCCCGCGCGCGACGGAAGAATGATCTCGTTCGCGAGGGTCATCGAGGCGGCTCGCGATCACCGAAGAGGCGCAATTGCAGCGCACTCAGGACCATGAGGATGCCGAGTAGCACGACGGAGAGCGCGGACCCATAGCCCAGACGGAACGACACGAAGGACTGATTGAAGATCCAGTAGACGGCTGTGATCGTCTGGTTTTGAGGCCCACCGGCCAGGATGATGTAGAACTGGTCGAACGCCAGCATGGAACCCGAGACGCAGAGGATCGAGGCAAGGGCCAGCGGGCGCCGGATCAGCGGCAGGGTGATGAAACGGAAGCGTTGCCAGAAATTCGCCCCGTCAATCCGGGCAGCCTCGTGATAGTCGGCCGGGATGGCCTGCAGGCCACTCATCAGGATGATCATATAGAACCCCGCCATCTTCCAGATCACCATCACGGTGACCGACCAGAAGGCGGGGTCGAAGGTCGCGAGCAGGTTGATCCGCCCGTTCGTCAGGCCGAGCTGCTCGGCGAGCGGCGAGAACAGGCCCGCATCGACGCTCGAAAGCCAGGCCCAGAGAAGGCTTGCCGAGGCAAAACCGATGACCACCGGCAGGAAGAAGACCGTACGGTAGAGCCCCACCAGCGGACGCGGCTTTTCGACGAACAGCGCCAAGGCGAGACCGACCGCCAGGAGCCCGATCGTCGCCGCCACCGTATAGCGGCCCGTGAAGGCGAGCGCGTTCCAGAAACCGTGATCTCGCCACAGCGCGTTGTAGTTGGCGAAGCCGATCCAGCGTGGTCGGCCGATCAGCGGCCAATTGTGCAGCGACATCCACACTGTCATGCCCAGCGGCAGCAGGAAGAAGACGAGAACGAACATGATCGCCGGCGCGACGTAGAGGAGAGCGGCCAAGTCGTGCCGCCTGCGCCGTCGACGGGGAACGCCGACTGAGCGGACGTCGGCCTCGCTCTTGAGAGTGATGGACATGAGCTTTGCCTTTCCCAAGTGCAGCTCGTCAGCAAGCGACACGTCGATCGCCGCTGAGCACCTGTCAGGGCGCGGTGTCGATGATCGACTGCATCGCGTCCTGTGCGTTGCGCACCGTCGGCGCGATGGTGTCGGGGTCGCCGAAAAAGGCCTTGTTGAGCATGGTGTTCCAGGGCCCGTTGGCCGAGTTGATCAGGTCGTTGAACACGGTGGAATAGGGCGTGCGGCCATGCGCCATCGCGTCGGCTGCGACGAGGTAGCGGGTGTCGAGACCCTTGAGGGCCTCTTTGGCGATGTCCTGGCGCACCGGAAGTGAGCCGTTGTGGGCCAACAGCGTCTGGCCATCGAGCGAATAGGCGTAGGCCAGGAAGGCTTTGACGGCCTCCATCTTGGTGGTCGACTTCGAGACCACGAAATTGTCACCACCGGCGAAGGACGACCATCCGCCATCCTTACCGGGCAGGTAGGTCACGCCGTAGTCGAGATCGTGGAACTGGCTGTTCAGCGCTCCGATCGCGAAGGAGCCTGAGGGGGTCAGGCCGATCTTGCCGGTCGCGAAGGCGGCGAAGAAGTTAGCACCCGTGTCGGTCTGCGCGCCCGCCGGCACGAGGCCGCCTTTCACCATCTCCTGATAGAAAGCGATCGCGTCCCGCATCTGGGGGGTGTCGAGCGTCGCCTTCCGGCCGTTGTCGGCGAAGATATCACCACCCGAAGCCCAGATCAGAGGCGTGAAGGTGAAGATGTTGCAGCCGCCGCAATTGCCGGAAAAATAGAAGCCTCGGACGCCGCCACCAAGCGCATTGACCTTTTCGGCATCGTGGCGGATCTCAGCCCAGGTCGTCGGACCTTTGTCCGGGTCGAGCCCCGCGGCCTTGAACAGCTTCTTGTTCCAGATCAGCACGGAACCGTCCGCCGAGAACGGCATCCCGTAGATGTGGTCCTGGTAGGTACCAACCGACAGATGCGCCTTCGACAGCGCCTCAAAATAGGGCATGGATTTGGCGATGTCGGTGAGGTCTTTGAGCTGCCCGGCGGCCGCGAAGGCCGGCGTGTAGATGAGGTCGAGCGACAGCGCGTCGGGCGCTGAGCCGCCGGCCGCCGCCACCGCATATTTTTGGACAAGCTCGTTCACCGGAACGATCTGCAGTTCGACCTTATGGAGGCTCTGACTCTTGTTGAACGCGTCCACCAGCTTGGGCATGAAGGTCGAGTCGTCCGACCGAGCCCACATGGTGATCGTCTCAGCCTGAGCCGCACCCGCCACGAGCGCGGCCAGAACACCACCTACACCGCAAAGCCACTTCTTCATCACTCATCCTCCCCTTGAGGCCCATGGGTCCCGGGCCTTCGATCATCGCTGTTATTGCGCTCACCCTTGTGGTCGGGCGATTGACTCGGGGGCCGGACTAACGCGCTTGGCCCCCGCAGGATTGTCTCACGGCGAGCCGGCACGGGCGCCGTTGAAGCCCTTCGGTGACGGGTTTCCCGTCGATCATGTCCAGCAGGGTCAGGCCGGCCTGGCTGCCGAGTTCCTTCAGTTCCATGTCCACCGTGGTCAGCGGCGGCCGCGTCGCCTGGGCGAAGATCTCCCAATTGTCGAAGCCGACGACGGCGACATCGTCGGGCACGCGGACTCCCAAATGCATCAGCGCGTCGATCAGCCCCCGTGCGATCTGGTCGTTGCCGCAGAAGACCGCGTCCGGCCGGTCTGCCGCGCGGGGCGTGCGCATCAGGGCGTGACCGGTCTCGTAGCCGAAACCCTCCGACCAGCTGCCGAACAGCGCCGCCTTCGGCACAGGCAAGCCGGCCTCGTCCAGCGCACGCCGCCATCCTTGCTCGCGCAATCCGACAGCCTCGAAGTCGCGTGGCCCGGAGACATGGGTGACCCGTCGCCGTCCAAGCCCGAGGAGATGAGTGACGGCCGCATAGGCACCCCCGTCATCATCAGGCACGAACCCCACACCTTGCGGGGGACATGCCGCATTCACGTAGACAACCGGCATGCGCTGCGGCGGCAACGCAATGGGCAGGGCCCTGTCGATCCGCTTGCCGGCGATGACCAGCCCGTCGACGCGCTTGTCCTCCATCGCGTTGAGATTGAGCCGCACCCGCTCCGGATCGTCCTCGACCGCGCAGAGAAAGACAGAGACTCCCCGATCCGCCATTGCGGCCGACAACCCGGCGACAACGGGGAGCGTGAAACGCCCATAGGTGTCGTTGGTCAGCAATCCCAGTGTGAAGGACCGTTGCGCCACGAGAGCCCGCGCCATGGCATTCGGTCGAAACCCCAGCCGCTGAGCAACTCTTTGCACCCGCTCTCGCGTCTCGACGGTCATCCGGCCTTGTTCGTTGAGCGCTTTGGACGCCGTTGCGACGGACACGCCGGCCCCTAGCGCAACATCACGGATCGTGACCCTTTCCCCCTTTCGAACGTATGCCTCGAGTTTGCCCACAATGTCTCTTCATCGATGAGAAAACGTTTTCTCAAGTAAGAGAATACGTTTTTTCACTGCGTGTCAAACTCTGTGTCTGACACTCCATAGGTCGAAGATGAGGCAATCCACCAACACCGCGCCGGACGGCTACCCATAGCCGCCGACGCGCGTTAGCCTGCCTCAACGGCGTCAAGCAACGGCGGACGCGGCATTCTCGATGATTGGAAGCGTGATCGAGACCCGTGTGCCCTGACCAGGCGCGGTATCGATCTGCAAATCACCATGCCAGCCGTGGACGATTGACAGAACGATGGCGAGGCCATGGCCGGTGCCATGGCCGGGGCTCTTGGTCGTGAAGAAGGGCTGGCCGGCCCGCGCCGCCACATCAGCCGGCATGCCGGCGCCGGCATCGGACACTGAGAGCCGCAGCACATCGCTTGCGGGGAACCCACTCGACCCTTCGACGCTCCCCTGCCCCGGCTTTTTTTCGAGCCGGATGCGAACCACGCCACTGCCCGCCATTGCATCGCTAGCGTTCCGGATGAGGTTCAGGAGCACCTGCCCCAGTTCGGATTCGTCGCACAATACTTGCTCCTCGCCACAATCGACGACGAGCTCGAGCGTGATCTCGCTCGGCATGATGGCTGACAAAAACTGCACGGTTTTCGCGACGAGAGGCGCGAGAGGCCACAGGTTGGGCTCAGCACCCTGCTTGCGGGCGGTCGACAGAACGCCACGCACGATGATCGCCGCTTGGCTCGCGCAATCGAAGATCGTCGTCAAGCGCTCGGACTGCTCGCTACCGGGTTCGGCTTCGTCCAAACCCAACTCGGCCATGCCCATAATGGGTTGCAGCAGATTGTTGAACTCGTGCGCGATACCACCGGCCATCTGCCCGAGCGCTTCGAGACGTTGTCGATCCTGCTCGACCCGCTGACTACGCTCCCGGACCACTTTTTTCTTCTGGTCGGCGAACGAATAGGCAATAACGAGTTCAGCGAGGCATGTCGAAGTCCTGGTGATGATTTCGTCGAAACGACCCTGCGACATCTGATCTTTGAGCGACATCATGGCCTGCTCGTGCAGATTGACGACCTCTTCCATGGGAACGTTTTGGGCCAGCAACGTGTCGCGTAGATCGCCGATCGCCAATAGGCTCGATTCGTCGCCGTCACGCACATAGGCCCGAACGAGCCCGACATAGCGCTCCATCACCCCAATGCCTCTCCGAGCAGGCAACAGACGATGCAAGAATCGTCCCGTCGGGTGGAGAATTGATCGATCAACCTTTCGGCGAGCGCTTCGGGATTGCCTTTCAGGCGAAGGCTAAGCCGGTCAAGCTTCAGATAGGGGTCCAACCCATCGCTCCAGAGAACGAGAACGTCACCGTCGCGCCATCCCAGTGACGGCCATGCTCCGGGCTTGAAGCCGTTACCAACGATCCCGGCTCTACCATCGAGCCGAAGGGTCTTGTCGCCAAATAGGGCGACGCGGATGTTGCCCACGCCGGCATGCTCCAGCGTGCGGCGAGCCTCATCGATCCGCACCACACTCATCGCTGCCCCGCGGCTGCCATGAATGGCGTCGTCGACCCGACTGAGGATATCGCCAGGTGAGAGGGCCTTCCATCGCGCGGCTTCGGTCAGCGCCGCCTCCGCGGCAAGCGCCGCCTCGGCACCATGACCCAGGCCATCGACGAGACAGATCGTCCAGAGCGGCCCCTCCCGCCAGCACAGGAAAGCGTCGCCGCACGGCGCGCTCGCATCCAGTGAGTGCCGCAGACCGTGAAACATCATGGGCGCCAGATCCGCGCCACGATCCTCGTTCCGACCCCGGCCTGCGACTCGATCGAAAAATCGTCCATCAACCGCCGCGTGCCGGGAAGACCGCCGCCCAGACCCCGGTTGGTCGAATAGCCGTCCCGCATCGCCAGGGCGATATCGGGGATGCCGGGTCCACTGTCCTGCGACACGACCTCGATCCCGATCTGGTCGGCCCTGTTGACCCGCGTCACACGGATTGTACCGCCAGGCAAGGCATGGCCATGCAGATTGTTGGCAAGCTCCGAGACAGCCGTGGCGACCCGATACGCCTTGGCACTCGAAAAACCCAGTTGATTGGCCATGTCGCGCGCCGCAATCCTGATCTGGGCAATATCCATTTCGTCGAAGACCGCGACGGTGACATCCATCGCATCGCTCACGGACGACGACTCATGGTCGCGACGACTGTCGTGCGGCCAGGCTGACTGTCGATCTCAAGATGGTCCATCAAACGGCGCACGGCTGGCAAACCTTGGCCGAGCCCACCGCCGCTAGAGAAACCGGGCTTCAAAGCGAGCGCGACATCGGCGATGCCGGGACCATGGTCCTCGACGAGGACGCGGATCGTCAAGCGGCCATCTTGGCCCTTCTCGGTTACGATGGTGCAGGTACCGCCCTTGCCATAGTTGAGCGCATTTCGGGCCATCTCCGAAATCGCCGTGGCCAGCCGTGTCTGATCCACGGTGCCGAAGCCCAATTGGCGCGCGACCTCACGCCCCGCGCTCCGGGCATGGAGGATATCGGTCTGCTCCTTGATGGTGACGATCGCGTCCACGCGGTCGCTCACGGTCGATGTTTTCGGTTCGTGGCGCTGGGCGGCATGATGCATGACCTTGTTTTACGGTGTCGTGCGACCCTGTGTTGTTCGCTTGTCGCGGGCGTGGATGACCTCTCGAAGCCGTGCCACTCCGGCTTCGAGATCGATGGCCGTCTGGATGCCGATGATCTCCTGTCCCATTTCGACCAGGGTCAAGGCCACCATCGGATGCATGCCGGTGAGCACCACCTCGCCCCCCATCATGCGAACCATGCGGGCTGTCTCGTTCAGGAGGCGGGCCATGTAGGAGTCGACAACATCCAGACCCGAGATGTCGAGAACCAGCCCGTCGGCAACATCTCTGTGAAAGAGCTGAAGGACTTCAGCCTGCAATTGCCCAGCGTCGTCATCGGTCAGATCGGTCTGAACCGATGTCAGAAGAATTCGGCCGAGCCTGAGTATGGGGATGCGCATGGCAGAACTCTAGAGCCTCGCCTCGATGCTTTGACCGACAAGACGCAGAGCTTCCGAAAGGCCCGCCCGGAGCGTCCCCTTCGTTCGGATATTGGAGAAGTCGACGTCGAGCTTGACCAGAGTCTGTGCCGCATCGGGGCTGATTCCGGTGAGCACCACCTGCGCACCGAGCATGCTGGCGGCGCTGACGGTCTTTGTGAGATGGAGCGCCACGCTTGTGTCGATGATGGGCACTCCCGAGACGTCCAGAATGGCGACGAGCGCACGTTCCCGGACGATGGCGTTCAGTAGATTTTCCATCACTTGCTGGGCCCGCATCGTATCGATCACACCGACGAGCGGCATCAGGATGACGTCCTGCCAGACCTGGAGAATCGGTGTCGACAGTTCCAGAATGGCCCGGCTCTGACGCTCGATCGTCTGTTCCCGCGTCCGCGAGAAAGCCGCGAAGGTCTCGATGGACAGGTAATCCACCACGCGATTGATGCTCGCCAGTTCATCGAGAAGCCCCCGCGGATCGTCGCCGAAGGCCTCAATCATCACGGGCAGGAGCGCATCCTTGAACGACAGCACGAAGACGGCTGTCTCGGTCGGGGTCAGCCCCTCGCGCGCATGATTGGCGCTGATCCGCGCCGCGAGTTCCGCCACAGGTGCGAAGTGACGGGACTCGATATCGTAGCCGGCGACACTCACGAACCGACAGAAGGCATTGAGGAGTTCGAGGGCCTCAGCCTTAAGCATCGTTACCGTCAGCGCTGAACTGCCGCTCTCGGTCGCGACCGCGAGGATCTTCTGGATCCAGGACTTGGCAATGTCGTCGCGGCGTTCACCGAGAACCATCGGGCCCTTGGCCTCAGGCTTGTCCGTCATTCTCTTTCCCCGGAGATTGGAGACACGCGGTCACCGTGTCCAACAGCAGCGTCTTGGTCACGGGTTTCATCAGGGCCTGATTTGCCCCCGCCCGGATGGCCGCATCGACAGAGGTCGATTGGGGTGATCGCGGATCGCCACCCGTGATCACGACGATCGGAGTCGTATCACCTCTGGCACGGATGCGGCCAATCAAATCGAGGCCGTCGCCGTCCTTCATCCAGATGTCGGTCACCACCGCGTCGAAGCGTTGCTGGTTCAGAAGCCTCCACGCCTCATGGCTTCCCTCGCAGACGGTCACCGCGTGGCCACCTCGCTCCAGGAACTTCATCAAGGTCGTCCGCACGACGGCCACGTCTTCGATCAGCAATACGGCTGCCATCACAGATATCCTGATCGTAGGCTAGAAGAGCTCAATGCGTGCGGCCGTGTCTTGGGTGACGGCTTGGCCGCGTGCGGCCATATGGGTTTCGCGCTGACCGGCCATCACGTAGCCGTTGAACATCTGATCGAGTTTGTCCGACAGCATCTCGTCGTCCATGTCGGTCTTGGCGGAGCCGAGCATGGCGGAGACAGCGGCCAGATGCTCGCCGACCTGGGTCGCCATGCGGCTCAATTGTTCCAACTGCTGGCGGATGATGTCCTGGAACTGGATGCTGCCCATCATATCCATCAGCGGCTTGGCAATCGCCTCGTTCTCGATCTCGACCTTCTGGAGAATGTCACGCTGATGCGCCACCAGGGTCATGAGGTTGTCGGTCAGGGCGCTGAGCGTTTGAGCGATATTTGCAATGGCGTTGTGCCCCGCCTCTTCGCGATTCTGGGTCTGAAGACTGAGATCGACGGTGACCGACTGCATCAAGGCTTCAACGCGACTGTGAACATCGTTTGAAATCGCCTGGACTTCGGAGGCCAGTTTGCGGATTTCGACCGCGATCACCGAAAAGCCCCGCCCGGCTTCGCCAGCCCGCGCAGCTTCAATCGACACGTTGAGCGACAGCATGGTCGTCTGGCGGGCTATGCGGTTCACACCATCGAGCGCATCGAGCACACTGCGCGTGTCGGCACCGAGTTGTGAACGCTGCCTTTGGCTCTCCTGTGCGTCGTCCCTTTGGCGAATGGCAAATCGATCCAGGAGCTCGCGGCAGCCCTGCATCTGGCTTTCGATCTCGGAAATGACTTGCGTCACCTGGTCGCTCGACCCAGATGTCTGGATGAAGGTCAGCAGGTCACTGACCTTCTCGTCGACCCCGGTTAAATTGCTGAGAATGGTTCCCGCCGCCTCTTCGCTCACATCGGTGACGGATTTCAACTGCTTGGCCAGAATGTCGGTGAACGCGCTATACTGGTCGAGTTCCTGGACGG
Source organism: Lichenifustis flavocetrariae (assembly GCF_026130545.1). GTDB lineage: Bacteria > Pseudomonadota > Alphaproteobacteria > Rhizobiales > Beijerinckiaceae > Lichenihabitans > Lichenihabitans flavocetrariae. The sequence continues at coordinate 30,259 of NZ_JAMOIM010000028.1, read as the reverse complement.
CACGGTCCATCTCTGGGGTCGATCGGCGGCCCGGAAATGCAATGACATCGTTACGGCCGTCGCGTTCGTTCGCCTCCACCAACGTGACACCGGAACGTTCGGCTCCGACCATTTCCGGTTCAGCCGCAGCCCGATCGGGGCGCGATGCGGGTTCGGCACCGCTCCCCGCACCCTGCCGCTGCGCCCCTGTCAGCCAATGAGCGGCCATCCCGAAGGCAAATGCCGTTACAGGCGCAAGCGCGGTCAAGGCACCGGGGAGAACCCGGTGCAGGCCAAGATCCGCCATGACCGCTACCGCAGCAACACCGACCCTGATCAAAGCCTTGAACACAGTCCTTCTCATGTCGTGCGACGACGTCGATGCAGCCGCGGCAGGGCCGTCGACGTCGTCGTATGCGTCGGACGTAGAGGCTGCGCGCACCGACACGGCGACGCTGGTCATGCGCCCGGCACCAACTGCTTGACAACCTGAAGCAAAGCCGCCGGATCGACGGGTTTCACGAGCCAGCCCGTGGCACCTGCGGCCTTGGCGGCGCCACGCTTCTCGGGCTGGGATTCGGTCGTGAGCACCAGCATGGGCACGAAGCGGGTTGGCGCCAGCTTGCGCAGCTTGCCGATCAGATCGACACCATGCATGCCAGGCATGTGATAATCCGTGATCACGAGACAAGGTGACAACCCGCCGCTCACTTTGCTTAGCGCTGCCTCACCGGTTCCCGCGGTTTCGCACGCGAAGCCCGCTTTCTTCAGGATGCTCGACATACTGGACAGCATGGTCGGCGAATCATCGACAAGTAGAACAGGTTTCATCTCGATGTCTCCAGCCCCGATCGGTGGCTAGTGGGTCCAAAAACCAGATACGTCATCTGCGAGAAGGTTGTAATCACGGGCTCCCCGCGTTGTCGGGCGATAGTTTCGGACGGGACATCCAGCTCCAAAAGCCTCGGCAAGCGCGACATCGGTCCGAATACCACGAAAGATCCTCTCCGGCCCGAAATCTTGCAGTAATTTCGCTAAGATTTTCTGTTGGAGGTGCATCCGCATGTCGACCTGGACGGGAACGATTGCGAACGCGTTTAAGAGAGGATTGAGCCCGGTCGCGACATTGAAGAAGAGCCGCGAAAACTGAACAAGACCGTGATGGGCCAGATGTGTCAGCTGACTGGGGACGAGGACGCAATGCGCGGCCGCCAGAGCGGCGACGAGCGGCAGATCGGCCGAGGGGGGCGTGTCGATGAGGATCGTGTCGTAGCGATCACCAAGGTCCGTTAGCGCTTGGGCAAGGCGACGGGGATCATTGGCCATGCCGTGATTTCTGAATGTCGGATCGGCAGGCAGGATGTCGAGCCCAACCGTGGCGCTGCGCCGGATCGCTCCCACGACGCTTACACCCGATCGGCGAAAGACCTGATGCGCGGTCGCCTCATCCTGGTCGGCGAAGACGCCGAAGCCGAGGCCCGCGTGCCCTTGCGCATCCAGATCGACGAGCAAAACACGGCGTCCCCGATGCGCCATTTCGGCCGCAAGATTGACCGTCGTCGTCGTTTTGCCGGTTCCTCCCTTGCAGTTGGCGATGGCGATGACTTGCGTCGGCATGGTGTTACCCTAAGCCGCGCGACGGTTGTGAAAGCAGGCCGCGAGAACCGGGTCATCGGGAATGTTTCGAACCACACCCGACGAGGCCATGATCAACTGCACGATTGCGGTGTGCAGCGTATTGGTCGCCGCGAGGTCGAAAACCGGCTCTTCGATGCCGCGCAGAATCTCGAACAACGCTTCCGCCTCTTCGATGGTGCAATGACCATCGAGGGCGATCAGCGAGTCTTCCGTGCGGATCGGCATCAAAGCATCTCCTGAAGATCGAGGACGAGAAGGACCTGCCCGTCACCCAGCAGAGCGGTTCCCGAAAAACCCGGTAGCCCTTCCAGCACGCCTTCGAGCGGTTTGACGATGACCTCCAGCCGCTCGCGAAAGCCATCGACCACCATGCCGACCCGCTCGCGGCCGACCTTGACGACCATGACGGCCTCTTCGTCGCGTTGGGCGTCGCTCGCGACTTCGGGCAAGCGAAGTGCGCGCGCCAACCGCGCGATCGGAATGATCGTGTCGCGCAGCACGAAGGTCTCCATCGCCTTGATGCGATGGATGTGTTCGCGTTTGACCCGCACAGTTTCAACGACGTGGTCCATCGGAATGCCGAAGATTCGGCCGCGGCATTCGATGGTCACGATGCGGGTGACCGCCATCGTCAGGGGAAGGCGAACGGTGACGAGCGTCCCGGCCCCGAGAGTGGAGCGGAGCGAGACCTCGCCTCCCGCCTTGATGACGGCCGAGCGTACGACATCCATTCCGACCCCCCGGCCGGACAGATCCGATACTTCCTCCTTGGTCGAGAGGCCGGCGTCGAAGACGAGATTGATGGCCTCGCCATCATTCATCTGCTCGGCACGTTCGGGTGAGATCAAACCGAGTTTCAGCGCCTTCGCCTTTACACGAAGGGGATCGATGCCCTTGCCGTCGTCGCTGACCTCGATCACGACAAAGTCGTTTTCCTGCCGCGCCACGATCTTCAACACGCCCTGTTCAGGCTTGCCAGCCGCTTTTCGCTCGTCCGGCGTCTCGATTCCATGGTCGAGACTGTTGCGGACCATGTGGATCAGCGGATCGGCCAGGCTTTCAAGCACGTTCTTGTCGGCTTCCGTGTCTTCGCCCTCGATCACAAGCTCGATCTTCTTGCCGAGCTTTCGGGAGATGTCGCGTACGAGCCGGGGAAACCTCTGGAACACCTGGCTCACCGGCATCATGCGCACCGCCATGACACCGACCTGAAGTCCCTGGGTGATCCGGTCGATGACGGCGAATTGATCTTTGATTTCACGGGCCACGACACGTGATCCGTGCACCTGTTCGGCCCGGGTCGCCAGATAGGAGAGCCCGTTCTTCGCGACGATCAGTTCGGCGACGAGATTCATGATCGAGTCGATCTTGGACTGATCGACGCGGAGCACACGCGGCAAGGCCTTGACGTCGCCGTGCTCGTCGACCGCCGCCCCGGGCTTGCTGCTCGCTGGTATCGGCTCGGCGGCAGATGGCGCGATCCGGTCTGGCGGCGGAATTTCGGGTCGTTGTTCTCCCAACGTCTCGACCAGGGCCTGCAGGGGTCCGAGATCGCCGGTTTGACGGAAGGCGGTAACGGCGTTGGGCAACTCGGCCGCCATGTGACTGTCGCCGAGGGCGTCGGCCAAATTCTTCAGCACGGTGGCGACCGCTTCGAGGCGTCCTTGGGCAAGGGCTGGATCAGCCGGTGTCTTGAGAACCTTGATCTGCTCGGCCGCGATCGTCCGGGCCGTATCGTGGAGCGCGGCTTCGCCTTCCGTGGGCGATGGCGCCGGCTCGGCGGCGGATGACGTCGCCGCCGGATGTTCGCTTCGCGGCGGAAGAACACCGGTCTCGACGGCCGCGATCAAGCGCTCGAGATCGCCACGCCTGTCCAGTCCGTGGCAAGACAGATGAGCCTGCACCCACCGCAAGGCCGAAGCCTGGAAGCTGGCAGGCGCGATCATGGTCAGCAGTGTCGACACGGCACGTTCAAGGGCCGTGCGGTCGCCACCCGCCAGGTGCTGGCGCGCGAGCCTGCCAAAGTCGCCGAACACCGGCCCACCCGCCGCTTTGCCGACCGGCGACGCCAGATCGGCACTTGCGATCTCCCGGATATCAACACGCTCGATGACGTAGCGCATATGCTCGTCGAGTTCGGCGCGTGTCGTGTCGCTCAAGACCTCGAACCGCAGCAGGCAGGACAGCGGGTCCATGCTGTCGAAGGTGGGAAATGGCGCGCGCGGGCCAGCTCGAAGCGTGAGAATGCCCGGCGCGTGACGCAGCATGGCGACCGGATCGTCGCCCCGGAAGAAGCAATCCTCATCCGGCTCGAAGGACCACGCGAGAAGCCGTGGGCGCGACAGCGCCTTGAAGGCCGTCATCCGATCGGCTTCGGGAAACCGGTCGAGCCAGTCCGGCACCTCGGTGACGACCGACGTCATGGGCGCAGTCGCCCTGTCGAGACCGGCTGTTGACGGCTCGGCGAGCCAACTGCGCAGCACCTTGACCCGCTCGGTCATCGTGGCTTCGGCATCGCTCGGCAGCGCTTCCCGCGTCTCGAGCGCGTCGATCCAGCGGCCGACAAGATCGAGACTGTCGAGCAGACGATCGACGATATCGGAATTGAGAGGGATCTCGCCGGTGCGAACCTCGCCGAGCAGGTCCTCGGCAGCGTGGACGAGGCGCGTCAACGGGCCAACGTCGAACAGGCCCGAGGAGCCTTTCAATGTGTGGACGGCGCGGAACACGTCGTTGATGACGCTCTGCGATCCCGCGTCGCGCTCGAGCGCGAGCATGCCGTTACCGGCTTGTTCCAGGAGGTCGCGGGCCTCGGGAATAAACTGGGCGAGAAGCGGGTTCATGACGCCATCCGGGGCGAGGCCCCTTGGCCGGTGATCAGCCGGCTTCGGGTGGTGAGATCGGCGGCGTGAACAGGTTTAATCATGTAGAGATTGGCACCCGCCGCGTAAGCTTTGACCTGATCGGCCTCGCGTGCTTGGGTCGAGATCATGATGGCGGGAACAGCCTCCAATTCGACGGTCCGACGGATCTGACCCAGGAAGGTATAGCCATCCATTTTCGGCATGTTCAGATCGACCAGAAAGATGTCGAAGCTCCGGTTCATGGCCTTTTCCAATCCTTCGATGCCGTTGATCGCCTCATCGACGACAAAGCCTGCCTCTTCCAGGATTTCGCGATAATAGAGTCGCGTCGTACTTGAATCGTCGATGATCAGGACGTGCGGCATCTGAGTCCTATTCATGATTAGGCAGGCTTCTGATAGACGATCGCTTCGGGAAACTTTCGAAGCTCGAAGAGAGACGAGATGCGGCTCATGGATTCGGAATGACCGAGGCAGACGAAACCGCCCGGGCTCAAGGCGGTGAAAATGGCTTCAGCCGCCTCCCGACGTGACAGATCGTCGAAGTAGATCAGGAGATTTCTGCAAAAGACGACATCGAAGCCCCTGTAGAATCGATCCTCGATCGCGTCGATGATATTCGTCTGCGTGAATTTGATGGATTTGCGCAGGTCGTCGATGACTTGGAATTTGCCGTCTCGGGTCATCGTCATATATTTGCCGACTGTCTCTTGCGAGACATATTGGACGGCGCGATCGGCGTAGAGGCCGAGTTTGGCTTTCCGCAGGACTTCGGTGTCGATATCCGATGCGACGATCTCGATGTTGAAGTCATCGACACGCGACCAGTGTTCGAGAAGATAGAAGGCGATTGAATAGGGCTCCTCGCCGGTCGAACACGGCATCGACCAGATCTTGATGGTCTCACCGGAATGCATGTTTTTCACGACCTCGGGGAGAATGGACTGGACGAGGCATTTGAGCTGGTATTCTTCGCGGTAGAAGTAGGTCTCGTTGACCGTCATGGCGTTGACGAGAGCCTGCAGCTCGACGCCGTCGGACTGAAAGCAAACCCGGTCGAAATACTGCCGAAAGTTCCTGAAACCGCCGCTTTCCATTTGGCTCTGGATACGCTTGTCGACAAAATACCGCTTGTTGTCCTGGAACATGATTCCTGTCTTGCGGTAAAAATACTCCCTGAATTTCAAGAAGTCTTCGTCCGAGATCGGTGGGATGCTCACGTTCTGCGAGGGGACAGCCACAGTCTATCCAATCCGCTTGGCGGCCGCGCGAACCGCGAACGACAGGAAGGGCTGGTCGGAGAAACGGGCGGCGGCGGCCTGCAACGCCTCCACCATCTCGGGCCGTCCCACTTCCGCCAGGACATCGACGGCCGCGGCGCAGACATTGACATGCGGATCCTGCGCGATGACCCGCAGCGCGATATCCGGTACGCGCGGACTACGAAACGAGAGAAGCATGTTCACCGCGTAGATGCGCAGATCGGAATCCTGGTTTTCAAGTTGCGCCTCGATCTCGGGTAGTACTTCTTCGCCCATGCTCTGCAACGTCTCGATCACGGCATTGCGCAGAGAGGCGTCATCGGTGGCCAGCAAGGCAATCAGGGGGCGGGCAGCCCTGACACCGCCGATCCGCACGAGACTTGTCAGCAGGGTCTCGCGCAGAACCGGGTCGGTTTCCGCCGCCAAGTGTCGGGTGAGAAGCTCCGCCTCGCCGAAGCGTGCGGCGAGCCGGATGGCCGCGATGCGGGTGTCGACGTCGAGGCTTTCGAGATCACGAGCGATAGCCAGCCGGTCGATCGTCGCGACTGGCTGCGCTTTCTTCCGGGCCGAGACGTTCGAAGCTTTGATCAGCGGCATGGATGTCTCACATGATCCAGGAAGTCAGTCGTTCCGCAATCTTGTCGGATGGAAGGATGGTGTCGGCTCCGCCAAGCCGGATCAGTTCGGCCGGCATACCGTTGACGATAGCCGTCGATTCATGCTCGGCGATGGTGCGGCCACCAGCCTTGCGCAGGGCTGTCATCGCCTCGGCGCCATCGTTGCCCATGCCGGTGAGCTGCACGGAGACAAGCCGGCCCGGCTCCGTTGCCCGCATGGCGGACCTCACCAGCCGCTCGACGCTCGGATGCCAAAGGAACGTGCTGTCCTCGCGCACGGAATTGACGATGGTGCGGCCGAGGCGCGTGTCGATGATTACATCGGCATTGCCTCGGCCGATGTAGATGTGGCCGCGCCGCAACGGCAGCGGGCCGGCCACCTCGACGACCGTCATCTGACAGATCTTGTCGAGCCGCGACGCGAAGGACGCCGTGAAGGCGCCCGGCATGTGCTGCGCGACCACGACGGCCCACGGAAAATCGGCTGGCAGTTCCGGCAATACATCTTCCAAGGTCCGGGGCCCGCCGGTCGATACGCCGATGATGACGATCCCTGACACGGCGTCGTTCGACGGGGCGGGGCGCACCTTGGGTTGCTTCTCGGAAACTGCGCGGACCCGTTGGACGAGGCCACGTGTCCGACGCGGCTTGGCCCGGGCCGCGGCCTCGATCTTCACCAACAGTTCCTTGCGCACGCTGTCGATATTCAACGACACCGTGCCGCCCGGTTTCTCAACATAGTCCACAGCGCCGAGTTCGAGCGCCTCCAAGGTCACCTGCGCGCCTTTGGCCGTGATGGACGACACCATGACGACCGGGCGGGGGGCCGTGGTCATGATTTCGGAGAGGCAGGTCAATCCGTCCATCTCCGGCATGTTGATGTCGAGCGTGACCACGTCCGGATTGTGCTGCGCAACCTGTGCCAGCGCGTCGCGGCCGTTGCGGGCCGTGATCACTTCGAACCCCCCTGCCCCCTCGAAGATGTCACGCAGACACTTCCGCATCAGCGCGGAATCGTCGACGATCAGAAGCTTGACCATGATGCTCTCCGGTGCGGTTTGCAGACGTCGAAAAAGGATGTGTCCGCAATGCGGCGACCCAGGACGAGGTCCCGGGTCGCCGAACGTCTTCAGACGTCAGGTTGGCCGCGCTTTTTTCAGAGCATTGGTTTCCGACTTCGTCAGTAATCGCTCGACGTCGAGCATCAGGATCATGCGCTTCAGGTTGACGATATTGGCGACGCGGGCCACAGCACTTCCGTCGTTGACGGCGACATCTGGCGCTTCGGAGATCTGCGACCGCGCGATCTTCAACACTTCGGACACCGAATCCACGATGAAACCCGTGCGGACCCCATGCACCATGAAGACCATGATGCGCTGCCGGTCGTTGCGCTCGACGTCGGGCAGCGAAAAGCGCCGCCGCTGATCGATGACCGGCAGCACCGCGCCACGAAGGTTGACCACGCCTTCGACGAAGGCGGGAGACTTCGGAACGCGGGTCAACTGATCGGGAATACGCACGATTTCCTGTACGGCGTCGATCGGCACGCCGTATTCTTCCTCCGCGACCCGGAAGACGACGAATTGCTCCTCGTCATCGATGCGGTCGGCGACTATCTCCGCCTCGGCCTTCATGTCGCTCTGCCCATCGGTTTCGGCCATCCCACCGATCGCGTCGCGAATGGCACTGTTGAGGAAGAGGCGGTCGGGCAGCAGGATCGAGACGAGCCGCTTTCCGCCGTCCATCCGGCAGATGTTCTCGATTTCGCGCTGGCCTGACCCCGACGAGAGCAGATTGGGCAAGGGATCGACGATCGAACGCGGGATCCGCAGCACCTCCTTGACAGTGTCGGTGACGAGGCCGACAGCCTGAACCTGACCGTCGACCGAATGTGCCACGACCACGATCCGGCTCTGCTCCCCGACCGCAGTCGAAGGCAGACCGAACATCGAGCGAAGGCTCACGAGCGGCAGCAGGCGATTGCGCAGGTTCATGACCCCGAGCACGTGACCCTGTGCGTTGGGGATTGAGTTGATCGTTTCCGGAACCTGGACGATCTCCTGCACGCTTTCGATCGGCAGCGCATATTCCTGGCGATCGAGTTCGAACGAGACCAGTTGGATCTCGTCCGAATCAGCTGCTTCGGCCTTTGCGTCAACGACGCCAGTCCCGCTGTCGTGCCCGGCCTTGCCTGGTCCGCGCGTCCCCAATTGGCCCATCTCGACGGCCAGTTTGGACGTGCTGAGGATCATGATCATCGCCTGGGCGCGCTTGATGATCCCTTCCAGGAGATCGGTGTCGACCGTCGCGCGGATCCCGTCGATGCTCTCGATCTCGCGCGGCTCAGCCGTCACGACACGCGCCATCCGATCCACGACGAAGCCAACAGGCTTGCCGTTGTTGAGCACGACCACGCGGGTCGAGTCGTCATGGACCACATCCGGCATCTGGAAGATGCGCCGAAGGTTGAGGATCGGGAGCACCGATCCGCGCAGGTTGGCGAGCCCTTCGAGGCTTGCGGCCGCCATCGGAACCTCCACCATGGCGGGCAGGCGGATGATCTCCTGCACGTCGGTCAGCGGAACCGCGAAAGTCTCATTCTCCATGTGAAAGGTGACGAACTGACGCGTTGTCTGGATTTCGGCCCGAGACCCGGGTCCGGCACCCGCCTCCGAGGGGTCGCTCGCGGCGTCGCGCTCGAGCACCGCCTCCATTGTGCTGGACATGATGACGTCTCCTGAAGGACGGGCTTAGCTCTGGCTCTGGAGTTCGTCGGCCAGCGAGGCGATCTCTTCGATGGCCGCCGCCAGCTCCTCCGCGCCCTTGCCCTGCTCCTTCGCGGCCTGTTGCGCCTGGCCGGAGGCGGTCGCAGCCTGCTGGGCCGCGGCCGTGATCTGTTCGACCCCCTTCTTGGCCTCGTTCAGCATCTGCACGATCTGCTCGGTGCCGATCAGGAGTTCCTGGTTGCCGGTCACGACCAAAGCAAGATCGTCCTGTACCAGCACGAGATTGTTGGTGATGAGCTTGTTCTTCTCGACTTCGGAGGCCGCCGCCACCGAGATCTCGTCGAGATCGCGACGCACGACGACGATCTGGTCCTGGATCGCCTTGACGAGGTCCTTGATCCGCTCGGCGTTCTCCGAGGAATCGCGCGCTAGATTGCGGATATCGGTCGAGACGACCATGAAGCCCTTGCCGAATTCACCGGCGCGGGCGGCTTCGATGGAGCCGTTGACGGCCAGCATGTTGGTCTGGATCGCCACCGTCGAGATCGCATCGACGATCTTGTCGATCTTTCGGCTGACCTGCTCCAGCGCGTTGACCTGATCGCGGGTCTTGTTGGTTTCCTCCAAAGACTGCGACACGCCCGCGATGAGTTGATCGACGCCCGCGCTGCTCTCGGTGATCTGCTTGGTGATGATCTCGCCGCGCTCCAGGGCGTCTTTTGCGCGTTGCTGGGTGACGGTAGCGCCGCGCTCCATCTGCGCCACCGAGGTGGCCGACTGTTGAGCCCCTGCTGACTGCTGCTGGGCGCCACGGTTGATCTGATCGAGTGCCGTCATGATCTCTGTGGCGGAGCGGTTGATTTCCTCGACTGCCGAGGACAGTTCTTCCGCCGCCGAAGCAACGCCCTCGGCACTCTTGCCAACGTCTGTCGCGTTCTTGAGGTCCTCGGCCAAGGCCGAAAGCTCGTTGGAGGCCTGATCGCTCTGCGACAGCGCGGTCGTCTGCTGGTCGACTGTCTTCAGCGCTTCTTCGCAGGCCGCCGACTGCTCTTCGGCGGCTGCCGCGATGGTCTCTGATCCTTTCTGGGCCTCGGTCGCGGCTTTCTCGCTCTCGATCGAATATTTGAGGATGTCTTCTGCGCCCTTGAGGATTTCGGCCATCGACCCGCGAACCGAATCCAGCTGGGTCGAGATCGTCCTGCCTTTGATCACCTCCGAGCGCGCCGACTCGGCCGAAACATTGATGCCCTCGGCGATCACCTTTACGTCTGTTTGGATTTTTCCAATGAGTTCTTGGATTTCCCGGGCGCTCTTCTCCGATGTCTCTGCCAGAGTGCGCACCTCGTCGGCCACCACCGCGAATCCCTTCCCGTGCTGACCAGCGCGAGCCGCTTCGATGGCGGCATTCAGGGCGAGGAGGTTCGTTTGATCGGCGATCCGGCCGACCGCACGCACGATGTCGCCAATGCTCGCCGCCTGGCGCTCGAGTTCGAGGATCATGGTCACGGAATTGGTCTGCCGATCGGCGGCCGTTCCGATGCTCGTGATGCTCGAGGCCATCTGCTTCGACAAATCGCCGACCAGAACCCGCAGTGCGTCCGACTTCTGCTTGGAAGTGTCGGCAGTCGTCTTGGCTTGCGCCAGGGTCGCCGTGATGGCCGTAACGGCGCGGCGCGATTCCTCAGACGCCGCCGAGGCTTCCTCGGCGCCCGCCGCGATCAATTCCATAGCCTTGCGCAATTCCTCGGCCGCCGAGGAGGATTCGCTGATGCCGCTGGCAAGCTGCGCCGTCGCAGAGGCGATCCGCTCGGCCGCCTTTTGCTGGCGGGCATGCGTTCGAACCGTCTTCCGATTTTCGTCCGCCAATCGGGAGAGCCGCCCGATCGCCACATCTGGCGAAGTGCGGCCGGAGGTGGACGCCAGAGCTGCCTTTTTCACAAGTGCCATTGGAGTTGGCTCCATTTGCTGCCTTAAGGGCTAGCAAACTCAACAAAAAAGAGGATGTGCGCTGGATGACATCAGCATATGATGGCCATCTGCGACGACGTGACACTCTGCTCAAATTGTAAATTTAATGTAAACTGTTTGTGTTCCCCTAGTAACCTATAGCGTGTCGAGCGTAGACTTCCCGGGTAGCGTATGTGCTTGGCACGGCAGACGCGCGCAATTGGACCGACCTGACTGGCGTCGTCCGTGGTGCAGTTCGAACTGGTTGCTGTGATGAGTCGACAATCAACTTCTCCTGCGCAATAGCGGCAAGGAAGGCTCACATCGGTCGCCTGCAAAGGCAGCGTTGGGCCTGGCGGGCTCTTTTCTTGGTGTTGCGTCGAATTCGGGCATTAGAGCAGCCGGCAGTTCAACGATAGATCTGTAGATCTTCTCGTAGTAAATTCCCGGCGTTATTTTTACCTCTGGCCCTACGATGCTTCGCATTTCGCGAGCCTTTTCAGACTCCACTGTTCGTGTCCAGACTTCGGGTATCGGCACAAGAATGAACCACGTCGTCGACCGCAAAAGCCCTATACTCAGACATTGCCACGGTGCAGCTTTCCTTCAATGAGCCTAGTGTTGACTGGAGGTTATCTATTCTTCCATCTGGAAACCGCGAAAGTCTTTGGGACTTGGTTGTAGACCATGTTAAAGCAGGGCCATTATGGAGCCCGATGAGAAATTCAATGCCGATATCGAGTTGGTCAGCCGCATCAAGGCGATCCCGACGATCCTTGATGTCGTTTGTTTGACGACGGGTCTCGGATTCGCCGCGGTTGCGCGCGTCACCGAGGATAGCTGGATCGCTTGCGGCGTTCGCGACACCATCGAGTTCGGCCTTCAGCCGGGCGGTGAATTGAAGCTCGACACGACGATCTGCAACGACATCCGGCAGACCAGGAAGCTGGTGGTCATCGACAATGTCGTGGATGATCCCGAATTCTGCAATCACCCGACTCCGGCCATGTATGGCTTCCAAAGCTATATTTCCGTGCCAATCACCCTGCCGGATGGCACGTTTTTCGGAACACTTTGCGGCATCGACGCCAAGCCGATCCGCCTCAACACGCCAGCGACGATTGGCATGTTCACGCTGTATGCTGAGATGATCGGCTTTCAGTTGCAGGCCCACCTCAATTTGACCGCGAGCGCGGCCATCCTCCTTGACGAGAGACGCACGTCCGAATTGCGTGAGCAATTCATTGCCGTCTTGGGCCATGATTTGCGCAATCCGCTCGCGGCGATCGGCGGTGGTGTCGAATTGATCGCCAAGACGCCGCTCAACGACAGGGCGGCGAAGATCGTTCCGATGGTCCAGTCGAGCATCGCCCGCATGGCGGGGCTGATCGACAACGTGATGGATTTTGCAAGAGGCCGTCTTGGCACCGGGCTGACGCTCACTCGCGCCAAATGGGATGTGGCCTCTCTCATCGGCCAAGTCGTGAGCGAACTTCAGTCGAGCCAACCGGATCGCCTGATCCAAACGGAACTCGGTCTGGACGGTCCCGTCGACTGCGACGGCAGCCGGCTGTCGCAACTGGTCTCGAACCTGGTGGCCAATGCCCTGACCCATGGGGCGGCTGAAAGCCCCGTGCATGTCACCGCAATCGCCAAGAATGGAATACTTGTGATCTGCGTCAGCAACGCCGGCGAACAGATACCGCCCGCCGCCCTCGAACGCCTCTTCGAACCGTTTGAACGCGGCGCGATGAAGCCCAGCCAGCAGGGGCTGGGGCTCGGGCTCTATATCGCGACCCAGATTGCCAAGGCCCACGGTGGCGCCCTGAGTGCCGACTCGACGCCCGAGGAGACGCGGTTTGTCTTCCGCATGCCGCTGACCTGATTGCGTTCGCCTCGCGTTCGCCGCGAGCCGAGACTAGCATCCTCTCAGGGAGATCATTGAGACGCCAAGCCTGCAAGATCCGACCGGGCATGATGGGGGCGGACCCAAGCAACGACTTTAATAGATCGGATTCTGGAAGCCGCGTCCGACGCTCTCAAGCCCTTCAGACCATTGGCATCACGCGGACCGTCTTTCCCTCACCGTTTCGCGGCAGGCCTCGGCCATCGTCCGGGCGATGCTCAACGAACGGGCTGCGCCGTTGAATTCTCCCTTCTCGAAATCGCCGTCGACGCAGCCAAGCTGGTTGGTGACATGTGCCAGACACAACACCGGACGCTCGCAGGCACGGCCGAAGGCCAGCAGAGAAGCGGCTTCCATCTCGACCGTCAGGATCCCTTGGCCGCGCCGCGCCACGATCGTGTCGCGGGTTTCGCGGAAGGGTGCGTCCGTGGTCCAGGTGGACCCACGAGCGACGCGGTGGCCGGCCATTCTCAAGGCGGCGTCGGCCAGGCCGAGAAGATGCGGGTCGGTCTCCACGAACGGCGCCTCCGGGAGGTAATGATGGCTGGTTCCCTCGTCGCGAAGGGCACGGTCGACCAGAACATAGGTCGATGCTTCCAGGTCCAGCGCGATTTTGCCCGCAGACGCGATGCTGATCAGAAGCTCGCAACCAGAGGCGAACAATTGCTCGGCGACCAAGACCGCGAATGAGCCGCCCACGGCGCTGCCGACGATGCCCAAGTCCCCTACCGTGTCCTGCCACTCCCACATGTCAGTGTGGTAGCAGGCCCAATGTGTCGAGCGAGTCGCGTGGTGGAGCCCGCGAACGTGACGGACGATATCGCCGTCGGGGTCGAGAATGCAGACGGGGGGAACGTATCCTAGTCGCAGGCCTTTCTGCCGCCTCGCCTCCCGCAGCATGTTCTCGGGGCGAAACACGGACGGCGCAGCATGGTCGTCACGGGCCAACAGGGGAGAGCCCTCTGGCATGCGCGGGGACCCGATCAAGTTCTGCACGGCGAGCACGCGTTTCACGTTGGCTGTTCCTCATGCTTGGCGTGTGCGGAGGCGGGCTCACGAGCGACCCTCGCGACCGTGGCGGCGATACGCAGACCGGCCCGGACCGTCCCGCTCATCGAGCCAGCGACCTTGGAGCGCCCGCCCGCCCGGACACCATAGGGGACCGGCACTTCAAGGATGCGCAGGCTCGCGCGCGCCGCTCGCATCTGCATCTCGACGTTCCATCCGAAACCCATCTCGCGCATGCGCAACCCGATGAGCGCGTCGCGGCGGATCGCACGGAACGCTCCCATGTCCGAGTAGCGGACACCCGACCACAGCCCGAGCAGCCATCCCACGACGTGGCCGGCCCAGACCTGATGCGGCGCCATGCTGCCGGGCTCGCGTGATCCGCGTGTGCGCGAACCGATCACGAAATCCTGCTGGCCTTCGGCGATCGGACCAATCAGCGCCAGCAGAACCTCGGGCCTGTCGGCGCCGTCCCCATCCATGAATACGATGATGTCGCAATCGGCCGCCGCGCTCGCACCATCCCGGCAGGCCCGCCCGTAACCGCGCCCGACGGCGAGAACCTCGGCACCTGCAACGAGAGCGCGTTCGACCGTCTGGTCCCGGCTGCCGCCGTCCGCGACGATGATGCGATCGACGAGATCACGGGGAACCCGGGCAAGGGCCACGCCGATCGCATCGGCCTCGTCGAGGGTGGGAACGACCAGAGCGACCCGAAGCGCGCCAATCATCTCAGAGGCTCCAGCGCATGCCACACCCTGCACAGGCGGATGGCGGCATGTCGGACAGCAAGGCCTTGCGAAAGTCGGTGTAGGCCTCGCCATTCCAGATGTCGCGCAGGCTGCTCTGAGTGGCGTCGCCTAGTGTGTAGTGCTCGTAGCCGCGCTGCGCGAAAGGCGCGATGCAGCACGGCAGGGCCCGCCCGTTTGCGGTGAAATACATGACCGTCCAGGGTCGACGGCACATCGACCACGGACTCCGGCCCGCGCCCTTCTCCTCGCGCTTCAGGCTCATGCCCGGCTCGGAGGCCGCCCCGGATGCCGAAAAGGTGACTCCGAGACTCTCCGCCGTCGCTTCCGCCTCGGCCAGGAACGCTGCATCTTCGCGGGACATCTTTTCGTAAAGCGCTTGGTCGGGCCGCGCGTGACCGATGGCCTCGTCGAAATAGACGAGGCGCTGGAGATAGACTTCCTTGACGCCAAGGTCCGCCGCCACTCGCACGAAGGCTGGCAGTTCCGGCAAGGTCTCCTTCAGCCCGGTCAACCAGGCCGAGACGCGCGGGTTGGTGTGGCCCTCCCGCTCCTGCAGCGTGCGGAAGGCACGCACGTTGCGGAGGATGCGATGGAAGTAGTCCTTGCCGCGAACCGCGAGGTAGGATTCCCGCGTCGAGGCGTCGAGCGACACCCGCAATTCGTCGAGGCCCGCGTCGATCATCGCGCGGCCGTTCCTGTCGTTCAACAGTGTGCCGTTGGTGTTGAACAGGACGTAGGTCCCGCGATCCTTGAGATAGCGCACCATGCGGGCCAGGTTCTTGACCAGCATGGGCTCGCCCACGCCGTGCAGCACGGCACGCCTCGCCTCCGGCACTTGGTCGACGATGGAGGTGAACAGCTCCCAACTCATATCGGCGGGAGGTTCGAGTTCGACGTAGGTGCGGGGACATGTGGTGCAGAGCAAGTTGCAGCGGTTGGTCGTCTCCAGATAGAGGCAGACCGGCGGCTGCTCGGCCCGCGCGACCGGGAACGCGGGCGCGGACTCGTGGTAGCGACGCGGGTTCAGGTCCGTTCGTGTTGCGGTCGTGACGTGGGTCATCGGCTTCCTGATCGAGTGGGAGCGAAGCGGCCCACCAGCATGGCGGCGGCGAGAACACCCGCGCCGCCGAAAAGGACATCGCGCATCCACGGCACAGTCCTGGCATCGTCCCAGTAGAGCAACGCGCCGCCGGCGGTCAGCCAGAGGAGCGGCGGGCTCGGCACAAAGCAGAGGAACGGCACGAGCCAGACAAAATACCACGGATAAACCGGCGAAAGGGCGACCATGCCGGCGGCGGCAAGAACCAGCGAACCGACGATCGGACGTGCCCGCTCATCGATCTTCACGGTGATGGCAATGGCCAGCACACCCATGACGAGGCCGGTGGCGCAGACGAAAAGGATCGGCGGGATCGGCCTCCCCGTAAGGCGGCCGACAAGCCGTGCGATCCAGAAGCCCGTTCCGTCACGCAAGCCCTCTTCGCCAGCATAGCTCGGAAGAAACCCCAGCACCTTCCAGCCCGCGCCGAGATACGGCAGGTAGCCGATCACCAGCATGGCCACGACGGCGGCCGGCAAAGTCCAGTTCCACCGTCGCCAGACGGCGGGCAAAATCACAATCGGCAGGAACTTGATCAGCACCGCGGCGCCGAGTGCGAGTCCCGCGAAACCATCGCGGTCCCGCACACGCGCCAGAACCGCAAAGGCCACGAAGGCGGTCATGGCGGCATCGACATGACCTGCTCCCGCCACCTCCCAGATCACCAAGGGGCTCCACGCATAGACAAGGAGGCGCGAGCGCGGCAGGCCGGCCATGTCGAGCAGGCGCAGGATCGCCCAGGCCGTGACCCCTTCCAGAGCCACGAGCGCGAGCTTCATTCCCGTCACGGACGCGCTGACGCGCGTAACCATGAAGAAGAGCGCCTGCGCCATAGGTGGATAGATAGTGGGAGCGTAATCCGCCCGGTTGATGCGAGGCCATATGGCGGCATCGCGCAGCGCCGCGAGCGCCGGGTCGTTCGGGACATGCAGATAGGGGTTGATCCCCGCGCCCTGGACTTTCCCGTCCCAGACGTACCGGTAAATATCTGTGGAGTGGAACGGCGCGGCGAACAGCACCATCAGCCGGAACGCCAACGCCAGTGCCAGGACAACGGGCAATGAGACCGGGGCACCTCGCAGAAGCAGCGCAACCGCCGCGATATAGGCCACGCCCTCTGCTAGGGTGAAAACGAGATTGGCGTGCAGCGCATCGAAGCTCTGTGCCGCCAACGCGGAACCTTCCAGAACAAGCATCGCCAGGCCCAAAGCGGCAACCACTCCTGGCGACCGAACCAGCGCAGGCATGCAGATGGGGGCCGTAGGTGACCAACCACCCGACGTTGCTTCCGAACTCAAACCCGCGCCCCGCTCAACGCAGGGGCCGAAGGCGAGAAGGTAGGTTCCGACTGAACCAGGCCAAGGCGATCCGCCAAGTGTTGCCCACCGAGCCGTCGCATCAAGGCGAGCGTCGCGCTCGGTCGCCCCGCCGGCATGTTTGCAGCGTCCCCTCCAGCCGTCAGGTCCCTCAAAGCCAAATCAAGGCTGGCCGCATCATCGACGTCGTACCAGGTCGGCAACAAGTGTACGGGAAGACCGATCTCGGAGGCTCGATCGAGCGTCTGCGCGGCGACGTACTCCGTGCTCCAGTCCACGTCCTCGAACAAACGCCGATGCGCTTGCTTGACCCCCAGCAGGTAGTAGCCTCCATCGGTCGAAGGGCCGAGGACCATTCGGTCTGCTGGCTCATCCAGGACGCGCGCCGCCTCGACGAGGTAGCCGACCGGCAAGGTCGGACTGTCGGCATTGAGCACGCAAGCCGAACCATGCCCCAAGTCCAGCAGGGCGGAAATCGCCCGAAACAGGCATTGGCCGAAGTTTGGCAGCCAGGACTCGATGAGACCCACGCCAGTCGGGAGAATGTCGCGGAAGAACGGTTCGGACCCTGGCGGTCCGAAAGCCATGAAGGGGGCGATTGGACACTGCCGGGCGGCAAGAAGCATCTTCGCGGCCATGTCGCGCAGGAAGGCGGTGTTGAAGTCCGCGGCTTCCTCGAACGTCAGCGGCGGCACCAAGCGCGTTTTTGTGCGGCCAGGGGCGGATGCCTTGGCCATCACGGCGATGCCGCATGACCTGCCTCGGGGGCTCGTCTCGGAGAACGACGATGCGAGCATCAGAGCCCCGAGAACCAATTGTAGCCCCGGTCCTCCCAATAGCCGCCGCCACGGGTGTTGCTGACCTCCAGCCCGGTGATCCATTTCGGATTTTTGAATCCGAGCTTGGTCGCCGTCCGCAGCCGCAGCGGCGCGCCGAATGGATCGGCCAGGGTCTCGCGGGCATATTTGGTCGCCAGGATGGTCTGCGGATGCAGCGCCGTCGGCATGTCGATGGACGAGGTGTAGCCATCGGCGCAGCGGAAGTTCACATAGGCGGCGGTCGTATCGGCGCCGATCTTTTCGAGGAACACCCGAAGATTCACGCCCGACCATTGACCGACGTAGTCCCACCCCTCCACGCAAACGTGCCGGATGATCCATTCTTCCTGCGGCATGGCCGCGAACTGAGAGACGTTCCACGGGCGCTTGTCCGACACGAGCCCCGTCAGTTCCAACCGCCATACGGTCCGGTCGACCGGCTTGACCTTGTCGATAGGATAGTAGGCGTTATAGCGCGGCGGCTTGAGGACCTCGGCCTCCGAATAGGTTGGCGCGAGCTTGTTGGGGTCGAACAGGGTGGTCTGGACGCGGTCGTTCCAGGCGGAGACGCGCTTCAGCACTCCGCGGACCTGCTCGTCGTTGGACACATCGCAGCCGGTCAGCATGGTCAGCGCCCCCAGGCTGACGGCGCCGCGCAAGAGGCCGCGCCGATTGATGGAAGCGACAAGATGGGCCTGCTCGGAAAGGATCGTCTGATCGACACCCCCGGCTGGCTTGAACATCGATGCGAAGCGGGGAGCGTCACTCACCGGTCATTCTCCCGGAACGGTGTGCAGGGAGGCCGGCAAGCGCCTCGCCGGGACACTGGGTCCGCCGGTCACCATTGCCAACAGCGTGCGAGGCACGAGCAGCGCCAGCGCGACATGGACGACGAGAAATGCCACGATTGCGCTCATGGCCAGGAAATGCACGAGGCGTGCGCCCTGGAAGCCGCCGAAGAGCGCGGTGAGCCAATGCAGTTGCACGGGCTTCCAGATCGCGAGTCCCGCCGCGACGATCACCACGAGCGCGGCCATCACCCCGACGTACAGAACCTTCTGAACGGCGTTGTACATGGTGACGTCGTCATGCCCGAGCTTGAACCGCAATGCGTCCTTGATAGTCGCAACCAAGTCCGCTGGCCGGATCGGCCAAAGCATGCGGCGGAAGCGACCCGTCACAACCCCATAGGCCAGGTAAGCGAGGCCGTTGAGGACAAGGAGCCACATGAAGGCGAAGTGCCAGAGCAAGGCATTGCCGAACCCGGCATCGCCATGCAGCCGATAGGTGAGGGCCGGTTCGCCGCCGAGCGTCCAGGTGACGGGAAACTCGATCGCGGGGAAGATCGGATCGTTGTTCCAGATCCGCCAACCGCTGGCGATCATCATCAGCACCGCGACGGCATTGGTCCAATGCATGATCCGCAAAGGCCAGGGATGAAGTCGCTGGGATCGTGGGTGAAGAAGGGCGCGCTGAGTGGACGACATTTAACCTCGGAGGATGCAGGACCGGAGACCGGCGCGAACAGCAGCCTGCGGAACCCAACCTCACGGCATCCCACCAAGGATTGGAAATGCCTAAAAGCTATGGTTTTCATGTCTTGACGTAGCTACGCGCGCACTGCATCGAACGTGCTTCGCGTGATCCGTGATTGCCGGATCAGATTTGTACGGTCGAGGACCGGATTCGGTTTGCCCTGAGAGGCGCTCACGCCGTCCGTCTTCCTCCATCGGCCTTCGTTGGGTACACCCGGCTTTGCCACTGGGGGCGGGCGTCGTTGATCACAGCGGTTCGAGACCCAGAGGGCGCGGTTATGTCTTTGCAAGCTGAACTCTGTGCAAGGCGTGCATCGGCCGAGCCTGCCTATCTCGACCAGATCGCCGACGCCGCCAGGCAACTTGAGCTCTGGGGTGTGCCGGCGAGAGCGAAGCGGGTTGGCGATCGGGCGCCCGACTTCGCCCTGTCGACCGCCGATGGCCGTGTCGTCGTACTCTCGGAGCTTTTGCGAGACGGCCCCATCGTCATGAGCTTCTTCCGTGGCGAGTGGTGCTCGTTCTGCCGTGCCGAACTCGATGCTCTGCTGGCTAGCCAGCCCGACATGGCCCGGCTTGGCGCCAGCCTGGTGTTGGTTTCTCCCGAGCCTGCGAGCGCAAAGCTGATCGGCGAAGTCGCCACACTAGGACCGTCGGCCTACCTGCTACGGGATCCGATGCTTGGAGTCGCTCTACAATACGGCCTCGTCTATCTGGTGCCAGAAAGCCTCCGAATGTTTTACTTGGCCAGGCAGTTCGATCTCTCGCGGGAATTGAGCACGGGGTCGTGGCTCCTGCCGATCCCCGCCGATTTCATCGTTGGCGCCAATGGTGTCATCTCGCTCTCATATCTCGAGTCGGATTTCACGCGCAGGCTCGACCCGAAAATCCTGGTCGAGGAACTGCAACGAGGGCGATTGTCGTGTTGATCAGGATCGCGACCTCTGCCGGATCGACTGCATCAGGGCCGCCAAAGCGGTGGAATATCGCCGTCCCCGCACAGTCGCGAGCATCGTGGCGTGCCGCAAGGTCAATCCGTCGAGAACCCGAAATTGGAGCGAATGGCTCGCGGCCATGGCCGCCGGCATGATTGCGCAGCCCAGGCCACTGCGTACGAATTCAGCAGTCCAGCAGGGATCGTTGCTGTTATGTCGGACGATCCGCGTGACGCCGCGCTGGTGCATGATCGCCGCAAGAGCCTTTTCAAAGTGGCAGTCCGTGCGTTCGATGAGCGGCTCGCCGTCGAGCGCCTCGAGTTCGACACGGTCGTGTCTCGCGAAGTCGTGGCCGTTCGCGAAGGCGACCACCATTGCGTCATCGTGAATGACATGCAGATCGAAGCGTTCGCGCAAGTCTGAGACGGGCGCCATGAGCGCCGCGTCGAAGTCACCGCCTATTAGACGCCGCTCGATGGCCTCCGGTTCTGCGATCTCAACGGAGACTTCGACATTTTCCATATTGCGGATGATGTCGAAAACGAGCTCGGCCGGCCCTCTCGCATCGATCCCGGCGCAGACACCCAAGCTCAACGATCCCGCCTCCCGCTTCTGCACGATGCGCGCCTGGCGTTTGGCTGCCTCGGCGGCATCGAACGCGGCCTGAAGATACGGCAGCATCACCTGCCCGAGTTCTGTGAGGTGGGTGTTGGCTCGCTCTCGCCGGAACAGAGGGCCCTGAAGCTCAGCCTCCAGCTTCTGAATGGCCCGCGTGAGCGAGGGCTGCGCAACGCACAGAGCATCCGCGGCTCGTGTGAAATTAAGGTGGTTCGCAACCGCTAGAAAATAGCGGACCTGATGCATCTCCACAGTGAACCTCCGGGTGCACGCACAAGTTCGCTGCTGAGGGACTTTGGTTACGCTCTCGCGGCTGAGCAGTCGAGAAAGAGCCGTGCTTCTCCACTGGAACGAGGCGGGCGTGAGTGTCGTCCAATGATCCCAACCCCTCGACCGCTTTGCCGCCCTGATAGCTTTACACGGTTCGGCCGGGCGCATCGAACGCGCGCGATTCCTTTTTTGCATCTCGGAGAACCACGTGTCCGACGCGCTTCAGCTGAATTGCCTCCGCCCGACTGACAGCGACCCAGCACCAAACGAGGACCACGGATTCCGAGACGAAGTTGCCCAAGAGGGAGAAGACTGCCGCGACCGTCAGCAGCAGAACAGTGACGATCCAGATCCCGGCGACCGCGCTGGACGCTGTCAAGATCGTGATCATACGAAAATCCCGCAGCACCTCGAGGTAGACCCGAGGCACCAGGTAGAACAGTTGAGCAACTGAAACGGCCCACCCGAGGCCAAAGATTAGTACTTTTGGCTGTCCAACGAAGACAATGCCAAGCCATGACGGCGGTCGATCATCGCTGGGCGCTCAGAAGGTCGGCCTTGCCGAGCGCACCAGACAAAAAATCGTTCTCCAGCGTCATCTCGCCGATCCTGGCGTGCAGAACCTTCAGGTCCACCGCCGGTGCCGCAGGCGTCCCGGCCGGACCAGATCCAAAGATCTCGGCTGCCCCTTCGGCCAACTGAGCCTTCCACGCCGCGATCTGGTTCGCGTGGATCTCATAAGCTGCGCCGATTCGGCCAACGTCGTCTCGTCCTGATCGCCGCCAACACCACCTTCGCCTTGAAGGCCGGGCTATCCGTCCGTCGTGCTCGCTTCGTCACTCGGTCTCCTGATCCTCGGCATCATTGCCGGTCCCAGGCGGTTTTCCACTGAGCCCACTGTCCGAATTGCCAGGCTGCCTCTGACCGCGTTGCGGGTCCTGTGCCTCTGCGCTACACTTAACCTACTAGGCTAACTGGGGAATGAGATGCTCCGCTTCATCGTAATTGCAGGCGCCTTCGCGGCTAGTGTGACTTGCGCTCAGGCGGACGACACTTGCACCTCCCGCGCGAGCGCCAAGAAATTGGCCGGGGCAGCGCTGACCAGCTTCATGACCAAGTGCCAGAAGGATGCAGGTGCAACCTGCGACACGACAGCAACCGGTAAAAAGCTCGCGGGCGCCGCTCGGACCAGCTTCACAAAAAAATGCGT
This sequence comes from Lichenifustis flavocetrariae, assembly GCF_026130545.1. Classification (GTDB taxonomy): domain Bacteria; phylum Pseudomonadota; class Alphaproteobacteria; order Rhizobiales; family Beijerinckiaceae; genus Lichenihabitans; species Lichenihabitans flavocetrariae. The sequence goes on along the minus strand of NZ_JAMOIM010000028.1, from coordinate 7,760 downwards.
GTCTGACGCGGTCGGAACCTGAGAAGGTTCCAACGACGACAGTCAGTTCGATGACGCATGGCAGCGGATGATCGACTCGGCTGTGCTGGCCCAGGCAACACCTTTCAAACTAGGTGAGGCGGGCATGCCCGGATCTTGTGCCAGTGGCTCGCTGTATGTCGGTATCGACGGGGGTGGATCTCGGTGCCGGGTGAGGGTCGTCGATGGGGCCGGCCATCTGGTTTCCAGCGCTGAAGGCGGATCTGCCAACGTCTATCTCGATTTTGAAAACGCCCTCGCGGTCATCGAGCGGACAGTTGAGGTTGCGTGCAGCTCCCTCGGCCCCTCGGCGCAGTGCCATGCCGGCATCGGACTTGCGGGCGTGTCTTCGCCGGCGGTTGCGACACGCGTAGCGACACGTCTGCAACATGCCTTTGGTCGCCTTGCGGTCACCAATGATGCCGTCATCGCGTGTTTGGGGGCGCACGCGGGAGCCGACGGAGGGATCGTGATCGCCGGCACTGGCAGCGGGGCCGTTTTGCGCTTGAATGGAAGCGACACGAATTTCGGTGGCCGTGGGTTTCTGCTGGGCGATGACGGATCAGGCGCCGTAGTGGGCCGGCAAGCATGGCGACGGGCACTCCGGGCCTTGGACGGGATGGAACCAAGGACAGCCTTGCTCAGCGATCTCTTGTCGAGGTTTGCAGACGACCCGGTCGCAGTGATCGCTTGGGGACGTCAAGCCACATCGGCGGAATTCGCAGCCTTTGCGCCACAGATTCTCGCTGCGGCCGCGATCGGCGACGCCGCCGCACTCGCAATTGCCGTCGAAGCGGGTCGTGCGATTGCGGAGCTCGCTACGGCCCTGGTGCAGCGCGGGGCGCCAAGGGTGTCGCTCGTCGGCGGCCTCGCGTCGGCTCTTGGTCCGCACTTGCCGGAGGACACACGTATGCGGCTCAGCCCGCCTCTTCTCGATGCGCTGGATGGCGCCCTGCTCCTCGCGGGAGCACCAGTCGCGACATCTGACAGGACCGGTGGGGACAACATGCAAAGAATGGGGTGATCAAGCGAGGCGATCGAGAAGCCTTGCGACCTCAAGGGCGAGAGGGGTGGACGCCGCGACACATCTTCGATGCAATCGGCGGCATGGTGATCGTGGGGCCTTGCCGGACGGGATGAAGTTGTTGAAGCTACGGGGCAGGCTGGACCGTCGAGTTGTCCGGTCTCGGGGGCCACGTTGACAGCCGAACACCGCCGCCCTAAACAGCGACGCATGGGGCTGTAGCTCAGATGGGAGAGCGCTGCAATCGCACTGCAGAGGCCAGCGGTTCGATTCCGCTCAGCTCCACCAATATATTCAAAGACTTAGGGTTAGGTTGTCTTTTCCGTAGCTTGTGCGTGTCAGCACAATGTCAGCGAGAGGGGAACGTAAATGCCGACCGGTAAGAAGGCTGCGTCTGACGCCAGCAAGATCTTGCGCGATCCGAAATCGAGCAAGAAAGAGAAGGAAGTGGCGGCTTCCGATCTGGCTCAGCGGAAGGGTGCGAAGAAGGGCAAGTAGCCCACCCAAGAAGAACCCGGCGCTGCGCGTGCAGGCCGGGCCAGGGATGTCAGCGGATGTCGCGCAATGCTTCGAACGCGCAGTCGAAGGCCTTCTCGGCGTTGCGCGCTTGACAAGCCACCAAGCTGAGGAGTTCGTCCACCCCTCTTAGCTCGACCGCATCCAGTGGGTCACCGGACAGCGCCGCAAGCCGCATCAGCGCGCTGAGGGCCGCAAGTTCCGACGGAACACTCCGCACGTCGTCTTCATATTCGATGAGCGCGGCCACGGCGGCTTTCGCGTTCATGCCGCGGCACTCCGAAAAGGAACTCCCGCAGCGCTGAGGATGATCGCAGCTCGCTTGGCGGGCTCCACAGTCTGCAGGAGGCCATGGATCTGGTCGTCCTCTGGATACCACTCCATCGGCACGAGGCGCCGCGTGGTCCTATCTCGATCCCGATCGCTCGCCGCTGTCATCCGCATGTATTGGAACATCGCTTCCCTATGCTCGTGAGCGAGGAACGTCGCGTATTTCAGCATCAACCCTTCGGTGACGGGCACCGCGGCGGCTGTCGGCTCGCCGATCAGCTTTACGCCGCCGCCGACGAGCGGAAGCGCGGCCAGCGCGCGCAGGAATCCGCGTCGCTCAAGCATCGCGCCCTCCCTTGAACAGGAGCACGCGGGGCGCAGCCTGGACAAGGCCGGATCGCGGCGGATGGGCGACCGTCGGCCGGACCGGGCATGGCGGCTTCAGGATGTCGAGCAGCTCATAGAGCCGGGCCGTGGTGCGGTCCCGGAGAGCGCTGAGGGCCAGGAACTCGCTTTCGAGATCCACTCGGCAAGGGATGCGGCCGACGGCGCCAAGTGGCGGACCGTCAGGCATAGGTGTGCTATTGGCGGGAGCAGCCATGGCGAGACTCCAAGAAGTTTCGGTGTGGTCAGGGCTGGATCGGAAGGTTGCACCCTTTCGCCCGGCCCGCCTTTCTGGTACACCTTTATCATGGACACGTCAATAAAGGTACACCAGAAAAAAGGACGCGGTCGTCCTGCGACAGGGCGAGGCCCCGCAGTCACATCCAGACTTACTGATGAGATTGTTGCCGGACTCGATGCCTACTCCGACCGTCAGCCAGATCCCAAACCCTCGCGCTCTGAGATGATTCGGAAGATTTTGGAAGACCGGCTTGTCCATGAAGGCCTGATTCCGCCGGCGAACGTGGCGCCCGCCATCTCCACTCAGATCGAGGCGCTCGAAGACAAGATCGCCACCATTCCCGATGCTGATGAACCAAGCCCGGAGGCCGCCATGAACGTGATGCGGAAAGCCCTGGCGGAGAACGACCTCGCCAACCTCAAAGGCCGCCAACCGAGGCCGAAGCGGAAGTGATCATCGGCCGCATCGTACAGCCTATCCTAAGAGCGCTCGACGCGTGGATCGCCCGTCAGCCTGACCCGCGACCTTCAGGGCAGAGGCGGTTAGACAGTTGTTGCACAAAGGATTAGAGGCCGATGACCGCCATTGAGGAAGACTCGGGCATCCCCGTACCGGATGACGGGGAGAAGCTTCCGCCGTACCTCCTTACCAGGGTAGATCTCGAGGGTCGGTGGGTGTCGGATGTTGGCAGATATCTGACCGAAGAGGACGCACTGAAAACCCGCCGGGCAGACTGGCATTATCGGCTGAGCCGCGGAAACAAGGTGGTTTGGCCGAGAAATCCGCGCCAGCCATGACCGCCTGACCCATCCAGCACACGGCCGAGCCAGACTGAGCACTCCAGGGTGTTGCGGCGATGAAAAGTGCTCGTAACGACCGCACGAGTTTGGCGGAGCGGCGCACGGGCGCGGGCAGGATGTTTCATCGTCGAGGCTTGACCGCTGCGCCGACGATCGCATGATCTCCGACCGGTTGCTCTGTAACGATCGAGTGCTCTCGCAGTTGCCTGGGTGTAGCTTAGAAAAGTGGGCGGAAATGAGCGAACACGAGAATGACGGCAGCACCTGACAAGACTGCGGCGAAAGCCAGAGCCGAAGCGCTGTTCAAGCGAGAAGTGCCCAATGTGAGCCAGCAGCTCCAAGAAGCCTCCAGGGATGCCGAGGCCGAGAAGATGGCCAAGCTGCGCGCCTTGCGCTTAGCCAAGGAGGAGTCCGACCGGATCGCGACCGAGGTCAGACGTGCGCGGCGGGAACAGCGGAGGTCGTGATGCTGATCAAACGCAGACGTCTATCGGCGGACCTGGTGGGAACAGCCGGTCATGCACGATGTTGACGGCGGGAGCCCGCCTCTTACGGGCACCAGGGAGCCTCACATGCCGAAGACACTGGCCGCCGAATTTGAAACACGCCGAGAGTCCGAAATGACGGTCGAGCATCTCGCTCAAGAACACGGGATCGATCCGAGCGCGATTTCAATCGTGCCTGTCACAGCCGAGAACAGCGCCGGCACGGCGGTCGCCGGAAGCGACAATGAGAATGCCGGGGACAAGGCCGGCACCGAGCCGCACCCCGCACTCGCCGGCAAACTCCGGGTTTCGGTCGAGGCCAAAGATGGCATGATCGAAAAGGTGCTGAGCTCGTTCACGGCCTACGGTGGCCAGCAGGTTTTCACGGCGCCATGAACGTGATGCGCCAGCCGTCCCGAAGAACGACCCCGCCAACCTCAAAAGTCGTCGGCTGAGTTCGAAGTTGAAATGATCACCGGCCGGCAGATCCGTGAAGCTCGGAAGCTCTTGGGAGTGACAACTCCGCCCGCTGAAGCAGGCGGCTTCTCGGACAAGCTATGCGGCAACCCGCTGGCTTGGCGTCCGAAGGCCGTGTCCCGGCCCAAAAGCCCTTTGCTTGACGATCATGCCAGCCGCGACATCACGATCAAGAACAGCGCCGCATTCGCAGCGGTGGACCCGGATCTTGAGCGTCTTGGCCTGGATGATTCCGCACATCGGGCAGGTTTGCGATGTGCCGCGCGGATCGACCATCTTCACCTCGGTATCGGCACTTTCAGCCTTATACTGGGTGAACTGGACAATTTGGCTCCATGCGGCGTCGTGGATCGACCGGGCGAGCATGCCTCGCTTGAGCCCGGTCAGATTGAGATCTTCGAAGGCTATCCGTTTGTAGCGATTGACGAGGGATCGCGAGAGCTTATGGGCGAAGTCGCGGCGTTGGTTCGCAATCTTAGCGGAACCGACAGCCAAGCGATGTTTGGCCTTCAGCCTTCTTTTCGATCCGCGCTTGCATCGCGCGAGCGCCCGTTGCCTGCGACGTTGTGCTGCCTGCGCCTTACGGGCGAAGCGTGGCGCCTCGACGGTCTCGCCGTCGCTCGTTGCGATCAGGCTGTTGAGGCCGAAGTCAATGCCGATATCCCCGGTGCCGCAAGCTTCGGCAAATCCGGCTTCGACGGAGAAGACGACGAACCACTTGCCGTTCTGACGGGTCAAAATGCCGGTTCCAAGCTTGGCGCCCTTTAGCATATCGCGGTGCCAGCGCACCTTAATCGCACCCGGAATTCCGACGATGCCGATGCGGCGATCCTTCTTAATCGTCATTCCGTCGCCGACGCGGAACGTTGCGGCGTGATAGCGGGCCGAGGCGCGAAACCTCGGGAAGCCGCGCTTGCGCTTGAAGAACGCTGCATAGGTCTGGTCAACCCGCCGCAAGACCTGCTGAAGGGCGGAGAAGGACCAGCGCCCGAGCCCATCCGGGTCATCGGTACGGCAAGCCTTGAGTTCGGAGGCTTGGTTGCTATAGCGCAAGCTGACGCGACGCCTTTCGTAGGCTTCGATACGCTGTTGCAAGCAGGCGTTGTACAGGCCGCAGAAGTCTCGAAGCATCGCGTCGAGTGCGAGGGATTGCGCCCGGTTCGGTCTGATGCGGAACTTGTAGGAGCGCAGCGGCATGCCTCAGGCGCCCTTCTGGGCGGCTATATACGCCTTGACTGCCTCGGCGCTGACATTGCCGACACTACCCGCATAATAACTTCGGCTCCAAAGCGTCGGCAGTTTGGATTTGAGAGCAGGGAACTCGGCCCGCATCAGGCGGGAGGACCTGCCCTTGAAGCGGTTGACAATCTCGGCCACGGCAAGCGTCGCGTCGGCCTCGACGAACAGGTGCACGTGATCGGGCATAACTTCGAGCGCGTGGATGATCATGTCTGCTTCGGCCGCAACCTCGGCGATGATCTCCTTCAGCCTCGCATCAAACGGCGGCACGAGCACTGGCCTGCGGTACTTCGGGCACCACACAATGTGGAACTTGAGGCTGAATGTTGCGCCCGCATTGCGCCGGTATCGCGTCATGCGAGTAAATATACGGTAGCCATCCTTATAACGTCAACCCGGTCGCGAGGCCGCATTCCCCCGTCGTCTAAAGGCGACGGTCCCCTGCGGAGGTAATTATGGATGCCAGCAAGCTGTGTGTGCGCGCAAAGCTGCAGCTCTCCACCCTACAGCGCGCCGAGAACACCGACAGCACGCCGCCCATCACTATCGCTCAAGCTGCCAACATCCAGGCAGTTTGCGAGGCGGCTGGTGTTGTCTTTGATCCAGGTGGGATTGGCGTGCGGCTGCAGAGGGACCCGGAGTGAACGGCTGCGGTCGGGTTGCAGGTCCAAGACCGGCATCCACATCGCCGGCCCCTACCTCCAAGCTTGCAGCAGTGAGATGGCGTGGCGGGAAGACAACCGTCGCGTGTCCAATGGGCAGCAGTATCTCATGGCGACGGAGGCGGTCTTGCAGCATCCGGTGTCGCGGACGTGGAAGGCGTACTGGCAGCGAGTGGCGAATTGACTGATAACCTACCCTCTCTCTGGAAATCATTTAGATCTCTTAGACGCCTGTAATAAGACATAATGATCTTCGTAAAAATTAGTACATTGCTTTGGCAGGCATCTAACACTCTGCCCGCATCAGAGATTTTCATTTCACATGCGAATTCCATACTATTTTTCGAAACCCATTTTTTCAATTCGGAATCTGAGAAGTCTGCATCTTTCGATGCAGTCTTCAACCCTTCTCTCTCAAGAGTGCGGTTGAGCGCCGAATAGAGCTTCCTGAGTTTCCCATCGCTGTTTTTAAAAGCATCGATACCGTTTTCAATTTCACGAAATACTGATGCTCTACCCTCAACCTCTATATGCCCAAGGGACGCATACTGAATTGCGGAAACACGCAAGGGCCTCACGTCCTGACTATGGCTCGCAAGGTCATTGTAAAATCCCACGTAACTTCCCCCACCACGCCATGATGGGTCGTTAACGGCACCAATGATTTTCTTTTTCTCGTCTGGACCTATATTATCGTTTTCTAAGTCCTCTACGATTGCCAGGAAAGAATAAACATCACCAATTTTCGTATAAAAGCGAGAAAAATCAGATGCTTCCCATCTCCCATCTATCACGTAACGTTCTTTCGAAGACAGGATTTTTCCTGAAATCCACTCTTCTGTATGATCTTCCTCAAAAAACCCGCGGTCCGGGTAAAGTTCTTTGTTGTTAATCTCTGCTTGTGAAGCACGATTGAGATTTACCTCAAGATTATCAGAGATATCCGACCAGTCAAATGTGTAGTTTCGCCGCCCTGTTGAAAACCTAAAGATAAAATTTAAGTCTACGCGCCCGTTCTTGTATGCCCTAAATGCCTTATCTAACACTTCACTACAAAAGAATTTGCTCTCTGACATAGCGTCGTCTATCGCGACGGCGAGCATCTTTCTGCCCTGATCTGTTTCGAATAACGCAAGTTGCGGCTCATCGTGAAATACGAGAGTTTGTATCAACTTGGCAGATTTTGAATCTTGTCGCGCTGCCATCAGGACGGCCTCTCAACTACATCGATGATGGCCGCCATTGGATCGAACGACGAAAACATCCACAGATCTATGTGGCCTTTTTTGCCGGGCAAAACCTTTCCGGTTTGATCATCGACGGCGAGGTAAGCCCAATAGACATATTTTCTTATTTTTGGCAGCTTACTCAGCCTTGAAGGCGGGACGAAGACAGAGCAAGAAGCCCATCTGCACGGCGAACAATCCGAGTGATTCTGCTTCCCCAGAGCCGCGTGTGACTTGAAATCGTCTGGGGTTGGCGTTCCTGCCTGAAGAGCGCGAATCACTGTCATTTTGTTGGGCACGATCGCTTCCGACGGTGGGCATTCCTTCGGCAAGATCTCCTTAGAGTCTGTCCGAAGTCATATCTTTTTCTGGCAGAGCTTTCGCAGCATGAGTCGAATAGACGCCAGTTGTAAGAAGG
>NZ_JAMOIM010000027.1 GCF_026130545.1 Lichenifustis flavocetrariae | reverse complement strand
CCCTCTACCTCATCGGAGTGGCCATCATCGCGCCTCACGCGCGGCTCCGAAACGTGGGGTGCTCATGCCGGATACTCTCAAGGCCTGCTGAAGCCACATTCGAGGCTGAAGTTAGCTCTGACAAAATTTGTGTGCAAATTGTCAGTCGCCTCAGCCTTTGCGCACCGAGTTCGCGCGCTGCAAATTGACCGCTGAGCACCCAGGCATCTGCCGTTTCAAGAGCTTCAATTTGGTGACTTGGCCTTCGGTCTGCCCATTGGAGCACGTCTCGATGACAGCCGCGGTCACGGCAGTTTTGCCAGCCGCGATGCTTTCGGCGAAGGTGGACATTTCGCTGTGCACAGCATCGCTGTGCAACGGCTTCGGCAGGTGACCCTGCCAGCACTGATAATTCAGGTACGCACCATGCCGATCGGCGTCGGAACCCTACGCCGATTTAAACGTAAATCGGCAGGAGGCAGCGCGCATCATGGTGCGCGTTAAAAAGCACCAGTTGCTGCGGCCGTGCACTACGTCGCAGGTATCATCGATGCCGATCGTGACGCTTCCCGGTTCGAGTGCGTAGCCGTCCATCCAATCGTCCACCAGCGCGTATCTCAGGCAGATCACGTCGCAGACCGGGCGCGTTCTCGAGCCGCGACGGCATCGGTTGCGACGCGGGGTCGTGATCCGTGTCCGGTAAATGTCCGCAGGCGAAGATGATTGACGAGTGGCCGCGCAGATGGTCGAGGTCGTGATGTAAGCTTAACCGCACGATCGCGCCTCGTAGCAAAACGCTAACGGCTTGCCCTGACGCCCGAGCTGCTCGCATAACTTCCGGATCGCATCAGGGTCGTTGTCGATCTCACCGAGGTATTCGACAGCGCCAGACCTCCCGCTCTCAGCGACCGAGATCAAAATCCGCTCCTTGTGAACATTCAAGCCAATAAACCGGTACGGTCTATGTGGCCCGTCTCCTATCCGTGAGGCTCTGTGCCGGCGATCCTGCTCAACTTTCGTACCGTCGCATATCGGATGACGGACCACCCTCAGGCCCAGCAATCATCGGGTCTAGTGAGCTAGCCCAAACACAATCTGAACCGCCGTTACCCGAGTTAGGTGCCCTGCAAGAGCGGGAGAATCTGTTGCGGTTTTAAGTGGCCATTGTACACTGCATTGTAACGTGGCGTTGTACGCGCCCGGGCACCTGCAAGGGATCTTAGTACTGGCTGGGGCTCCTCCCGCCCCAGCCAGTACTCAGCCAATTTCTGGATAAGATTTGCGAAATTCGGCTCTCGACAGCCGGAGAGTCGCAGTTGTGCACGGACCTGTACACCCGCCTGTACCCATGGGGTGTCGGATGGGCATTGCAGCCAACATGGCGCGACGCGACAGCGTATATTGGTGGCGGGCCGATCGGTCCTGGGCGGCAGCGGTCGCGGGTTGCGAGGAGCCTGCGCACGCGTGCTCCAGAGATCGCCCTTACGTTCGGCTCGCAGATCACCGGCATGGTGGCACGGCTCCAGCAAAGCGTGAGGCTTGAGGCGATGACGATACATCGCGCACATCCACGCATACTCACTTATCTGGGTACCACAATTGGCATGGTACCAGATGCTGAGACTAAGCGAAGGTGCTGGTCTTGCGTCCGACGACATCGATCTGACAACCGGCTTGATTCACATCAGGCCGAATGCTCTCAAGCGAACAAAGACACATTCCTCGATTCGCGTTCTTCTCATCCATCCCGAGTTGGACAGATTCGTCTTTCGCCAGTTTGTCGCTTCTGCTTAGTCCCGCGGCTCCAAACAGCTGTTTCCCGGCTCATTCACGCGGAACAGCGAATTTGCCGTTGTTTTCCATAAGATGTGGACACCTGTTCTCGACGCAGCGCTGGCGCGTCAACACAGAAAAACTTTTAACAGCACACGGAATACCGGCAGTCCCTCTTTGCTGATGCCGAACCGCATCGCGACAACGGGCAAACCGGTGACGCATCGTCGCGCGGGAAGTAGTCGGCACAACTGTCGCGGAGGTGTGCGACTGCCTGTTCATCTCGAAAGCATCACCCCGGCGCTAAAGGCTCGGATGATGACTGCCGCGGCTGCCGCCACGAAGAACGGTCAAGTTTCCGTCAGCCATAGCCCAAATAAGCCCCGCCTTGGATCAAGGTCGGCACGCATCCTTATTCAGGCCGACGTGATTGTCTTGCCGATTTTGGTGGTGAACTTGCCGAACATCACATCGAGACTTAGAAGTGAGCCGGATCCGCTAGCATCGCCTTCCGTTCCTTGAAGCGCCTCGGCCGCAATATGGCGGCGCTACGCCCTGTATTAAACCCTCAAGTCCACGGCTCGCCCGCACCGAACGACCAGTCCTCCCGCTTCACGAAGACGAGATTGATCATAATGTCATCCGGGCGGACATTGAGCTTGGCCTTGAGCTCGTCGGCGATAAACCGATAGAAGGCAAATTTCGTCGTCGGTTCGTTGCCGACTGTGCTGGTGACCTGAACCAGGATGAAATCGGGTGATCGTTCGAACCCGAGAAACTTCGCGTCGTAGATCAAATTCTCGGAAGAATGCTCGCCGACGACGACAAATCGGTCGCCGTCGGGCGCCTTCAGGACATCGACGATGCCGCGATAGACGATGTCGGCCAAGGTGGCGCGGTAGTCGGCCGGTTTCCCATGAAGTAGATCGATACGTGCGAACGGCATGGGTCATCTCCATTCGGGGACTGCAATTAGCTCGACGCTAACTCTTCGCGCCGGCATTGCACGAGTAAATTGTTGTAAAATGCGCCCCGACCCGTGGGGAGTGCGAACCCGCGGAGTGCCGAGGGGCGGGACGGAGACTTCCCGCCCCTCGCCTACGTCAATGAGGGCGAGCATGTCGGCCTCAAGGTGGATCTGTTCGGCGGGGGCGGCAAGGAGCTCGGCGTCAAGGTCACCTGGGTGGCGCTACCCTGGGAAGGGGTACTCCCGGGTCTGACGGTGAAGAGGTTCGACATGGTGGCCGACCCGGCCACCATCACCAAGATGCGCATGGAGCAGTATGCCTTCAGCTCGCCGATCAGCGTGGCGAATACCGACCTCGTCAAGAGGAAGGGCGACGCCAGCACCAATTGGCCCCAGGACGTCGCGGGCAAGGTGGTTCTGGCCGCCATAAAGGACCTCGCGCCCGAGGGGATGACAATGGTCGTCGTCTCGCACGAGATCGGCTTGGTTGTGTCCGCCGCGCAGCGCGTCGCCTTCCTCGACCGTGGCAGAATCGTCCTCGACGGCACCCGGCCGACATCTTCCGGCAACCGCGTCCTCCACGCCTCCAGCAGTTCCTCGAGACCTACATCGACCGGGATGCGAGCCGGTTGCTGGCGTGAGCCCCGCCCGCGTTGCGGGTGTCCCCGTGCCCCGGACCTTCCAGCGGCATCGGGCGGAGAACGGGCCTTCGACAATCAGGCCGCGTGCCGATCTCGCGGCCTCATGCCGACTGGTTTACAGGGTAGGGATCGCTCTGCGACGGAACCCGCGGGTTCGCGCCTCTCGCTTCGAGCAGGTGCAGGGACTCCTCCGGGCGCACGGCGCCCCACCCTTGCCCGAAGACCTCGCGCGGAGGCGCGAGGAGCGTGGCCGCCCCTTCGGGATCGCTCTCGGCGACCGCTATCCGTGCCATCTCGCCGACGATCCGCGCCTCCAGGGTCCGGGCGCCGATCGTGAGGGCGCTCTCGCGCGCTCTGCCGAGCACCATCAGGGAAAGATCCCGCTGGCCGCCTGCTGCCATCACCCGGGCCTGCACGCGAAGCAGTTCCGGAAGGCACCAGTTCTCCGTCGACTCGCGTTGCAGCGCCAACGCGAACTCGATCGCTTCGTCGGCCTCAGCGGATCTTCCCTCCTCCAGCAGGGCTTCGGCCAAGACGCCAAGGTACATCGGGGTGCGCACCAGGAAGCCATCGCGGACGAGCTCGTAAACCGCCGACCGCATGTCGTCCGACGCGCCTTGCTGCCTGCGCGCGCGCCGGACTGCGGCCGCGTAGAACCGCTGCACCAGTTCGTACAACGCGATATACTCACGGTCGAGGTTGCCCCTCAGAATGGCCGCATACCGCTCCAGGTCGTCAATCCGGCCGCTCCAGAGCGCGATCGGCATGGCGACGAACGCAAGGGTATGCGACTGGCCCATCAGGAGGCCGGCCCGTCCCGTCTGCAGCACCAGCCCGTCGGCCATCGCCAGGGCACGCTCGGATTCACCGGTGAGCCAAGTCGAAAAGGCAAGTGTGCCACTGATGCTGACGGACCTCTGCTCCTCGTAACGCGTGATCCTCGATGGCGGCACGCCCCGGGCCAGGTCCTCGGTAAGCCGCTCGAGCTTGGCCAACACCTCAGTCAACCTGCCGAGATGCATCTCCGCCCAGGCGCTGAGTCTCTCCCCGTCGAACACCGTAGCCCGGTCGCCGGCCTGCGCCGCGATCCGGATGAACTCGCCCAGCAAGCCGACCGCCTGCTCATTCCTTCCCGTATAGATGAGGAAATGGGCCCAGTCGGATATGACAGAAAACCGCTGGCCGAAGTCGCCGCCGAGATCGGCGCATGCGAGCGCCGATCTCCAAGCGTCGTCCGTCTCGGCCTGAGGCTGCCGGGCGAGGGTCATGCTCCACGCCCGGGACGTCGCGAGGATCGCCTTCCGCCGCGGCGCGATCACCAGGGACGCGCAATGGCTCAACGCCCTGTCGACCTGGAACCGCTGCTCCGACATGAAAGAATGCTCGTTCCAGAAGCGGATTGCGGAGATCGCCAAGTCGACGCCGAGCGCCGCCTCTCCCCCCTCGCCGAAGCACCAGTCCAAGGCCTTGCGCAGGTCTCCGAGCCGCATCTCGTAGCGCGTGCGCCAGACACGGTTCTCGACGCTGCCCCACTCGGCCTCGGACCTCTCGAACGTCGCAAGCACACCCTGGGCGTGGTGACGCTGCGCCTCTCGGGCGAGAGGGTCCTGAAGCAGGCTCTCCGCCGCGTACCGCCTGGCGCTCTCCAGGAGTCGATAGCGCAGATGCTCGCCGTCGATCCCAACCGTGACCAGCGACTTGGAGACGAGTCCGCCGAGGGCCATGGTGATCTGGTATGGATCGTATGCCACCAGTCGAGCCATGCCGGCGACCTCGGCCCACTCAAAGGAGCCTGCGAAGACGGATAGTAGCCGGAACACCGTCGACTCCTCCGGGGACAAGAGCCGGTAGCTCCAGTCCAACATCGCCCAGAGCGTCCGATGCCGCGGATGCGTCCCTTCGTCATCGTTCCGGAGTGCGGTGAGACGCGGACCCACTGACTCGAGGACCTCCGCCGGTGAGAACTGGTCGAGCTTGGCGGCGGCGATCTCGATCGCGAGGGGGAGGCCGTCCAACGCCTCGCAGAGCCGCGCGACGACCTGGACGTCGCCGTCGGCCAGGAGGTAGTCGGCCGTCTCGAGAGCGCGCAACGCGAAGAGCGCCACCGCGGGGTAGGCGAGTACCTCGCCCGCGGTCAGCGATTGCGTCCTCTGCGGGAATGCGAGCGGCTCGACGCGTTGCAGCCTCTCGGCGGCGATGCCGAGCGGAGCGCGACTTGTCGCGAGGAGGCAGCCTTTGATCCTCGCGTCCACGAGCCGCGCCGCGATGGCCGCCGCGGCGTGCAGGAGGTGCTCGCAATTGTCGAGAACGATCAGGGCTTGCCTGTCGCGCAGGTGATCCACCACGGCCGAGACCAAATCCTTCGGATCGCCACGCATGCCCAGGCTCTTGGCGATCAGGTGGACGACCATGGCTGGGTCGTGTGTCGTGGACAGGTCCACGAAGTGAACGCCGTCGGCGAAGTCGTCGCTCCTCGCGTGCGCGACCGCGACCGCCAGGCTGGTCTTCCCAACGCCCCCGGGTCCGACGAGGGTCACGAGCCTCGTCGTGTCGAGCGCCTGGGCGACCTCCTCGACCTGATGCCGCCGACCGGTGAGGGTCGGCAGCGCGGGAAGGCTTGACGGGGCCGCCTGATCCGCGCCTGCGAATGCCGCGATATCGACGTGCTCCGTCCGGACCCGGGCGACGAATTGGTATCCCCGCCTCACCACCGTCGCGATGTAGGTGGCTTGCGGAAGGGTGTCCTCGAGGGCGCGCCGCAAGCTGCTGACGTGAACCTTCAGGTTTCGTTCGTCAACGAACATGTCGGGCCAAGCGAAGGCAATCAGGGCCTCCTTACTGACCTCCTCCCCCGCCCGCATCACCAGCAGGTAAAGGACATCCAGCGCCCTGCCGCCGACCTTGACGGGCATGTCCTCACGCAGGAGGAGCTTCTGGCTCGGGATGAGCTTATATGGGCCGAACACGAAGGCGACATCGACGCTCGGTCCTGCACGTCCGTCCATCGTCCTCTCGTCGAAGGACCCGATCGCATGACGTTCCAATAACTCGCACTCCGTGTCACAGGCGCGCGGCGCTCGCTGAGACGAACGTGCCACGGCCGTTATGGGTCCCACAAAAGTGCCTTGTCGAGCACGCGAATGTCGCATGGGTCATCGCGTCGATGCCCGGGTTACCGCTCCCCGACCTCGCGCGTCGCGGTTCTGCCGCCGGGGGGGATGGAGCGCCAGGACGAATGCAAGACGATCCTTCCCTGCTGCGGGATGCCTGCAGGCCAGTGCGGTTCAGGCCAGCTCGAGGGGTCTCCCTTCGCTCGAGAAGGCCCGGTGTCCAGCAACAAACTCAACCTACCATCGGCCAGCCGCCGCGCATTGTCGGAGCCGGCATGCGTGGCCTGCGCCGAAGGACACGCACCGCCACAACGCAATGTCCGACGCGGCTTCGCATCTGCGCCGAAGGCCCGTTCCCGACGCCAGGGGCGAGCTCCCCGTCCCAGCGGGACGTGCCGAGGGGCCTGGGCGGGACGAGCGGAGTATCGTGAAGCGTTGAACGGGCCTGAAGAGATGATGACCGGAAGAACCGCATAGCTTCGAGGTTAGGGGCGCACGGAACACTGGGTCCAATGTGGTTTTTACAGGAATTTACTTCAGCTTGCGGCGCGGCGTGCTACGTTTGTTGAGGTCCAGCGGATGAGATGCGACCTTAGGGCACGCACGCAAGCCACGATGCGTGCCTTTTAATTTCGATTGTGGGCGTCGGTGCCTGGAACAAGGCTTTGGCATCGGCGCTCCTGCTGACCGGCATCTTCGGCTTGAGGCGCGGCAGGCCGAGTGCTCCGTTCCGCGATGTCGTTGGTCCGGCTGATCGCAGCGCATCGATGGCGCTTCTGCCTGCCTAACTCGCAGATTTCCGCACCAGGCCTCGCAGCCTGGGGCGCCTCCAATAAAGGGGATGCGGACACGATGAACGAATGTGCTGTCGACCGCCGTACCGTTATCGCCACCGGGGCGGTCCTGGCGGCGTCACTTTCCCTTGGTTCGGCCCCGGCCGGCGCGCGAGCTTCCATGGACACCCGGACGACACCTCTGACGCGAGATATCACGCTTTCCGTGAACGGAACCGATCATGCGATCCGGGTCGATACCCGGATGACGCTGCTCGATGCCCTACGCGACAAGCTCGGCCTCACCGGGTCCAAGAAGGGCTGCGATCAGGGCCAATGCGGCGCTTGCACCATCCATGTCGAGGGCGAGCGGCACCTGGCCTGCCTGACCCTCACCGTCGCGGTGGAAGGCCTGCACATCACGACGGTGGAAGGCTTGGCCGAGGGCGAAAGCCTGCATCCGATGCAGCAGGCTTTCATCGACCATGATGCGTTCCAGTGCGGCTATTGCACGTCGGGCCAGATCATGTCGGCGATCGCATGCGTGCGGGAGGGCCATGCCGGTTCGGACGAGGATATCCGCGAATACATGAGCGGCAACCTGTGCCGGTGCGCGGCCTATCCCAACATCGTCGCGGCTGTGAACCAGGCCAAGAACGAGATGGAGAGAGGCTGATGCGCCCTTTCGCTTACGAGAGGCCGACCGACGCCGCGACCGCGGTCGCACTCGCTTCCGTTCCTGCAAGCGCGCACGTCACCGCCCCCGTGCAGTACAAGGGTGGCGGCACGACGCTGATCGACCTCATGAAGCTAGACGTCATGCAGCCGACGACGGTCGTGGACATCACCGCGATCGACGACGAGGCGATGCACCGCATCGTGCCCTCCGACGAGGGCCTGCGGATCGGCTCGCTGGTGACGATGGCGAAGTTGCACGCCGATCCATCGGTGGTTCGCGACTACCCGCTGCTGACCGAGAGCCTGTGGCAGGCGGCGTCGCAGCAGCTGCGCAACATGGCCCGCCTGGGCGGCAACGTGCTCCAGCGCACGCGCTGCCTGTACTTCCGCGACACGAGCTACGACCAGTGCAACAAGCGCGTGCCGGGCTCGGGCTGCGCGGCGCTGGACGGCTCCAACAGGGGCCATGCGGTTCTCGGCACGAGCGATCAGTGCATCGCGCTCTATCCCGGCGACTGGGCGCCCGCCCTGGTCGCGCTCGATGCCCGGGTCGAGGTGCTGGGCAGGACCGGCAAGCGCTTGATCGCCTTCGCGGACCTGCACCGCCTCCCGGGCACGACGCCCCACATCGAGACCAGCCTTTCACCGGGCGAGCTCATCACCGCCTTCATCGTTCCGGGAGGTCCCAGGCGGCGGTCCCTGTACCGCAAGATCCGGGACCGCGAGAGCTACGCCTTCGCCAACGCCAGCGCAGCCGTCGCGATAGAACTCGACGGACGGACGTTGCGCGACGTCAGGATCGGCTTGGGCGGCGTCGCGACGATCCCCTGGCGGGCGCATCGGGCCGAAGGGATGCTCCGCGGCCAGGAGTTGACCGAGGCGAACGCGCGCGCCGCGGCCGAAGCCGAATTCGGGGACGCCAGGACGCGCGAGCACAACGGCTACAAGGTCGTGCTCGGCAAGGCCACGATGGTGCGCGCGCTCCTGGATGCCCAGGCCATGGAGGTTCCCCGATGAGCGTGGGCAACACCGCGGCTCCGGCGCCGCTCGCCAACATGGGCGAGCCGATCCGCCGCTCGGAATCGGTGGCGAAGGTCACCGGCCGGCTGGTCTATGCCGCCGACGCGCCCGGGCAGTCGCCGCTGCAGGCCTACTTCCTGACCAGCGCCATCGCACGGGGCCGGGTCCTGTCGATCGATGCCGCTCCTGCCGAAGCGCTGGACGGCGTCGTCAAGGTGTACACGCACCTGAATGCGCCCCGCAGGATCGCGACGCCCTACACGCAGAAGGGCGGCTACGCCTCCGACACGAACATGCCGCTCACCGGGCCCGAGATCCATCACGACGGCCAGATCATCGCGATGGTGATCGCCGAGACGTACGAGATCGCGCGCGACGCATCGCATCGCATCGTGACGCGGTACGACGCTACGACGCCTGCCGCGACCATCGACAGCCCCGGTGTGGACATCCTGCACCCAGACGCGCTGGCGGAGAAAGAGAAGAAGGCCGGCGACTTCGCCGCGGCCCTGGCCGCCGCGCCCGTGAAGGTGGAGGGCGTCTACAGCACGCCGGCCCAGCACCAGAACGCGATCGAGCTCTACTCGACGACCGCGTCCTGGTCCGCCGGCGAGCTGACGATCCACGAGCCGAGCCAATTCGTCGTCGAACTCGCCAACGGCGCCGCGGCGATGATGGGGATCGACCCATCCAAGGTTCATGTCGTCAACCCGTATATGGGAGGGGCGTTCGGCGGCAAGGGATTCATGACGCAGCGCACCGCGCTGGTCGCCGGGGCCGCGCGGGAGCTGGCACGACCCGTCCGCAACGTCGTGACGCGGGACCAGGGCTTCACGCTGGCGACCTACCGGTCCGAGACGAAGCACCACGTGCGGCTCGCGGCCGATCACGACGGCCGCCTGCTCGCATACGGGCACGAGAGCTGGGAGATGCAGTCGCGTCACGACGACTACCCGCTGGCGGGCTTCGGCGTCACCACCGCGATGTACGGCAAGCCCGCGATCCTGACGCGCGTCAACCTCGTCAAGGCGGATCGGCAGACGTCGGGCTTCATGCGGGCCCCGGTCGAGATGCCCTACATGTACCCCTTGGAAAGCGCCATGGACGAACTCGCGTTCGCGCTCGACATGGATCCCATTGAGCTGCGCCGCGTCAACGACATCCGCGAGAGCCCTATCGACGGCGCGCGGTTCACCAGCCGCTCGCTGATGCGATGCTACGACGAAGCGGCCGCGAGCTTCGGGTGGAGCAAGCGCGATCCCACACCAGGATCGATGCGCGAAGGCGATTGGCTCATCGGCTACGGCTGCGCGACCGCCGGCTACCCCACCCACATGGCGCCCGCCACGGCGCGGGTCACCCTGAGCGCTGACGGAAGCGCCCGCGTCGAGGTCGCAGGCCACGATTCCGGCCAGGGGACCTACACGGCGCTGGGCCAGGTCGCAGCGCGGGAGCTGGGGATCGACCCGGAGCGGGTGCATGTGGCCATGGGTGACTCCAGGCTGCCGGCCGCCCCCGCCTCGAGCAACTCCCTCGCAACCGCGTCGATCGGGTCGGCCGTGAAGCTTGCGATCGACAAGCTTCGGTCCCGCTTCGGCAATGCCCTTCCCGACGACCGGGATCGCTCGGCAGCCTTCGCTCGGTTGGGCGTGAGCGAAATCGGCGATCTTGGAGAGTTCCTGCCTCCCGGCACGAATCCCGAAGTCCTCGGCATGCTCCGCAAGGGCCAGGTGCCGTTCGCGAACCAGGCGCGCGGCGACGAGTCCAAAAACGGCAAGCCCCTGATGTTCGCCTTCGGCGCCGAGTTCGTCGAGGTGCGCATCCACCGGCTGACGCGCGAGATCCGGGTCCCGCGCATGACCGGTGCCTTCGCGGCGGGCCGCATCGTCAACCCGCGGACGGCCCGGAGCCAGCTTATGGGCGGGATGATCTGGGGCATGTCGTCCGCGCTGCTCGAGGCGACAGAGATCGACGAGAAGCGGGGTCGTTACGTCAACGACAGCCTCGGGGAGTATCTGATGGCCGTCAATGCGGATGTCCCCCGGGTGGACGTAATCATGGTTCCCGAGGAGGATCCCGAGGTCAATCCCCTGGGGGTGAAGGGCATCGGCGAGCTTGGCATCGTCGGCACCGCCGCGGCCGTCGCAAACGCCGTCCACCATGCGACCGGCAAGCGCATCCGCGACCTGCCCATCGTCATGGACAAGCTTCTCGCGTGACGATGCGGCCGCCGCAGGTTCGGCTCGGGACGCCGGCGGCCCGCTTGCGGGGGGCATGCGGCGTGGATGGCGCCCGCAGCGAATGGGGTTTGTCGCCGTAATGCGTCGGGCGGGCGAGCTGCCGCGAACGGCGCACCCGGCAGGCTCGTTCAAACGGGTTCCGTAACGAACTGGGGATGACGATGTCAACGAATCTCGCAGATCTGATCGTCGCATGCCTGAAGCAGGCCGGCGTGGAGCGCATCTACGGCTTGGTCGGCGACAGCCTGAACGGCATCACCGACGCAATCCGCCGGGACGGCAGCATCCGCTGGCTGCACACGCGGCACGAGGAGGCGGCGGCCTTCGCGGCGAGCGGCGAGGCGGCCGTGACTGGGACCTTGGCGGTCTGCGCCGGGTCGTGCGGGCCGGGAAACCTGCACCTGATCAACGGCCTGTTCGACGCCCACCGCAGTCGTGTGCCCGTCCTGGCGATCGCGGCGCACATCCCGACCGCCGAGATCGGTTCGGGCTACTTCCAGGAGACGCATCCGGAATCGCTCTTCAAGGAGTGCAGCCACTTCTGCGAGCTCGTCTCCAGCGCCGACCAGATGCCGCGCATGCTGGAGAGCGCCATCCGCGCGGCGGTGGGGCAGCGCGGGGTGTCGGTGCTGGTCATCCCCGGCGACGTCGCGCTGCAGGCGACCAAGGCGGCGCCCACCCCTGCGGCCGGCCTGCTGCCGGAGCCGCCAGTGGTGCGGCCGCGCGACCGCGAACTCGACGCGCTCGCGGCCATGCTGAACGCAGGATCGCGGATCACCCTGTTCTGCGGGCGCGGCTGCGCCGGCTCCCATGCGCAGCTGATGCGGCTGGCCGAGGCGCTGAAGGCGCCGATCGTCCATGCGCTCGGCGGCAAGGAGCACGTGGAGTGGGACAACCCGTACGACGTCGGCATGACCGGCCTGATCGGCTTCTCCTCGGGCTATCAGGCGATGATGGATTGCGACACCTTGCTGATGCTGGGGACCGATTTCCCCTACCGGCAGTTCTTCCCGACCAACGCCAGGATCGCCCAGGTCGACCTGAGGCCGGAGAACCTTGGGCGCCGCTGCAAGCTCGACCTCGGCCTCGTCGGCGACGTCGGCGCCACGATCGAGGCCCTGCTGCCAAGGCTCGACGACAAGCACGACCGCAGCCACCTCGACGACAGCCTCGCCAACTACGCCAAGGCGCGCGAGGGGCTTGACGAGCTGGCGACCGGCAAGGCCGGGCACCAGCCGATCCATCCGCAGTTCGTGGCCAAGACGGTGAGCGACCTCGCCTCCGACGATGCGGTGTTCACCTTCGACGTCGGGACGCCCACGGTCTGGGCGGCGCGCTACCTCAAAATGAACGGGCGCCGGCGCATGCTGGGATCGCTGGCGCACGGGTCGATGGCGAATGCGATGCCGATGGCGATCGGCGCCCAGGCCATCGACGCCGGGCGGCAGGTCATTGCGCTCTGCGGCGACGGCGGCTTCACCATGCTGATGGGCGATTTCATCTCGCTGGCGCAGCTCAATCTGCCGGTCAAGGTCGTCGTGTTCAACAACGGCGCGCTCGGCTTCGTGGAGCTCGAGATGAAGGGGACCGGGTTCCTGGAGTTCGGCGTCGACCTGCAGAACCCGGATTTTGCCGCGATGGCCCGCGCCATGGGCATCCACGGCACCCGGGTCGAGGATCCGGCCGCGCTGGCGCCGGCGCTCCGCGACGCCCTCGCCCATCCCGGCCCCGCCCTGCTCGATGTCGTGACCAACCGCCAGGAGCTCGCCATGCCCCCCAAGGTGACGCTGACCGAGGCGAAGGGTTTCGGGCTCTGGGCCGCCAAGGCGGTGATGAACGGCCGCGGCGACGAGCTCATCGAGCTCGCCCGCACCAACACTCTCTCCGGCTTCTTCCGGTAGCAGGCGCCGTCCAGAGCCAACCCTCTCCACCATCGCTCGACGGAGCCCTCCAGTGCCACTCGTCCGCATCGACCTCCCCGCCGGCAAACCGGCCCCCTACCGCGCGGCGCTCATGGAGACGGTCCAGTCAGCCATGCACGCGGCGTTCGGCGTGCCTTTGGAGGAGCGCTTCCAGGTCGTGTCCGAGCACGGGCCGGGCACCCTCTCAATCGACCCCGGATACCTCGGCATCGAGCGGTCGTCCGAGGCGATCATCGTCCAGGTCACGCTGAACTCCGGCCGCGACACCGCGACCAAGCGGCGGCTCTACCGGACGCTCGCGGACAGCCTGCACGAGCGGATCGGCCTCCGGCGGCAGGACGTCGTCATCAACTTCGTCGAGGTCGAGAGGCAGGACTGGTCCTTCGGCGAAGGCGAGGCGCAGCTCGTCAAACCGGACGACCCGGCGGCGTGACCGCCCCGACGTGAGAGCTGACCCAGGAGAACGAACGATGATCCGCTGCGTGAGAATCTGGACCGGTCCGGACGGCAATTCGGTGTTCGAGGAGGGAACCGTCGACCTGCCGAAGGGGGAGCGCAGCGACGTGCTGAGCGGCAAGGTCGCAGCCTCCAGCATCTCCTACCGCGAGACCGAGGCGGGCGGCACCTTCGCGCCTCATGACGCGCCGACCCGGCAGTTCGTGATCACGCTCGCCGGCACGCTCGAGTTCAAGACGGCGAGCGGGGCGACCTTCGTGATCCACCCCGGCGACATCCTGCTGGCCGAGGACACCACGGGCAGCGGCCACAGCTGGCGCCTGATGGACGACCAGCCCTGGCGCCGGGCCTACGTCATCATCGGCGCGGACGTCGACGTGCCCTTCGTCAAGGGCGGGTGAACGTCGCCCGCCAGCGCCACCTCCGACAAACAGCCAGGAGCCCCCCGGTGAGCAACCCAGATCGTCCCGACGTCGTGCTGATCGGCGCCGGCATCATGAGCGCCACGTTCGGCACGTTCCTCAAGGAGCTCGAACCCTCGCTCACCATCGCGATGTTCGAGGCGCTGCACGATTGCGCCGAGGAGAGCTCAAACGGCTGGAACAATGCCGGTACCGGCCATGCCGCCAATTGCGAGCTGAACTACACGCCGCAGCGCAGCGACGGCGGCGTCGACATCTCTAAGGCCCTGGAGGTCAACACCGAGTTCGACCTGTCGCGCCAGCTCTGGGCCTTCCTGGTCAGGAAGGGCGCGATCCCCGATCCCCGCGCCTTCATCCATCCCTGCCCGCACATGAGCTTCGTCTGGGGCAAGGAGAACGTCGCCTTCCTGCGCGAGCGCTTCAGGGAGATGTCGGCCAACCATTGCTATCACGGCATGGAATACAGCGAGGACCGTGCCAAGATCGCCGAATGGGCGCCGCTGATCATGGATGGCCGCGACGACAGCGAGCCCTTCGCCGCCACCCGCATCGTCAGCGGGACGGACGTCGACTATGGCGCGCTGACGCACCTGCTGGTGAAGCACCTCTCGGACCAGCCCGGCTTCGACGTCCACTACGACCGCAAGGTCGTGGGGCTCGACCGGGAGGATGACGGGCGCTGGAGGGTATCGGTGGAGGACGCCTACGACGGCGGCGTCCAGACCGTGTCGGCTAAGTTCGTCTTCATCGGCGCGGGGGGCGGCTCGCTGCCGCTGCTGCAGAATTCGAAGATCCCCGAGGGGGTGGGCTACGGCGGGTTCCCGGTCAGCGGCATCTGGCTGCGCTGCGACGTCGACGCGGTCAGCCACCGTCACCACGCCAAGGTCTACGGCAAGGCGTCCTCCGGCTCGCCGCCGATGTCCGTCCCCCACCTCGACACGCGCATCATCGACGGCAAGCAGTCGCTGCTGTTCGGGCCCTATGCGGGCTTCTCCACGCGGTTCCTCAAGCACGGCTCGCTGGAGGACCTGTTCACCTCCCTGACCCACGCGAACATCGTGCCGCTCCTCGACGTCGCCAAGGACAACATCGCCCTCTCGGAGTACCTCGTCGGGCAGGTGATGCAGAGCTCAACCCACCAGTTCGACATGCTCAAGCAGTTCTTCCCACGCGCGGTGAAGAAGGACTGGCGCGAGGCGGTGGCCGGACAGCGCGTGCAGACCATCAAGCCGACCGGGCAGCACAGCATCTTCAAGAAGGAGGGCTCGCTCGAATTCGGGACCGAGCTGGTGGTGTCGGAGGACAAGTCGATCGTGGCGCTGCTCGGCGCGTCGCCCGGCGCCTCGACCGCCGCCTTCATCGGCCTCGAAGTGCTGCAGAGGTGCTTCGGGGACGAGCTCACCGAGGGCGCCTGGCTGCCCAAGCTCAAGGAGATCATCCCGACCTACGGGATCGACCTCAAGGCGGACGCCGAGGCCTGCAGGCGGACCCGCGCCGAGACCGCTCCGGTCCTCAAGATCGAGAACGTCTGAGTTGGCGCCGCCCGCCCGAACGCATGCCGAGCGGGCACGTGGGGACCGACCCGACCTTGAGACACGCATGGGGGCCGCGAAATGAACCCCGACGTCACCGCCATCCTGCTGTCCCGTATCCAATTCGCCTTCACGATCTCGTTCCACATCATCTTCCCGGCCTTCACTATCGGGCTCGCGGCATGGCTCGCGGTGCTGGAGGCGATGAGCCTGACGACCGGCCTGCCGGTCTACCGCCGTCTGTTCGACTTCTGGCTCAAGATCTTCGGCGTCGCCTTCGGGCTCGGCGTGGTGTCGGGCATCGTCATGGCGTTCCAGTTCGGCTCGAACTGGAGCGAGCTGTCGCGCCGTTCGGGGCCGATCCAGGGGCCGCTGCTCGCCTACGAGAGCTTCACGGCCTTCGCGCTCGAGGCGTCGTTCTTCGGGGTCCTGATCTTCGGGCGCAACCGGGTCCGGCCCGCGCTCTACCTCGCGAGCGCGATCCTGGTCGCGGTCGGCACCAGCCTCTCGTCCTTCTGGATCCTCGTAAACAACAGCTGGATGCAGGTGCCGACCGGTTTCGAGACGTCGCCCGAGGGGGTGTTCGTGCCGACCGACTGGTTCGGCATCATCTTCAACGGCGTGGTCTGGGTCCGATTCCCCCACATGATGATGGCGGCTTACGTCACGACGGCCTTCTGCGTGGCGGCTACGGGCGCCTGGCACCTCCTGCGGGCCAGGCACAAGGCGGAGGCCCGGGTCATGCTGCGCATGGGCCTCGGCCTCGCCGCGGTCCTTGTCCCCGTGCAGCTCTTCTTCGGGCACCTCAACGGCGACTACGTGGTCCGCAAGCAGCCCTCCAAGATCGCCGCCATCGAGGGGCGCTGGGAGGACGAGCAGCCGGCCGGCGAGGTGATGTTCGCCCTTCCCGACGAGGCAACGGAGAGCAACGGATTCGAGCTGCGACTGCCCGCGCCGTTCGGCAGCCTCATCGATTCGTCCAGCCTCACCTCCAAGGAGATCGGCATCAAGTCGATCCCGAAGGCCGACCGGCCGCCGATCGTCATCCCGTTCTTCGCCTTCCGGGTCATGGTGGGGATCGGCATGCTGATGCTGGCCCTCGCCTGGGGCGGCTCGCTC
Organism: Lichenifustis flavocetrariae; assembly: GCF_026130545.1. Classification (GTDB taxonomy): domain Bacteria; phylum Pseudomonadota; class Alphaproteobacteria; order Rhizobiales; family Beijerinckiaceae; genus Lichenihabitans; species Lichenihabitans flavocetrariae. Next base: position 46,731 of record NZ_JAMOIM010000027.1, on the reverse strand, counting down.
CTCGCCTGGCTGGGCCGGCTGGAAGGCCGGCGCTGGCTGCTCTGGGCCACGTTCTGCTCCTTTCCGCTGGGCTTCGTCGCGACGCTCACGGGCTGGATCACGGCGGAGGTCGGGCGGCAGCCCTGGACGGTTTTCGGCCACCTGCGCACGGCGGAGGCGGTGACGCCGACGCTGCGGGCCCGCGAGGTCGCGACCAGCCTCGCCGTGTTCGGCTCGGTCTACGCCCTCATCTTCGTCTTCGGCACGATCTACATCTATCGGCTGCTGCGGGCGGGTCCCGGCCCGGTCACAGCGACGCCGATGGGGGCGAGCAACGCGAAGCGGCCGCTCGCCGTGCCCGGCGGCGGCCCTGGGCCCCGCGGCGGCAGCCCGTCGCCGACGCTGGCCGAATAGGAGGGACGAATGGTCGAATTCTGGGCCGCGGCCCTCGCCCTCTCGCTCCTGCTCTACGTGCTGCTCGACGGCTTCGACCTCGGGGTGGGCATGCTTTACCCCTTCGCGCCCGGCGAGCGGGCGCGGGCGCAGCTGCTATCCTCGATCTCGCCGGTCTGGGACGGCAACGAGACTTGGCTGGTGCTGGCCGCCGCAACCCTGTTCGGAGCTTTCCCGCTCGTCTACTCGATCGCCATTTCGGCCTTCTACCTGCCGATCCAGCTCATGCTCGTTTCGCTGATCCTGCGCGGCGTTGCCTTCGAGTTCCGCTACAAGGCCGGCCCCACGATGGCGCGCGTCTGGGATGCGGGCTTCGTCGGAGGCTCGTACCTCGCGACCTTCATCCAGGGCGTCACCGTGGGCGCCTTCGTGGCCGAACTGCCCATCGAGGGCGGGCGCTTCGTCGGCGGGCCGTTCTTCTGGCTGCAGCCGCTCGCGCTCGCCTGCGGGGTGGGCCTGTGCCTCGGCTACGCGATGATGGGCAGCTGCTGGGTGATCGGCAAAACGGAGGGGCGGACGCGCGACTTCGCCTACCGCGTGCTGCCCTGGCTCGCCACGGCGCTCCTGGCGTTCCTCGCGACCTCCTTCGTGATCTCGTTGCATCGCCACCTCCAAGTCATGGACCGCTGGATCGAGCGGCCGGCGCTGATCGCCTTCCCGTTCGCGGGGCTGCTCGCCGGCGCCGGCATCGCCTGGGGCTGGAAGGCACGACGCGACCGCCTCCTGTTCCCCTGCGGGGCGGTGATCTTCGCCTCGGCCTTCGGAACGCTGGCGGCGTCGTTCCTGCCCTACATGGTGCCTTTCACGATCACGGTCGAGCAGGGCGCCGCACCCCTTTCGAGCCTGACCTTCATGTTCTGGGGTGCGGGCGTGATCGTGCTGCCCCTCACCCTCGCCTACACCGCCGCGGTCTACTTCATCTTCCGCGGGCGGGTCGGGGACGGCGACGGATACGCGGGCGGCGGACAGGCACCGGAGCCTGCCGTGGCCTCGGCCGCACCGGCCATCGCGGCGGAGCGCTCCGGGACGCCCGTGCTCACCGCGGTCGCCGGCTTCCTCGTCATGCTCGGAATCCGGTCGCTGCTCCGACGGCTGACCCGATGACGGGGCGCGCCATTCAGGCCGGGCAGCGGCCCGCGCTTCGGGGTTCTCCGAGGGCGACCAAGCGGCACTACGCACGCCTCGATGCAGGATCCACATCGTTCTAACCGCCCGTCAGGGCGCCCGACCTCAAAAAGGAGCCACGACATGCTGGGACACGGCGCGAAGGACCACCCCACGATGAAGGACGTGCCGATCGGCCTCGCGGCCAAAGGCACGCGCAAGGAGTTCGACTCGATGGGCACCGTCGAGGTGCCGGCCGACACGTACTACGGCGCCCAGACCGCCCGCTCGCTGGTCCATTTCTCGATCGGCGACGACAGGATGCCGAAGGCCGTCTACCACGCCTACGGCATCGTCAAGAAGGCCTGCGCGCTGGTCAACCAAGCCGAGGGCCGGCTGCCGGCCTGGAAGGCCGATCCCATCGTCAGGGCGGCCGACGAGGCGGTCGCCGGCAAGCTCGACGACCACTTCCCGCTCTATGTCTGGCAGACGGGCTCGGGCACGCAGTCCAACATGAACGTCAACGAGGTGCTCTCGAACCGCGCGATCCAGCTACTCGGCGGTGAGCTCGGCACGCAGGAGCCCGTCGGTCCCAACGACGACGTCAATCTGGGGCAATCCAGCAACGACACCTTCCCGACGGCCATGCACATCGCGGCCGTCGAGGAGGTCGACGCCCGCCTGCTGCCGCAGCTCGATGCGCTGGCCAAGGCGATCGAGGTGAAGGCCGCGGACTGGATGCACGTGGTGAAGATCGGCCGCACCCATCTCGAGGACGCCACGCCCCTGACGGTTGGGCAGGAATGGTCCGGTTACGCCGCCCAGGTCCGCGCCTGCATGGAGGCGATCGCCGACAGTCGCCGCGGCCTCTACGAGCTTGCGATCGGCGGCACCGCGGTCGGCACGGGGCTGAACGCGCCCAAAGGGTTTTCGGTCAAGGTCGCGGCCAAGATCGCCGAGCTCACGGGCAAACCCTTCGTCACTGCGCCGAACAAGTTCATGGCCCAGGGCTCGCTCGACGCCATGGTGCGGGCGCATGCGGCCCTGGCCGGGCTCGCGGTGGCGCTGATGAAGATCGCGAATGATATGCGCTGGCTCGCCTCCGGCCCGCGCTGCGGCCTGGGCGAGCTGAAGCTGCCGCAGAACGAGCCGGGCTCCTCGATCATGCCCGGCAAGGTCAACCCGACCCAATGCGAGGCGATCGTGATGATCGCGATCCAGGTCCTCGGCGACAACTCGGGCGTGCAGTTCGCCGGCAGCCAGGGCAACTTCGAGCTCAATGCCATGCGCCCGATCATCATCAACAACTTCCTGCACTCGGCCCGCATCCTGGGCGACGGCTGCGAGAAGTTCCGCACCTTCTCGGTCGAGGGGACTCAGCTGGACGAGAAGAGGATCGCGGGCTACGTCGAGAACAGCCTGATGCTGGTCACGGCGCTCTCGCCCGTGATCGGCTACCAGAAGGCGGCGCACATCTCGGAGGCCGCGGATGCCGAAGGCGCCACTTTGCGGGAGGCGGCCCTCAAGTCGGGGTATGTTGACGAAGCGACGTTCGACAGGGTCATGGACCCGAAGTCCATGGTCGGCGAGGGCGTCGGCGGTGCATAGGCGACGGATCGCACCTTTAGGAGTTCACGGAAGCCGAGGTCAGGCGCCCCGGGGGCCGTCGCGCACCTTCTTTTCCTACACGGAGGTCCAGCGGCCGTCACCGACCCGACCCGCACTCAAGCGCCGAGCCACCTGGCCGGCCAGCCGAAGAGGACGAGGACATGATTAATCTACCGCTACCGCTCAAGGGCGGCTGCCGGTGCCGCGCGATGAGCTACCGAATCACCGAGGCACCCCTCTTCTCCTTCGCGTGCCACTGCACGGACTGCCAGCAGCTGACCTCGGGGGCGTTCTCCCTTGGGCTCGCTGTGCCGGCCTCCGTGTTCGTCCTGGAGGGGGCGCCCCATCAGTGGGAGAAGATTGCTGACAGCGGCGGATGGAGCCGGCAGTTCACCTGCCGCACCTGCACGGGCTGGACCCACACCTGCACGCAGAACGCCTCTGGCATCGTGATCGTACGGCCCACTACCCTGGACGATCACTCCTGGTTCCGTCCCATCGCCCAGATCTTCACGCGCAGCGCGCTGCCCTGGGCTCTGATGCCGCTCCCCCACACCTACGAGCTGGAGTTCGAAGATACCGCACCGCTGCGCAAGAGCTTCGCGGCGGCAGGGATGCCCTCGTGACCCCGCCCAGCCATCATGGGCCGACCCATGTGCCGCAGGCCACGGGCCTTCCCGACGGCACTGCGGGGCACTTGGTCCCTGAGCCAGGCGGCGGTGAGGGAACGATGCCCAAGGGGACCACGGACCCCACGGTAGAGGCCGGCGAAGGCGTGCGGTACGCGTGAGCGGCGAAACGACCGCCCTGCTGACCCGGACGGCGGACCTGCTTCTCGCAAACGGGCAGACCACGGAGGGAACCCGGCTCGCCGTCGAGCGGCTGGGCCGGGCGCAAGGCCGCCCGGTGCGGTTCACAGCCCGCTGGGGCGAATACGTGCTGCAGTCGCCCGACGAAACGACGTTCGGCGAGGTGGCGCCGACTGGCGTCGACATCGCCCGGGTGGAGGCGACGGAGGCAGTCGTCGACGGCATCTGCGCCGGCCGGCTCGACGCCGGCGAGGGCTTGGCCCGGCTGGAGGAGGTCGGGCGCAGCGACCCGGTGGCGATCGGCCGGTTCGCACCGATGGCCGCGGTTGGCGCCGCGGCGCTCAGCATCGTCTTCGGCGCAGCGGACTGGCCGACGGTCGGGCTGATTGCCGCCAGTGCGGCCTGTGGGGCGCTGCTGCGCCGCGCTGCATCGCACGCCAGCGACAATCCCTTCCTGCAGCCCTTCGTCGCCTCGCTCCTGGCCGGGTCGCTTGGGGGACTGGTCATGCGATTCCACCTTCCCGTAGCGGACCGGCTCGTCGTCGTATGCCCGTGCATGGTGCTGGTGCCGGGGCCGCACCTCCTCAACGGCGGCATCGACCTGATGCGTGCCCGTATCCCGATCGGCGCCGGTCGCGTCGGCTTGGCGCTCCTGATCGTGCTGGCTATCTGCGGAGGCCTGCTTTCCGGACTGGCCCTGACCGGGACCGCGTTCCCGCAGGCGGGACCCCCTGGCGAGGTGCCGCTCGGCAGGGACATACTCGCGGCCGGGTTCGCGGTCGCCGCGTACGGCTCGTTCTTCAACATGCCCTGGCGGCTCATGGCGGTTCCCATCCTGGTCGGCATGGCGGCTCACGCCGTACACTGGCAGCTGCTGGAGCACGGCACCAGCTTACAGGCGGGCGCGTTCGGGGCGACGCTCCTCGTAGGCTCGGTCATCGCGCCACTCGCCGACCGCTTCCGCCTCCCGTTCGGCGCTTCCGCGTTCGCGGCGGTGGTCTCGCTGATCCCCGGCGTGCTCATGTTCGAGGCCGCGTCCGCCGCGCTGGCCGCGGTGGATTTGGGAGCCAAGGCGGATCCCGCGTCGCTGCTTCCCATCGTCGGCAATGCAGCGGCCGCCATCCTCGTGGTGTTGGCGATGACGGCGGGGCTGATCCTGCCCAAGATGGCCTTCGACGCCCTGAAGGCGGGCCGCCACCGGAGGTGAAGGCGCGCACGCGTCGCTGGCCGGATGCTCACTCTCACGTACGATGGCGGCAAGATATTCCGGATCACCGTGCCGCCAACCGCCCTGATCACGCGCTTTGAGGTGGCCGACCGATCGGCGGTGGCCATAGGATCCGCCGTGTTCATCAAGACCGATCCCGGCGACCGGGCGGCCCTCGTCACCGTTGGCAAGGGCATAACACCGCCGATGTAGATCCGCTTTCCTATATGCGGTGCACAGTAGCAGGCTGGCGCTAAGCACCCTAGAAGCGAAGCGGAACCCCAAGCAGATCGCGATGCTGGCCGAGCGGGCTACGCCGTTGGGATCGGCACGTTGTGGCGGTTCTTCGACCGGCACCGGATCACGTGCAAAAAGAGGGTGCATGCCACCGAGCAGGATCGCCCGACCTCCTGAAGCGCCCCGAGGAGTGGTTCGACGGCCACCTCGACATCGATCCCGGGCGGCCGGTGTTCATCGACGAGACCCTGGGCGGCGACCAACATGGCAAGTCGTCACGGTCTAGGTTATTGCACCCTCACAACCCAAGTCCACGAACCCGCTTGCGAGTGCGAATCTCGCACTGGAACGCGTCGCTGCCGGCATGCATAAACCCGGGCCTCATGCGTGATGCTCAGGCCGGATTTTGAAAATCGCCAGGACTTAAGTCCGTCGCATACCACTCCGGACTGCGCTTCTGGACGGCCTCGGACAGGGCCTTGCGGACGCCAGCGGCATCGAAATCGTGGGTGTAGACAGGCGAGCCGGGTTGCTGGCGCCACGACTCGTCGAGGCCGCCCGCATCCACGGCATCGAAGCCAAGTTGATCGATCAGGGCCAGCACGATCGCCTTGGCCCGGCTATCGTCACCGGCAACTGGCAGGGCGATCCTCCCAGGAGTGCCGGCGGGCTTGCCCATCTCGAAGAGGTGTTGGGCATAGATGTTGTTGAACGCCTTGATGACCGGGCGCCCAAGATACCCTTCAACCCATCGGCTTTCAGGCAGGCCTTTCTCGATAGCCTCGATACGGCCGTCTCGATGGCGAGGATAGTAGTTCCCTGTATCGATCACGACCGCGCCGTCGTCCAAACCAGCCAGCAGATCACGAGGCAGGCGGGGGATTTCTTTTTCCGGGATCGTGACGACAACGAGGTCGACATCCCGGGCGGCGTCCGTCGCCGTCGTGGCCGTAGCCCCTGTCTCGGACGCCAGACCGGCCAGGGTCTCCGGCCCCCGGGAGTTCGCGACCTTCACCGGGTGGCCCAGCGCGCGAAGACGACGCGTCAGGGCGGCGCCGATGTTACCGGCGCCTACGATGCCAATTTTCATAACGGTTCCTTGAATATCGATCCCGCGACGCAACGGCGCCACGCGATGCAGTTGGGCAGCATGTGGAGCAGGCTGGCGGTTTGGGAAGGCTTCGTCGACTGTGTCGTGTAACACCCCGACCTTGGAATCGGCCCGACTGCGCCGGCCCTTACATGGTCAACACCATGGACCCGACGACACGCCGCGCCCTGATGTCTTCATGCGCGCGCCGGGCCTCGCGCAACGGGTAGCTGGTCACAGGGAGAGGCTTGAGAATGTGGGTTTCGAAGGCGGACCAAAGGTCGTTGCTGGCCTCTTTCAGGACGACGGGGCTGTTCACGAATTCGCCCGTATTCGGTTTGGTGTAGCTGATGGCACGTTCCGCCAGGGCCGCCATGTCGATGCGTGGCGGGCCGGAGGCATTGCCGAAATGAACGAGGTCTCCGCCTGGCCGGAGCGCCGCCACCGATTTGTCGAAAGACGCGGCGCCGATCAATTCGTAGACGACGTCGACGCTCCTGCCGCCGGTCATGGCTGCAACTTTTGCGGCGAGATCGGGATCGCCGGAATCAAGCACCATATCGATGCCGCGGTCGCGCAGCCCCGTCGCCTTGGCCGGACTGCCAACGATGGCGATCACCTTGGCTCCCAGGGCCTGCGCCCATGACGGGGCGAGCGAGCCGACGCCGCCTGAGGCGCCCTGGACGAGCATCGTCTCACCGGGCCGTACCACATGGGCGCGCTTGACCATGGCCCAGGCCGAGAGGCCCTTCGTGAAGATCGAAGCCGCCCGCTCGCTGGATAGGCCGGCCGGCAGTGCCACCAGCTTGTCGGCGTCGACGAGGCGCATGTCAGCGTAACTGCCGAACGCGAGCCAACAGCCGACGCGATCGCCGACTTTAAGGTCGGCGACGCCTGGTCCCACTGCGTCTATGATCCCGGCGCCTTCGACGCCCAGCGTCAGCGGAAGCGTCGCTTCATAGATGCCGTCGCGGAATTGGGTGTCGACGAAGTTGACGCCCGCCGCCTCCTGGGCAAGCCGGACCTGACCGTGACCCGGCTCGCCCACGTCGTAGTCTTCATATTGCAGGACCTCGGGACCGCCGGTTCGATGGATGCGAATGCGATGTGCCATGAGGACCGTCCAAATCTTCAGAGGAAACGAAACGCGAGGCGGCGGGCGCCGCTCAGAACGCCCAGTCGACGAGCTGCTCGCCGCCGGTGACGTCGAGCACGGTGCCGGTGACATAGGGATTGGTCATCAGGAACACGGCGGCGTGCCCGACATCGGCGGCCTGGCCGAGGCGGCGCGCCGGGAACTTCGCTCGCACCTTCTCGCGGACGGCGGCGGCGTCCGCCTCGGAGAGGAAGGTCCAGAAATCGGTATCGATGAAGCCGGGCCGGATGGTGTTCACCCGGATTGGGCCGAGTTCCAGCGCGAGCGAGCGCCCCAGCGCCTCCACCGCGGCGAAGGCCGAAGTCACGGAGGTCATGCCGAGCTTCGGACGCGCCGCGATGCCGCCCGTGAGGAGGGTGATCGACCCGTGTGGGGGAAGTCGCGGGCCGGCATAGCGCGCGCACGCCCAGGAGCCGAGGTACTTGTTGGTGGTGTAGCTGCGCACGCCGCGCATGTCGTCGTCCATGAAGGCACCCCAGGAGCCGTCGGTCGACCCCGCGGCGACGACGAGGTGATCCAGAGCGCCCATGGCGTCGAAGGCGGCTCGAACGGCCTCCTCGTCGTCGATGTCGAGGCTGATCTGCTCGAAGGGTGCCAATTCCGGGTGGTCCGCTACCGAGGCCGAACGCCGGCTGGCAACCGTTACGCTGGCTCCCGCCGCATGGGCGGCCTGAGCGATGCCAAGGCCGATCCCCGTCTTGCCGCCCACCACGACCACCCGTTTCCCGGTGAGATCGTGGGACGGCAACGCCGGACGCGTCTGCTCGCTCTGTATTGTGGTCATGTCAACTCTCCATTTTTGACGTTCAATTTGAACGGGTTACGCGATCTGCCTGAGCACGCCGCCGTCGACGCGCAGGGCGGCCCCGGTCGTGCCGGAGGCTTGCTCCGAGCAGAGGTAGACGACCATGTTCGCGATCTCGTCCGTCGTCGTGAACCGCTTGAGGAGCGAGGTCGGCCGCATCGTGTTCAGGAAGTTCTGCTCGGCCTCGTCCTGCGTGATGCCCTCGGCAGCGGCCGTGGCCTTCATCCAGTTCGACAGGATCTTGGAGTTCGTCGGGCCGGGCAGGACGGCACTCACGGTCACGCCCGTGCCGGCGACCGACTCCGCGACGCCCCTCGAAATCGCGAGCTGCGCGGTCTTCGTCATGCCGTAGTCGATCATCTCCTGGGGGACCGCCGGCGCCGACTCGCTGCTGATGAACACCACGCATCCCCAACCACGCTTCGTCATCGACGGCAGGTGATGGCGGGTCATCCTCACGCCGCTCATCACATTCAGCTCGAACAGGTCCTGCCAGTCGCTGTCGGCCAATTCGAGGAAGGCCTTCGGCTTGGCCGTGCCCACGTTGTTGATCAGGATGTCGGCATCCCCCGCACGAGCAGCGAAGTCGTCGGCACCCTCCGCGGTCGCCAGATCGGCGGAAAAGCCGGTGATGTCGGCAGCGGGGAAAAGCGCACGAATGTTCCGCAGCGTGGCGCTGACCCGCTCCTCGCCGCGGCCGTTGATGACGACCGCCGCACCCGCGCGCGCAAGCCCCTCGGCGATCGCCCGGCCGATGCCGGCCGTGGAGCCCGTGACGACGGCCCTCTTGCCCTTCAAATCGATCTTCATGGTGCGTCTCTGTGTGCCTCATACAGAGGTGGGGACCTTCGGGACCTGGATAATGGGCGAGAATGCCATAGGATTTATTCTCCGGGAGAATAGCTATGGACCGCTTCCACGAACTGAACGCCTTCATCGCCGTTGCGGAAGCCGGGGGATTTTCGGCGGCGGCTCGTCGCACCGGGTTGGCGCAGCCGGCCGTCAGCAAAGCCATCGCGGCGCTCGAAAAGCGCCTCGGCGTGGCGTTGTTCAACCGGAGCACGCGCAACGTGACGCTCACCGACCACGGCCAACGCTACTTCGAGCGAACCAAGCTAATGATCGAAGAGTTGGACGACGCGGACAATGAGATGACGAACAGCGCGCTCCGGGTGTCCGGGCCGGTCAGGATCAGCGTGCCGTCGACGTTCGGTCGCCTGCACGTGCTGCCGCTCATCCCGGAGCTTTTGACACTTTATCCCGAACTCGCCGTGGATCTGGTGCTGTCGGACATCGTCCGTGATATGGTTGACGATCGCGTGGACTTAGCAATCCGGGTCGGTGCCATCGACGAACCCGATGCCGTGGTCCGACGCGTGGCGGCCACGCCCTTGGTGTGCGTCGGCTCCCTCAGCTATTTCCGGGACCGCGGTGTGCCGCAAACGCCCGCCGACCTCGTTAAACACAACTGCCTGATCTACGGCGGACTGCGCGAAGCGGCAAACTGGCCCTTCGTCGGGCCCGATGGTCCCTTCAGCGTGTCCGTTCGGGGCAACCTTTCGTCCAACAGCATCGAAACGATCCGGGCGGCGGTCCTGGCCGGCGTCGGCATCGGCTTCTTCACCAAGGGGTCGCTTGTCGGGGGACTCTCGGGTCCGGACGTCGTCACTGTCCTCGACGGGTTCGTGCGCGGCGCCAGGGACGTGAACCTCGTCTGGCCGAACCGCCGCTTCGTCCCGGCACGTGTTCGCCGCACGACGGAGTTCTTCACCGAAGCCATACCGAAGCGCCTCTCCGACAGCGGCCACGTCGAGCGGACCTCGATGCGATCCTTCTAAGCAGAGATTTGTAGTTTGCCCGACGAAACGGGTTTTCGCTCTTCATTGAGGGCTTCGACGGCTTTATGGATTGCTTTGTCGAGGGCGTCGTTGTCGGCGAAGGTCTGGTGGGCGAGGTGATGGGCTTTGAGATCGCGCCAGACGGCTTCGATGTCGTTCAACTCGGGCGCGTATTTTGGCAGCCACTCGACGGTGAGTCAGTGAGCGCGGGCAGCGAGTGCTGCCTGCGAGAGTTTGCTGGTGTGGATGGGGTCGTTGTCCTCGACCAGCGCCACCTTCTTGGCGGCCTGCCCGGGCCATGGGCCATAGGGCCGGCCCGACTGTTCGAGATGAGCTACGACGTCGCTGCTGCGCTTGGTCTTCTTGGTGTGGGCGATGAGCTGGCGGGTCTTGTGATCGAACGAGCCGAGTATGGCGACCTTCCTGGCTTGCCCAGGCGCGGGAACGCGCAGGTCCGCTCCCGACTGGGCCCAGGCGCGAGTGGATAGGGATGCGTCAGTGCCTCGCTCTCGTCGCCGAAGAGCACAACGATGTCGCCGGCCGCGGCCCGCTGTTTGAGAAGATGCAGGCGCAGACCGATCCGCTCGACCTCGGCGGCGACTTGGCGCCCCTTCAGCGTGTGCCGGGGGCGCCGCCAGCGGAAGTTTTTTTTCGCAGCGCCTTGGACAGTTGTGAACGGCTGATGCTCACCCCCTCACGGGCCTCGATCTCAGCGCGCAGGCGAGGAATGGTCCAGTTGGGCCGGCCGGCGAAGGGCGCGGCCAGCAGCGGCATGGCCACGCGTAACGCCGCTTCGCTTTTCACCGGCGCGAGGCCGGGGGCGACGGTGGCCTTCAGGGCGTCGACCCTGCCTTCCATGAAATCGCTGCGCCAGAGCCGAGCCGTGTCTTCCCGCACGCCATAGGGTTCGGCAATCCGTCCGCTTGTCCAGCCCGAGACAGTCAGCATAACGGCGCGGGCTCGGTCCGCCTCGCCACGATCACGCGAACCGGCCAGGGCCGCCAACTCCATTTGCTCTTCCGGCATTGTCGAAAGAGGAGATTTGCCCGCCATGCTTGACCGCCGCGAATCGAGACGGAAAAAACCAGCCCGCCATCCGTGGGTCAACCCCCCGATGTCTGCTTAGCCAAAGGCGATCGGCGTGGCTTCGTGGCCGTCGACATCAAGGGGGAGGTCTTTGCCGTCGCAAAATGGACAGGGCTGAAGACCAAGGTCGTCGAGGCCCGCCTCGGGGATCCTGACGATCTCCCCAGCGTCACCGAGACCAATGCTAAGAGCGCGGCGTTGCTCAAAGGCATGCTCGGCCGGCAGTTTGTCGAAGCGGAAGACGAGCATCAGGTGCGGATGCAGCCCTTGCAGCAGAAGCGGGCTAGACTGCGCGACGATCAGCGTCGGCAACGCAGCAACTTGCGGCAGATGCAAACGGCTCCCGCCACTGCCGAGGCGCAGCAGACGGTAACACGGTTTCGGAAAGGCTTTCTCGGAATATGGGATCGCCTGACCGGACGCCATGCGCGGATCAGGCGTGAGAACGAAGCTGATGCGGAAGTGGCATTCCGTCGTGACGCTTCGGAGCGCCAAGTCCTCATTCAAGCGATGACGGACTACGCCCAGGCCGGCGGCTCGCCCGCTTTGTCGGGCGCGGTCCTGGCCAAGATCCCGAGCCGCCCCGACCTTGCCAAGCTCGGCCGCTTCGCGGGCCAGTACGGGTTTGTGATGAACGGCGGCACATCGGCCAATGCGCTGCAGGTCTACGAGGTGCAGGCCAAGGCCTTCACGGGCTACCGGGGCGGCACAGAAACGCTCGATGGCGCATTGAAGCAGGCCGACGATGCGATGACGAAGCTGCTTAAGCCGTGAGCAGGATTCATCACGCGGAAACCAGGGAAGGCCGACTCGGGGTTGGTCGCTCCCGCGGTGCCCCGGCTGACGCCGTCGCGCGGATCTGATCGTCGACGTGCATGGCACCGACCACCCCCCGCACGGCGTCCTGTCGCGCCGCAACGGTCTTGTGCTGATCTCGCCTCTGACGCTGTTTCTGCTCGCCATGTTGGGGCTGCCGTTCGCGATCGACGTGGTCTACGCCCTGTCGCGCGTGACCTTCGAGAACATCCGGCACCCGCAGATCCAGGGGTTCGGCAACTTCGCGGTCGTGCTCAGGGATCCCAACTTCTGGCAGGCCATGGGGCTTTCGCTCCGCTTCGCTCCGCTTCGCTCCGCTTCGCGCTGCTCACAGCGGCGGCGCAGTTGATCATCGGATTGGTCCTAGCGATCTTTCTGGCGCCTCTCTTCGCCGTGATCCCATCGCTCATGGCCATCCTCATGCTGCCCATGATGATGGCGCCGGCCCTGGTAGGCCTGATGTACCGGCTGCTCCTCCAGGAGTTCGTCGGCGTCGTGCCGAACATCTGGGCCGCCTGGTTCGGCGACAGCCCCGCTTTCCTCAGCCCGAGCACGGCTTTATGGACGCTGTCGACGATCGAGGTGCTCCAGTGGACGCCATTCGCGCTGCTGATCCTCTACTCCGCCTATGCGGCGATCCCGGGAGAGATCCGCGAGGCCGCGGCGCTCGACGGCGCTGGGCCGGTGAGGCGCCTCCTCCTGATCGACCTCCCCTGGATGGCGCCGACCCTCGCGATCACGTTCTTCTTCCGCTTCATCGACGGCTTCCGGGCCTTCGACAACATCTAAGTGCTGACCGGTACGGGCGCCGGCGGTAGTACCACGACGATCAGCATCTTCATCTACGAGGCCTTCTTCCGCCACAACGACATCGGCGTCGCGGTCGCGGCGTCATTGATCCTGCTCGCGCTGTCGTTTGCTGCCCTCACCGGCCTGCTTCGCCTAGCAGGAGCGCGACGGTGAAGCCGCGCCACGGCTGGATGTCGCTACGGGTCGCGGTGTTCGCACTCGCCGCTTTCACGTTCAACTTCCCCCTTCTCGCGACGGTGGTGACATCGCTGAAGGGGGAGGCCGAGATCAACGAGAACCCGACGCTCACGATCGCGGCACCCACCCTCGACAACTACGTCCAGGTTCAGGCGGCGTCAGACCGCTTCGACATCCTGCACTACTTGTTCAACAGCATCGTGGCGGCCGGGCTCGGCGCCGCCTTGGCGCTCATGCTCGCCTTCCCGGCCGCCTGCGCGGTGGCGCGGTCAGGCATTGGAGCACGGTGGCTGCCGCCCATCGTCACGAACTTGCGCGCGATCCCGCTTATCATCTTCGCGATCCCGATCTACCTCGTCTACCAGGGCGTGCACCTGCTCGATACGCGGATCGGACTTGCTCTCATCCTGTGCCTCGTGAACCTCCCCCTCGTGCTGGTGCTCCTCGTCGATGCGCTCGCCGACCTGCCGCTCGCGGTCGAGGAGGCGGCCCGCATGGATGGCGCCAGCACGGCGGCGATGATGCTGAACGTCGTGCTACCCCTCACCGCGCCCGCGATCGCCTCGACGCTGGTCCTGTCGTTCATCTATGGCTGGAACGAGTACCTGTTCGGGCTGATGCTCACCACCGAACGGGCCGTGCCGATTACGGTTGGCGCCTCGTTTTTCTTCTCGGCAAGCGGCGGCGGCATTCGCTGGGGCGTCGCAGCGGCCGTGATGGTGGTGAGCGTACTTCCCCCGCTGGTGCTCAGCCTCTTCGCTTACCGCTTTATTGGGCGAGCCTTGACCGCAGGGGCAGTCAAGGGTTGATTGCTGGTCCTGCAGTCGCAGCCTGAGGTTGGGATTCATGATTGTCGCGCTGCCCCGACAGCGTTCGGCGTGCGGTCGAACCTTACTGTGCTGTCCCGCGCCGGTCGCCGAGGGCCAGACACGCAGGCCGGCTCCGTAGGCGACCGACAGCGCAGCCTGATGCTTGAGGCAGGTCGTCGTGGCCTGGGATTGCCGGGCCGCCTCGTCGTGGCTCAACACGACCGTCAGCTTGCGCGGGTAGGCCACCTTGACCAGCTTGTTCGCCAGGTTCGGCAGGTCGACCGTATGTGTGAAGTAGAAGCGCGGCGCCGACACGATGCCGTTCATTGTCGGCAACGGGACGCCGACCTCGCGCTGTTCCGATCCGGAAGTGGGGTGACGTCAGGCGTTGGCGTTCTTGAGCGCGCGAAGGGATGTGATTGCGCGGTCCCGCCAAGCTGTGCGGTCGCCGATCGAGTCGAGAGGAAGCTGCGCGCGCGCATAGGCGTCAAGCATAGCGATCGCCTCCGGGGTCACCACCGCACCCAGATGCCCGTTCTGCCGGGCCATGTCGTCGAAGATGAAGCCGAAGCGCTCGAGATATTCCCGGATCCCGCCGGCGGCATTCAGGTCGACGCCCTCGAACGGCCCGAGGAAGGCCCAGCGCAGGCCGAACCCCTGGCTGATGATCTTGTCGATGTCGCCGGGGGAAATGATGCCGCTGTTCAGGCAGCGCAGCATTTCGACAACGAGAGCGGCCTGTAGCCGGTTGAGCACGAAACTCGATTGCTCGAAGCGGATCAGAACGGGCACTTGGCCGCACCGCTCCATGAACACAAACGCGGCGTCGGTCACCGCTTGATCGGTGAAGGGTGCGGGGCAGATCTCGGTCACCGGCAGAAGGTGCGGCGGCGTGGCAGGGTGGACCACGATGCAGCGGTTGCGGCTCGGAAGCTCTGCCGCGAAGGTCGAGACCGGGAAACTCGACGTGGTGGTGGCCAGGATGGAGGAAGGTTTCGCCAGTCGATCGAGCTCGCGAAAGATGGCAACCTTGCTGTCCAGTTTTTCATCGATGCATTCGTGGACGAAATCGGCATCCGCCACGGCCTGGGCGAGGTTGTCGGCCACGCTGATGCGATCCAGAACGGCAGTTTGCGCCGCTGCGTCGCCGACGAGCGCGGCCGATTGCGCGAGTGCCTCGGCCAGCCGCTCGCGCATCGACGCCCTTGTTTCAGGCAGTTGGTCGTAGATCACGACGGGTAGGCCGGCACGGGCGAAAACGATGGCCCAGGAACGGCCGATGATACCACCTCCGACAATGGCGGTTCGTTCGATCAGCATCGGATGGCCTCACCGCAAGGGAGAAAAAGAAACAGGCGACAGAATGCGGGTCGACTGCACTTGCAGCAGATCGCCCACCATGGCGAGGTAGGCCTGCCAGCGCGGATCGGCCAGCATCCGGGCACGCCTGGCCTGTCGATCGTCGAGGCTGTCGAACGACCACCAGGCGACGACGTGATTGAGCTCGCCGATCTCGCTAGTGAAATAGCCGTGAAAGGTGCCGAGGTACTCGAGCTGCAGCTGCAGGCCGTGGTCCCGGTAGGTCTCCACGAAGGTCGCGAGCTTGCCGGGTTTGACCGCATAATCGCGTTCCTCAACGATCATGATCGTGTCCTTTCACTCTCTTCGGGATGCGCCTCGGGCGGGCGGCGATTCCTGACCACCGCTAGCGTCCCGTCTCATCAAGGAAAGCCGCGACGCGATCGGCAAAGGGTACGGGGTCGGTGCGCGGATGGAAGTGAGCGCCCTGAAACTCGCTGAACGCAGCATGAGAGATCAAGGCCGTCAGCCTGTGCGCGTGGTGAATGGGTACGAGGGCATCGTCGCGAGCGCCGATGATCAACGTCGGTTGCGTGATGCGGTGGAGTTCCTGCGAACGGTCGAAATCGAGCAGCATGCGGACGCGTGCCGCCGTCACCGCGAGAGGCGCGAGCGCTACCCCGGCATTGTCGACGGCCTTCTGGAGTTCGACCTCATGGGCGTCGAGCCACGCGGGATCGTAACCGAACACATGGGTGAGCTGCTGATAGGGAGCGATCAGGCCTGCGTCGAGCAGCGCGGCCCGGGCTTCGAAGGCAGCCCTGAAGCGCGCGTCGGAGCGATCCCAACTGCCGCTGATCACGAGCGAGCGGCTGCGCGCGGGCGCGTCGAGGGCCAGGGTCTGCACGATGGCGCCGCCCGTCGAGTGCCCGACCAGATGCGCCGAATGGATGCCCTCGGCGTCGAGCACCGCCAGAACGTCCCGCGCGATGCCGCCGATGCTGTAGGGCCCCGGCGGCCGCGCGCTTCGCCCGGCGCCACGATGATCGACGACGATCAAGTCGAACCGGCCGGCGAGACGGGCCACGACCCCGGCCCAGAAGCGGCCGTCGCCGCCGAGCCCTGGGATCAGCACGACTGGCGGGCCGGAGCCCGTCCGCTCGTAGAAGAGTTCGCAGCCGTCTGCCGCCTTGACGATGGTCATCGCGAGGGTCCTCGCGTCAGGCCGAGGCCGGCCAAGTATCGCCGACCCGGAAGCCGAGCGGGAACGGGTCGCTCGGGTCGAGGACATATTGGTGGAAGGCGGTGATCCAGCCTTTGCCCGTGATGGTGGGCAGGATCGCGGGCTTGCCGCCGACTTCCGTCGTACCGCGGATCCGGCCGATGAATTCCGTGCCGATCAGGCTCTCGTGCACGAAGGTCTCGCCCTCGGCCAGCTGCCCCCGTGCATGGAGCACGGCCAAACGGGCGGACGTACCGGTGCCGCAGGGCGATCGATCGTGACGGCCGGGCGAGACGATCACGGTATTGCGCGACCGCTTGCCGTCCGGCGTGGTCTGTAAGGGGCTTGCGAAGAGTGTCTGGTTGATCGTGTGGATCTCCGGGTTGTCCGGATGCACGCAAGGGATCTGCACCGCCGCCGCGCGTTTGATGCGCTCTCCCACCTCCACGAGCTTGGCGGCCTCGGAATTGTCGATGGCGAAGCCGAGGCTTTCCGCATCAACCAGGCAGTAGATCATGCCACCGTAGGCGACATCGACCTTGATGCGTCCCAGACCCGGTACGTCGACCTCGTGGTCGAGCGTGAAGACAAAGGCCGGCACGTTGTCGAAGGTCACGCTGACGCATTTGCCGTCCCGGCATTCGGCCGTGACGGGCACGAGGCCGGCGGGCGCTTCAAGGGTTAGCTTGGTGATGGGCTCCTGCATGGGGATCATGCCGGTCTCCAGCAGCGCCGTGACGGTGCAGATGGTGTTGGTGCCCGACATCGGCACGTAATAGTCGGCCTCGATGATCACGAAGCCTGCGTCGGCTCTGGGGTCGGTCGGCGGCAGCACCAGGTTGACGCACTGGTTGACCTTGCCGCGCGGCTCGTTGAGGAGGAACTGGCGCAGATAGTCTGCGTGCTTCTCCACATATTGCATCTTCTCGAACATGGTCTTGCCCGGCACGTCTCGGACGCCACCGGTAATCACCTCGTTCAACTCGCCGCAGGCATGGGCGCCCACAACGGTGATCATTCGGGAAAAGCGCATGGAAGCCTCTCAGGAGTGCGTTCGAGAATCGGGGGAATGGACCGGGCGAGCGGGGTCCCGCCGCTCGGCGAGCCCGTCGAGAAGGGCAATCAGCGCTTCGGGTGTCACGCAGGGCGTGACGCCGAGCCCCGCAATGTCGCTCGTGACATCGACCGGGAGCCCTGTATTGCTGTCGTCCGGCACCTGATTCAGGCGGCCGCCGATGCAGAGCGGCAGGGCCGTGCCGGTTGCGGCGAGCGCGTCCCGCACCTCGCGGGCGTAGCGCAGGGCGATGCCGTTATAGGTGCTGACCGCCACGACATCGGCACCTCCCCGAATGGCGCGGCCGGCGAGTTCGGCGGGATCGACCGAGGTTCCGCCATCGATCGCTTGAAGGCCAAGATCGGCCACGACTTGATCGATCAACATCTTGCCGTGCTCATGAACGTCGCTCGCGCCGACGCAGACCCGCAGGCCGCTGGTGCGCAGCCGTTCACGGACCGGCAGAGGCGTCCGGCTCACCCAGGACGCGGCCGAGCGGCGCAGATCTTCGACCCATTCGGCCGGTATGGTGGCGCGACGGCCTCCCCAGGCTTCGGGATCCTGAACGCCGGGACCGTAGAGCGCTTCGAGGCGCCTGGGACCGGTCCGGCGCAGCGCGATCAAGAGAGCGGCCGGATCGGCCGTGTCGACCCCGGCTTCGCGGAGACCATCCAACACCCGTGCGGCGAAGCCGCGACCGCCCTCGATCAGGATATCGGCGGTCCGATCGACGTTGTCGAACCCGATCAGGCCGAACGAGTCCGACGCATGTTCGACCAGGCGGGCCGCGAAGGTCTGCGCCTCGATGATCTCGTCGATGTCGGGAATGCGCTCGTTTTCCGAGACCGGAACCGGGTTGATGGCGTGACCCGTGTTGTGACGCCGCAAGGCCCAGATATCGGCCTGGAGGTAGCTTGCGAGGCTTGCGAAATTGCCGCCCGCCGTCGAGCGGTAGCTCACCGTGTTGCCGAAGATCATGGTGCCCGGCCCGTCCGTGATCTTGGCGAGGGCCCGATGGAAGGCGAGCCGCAGGGCGGGCGCCGTGAAGTGATGGCCGAAGCAGTGACTTGTTCGGGCGCCGACGAGCGTCTCGACGATGTGCTTCTCGATCAGCACCATGCCGAGCGTGGCACTCATGTCGGCGAACAGCCCCGCGAAGCCGTCGTCGAGATTGGAATGGACCAGGATCTCGACGGGCTGCGCCGCGATGAGGCCGAGCGCCCGCACGGTCGCTTCGGTGGTGGCCACATCGTCGTCCCAGTCCGGCAGCCGGAAGGTGAAATACTGCCCGAGATTGCCGATCGCGGTGGCGCCGGCCGCGATCGCATGTTTCGTGTTGTCGAGGGCGCCGGGAAGACCCAGCATGAAGTCGCCGAAATGGGCGGCCGAAGGTGCTGCGCCCGTGATCCGCGCGAAATCTTCCGGTCCGCCGAGCACGATGCCGGTGCCCCGGGAGCGCTGTTTGCGGTCAGCGGCGGGGTAGCCCATCGACCAATCGAGCGTGATGCCGAAGCGGTCGACGGTGACGCCCCGCGCCTCGCAGGTGTCGAACACCTCGGCGATAGCGCCGATCGTGCGATCGACGCTGCGGAACCCGATATGGGCGTGCTGCATGATGCGGCCTGCGAGCGCTGCTTCCCGCTTGTAGTCCGCCTCGCAGCCGACCCCGGCCCGGTCGATAAAAGGCGTCCGGCCCACCTGCCAATCGCGCGCCATGGCCCGACCCTCCGCCACCAGCTCCGCACCTGGGCGTAGGTTCGGCGGAACGAGCGCCGCACGGTCCGGCATGGCGGCCGGCTCAGGCAAGCTGGAAGCCAAAGGCGAGCGGATCGCGTGGATCGACCAGGATACTATTGTGCCCAATGACCCGGGCCCAGCCGCCGATGCTCGGCAGAATGGCGGGACGGCCCGCGACCGTCGCCGCACCCTCCACCCGGCAATGGAACAGCGTGCCGATGATGCTCTCGTGCACGAAGTCCTCGCCGACCGCGAGCTGGCCCTTGGCGACGCGCTGCGCCATCCGAGACGACGATCCCGTGCCGCAGGGCGAACGGTCGATCCCCTTGGCGCCATAGAACACGGCATTGCGGGCGTGGGCCTCGCGATGCTTGGGCTTGTCGGCCCACATGACGTGGCTGACGCCGGCGATGCGGCTGTCCTCCGGATGAACCGGGGCGACCGCCTCCTGGACAGCGGTGCGCACCAGCGGGCTCCACTTCAGGATTTCGTCGGGGCTCATGCTGTCGAGCCCGGCCCAATTCTTCTGCGGCTCGACGATGGCGTAGAAATTCCCGCCATAGGAGACATCGACCACAAGTTCGCCGAATCCAGGAACCGTGACCGGGACCTCGGTCGCGTGAAGGTAGCTCGGAATGTTGTAGAGCCGTACCTCGTCGACGAAACGGCCGTTGCGTTCATACGTCACCTCGACACGACCGGCCGGCACCTCCAGCGCGAGACGCCCCTCGATCTTCGGGGTCACGAAACCCTCTTCGAGCGCGACCGTCACGGTCCCGATGGTGCCGTGGCCGCACATGGGGAGGCAGCCGCTGACCTCGATGAAAAGCACGCCAAGGTCGCAGTCGGGGCGCGACGGCGGATACAGGATCGAACCGGACATCACGTCGTGGCCGCGCGGCTCGAACATCAGGGCATGGCGGACCCAGTCGTGCTGGGCCAGGAAGATCTGCCGTCGTTCCGCCATGTCGCGTGCGGCGATCAGCGGCGCGCCACCGGCCACCACGCGGACCGGGTTGCCGCAGGTGTGGGCATCGACGCAAAGGAAGGTGTGGGGAGAGGTGGGAAGCGGCATGATCAGGCGAACCGTGCGATGGAAAACGGAGAAAGGTCGACGGGCGCGGTCCGTCCGGTGACGATGTCAGCCACAAGGCGACCTGTGGTCGGGCCGAGGGTCAGTCCCACATGGCCGTGCCCGAATGCGTAGACGACGTCACGACGGCGCGGCGAGCGACCGATGACGGGCAGGCTGTCGGGTGTCGTCGGGCGGTTTCCCATCCAGCGGACTGCGCCACGGGTGTCGAGACCGGGCAGATAACGGCGGGCGAGTGTCACCAGGGCATCGCTTCGCCGGTAGTCGGGCTTGGCATCGAGCCCCGCGAACTCCGCCGCACCGCCGATACGAAGGCCGATCTCAAGCGGGGTCGCCACGAATTGGCGCTGCGCGAAGATGACCTCGCGCGACAAGGTGACGCCCGGTGAAGGGAGCGTGGCATTGTAGCCCCGCTCGCTCTCGATCAGAACGGGATCGCCGATCAGGCGCGCGATCCGGCCCGACCAGGCGCCCGTCGCCACGATCAAATGGTCGAAGGCGATGCGCTCGCCCTGGGCTGTGACGACCGCCTGGCCGTCGATCGCCGTCGCGTCGAGCATACGCATCACGACGCCTCCGGCCATGAGGGCTTCGCGCAGCCGGTCGACAATGCGCTTGGGATCGGACAGGTGGGACCATTGCGGCGTGACGACGGCTCGGGCGCTCGTGGGCGCGAGTGCCGGCTCCAGCCGGCGGGCCTCCGCGGCGCTGATCGTTTCCACCTCGATGCCGTGCCGACGTCGCAGGGCATGGGCCGGGGCATCGCGCTCGAAGCCCGCCTCGGTGTCGTAAATCCAGAGCGCACCGACGCGGTGCAGATCCCGGGACAGCCCGAGTTCGGCGAGCAATGGCAGCATGTCGTCGTAGACGGGAGCGAGCAGACCGGCCATGACCGAGGCAATTCTCGCGACCTCGGCTTTCGTACCGGTGCGTAGAAAGCGGACGAGCCATGGCATGAGGCTCGGCAGATGGGCCGGGCGGAGCGACAGCGGGCCGAGCGGGTCGGCAAGCCATTTCGGGATTTGCCAGATCAGGCCCGGCGAGGACGCCGGCAGGATCTCGGTGATGCCGAGCCCCCCGGCATTGCCGAACGAGGCCTTGTCGCCCGCCGGATCCCTGTCAATCACCGTGACCGCATGGCCTTCGCGCAGCAGGGCGCGGGCGCAACTCAGGCCGATGATGCCGGCCCCGATCACCACGCTGTGCGGCGTGGCGCTCACAGGACGACCGGCTCGAGGAGGCGACGCACCGCCGCCGCAAGGCTCGCGGCGGTCAGGGCCGAGGTCTTTGGATTGGCCGGTGACGGGCGGTTGGCGAAGCGCATCGAAGCCGTCCCGAGATCGCTCTCGGCCTCGATCTCGTGGGTGTTGAGCGCGACCGCGGGATCGGCGATGACCCGAACCGTGACGGGGGTGGGGGCTGCGGCCAGCGCCACGGTGAGGCCGGCGTTGAGATTGCGCGGGTAGAGCCGCGCCGCATCCGCGGCTGTGCCCTCGAAGAGCACGATCTCCCCGCTGAGAGCCGCCGGGTCATGACCGGCCGCTACGAGTTCGGCCCGCCAGGCTGCAGGCGGCTTGCGCGAGGTGTAGCGCACGCTGGCCTCGGCAGTGCCGCGAAGCGCCGCGAGATAATCGAGCCCGCCGAGGGCGCCGGCCGGGATAACGAGGCGACTGCCGCCCTCCCGGGCCGCTGTCGCCAGCCGGTCGAACACGACGGGATCGCCGAGCGCGCCCGTGGACGCCGCCACAACGTCGATGCCGGCCGACAGCAGAGCGGGGGCGAGGGTTTGAAGCGCGGACTGGCCGGCCGCCTCGACCACGAGAGCGGGGCGCGTGCCGATCAACGCATCAATGGTGTGCACGGTCCCGACCGAAGCCGGTACAGCCTCAAGCGACGTCGACCCCGCGCGCAGCAAAACCGTCACGTGGTACCCGCTTCCCAACAGACGCTCTGCGAGATCGCGTCCGATCGCACCGTGGCCGATGATGCCGATGGGCGTTCCTGCGGTCATCCGTCACCAGGCCGTGTAGCCGCCGTCGATCGTCATCGAACTGCCGGTTGCGAAGGAGGCCTCG
This sequence comes from Lichenifustis flavocetrariae, assembly GCF_026130545.1. Lineage (GTDB taxonomy): Bacteria > Pseudomonadota > Alphaproteobacteria > Rhizobiales > Beijerinckiaceae > Lichenihabitans > Lichenihabitans flavocetrariae. The sequence goes on along the minus strand of NZ_JAMOIM010000027.1, from coordinate 24,267 downwards.
TCAGAGGCGAGGAACAGAATCGCCGTTGCGATCTCGTGAGGTTCGCCCCACCGATTGGTCGGCGCCCTGGCCTTGAGCTTGGCCAGGAAGGTCTCGGGATCCTCGTGGGTCTCCACCATCTTCTCGTAGTAGCTGGACCAGATCACGCCGGGCGCCACGCTGTTGACCCGGATGTTGTCTCCCGCGTGATCGAGCGCCATGGCTCGCGTGAGCGCCGCGACACCGCCCTTCGACGCGACATAGGCGACACGGTCGGGGATGCCGACACTGGCGATCGTGGACGAGGTGTTGACGATCGCCCCGCCGCCCTGCGCAATCATGTGCGGAACCGCGTATTTCGAGCACAGGAAGACGCCCTTGAGGTTCACGTCCATCAGGGCGTCCCAGTCCTCCTCCGCGGTGGTCACGACATTGCCGCGGATCCCGTAGCCGGCGTTGTTCACGAGCACGTCGAGACGGCCGAGCCGCGCCACTGTGTCATCCATCAGGCGTCTGACCTGCGGTCCGTTGCTGACGTCCACCACGAACGCGGAGGCGGCGTCGCCGAGTTGCCGCGCCACGGCAGCGGCCGCATCGGCGTCGCGATCCGCGATCACAACTTTGGCGCCTTCGCGGACGAAAAGTTCGGCCGTGGCCTTGCCAATGCCGGCTGCCGCGCCCGTGATCACGGCGGTCTTGTTCTTGAGACGCATGTCGGGCACTCAGGGTTGGCGCTGATCGGGTGGCACGACTGCGAAAACGGTCTGCCGCTCGATTTCGAGAACGTTGGCCGGACGGGCGAATGGCTCCGGATCGGGCTCGCCGTCCTGACGCGGGCGGCCGATCAGGCGGAAGAAGTCTTCGAGGCCGTTCGGAACGATCAACCACATCCAGGTGATCTCCGTGTCGCCCTCATTGATGAAAGTGTGTCGGCGATTCTTGCCGATGAAGAAGGCGGAGCCCGGCACCATGGGATGGCTCTCGCCGTCAATTACGGCGCGGCCCTTGCCGCTGATCATCAACACCACTTCTTCGTTCCGGTCGTGCGCATGTTCCCGAACATGGCCGCCCACCGCCACCGTCTGGGTGCCGAGCCCGATCGGATGATCCATGGCCACGCGATGCGGAGCGAAGATCACCTCGATGTGGCCGTTCGCCGGCACTGGCTGCCAATAGCTTTCAGCGGTCCCGGGCTGCACCACCAGAACGTCGCCCCGGCCGTCGGCAGGTGCTCCTGTAGTTGCATCGACCGGCAGCACACCTGACGACTGGCTCAAGACTCGCTCCGTAAATTGGATACAGTTTCAGGCTAGAACCGTACGATCTCAATTAAAAGCCTATTTTTTAGGCGATATTTTGGGGATCAGCGCAAATTAAGGAGTTGATCGCCGTGTTTGCTTCGATATCGTATCCAATATGAAGAAGGACGTCCCCCTGAAGCCCGGGCGAACATCATTGACCGAGCAGATCACCACTGAATTGCGGCGTCGCATCCTCAATGGCCAACTCGCCGAGGGGACGATGCTTCGCCAGGAGCGGTTGGCCTCAGAGTTGGGTGTGTCGCGCATTCCGCTGCGAGAGGCGATCCGGCATCTCGAAGCCGAGGGGCTGGTTACCTCTGAGCTGCACAAAGGGACGGTGGTCTCGTCGCTCTCGCCGCGCGAGCTCGAAGATCTGTTCGGGATCCGGATGCAACTCGAGACCTGGCTGTTCGAGGCCGCGATCCCACGCGCCACAGATGCCGATCTCGACAGGGCCGAAGCACTGATCGACGAGGCGTCCCGGACCGGCGCCGTCGACAATTGGGGCGACCTGAACTGGCGGTTCCACGAGGCGCTCTACCTCCCAAGCGGCAATCGCGTCGCGCTGAAGCTGCTGCGTTCCGTCCATGACAACGCGGCTCGTTACGTCAACCTGCAGCTCTTCGTCATGCGGGACGTCGAGAGCGAACTTTCAGATCACCACGCGATGCTTGCCTATGCTCGGCTGCGCGACGTCGAGCGTGGCGTCGACGTGCTACGCCGCCACATCGCACGCGTGTCGCGCAACCTCTCGGCGTCGTTGGCCGCTGCTGCCGAAAAACCCCTGAAGGATATCGCCTGAACCCGCCAAGCTCGGCCGAGGCGCTCACCCTGTTTCGTTGGAGAGGACAATCAAGATGCGTACAGTGACTTTGATTTCTACGGCGGCGCTTCTCGTGGGGTTGTCGAGCGCGGCCCGCGCCGACATCGTCATCGGCAGCGCCGGGCCGCTCACAAACTCGGAGTCGCTGTTCGGCACGACCTGGATGAACGGGATGGAACTGGCGATCCGCCAGGCCAATGACGCAGGTGGGGTCGGAGGACAGAAACTCGTCTTCCAGCGCGAAGACGACGGCGGCGATCCCAAACAGGGGACGCTCGTGGCACAGAAGCAATGCGACAACACCTCGATGTTGGCCGTGATTGCCAATTTCAACAGCGGCGTGACCATTCCATCGTCCGATGTCTATCATCGCTGCGGCATGCCCCAGGTGACGAATTCGTCGAACCCGAAGGTCACGAAAGCCGGTTATCCCAACCTGTTTCGGCCGATCGCGAACGATCTTTCTCAGGGCGCGGCACCGGCCGAATATGCTTTGAAGACGCTCGGCGCCAAGAAGGCCGCCATCGTGCATGACAAGCAGGCGTTCGGACAAGGCGTTGCGGAAGTGTTCCAGGATGTCTTCAAGAAGGGCGGCGGCACGGTCACGTCCTTCAGCGGCGTCGCACAGACCGACGTCGACTTCAGCGCGCTGCTCACCACCATCAAGAATGAGAACCCGGACGTCATCTACTTCGGTGGCATCATGCCGGCGATCGGACTGTTCGTGAAACAGGCGCGGGAATTCGGCATCACCGCAAAGGTGTTCGGGGCCGACTCCGCCTTCACACCCGACTTCATCCAGGGCGCCGGACCCGAGAACGCCGAGGGCGCCATCGTCTCGTTCCAGGCACCGCCCTACGATTCCTCTCCGCAACTGCAGGAGTTCGCCAAGACCTACAAGGCCGCCTTCAAGGAGGACCCGGGTCCTTATTCGGCCTATGGCTACATGGAAGCCCAGGTCGTCATCAACGGGATGAAGGCCGCAGGCGCGTCGATCACACGCGCCACCATCGTGCCGGCCATCGCCAAGAGCGACTTCGACAGCATCGTGGGCCACGTCTCATTCCAGCCCAACGGTGAACTGACAAAGCCGTTCATCTTCCTTTACACGGTGAAGAACGGCAAATTCGAGCTGCTGAAGTAGTCCGCAGTCCATGGCCACGCTTCTCCTTCAGCAGGCCATCAATGCCCTGACGGTCGGCGCCATCTACGCGCTGATCGCTCTCGGCTACACGATGGTCTACGGAGTCCTCCGACTGATCAATTTCGCCCACAGCGAGATGTTCACCGCAGGCGCGTTCGTGGCGGTCTTCGCCGCGAGCTTGCTGGGAGGCGTGGCGGGCCATCCTGGGGTCGCTCTCGCGGCCGGGTTCGCGACCTTTCTGGCGATCGGCTTTCTCGGGGTCGCGGTCGAAACCGTGGCCTACCGGCCGTTGCGGGGAACGTCCCGGCTCGCACCGATGCTGTCGGCCCTGGGCATGGCGGTGGTGATCCAGAACGTCGTGATGCTGGTGGGCGGTCGCCGCCCACTCATCTATCCGTCCTTCCTGCCGCGCGGCGTTTTCCAGATCGCAGGCGCGGTCGTGACCTACAAGCAGATCACAATCCTGGCGGTCGCCCTGGTGTTGATGGTCGGGCTGGAGTTGCTGGTCAGCCGCACAAGCCTGGGTGTGAAGATCCGCGCCGTGGCCGAGAGCGCCGAGACGGCGTCGCTCGTCGGCATCAACCCGAACCTGCCGATCGCCCTCATCTTCTTCGTCGGTCCGGGGCTCGGTGCCGTGGCCGGTATCCTCTACGCCTCCTACTACGGGGTCGCGACCTTCTCGATGGGCTTCATCATCGGCATGAAGGCCTTCACGGCCGCGATCCTGGGCGGCATCGGCTCGATCCCGGGCGCCGTGCTGGGCGGCCTGCTGCTCGGCTTCATCGAGACCTTCGCGACCGCCTGGATGCCGGCCCTCACGCATGGGCTGATCGGCACGGAATATCGCGACATCTTCGCCTTCTCGGTTCTGGTGATCATCCTGCTGTTCCGCCCCGCCGGCCTGCTCGGCGAGCATGTCAGCGAGGAAACCATGGTCTACAAGCGTGACTTCTGACGCCGCCATCACCCCGATGACGCGCCGTCCGGAGCTCCGCGCCGTGATCCCGATGGCCTTGATGCCGATCGCGGTGATCGTATTCGGTCAATTCCTACCCGCCTATCCGCTGCGGATTCTCGATCTCGTGTTGCTCTACGCGATGCTCGGCCTGGGGCTCAACATCGTGGTTGGCTATGCGGGCCTGCTCGATCTCGGCTATGTCGCGTTCTACGCCATTGGTGCCTACACCTATGCGCTGCTGGCCTCGCCGCAGTTCGATCTGCACCTCCCGTTCCTTCTCGTCCTGCTGATCGGGGCGGGCCTCGCGGCGCTGGCGGGGGTGCTGCTCGGCATCCCGGTGCTGCGGCTCCGCGGCGATTACCTGGCCATCGTCACGCTCGGCTTCGGCGAGATCATCCGGGTGCTGATGAACAACCTCGACGGGCTGACCAACGGGCCGCAGGGGATCGCACGCATCGACGAGGCCGTCATTTTCGGCTGGCACCTGTCGACCCCGCTCGACTATCTCTACCTCCTGGTCGTCCTCGTGGTGCTCACCTTTCTTTTCGTGTGGCGTCTTCAGGAAAGCTCCCTCGGTATCGCGCTTGCGGCCGTGCGCGAGGACCAGGACGCGGCGCGGGGCTGCGGCATCGACACGACAGGGGTGAAGCTCGTCGCCTTCGCGACCAGCGCCACGATCGGCGGCATCGGCGGCGTGGTGTTCGCTTCCATGCAGCAGTTCGTCAGCCCGGAGAGCTTCACCTTCTGGGAGTCGCTCTCGATTGTCCTGGTCGTCGTCGTGGGCGGGCTCGGCAACCCGTTCGGCGTCATCCTCGGCGCGGCATTGCTCGTGGTGATGCCCGAACTGCTGCGCGCCTATGCGGACTACCGCCAATTGCTCTACGGGATCGCGTTGGTGCTGATCATCTTGGCCCGGCCCATGGGCCTCATCCGTCGCGAATACGGGCCGAGTTGGCTTGTTCGCCGAATGACGAGGGCCTGATCATGCTGGTCTTCGACCATGTCACCAAACGCTTCGGCGCCAACACGGCCATCGACGACGTCTCGCTGACGATCAGGCCCGGCGTGATCACCGCGGTGATTGGCCCGAACGGCGCCGGCAAGTCGACGCTCGTCAACATGGCGGCGGGTTCGTTCCGAACCACGAGCGGGCGCATTCTGCTCGACGATGTCGCACTCCAGGATCTGCCGAAATACAAGATCGCGCGCGCGGGGCTAAGCCGCACCTACCAGAACATCCGTCTTTTCGACGGCCTGACCGTGCTGCAAAACCTCGAGGTCGCGTTGGTGCCCCGCTCGCTGCCGCGCCTGATCATGCAGGCCTTTGGCTTGTCACCGGGCAGCAGCGAAGCGGAAGCACGATCGGACTGCGAGACGGTGCTGCAAAGGCTCGGGATTGCCCATCTGGGCGAACGGCACGCCGGCAGCCTGGCCTATGGCCAGCAGAAGCTCGTCGAATTGGCGCGCGCCATCGTGGCCCGTCCGCGTGCGATCCTGCTCGACGAGCCCGCGGCCGGCCTCAATCACGGCGAAACCGACGAACTGAAAGCCCACATCCAGGCGCTCCGGTCGCCCGATCTCGCGATCGTGCTGATCGAGCACGACATGAAGCTGATCATGTCGGTTTCGGATGAAATCTATGTCATGGCCCGAGGGGCCGTCCTGGCCCACGGGACGCCCGAGGCAATCCGGGGCAATCGACAGGTGCAGGAGGCCTATCTTGGACAACCCGGGGCGATGGGGACCATCGAAGCCGCTGCTCGCGGTCGACGCAATCGCATCAGGGTACGGGCGGGTGAAGGTCTTGCATGGGGTCAGCCTTGAGCTGTTCGCGGGTGAGGTCGTCTGCATCATCGGCCCGAACGGCGCTGGCAAGACGACCTTGTTGCGCACGCTCAGTGGTTTGTGTCGGCCGACCGACGGCCGCATCGCCTTCAAGGGCGAGCAGGTCGAGGGCACGAAACCCTTCCAGATGGCGCGCCGGGGGCTTGGCCACTGTCCGGAAGGTCGGCGGGTGTTCCAGCACCTGTCGATTGAGGAAAACCTGATCGCCGGCTTTCTTCCGGGGCGCGGCAAGAGCCGGGCCGAACTGTTCAGCGAGGTCTACACACTCTTTCCGGTTCTCGGCGAGCGCCGCACCCAGTCAGCGAGCCGGCTCTCGGGCGGACAGCAGCAGATGCTCGCCATCGGGCGGGCGCTCATGGGCAACCCCGAGCTCCTGCTTCTCGACGAGCCCTCCCTTGGGCTCGCTCCACTGATCATCCACCAGATCTTCGAAATCGTGATCCAACTCGCGGAACGCGGAGTCTCGATCATCCTGGTCGAACAGAACGTCGACCTCTCGTTCGAGATCGCGGATTTCATCTATGCTTTCGATCATGGCCGCGTTCATTGCTCGGGTCCGGCCGAGATGCTGCGGGGCGATGAGCGAGTGCGCGACATGTACTTGCCACGTGTGGCCTGACAAAGCTTCCCGGCCCAGCCGGACGCTGACCATCGACGGCTGCTTCCGCCGCGAACCAAAGAAAGGCGATTGTGTATGGAGGTCCTGAACCACGCCGAGCGGCCGCTCGAACAATGGCGCGAGGGCGTCATGACGCAGATGCGGATGTCCTATCTGCTCGGCGGACGCCAACTCTGTATCTTCGATCAGTTCTGCGACCCTGGCCTCGGAGCGCCGACCCACATCCATGCCGCCGAGGAGGTCCTCGAAGTCATCTCAGGCAGCGCAGAGGTGTGGCTGAACGGCGAGCACTCGGCCGTCACCGCAAACCAGTCCGTCCTGATCCCGGCTGGGGCGACACACGGCTTCCGCAACACGGGAACCGACACGCTGCACGTTCGAGCCACTTTGGCGGCCTCGATCTTCGAAGCGCAATATGAAAGCTCGAAGGAAACGAGCCGCCGTTGGTCGCCTTCCACGACGAGTGTCGGTTGATCGCGCAAGAGTGTCGTGAGCTCTCGCAATCCGGATGAGCGGTTTGTCAGGCAGCCTTTACGATGCGGAATCCATCAATCTCCTTCACGACCGGCCAGCCTTTCCAGCGCTCGGCATCGTGCAGGATGACCAGACGGTCGAGGTCTCCCTTGATGGCTTTGTTGATGCGGTCGATGGTCTTGAGCTGGTCCCAGGCGGCGCCGATCGCGTTGGTGAGCGGGACATAGACGCCGCTATGATTGTGGCCGCAGATGTTGCGGTGCGAGTAGACGCAGTCGCCCGAGATCACCAGGCGGCCGCGTGCGGTCTCGATGATGATGAACTGTTGGCCCATGGTGTGGCCCTCGCCGAGCCGCACGTGAAGCCCGGGCAGCAGATCATCGACATCGCCGTCGACCAGATTGAGCCGATGCTCGACAGCCGCGTCGAAGGCGTTGCGGAGATCATCCGGGTTGATGATCTCGGTCAGGAAGCCGAACTCGCGGGGCAGTGCGATGGCCTCGTGCCAGCTCAGGATCTCGCGCTTCTGGATATGCAGGCGCGCCTTCGGAAATCTGCCGATCGAGCCCATGTGATCGAAATGGGCGTGACTCAGCACGATGTCGGTCACGTCATCGGCGGTGACCCCCATCTCGGCCAGCATGCGCAGAGGCGATATCCAGAAGGGTACGTCGAATTTGATGCTCATGGCTTCGCCTGAGCCTTCGCGCATGAAGCCGGTGTCGCAGAGCAAGACCTTGTCGGTGCTGCGGGCCAGCACGAAGGAGAAGGGCAGGTCGTGCACTTCGTCGGGTGGCGCCCCATGGATGAGCCCCGCCATGCGCTGCTGGCGCGAGCGGGCGAACTCGATCACGTGGACATCCCAGAGGGCAGGGGGTGTGTCGGTCATGGTCAGCTTTCCGCGATGGAGCGGCCGAGGCTCGACAGGCCGACCGCGACGATGAGGATGGCGCCCTGCAACACATATTGCGAGAAGGTCGGCGCGCCGAAAATGTTCAGGCCGTTGAAGCCGAAGGCGATGATGAGCGCGCCGATCAGAGTGCCGAGGACGTGGAACTCGCCGTCGCGAAGCGTGGCCGAACCGAGGAAGACGGCCGCGAAGGCGGTGAGGAGATAGCTGTCGGCGGCGCTCGCAGTGCCGCTGCCGAGGCGCGACGCGAGCAGGATGCCGGTCAGCGCCGCGCAGGTGCCGGAAATGACGAATCCGAGGATCTTGATGCGATCGACGTCGATGCCGGCCAGCCGCGCCGCCGCGGGATTGCCGCCCACAGCCTGGATCTCCTGCCCGAGCGCAGTTCGCTCGACCAGGACCCAGAGCCCACCCACGATGCCTGCCATCACCACAATGTTGTTCGGGATGTGGTAGAGCCAGCGGCCGAGCGACAGCTGTAGAAACGCCTCGGGCACCCCCGCCACGATCGGCACGCCGGCCGAATAGGCGAAGGCGAGGCCAGTCAGTATGGTGCCGACGCCGAGCGTTGCAATCACCGAATTGACCCGCACTTTTGTGACGATCAGCCCGTTGACGAGCCCGATCAGCGCCCCGGCCGCGAGCACGATCAAGATCGCCACGGGAATCGGCAGCTTGTTCGAGACGATCAGCCCCGTGACCAGGATGCCATGGAGGCTTGCCGCAAAGCCGACCGACAGATCGAGTTCGCCAACCACCACGGCGAGCGTCAGGCCGGCTGCGATGATCATGGCGAGCGAGGCCTGGTTCAGCACATTGGTGAAGTTATTGACCGTCGGGAAGGTACGCGGTGACAGCATCGCGAATGCGGCGATCATGGCGATCAGGCCGAAGATTGTGGCGTAGCGGGCGAATAGCCCGAGCCCGGCCTTGGTGCGAGGCGACAGGCGTCGGCGCGGGGCGGCGAGGGGGCTCATGCGGAGGCTCCTTCGAGGGCCGGTTCGGCGTAGCTCGCCTCGATGATGGCGTTGCGGGTGAGGTCCGGGCCGACAAGTTCACGCACGATGCGCCCTTCCGCCATGACGAGGACACGGTCGCAAAGGTCGGGCAGTTCGTCGGGTTCCGAGGAAATCGCGATGACGGCCATCCCCCGGGCCGCCAGATCGCGGATCAGACGGTGAATTTCGCCGCGCGCCCCGATGTCGACGCCACGCGTCGGTTCGTCGAGGATGAGCACCTTTGGGCCACGCAGAAGCCAGCGCCCTATGACGACCTTTTGCTGGTTGCCGCCGCTGAGTCGCCCGACCGGCGTATCGACCCCAGGCGTCTTGATCGCGAGGTCGCGGATGACGGATTGCGCGAGCGAGCGGCGGCGGCGCCTGTCGATGAGCGGCAGGGTGGGGCCGTGGACGATGCGGCTCAGGTTCGCAAGCTGCAGGTTGAAGGCGACGCTCTTGGTCAGCAGAAGACCCTCGGTCCGACGCTCCTCCGGCACGAGCCCCAGGCCTGCCTTGACGGCGGCTGCCGGTGAACGGGGCAGGAAGGGACGGCCATCGAGCACCATGCTCCCGGCATCCGTCCGATCGGCCCCGTAGATCAGTCGCACGAGCTCGGTCCGACCGGCGCCGACGAGCCCGCCGATGCCGAGCACCTCGCCCCGTTGCAGGTCGAAGCTGACGCCGCGGACGCGCGGAAGCCGGGCCAGTCCACGGACGTTGAGCACGATGTCTCCGGCAGGCGGCGCAATCGCGGGCTTGGCGATCCTCCCGACGGCGCGACCCACGATCGCCTGAACCAGCGCGGCTCGGGACAAATCGGCGCGGGCGATCTCGGCCACCGAGCGGCCGTCGCGAAACGCCGTCACACGATGGCAGAGCCGCAGCACCTCGTCGAGGCGATGCGACACGTAGAGCACCGCTACACCGGAAGCGGAGAGATCCTCGATGATGCGGAACAGTTTCTCGCCCTCGGCCGCCGAGAGCGACGCCGTGGGCTCATCCATGACAATGAGGCGCGCCTTGCGGACGAGAGCGCGGCAGATATTAATGAGCCATTTTTCGGCCGTGGACAGGCCCTTTACACTCGCGAACAGTGGCGCCGTGATGCCGACTCGCGCCGCCACGGGGGCGACCTCGCGCGCGATGGCGCCCCAGTTGATCAGCCCGGCCCGGCTCACCTTCGGCAGTCCGAGCATGACGTTCTGGATGACGTTCATGCCCGGTACAAAGGCGAGTTCCTGGTGGATGAAATTCATTCCGAGCTCAGTCGCACGGTGGGGTGTCGCGATGGCGATTGGTCGGCCGTCGATGAAAAGGCGGCCGCCGTCCGGCTGCGCCAGCCCGGCGAGCACCCGGATCAGCGTCGATTTGCCCGCACCGTTGGCGCCGACAAGGCCGTGCACCTCACCGGGCTTGATCGACAGCGACACGCCCTTCAGCGCCTGGACGCCGCCGTAACTCTTGGCGATGTCCTCCGCTGTGACGAAAGGCTTTGCGCTCGGCGCCGCGACGAGACTGTCCCGTTCCGGCCTGAGCATCCTGGTCTTACTGTTGTCCAGCGGCGTCGGGATGCTCCTTGAGGAACGCGTCGACATTGTCCTTGGTGACCAGGACGGCCGGCACTTCGACCGCCTTGGCGGTCCAGCCCGCTCCGGCGGCTTTGATCTCCTTGAGGAGCTTCACCATCTGGTATCCCTCCTTGTAGCTATCCTCCCAAGCCGTCGCAGTCATGTGGCCGTTCTTGATGTTCTCGATCGCCTGGGCATTGCCGTTGACGCCATAGACCCCGATGTCGTCGCGGCTCTGCTGGCGCAGCGCTCCGATGGCGCCGATGGCAGGATCATCCCAACAGCCCCAGATGGCTTGCTTGCCGTCACCCGCCGGGTGGGAGGCGAGCCAGGCATTGGCATATTGCGCGCCATCCTCGAAGTAGCCGGGGATGCGGACCTCGTTCTTGGTCGACTTGATGCCGGTGTTCTTGGCGAGCACCTGATCGAGCAACGTTTCGCGATTACGGCAAACCTCGCCCGTGCGATAGGTGAGAGCCAGGAGATCGCCCTTGCCACCGAGATCGGCCACCATTCTGTCGATGACGGGCTGGGCGACAGGTGCACCTGAGCCGTTGGTCGCTGCGACCGAGCCGCCGAGGCCTCCGCCCCAGGTGACAACCGGCACGCCGGCATCCTTCGCGGCCGCCAAACCCGCTCCGATTGAAGACCAGGGGAACACCATGTCGACGATGGCGCCGGCACCGCGGCCCGCAAAATTCTGAATGGCAGAATTGGCTTGATCAGCACTGCCCGCGGCGTCGATCACTGACACGGTCCAGCCATCTTCCTTCGCGGCCGCCGTCGCGCCCGCAATGTAGCGGGCATTGTTGGCCTCGTTGGCCGAAATCGAGACGATGCCGAGAAGCGGCTGATCTGCTGCATGAGCCGGGGGCCCAGCCAGTACGACGCCAACCGCAAGCGAAATGAAACCTGTTCGTACCATCTGATCCCCCCAAGCCGCGCGACGAACGCGATCTAACCGTTTTGCCAGCATCCTTTCGGAATCCGGCGAACTGCGCAAGGGGGTTCGGGCCCTTACTGGACAATCGGTGAGCATTGTTACAGCTTACATGTCGTAACGGTTTGCCGAGAGGTCGTGTGGCCACTATTAGAGATGTCGCGAAGGCAGCCGGGGTGTCGACGGCGACCGTCTCGGCGGTTGTCAACGAGACCACGTTCGTCAGCCCCGAGTTGCGCGCGCGGGTGACGGCCGCGATCGCCCGGTTGGATTACGCGCCGCTGTCCGCGGCGCGCAACCTGAGAAGGGGCCGTACCCAACTCATCGCGCTCGTCGTGTCGGACCTCGCCAATCCGTTCTTCTCGCGCGTGGTCTATGCCGCGGAGGCTGCGGCGGGAGCCTGGGGTTATGCGCTCGTGGTCTTCAACAGCGACGAGAAGCCCGAAAACGAGCGTCGCATCCTGACCCGCATACGAACCCTGTCCTGCGACGGCATCCTGCTCGTGCCGGTGGATGCGCGTCCGCGCGGCGAGTTTCGTGACGAGGAGGGGCGCACGATCCCGCTGGTCCACTTCGGTCGCAACGCCGATGGCGGTCGATCGGACAGTGTGACGATCGACAATGTCGCGGCCGGCCGTCAGGTGACCGACTATCTGCTCGACCTTGGCCATCGACGGATCGGTACGATCACGGGACCGCTGCACCTCACAACGGGCCGCGGCCGGCTTGACGGATTGCGGGACGCGATGGCAGCCCGTGGGCTTGTGCCGAAGACCGAGCACGTACGCTCAGGCGAGTTCCGAGAGGACGTGGCTTATTCGGTCGCCCGCGAGATGATCGACAGCCCCGATAGACCAACCGCGCTTTATGCAGCGAGCGGCATCATGGCGCTCGGAGTCATGCGAGCACTGGCCGATCTTGGACTCCGCTGCCCGGACGACATCTCCATCGCTTCGACCGACACGATCCCCGGCATTGGTGCCCTGCGGCCCCGACTGACCCGTACCGAGCATCCTGTGACCGAAATGGTCAATGAGGCTCTTCGCCTACTGAACGACCGGATTACGCAAACACGCCGCGACGGGCCCCGCCATGTCGTCTTCCAGCCGTCTCTGATCCTCGGCGACAGTTGCCGACCGCTGCGCGAGTTGGCCGACATAACGCCTCGGTAGTGTCCACGAAAAATGGGTTTGGCATTTGTCGATCGTACACAAGTGTAAATCATCGCCAAAGTGGGACCATTGGCCTAACCAAAGCTATAGTATCAATAGGTGACCGGATATGCTGCAATGAATGGAGTCCATATCGGTGACAATCGAGACCAGCTTAGATTAAAACATCACGGTTATTTAATTACGCTATGCGTATCCAGGGTGTGCGACGCTGGGTACCGGTTCACACCTATGCGGCGCCCGAGCCCTTTTTGTTCGCGCATATTTGCACCATGGCAGGACATGGCACCGGTCATGGGCATGCCGGCCGTGATGCGTGACGCGACGCTCTGCGCCCTCCCAAGATTTCGCCACGCACGGCACCGATCTGGCCAGCTTCGAAACCGAGATGGTGGAGAACTCGTCCAAATGGTACCGGCCTGTCTCGCGCAACTCCAGGCCATTCAGACGCACGACCACTGCACGAGCACTGACGCACTCTGCAATCATGCTAGGCAGAGTGCATCAACTCATTTCCTTGAAGCACGGCTTCGTATTCAGAACGGGAAATCCGGATAGTAGAATTCCTTGGCGTTCTTTCGAGTGACCGGGGTCGCGTCCATGATGTGTCGCCCCCGAACCGGGACTTGATCATAGAAACCAGCGACGGTGAGTTCCATTGCGGTTGCGATCGTCGTGGGTAGAGAACGTCGATCGGAATCATGCTGTCGCCGTCGGACACGCGTGCTGCTCCCCGATATTGGCAACCCGTTTTTCTCGGAGCTGCTCAAGGGTATGGAAGAATCGGCGCGACGCCATGGCCGCGCTATTCTGATCGGCGACACCGGTGCAGGCGATAGTTCGGCTGACAGCTATGCGGCCCAATTGCATCCGCGGACCGCGGAAGCCCTGATCCTCCTCGATGGAAAGTTACCGTTTGCGTTCGACAGCACTGCGCGCGCCAACCTGCTGTGCTTCCTTGTGGTCGCGGTCAGCGAGCGGATTGCCGACGTTGCCATTCCGGTCGTGGGTATCGACAATGTGCGCGCGGCCGAGGAGGTGGCTGCCCTTATCGCGGCGGCCGGACATCGTCGCGTCGCGCACATCGGGGGACCGTCCGGGAATATCCCCTCGGGAGAGCGAGCGCGAGGCTTCGAAAAGGGTGCTGCCGTGGCAGGAATGACGATCCTCGGCGTGGTGGAAGGAGCATTTTCGGCCACGTCCGGCCAGGACGCTGCGTCGGCCATTCTGACTTGGTCGGAGCGGCCCACGGCCGTGTTCGCGGCGAATGACCAGACGGCCATGGGGGCCATCCACGGCTTCAAAGCGGCGGGCCTCAAGGTGCCGGACGACATCTCGGTTGTCGGCTTCGATGACATCGCGTTTTCCGAAATGTTTGAGCCCCCGCTCACCACCGTACGACATCCCCGGCAAACTATGGGACGAGCAGCGATCGACCTTGTTGCGTCCTGGGACGACGGCGGGCCTGCATTGAGCCGGACCACCATCCTGGATCATCAGATCTTCGACCGAACGAGCCTTGGGCCGGTACCCTTCAGGCCCGGATGAACCGTTGAAGTGTCCCTCGGTCAAGCATAGGGAAAGCAACGCCAAAATAATTTCTTGGGGCACCCGATGCCAATACGATCAAGGGTCCAGTTTTGCCTGGCGCGATTCGAGGGCGGTCCGAATCCAGACGTTCTGGAGAGCGCCCATTCCATCCGGCCAGCATCTTTTATCTCTCCGCAAATGCGGACGCGGCGGGTGCAGCAAGGAGGTTTGTCCTGCGGCCGTGATGGCGCAGGTTTCAGTGCTGCAGGATCCGGCTGAGAAAACTCTTCGCGCGCGGCGAGGCCGTGTCGCCGAAGAATTCGGCCGCGGGGCGGTCCTCGGCGATGGTGCCGCCGTCGATGAAGATGACCCTATGGGCGACGCGGCGCGCGAAGCCCATCTCGTGGGTCACGCACATCATGGTCATGCCGTCGCGGGCCAGCGCCGTCATGACGTCGAGCACCTCGGAGATCATCTCGGGGTCGAGCGCCGAGGTCGGCTCGTCGAACAGCATGGCGAGCGGGTCCATGGCGAGCGCGCGCGCGATGGCGACGCGCTGCTGCTGGCCACCGGACAGCTGGCCGGGATATTTCCTGGCATGAGCCGCAAGGCCGACGCGATCCAGCAGGTCCAGGCCCTTGCGGCGGGCGAAGTCCGGGCTGCGGCCCAGCACTTTCTCTGGCGCGAGCGTCAGGTTCTCGATGATTTTGAGATGCGGAAACAGCTCGAAGTTCTGGAACACCATGCCGACCCGGGCGCGCAGGGATGGCAGGTCGGTTGCGGGATCCCCGACCGAGATGCCGTCGACCATGATCGTGCCGGCCTCGAAGGGCTCCAACGCGTTGACGCATTTGATCAGCGTCGACTTGCCCGAGCCCGAGGGGCCGCACACCACCACGACCTCGCCCTTGGCCACGTGGGTCGAGCAATCCTTCAGTACCGCGGTGGAACCGTAGCGCTTGGTGAGGTTGCGGATGTCGATCATGCGGCCGGCCTGCCTTCGAAGCGCGCGATGGAGAAGCCCGACACGTCGCGGTCGGTCGCGCCACGGGCCACGAGATCGGCCGTGATGCGACCGACGAGCGGACCGAGCGTATAGCCGTTCGACGTCACGGCATGAAACAGGCCGGGCAGGCGCGGATCCTCGCCGAGGATCGGCGCGCCGTCGATGTTGATGTTCATGGCGGCCCAGGACCTGATCACGTGCAGCTTGTTGAGTGCCGGCAGGACGCGCTGGGCCACCCAGAGGTTGCCTTCGAGGCTCGCCATCAGCGGACGCGGATGCCCGTGCACGGAGTCGAGCCCTGCGGTCCAGCCGCCGCCGATGAGAAACGACCCGTTGCCTGCCTGCTTCAAGGTGAGGTGCCGGTCGGCGTGGGCCACGAGGCAGGTCAGCGTCGGTGCGGCCGGTTCCGTCACGACCATCTGCAGTGGCGCGCCATGCACCGGCACCGCGAGGCCGAGCATGCGGCCGACCGTAGATGCGAAGGCGCCGGCGGCGTTGACGACGCGGCCTCCCGTGACGGTGCCGCGCGACGTCGCGATGTGGAAGCCCGCGGCCGCGCGGGCGATGCCAGTCACGGCCGCCCGTCGCTCGACCCGGGCGCCGGCCCGCAGGGCCGCCGTGAGGATCCCCTGGGTGGCAACGAGGGGGTTGATCTTGCCCTCGTTCGGGCAATAAGCGGCGCCGATGAAATCCTGCGCGAGCGCGGGCTCGAGCCGGCGCAGGTCCCCGGCCGTGATGACGTCGCAGACGATGCCCTGGGCACGCTCCACCCTGGTCTTGGCGTCGAGGAACGCGAGGTCGCGCTCCGTTTCGGCCACCATCAGGCCGCCGGTTCGCTTGATCTCGAAGTCGGCGCCGAGTTCGCGCTCCAGCGCCGTCCACAGCGCGATGGAGTCGCGCTGCAGCGGTAGCGTCCGGGCCGCCGGGCCGCCGCCGGCCTCGGCGCGCGCGCCATGATCGAAGGACAGCAATTGCCCGTGCAGACTGCCGGCATTGCCGCCCGACGCGAGGCTGTTCGGCTCCGCGCGGTCGAGCACGAGCACGTCGATGCCGGTACGGGCAAGATACAGGGCCGTCGACAAGCCGGCGATGCCGGCCCCGATCACGACCACATCGGCCCGGAGGGCACCGTGTGGCTCGGCAGGCGCCCCGCTCGGTGCCCAATCTGCCAGCAGGCTGCGCTTGTGGCCGCCCCATTCGGGTTTCTCCAGTGCCAGCGCGGCGAGCGGGACCGGGCGCAATGGCATCTGCGGCGCGAAGCCGGCGCGCTCGTCCGGCTCGGTTCCGACGAGTCGCTGCAGGGCCTCGCCACAGTAGCGGGCCTGGCAGCGGCCCATGCCGGCGCGGGTCAGGCGCTTCAACGTGGCGACATCCGTCACCCCATGCGTCACCACCGCCTGCTCAAGGGCGTCCCGCGTCAGGGCCTCGCATCGGCAGAGGATCGTTTCGGCCGTCGCACGCGACAATCCCGGCGCATCGGCGGCGAACACGGCCCAGAGGTGGCGCTGGAACGTCGCCGCGCGGACGAGGCGCTTCAGTGCGGGGCCGTCGTCGGCCGGCACGGACCGGCCGAGCTGCCGCGCCGCGGCCCGGCCCGCCAGCAGCCCTTGCGTCCGCGCCATCACGGCGCCGCCGAAGCGTCCGGCCTCGCCGACCACTAGGATATCGGGCCGCGAGGTGGCGCCGTAAGGGTCGTGCTCGATCGCCAGCCCGCCATGCCGGTCGGGAGCGTAGCGACACCCGAGCAGGCGCGGCAATTCGTGTGCCGGACGGAACCCCTCACCGACGGCCACGAGACCGACGTGGAAGTTGTGCGGCGTTGCATGGCCCGCCTCGGTCACGACGATGCGGATGCCGCCGCCTTCCTCCGCAGCCGCGACGACGCGGCTGTTCCACAGCACCGGAACGCCGGCTTGGCGCAGCGCCGCGAGGTGACGCAGCCCGGTCGCGGCGAGCCGGGGGCCGGAAGCCAGCAGCGCCGCCGCCTCCCTCGACCGCGTCCAGGGCGGGGGCGCGGCCTCGACCACCGCGATGGGTTTCACACCATGGCGCAGCAGTTCGACCGCCACCTGCAGGTTCAAGGGCCCGTTGCCCGCGACCGCGATGCGCGTGCCCGGCACCAGGCCGTCGCTGCGCAAGAGGGTCTGCAGTGCGCCGGTGGTCACCACGCCGGGCAGCGTCCAGCCGCGGAACAAGGGTGCGGGCTCGTAGGCGCCGGTGGCGACGATCAGCCGGCGCGGACGGATGCGCCGCGCCGCGCCGGCGACAAGGCAGCCCACCACGAGGTTTCCGCCCGTGTCGCGTTCGGCCCCCCACACGAAGCCATCCGACAGCATGTCGATGCCGCCGGCCCGCACGCGTGTGATCAGGTCGGCGCCCTCGCGCGCTTGAAGGTCTGGTGTGGTGGTCGCGGTGGCAGGCTGCTTGTAATATTGCCCGCCCGGCGCCGGGCGCTCGTCCAACAGCAGCACCGTCGCGCCAGCCGTGCGGGCACTCTCGGCGGCCGCAAGGCCCGCCGGTCCCGCGCCCACCACGAGAATGTCGACAAAGGTATCGGCGATGGCCTGGGGCGGTTCGGCCAAGGGCGCGAGCGCGTCGGCGGCGATGTCGGGCCTCGACGGTTGCCGGTTGAGCCGCATGCCATCCCGCGCCTTGGTCAGGCAGGCGCGCTGCCCGGCGCGGCCGTCGACCATCACGAGGCAGTCGTGGCACACACCCATGCCGCAGAAGAACCCGCGCGCGCTGCCGTCCTTCCCGGTGCCCTGCGCCAGGATCCCCGCAGCCAGGAGGGCCGCCGCGACGCTCTCGCCCGGCACGGCCGGAAGCGAAACGCCATCGAGCGTCAGCCGCCAGGAGGCGCCGGGTCTAGCCGGCATGAAAGGCGAGGCGGAGCCGCTCGACCAGTGCCGCCATTGCGGCGTCCTCGTCGGCCGGCAAGGGCAGGCGCGGCGGTCGCGGCGGGCCGACGGGGAGGCCCATATGCGTCAACAAGGCCTTGGTCGCCGCCACGTAGCGGTGGCCGCCGACGGCCTCGATCACGGGCAACCATTCGAGGTAGAGCGCATGCGCCTCACGCACCTCGTCGGCGTCGGCCACGAGCGTGAAGAGCCGCGACAGCGGCCCCGGCGCCACGTTCGACGCCACCGCCACCCAGCCTTCCGCGCCCTCGACGAACGACTC
Source organism: Lichenifustis flavocetrariae (assembly GCF_026130545.1). GTDB lineage: Bacteria > Pseudomonadota > Alphaproteobacteria > Rhizobiales > Beijerinckiaceae > Lichenihabitans > Lichenihabitans flavocetrariae. The sequence goes on along the minus strand of NZ_JAMOIM010000027.1, from coordinate 5,820 downwards.
GAAGCCGAGGATACCGCCGAACACCGTCATGCGGTCGCCGCACAGGCGCAGGATGTCGCGGACGCGCGTCACCTCGAGCGTCGATTCCTTGATGTAGCGGCAGTTGTCGATCGCGGCGAGGCGGGCGACCAGCGCGGGCCTGAGGTCGACGTTGGCCGTCGCCGGATTGTTGTACACCATGATGGGCAGGCCGATCGCACGGGCGATCGCGTCGTAATGATGCACGAGCTCGTCGTCGGTCGGCGTCGAATAGAAGGGCGGGATCACCATGACGCCGTCGGCGCCGAGGCGCTCCGCCTGACGGCTGAGCCGCACCGCCTCGCGGGTGTCCTCGGCGCCCGTGCCGATCAGCACCGGCACGCGGCCCGCCGCCGTGCGGATCACCGTCTCGGTGACCGCCACTCGCTCGTCCTCGGAGAGCGACAGGAACTCGCCGGTCGAGCCGAGCGGGATAAGGCCGTGGATGCCCTCGCGGATCTGCCAGTCCACAAAGGCCGCGAGCGCCTTGAGGTCGAGGCGCCCCTCGGCGTCGTTGGGGGTGATCATCACCGTGTAGGTGCCGCGGAAGGTCTTGCTCATGCGTGTGGTCCCGGGCGTTCGCGCGCCCTTGTCGAGGCTAAGGTCAGGCGCCCGCCGCCGTGGGCGGGGCATCGCTGCGGCCGGCATAGCGTTCCAGCCGGTGCTGGACGAGCTGCCAGAGGGTGGTCATGGCGAGGTAGTAGAGTGCCGCCACGGAAAACAGTTCCAGCACCTCGAACTGCTCCTGGATCAGCACCTGGGTGCGCCGCAGAAGTTCCTCCATGGAAATCACGGAGGTAATCGAGGTGGTCTTGAGCAGGCCGTTCACCGAATTGCCGAGCGGCGGGATGACGATGCGCAGCGCCTGCGGCAGCACGATGTAGCGCATGATCTGCCGCTCCCGCATGCCGAGCGCGCGTGCGGCCCGCACTTGGCCGGGCGGTACGGCGTCGATGCCGGCGCGGATGATCTCCGCGAGATACGCCGCCTCGTTCAACGACAGCCCGATCAGCGCCGACTGGATGACGCCGAACTTGATCCCGAGCTGCGGCAGTCCGGTGTAGATGACGATCAGTTGCACCAGCAGCGGCGTGCCGCGGAACAGCCAGACGTAAAACCCGGCGGGCGCGGCCACGAGGCGCCGCGGCGCGCGGCGCATCAGGGCCAGCACGAAGCCGAGCGCCAGGCCGCAGACCATGGAGACGGCCGTCAGCCACAGCGTGGCCCAGGCGCCGGCAAGGATGTAGGGGTTCACGAGGTACTCGAAAAACCCCGCCCAGTCCCAGATCTTCATTCGCCGTCGCGCCGTGTCGTTATCGACGTGTCGCTCAGGTGGCCGGACCCTGCACCGTCAGGGCACCGGCCGGAGCCACGACGCCGTATTGATCGAACAGCGCCTTATAGCTGCCGTCCTTCTGCATGGCATCGAGGACCTTCAGCACGGCGTCGGCCAACGGCTTGCTCTTGAAGGCGAGCGCGACCGGCGTCGGATAGAGGCCCGAAATGGCGCGCTTGAAGCTGCCGCGATCGGCATATTCCTTGGCGACGCCGTCGATCGACACCACCGCGTCCACCTGGCCGGCGCGTAAGGCCTGATAGGCCAGGGCGAAGCTGTCGAAGGTGCGGATGGTCATGCCCTTGCCGCCCTTGGCCTTGAGCTCGGCGTCGATCGACTTGGCCTTGTTCTCCTCGAAGCCGCCGATCTCGACCCCGACCGTCTTGCCCTCGAGATCCTCGAGCTTGGTCACCGGCGCCTTGGAGTCCGGCGGCACCGAGATGCTGATCGCCTGCATCTCGTAGGGGATCATCTGCATCAGCTTGGCGCGCTCGGGCGTGAAGAAGATACCGGTATCGATCATGTCCCACCGGCCGCCCTTGAGGCCGGGGATCATGGCGTCGAACTCGATCTTCACGAACTCGGGCGCGAGGCAGAGTCGCTTGGCGATCTCCTGGCCGAGCGCGATCCGCATGCCGACGAGCTGGCCCGACTTGTCGACATATTGCAGCGGCGGCAGGGTCGGGTTGGTCGACATCACCAGCGTGCCCGGCTTGATGAGGTCGGTCGCCGCGACCGGTGAGGTGCAGTCGGCGGCCCAGGCCACGCTCCCCAGGCACGAGACGGCAAGCGCGGGCAACAGCAGGCGGGCGAAACGGATCATCGAACAACCCCTCGTATAATTCGGCATGCTAACGGTATACAATGAGAATACGGTTTGGCAAGTTGAGATTGCGCCGGCAGTTCGCAGTGGCGGCTCCGCGTGATGCGCGCTTGCTCCGGCCGGCCGCTGGCCCCTAAGGAAGCCCGATGTTTGCTCCCCCTTTCGTTCTTAGTGGTGCCGAATGAGTTCGGCGGATACGAAATCCGGCCCGATGAACCTGGGCAACCTCGCCCATGAGGCCCTGTCGGACATGATCCGCCACAAGCGGCTGCGCGGCGGCGAGGTGATCGTGGAGGCACGCCTGGCCGAGGCCATCGGGGTGTCGCGCACCCCGCTGCGCGAGGCGCTGCAGCGCCTCGAGGGCGAGGGCATGGTGGAGAAGACGGGGGGCCGTTCCTATCTGGTGCGTCGGGTCGACCTCGGCGAATACCTCAAGAGCCTGAAGGTGCGTGAGGTGCTGGAACCCGAGGCGGCCGCGCTTGCGGTCGACCGCATCCCCGGCGCTCGCCTCGCCGCCGTGCGCCAGGAAACACTGCAGATGCTGGAAGCGACCGCCTATCACACCGACGCGCATTGGCGCTCCGACGACAACCTGCACGGCATGTTCATCGACGGCTCCGGCAACGAGGTGATGGCGCGCATCCTGAAGCAGTTGCGCGCGACCACGCGGCTGTTCGAGATCGACCGGCTCAAGGAGCGGCTGAAACCCGACTCGCGCGAGCACTTGGCTATCGTGGACGCGCTCATCGCCGGCGACCCCGCCAGGGCGCGGGCGGCCGTGGCGACCCATATCCGCAGCCTGATCGACTTCGCCCTTGCGGCCGTGAGGTAGCGCCGCTTACGCCCGCGCGGCGACGAATCCATCGGGCACAACGCCGCATGGCTGTGCGTCACGGCAGGTCGGCCCGCAGAAAGCCGCGCCTGGAATCGTCGCGCCGGAGCTGTCCTGCGTCACCGCTTCCCGCGGGCGATCGTCGCGTCCAACCCGGATCAACGCCGCGATCGCTCCTGCGCGCCGGTCACGGCGATGATCCAGTGGGCTGCCAGGAGAGGGGGCTACCCGGTCAGAGCGCATCGACCCGCAAGCCCGAACTCTTTCCCTCCGATTTCGCGGCGGGAGTCGTCGCACGCGCCTTTCGCTCCGTTTCTGCGGTTACTCTACGGTCGCGCCCTAGTGAGAGGCGGAGACGGAAAGACGGCACAAGGTGGCGGTGTAACCTGTGCCTGCGCTCTTTCCACCTTCGCCAGCAATTGTTCACCGAGCATGGTCGACCATGTGGCTTTATTTCGTTGCCAGCCGAGCGCATCCCACGCAGCGATAGCATCGCGATAGCCGAGCTCAAGGGCATCAGTGCCCTCATCAAATGAAACGTGTTCGAAGCCCGGGGGCATGGTCTTGGGTGTCGTCGCGTAGGCGCGCAGGAATATGGCGCGGGTGTCGGCCGTAGGGTGATAGCCACCCTCGCCGTCGAAGGTTTCAAGCAGCAGAAACAGAGCCCCGAGCCCGAAGCCGGCCAACCTCAACCAGTCAAGAACATCGCCGCGGATTGTCGGGTCTGGCTGGCGTCTCGCGCCGGCGGCATAGACGTTGATGAGCGCGCCGAGGTGCAGCATCGATATAGAGTCGGCCAGATGTTCGAGCGGTTCCAAATGCTCTCGCAGAAAGACCTCGCGCTGCGCGCGCGGAAGGGCATGGCTCTCTCGCCTCAGTTGCGCGCTGCGCTCGACATGGCCGCTCGTGACGTGGGCAAGCTCGTGCAGGAACATGAATTGCAGTGTGAAAAGGACGATGCCACCCAGGTGATGTCTGAGCTTCGGATCTGGAGGCAGGCTCGGAGCTTCGGGACTGCCGCCGAAGAGAAGCTCGACCCGGCCGTTCATCAGGCGCGGCAATGACAGACTGCCGGTGAGCCTTGGGCCCAGCTTGCCGCGGAACCTCGCAAGCGATCCCGGTTTGCTGCGAAACTTTGCAAGCGCGTCCGGGTGAGCGCAAAGGCGCGTCAAGACATAGTTGAGCTGAATCGTCGTACCGGGATCGACGGCGATGGCATAACCCTTTCCATCCCGCCCTATCGCGGCATGTGATCCGAGCTGCAGCTTCATCTTCAATCCGGCAGAGATACAGCCATATAGGGTCAGCCGCGCCATATCATCGGTGCCATGGAGGTGCTGCTCCATAAATCGGCTGAGGCCGACCCAGTTCGAAACTTCCTCCTGTCCCAGCGAGGCAGCCTGTTGTTGGGGTTCGTGCATGTTCATCCACGAGGAAAACGGCCAGTTCTCGGGCGCAGTCCCGTCCCGGCCGACGGACGTACCGCAACAAGGGGAGTGTCCCGCACAAACCATCACGATGCCTCGATAGGGATGCCGACGAAGACTGACTAGTCTTCGACCTTTGTAGGCTCCTGCCAGGCGTCGCCGCACCACGATTTGAATTTCCGTATCACCGCCTCGTCCAGCGCATCACCTACAGCCTCTTTGACGAAGATAACCGACGCATAGGTGGCGATGGGGCCGCCGAAATGTCCGGCAAGCACGCCGAACGCGGCCTCGGCGAAGCTCGAACCGCCCTTTGAGGTGACCTTGCGAAGCGCGCCATTGCAACAGACGTAGGAGCGTACCGACGGCCCATGTCGCTGCCACCAATCACGTCCCGCCGCGATGAATGTCGCCGGGTCGTGGGGCGTTGCGCCAAGAGGAAGGTCTGGATTGAATTCTCCCAATCGCAGGAAGAGCGGATCAAGATTGTTCAAACCGACACTGTCGTAAAGTCGGCCTATGTCCTCTTCTGGTTCCACCGAAGCCATGGCGTGCTCCTTACAGGGGACTGTTCGCTGCCAGATCCTCGTACCGTATCGACTTCAAGGTAAAATGTAACCGTTGATCGGACGGTGGCGGCTGGCTATCCGCTCAAAGCGGTAAGACAGATCATGACCTAAGCACGAATCCGCCGCTTTTTCACCTGCGACCATCTTGAGCCGTAGAACGGCCGGCATGAACGCGCCCAAGCAAGCCTTTCAGCCACTTTGCCCGCGTCCTCCAAACCGGACGTTCGGCTTCGTGCATTCGAGTGGTTCTGATTGGATATCGGCTCACTCATCTCGTGACTTGCTGCACAATCTTGCCGCGAGGAGGGGCCCGTGCCCTCCAGCATTTTGTGCGCGGGCCGCGGTGGCGGCGACGCGGTGCCATTCCAGGGTGCCCCCGGGCTGTTCTTCATGTCCTACACGGGCGTCGCCTTCAGCATGTGGCTGACGATCGTGCCGACCTTACACACCCTGAAAGACAGTCTTCTCGGATGGAACGCGGGCCTTCCTGCTCGTCGGCACGCTAGCCGCGCCTGCGGTCTACGAGACGGGCCTCAGCCCGCCCGGAGCATGCGCTTCAGGAAAGCCTGCGTGCGCGGATGCTGGGGACGGCGCATGATGGCGTCGGGCGGACCATCCTCGACGATGCGGCCGTGGTCCATGTAGACCACGTGGTCGGCGACATCGGCCGCGAAAGCCATTTCGTGGGTCACCACCACCATGATCATTCCGTCCTGCGCGAGCTGCAGCATCACGTTCTGTCAACGGCGGTGCAATTCCAGGCCAGCGGGGCGGAGTAAAAGCAGGCCAGTGATGGTGAGACGTGGTGATGTGCA
>NZ_JAMOIM010000026.1 GCF_026130545.1 Lichenifustis flavocetrariae | reverse complement strand
GAAGACGGAAAATGGCAGCGTGGAACAACCAATACATGGAGCAAATCCTCACAGGCGTCTTTCATGCGTAACCCCTGACCATCGCGGCTGCTGCCTGAAACCTTCTCGGCCCGGATCACTGAGCAGCCCTCGGCTTTCAGCTTGGCTTGCTGAATGTCGAGATCCTGGTCGATCGTGCTGACGCGGGCGTAACCGATGCGGGCCATGTGTCACCTCAAGCTTTAGGCCCAAGGCTACTTTGTCACAAATAGTCGATGTCAACCCAGATGTTACGTATCATCCGAGCGCTCAGGTGACGTCACGCCAGGGCATACCCGATAGTGACATTCACACGTTCCTTTGTCGCCTATTCGGCGCCGATCTGGGGTCCCTTTTCCAAGCCGTTTGACAGCCAGTTGGCCCGGATGGCGCGCAGGAGGCGGCGCAGGTGGGCCCGAATTTTGACGCCGCTCGGCCGTTTGGCCGGACGCAGCACGGCGGCGACGAAACGGCCGTCCCCGTCGAACACGACGATGGGCTGGAACCCATAGTTGTCGTGGTGTCCGTTAAACAGCCGAAGCTGCTGGCCGCCGTGAACGGCATCGAACGTGTCGTCGATGTCGAGCACAATCTGCTTCGGCACCTTTGCGAATGACGCGCAGTAAAGATCCACCATGGCTCGCCCCATGCGCAGCAAGGCGCGCGGGTCGGGCAGGTTTTCCAGCCGCGAGAGCGTCGGCTGAGAGGCGAGGTCGCGTCCGGACGGCAGCGTGCCCTGCGCCATCTTGAACACCGGATCGTGGCGCAGGGCGGCTGCGTCGTTGGCATCCTCATAGCCCGCCGCGATCATCAACATGCGGAAACGGATCATGTCGGCGAGGCCGTGCACGATGAGATCGGGGTTGCGAGGATCGTCGAGGCATCCGGCCAACCGATCCGCCACGCCGAGACGTTTCTCGACTTCCCGCAGCACAAGAACGCCAGAATCCGACGACAACGATCCACCATCGAACCGCGCCACGATCGATGTCCGCCCAAGAGGTGACAGGCCAGGCAGCGACAACGTAGGATCATCCATGGCGGATGTAGCTTCCTGAAATGACACGGGATCGGCTTAGACAACCAAATCCTAAATCACGTCAGTGCTTTAAGCTACATCCGCCAGCCCAAACGTGAATTATTCGGGCTAGCACGGCTTGGATCGGGAGTTCGCTGGCGATCAGCCGAAGCGCCTCATCCCCGCTCTCGGCTGGAAAGGCTATATATCCCAGAAAATCGAGCACCCTGACCGTCGATTTAAGGACCGCCTTGTCGTCATCGACGACCAGGATACCCAAAGTCCTATGTGCCTCCGGAGCGCGCGCTACGCCAACGAACTCTTCCTCCCAATCCTCCGCAGGAAACTCTGCGCGCGGAAGGAATATTTTGACCGACGTTCCCTGGTCGACGCGGGTCTCGATATGCACGCCACCGCCGGATTGTTTGACGAAACCGAAGACCTGAGCCAGTCCGAGGCCCGAGCCCTTTCCTGGCGCCTTCGTCGTGAAGAAGGGTTCGAACACGCGCGGCAGCACATCGTCCGCAATGCCGGCGCCTGTATCGATGACGGCGAGACCCACATAGTCTCCCGGCGAGGGGTCTCCCGGCTGCACCGGCTCATCATCAATCGTGGCGTTGAAGGTCTCGATCGTCAGAGTACCGCCCGACTGCATCGCATCCCCCGCATTGATGGTGAGGTTCAAGAGGATCAGCTCGATCTGGGTCGGGTCGACCAGAGCGGTCCACAGATGCAAGCTCAAGATCGTCCTGAGTTGGATCGTTCCTCCAAATGTGGCGACGAGCAGATCGCTCATCGCTCTGACTTTGCTGTTGAGATCAAGAAACTGCGGTTCGAGCCGCTGCTTGCGCGAAAATGCGAGAAGCTGCCCCGTGAGCTTGGCGCCACGCTCTGCAGCAGCGTGAATCAGTTCCAGCCCTTCTTGAACGTCGGGGTCATGCGACTTGCGCAACATCAGACGCGTATTGGTGAGCACGACACTGAGCAGATTGTTGAAATCATGCGCCACCCCGGATGTGATCTGCCCGATCGCATCAAGCCGGTACAGCTGCTGGACAGCAGCTTCGGCGCTTATTCGTTGCTCGATCTGGGCGCGCAACTGGCGATTGACATCCTCCAATTCACGGGTTCGCACCTCGACACGGCGCTCCAGCATGCGCTCGATCCGCTTCTGATCGGTAATGTCCAGGGCGATACCATAAAACGAAACCGCTCTCTTGTTTTCGAAATGTACCTGGCCGCGCGTGGCGATCCAGCGCTCCACGCCGTTGTTCTTGCCGATGACCCGGTACTCCACGTCGTAGACGCCGTCGCCCTGCGGGTCAGTGCTCCGTTGTACTGCGGCTTCGATACGCGGCAGATCCTCGGCATGGACACCGGCGCGCCAGACGTCGTAGTCGACAGGCGCGTCCTTGGGCAGGCCCACATTTCTCGCAGCGCGTAATCCCACTGCATGTCATTGGTCTGGGGGTTCCACGCATAGCGACCCAATTTAACGAGATCGACGGCGGCCTGGAGCTTCGACTTGCTTTCGCGAAGCCGTTGCTCGGCATGTTTCTCCTCGTTGACATTTTGCAGGATGGTGATCTCGCCGGCATCGTTGCGGAACGGTGCGGCACTGACGCGGATCCAGGTCTCTTCGCCACGATCGCCATCGTAGATGAAATCGATACCCGGCGTGACGACCTCACCCCGCAGCGCCCTGGCGCCGGGATATTGCGACCGGGGTAGCAGCCCGCCCTTCGCGTCGAAGCCGCGCCAGCGGTGGGCCGCTTCCGGCTCACGCGACGGAATGATGTTGCCCCACAACTCGGCCAACGGGCCGCCCCGGAAAAGCAGGTTTCCCTCAAGGTCGAACAGCCCGACGGCTCCCGGAGCGTGCTTCAAGATTGCCGTCAGCAGACCCTCGCTGTCGCGCAATCGCTGTTCCGCGAGCCGGGAGGCAATCACATCGGCAGCTTGCCGGACGTAGAGGTCCGTCAAACGCAAATCGCGGGCCGATGGCCGGTACGGCTCGCGGAAGAACGTTGAGAGCATTCCGATGGGCCTGCCGGCACTCCGATCGAGCAGAGGTGTCGCTTGGACGCCGCGATATCCCGTCTACGCCGCGATGTCCCGATCCTGTCTGTGGTCAGGATGCGTGATGATGTCATGGATGAGCACGCGAGCCCCGCTCCGCAGCGCCGACCCTTGGATTGTCGCATCGCTTGCGTCCATGGTCTCGAAACGGTTGAGGAACTCCTGACCCAAACCCCGATGGGCAACAATCTTGAGCGTCTTGGTCGCGTCGTCATAAAACCGGATGTTGCCAAAATCGGCGCCCTGCAGTTCCATGATCGCCTCGAGCGCCTCATTCAGGATCGCCGTCAGATCGGACATCGCGGTCAGCGGCGTGCTCAATGCATGCAGCCGGGTCATGACCGAAAGTTCAGCTTGGCTGAGGCGAGACATGCAGACATCGAACCGATCCTTGCGAGCAGCTCAGACGTGGTGAACGGCATAGTGAGGGTCGTCGTCGGCCCCGACGTGCAGTCATTCGGGCAAGCTTCTTCTCTGGCGCGCGCTGACAACAGACCCACGGGAACGTCGTCGCGGATTTTCAAGACTTGCCATCGGGGGCCGATGAGGTACGGAGGGATAAGGGAGCGTCCTCGATATTATTGCCCAAAGTCCCCGCTCCGATGACGCATGCCTCCATTGCGGTCTTCGCGATTGGCCACGAGCACGCCGGTCATCGTTGGCAGGGTTGGCCACCAGGTCTTGGAGGTGGCAAGCGACGTCCAAGCCCAATCTACCCCGTGCGTGATCGCGCTCATCTCGCAGTCTCTGGCAACAAGGCGGAACTGGCTGCTTGAATGTCGTGAACCATTAAGCTCCGCGAATGTCCTGCGTACTGTGCAAGCGGGATTACGATAGGCGTCATACGCCCTCTCGTCCAGGAATGAAGCCGTCCGGGACAGTCGTGATGGCGCCGGAAGTTTTATGGTGCCCTGAACGCCGCTGACCTGCAGTTTGGCGGAAATCGTTTTGGGAAGCGGCCTTCCTCCGTCATGTGTGCGATCCTCGGCAAAGTCATACGACCAGACATGATCACGGTGCTGGGGCCGAAGACGGACGCAGGAGCCGTCATCGAGCCACAGGCGTCCCTTCTTCGGCTGCTTGGCCGGCACCTTAGACCCCTAGCACCGCTAGACCCGCTCGATCCGCCTGTCGTTCACCAGCCAGCCCGCATCGCGCAACAGAGCGCCGATCTTGCGATAGCCGTATCGGCCGTATTGTCTCGCAAACTCGAGGATGTCAGCGGTTAGCGCTTCTTCGTCTTCCTGCCCTCCGTGTGCCACCCCGTCCTGCTTCGCAGGCCGTGGGCCCTGGCCACTCCGCCCCGCGGCGTCTTGCGTTACGTCGAGCGATGCCGACCAATCGCCGCACACACGAGGCCCTCATGGCTCCTGCGGCGACCCTCTCCCAGCAACCGATTTGCACTCTAGCGAGAAGCGCGTCGGCTGGTGAAGGAGTTACAAGGCTCCGGCAGGCTTGCCTGCTGGAGAAGCTGGCGGAGGGTTGTGTCTCTTCCTCGGCATCTCATCCGTCCTCGCTCAGGCTCAAAAGCCATACATCAGGACGGACCACTTCGATGGGGGAGGATCAGGGTCCAACGATGACCCAGCAGCCGAACTACGAGGTATGAGCTTCGGCGACTTATGCGTCAGTATGGCGATCCGTCGAACTTCAAATACCGAGCAGAAACAGCGTTGGGGCGAGTGCTTTGGCGTCCTTCGGATCATGGAGGGCAAGGCGCTGATTCTGCCGAGGAGTTCCCAAAACGGCGTGATTGAAGCACGGCCAGGACGGGTTGCATGGCAGAGAGCAACTGGGATGGATCGGTGGGCTTGCCCCCCGGCCAAGATGCTTCGTATTCGGTGATTTCCAGCCCCAGCAGCTCATGCGCTGCAAGGATTTCGAAAGCGTCGAGAAGATCGATCCACTGAAGCCCGCCAGGAACCTGATACTCGGTTGCCAGCAAGCCCGCGTCCAGCACGTCACAGTCGAAGTGCACGTAAACGCGGCGGCCACCAATGGCGTTCTTCAGTCTGGCTCCCAATCGGGGTCCCACCGGCACCAGCCTGATCTGACCGCTATCGATGCGGACTTGTTCCGGTGGATCGAGGTCGCGAGCACCAACGAGGATTACGTTGGTAAGATCAACGTCCTGGCCAAATCCAGTATCCCATTCGCCTGCGGCGCCCGAGATGACCATGCCTCCAAGGTAGTCGGTGACGCGATCTTCGACCGGCACGTTACAGTCGCCGTGGGCGTCGAAATAGACGATGGCCGCATCAGGAAAGCGCCGCGCGACAAGCGGCAGCGTGGCGATACTGGCCGCGCAGCGGCCCATGGTGATGACCATGGGCTCTCCCGCGTCGAGACGCTCGACCACCCGCTGAGCAAGCAACCGTAGGTTGGGAGCGGCAGCCTGCAACTGCTCTGCCCATCCGCCTTCGATCGGCTTTACCGTTGCGGCGACGGTTCGTGCCGGCACGCCACAACGTTCGGCGATCGCTGAACCGAGGTCAACGGCACCGCGCATTCCTCGATCGTTCCGATCGCCCGCGTTGCCAGCGTAGATCGTAATTTTCATCTGCTGACTCCTGCTGGGACAAGGCGTTCACGCTTGGTGTTGCTGACCAGCTCAGTGGCGCTGGTCAAGCGACTCCTCAGCGTTTCATCTCCCGGTAGACGGGTCGAGTGCGCCGTCGAGGGGTGCACCCAGCAGCTTTCCCTTGGTGCGTGCTGCCGCGATTCCGTCACGGTGCGTGCAAAATCAGTCGGGGCGCTCCATGTTCTTGCCTGAAGGTCGGTGAAAACGCGGATCGCGCCGGTCGCCGATCCTGATCTCGCGAATAAAGGGGCACATGCCGAGGAGTCGCACAAGATTCGCTCGGCGCGGCCCAAGCCGAGGTGTTGCATCGGTTCACCTCCTGTGTCGACCGTGTTGACTCACAGCAAGGAAGTAAGCGAGCTTTTCATTTTATGCTGTTTGAGAGGCGATTGGATGAACTCCCTCGACCCCGAGTTCGACGCCGATTTCTATCGGAAAAGCTACCCCGATCTACAGCATATGGACCGGACCACGGCTGAAGATCACTGGCATCAGTTTGGAATACGGGAAGGTCGACTAGGATCTCGGCTCGCGATCCGGGAGAACTTCATCCCTTTCCTGTCGGAGGAAACTTCAATCCTTGAGATCGGTCCTTTCGGCAAGCCCGTCGTCACCGGGCCGCACGTCTCATACTTCGATGTCCTAAGCCAAGACGATCTGAAGGCACGGGCCGAGCGCATCGGTCTTGATCCAGATCGCGTTCCGGCCATCGATTGGGTCTCGCCGGTCGGCGACCTTTCGATCGTTGATCGTCGGTTCACGGCCGTGGTCAGTTCGCATTGCGTTGAACATCAGCCCGACCTGATCCGACATCTCAAAGCGGTGGCCAACGTTCTCAAGGCTGGCGGGCGCTACTATCTTGTCGTTCCCGACAAGCGCTTTTGCTTCGATGCCCTCATTCCGGAGAGCAGCGTTGCAGATATCATCGAGGCCCGCGGTGCCACCGTGCACAAGCTTCTGAGCGTGATCGAACATCGCGCATTCACAACCCACAACGACACCAGCCGGCATTGGGCAGGCGATCATCTCGATGACACACACTGGGAGAGCGTGTTGCCCAGGACCAACGCCGCTTTGAAAGAGTTCGAGGCGGCGGCAGGTGGCTACGTCGACGTGCATGCTTGGCAGTTTACGCCCGACAGCTTTCGGGCCGTGATGGCGGCGCTGCACCGGAAAGGCTTGATCGACCTGGTTGTGGAGCGCGTCTACCAGACGGCGTTCCATAAAAACGAGTTCACGGCCGTCCTCTGCAAACCTGGTGAGTGAGAACTGGCGCTGGTTTGGCTCTCAGAAGGCTCCGGCCAATGCTGGAAGCTGAGCACGAGCATCGGCTTCTCCGCGCAGCAAGCCGGGCGAGCGGGCACCGAAAGCGCGGCCGGGCCGAGCGCGTGAAATGTTTGCGCGACCGAAAACCCTCGACACATCGCAGCTGATCAGAGACCAGTATTCCGTGTTTTTTCCGTACGAGCACAAAGCTTCGACAGCCGATCAGCACAAGTGCTTGTAAAGGTTGGCGCGCCCGGATGGCGAGACTGAGGTTGCCCGGTTTCGGTGGACGGTTTTCAGGCTTGGGGATTAGGGGTCGTTCATGGCCACTTCTGCTTCGGCTTCATAGGCGACGGGTGAGCGGTAACCTAGACCCGAATGCAGGCGGATCGGATTGGACCATCCCTCGATGTAGCTGAAGCAGGCCATTCGGGCCTCCGCCTGGGAAGCGAACCGCCGCCGCTTCAGCAGTTCGGCTTCGAGCGTCGAGAAGAAGCTCTCGGCCATGGCGTTGTCATAGGCATCGCCCACCGGCCCTCCGCCTGCCACTCCACACGGCTTCGCCGCGCGGAGCCTCTGGCAGGCTCCGCCCAGAGCTGGTTTGGCCCGGAAGCCGTGAAGTTGCGGTCGACCAGATCCGGCGCGGGTCGGGCCTCCGTGTCCCGCAGCGTCGTGATCGGGCCGCCCACGCCTGTGGCTGGCCCCTCCGCAGCCACTCCAACATGCTTCGCATGCCGGAGCCTCTGGCTGCTCCGCCCACGAGCCCGGCTTCTCGCATCAAACGCGCAATCCGTTTGCGGCCATGGCGCTCGCCCAGGCCCTGGAGATCGGCGTGAACACGTGTGCGCCGTACGTCTGGCGCGAACTGCCGTGCACGGTCCTGACCCGCTTCAGCAAGGCCGCATCGGCAACCGCGTGGCGAGACGGCGGCCTTTGCCGCCAGGCATAGTAGCCCGCCTTGGACACACCTCCGCCTGCCACCCCACCAAGCTACGCTTGGCGTGGGCCCTGGCAGGCTCCGCCGAGCACGCGCGCCATGGCGGCAACCGGGAAGCAGGCCTGGTTCGCCTCTCCGCCAGCTTCTCCAACCAGCTTCGCTGGCCGGAGCCTCAAGCTGGCTCCGCTCATGAACCGGAAGAGCCGGACGGGAGCGTCCCGGTCTCCCGTGCAAACCAGGCCGCGGCTTTTGACAGGATGTCCCGCTCGACGCGGGGCTGCTTAGTCTCCCGCCGCAGCCGAACCAGTTCGTCCCGCTCGGCCACGCCCAGAGCAGGCACCACCTCTTCCCGCCGACTCTCTTGTCGGTCCGGCGCCGCGGTCCAATTGCGGATCGACTGCCCGGTCGGCTCGAACTCTCGGGCAAGATCATCAGGATCGCGACCTGCACGAACAAGATCGATCATCTGACGACGAAACTCAGGCGAATACGCCGCGCGCGTCTTGGGCATCGGGAACACCTTTGGCAAAAGCTTCAGGGTGTCCACCAAACCGGGGCAATCCCAATCCCATGCTGCTTCTGCCGGAAGCGGTGGACGACTATGTCGGAACGGACAATCCGGTCCGGTTCATCGAGGCCTTTGTCGACGGGCTGGATCTTGCGGCAGCGTGGTTCGCCCGTGTCCTGCCGAAGGCGACGGGACGCCCCGGCTACGATCCGGCCGACCTGCTGAAGCTGTACGTCTACGGCTATCTGAACCGGGTCCGGTCGAGCCGGCGCCTGGAGGCCGAAACCCATCGCAACGTCGAGGTGATCTGGCTGTTGCGGCACCTGAAGCCGGACAGCCCCGACATCCTCGATCGCCGGCGCGAGACCGTCGAGCATCCGTTCGGCACCATCAAACAATGGATGGGGCAAGGTGCCTTCCTGATGCGGCGGCTGGAAAACGTGCGTGGCGAGTTCAGCCTGACGGCGCTCGCCTACAACATCCGGCGGACTATCACCCTGGTCGGGGTGCCGGACCTGATCGCTACCGCAAGGGCATGAGACACGCCCGTTTTGTTCCTAGTCACGCGCTCGCGGACCGCTATCAGGCTTCCAGCGACCTCACGACGCCCAACAGTGCAATCAGACGCCGAATGCACCTCCTCGCGCAAATGCCGAGCCGTGCTGCACCCAAAACCTCAGGATCAGGAGTTTCCACACGGTCTGCAGGAATTTCGCACGGGATTTAGGCTGTTTTGCATCAATCGTTTACCCTGGGCGTAATTCACGTGCGAATAGGAGAACGACTCAGGTGGCGATCGTCGGCTACGCCAGGTGTCCACGGACGGCCGATCGGTCGAGGCACAGGTGGTCGAACTAGGGTCCCAGGAACCGCATGAACGACAGCGTGACCTTGATCAGGGCCTCGGTCAGCTCGTCCGACGGCGAGCGGCTCGCCTGCAGGATCAGCATCTTCCACATGATCGAAAGGGGGACGGCCACCCTTGCTGCCATCCGAGCGAGCAAATCGAACCGAACGCCTCGAAATCGACGATCGCGTTGAGCTGCACAAGATCGTCGCCTTTGGCCGAGATTTCCTTCAGGCGCTCGTCAATATTGAAAGAACCTAGCCTGGCCACGCATCGCCCTGCCTCCAGGCCGGATCGGTCGCGGCGAGCACAAAGGGGGGGGGGTGGGCCGGCGGCTCTATAACTTGACGTGGCGCCCAAGATCGCCAGCGGGGGCTTGGCTTATGGAACTGTCCCGTGCAGTGCTTTTCGCTCTTGGGCATAGCGCACAAGCGCCGCATAGCGGTAGATGCCGTGCACGAACTTGCCGTACGGCATCGTGATGAAAAAGCCGAACACGAAGCCGAGATGGATCGCCAGCAGCGTTCCCATGGCAGGTGTGGCCCTCAGCGGAAGCAGCACCAAGCCGGTAAGCCCGAGGCCGAAAAGCATCAGGGTAAAGGCGGCTTCCATGCTGCGGCCACTCGGCTCGCGCATCACCGGGTCGCGCACCGCCTTTTGTCGCATCAGTCCGAGAGGCCCGATCAGGAGCCCGATGCCGCCGAGCGTTCCGAGCACCACGGGCAGGTCCCACCACGGGTACGGCGCCTCGCGCGCGAGAACGTAATGGTAGAGCGTCGCGGTCGAGGTCGAGCTGAAGCAGAGCAAAAAACCGTAGAAGGTCAGGTGGTGGTAAAGCTTCCGCCGATCCTTCTCAGGCTGGCGGTCCTCGTTCATGCAGCCCGCACCGCCACCGTCGAGGTAGCGCAGGCTCGCCGTATCCTGCGCCGCCTGCCAATTATCACCGGGATCGCGCATCATGCCGCTCGGCGCGCCTATGTCCTGCCGGAAGGCGCGTAGGCCGAGCCCGATCGCCAGGATCGCATAGAGGAACGCGGCGCCGAACAGCAGCGCCATCACGTTGTGCGGCATCAGTCGATAAAAGGCGCCTTCGCCAGCCTGGACCCCAAACATCACCGCCCGATCGTTGAGGGCCATGAAGCCGAACAGGAACGCCGCCACCGAAACTGCCGCCGCAATGGCGATCGCCATGCCGTTCCGGGCAAAGAGGGGCGCCAGGGCGCGAGGCCAGACGTATTGGGCGTAGGACTCGTTGCGCACCTCGGCAAGGACGCGGGGCACGTTCACCGCGAAGGCGTGCGGTGGCGAGAACTGACAATCGGAGTAGCAGGCGCCGCATGAATGGCAGAGGTTGGCGAGGTAGTTCAGATCGCCGTCGGCGAAAGAGCGCCGCATCTCCATCGCGGGAAACACCGCGCAAAGGCCCTCGCAATATCGGCAGGAGTTGCAGACCGTCATCAGTCTGTCCGCCTCGGCCAGGGCGGCGCTGGCATGGGCGGCGGTCGTGCCCGACGTCTGGGCGGGTGCGAGCTCAATTGCGGGCATTGCGCGCGGCCTCCCGTCCTGCGATGCGTCCGAACACTGCTCCTATGGTCATGCCGATCCCAGCGGCGTAACCCTCTCCCAGCACGTTCCCGGCCATGATCTCGCCTGCCGCAAACATGTTGGCGGCCGGACGGGCATCAGCCATCACCATGCGGGCGTCCTTGTTCACCCGCGTACCCAGATAGGTGAAGGTGATCCCCGGCCGGACCGGATAGGCGTAGAAGGGACCCGTTTCGATGCGGCGCGCCCAATGCGACTTCGGCGGCGTCAAACCGTCCGTGCGGCAGTCGTCGAGAATTTTGTAGTCGAACGTGCCGGGGCGAACCGCCTCGTTGAAGGCCGACACGGTGCCTTGGAGCGCGGCCGGGTCGAGGCCGAGTTTCTGCGCGAGTTCCCCGATGGTGGGCGCCTGGATGGGCGGATAAAGCGACGGCATGAAGAGTGTCAGCGAGGATGCGTCGAAAACGATGTAGGCGATCTGGTCAGGCTGTGCAGCCACTAGGCGCCCCCAGATCGCGTAGCGCTTGGGCCAGATATCCTCGCCCTCGTCATAGAAGCGCTGGGCGTTCTTGTTGACGACGATCCCGAACACGACGCAATCGAGCCGGGTGATGATCCCGCCGTCATACTTCGGCGCCCGGGCATCGATGGCGACGGCATGGCACTGTGTCGGATCGCCTACTTCCTGAACCCCGTTGTCGAGCAGGAGCTTGAGGATCGTGCCCTTGTTATTGCTCGTGCCACGGATGATGAAGTTGTCGGCGGCGTCGCCCCAATAACGTTTGAGCCACTCGATGTTGGACTCGAAGCCGCCAGCGGCCGCGACGAGCGACCGTGCCTCGATGCGCTCGGCCGTCGATCCGATGGTAGCGGAAAGAAACATGCCGTCGTCGATCTCGATGTCTGTCACTTCCGCCTCGTACCGGATCTCCACGCCGAGCCGCTCCGCAGTCGCGTAGAGTGCGTTCAGCATGGCGCGGCCACCGCCGAGGAAAAACGCGTTCGTGCGTCCCAAGGAGAGCGTACCGCCCAAAGAGGGCTGCCAGCGCACCCCCTGTTCGGCGATCCACGTCAGCATCTCCTTTGATTCGTGGATCATGTGACGGGCCAACGTCTCGTCCGTCTGTCCGTTGGTGACCCTCAGGAGGTCCTCGAAGAACTCATCCTCGAAGTACGGTCCCGTGAGGATTTCAGTCGCCTGGTCATGCGCGCAACGCATATTGCGCGTGTGTCGCGTATTGCCGCCTCGCCAGAACGCGTTCGAGGCTTCGAGGACCAGAACCCGCGCCCCTTCCCGACTCGCGGCGATCGCCGCACAAAGAGCCGCGTTTCCACCTCCGATGACCAGAACGTCCACCGCCGACATGCAACAGCCTCCCCCAGCACCGGCATACGATCGTATACAAAATCGTGCAAGCGATGTCTTGGTCGGCGAGGTCGCAGGTCATCAGCAGGGGCCGATTAGCCGATCGGTATGCGAAATCTTCCCGCTGCCGGACTGGCTATCAGGATGCACGCGGCATGCGCCAACGCCGCTCCCTGAGTTATGATATTGACGCGAGGCTCTGGCCCACCCGAGGCGGGCGCAGCCGATTGCGCGCTGGCGGCCCCTCGGGGCCATACCGTCAATGATGGGTGCCTTCGTCGGCGCGGATCATCGTGAGACGGGTCCCCAGCGACGACTTGATGTGATTCCGGGCGGCTTCAGCCGCCGCGGGTGCGTCCCTCAGGGCGATAGCCGCGAGGATGGCGATATGCTCCTCCGATGCGACCTCGACCCGCCCGTTTTGCGTGAAGGTCGTGCAACGCAGGAGCGTGATGGTCTCCTGAAGATCCTCCACGGCGGCCTGCAAATATCGATTACGCGCGGCCGCGTAGAGGAGGGCGTGGAAAACCCTGTTCAGCTTCGCCGCATCGTTTGGGACACGAGCGGCCCCGAACTGAAGGTTGACCCGGCGCATGTTCTCGATCTCGGCGTCGGTTGCGTGCTGTGCAGCGAAGCGGGCCACCACGGCCTCAAGTTCACCGCGCATCGCATACAGCTCAAACACCTTTTCCGTCGTGAGGGTGGCAATGGCGAGGCCCCTGCCCGGCGCGGCCTCCAAGAGCCCTTTTTCCTGAAGGCGTCCCATGGCCTCGCGCACCGGCGTGCGGCTGACCCCCAGATGCTCTGCAACCTCCTGTTCACGCAGGTGGTCCCCCGGAGAATACACGCCTTCGCGGATGGACTCGAGAATGGCGCGGTAGGCGTTCTGCCCTAATAAATTGCGCGACGCCGTTGCCGCCATCATCCTGCTCCTTGCACGCCCATTCACGCGCCTGAGAAGCGTCTTAGCAAAGGCTGGCCGGACCGTCTTGCCGCTTGAGGCAGGCCCACCGTCGCAGATGCCGCAGAAGAACAGAGCGGTGTTGCCTGTGACGGCTGCGTCCGCGATGGGTGCGCGGCGGGGCCTGACGAGCCCCGACGCCCCATCGACTATGCGGGATCAGATCCGAACCTGCGGATTACGTTGGCAGGACGTCAGCGCCGCAACAGGCACAATCTCAAACAAGCATCGCGGCTCATTTGGCAGCACATCCGGTCTAAGCCGTCTTGATCCAAACCGACTTCACATTGAGATACTCGTCAACGTGCTGCTTGCCGCTTTCGCGACCATAGCCGCTCATCTTGTAGCCGCCGAACGGTACGGCCGGATCCATCGCCTGGTAGCAGTTGATCCAGACGGACCCGGCGCTGATCCGCGCGGCCATCCTGTGCGCTCTGGAGAGGTCGCGGGTCCACACCCCGCTGCCGAGGCCAAACGTCGTCTTGTTCGCCCGCTCGATCACCTCGTCGAAGTCGGTGAACGGGATGGCGGAGATGACGGGGCCGAAAATCTCTTCCTGGGCGATGCGCATGTCGTCTTTCACGTCCGCGAAGACGGTGGGTGGCACGAAGAAGCCCTTCGCCATGTCGCCTTCGGTCAGTTGCGCGCCGCCTGACAGGGCGCGTGCGCCCTCCTGTTGGCCGAGCGACAGATAGCCGGTGACGCGGTCCAGCTGCTCGGACGACACGAGCGGACCGATTTGCGTTTCCGAGTCCATGCTGTTGCCCACACGAAGGGTTCGGCTGAAATCCGCCACGCGGGCCGTAAACTCCTCGTAGATCTTTTGCTCCACAAACAGCCTGGTGCCGGCGCTGCAGATCTGGCCGGAATTCGCAAACACCGCCATGGCAGCGCCCGGCACCGCAGCGTCGAGATCGGCATCCGCGAAGACGACGTCCGGCGACTTGCCGCCGAGTTCCAGCGACAAGCGCTTCAGGTTGCCAGCCGATGCCTGGATGATCTTCTGGCCGGTCACATGCGAGCCTGTGAACGCCACCTTGTCCACATCGAGATGCCGGGTCAGGGCCGATCCGGCCGTCTCACCGTAGCCGGTGACTACGTTGACGACGCCGGGCGGGATCCCCGCTTCCTGGCACAGCTCGGCAAGGCGCAGCGGCGACAGCGACGCTTCCTCGGCAGGCTTCAAGACCACCGTGCAGCCCGTCGCCAGAACGGGTCCGATCTTCCAGACGCTCGAGATGAGCGGACTGTTCCACGGGATGATCGCGCCGACGACGCCGAGCGGCTCCTTCAGCGTGTAGCTCACATACTCCCCCGGCAACGAGTTCTCGATCGTTTCGCCGTGGATCGATGTCGCCTGTCCGGCGTAGTAGCGCAAAAGACCCAGCACACGCTGGCGGCTGCCGCCCGTGCGCGCGATGGGCGCGCCCATGTCGAGCGTGTCGAGCGTCGCCAGTTCGTCTAAGTGGGCCTCGATCAGATCGGCCAGCTTCAACAGCAGCGCTTGACGTGCATAAGGCTTGAACTTGCGCCAGGGGCCATTGAAGGCGCGCCGGGCGGCAGCCACAGCCCGATCGATGTCCGCGCTATCGCCTTCGGCAACCGAGGCCAGCACGTCGCCCGTGGACGGGTTGTGGGTCTCGAAGGTCTTGCCGGACACGGCTTCGACCCACTTGCCATCGATGAAAAGGCGCTTCGGCTTGCCGGTGAGGAACGGATGGCGATCAGCAATCATGGGACTGATGACATTCATGGCAGCGTTTCCGTGTGGGTCATCGACCGAGACCAAAAAGACCTCGTCACGCCCCTTGAACCTTTCGTATATTTATGTGTACATTCGTATTCAATGTCAACGGAAGCTCGCTAGGGCTTCACTCAAACTGCGGTTTGGATGGGTCGTCGCTTGTCGACGCGAGCCGCTGCAACGTAAGGAGACGACAAACTGGATCGCACTCAAGATGGCTCCGCGGACGACTACCTGACCGTTCTCGCCAACTTTGCGTGCACGACTCAGATTGCCGACTTGCCAGACAGCTTGCTGCAGCGCGGCCGCTGGATCATTGCGGACTGTATAGGTGCGGTCGCTGGCGGCATGCAGACTCCTGAGATGCGGGCCTTCGTGGCTCGACACTTGACCGGGCGTGCCGCGGGGGCGGCGTCCGTGATCGGCGCCGGGGTTGCCGCCGACCCACGCGACGCGGCGCTTCTCAACGGCACCGCAGGCACCTGGCAGGAGCAGGACGAAGGCAATCTTCACGCCAAGGGCCATCCCGGAATCCAGGTCGTCCCTGCCGCCATCGCGGTCGCGCAGGCCCGGCGTCTTTCGGGCGCCGACACGCTGCTCGCGGTGCTCCTCGGCTACGAGATCTCGGCGCGCATCAACCGCGCATCCAACTCGCGGTTCGCCTTTCATCCGCACGGGACTTACGGCGTGCTCGGCGCCGCGGTGGCGGTCGGCAGGCTGAGTGGCTACGACCCTGACCGGATGCGCCAACTACTGAACGTTGCAGCCACGTGCGGGGTGGCGACCAGCCGCAATACGATCATCGAGGGCGTGACGGTGCGCAACATCTACACCGGGATGAGCGGCTTCAACGGGCAGCTCGCCTGCGAGATGGTGGAGAGCGGCTTCACCGGCGAGCGCGATGGTGTAGGCTCGGTGTTCGGGAAGATCTATGGCGACGGCTTCGACAGCGCCGCGACAGTCAACCTGCTCGGTAGCGAATACCTGACGGCGCGCAATTACTTCAAGATCCACGCGTGCGGGCGCTACGCCCACTCGGCACTCGACCTCATCGAGGATTGGCTTGCCGAGGGTGGAGACCGCGTCGATCCCACGTCGATCGAAAGCGTCCATGTGGTCGGCTACAGCTTCCTCGCAAGCCTACACCGCACGGAATGTCGCACGAGCTTCGATGCGCGCTTTTCCGTGCCGTTCGCTATCGCGTCGCTGATCGTCCACGGCAAGCCAGGCCTCGAAAACTTCGAACAACCGGCCGTCGATAATCCGGCCATCCAGGCGCTGGCACGGCGCGTCGTCGTTACGGAGAGTCCAGAATTCACGAAGGCCTTCCCCGGCAGGCAGATGGTTGAGGTTACCGTGACGCCGTGCGGTGGAAAGACGTGGAAGGGCAGAGGCGAGCACACTAAGGGCGAGGCCGAAAGGCCTCACAGCCCCGCGGAATTGCGTGACAAATTCCTCGCGCTGACCGCCGGAGCATGGACGCAAGAACAGAGTGCGGGGTTTCTCGACGGACTGCTGACGATCGATGCGGTGCCCGACATGGCATCGTTCCTGGGTCAGCACGGCATATGAAACCGTTGATCCGGTGCTGTCGCAGGACTCCGATGTCGAACGGCGCGGCCCTTCCATGAAGAACGATCTCGCCCTCATCGGAGTGGCCAAGACGTTCGGCCCACACGTCGCTGTTCAAGACGTCTCGGTCGATATCGCCGAAGGCAGCTTCTTCAGCTTTCTCGGCCCGAGCGGTTGCGGCAAGACCACAATCCTTCGCATGATCTCGGGGTTCATCGAACCCAGCGCCGGTTCCATCCGGCTCGGCACCCTTGACCTTGCGGGCATCGTGCCCAATCGGCGGCCCACCGCACTCATTTTCCAGAACCTTGCGCTTTTCCCGCTGATGAGCGTCGCTGAAAACATTGGCTACGGCTTGAAGGTGCGCGGCGTGTCGGCAGCGGCACGAGGCCGCAAAGTCGACGAGATGCTCGATCTCATTGCCCTGAGCGGTTTCGCCGGGAAGCGGATCGAGGAGCTGTCCGGCGGCCAGCGCCAGCGCATCGCCATCGCCCGCGCGCTCGCGGTCGAGCCGAAGGTGCTGCTCCTCGACGAACCACTGTCTGCGCTTGACCTCAAGCTGCGGCAGCACATGCGTGCGGAGCTGCGGACCCTGCAACGGCGTGCCGGAATCACGTTCATCTACATCACGCACGATCAGGGCGAGGCCCTCGCGATGTCCGATCGCGTCGCGGTGATGTCGAAAGGCCAGATCGAGCAGATCGGCGGCTCAAGCGATATCTACGATAATCCAGGGTCCGCCTTTGTCGCCTCGTTCGTCGGCGAAAGCAATATTCTGGTCGGCCGCATCACCGCAACCGACGGACAATTCGCGGTGATCGAAACGGCCGTCGGAGACCTGCGCGGCCGCAATCCCAAGCACCTCACCACCGGTGATGCGGCCATGCTGTTCGTCCGGCCCGAGCGGCTGCGGATTGCGGCCGCAGAAGATGATCTCGTCGTCAACAGCCTGACCGGCGACATCAACGAGGTTATGTTCGAAGGTCTGACGTTCATCATCACGTTGCGCCACGTGTCGAGTCGCTTAGTGACCCTCTCGCTCGCGAACGACGGTACGGGGCTCGCCTTTGCGCCAGGCAGCCGGCAGACGGTCTCCTTTTCTCCAGCGGACGGTCTGATCCTGCCTGCGGGTCCGATCGCCCGCCTGGATGTCGTGCCGTGAGCAGCGCCCTGACGCGCTTCGGCCGCCTCGGCCTCGCCTACATCTTCACAGCCACCGGGCTCTGGCTCCTGGTCCTCATGCTTCTACCGCTCATAGTAACGATCGATTACGCCTTCCGGCCGTTTTTGCCGCCGGTCGACTGGGGCGGTCCCAACGACCGCTATACGTTCGACAATTTCGCGGTCGTGCTGCTCAACAAGTTCAACCAGACGATCTTCCTCAAGACCATCTGGGCGAGCGTCCTCGTCACTGTTCTGTCTTTAGCGGCTTGCTATCCGGTCGCGTATACGCTGGCGCGCGAAAAGCGGAGCGGCAGGGCGCGGTGGCTCGCGATAGCGCTCATCATCCCGTTTCTGGTGAACGAACTCCTCCGTGCCTTCGCCTGGCAACTGCTGCTTTCCTACAAAGGCCTGTTCAATCAGGTCCTCATGAGTCTCGGCTTCATCTCCGAACCGTTCGACTTCATCAACAAGAACGTCGGCGTGATCGTCGGCCTCGTCTACACCTACCTGCTCTTCATGATCCTGCCCCTCTACACCGCATTGGAAAGCCTCGACCCCAATCTGGTGGACGCGGCGCGCGACCTTGGCGCGCCGTGGTGGCGGATCCATTGGGACGTCGTCCTTCCGCACGCCAAGCCAGGACTCGCCAACGGCTGCATCGTCACGTTCATGCTTGCCGCCGGCTCGTTTGCCGTGCCGCAGTTGCTGGGGGGAACCGGCAGTCTGTGGTTTACCCAGCTCATCTACAACCAGTTCAATGCGATCAACTGGAACATGGGCGCGGCCTATGCCTTCTGCCTCGTGATCCTCTGCCTCGTTTTCATCGTCATCGTCATGTGGCTGTTGCGCGTTCGACTGAGCGACATCGCGCGATGATGCTGATGGAACGCCTCGGTCGGTTTTGTGCGCGGGCCTACCTGGGGTTGTTCTTCGCCTATCTGTTTGCCCCGCTGTTCTATATGATAGCGGCAGCCTTCAACCGCAGCTCCGTCCCGACGCTGAGCCCTTGGCGGGGCTTCACGCTCCACTGGTTTGCCGTCGCCTGGCAGGACGACAGGCTCTGGCAGGCGCTCGGAACGAGCTTTCTCGTCGGATGTGCCGTCGTTGTGCTGTCGATCACCCTGGGCCTGGCTGGCGCGCTCCTGATGTCGCGGCTCAAGGCGCGTGGGCGCGGCCTCCTCTATGCGCTTCTCGTTGCGCCGGTCTTGATGCCGGGCATCGTTATCGGGCTCTCGACCGCAATCTTCTGGGACCGCGCCGCCCAGGTGAGCGGCTTCTGGGGTCTCGCGGTGCTCGGCCAATCGAGTTTCATCAGCACGTACTGCATGCTGATCTTCATGGCCCGCCTTCAGCGCTTCGACGAGACGCTCGAGGAGGCAGCGCTTGATCTGGGCGCCTCACCGCGTCAGGTCTTCTGGACCGTGACCTTGCCGTATCTACGCCCAGCGCTGTTCTCGGCCGTCGCACTCGCGTTCATTCAATCGTTCGAGAATTACAACACGACGCTCTTCAGCATCGGGATCGACGAGACCCTCCCGATCTACATCGCCGGCAAGCTTCGGGTCGGGGTCACACCAGCCATCAATGCGGTGGCGTGCGCCATGATCGCAGCCACGCTGCTGGCCGGTCTGTCGTTCGAACTCGCTCGTTTGTACCGACGGAAGCGGAGCCGAAGCCGCTCCCGCCGGATCGGTCATCAGGCGGCGAGCAGTTGATCGACCATCTGCTGACGCGCCGCGATGAACCAGGGGCGCTCGGTTCCCTGGATGAACAGCTTGGACAGCGCGTCAGCCGGGAACGTCGCTGCAAAGAAGCTCTTGTAGGCATCGTCGTAGAACGCCGGGGCGCCCGAGACGACACTGTTGTACCCGATGTTGTTGGTCATCAATGCGCCGGTCTTGGCCTGCAGGCTCCAGTTGATGAACGCATAGGCCTGCTCGACGTTCTTGGCGCCTTTGGCGATCGCATGCGTGTCCATGACGGTCAGCGCACCTTCGGCCGGCGCGGCGTACTTGAGGGGATTGCTCTCCTTCATCAGCCCGAACATGACGCTATCCCAGGCGAGGCCAAGAACGCAGCCGTTCTGGAGAAGCGCGGCCTTCTGTTCGCCGCCCCCCAACCAGAACTGCTTGATCTGCGCCTTGTTGGCGATTGCATAGGCAAGCGCGGTGCCGTAGGCCGCCTTCATCGTCGCCTCATCGTCGAAGGCGCGCAGCATGGAACCCGGCGCCAGCTTGCCCGATCCTTCCATCCACAGCCCCGTCGCGAGCAACAGGGTGCGCGCCCGCGCCATCACCTTACCCTTGTATTGCGGGTCCCACAGAATTCCGTAGGAGGTCTTCCCGGCCACCAGCGGAACCTCGGCCGCTCCAGCAAGCGCCTCGTTGGACCAGGTAAAGGGGATCGCGTAGGTCTTGCCGTCGCGCGTTCCACCGAGCTGGCCCGCTCGCTCGCCGAACGCCTTGTCGATGTTGCCGTAGTTCTGCACCTTCGCCAGATCGATCGGCTGATACAGCCCGAAATCGACACCGGCACTGACCCAGGCAAGACCCGGCGTCACCAGGTCGTATCCCTCGCCGCGGGCCGCACGCAGCTTGTTGAGACCGTCCTCGTTCCCCGTGAAGATCTCGAGCTTCATCTTGATGCCGGTGTCTTTAGTGAACTGTTCGACAAACGGCTTGGCATTGTAGTCGTCCCAAGTGAACCACGTCAGTTCACCCGACGATGACCATGCGTCACGCACCACCCATGGCCCAGCCGCCGTAACAGACCCGACTACCGCCGCCGCCTGTAGCAATGTTCGCCGGTTAAATTGACGCACCGCTAGAATTGTCGCGTCCGATGATCTCTGACTAACAGTATCTTTCACGTTAGATTCCCTCTCATGATTCCGAACGAGGCATCATATAAATAGAAAATTGTAGAATGTCCAGATGTAAGACTTGACTCTTCAATATATCTGCGGTTTTTAGTACGAAGTTATTTCCATACCTACACGAGTCGTCCTATGTTGTTTGTCCTCGGCTTGAAGATGCGACAGAGAACTCGTCCGACGCATCGGCGAAGCCGGCTCGCCTCCAGCACAGCCCTCGCGCTGCATCTGGAGACGCCGATGGTGGCCGAGGACGGTCGATCTACGACCGTCGCGCGCCAAGCCCGCCGTCGATCGTGTGGATCGTACCGGTGATGGAGGCGGCGCGCTCGGACACCAGGAAGGCAACGAGGTCGCCCACGTCCCTTGCGGTCACCGCACGGGGACCCGCCGATTGCTGCGATAGGGCCGGATCACTCAATCCGCCGCTGGTATCCACCGGGCCGGGATTGACGGCGAGAACGCGAACGCCGTGGTCGAGGCTGGTGCTGCCGACAGCGCGTGTGAACGCCATCAGGGCGGCGTTGCCCGCCGTTCCAGCCACGAAGCCTGCATCCGGCCTTTCGCCCGCAAGTCCAATGATATTGAGAATAACACCATGACCTCGCTGCTGCATCAGCCCGAGAAACGCGCGCGTCATGTTGACGTAGCCGAAAACCTTGAGATCCCATGCGGCGCGCCAGCTCTTTTCGTCGAGTGTGTCGAGCGAGCCGTCGGGAATGGCGCCAGCGTTGTTGACCAGGATGTCGATGTCACGACAGCGCTCGGCGAGGGTTTCGACCGACTCGCTTCGGGCGAGATCCAGCGCATGCAGCGTAACCGGGACCGGGTAGCGCGCCCGGATCGCCTCCCGCGCCGCGGTGAGTGTGGCCTCGGTGCGAGCCTCGAGATGTATAGCGCAGCCCTCGCTGGCGAGCGCCGCCGCAATCGCGAGCCCGATCCCCTTGGATCCACCTGTCACAAGCGCGGTCTTGCCGCGAAGATTGAGTTCCATGCAAATTCTCCAGATAGTGTTGTGGTTCATGTATTGTAATATATTTCGTTAATCAAGTTTTATTATTCATTATAACCTGATACAACCTGATTTTTTAGATTATTACTACAGATTGATGCATTAGATACTAAGTATAAACCTCATGGTGAGGCCATCGATATCTTGGTCAATATGAATGTAAGTTGAGATCGCGTTCAGAGACGCAGGTTAGCCCACCTTCAGGGTGCGGGAACGTCCCATTGGTAGCTAAACAAGGAGACAAGTGATGACTGAGATGCCGCGAAACTTCTCGCTCGCCGATATGGATCGCGAGGCTCTGTTCCATCCGGCGACCTCCATTGCCGACCACCTCAAGAATGGGCCGCTGATCCTGTCGGATGCGCACGGGGCTCGGATCAAGGATCAGACGGGACGCGTGCTGGTCGATCTCGGGGCCGGCCTATGGTGCGTCAACGTCGGCTATGGGCGAACCGAGATTGCCGAGGCTGCCGCTAAGGCAATCACCGATCTGAGCTTCTACCACCTCTTCGGCTCGTCCTCCAACGAGAGCGCCATTCGATTGGCAGACCGGGTTTTGTCATTGCTGCGCGAAAAGGCCGGCGCCAGACACCTGTCTAAGGTGTTCTTCGGCACTTCCGGCTCAGATGCTAACGATACGAATTATAAGCTGGTCCGCTACTACAACAATCTTCGCGGCAAGCCTCAAAAGAAGAAGGTGATCTCGCGCCTGGGCGGTTATCATGGAACGACTCTGGCATCTGCCAGCATGACGGGTATTCCGGCCTACCATGTTGCCTTCGACCTCCCCGTGGAAGGTGTCTTCCACACGTCCTGCCCGCATTACTTCCGTTTTGGCCACGAGGGCGAGAGCGAGGAGGCATTCACGGAGCGCCTCATCAATGAGATCAAGGACCTGATCCGGCGCGAAGGTGCGGAGACGATCGCCGCTTTCATCGCAGAGCCCGTGATCGGTTCAGGCGGCGTCTGCCTGCCGCCGGTCGGCTATTTCGCTCGCCTGCAGCCGATCCTTGCCGAGAACGATATCCTGTTCATCGCCGATGAGGTCATCACGGGCTTTGGCCGGCTCGGCTCGTGGTTCGGCACCGCTCATTTCGACCTGAAGCCCGATATCGTCACGCTCGCGAAAGGCCTCACGAGTGCCTACTTCCCGGTTTCCGCTTCGGTGATCTCCGAGGAGATCTGGGCGGTGCTTGAGGCGGCATCGCCCCAGTACGGCCCCGTCATGCATGGGTCCACCTATGCGGGGCACCCGGTCGGCGCAGCCATCGGGCTCGTGAACCTCGACATCATCGAGCGAGAGCGCCTGGTCGAGAACGCCGCGGAGCTCGGCCCCTACATGCTGGCTCGCCTCACCGAAAGAGTTGGCGATCACCCTTACGTCGGTAACGTTCGTGGCACAGGTCTCATGCTTGGGGTCGAGTTCGTCGCCGACAAGAAGACCAAGCGCGCCTTCGCCGCCAAGACCGGACCTCAACGGGTCGTCGCGAAGAACGCCATAGCCGAGGGGGTTCTGGTGCGCGGCCTGCCCTACATCGACGTCAACGCCTTCTCGCCGCCCCTTTCGATCACGCGGGACGAAATCGATGAAGGTGTCGAACGCTATGCGCGGGCGCTCGAATTATCGACACCAGCCATTCGCGATCTGGCTGCGCAATGATCGCACGATGATCGTCTCGAACCGGCGCTTCTTGTCGCTGGTCAGAGAGTGCCCGGATCGCTAGGGCGGCGTCGAAAACGGCGCTGCCTCAGTGGAGAAGCTAGCGGGCAAGTCCGCGGTGAAGCTTAGTCTCGACGGTCCCCGATTAATGTGCTGATGCAGGAATCCCATGCCCCTCATCGACCTTATCAAGCATGGCCGGTACGCCTACTCGCCAATTACGGTGCGGCCGCACTTCTCCTGGCCGGGGGGCAAGCGGTTAGCGCTTGCCATTTGTAATAATATTGAGGTGTTCAGCTTTCTGAGTGGGCTGGGTAGTGACAACACCACTCCGAACGCGACTCAAAACACCCGCAATTATGCCTGGCGCGACTATGGCAACCGCGTCGGGCAGTGGTACCTGTTCGATCTGCTCGATGAGTACGAATTTCCGACGTCGCACAACATCAATTCACTGACCTTTCAAGAATGCCCCCAGCTGATTGAAAGAATCATCAGTCGCGGCGACGAGCTGATCGGTCATGGTCGCACCAACGCCGAACGACAGGACACGCTTTCCGAAGCGGAGGAGCGCGCACTGATCGCGGAGACGACCGACACGATCAGGAAGGCGACTGGACAGCAGCCACGCGGCTGGATGGGCCCCTACTTCGCGCAGTCCCCCGTCACGCTCGACCTCCTGAAGGAGGCTGGCTACACCTACGTGCTGGACTGGCCGGCGGACGATCAGCCGTTCTGGCTCAGCACCCGTTCTGGGCCGCTCCTGTCCGTCCCCTACTCCTTGGAGGTGAACGACTCGCCAGCCATCGTGTTTCGCCAGCATGGCGCCACGGAATACGAACGGATGATCATCGATCAGTTCGACGAGATGCTGCTTCAGTCCGAAAAGTGGCCGCTTGTGTGCACCATCATCACCCATCCTTTCGTCATCGGTCATCCGTTTCGGCTTCGCGCGCTGCGTCGGGCGTTTGCGCATATTGCGGCCTGTCGCGATGACGTCTGGCTAACGACTCCGGGCCAAGTGGCCGCCCACTTCGCGAGCGTCCGACCGGCCGCCTAGTCGGAAGTCCAACTACTCTCGATCTTTGCGTGAAGAGACGCTGGCGGTCTGAGATAGTGTTCTTCCGCGGCGTTGGTCTCGCTGGTCTCAGTGAAAAGACTGCGTATGGCAAGCAGCACGATCCTGAAAGGAACTTCAGTGACGCCGGACCTTCCCCCCGCGCAGCCCTCGTCCAGGAGCTCGTCGCGGCCAACCACATCCTGGCCGACCAGGGCATCGTCGACGGATTCGGCCATATGAGCGTTCGGTTGCCTGACGAGGCGAGCCCACTTCCTCCCGGCGCGGCCGATGGCACCGGCCCTGGTCGAGGCGGGCGACATCATCACGTACGACCTCGACGGCAACGGGCTGAACGCGGGAGGGCGGACTGGCTACCTCGAGCGGTACATCCACAGCGAGGTTTAACGCTCGCTCCCCGACGTCATGGCGATCGTCCACAGCCACACGCCGTCGGCTCTGCCGTTCTTCGTGTCGCGGACGCCCCTTCGGCCCGGCTATCACATGTCGGCTTTTCTGGCCAAAACCGCCCGGTGCGAAATCAGCAAGGATTTCGTAGACGCCACGGACATGCTGATCAGCAACGCTGTGATGGGCAGGAGCCCCGCCAAGGCGATGCACTGCGCCTGCGTGACCCTGATGCGCGGCCACGGCTTGGTGGCGGTGGGACGGAGCCTGCAGGAGGCGGTCTATCGTGCGATCTGCACGTACGTAAATGCGCGCGTTCGGACCCAGGCGATGGCGCTGGACGATATGCCGGCAAGCGCAGGCCCGACATGGTGACGGCCTGCTACGACGATTTGTTCTCGCTCTACGATGCGGGGCGGATCGAGCCCAGGACCCTCTCGCTGTATCCCCTCGATCGCGTCGGCGACGCGATCGCGAGCCTGCGGGACAGGACCGCGAGCGGCCGGCCCGTGTTGGTGATGCGATGATGGCCAAGCGCGCCCCTGCCGGACCGGACATGAGCGAGGTCGAGCGCCAGGTGCGTGCGGCCGGGCTCGACCGCGCCTGGACGCAGTTCCGCGACGACGTGCTCGCGGCCGCCCGCCAGGTTGCGGCGCAGCGTGACGCCGCCACGGGCGTCGCGGCGGCGTCGGAGCCCTGGCCTCCCATGATCGTCACTCCCGTGCCGACAGAGCGCTGATCGTGGACAATCTGCAGTGGATGTCGGCCGCGGCGCTCGGGGACGCTTTCCGGAGCGGCCACCTGTCGCCTGTCGAGGCCCTGGAGGCGACACTCAAGCGCATCGCGGCCATCGACCCGCTGGTAAACGCCTTTGTGCACTGTGACGCCGCCGGTGCCGTTCAGGCGGCCCAGGAGGCCGAGCGCGACCTTCGGGCCGGCCTCGATCGTGGTCCGCTCCAGGGCATTCCGGTCGGCATCAAGGACATTATCGACGTCGCCGGTCTGCCGTGTACCTGCCACTCCAAGATCCTGCGCGACCATGTGGCGGCCAGCGACGCGGCGGCGGTCGCGGCCCTGCGCCGCGCTGGCGCGATCATCGTCGGCAAGCTGGCGACCCATGAGTTCGCGCTCGGCGGCCCGAGCTTCGACCTGCCTTTCCCACCTGCCCGCAATCCGTGGAACCGCGAACGTCATCCTGGCGGCTCCTCCTCAGGGGCCGGCGCAGGCCTCGCGGCGGGGCTGTTCCCGCTGGCGCTCGGGACCGACACGGGCGGCTCGATCCGCAACCCTGCCAGCGCGTGCGGTGTGGTCGGCCTGAAGCCGACCTACGGGCTCGTGTCCCGCGAGGGCGTCTTCCCGCTCGCGCCGACCCTGGACCATGTCGGACCGATGGGGCGCACAGTCGCGGATGTCGCCGCCATGCTGGCCGTTCTGGCCGGACACAGGCCGGCCGGCCCGCATGGCGGCTCATCTAAGGGTAAGCATGGCGATGTGCGCGGCTTCCGGATCGGCTACGTCCGCCATTTCCACGAACGCGACATGCCCGCCCACCCGGACGTCGCGGCTGCGCTGGACGAGGTCGCGGCGGCACTCGCCCGGGAAGGGGCCCTAATCGAGGAGGTCACCCTGCCCGCCCTTAACGGCTTTTCATCGGTCAACCGAATCTTGCTGCAGGCCGAGGCCTGGACCATTCATGCGCGGTGGCTGCGTGAGCGTCCGGAAGATTACGCGGAGTCGACGCGGCGCCGTCTTCTCGCCGGGGCGTTCCTCACGGCCGAGGACTACGTGCTGGCGCAGCGGCGTCGCCGCACCCTGATCGAGGCTGTCGAGGCTGTGATGGGCACCGTGGACGTGCTGCTCACCGCAAGTGCCATGGATCCGCCCTGCAGGATCGACGACGCTGCGGAAATGGCGAGGACCTACCCCCGGCAGGCGCGGACGCCGTTCAACGTCACTGGCCACCCGGCCCTGGCCATGATGGCCGGGTTGTCGTCAGATGGCCTTCCGCTCTCGGTGCAGTTCGTCGCGCGCTACCACGCCGAGGCGACGCTTCTGGCAATCGCGGCCGCGTGGGAGAGGATCGGCGGCTGGCAGGACTGGCATCCTGCGGCGCTGGCTTGAGACTTGGTCAGACTGTGGGCAGGGGCGCTCTGGTGGCTCGCCTGGTCAGAGGCCCGGTCGGCCGTATCCAGCAGGTCGCGCAGGAAGCGCACGGCGTCCGAGCCTTTCAACGACGGTTTCCAAAGCTCGGTAATAAGCCTGCGGTGCAGGGTCATAGCCTCCTGCGCCGATGTGATCATCGCGACGCCAATCCGAGCGTAACGGCACATCTAACGATGCTTGCTCAACGGCTCACACCGCGCGGTCAGACTGGAAGCGCCGTCGACTTTTTCACGGTGCGAAGTACGAGCGTGGATTGCACACGCACCACGCCCGGTAATTGGGTCAAGATCGCCGTATGGACGCGTTCGAAATCCTCTGCGTCGGCGTAAACGATGCGCACCATGTAGTCAGCCGCGCCGGCCAAGAGGTAGCATTCCTGGATTTCACGGTGATTCCCGACTGCTGCTTCGAACCTGTCGAGCGCGAGGCGACCTTGCTGATCGAGAGTGATGAGAACGAAGGCGACACCGGCAAGCCCAGCGGCACGGGCGTTCAGCACGGCAGCGTAGGCCTCAATCAGATTGGCCTCTTCCAAAGCACGGACGCGGCGCAGGCACGCTGATGGCGACAGGCTGACGCGCTCGGCCAAGTCAGCGTTGCTAAGTCGTCCGTCGGCCTGCAGGAGCCGCAGGATGTAAATGGGCGCGAGGGTTTGACCCCAGTTCGGCTTATAAGGTTCACCCCAGCGGAACGGCCGGTATCTCAACGTGATCCGTACCTTAACAGCCGGAGTTTGGGGTCATTGTTCGGAGCCGATCAGGGGTTCAAACCCAATCCGATTTACACTCTCGGTCGGCATCAGGCCCCTCGTGTTCGAAACGAGCGGCTGAGTACCCGGTCAGATTGTCGGTCGAGGCTGCATCACCGCCCTAAAACGGGTGCCCGCGATGCCGTGAAATCACTGCCCATGATCCCGTGAAATCCGTGCCCATGATGCTCTGAAATACGCAGTGCCACGGCTATGGGCCGAGCAGCACAGGCAACCAAGAGGAAGCCGTCATCAACATGCTGATGAAAGTGGTCAAGCCGGTCGGTGCCATGGGCATCCCAGGAGTTTACACCAATCTGGACCCCGGAGCGCCGAATGAACTCGGCAAGCTGGGCAAGCTGGCCTGGAAACTCCCCAAGGCCTGGGTCAAGTCGCCATCGCTGACGGCCGGGCAATGTCCCATGATGCGGTACAACCGCGGCCTGATGATGGCGATCCTTTGGGACCGGATGCCGTACCTAACCCCCCTGCTGAACACCGAGGTCATTCCGCTGGAGAAGGCGCCGGAGGCGTACAAAATATTCCGTGAAGGGTCATCCAAGAAGTTCGTCATCGATCCGCACAACACCACAAAACTGGCGGGCTAAGCGCACGGCTCCTGAGTACCGATCGGCGGTCGGTGCGTCGCGCGGCTCGAGGGGCGGCGCGGCACCGGCATGATGAGTTTTCTAGCTGTATCTACATCATGGAAAGCGCTCGAGCTTTCGGCCGAGATGGGCCACGTTGCGACAAGCCGTTCCAGCTCGTGAGGTCGAGCACCGCGCCAAAGGTGCTCGCCAATCAGCGCGCCTCAGCCGGGCGTGAGTTGGCGTGCCGCCGCCTCCGCAGTGTCCTCGGGACGCGTGTTGAAGGCGATCGCCGCATTGGGCGCTGCTCGGTGGACGGCGTTCACCACGGTCTCGAACAAGGCCAGGCTCTTCGGCGGAAGCCTGAGGCCGCCGCCGATCACCACGCAATCGTAGCGCGCGCTCTGCAACTGCTTCTCGATGGCGGGCCCTGCCGTATCGTCGGGAGTGACCATGCAAAGGTCGCACTCCCATCCACGTTCTCCTATCTTTTCGACCGCCACCCTGATGCCCGCGTTGATCTTCTGCGCGTCGAAGCCCGGCGGCAGGGACGGATCGGAGAAGTCAACGGTTTCCGGTTTCTGGCCAACGAATAAGATGCGGGTCATTGCTTGTTCTCCAATCGAGGAACGGTGCGCCTCCGGGACAAAGCGATCCATGATGCCTTTGCGGTCAGGATGTCGCGTGATATCCGGATCACATCGCTCAACGACTCTAACGCTTTGTGATGGCACTGACATGCATGCGGCTCTCGATGACCTTCGCGGGTTGATGATGCCGCGCCTCTCGGTGCTGCCGACGCTCGCCATCAGGCGTGTCGCGGCGCTCTCCGGCTATCATCCGCTCGGCCGCCTCCTCACACGGGGAGGTCACAGCATCGCGCGCCGGATCGTCCGGTGGCCATCGACCAACCGCGGCGTCGCGCCGCGCGCGCAGGTCTGCACAATGCATGCCTGACCAGGAGATGGTGTCGAGCGCTCTCCGCAAAACAAGACTTGAGCCGATCTTGGCCGGCGTGGTGGTGTTCAATCCCAACCCGGTCCAGTTGCGCACGCTCGTTGACGAGCTCCGGAAGCAGGCGACGGGCGTCGTGCTCTTCCTCAACAGTGCCTTGCCTGAGGATCTGCGCCACGATTTTGCATTCCTGCCGGATGTGAGCATGATCGAGGCGACCTCGAATCTCGGCATCGGCGTCGGGCTCAACATCCTCGCCCTGGCGGCCTGCCTCAGAGGTGCCGGTGGCATCGTGTTCTTCGACCAGGATTCCACCCCTCCATCGGGACTCATTGGACGGCTCGACGCGGCATGGGCCGACCTCGTCGATGCCGGGGTGCGTCCGGCTGTCGTCAGCCCGGTCCTCGTTCCAGAACCGGGGACGATCAGCAAGGCGCCGACCTACCAATACCTCAATCGCCCTGCCCTCGGCTCCGCGCGGCAGGTCTCCTTCGTGCCGACGTCCGGGTCGCTGGTCGCGACGGACGTGTTGCGCCGCATCGGGTTTTTCCGGGCCGACTACTTCATCGACGGCATCGACCTGGAATGGAGTTTCCGCGCGGTGCGCCAGGGGTACTCCTGCTGGGTCCAGACGAGTTGCGCGATGCCGCACGCGGTCGGATCCGGGGTGATCGGCAGCCGGCGGTTCGGGTGGCGCATGCCGAAACAGCGCCCCTTCCGCATGTATTGCGTGGTCCGGAATACCGTCTACGGCCTGCGTCTCGGGCATATTCCCCTAAGTTGGAAGCTGAAGCAGGTTGCCTATCTTCCGGTGCAGACGGGCGCCTTCCTGCTCCATCACCGATTGAAGTGGTCCGTCCTGAAGCTCTTACTGCTCGGCGTCCGTGACGGACTCGCGGCACGCCTCGGACCACCACGAGGTCTCGAAGGCGGCGACGACCATTCTCATGGCCGACGGAGCGGCCAGCTTGTCCCGAAACGTGTGTGTGGCAGCGGGGCAAAAGAGATTTGAGCCAAGCCAGCATGCGTCGGGGAATCGCATGAGCAGATGGCCATTCTCGCCCTGTCGGAATGAGAGATCCTGCACCGCAACTCGACACCCGCTTTCCTCTCGCTTGGGCTGCATTACGCCGCCGAGGTGAGAAGAGCGGGCGGATTCTGCTTGGTGAGTAGATCGCTGGCCGCGCCGGCTGGCAGAGGCTTGCCAAAATGGTAGCCCTGTCCGAATTCGCATCCCTGGTCCACAAGGTGGCGAAGGTGACCAACGTCCTCGACGCCCTCAGCCAAAGTATCGATGCCGAGGCTCCGACCCAACGCCAAAATAGTCTCGACGATCTTCATGGACTCCGCGTTGGTCGGCATCGATTGCACGAACGACCGGTCAATCTTGATCTTGTCGAA
This sequence comes from Lichenifustis flavocetrariae, assembly GCF_026130545.1. Taxonomy (GTDB): domain Bacteria; phylum Pseudomonadota; class Alphaproteobacteria; order Rhizobiales; family Beijerinckiaceae; genus Lichenihabitans; species Lichenihabitans flavocetrariae. Next base: position 35,402 of record NZ_JAMOIM010000026.1, on the reverse strand, counting down.
CTTCAATTCGCGCAGGTGGTGCAGGCTGGAGTAACCCGTGCCGAAATCGTCGAGGGAGATCCTCACGCCATGTTGGCGCAGGATGGCCATGACGTTCTTGGCGCTCGCGATGTCACCAATCAATGCGTTCTCGGTGATCTCCAATTCAAGCCGCGAGGGTGGGAATTTCTCTTGCTGCAAGATTTCGAACAGGGCTCCGGGCAAACCCGGGTCAGAAATTTGCGCCGGTGTCACGTTGACGGCGAGCGTGAGGGTGTTCGGCCACGCCAGGGAGTCCCGGCAGGCCTGTCGAAGCACCGAATAGGTCAATTGCGGCATCAGGCCGGCTTCGTCGGCGATTTGAATGAACTCGTCTGGGGACCGCAACAACTCGCCGTCGTGCCAGCGCGCCAGAACCTCGAAACCCACGATCGTATCCGTCCGCAAGTCGACCAGCGGCTGGTAGTGCGGCCGGATGTCGCCCTTTAAGATCGCATGGCAGATCCTGGCTTCCAGATCGGCGCGGGCGCGCAACTGCACGTCCATTTCCGCCTCGAAGAAACGAAAGCTTCCACGTCCTTCACGCTTCGCCTTGAACATGGCGAGGTCAGCCGCATGCAGGAGGGTCTCCGCGTCATCCCCGTCTGTGGGAGATACGGCGATGCCAATGGATGTGCCGACAGAGACGCTACGCCCGTCCAACAGGATGGGGGCGTTGATGCATGCAAGGATGCGTTTGGCGACGCGGTGCGGCGTATCTGAGCCGGGTTCAAATTCCAAGATGATTGCGAACTCGTCGCCGCCGAGGCGTGCGGCCACATCTCCGACACGGAGAATTGCACCCAGCCGTGTTGCCACTTCGCACAGAACCTTGTCGCCCGCACTGTGACCGTGAATGTCGTTGACGGGCTTGAATCGGTCGAGGTCGAGAACCAGCACCGCCGCGGCGAGGCTGCGGCGAGCACTCCGCTTGATGATATCGTTCACCGCCGAGGCGAGCACGCGGCGATTGGGCAAGCCCGTCAGAACATCGTGACGGGCAAGGGCATCCGCGCGGCTGTGCGCCGCCTTGGTTTCCTCATGCGCCTTGGCCAAGGCGACCGCGTTGTTTCGGTAGATGTCCAGTGCCTGGGTCATCCTGTCGATCTCGCGATTGCGGCCGGAGGGCGGGAGGACGACATTGAGGCGCCCCTGGGAGAGGGCGATCAGGGCTTCGGTGATATGTGCCATTGGCCGGAAGACGCCGGTGAGCAGCACACCCATCATGATCACGCCAGTAGCCATCGCGATCCCTGCCACGACAAGCACGGTGCGGCCAGCTCCTTGGGCGATCACAATGGCGTCTTGGCGGGCCGCTCTCGCTTCCGTTTCCGCAACGAGGGCCAGACCCTTGGTTTGGCGCTTCACCTGGTCGAAAGCGTTGGCTAGCCTTGCCTCATCGTCGGCGACTTGTCTGTGTCGGCCCTCGGCTGCTGTGCCCAGGATGTCTTGTTGGAGCCTGGAATACACGGAGCGACTGCGCTCGAGGTTCTGGAGCAGGCTGCGCTCCAAGGGCGAGTCCACAAAGCGCATGTAGCTGAAGATCTGCGAGTCGACGGCTTTGTTGCGACTCTCGATAAGGTCCCGCGCGAGCTGGTCCTGGTCCGGATCACTTGCCTTGAGGAGGAAGCTGTCGACGAAGCGGATCTGCTGCTCAAGATCGGTGATGTTCGCGGCAATGCGTGTTTTGTCGACAACCCGCCCGTTCAGATCACCCGCAATTCGCCCGATCTGCCCCATTCGCTCGATCGAGACGCCTGCGACACCCGCCAGCAACAAAAACATAAGCGCGAAACTGAGGAGAAGTTGGGTCTTGATCCTCATACGCGTAGTTCCTGGACGACGGTCTCACTTACCCGAGCCATGGAATGCTGAATATCTAAACAAAGGGTGCGCCAAAGGACTGATAAATTTAAGGGAAAAAACAGACGCTTTCGCCGGCTAGACACGACACCAAGATTGGATCGGCGCGGGAAGCGTAACTTGCTGTCGGCGGCAGGATCGGTTTATCGGCACGCCGGCAGAGTAGCGGACATCGTGTCCAAACGAGACGCCGCATCACGCCTTGTCTTTGCCCACGCATTACCGATCAGAACAACATAGGGCCGGGGTCAAACCGTTAGGCGCGCTTCCCTGAAAGGCGTCCTGCTGTGGCGGCGAAGCGTCAATGCAATAGGCTTCTCCACCCCGTAATGGATAGCGGCAGCCAGTGAAAGAGACAATGGAATCGAAATTAGTACCGCAGCAGGCTTAGAAATAATGCCGCCGAGAGCAACGACGCATAGGTTTGCGGCCGTACAATGAACCAAGTACAAAGGATAAGAGATGATCCCGAGCCATCCAATGGCTTGAAATGCAACCCCCGGAATCACCGACCGGGAAGCGGCCAATAACAAACACACCGAAATGCAAGCGAATCCAGCGTAAACCGTTCCCGGGATTTCGGCAAAATCGCCGCGACCTTGCGCCGTAAGCAGAAGGGCCACACCGATCGCCACGGCGCCGATCCAGCCAAGTTGTTTTCGGTAAGCCCGATATGTCAACATGCCGAGAACGAAGAAGGGTGCGAACTGCGGTGCGACGATGATGTAGCTCGCCTGCACCAAGGGCCGTTGCGGATCGAAACTCATCCAGCCAGGAAGGGCGAAGCGATAGAGGGCCGCAAGCAGCAGCCACCCGAGTGCCAGCCTTTCGATATGGCGGAGGGAATTGCAAGCCAGGACGACCGCCATCGCCAGGTAGAAGCTGATTTCGAAGGCTAACGTCCAGTAGGGATTGGCGATGTTGGGAATATCGAAAAAGGATTGCAGCATGGTGGTATTCAGCAGCACCGTGCGGGCATCGTATTTGCCGACGCCAAGAACATAGATGGCCGTCAGAAACACCGACAGGAGATAAGCGGGATAGAGCCGAACGACTCGCGCACTCAAAAAGTCCTGCACGGACGTTGTGCGTTCCGCCACCATCAGAATGACGAAACCACTGATGAGGAAAAACAGCTCCACGCCGAGCAGGCCGAAACGAAAGAACTGCGTGCTATTGGGCGTGTCGAGGGCGATATGTTCCCAATGGAACAGACACACCGCAACGGCGGCTATTCCCCGCAATGCGTCCAAGCCAGCCAAGCGGCGCGGCTGATGCCCAAGGCCACCTGGTGCGACGACGCGATCCAAAGACACCCTCCCGGTTCGATGTCTTGTACCTCCCTCGCCCCTGCCCCGCAATCCGTCGACCGGCCGTTGAGCACGGTCGGCGTCAGGGCGTCTCATGAACGCCTCGCAGGAATACAATATGCGCGCGCTTTTGCGGCCCTCGCGGTGATGCTGTCGCATGCGGTGGGTGACGTGGCCTCCCACGGCGGGTCTGATCTCACCGCCTTCTTCAATATCGGTGCGGCCGGCGTGGACCTGTTCTTCATCATCTCGGGGTTCGTGATGGTGCACAGTTCAGCGCATCTCTTCGGACAACCCGGCAGTCGACGTGTGTTCCTCGGCAGACGCCTGCTGCGTGTCGTGCCACTCTATTGGCTCGCGACGACGGGTTACCTGTTGTTGCTGATGGCCCGTGGCAACTGGCATGGCTTGGACGCGAGCGGGCTCGCCGCATCGCTGGTGTTCTGGCCCGTGCGCAATCAGATGGGGTCAATGCTGCCGACCTACGGGATCGGCTGGACGCTCAACTACGAGATGTTCTTCTATGTCTGTTTCGCGGTGGCGCTCGGCTTTCGGCTGCAACGGGGATTGTGGTTGATCGTAGCCTCTCTCTGCGCATTCGTCCTGTGCGGGCGTTTAATCGACCTCCCGGGAGCGCTGAGGTTCTGGGCGCATCCTGTGCTGCTCGACTTTATCTTCGGCCTTCTGCTTGGCATGTTTTACCGCCACAAAGGGCGGCTTCCCCGGGCCGCCGCGATACTCGCCATCATGGCCGGTCTCGTGGCCCTCATTGTCGTCGCCCGCGCCAACATCGGCTTCTCGCCGGACGACCCGGAGCACGCGGCGTGGCGCTGGCTGTTCTGGGGCCTGCCCTGTGCGGCCGTTTTCGCCGGGCTCACGCTCAAGCGCGGTCCCGCTGCGTCTCCGCATCGGCTTCTGGGCTTCCTGGGCGACGCGTCCTACGCGCTTTACCTCGTCCACCCGATCGTCATCATCCTGCTGCGATCGACCCTTCCCTCTTTGGTGGCGGCCTTCTCGGGTGACGTTCGCGCCGCGAGTCTTGTCCAACTCATGCTGATCACGGCGAGCACGGTGATCGGCGCTGCGCTCATCCACCTGGCTGTCGAGAAGCCGATTTTGCGGCTGGGCAGACGATCACCGCCTCAAGTAGGATCCGCCGCATGACCCGACTCCGATCCGGTGACCTGTGAGGCCAAGACTCTTGCCGGCTACGTCCACAGATACGCGTCCAAACGGCAACGCATCCCTCACAGAAGAGGCCGCAGTAACGGCCCAGACGATTGATCTCGCGACCGATCAGAAGCCACACCTTCCTCAGCCCGCGAAGGCCGATCGCCGCAACTCTTTCGACGCGATCAGGATGTTTGCGGCCTTCTGCGTGTTTTACAGCCATGAGCTCGGCATGGCCGGTTATCTGGAGCCTCCGCTCGGTCCGCTCGGCATCACTCTATCCAGCACAGGCCTCTATATCTTCTTCGGACTGAGCGGCTATTTGGTTGCCCTCAGCCTTGCGCGCGATCCACGCATCTTGCGCTTTTCCGCCGCGCGGCTTCTGCGAATCTACCCGGCATGGATCGTCAACATGCTGTTTTGCGTCGTTCTCGGCTCGGTCGTCACGTCGCTTTCTCAGATGGATTTCTGGAGCGACGCTCAGACCCACAGCTTCCTGGTCCACGACCTGCCCATCGTGACAACGCCGACACAGTTCCAGCTCCCGGGCGTCCTGGCCGATGCGCGCTGGCCGGTCATCAACGGCTCGATCTGGACGGTCAAATACGAGCTTCTGTGCTACGCCCTGCTGCTCGTCCTGCACAGGCTCACGCCTTTGCGCCTCCTCGGCCGCCCGGCCGTCCCGGCCATCGCGGCGGCATTGTTCGCAGGCGCCTACATCCACCACATCTCCACCACGCCGAACCCCGACCCCGCGGTGTTCTTCTCGCGATACAATAGTTTCAATCTTCTGCGCTTCTTCATGACCTTCCTGGCCGGAGCCACCTACGCGGCTTCGGAGCCCCTCACCGAGCGCGTCCGTCTGATCTTCCTCCTCGTTCCCGCGGGGCTGATCACCTTCGGTCCCTCGCCGGCATTCGGCCGCGCCGGCATCATCCTGCTGCTCACGTTGTCGGTGATCGAACTCGGCAAGACGCGCTGGCTTTATAGCCGGACCTATCGCCGGATCGGCGATCTCTCCTATGGCACCTTCCTTTACGCCTATCCGATCCAAAACCTCGTGACGACGCGCCTCTTCGATGGCCACAATTTCCATCTCGTCGTCGCCCTATCCGCCGCCGGAACCCTCGCCTGCGCGCTGATGTCATGGCGTTTGGTGGAGCAGCCGGCGCTAAGCGTTCTGCGTCGACTCGATAGGAGCACCCCACAGCTTGCCGGCGCCGGCGAAGCCATATAGGCGAACAAGAAGGATCATCCTATAGGACGGGCGGTCTTAACCGATCCTGTGAAATTCAGCTGTCTGCGGCATGACCAAGAGATCCTACCTTTTTATCCACCAGAACATGCCGGCGCAGTTTCTGCACCTTTGTCGATACCTCAAGGCACACGGCCACGACGTGGCATTCATCACGAAGAACCAGATCAACCAGATCGCGGGCGTGACGAAAGTCATGTATCCGACGCCGAGGGAAGCCCATGAGGCCAGCCATCCTTATGTGAAGAGTTTGGAATCGGCGGTTCTGTATGGCCAGGCAGCTTTCCGGTCGGTCAAGAACCTTGAGAAGCACGGTTTTAAGCCCGACATCATCGTCGGACATGCCGGCTGGGGCGAAACCCTGTTCGTCAAGGATGCGGCGCCTCGGGTGCCGCTGTTGACCTACTTCGAGTTTTTTTTCAAAGCGATCGGGCAGGACGTCGGATTCGATCCCGAACAGCCACCCTCGATTGACGCCTGGCTGTCCCTTCGAATCAGGAATTCGGTGGCGTTGCTTTCGAATCATGCCACGGACTGGGGGCTGACGCCGACCCAGTGGCAGTTCAGCACCCATCCGAACGAATTTCGTCAGAAGATGTCGGTGATCCACGAGGGGATCGACACCAACGCCATCCGACCAAACCCTGAAGCCCGCTTCATCCTGCCCGATGGGCGGGAACTTCGACCGGGCCAGAAGATCGTGACATTCGTGGCTCGCAACCTCGAACCTTATCGCGGCTTCCATATCTTCATGCGGGCACTCCCCGAGATCCAGCGTCGCCATCCCGACGCCGAGATCCTGATCGTCGGTCAGGAAGGAGTGAGTTATGGCCGCAGGTTGCCCGAGGGTGACAGTTACAAAAAGCGCATGTTGGCTGAAGTGTCGCTCGACCTCAGCAAGATCCATTTCACAGGCCATCTGGCGACACCGGAATTCCGTGCCGTCATGCACGTCTCGGCCGCCCACGTCTACCTGACTTACCCGTTTGTATTGTCTTGGTCGATGCTGGAAGCCATGGCGAGCGAATGCCTCGTCATCGGGTCAAGAACGGCCCCCGTAGAGGAAGTGATCGAGGATGGCCACAATGGCCTATTGGTCGATTTCTTCGACGTCGCAGGCCTCGCTGACCGCGTGAACGAAGCCCTGTCGAAACCCGAACGCTTTCGGGACCTGCGCCGGGCTGCGCGCAACACGGTCCTGGCGCGCTATGACCTCCAATCGGTTTGCCTTCCGCGGCAATTGGCGCTGATCGAGAACCTCATCGCCTCCGGACCAGGGCGAGGCGATTGACATGGGCAAGCGCCGCATTCGCTACATGCTACGATCCTTTCCGGAGCCATCCGGCGGGTGTCACCAGACCAGGCGTCACGTGAGGATGCTTGTCGAGGCCGGCTTCGATGCCGCGCTTGTCACGAACGATCTGTCCGACGCTCATTTCTACAATTTGGGTGTCCCGGTGGTGCTGGAACGGGATTTCCATATTACCGGTGACGACATTCTGGTGATCCCGGAGGGGTGGCATCAACACTTCACCCGGCTCAATGGGACGGCCGCCGAAAAGGTTTGCTTTTGCCAGAATCACTTCAATGTGCATCGTACTTTCGCACCGGGACAGGACTTCAGCACGTTCGGAGTAGAATCCGTCCTCTGCTGCAGTCGCATCGTCGCGAATCACCTCGAACGCTACTATGGCGTGAGTGACGTCCGGGTCGTTCCGTGCGGGATCGAACTCCCAGCAGCGATCCCGCAGGATAAATCCCTCGTCGTCGCGTTCATGCCCCGCAAGGCCGGCGCGGATGCGGGGATTATAAGGGATCTCTTCCGGCGCAAGCACAAGGATCTGAAGGATATCTCCTGGCGCTCCATCGACAAATGCGCCCATGCCGACGCCATGAAGGCCCTGGGCAGCGCGGCGATGTTCCTTTCACTGTCCCATCGTGAGGGCTTCGGTCTTCCCCCTGTCGAGGCGATGAGCTACCGAACGTTGGTGGTCGGCTTCCACGGCGACGGTGGCCGGGAATATGCCACGTCCCGCAACGGCTACTGGCTCGCGGAAGGCGATCTATTGGGATGCGCCGACGCGCTCGCGCTGGCATGCCATATGCTGGCCGCGGGAAGCCGCGAGGTCGCCGATGTTCTCGACGAGGCCCAGGCAACCGCCGCCCGCTTCAATATGGGGAACACCCAAGCCAAGCTTGTTGAATTCTGGTCGGAACGCGTCTGATCTCGGCGATCGAGCCGGTCTGAGCGGGAAGGGGAGCGAGATGCCTGTTGTGCTGCATGTGGGCTGCGGACCCAAGGACATCCGGCGAATGCCGGCCTATTTCCAGGATGGGACTTGGCGCGAGATTCGTCTCGACATCGACGCCGCGGTGCGGCCGGACGTTCTGGGAAGCATGACCGACATGGGGGCGGTCGAGAGCGGCTCGGTCGAAGCCGTCTTTTCATCGCACAACATCGAGCACCTGTTCCCTCACGAGGTGCCGGTCGCACTCGCCGAATTCCAGCGTGTGCTCGGCCCGACCGGCTTCGCACTGATCACCTGCCCCGATCTCCAGACTGTTGCGAGCCATGTCGCGAACGGCCGCCTGCTCGATCCGCTTTACCAGTCTGGTCTCGGTCCGATCACCCCATTGGACATCCTCTACGGCCACCGCGAATCGATCGCGCGCGGCAATCACTTCATGGCCCATCGCGGCGGCTTCACCATGCGGACTCTTGGCGCCGCGCTTCAGGAGACCGGTTTCGGCCGTGTCGTGATTCATCGCCGGCAACCGCATTTCGACCTCTGGGCCGTGGCTATGCGCACCGACCCGGGTGAGGAGGCCGGAAACGCCTTGGCCGGTCGGCTCTTCCCGACATGACGCTGCCGCGCAGTACACCTTGGCCCGCTCCGATTCAGCATCGCTTAACGACGCTTTCTCGATGCGCCGCGGCTCAGAAGATTCTTGCAGAGCTTGAAGCGGCTCCGTTTCGACTCAACGGCTTAGCCGTAGAGGTCGGGCTGTTGCCGATAAACCACGAGCCGAAGGTTGCTCTGCGTGCATGCACAACCGGCTTGCGGGAAATGAGACGGTCAGCTACGAAATTCTTCATCTCGTAGCGGACCGTCGAAGGCCGACTTTGAGAACCGATTTGTTGGCTTTGCCGAGATACGATCTTTGGTTGAGCAGGCTTTCGGGCCTTCAGAAACGCGATCCCCCGGGGGTATAAAAAATGGCATTTTCTTTTACCGGCACGCAGAACAACGACACTTTCACGGGCGGCGCGGGCGGCGGCACCGCTACAGGCGCTGCTGGCAGTGACAGCCTCACCGGCGGCACCGGCAATGACACTCTCCTCGGAAACACTGGCGCCGACACGCTAACCGGTGCCGGCGGAAGTGATCTGATCTACGGCGGCACTGACGACGATATCATCAGCTTCGGTGTAGCGGGCGACGCCGGTGCATCGCTGATTTATGGCAATGCCGGCGCAGATAGCATCACGTCGCAGGGTAGTTCGGGAGCCAACACGATCGTCGGTGGTGACGACTCGCTCGACGGCAACGACACGATTAACCTGGCGATCGATACCGGCACAGATTTGGTTCTGGGCAACGGTGGCGACGACTCCATTACGGTTGGCACGGGCGTCTCGTCTGTTGTTGGCGGTTTCGGTAACGACACGGTTGCTCTGGGCGCTTCGAACGCTTCTGACCTCGTGCTCGGCAACCAGGGCAACGACAGCATCACCGGGACGGGTACCGGGGCGAACACCGTCTATGGCGGCATTGGCAACGATGTGGTGAACCTAAGCGGTTCGGGCGCCAACCTCGCGTACGGCGGCGCAGGTGCAGACACGATTACGCTGAGCGGCAGCGGCAGCAACACGATCGTTGGCGGTGACGATTCGACCGACGGCGCTGATTCGCTGACCGGCGGCTCGGGAGCTGATCTTATCCTCGGCAACGGCGGTAACGACACGATCATCGGTAGTACGGGCGCTAACTCGCTGGTCGGCGGCTTCGGCAATGACTCGGTCACATCGACCGGCAACGACCTGATCCTGGGTAACCAGGGTGCCGACACCATCTCCATTGCAAATACGGCGCTGGATACCGTTTATGGCGGGGCTGACAACGACGTGATCACCACTGCGGCAGGCGGAACGACCGCCCAACTGCTGTATGGAAATGACGGCGCAGATTCGCTGACCGGTGGTAGCGCCAACGACACGATCTATGGTGGTTCGGACTCGACGACAGGTGGTGGCAACAACGACGGTGCTGACACAATCGGTGGCGGCGCTGGCAATGACCTGATCTTCGGCGGCGCTGGCAACGACTCGATTACTGGTGGCGCGGGTATCGATACGATGTCCGGTGGCACGGGTGCCGATACCTTCGCGTCTGTTGCTGGCCAGACCTATACGGCGGACGGTACCAATGTGACCGGTGTCGACTCGATCACCGACTTCAGCGCAACCGATGCCGACAAGCTGGTCCTTGGAGCCACGGTGGCTTCGTTCACGGATTATCGCGCCAATGCGACGGTCTCGGGCCAAGCTACGCTAGCCCTTGCAGCGAACTCGGCGGTCACCACTGCCGGCACCGCGCTGGGTGCAACGACCGCTGTGAACGCAGTGGAGTTCACATATGGTGGGACCAACTACGTTGCGGTGAACTTGGACGGAACCGCTGGTTTCAATCTCACCAACGGTGCGACAACCGACGCGCTCGTCAACGTTGGTTCTTCGGTCCTGACCGGAACGTCGAACTTCGCATAAGGCTGATTTGATTTAAAATTAGGAGGGGGGCAGCTTGCTGCTCCCCTTTTTTGCGTTTGAGACGCGGTCCGCTTCGAGCCCATGCAATTTGCCCTGACCTACGCACCCGCTGTCTTCGACACCCGTACCCGCATGATGGGGCGGCAAGCGGCTGGAGAAGGGTTTTTGCGGGCCGCCTTGGCGGCCGGTCCGGAACGCATCTGGTGTTACGCTCGGACACGCGCGGAAGCCGAGGCATTTGGGCGAGACGCGCGCCGTCTGCATCCTCATCCGCCCGAAATACGTTTCATTTCCTGGGGCCAGCCGGCCCGCCTTCTTCAGGCTGGAACGCTGTTTCGCCCCGATCCAGGTCTGGCCGACGATGCGTGGCGACGCCAGCGTGCCGCCGAGGCTCGATCATGGAGCATCTGCGGCATCACCCATACCCTCTCCAGCAAAGCCGCCATGGATTGCGTGCCGGCGCTGGTCCGCGCGCCGCTGCAATCCTGGGATGCCCTGATCTGCACCTCGACGGCTGCCCGCGATGTCCTGCGTCATGGCCTTGAAGCCGAGATCGAGTATCTGCGGTCGCGGTTTGGAGCTGCTCACATCCCGATGCCGCAGTTTCCGCTCATCCCGCTCGGCGTTCACCCAGAGGCTTTCGCGTTCCCGCCAGGCACGCGGGACGCGGCCCGTGCCCATCTCGGCCTTGCCGAAAGCGATGTGGCGGTTCTCTTCGCAGGCCGTCTTTCATTCCATGTGAAGGCCCACCCCGCTCCCATGTTCCTCGCGCTTGAGGCTGCGGCGTCGCGTTCACACGTCCCTTTGCACCTGATCCTCTTCGGACTGTTCCCCTCGGAGCCCGTTGCGGCTGCGTTTCGGGAGGAGGCCGCACAGCTCGCCCCCTCCGTGCGCCTGCACGTGCTGGACGGGCGCAGCGACATCGATCGTGACCGGGCGTGGTCAGCGGCTGACATTTTCACATCCCTGGCCGACAATCTGCAGGAAACATTCGGGCTCACGCCAGTCGAAGCCATGGCCGCGGGACTCCCGGTCGTTGTCAGCGACTGGGACGGTTACAGGGATACGGTTCGCAATGGCATCGATGGTTTTCGAGTGCCGACACTCATGGCGCCTCCAGGCACGGGTGAGGACATCGCGGATCAGTATGAAGCCGACTCGATCGACTATGATCGCTACGTGGGCTCGGCTTGCCTCCTGACGGCTGTCGATGTGGAAGCGGCGACGGACGCCTATGCGAAACTCATCGAATCGCCGGATCTGCGTCGCCAGATGGGGGAAGCTGGTCGTAGACGGGCGAAAACCACCTATGATTGGTCACTGGTGTTCCGTCGCTACGTCGCGCTTTGGGACGAACTCGCTGAACGGCGCAGGGCTGATGTCGCGACACCGGGCGAGCGCATTCGCGCGCGACGACCTGAACGTCCCGACCCCTTCACGCTGTTTCGCACATACCCCACCGCAGTACTGCGAGACGAGAGCCAGATTTCCCTGATCGGTCAACTCGGACCACGGGACGCCATGATGCGTCGCGACCTGAAGTCCGTCGCTTTCGCGCAATCGCTGCTTCCAAGCGATCGGTTGGTTCACGACCTTTTCTCGCAGTTGGCTCACGAGGGCACGGCAACGCTAGTCAAATTGCGCGTAAGCCTACCCAATCATACGCCGGCCAGCGTTCTTCGGGCTGTCCTCCTACTCGCCAAGATCGGCGTCCTGCGGGTGGTGCCGTAAGGCCCTCTCCAGGTTCAAGCCTTCATGAGGAAGTCGCTCCGACTTCGATCCATCCCGGAAGGTGGACCCGTACGGTGCATGCCTGTGCGTCGCAACGATCGTCGTTCGAGGACGTACCCGGTCCGCCCTGGGAGGATACCCCAACCCTAGACGGTTCCCGGCCTTCTGTTCTATGGAAGTCGGGTGAACGCACCCAACCGCAACTCAGTTTCGTCGCCTCAGGTCGATGGAGATCTCCGACAACCCGGGGATGTGCGAACGTCGACACATGATCCGTTGGATGCGTCTCCGGCGTCCGTCCCGGAGCAAAGCATCGCGAGCGAGCCGGTGACCGAAGACCTCGCCGCATCGATCACCCGTCTGGAGGAGGCCCTCGAACAAGCCCGCCTCGCTGGCGAGAGCGCTGAACGGCGACTTCGGTTGCAGCGAGACCAGGTCGATGATGAGCTTGCGGCGGCTCTCTCGGCCTGTCGGCGCCTCGAAGAGGAAAAGCTGGCGGCATTGGGTCTCGACCGGGTGAGGGATGCCGAGGTGTTCCAGGCGGAACCATCCAGCCCCGCGTCCGCCCTAACCTTGATCGGGTTACGCGAGGAATGGGCGTCCGCGCATCGCGCCGCGATGACGGAGCTGCAGGTTGCGCATCAGGAACGGCTCGAAGCGCAGGCGCACGAGCTCTCGCAACGCTATTTCCAGGAGTTGCAGGACATTGCCGTCAAAAACGCGAAGGCGATGCAGCATCAGGCGGAGCACTATCAAGCCAGGGCCGATGAAGAGGCGCGACGGCGCGCGCATGAGCAGGCTGTTTTAGCATCCAATCATGCAAGTGGCCTCGACTCCGTGCGGCAAGAACTTTCCGCCCGCTTGGTCGATGAGGCGGCCTTGAGGCAGCAGATTGCAGCCCTGACGTCGGAGCTGCACGTGATCCACGCCGAGACTGCCGCAGCCCATAGACGCATCCACGAACTCCTGTCGTCGACGAGTTGGCGGGCGGCCCGCCCGCTCAGGGGCGTGGGCCGCGTGCTTCGCTGGCTGAGCCGAAAGTGATGCAGGCGCTTGCGGAATCGATTGCCGCATCGGCCTCTCCGGCCGAAGCGGACGGTGAGACCATGAAGGCGCTGCTCGACCAGGCGGTCTCCCGGCTGGTTCGGCTCCCGGTGTTTTCAGCGTCCGACTATGCCGCATTGAACGCGGATGTCGCGCAAGCCGGGATGAATTTGGCCGAGCATGCCCTTCTGTACGGGTGTGCCGAGAGGCGGCAGATTTTCCGGCGTGATCAGCTTGCCCGTTCCTGGGGAGAAGCGATCGCGCGGACATCGCAATCTCCAGCATCCGCCGGCGCAGAACAGCCTGCGGCAGACCTTCCGCAATCCGTTTCGGTGTTCGTCAGTTCCTGGAGTGAACCGGCGATCGGCGATCTCGCCAAATGCCTCGTCCAAGACCTGACGCATCAGGGTGCCACGGCGACAATCGAAACCGAACGCACAATACCGGGATCCGAACTTGGAGCTGCGATCGTTGTCGCTCCACATGACTTCTTCCGGCTCGGCTTCGGACCGGCCTGGCGTAAGACCGCCTTGCCTCGTTCGGCGCTGATGCTCAACACGGCATCTCTGGCCTCCGATGCATTTGCGGCGGCACTGCCGTATCTGCTCGCCAGCCGCGGCGTACTGGATCTCTCGCCGCAGATCGCCGACATCATCGCACAAGCCGGCATTCCGGCCCTGCAGATCCGGCCCCGGATGCCGCCGCGGGATCGTTGGCTCGAAGACCGGGACGCAGATCACCCGCTCGTGCGTGCCTTGCCGGCAGAAGCGCGTCGGCCCGAACTCGTCGCGACCGATTCACGTCCAATCGATGTCTCCTTTGTCGGACGCCATACACCGACCCGAAGTGCATTCTTGGCGCGGATCACACCAGAATTGAGGAATTACAAGACCTTCTTCCAACTTCAGTTGGCCGCCGCCGAGCTGATCGATCAACTCATCCTCACGCGCGCCCACTATCGATTTGCGGGCCACCTCGCGGCCCGTAGCAAGATTGCCCTTCACGTCGCAGAGGACGAATTCGACAGCCTGGATTGGCAGATGACATTCCAGGCCATGGCGGGGGGCGCCGTGGTGGTGACCGATACTTGTCCCCCGCATGGCGAGTTCAAAGCGGGCGTTCACCTGTTCCAAGACGATTCCCGGCATCTTCCAGACGTCATCCGCTGGCTCTTGGAAGATCCGGACGGGCGCGCCGCCGCCGATGCCGCCCAGGCGGCGAGCCAGGGCCTCCTTGCGGACTTTCAGGCGGCGGCGCCCTGGCCCTCAAGAGCGGCCGCCTTGTGGGCCACACCGTGATGCCGGCATTCTCCCGCTACGACACGCTTTGGGAGCAGCCGTCGCGTGCGCCCGTGCATCCGCAAGCCGTCACGGTGGCGATCAGCCTGTTCAATTACCAGCGCTTCCTCGAAGCCTGCCTCGATTCGGTTTCGGCGCAGTCGCATCCGCGCCTTGAGTTGATCGTCGTTGACGACGATTCGCGGCTCGATGACTCGACCGGGGCGGCGCGCGCCTGGATGGAGCGCCATGCGGATCGTTTTGAGCACTCCCTGCTGCTGAAGCATGTCCACAACCGCGGTTTGGCAGCGGCCCGGAACACGGCATTTGCGCTGGCGCGAACCGATTACGTGTTCGTGCTTGATGCCGACAACGTGGTTTATTCCGATGCCGTGGCACGGCTGTTCGCGATGGTCACGGACGAGCCGTATGATGCCGCCTATTCGCAGATCGAGATTTTCGGCGACAGGCAGGGGCTGGGAACCGCCGATGTCTGGAGCCGCCGCCGGTTGGCGCTTGGCCCCTACATCGACGCGATGTCGCTCGTGCGGCGCCGCTCATGGGAGCAGGTTGGCGGCTATGACCACATCGAGGGCGGTTGGGAGGACTATGACTTCTGGTGCAAGTTCGCGGAAGCAGGGATGACCGGACTTTTCGTGCCGGAGGTGCTGTGCCGCTATCGTGTTCACGGCTCTTCCATGACGCTCGAACACACCTCCAAACTGCTTTCGCAAATTCCCATCAAGATGACGGCCCGTCATCCCTGGCTTCGACTGCCGCGCTGACCTGCCGAACCAGCCGCAAAGCTGAACCGACTCCGAGTCTCGGTCGGGATTGCTTCGGCGGCCTTGGTGCCCTAAAGGCCAAGCGTTCCTTCGACCACGGTCCGCAGATGCCAGAACTCTCCTTCGTTCATCTCACCGCCGGGGATCCTCTGCCGCGCTTTACCCAGCTCTGCCAGGGGATCCAATTCCATCCCGACGCAATGGCGGGGCGCTTCCTGGTATTTTGCTTCTACGGATCCTGCGCAGACCCGCGGGGACGAGCTGCTTTGAAGGCCGTCATGGCCCATCGCGATCGGTTCGACGATGCCCGCATGAGCCTCTTCGCCATCAGCACCGACCCCGAGGATGAGCGATCGAAGCGTATGAGCGACGTCCTCCCGGGCATCCGGGTCATGTGGGATTTCGACCGCTCCGTGAGCCGGCTACTCGGCGCTGCTCCTCGGGAAACCGAAGATGAAAGCACATTCAGGCAGTTCTGGCTTGTGGTCGATCCTTCGCTGCGTGTCATGGCAGCGATCCCCTTCGCACCGGATGGGAGCGACCAGGAACAGGTGTTCGACCTGCTCGATCGGCAGCCCCATCCGGCTCGCTTCGCAGGCTTCGAGATCCCGGCTCCCGTCCTTGTGATCCCCAACGTCTTCGATCAGGATCTTTGCCGCCATCTCATCGGACTCTACAACGCGCAGGGTGGCGACGAGTCGGGCGTGATGCGCAACAACACCGGCGTGTTCGATCGCAGTTTCAAAAGCCGCAAGGATTACACGGTCGAGGACGCCGGTCTGATCGGCCGCATTCAGGGTCTGATCGCGCGCCGTGTGCTGCCTGATATCGAGCGGCTCTTCTTTATGAAGATCACGCGTATGGAACGCTATATCGTGGGCTGTTATGCCGCCGAGGACGGTGGACATTTCCGACCGCATCGCGACAACAATTCGGGCATCACCCAGCATCGACGCTTCGCGGTGTCAATCAACCTCAACGGCGATTTTGAAGGGGGCGCGGTCAGCTTCCCGGAATATAATCCGCGGGGGATCAAAGCGCCGCCCGGTTGGGCCGTGGTGTTCCCTTGCGCTGCCCTTCATATGGTGTCGCAGGTAACCTCGGGGCGCCGCTATGCTTTCTTGCCCTTCGTGTATGACGAAGCGGGTGCAGCCTTGCGTCAGACGTATCTTTCGAGCGAGAATGCACGACAGACGGCGCCGGCTTCCCAAGCTGCCGAGTAAGTGCAGCCTCTTCGACACCACAACCGGGCTTCGCGGTCCCGCCACAATTCTCGATCATGTGAAGTCTCTGTCGTAGACGGACTCTCTCCTGCTCGAAGAAGGACATTTACAATCTTGATCGGCTTCTCACCCTGGCGCGGCTTTTTCCTCGGAAGGTACAGTTCTCTGTGAGCCTTGCGGAGCCCTCGACACCGAAAGACGCTCAGGCGCCGCAGGTGGACACCGGTCTACCAGCGCTGGCTTTGATCGCCAATTTCCACCGGATCAGTTGCGACGTGGGCCAGATCCGGCATGAACTCGGATTCGGTGAGCGGCTCTGTACGGGCCTGGACGTCGTACGCGCCAGCAAGCTGGTGCAACTCAAGGCACGGCGCCTCCAGCGTCAGAACTTGAAGACGCTCGCCGACGTGCCCCTCCCGGCCGTGGTGGAGATGAAGAGCGGCGAACTGCTGATCTACGGCCGGCGTCACGAAGACGGCAAGATGCGCCTCGTCAACGCCGTGACCCGGGAAGTGCGCAATCTTACGCCCGAGGAAATGACGGCGGAATGGGCCGGTGCGGTCCTTCTGTTCGCGCGACGCGTGTCGCTGAAGCAGGAAGTGGGCAACTTCTCGCTTGCCTGGTTCCTGCCGTCGATGTGGCGTTACCGCCGGCCGCTCGCCAGCGTGGTTGTGGCGTCGCTGTTCATCCAGCTTTGCGTCCTGGCAACGCCGCTCCTGTTCCAAATCGTTATCGACAAGGTCTTGGTTCACAAGGGGATGTCGACCCTGTACATGGTCGTGCTCGCCATGTGCCTCGTGGGCCTGTTCCAGGCGCTGCTCACGTGGCTGCGCACGTACATGCTGACCCATACCACGAGCCGCATCGACGTCGAACTCGGCGCCAAGCTGTTCGACCACATGGTGCGGCTACCGCTCGCCTACTTCGAGGCCCGCGCCGCGGGGCAGACAGTGGCCCGTATGCGCGAGATCGAACAGGTCCGCAACTTTCTGACCGGTCAAGCACTGCTGACGGGTCTCGATGTCATCTTCTCCTTCGTTCTCATCGCGGTGATGATTGCCTACTCGCCTTTGCTGTCGGCCATCGCTCTCGCGTCCCTGCCCATCTACGTGCTCATCGGCATCGCGTTGCGACCCATCCTGCGGCGACGTATGAACGAAAAGTTCAACAAGAGTGCGTTGTCGACGCAATTTCTGGTTGAATCCGTTGTCGGCATCCAAACCATCAAGGCCATGGCGATCGAGCCGGTGCTGCGGTCGGAGTGGGAAGAGAAGCTCGCCTCCTATGTTGGCTCGTCTTTCGATGCGGTCTCGGTCGCCAATGTCGGGCAGAACGCCTTTCAATACGTGAGCCGGCTCTCGTCGGCCGCGGTGCTGTTTTTTGGGGCCGAGGCGGTCATCAACGGCGACCTCACGGTCGGTGGCCTCATCGCCTTCAATATGATCTTCGGCCAGGTCACCGGCCCCATTCTGCGCATCTCGCAGCTCTGGCAGGATTTCCAGCAAGTTCAGATCTCGGTCGACCGGCTCGGCGATATCATGAACAGCTTCCCCGAATCGACGCCTATGGCACAGGCGCATCTACCGCCCGCCAAGGGCCAGGTCCATATTCGAGGTATGACGTTCCGCTACGACTCGGGCGGCCGCGAGATCCTCAAGGACATCAACCTGCAGATCCCTGCTGGACAGGTGATCGGCATCGTTGGCCCGTCGGGATCGGGCAAGTCGACCCTGACAAAACTCATACAACGGCTCTACAACCCCGAGCGCGGGCAGATCTTGGTCGACGGCATCGACATCGCCCAAGTAGATCCGGCTTGGCTGCGACGCCAAGTGGGCGTCGTGCTGCAGGAAAACTTGCTCTTCAACAAGACGGTGCACGAGAACATCGCTCTCGTAAACCCGGCGATGTCGCGCGCCCAGGTCATAGCCATGGCGCGGCTTTCGGGTGCCGACGAGTTCATCAATCGACTACCGCTGGGCTACGACACGATGATCGTCGAGCGCGGCGCGAATTTGTCAGGCGGCCAGCGCCAGCGCCTCGCGATCGCTCGCGCGCTCGCCGCGAACCCGCGCATCCTCATCCTCGACGAGGCGACCTCCGCTCTTGACTACGAGAGTGAGCGCATCATCCAGGAGAACATGCGGCATATCGTGAAAGGCCGCACAGTCATCATCATCGCGCATCGTCTCGCGGCCGTGCGGGAGTGCGACCGCATCATCGCGGTGCAGGACGGCCGGATTATCGAAGACGGGTCGCATGGCGAACTGCTAGCGCTCCCGACCAGTCTTTACGGCCGCCTCTGGCGGATCCAAGCCGGTGAAAGCGAGGCAGCATGAGCACGCAGACCGATCTTACCGTGCCGCCGCAGCCGAACCGTCTGCCGGCATTGGTGTCGCGGCTTCCGGCCCTCTTGCGGCGCAATAGTGCCCCTGCCCGCACTCCGGCGCTTTACACCGAGTTTCTACCCGCTCATCTCGAGATCCTCGAGAGGCCAGCCTCACCGAAGATGCACCTGATGCTGTGGACGATCTGCGGCATGCTGGCCGCAGCGATTGCCTGGAGTACGTTTGCCAGGATCGACATCTTCGCTGAAGCTCAGGGGCGGATCCAGCCAAGCGGTCGCTCGAAGGTCGTGCAGCCACTCGATGTCGGACGCGTATCTGAAGTTGCTGTCCAAAACGGCTCCGTCGTCAAGGCGGGCGATCTTCTTGTGCAGCTCGATGCGACGCTGAGCCAAGCCGATCGCACTTCCGCGCAGGCGGAGCTGCAATCGCTGCATGCAGAGATTGCCCGTCGCGGAACCGAGATCGCTGTTGTTCAATCCGGCGGTGCCAATGCGAGTATCAATTATCCCGGAGATGTCCCCGAGGCGCTACGCAAGCGAGACGACGCGCTGTTCCAAGCAGAGAT
Organism: Lichenifustis flavocetrariae; assembly: GCF_026130545.1. Lineage (GTDB taxonomy): Bacteria > Pseudomonadota > Alphaproteobacteria > Rhizobiales > Beijerinckiaceae > Lichenihabitans > Lichenihabitans flavocetrariae. The sequence goes on along the minus strand of NZ_JAMOIM010000026.1, from coordinate 16,045 downwards.
AAGCCAGTATCAGTCGCAAGTGGATTCCCTGAAAGCGCAGTTGTCCGAGAAGACGGCACACAATCAGCGCCTCAAAGACAATATAGTCGCTCGCCAGAAGGTCATTAACTTCATGGCCGAGCGACTGAACATGAAGCAGACCTTGGAGGACCGCCAGTCGGGCAGCCACGCAGCCGTGATCGACGCGAGCCAGCAACTGGAGAACGAGCAGCGCAATTTAATGGACGATCATGGGCAGGTTCTTGAGAACGACGCCGCGGTTGTATCGCTGCAGCGGAAGCTCGATCAGGCCATGCGCGAATTCCTGGCGACACAGAACCAGAAGCTAAGCGATGCCGAGCGACGGCGCGAGGATGTGGAGCAGAACTACATCAAGGCGAACAATCGGGTACAGCAAGCGCGCATCGTTGCGCCGATCGACGGCACAGTACAGCAGCTTGCGGTGACCACCGTCGGGCAGGTGGTCACCTCGGGCCAGCCGCTCATGGTGATCGTCCCTTCGACAAAGGCGCTCGAAGTCATGGCGCTGGTACAGAATCAAGACATCGGTTTCATCAAGGTGGGCCAAGAAGTGGTTCTCAAGGTGGATGCCTTCCCGTTCAGCCACTACGGCACGCTGAAGGGCACGGTGAAACGCATTTCGAACGAAGCCGTGGACTCGCAGGAGGCCACAGCCTCTTCGGACGCAAGCACGCTCGCACGTCCGATCAACAACTCGGCTTTGAGCGGAAACCAAAAGGTGCAGAACCTCGTCTACCCCGTGACCGTGGAAATGGATAAAACCATCATCAACGCCGACGGAAAGAATGTACCTTTGCTGCCGGGTATGATGGTGACGGCGGAAATCCAGACCGGCGATCGCAGGGTTATTCAGTATGCTCTGGCTCCCATATGGGAAGCGTCGTCTCAGGCCGCCCACGAACGATAATGCCTGGACGGCCGAGCCTCGCTTTGCCAGACACTTGCATCAGTATGTGCGTGCCTTCGTCGAACCGGTGTGCTCGCCTTTTCGTATGAGAAAGTGAAGCAGATGCCGCTTCAAGCGCAGGCCGTGCCATTTTCCCGGAGTCCCCTGCGGGATGGGTCGGGTGCCGGCGGTCCAGATGCCGATACGCCGACGGCTATTTTGATAAGCGGCATGCACCGCAGCGGAACGTCTGCACTGGCCAGGACCTTGTCACTGTTGGGGGCTTCGCTTCCCGAAGATCTCGTTCCTGCGAATGCCGGTAACCCGCACGGGCATTGGGAACCGAGCGGTATGGTGGCGCTCAACGATCGCATGCTCGCCGATGCGGAGTCCGACATCTATAGCGCGGTCGAGATTCACCCGGATTGGTTCACTTCGCCGGCCGCGAAACTTTTCGAAACGGAGGCTGCGGATTTTGCGAGGCGGTCCATTTCGGGTGACATCGTCGTCTTAAAGGATCCCAGAACAGCCTTGCTGGCTCCGATCTGGAACCAAGCTTTGTCCAACTGCGGATATCGCGTGGTGCATGTCATTCCCCTGCGCCACCCCGTCGATGTCGCTGACTCTTTGCGGCGACGTCACCTCAAAGACTTTCCCTATGATGCCTGGGTTTCCCCGCGCGGCGAGGCCGTATGGCTGCGCTATATGCTGGCTTCTATTCGCGGAGCCCAAGGGCATGCCAAGGTCTTTGTGCGCTACAGCGACCTTCTGTCCGATTGGCGTTCGGTTGCGGGGCGGATCAGCAGCGCGATGGGTCGCATGTGGACCCGGGATGTGTCCGACGCATCCGTCGAGGTGCAGACCTTTCTCCATGCAAACGCCAGATCTGACTCCGGGCATGTAAGGAGAGCAAAGTCCTCGACCCCCGACGCGCTAACCACCGAGGATCTCGCCGGAGAGCTCTATCATTGCCTTTGCGACGGGGATGAAACCGGCATCGCGGCCGTTGAGGCCAGCTTTCTTCGGAGGATGGCCGGGACACGCGACCTCATCGTGACGTTGGAAGGTCTGTATCCCGTTGTTTGGCGCTTTTACCAAGAGGCTGAAAGTGCGCAGCAGCGCCTGGGTGCCGCGAGCCTCGCCGAAGCCGACATTCGTGCAAATCTCCAGCGAACCTGGGTGGCACTGACACGAGCCAACAGCGACAAGCTCGCCCTGCAGCAAACAGTCGACTCTCAGGAGGCTCGGATCAGGAGTATCGATGGCGAGCTCGCCCAACACAGGGCGGCGATTGCGGCCGAGCAGGCACGGGCGGCGGCCGACGAAGCCGAGCGAACCCGGTTGGCCGATGCCCTTCAGCGCGCGGAGCTCGGTCTTGGGGCTGCTGAGGTCCGCATTTCGGCCATGGAGCGGTCGACATCGTGGCGTCTCGCTGCCCCGCTGCGCTTGTTCGCCCGCACTTTTCTGGGTCGCTCGTGACCGGCCCATCCCTGCGCATCTGTCTTGTCGCGAGCGAGCTCCTTGGCGCGCATAAGAATGGCGGTATCGGAACGGCCACGACTCACTTGGCGTTGTTCTTGGCCCGATCGGGCCACCGGGTGACGGTTCTCTATACCGGTGCCGCCGCCATAGACTATATGGACGTCTGGCCGAAGCGTTGCATTTCCGCCGGGGTCTCGCTGATCCACCTCGATGCGCGCAGAGGCGAGATGCATCCGGTCTTGTTGCGCGAGACCTGCGTGATCTTCGAACACTTGCGCACCCGCGATGACGACCTGGTGCTGTTCCAGGATTGGGAGGGCCCCGCTTTCAGCAGTATCGTCGCCAAGCGCACGGGGCTTGCCTTCGCGCAGACAGTCCTGGGCATTTTCGCCCATGGACCGACAGCCTGGCTGCTCGGCGCCAACCAGATGCTTGTGCGGGACCAGCGGACGCTGGCGCAGCTTCACACCGAGGGTGAGGCTTTCAGCGGCGCCGACGTTGTGGTGAGCCCATCACGCTATATGCTTGATTGGCTTCGTACATCCGGCCAGGTCCTTCCGCCGAACAGCACTGCCTTGCCGCTGTATCTTTGGTCGGATCCGGAGGACATCGCTCAGGTTGACCCCTCAGGTTTGTCATCCGTCAACACGCTCGCTTTTTTCGGCCGGCTTGAGACCCGCAAGGGCGTCGACCTCTTCCTCGAAGCCATCCTCTCAGAGCAGTTGACGGGGTCCGACTTCGACGTTGTGTTCTTGGGCAAACCAGCTTCCCACACGCCTGACATGATCCGGGGGATCGTCGGGCAGCGTCGCCCGGATCTCCTGCCGCGCATCTCCTTCGAGACGGACCTCGACACGGATGGCGCGCAGCGGTTCCTGCGTGAAAGCGGTGCCTTGGCGGTCATTCCCTCGCTGACGGACAATGCGCCTTGCGTGATCTCGGAGTGCCTTCGAAAGGGCATTCCCTTCTTATCGACGTTGAGCGGTGGCATTCCGGAGCTCATCTCCGCAGTGGATGTCGAGCGGGTGTTGGTTGAGCCTCGTCCGGCCTCCCTCGCCAAGCGGCTGGCCAGCTTGCTGGGCCAGCCGTTCGCGCCGGCGCAAGCGGCTTACCATGAGCCCGAGGTGGCTCGGAGCTGGCTGAGCTGGCTCGATGGCTTGCCGCGTCCGAGGCGCACGCCTGTCTCCGACGCCAAGGCGGAGCGACGCCACGAAGATCGCATTGCCGTGATCGTCACCCACTACGAACGGCCCGTGCTCCTGAATCAAGCTTTGGAAGCGCTGGCGGCTCAGACCTACACCGACTTTGATTTGATCCTGGTCGACGACGGCAGTCCATCGCTTGAAGCGGAGCGAGGTCTTGCGGCGGCAGAAAACCGTCTGTGGCCGTTTCGCCTCAAAGTGATGCGCGAAACCAACCGCTATCTTGGCGCGGCTCGCAATGCCGGATTGCGAAGCACGGATGCGGAGCGCCTCATCTTCATGGACGATGACAACCTCGCCTTTCCCGACCTGGTTGAAACCCTTGATCGTGCGATGACGATGAGCCAAGCCGACATCGTGACATGCCAGATGGCCTTGTTCCGCAATCCGCTGCATCCTGCGGATCCGGCCGAGCTTCTCACGACGGACCGGTGGGGGTTTCTCGGCGGCCCACTCGAACTCGGACTTTCGATCAATTGTTTCGGCGATGCCACCGGGATCTATCGTCGCGAGGTTTTCGAGGGGATCGGTCCCTTCCATGAGGAGCACGGGGTGGGTTTCGAAGATTGGCATCTTCACGCCAGAGCCGCGCTCGCAGGGTTCAAAACAGTCTCGCTGCCTGTCCCGCTCTTTTGGTATCGGCGGCTGCCTACGGGGATGTCAGTCTCGACCAACCTCTTCGCCAACACGGCGAAGATCTGGCGTGCTTACGCCGATCAGCTCCCACCAGGCTTGCAACGCTTGGTCGATCTGTCCGTGCGCAACGCTCTCACGGGAGATCTCGCCTAAACTGGCCTATTCGCCGAACAGATCGCTATTGTCGTTGTCGTCATCGGACGCGCTTACGATCGCCCTGGCCTGCAGTGCATCGTCGATCTCCGCGAAGACATGATCCACCTCTCCAGGACGCATCGCTTCCACGGGAGAGTACACAGGAGAAAAACTGCTGCCTTTGGTCGCGTCAGACTGAGCCCTGTCCAGAGCATCAAGGTCGTCCAGCAGCGCCAAGGCGGCTCCGTCGATCGCTTTGATCCAAGTTCGATAAAGGTCTTGAGCAGTCCGAAAAGATGTGCTGCTCCGGTCAGAAAAATCTTCTACATCCGCACAGGCCGCGTCGAACTCGCTCTTCAACCGACGCAGATGGTCCCGATAGGCTGGCGTAATCAGCGGGGGTCCCTCATAAAATCGCCACGCTCGACGACAGGATTACCGAAGAAGTTGACGTGAACCGACTCTGCCCACTCACATCTTGGACGACCAGTACGTCGACCAACCGATCCTTGGACATCTCTAGATTTTCCTAGCCCTGCTTACATCCTTCGGCAAGTGTAAGCGTGATCCGCGGACGGCGACGGGCATGCGGCCTTGAGTCTGTTGATTGTCGACCCACTCGGTTGATGGACCCGTTTTTTCGCCGGGACAGCTATGGATTTTCGCGGTCTGTGAGACTTGAAGACAATCAGACACAAATTTCCGTTCACGATCCCGAACCCAGGAAAAACTCGATCGCTGATGACACGAGCGGGTCCCAACGAAAGCAAAGCCCGAAAATGGGGACGAACAGAACGTGTGTGGCAGCCCCGGCACGGTGGTCGCAGCTTGTCCGGAAAGGTCTATCGAGGCATTCGTTTCTGCATTATGCACGAAAGAGCGAGCGCGTGAGCTTAGCTAGCCCGGTCATGAGGGACATTTGCAAGAGCGAAGTGGATTTAGGTTGCCCCATGGTGATGTCAAACACTTCGAGTCATCGGCGCTCGTCGGCCCTTCGGTTCGTGCTCCATCGGTGGAACTTCGTCGTGTCTCCACGCCGGAGAGGACCGGCATGGTTCCGCTTGACGAACACGAATCGGGTCGGCCTCCCGCGGTAAGCGCCAGCCCGCGCGTTCAAGCGACGATGTCATCAAAAGCGTCCAAGGTCGCCCATCGCACGACGAATGGTGGTGTCATGCGGCGGATCATGAGGGTGGTGCAAACAGTCTGGGAAGCTCGAAACCAGCCTCATTCGACCCACAAGGGGTGGATGCGCTTGCTGTATTGGCTGCTCACCCCGCATCGACTGCCGATGCGCCTGCAGATCCTGCGGCGAATGAATCGGCGCAATCGAATTGGGGTTTGGACGAACATTCAGCGGATCATGTTGAATGCGCCCACCGTTTCACCACGGGATCGCACGAACGACCAAGCCTACGGCCGCTGGGTGAAACAACTGGATCGGCTGACCGCCGCCGATCGCGGGGCGATCAAAGAGCATGTGGCTCGGTTGGAGTATCGACCGAAGATCTCCATCATCGTTCCGGTCTACAATACGCCGGAGTCCGTCTTGACCAGCACGGTGCAATCCGTGTTCGACCAGCTCTACCCTGATTGGGAACTCTGCATTGTCGACGACGGCTCGACAGAACCTCATATCGCCAAGCTGTTTGATCGTTTCGCTGAAGCCGATGCGCGCGTAAAGCACTTGCATCGGCAAGAGAACGGGCACATCGCGGCGGCTTCGAACAGCGCATTGGGGCTCGCCACGGGGGCATTCGTGGCTCTGCTCGATCATGACGATCTGCTTGCCGAGCAGGCACTTTATGAGATCGCGGTCGAACTCAATGTGCATCCGGCCGCCGATATCGTCTTCAGCGACGAGGACAAGATCGACGAGAACGGGCGCCGTTACGACCCCTATTTCAAGTCCGATTTCAGCCTGGACCTTCTGCTCGGCCAGAACATGTTCAACCACCTGACGGTGTATCGGAAATCGCTGGTCGACAGTGTCGGCGGATTTCGTCCGGGCTTTGAGGGCAGTCAGGATTACGATCTTGCGCTCCGTATCGTGGCCATGACGACGCCGGAGAAGATCCGGCATATTCCGGCCGTGCTCTACCACTGGCGTCAAACCAGCGGCGGCGAGTCGTTTTCTCAGGCCTATCTTGACCGCTGCATCCAATCAGCCCAGCGGGCCGTGGCCGAATTTCTGAACCGAGACGGAGCGAACCCGATCGCGACGGTCGGTCGTGTGTCTGAACACGTCCCCTGGAACCGTGTCCGCTGGGTCCTTTGTCAGCCGGAACCTCTCGTCAGCATCCTCATCCCGACGCGAGATCGCGCGGATCTGATGCGGCAATGCCTGGAGGGCTTGCTCAAACGGACGGCCTATGGGCGATTCGAAGTCATCATCGTCGACAATGGCAGCGTCGAGAGGGAGACGCATGACTTGTTCGCTGAGCTGACTTTGGACCCAAGGGTACGCGTCTTGTCGCAAGCCGGGCCGTTCAACTACTCGGCTTTGAACAACGCGGCCGCCCGTGAGGCACAAGGCGAGATCTTGTTGCTTTTGAACAACGACATCGACGTCATCAAACCAGACTGGCTTTTGGAAATGGTCAGCCTACTGCAGCGGGCCGACGTGGGGGTCGTCGGCGCCAAGCTCATCTATGCCGACACACGTATCCAACACGCCGGTGTGAGACTTGGGGCAGGAACTTTTGAGGGTGGCCCGGGCATCGCCGGCCATTTCGGGTGGTTTCAGGACCGTGACGATCTCGGCTATTTCGGCTCCCTGGCGCTAGCCCGGGACGTCAGTGCGGTGACGGGCGCCTGTCTGGCCGTGCGACGCAACCTCTACGAGCAGGTAGGTGGACTTGAGGCGGATCATCTCGGGGTCGCGTTCAACGATATCGATCTGTGTCTCAAGGTCCGGGCGGCCGGCTATAAAGTGATCTGGACACCATTTGCCGAGCTGTACCATCTGGAATCGGCTTCGCGCGGATCGGATCTCGCGGGGGAAAAAATGGACCGCTTCCACGGCGAGTGCCGATTTATGCGGGACAAATGGGGTGACCTGCTTCAGCGCGATCCGTTCTACAACCCCGCTTTTGATAATTACGACAATGATTACCGCTTATCCTTCCAGCCGCAGCGACAAAAACCTTGGAAGGTCTAGCCGCAGTCCCGCCCGTTTAAACCTTGGCGTCACATTGCTGAGCGAGATCTTGCAATCGCCAATCTGCATGCCGGCACGTCAAAGTTCGTCTCATCCCGCTCACTGGTGATCCTTCGGGAGCGGCAGTCCCATGACTCGTCGAACGAGCAAGAGAGCCTGCGGGAACGTGACCAGCCTGCCAAACCAGCGGAACGACATAAACAACACCGCAGTTTTCACGGCCCAACGCTTGCGCGCGGACGCATAGGGTAGGACCAACCTTTGCAGCTCTTCCAAAGTCTGAGCGACCCGTGCATCGTCCCGGCTTTGCACGGCCCGGACATACTCGCCCAACAGGCTTACGGTGAAGCGGGGCACGATCGCTACCGAGGCTAAGGTTCCGCTGTCGGCCTCAACTGAACCAAACCGCTCAAGAAGCTTGTTGGCATAGATCATCCGCGATCGCGACATTGACGGAAGCGACGTCGCCGAGGTGCTGTGGATGCACCACATCGACAAAGGGCGATCCACATAAGCATGTTCGAAGCCGGCCGCGAACATTCTGAGGAAGAGGTCATCATCCTCATAGCCGGATAGTCTTTCATCAAATCCCCCCACCGCGTCGAACGCCCACCGGGCCACGAGCGAGGCCGAGGGAAGAATGAACATGTCCCTGGCCAAACATTCACGGATCGATGTCTTCGGATGCGGTCCCGGCCGAGAGTTCAGGAAGTTCGCTGTCTTCAACTGTCCATGAAGATCACCATGGTCCAGGTTTGAATAGCTCCACGCAAGCGTGTCCTGATCGGCGAAGGGCTTCGACAATTCCGCAATGTGTTCGGGGTACCACAGGTCGTCCTGATCAAGAAAGGCGATCAGCGACGATGACGATTTGGCAACGCCCAGATTGCGAGCGGAGGACTGTCCTCCATTGGGCTTCCGTAGGATCCGGAGTGGGAAATGGTTGGACAAGCTCTCGGCAACCGAGACCCCCTTGTCCGTGGAACCATCATCAACGACAAGCACCTCGTTAGGGCGCTGCGTCTGCGAAAGAACACTCTTCAGCGCCCTCTCTATAAAATGCTCGCCATTGTAGAGTGCAATAACGGCAGCAGTATTGTTTTGGCTACGCTTATCGGATACGTTATCTTTCATCATATATGCACTGAAACTCAGAATTGAGCGTGTGAAATCTCGGCTTCATCAGACTATCGCGCTTTCCGAAAATAGCCGAATCTCAATCTAGATTCTAATTGTTCCATTTGTTCCAGACCTTCCGTCGTGTTCGATCTCGATCGCACCCGGATGAAGCACATCCCTCGAAAGGAGGGCTTCAGCCCCCTCCTCCATCCTTATGCAGTACGATGACGGGCTTTCCACAGGCCGCAGCCCCATCTTGGCTATCCTGGACGACCCGCAGGGTGATGGCTCCCTTCAAGGCCTGCAGATTGAGCTGGGATACAAATCCTGCTTTAGTGGGATGCTGCAGTTTGAAGTATGCATCGACGTCGGGCCGGGCCAATCGGTCAGCTGGGGAATAAAAAGTAGGGCCTCCTTCAGGCGTCATCGAGACCCGCAGCCGACCTCCGTCTTGCCCCTTAGCTGATGAAACCAGACCCCACCCGCTCGCTGTGGCGGTGGAACCCGTGATTGTGATGGGAGCGCCGTCTACCCTCTTGTTGCCCACGAAGTCGATCACGCAATCCCCGGCGGTCGGCAAATCGCCAGAAGGGGTTCCTGGATCCAGATGCCCGAGCGCGACCTCGTCCACTCCAGCGTCAGGCTGAACGAGCAGCGGAGCCAACCTCAGTTCAAAGTTCGATCCCCATGAGCCGAAACCGGAGCCTTGGCGCACCGAAATCGACGTCACACGGTTCATGGCCAAGGGATCGGCGGAGGTTGAACGCAGGGCTACGAAATTGGCGACGGACGTCACGGAAGGTGACATCAGGAAACCGGCGCTCGCCATGCCGGCTATCAACCGGTAGTCTTTCGTCTGACCATCGGTCGTGGTCACCGACATGGTGAGCGGTGGAAGCTTGTACAAAATTGACGCGAGACTTCCGAGAAGCGTGGGGTGAAACGTCATGGTCGCCCACACGAACGGTGCCGTCAGCGGCACCTGGACAGGCTTACCGAACGCGAAGGAGCCGCTCGTCATCACAGCCCCGATCGAGGCCGGCGAGGCGCCGTTGATGCGGTCAAGAACGGCGTATCCCTTCGCGAATGATCGAAAACGATATTGGCCCAATAGAGCCGGCCAGCTCGGCCCGTCCTCCAGGGCCGGATAGCGATTGTCGATCGGCTCGTGAGCAAAAAATATAGTCTGAGGTGCTTGCGGCCCGGTCAGATGATCGGCGTTGAGTTGCGCAAGCCGCGGAGTATAGGCTGAATAACTCTGAAAGATCGGGCGAGGGTCATAGTCCCTGTCCGATGCCAGGACGGCGCTTTGGCTGTTCGAGTAAAGGTCCACTGTCCCGGTGGTGGGCGGGAGGGCCACGTCGGCCGCTATCCGGGCTTTCCGTTCCTCGAACGATCGGCGGTATGCGTCGGGATCGGCGATTGTCGCCGCGACGGCACTCGAAGCACGCCGCAACTCTTCTACAGCGTTTGCCAGCTGAGCAGCGGGGTTGACCGGGAAATAATGGGCACTGATGAACGCCCAGCCGGCGACGCCTACGACGAACCCGGCGCCTCTCGCCAAATCGGCAGAGTAGAGAAAGAGTAGAAAACTCACCAATAACAGGGTCGAGGAGGCGATGACGGCATGGCCATCGTGTCTGACAAACCCGGCCTTGAAGGCGACGAAAAGAATGAGCGCTGCGGCCAGCGTCGGCATGATGGGAGCGCGCCGCGGGACAATCTGGGCGACGATCAGCGCAACAGAGGCGGCGATGTAGACGTAGATCTCGCGGGAATTCCCGCGATCCGACATGGCATCCGTGTAGCCCGTGGCTATAGCGAACACACCCCGTAGATAGGCAGGCAGATCAGATAGGTGCTGACCGACCGTAAGCCAGACGGCGATCACGGATGCAATTGCCGCGCAGGGGACTGCCAGGGCCTCGACCAGACTTCGGCGCGCGATCACGAGCGACGCCGCGCCGATCGAACCGACAAGCGGGATCATCATGGTTCCCTTGACCAGAAGTAACGGGCCAAGCACGACCGAGAGAGCCAGGACGGCGACACTTCGCCAGCGCTCGCCACCGCGCGACCCTTCAGCCATCGGGACAACCAACCAAGGGAGGGTCAGAAAGAAGGCGTCAACGAGGGTGAAGTTGCTGAATATGAAGGGAAGCAAGAGGACGAGAAGGCGGAAGCGCGGGCGCGTTATCACAATGGCGCACAGGCAGAACGTCGTTACAAGAACAGCGTTCAGTATGAAAACCTCACCTCGTTGGCTGGGCAGGAAGACATGTGAGTACAGAGAAGACAAAGGTCCAAAGGTGAAGATTACCTCTCGCCCGAAGGCCCGATGGTGTTCAGCCGCATCGGCAAGCACATAGCCCCAAGAAGCATCAAGACCCGTCTCGGGGAGAATCCCATCAAGAGGCACCAGGATAAGGATGGATGCCACACTAACCGCGACGGCTATGCAGAGATCTCTAAAAAGAGCCGAGGTTAGCCTTGAACGCCGGCCCTTAGCGTCTAGCCGCTTTGCAATATCAAACATCATCGAATGCTAGGTTCCTCGGCTATGCCGCCTTTAGCTTGCTTAAGGGACCTTCAATCGCCTAGGCAGGTTTTCATTAACCGCTACCCATCTTCATTTCCGCAGCATCCCCTGCAGGAAGCTGAATTGCTATCGTAAACCCTCACTGATTTGAAGAGGTTAGCCCACGGAATAAGAGACTACCACTCGCATCCAGGCATCGCGGAGCGTTGAAATCGGACATTGAGTTGAAAGCCGCTGACCGCGCAGCATTCGCTCCAAAGCGGCTGCCGGAGTGTCGGACCCGGAAGAGGCTGGGGACGAAGAGTCTCATCGGGAAGCTCTCCCACCAATACCGGCGACGAAGTCTCGGCCAAAAGAAACTTGCGTGCCGGGCACGCCGACCACAACGAGCGATATCGGCATGCTTAAGGCAGGTAGTCGCGCACGCGCATCACCCGATTGCGGGTGCTGCCCCAACAGTCGAAATTCTGGATGTCGTTGATGAGATGCAAATCTCGATCCCGGGCCGTGACGAGATCGAGGAAGGGCGTGACCGTGTCGAGCGGCCATGGCACAAAATCTGCCGCGCGGCAGATCTCTCGGAAGCGCCCGGCAAATTCTTGCGCGCCCGCGACCATGTCCTCGCTGGCCTGGCGCGTGTCGGTGACGTCACCGCGCCCCCTGTCCTCGACGAAGGTGATGTGGCCCGCGGCATCGGCGTCGTAGCCGATGACCGCGTCATGCGGGGCCGAGAAGAACAGTTCGGCCATGGTGCGGTTTAAGTAGATGTCGTCGACCACTTGGCGCGACAGCGTCTTGCTGGTGATCATCGCCTGCATGTTCATTGTCGCCTGTCGCCGAAGGCAATCGGGCATGTCGGTCAAGCAGAAGTAATAGCCCGTGACGTCGATGTTCAGCATGCCCTTGACGGTGAGCTCGAAGGCTTCCTGGGTCGTGCCGTTCCAGCCGATGTCGACGAGGCCGAGATGCATGCCGGACCGGATCTCGAGCGAATGGAGATACTGGAAGAGGCCGCGCCTGTTTCGCCGGCAGACCTTCAGGATCTCCGAGCGAGTCGCCGCGATCAGATCCCGTACCGACTTGACATTAGCGTCCGAAACCACCGAGTCGGGCTTGAACCCCAGGTCGGACAGGACCCAATCCGCTGGAGGAGCGACGCCGATGCGGTCGAAGAGTTCCGAAGGCGACAGGCCGTAGGCACCACTCACCAGAAAGTCGATGGAGGTGTCGAAATTGCCCTCGTTCATGTTTGAGAGGATGAAGGCCGTGCGCGATCCCTTGAAGTAGACATGCCGCGGCAGCAGAGCGGGGTCCTCCTGCTCGGCCAATCGGTGAAGGATATAACCGTCGCGTGAGACGAACAGCAGAAGGTCGATGCCGTCCGCGAGCGCGCGCTGTTCGATCCAATGCAGGAAACCGACGGCGGCGGGACCGCCATAGTGAAAGCCGAGCTCGTAGAACGTTCCTCCCACAATGTCCTTCTCGTGGATCTTCGCGACGGCGCTGGCCAACGAGGCGGAGGGAGTCGAACGAGGGAGCGGGCGGTAGAAGCGTGAAGAAACGTAATGGAAGATGCTGAACCCGGCTTCCCTCGCCCGTAGCACGTCAGAGACCGGATTGTCGCCAATATGGAGAATGCGGCTTGGCGGCAGTCCGAGGTCTCGCGCCACGATGGCGAACAGCTCGCCGTGATCCCGCTTCGTCGCGTTCCTGTCCGATGAGATGAACATCGGGACTTCAGGAAGGCCGTGGCGTCGCAGCAAATCCTGGAAAAACGCCACCGGCATGTACATGTCGGAGGTGAGGACGACGGACCGCTGCTGCGCCACCAGGCTCGAAAACAGGTTGATGATCTCGGGATTCGGCAACGTGAGCGCGAGTTCGAGATCGTATTCGGCTTGCTGCATGATCGCTGCTGGCACCGGCAGCTCGTCGAAGCCGGCGTAGATGCCCGCGAGCGTGATCTCACGACCACCCTCCTGGTGCATGCGGGCGAATGCGCGTTGCTGGGCCTGACGCCTCAGGGCTCGGAAGTCCGGGATGCCGAACTTCGCGCCCAGCATGTCGAAAGCGTCCTCGGGATCCTGGAGGGGACGGACAAACAGCGTATCGAACACGTCGAAGGAGACAGCTGCCGCGTCAGCGATGCTATCCATCAGGATCGTCGGGAGCCGTGGTTCGGCCAGAAAGGCAGTCTGCATGTGAAATGAAAATTCAGTCTGTCGGGTTGGATGTTCGAGAACTAGGCCGCAGGCAGGTCGAAATGCGTGCTCGTCGCGCTCAAATTAGGGCTGTGGAAGGGATCACGCATGAAATGCTGTGGGCATTCCTGGTAGAGGCGCGCCCGCTCCCGCTCCAAGCGCCTCGTCTTTTCAAGCGAATGGGCATCCAATCCGCGCGAATGCGACTCGTAGTGGATCAGCTCGACCGAAGGGCACACGACATTGTAGAAGCCGCGGTCCCGCAGATCGAAGCAGAGCTTGACATCGTTGTAGGCGATCGGGAAGCCTTCGTCGAAGCCACCGACGGCGTCGAACTTGCGTCGCTCGATCATCATGCAGGCGCCCGTCACCGCCGCCCAGTTCCACTCCAGCAAATTGCGCATGAAATATCCGGGGTCGTCGGCAGCCATGTTGTGGAATGCGTGGGTCGGGCCGTCGTCGAGGTTGAGGACACCATTGTGCTGGATCCGACGTGTTCCGGGGTAGAGCAGCTTGGCTCCGACAGCGCCGATATGCGCCAGCTGCGCATATCCACCCATGCGGTCGAGCCAGTCTTCGGACATCACCTCCGTGTCGTCGTTGAGGAAGAGAAGAAGGTCGCCGGCCGCGTGCCGGACTCCGGCATTGTTGATCTCGGAATAATTGAAAGGCTTGCGATGGACGTGGACGCGGGTCTTCGGCTGGCGCTCCAGTTTTCGCAGGACCGCAAAGGCGTCGGCCTCCGTAGAGCCGTTGTCCATGACGATGATCTCGAACTGCGCGTAGCGCGTCCTCTCGTAGATCGACTGGATGCACCGCTCCAGCACGACGGCATTGTTCTTGGTCGGGATGATGATGGAGATCGTCGGCGTGTGGCGCAGAGCGTAGTTCACCCGGAAGTAGACCGGCATCTGAGCGACCGGCTCGACGGTGCCGGGCAATCCGCGGCGGTGCAGGGCAGCTTCGCGGGCACGGCGGGATGCGTCGATGGCGTAGGGCTTTGCGTTCATATCCGCGGCCACCGATGCCGGGATGATGCGCCAATGGTAGAGAATCTTTGGAATGTGCGCGATGCGGTCGGTTTTCTCGACCAATCGCAGCACGAAATCGTAGTCCTGCGACCCGTCGAACTCGCTCCGCAACCCACCCACGACGTCCAATATCGCCCGCCGCACGCACATGACGTGGCACGTGAACATCGTGCTCATCATGGTGTCGGGAGACCAATCCGGCTTAAAGAAAGGTTGGATATAACCGCCGTCCGTGTCGATCTTGTCTTCGTCGCTGTAGATGAAGTCGGGATCCTGCCTTGCGATGCAGAGGGCGAGCTCATGAAGGCAGTCGGCCGTGAGCTCGTCGTCGTGGTCGAGGAAGACGACGAAGTCGCCCGTCGCCAGATCGAGGGCCGCATTCGTCGCGGCCGAAATGCCGCCGTTCCGGGCCTGACGTTCGACACGGATGCGCGGGTCGCTGAGTTGGGCGAGTGCGACCCGTGTCCGCTCATCCGGACTGGCGTCGTCCACGATGATCAACTCCCAATCAGCATGCCATTGCACCAGCACGGAGGCCACCATGCGGTCCAGCAAGTCAGGCTCGGTGTTGTAAACCGGAACCACGATGGAGAACTTGATTTTATGGGTTGCCGGCGAGAAAGCGTCGGGGCCGCGATCCGGTCGACGCGGCGGAATATAGACATACCGGCCGCGAGCGCTTTCGAACGCGTATTTACCGTTGCGATCGACCGTTTGGCGGGGGTTCTGCTTTCCATTCGGCAACGGATTGAACGCGATCACAGCGCGACGATTCTTGTGCGACAGGTCTGCTGGCGGCGGCGTAATAGCTGTCCGCGATCCTGTTTCCAAGTCGCTCGACCGATCCAGCCGCAGTCCTTGCGGGCCGGCTAGCGAGGCAACAGATGCAGGCTGAGTGAATCCAATCTGATCGGGCCCGTTTTGCTCAATGGCGTTCCATCGCGAGGCGAGGTGAGGCGTGATCGCCCACCAAGCACCCTTTGCGCTGTGACGCAGCAATGCTCGCGCGGGAAGCGGGAGTCGGCGCAAAAGATCTTGGAGCACACCCGCCGCGCGTGAGATCGTCCCCGTCCGCAGCGCTTGATTTTGCATTCTTTCCGCTTCAAGCGCGGCAGAAAGGACCAGGTTGGCGGTTTTGATCTCCGCAAGATCATCGCGCAACTGCCGTTCGACAGACCGAAGATCAATCAAGGTCGCTTCGAGCAGTTCTGACGTTATTTCCGTCGCATCGAGTTTCGCCGCAAGCTGCTCGCGCAGCCTTCCGGTACCCGCAGGCTCTGCCGAGTCGTCTGCCAAACGACACCCCTTCAATTCCGCTCTAGTGACCCAAATTGGGCCTTGTAAGGGGTTTCCCGCCCAGCGGTCCAGTCTTATGCGGAAGATCGTGTCACCGCTCGCCGGCATGACGGACCCTGTCGCCAAAAGCGTTTCAAGCTCACCATCATGAGCGACACCCGGGTGGCACGGCTGTCGGCAGTACGAACAGTCCCGGCGTTCCGGCATGAAGGGGTTGCGCCATTGGCTTGTGCGTTACTGTGGCGTGTTAGGGATGTTGTCTACGGGAACCAGCCTGCGCACGCCGGTAGGTTTCCGCTAGGGTAAACTTGCGTTATGGCTGGGCCGGAGGGCTCGC
>NZ_JAMOIM010000025.1 GCF_026130545.1 Lichenifustis flavocetrariae | reverse complement strand
TCGGGGATCAGCCGCGCCAAGTGGTCGGCGATCCCAAGCCGCTTCTCGGCCACGCCCAGCAGCATGACCCCGCCGTCCGAGGTGAGCCGTCCTCCATCGAAGGCGGCGGTGATCTTCTTGCGCCCGACGGCTGGAAAATCGAAGCGGGGGACCGTAGTGTCGACCATGGCGGACGTGGCAGCGCGAGAGCGGATGTGGGGTTGGTCTAAGCACCCAAATCCTACGCTGCCTCAAGACGATACGCTACGTCCACCACCTTCCCATCATCAGGCCAGTGAATAAGGTGGGCTAGCTTGGTTCGACACACCGTGGCTGCTTGCTGGAGATGCCGCTTCCATTCCTCGTGATCTCCAAGAAGCGTCATCGGGTAGTACCGATCTCCGTTGGGCAGAGTGGCGCGAGACATATCCACGAGACACCGTCCTTTATCCTCGAAGCTGTCGGGGATGCTGTCCATGAGCGCCTTGACGTCTGCCCTCCATGACGCGTCTGAGAAGCGCTTGAAGTAGAGGTACATCTCCGTCGGCTTCTCGCGGATGCCCGGGATTTCGTCGCCTCCCACGCCGCCCGTATTTAGATTCAGGGCGAACCGTTCCATGGCCCTGATCTGCTTCACCTCCTCGTCCGAAAAATCGGTTGTGAACGACTCGATGTAGACCACCTTCTCCGGAGGGAAGTAAGGAGAGGGATTGTCGTGATCGTAGACGATGAAATTTGAGGGAAGGGGCGGGAGTTCCGTCATGTTCGTGTGCATTGGAGTGACCTAATCCGCTGTCGAAGGCACGATCACAAACCGGAACTTGGAAATGCCATTCCGCTCGAAGATCTTGGTGTAGTCTGCGGCAAAGTCCTCGTCGTTCGTGAAGTAGATCGCGCCACCTTCGTAAGCTCGTGTGATCTCGCGAGCCTGGCGAACCACCTGGTCGAGCGCAGGACGTGCCATGGCTCGGCCAAGCGAGGATTGTAGATCGCCTCCACGTAGACGTCGACGTGCTTGGCTTCGAAGACCCGCTGATCGACGACATCGTCCACGAAGCGACTGATGTGGGCAACAAAGGTTTCCTTCAACTTTCCGGACCCGACCGTGTCCCGAATGCCTTGCTCGTAGCTGTAACCAAGTTCACGAGGCGAGTTGCCGTCAACTCTGATCGTTACGCCGTTTGCCCGAACAATCGAGCCGAATGCCCCTTGTGGAACGGTCGCGCGTCCGACGTTGAGGCGGAGCGGATTCTCCCTCGCGATGCGCTCCAGCATCTCCTCTGTAGGAGAGCGAGGCATTGACATCGGTGGTTCCGGTGCGGCTCTGTTGACCCGTTCCGACGATGGTGCGAATGGCGAAACAGAGTTTGGATCCTTTCGCGGCGCGGTAAGGGCCGATGATCCCGCTTGGCCGCTTCGAGCGAATTGCAAAGCTGTCTCGACGCGCTGAACGTCCTCGTTTGAAGGAGTCCAATCGGTCGGTCGCAAGGCGGGTCCAAATTCCGGGTTTTTGGGATTGATCGCCTTCAGCTCGTTGTAGGCGCTGTAATAGCGCGCGACCTGGATCTCCGACGTTGGGTAAGATTCTTCCTCTGCCGATCGGTTTTCTTCTTCGTCGGCACCCGCGGCCTGAGCCGCGCTGATTGGGTTCAGGAACTCCAGGGCGCCACTAATCTTCGCGGAAAGGCTGCTGGCGGTGCTGGATGTTCCGTGTGCGGCCCTGCTTGGCGAAACATGACCCTCTTTAGGATGGATCGTCAGTTTGTGCGGGGCACCGATGGTGACGCCCTTTTTGGCAGCGGCCTCCGACTGCTGCGATGATGTACCCCCACCCTCGGTCCATCGCCCGTCCGGATCACGCGGCTGATCGGGGCTGTAGTCCCGCACGGGCTGCAGCGCGCCATCTTTCTCCGCCGCAGCGAACGCCGCCATCGCATCCGGGTAGATCCCGTCCTCGGCGAGCTGCCCCGCCACGAGCCTCGCCATGACCTCCGTCGGCCACAGTCACAGCCCGGCATAGATCCCCGTCGCCTGCGCCTTCGAGAGCGCGACAGCGGCTTGGGCTGCGGCATCCATCTGCCACAGCGGGCGGAAGCTGAAACTCAGCGCCCCCGGCGCCACCCCGGCCGAGGCCAGCAGCAGCCGGTCGAGGCGCTCCAGTTGCGGGCGCAGTTCGATCTCCTGCCAGGCCGCGATTATGTCATAGTAGTTCCGGGTATCGTGATTGCCTGTGGAGGAGAGGCCGGCGGGGGATTGGCCGAGCAGGCGGGTGACCGGGATGTCGGCGGCCCCGGCCGCGACCTGCAGGAACGTGCGGACCATTTCGGGCAGGCCGGCGAAATCGATGCGCTGCCGAGCCCAGGTCTCGTATCTAGCTTTTTATCTCAGCCGTTTAGGCCTCTGTAGATTACCGCCCATCAACCTTTAATGAGCCCAAAGTACGCATGTGAGATTTATGCATAAAAAATGCAGTTATGCAATTTTGCTCACAGTTCATATACCAGTTTTGATGAGTTGGATAAGAACTAGCTCAGTGCAATTTTTTTGATGTATATTGCATCTGTTAAATGATGATTACCTTGCTGGATCTCGAAACTCAAAAATTCTGTGCCAACATCTTTGAATCTGTAGGCGGCGTCAAAAATAACGAACACACAGCTTTGCGTCTCTAGGATAGCTTTTTTGGTGAAATTGGCTTTTTGGTAGTCAACCGCACTAATGTCGGAAAAGAGCCAACCCGGGTCAGCAGCTTCCACCTGGGCAATAGACACTGAGGTGTGATCGGCTCCCACGACAGCCGTTTCGACAGGCAGCGTAATCAGCAATGCGTCCAGAACGGAGCCAGGAAGCTTCGCGATGTTGGTCGGCGGATGATGCTGGACCGCCTGTGAACTCGCACGCCGCATCATAGTCGGTCGAAAATGGAGATGTCCTCCCTATGAAGTCCTTTCCCTCATTGCCGCACCACAAATGAGCGTATTCGCGACTGAGTCCGACCAGCGGTCCACCATTCGCGCAGATTATTTTCACTTCGATGGTCCCTTCTCTTTTATATCTTTCGCATAACCTCCTTGTGCATCGCCACAAGGTTTACAATGCGGGTAGCCGAATTGCAGCTCGTGGTCGAAAATGAGACCCGTTGGGAGCTGATGGTCCAGATAAAAGTTGCCCGAAGCTGTCCCAGGATCTTTCGTTCCGCACCTATGGCAACCGAATTCGTATCCGTTTGCCGTGTTCTGGTCTCTTATCGCTTTACTCGGTCTTCGAGACGAAGCGAGAGGTATTCCAGCTCTTGCATACGGCCCCGGCCCGACAATGCCCGGCATGTTGAGTTGGGATGCCCAAGGCGGTAAAAGTTGGCTCGCTCGTCGGTTGGGGAGACGGTTTGGCGTTGGAAGGCGGACCCGCTTGGGGAGATGTTGACGCCGCCGCGGTGGGCCTGCCTGCTCCAATGCCGAGACCTTGGATCGCTTCCGTAGGCCGGATCACCAAGGCCGGCGAAGCCAGCGACCGGCCCGGCTGAGGTCCCAAAAGCGGGTTGAGGCGCGGCGTCTTCTGCGTTTCCACCGCTGGCGGCGGTCCGCCGGTTTCTTGCCCCTCCTCTTCCTCCGCTTCGCTGGCCAGGATGACAGAAGGTGCACCGGCCTTTCGACCCCTGCTCCACCAGTCGTTCGGATCGTGACCCTGGCCTTCGTAGTCATTAGTCAGGACCGACGCATTTGCCAAAGCGTTGCTCGGGGTAATCGGTCCAGCCAGACTGGTTGCAGCAAAGCTCGCCCCCACATTCGGATAAATCCCATCCTCAGTGAGCTGCCCCCGCACCAGCGCGGCCATCACCTCCTTCGGCCACAACCCGAGCCCCGCATAGATCTGCGTCGCCTGCGCCTTCTGCAGGGCGATCGCCGCCTGGGCGGCGGCATCCATCTGCCACAGCGGCCGGAACGTGAAGGCGAGCGCGCCGGGCGCCACCCCGGCCGAGGCCAGCAGCAGGCGGTCGAGGCGTTCCAGTTGCGGACGCAGCTCGATCTCCTGCCGGGCCGCGATCATGTCGTAGGTGTTGCGGGTGTCGTGGTCGCCGGTGGCCGAGAGACCGGCCGGCGATTGGCCGAGCAGGCGGGTGACCGGAATGTCGGCGGCGCCGGCCGCGACCTGGAGGAAGGTCCGCACCATCTCGGGCAGGCCGGATCAGCGATGATGCTGGTTTTATGCCTTTCTGCTTTCAAGAGGAGTAAGTTCTAGCAGGTCGGCTTTTCCGTGCTCCAATGCATAAGCGACAGCATCTTTCCAGTCGGACATCATCGCAGGATCCGCTGTTTGTCCGTCACGCAAAAGTGACATACTACCCAGCATCCCTCCCAATTCGTCTGAATCTGTCCTCTCATAAATCTTTTTTATGAATTGAAACATCGCGGCGTAGGCTTCGTCTTCAGTCATTTTAGGCATAGCCAATCTCTCATCGATTAGGGCGATTCGGCGCAGAAAGACCTGTCTGTGGATTAAATTCGTGTGGCGTTTCGTTCACGCCACCGTTGATAATCCGCCCGTTCCTTACCTGTACCCAAACTTGAGTTCCGTTGTCCATAAGCTTTGATGACCATGTATTCCCAAAGCTGTCGTGTCCAAGAACATACCTGTCTTCACTAGATATGTCTTGCAACAGTTGTCTGTTAGCGGCGGTGTCAGGCAAATGACCATTTTCATTTCGGGATATATGCTTCAATTGAGATTGGTTGTCCGGCAATAAATTCCTCGGAGGACGATATCCGACCCCAAGTCCCGTTGTTCCTCCAGCCGGTGATACAGCTTGCACCAGTCCGGATGAATGACCCAACTGGTTGCCTGGCAAGGGATCTGAATGCTGAATTTCCTGTGATTCCGCAGCCGGCGGCGGGCCGCCGGTCTCCTTTTCCCGTTCTTCTTTGCTTTCGCTGGCCTGCTTGACTGCGGAGTGACCAGCCTTGCGCCCCCTACTCCACCAGCCGTTTGGATCGTGACCTTGACCTTCGTAATCTATCGTTGGATTGTCGATGCTCGGATGTGCAGCAGCGCGCGTCGATCCGATGTCATCTGCCGTGCTCTCCGTCAGCCTCGCCTGAATATTGGGATACGTCCCATCCTCGGCGAGCTGCCCCCGCACCAGCCCGGCCATCACCTCGGTCGGCCACAACCCGAGCCCCGCATAGATCTGCGTCGCCTGCGCCTTCTGCAGCGCGATCGCCGCCTGCGCAGCGGCATCCATCTGCCACAGCGGCCGGAACGTGAAGGCCAGCGCCCCCAGCGTCACCCCGGCCGAGGCGAAGAGCAGCCGGTCGAGGCGCTCCAGTTGCGGACGCAGCTCGATCTCCTGCCGGGCCGCGATCATGTCGTAGTAGTTGCGGGTGTCGTGGTCGCCCGTGGCCGAGAGGCCGGCGGGGGATTGGCCGAGCAGGCGCGTGACCGGGATGTCGGCGGCACCCGCCGCGACCTGCAGAAAGGTCCGCACCATCTCGGGCAGGCCGGCGAAGTCGATCTTTTGCCGCGCCCAGGTCTCGCCGTCGCCGAGCAGGAGGAGGTTGTTGAGCGACTTCATGGTCGCGGCGTAGCTGAAGCGGGCGGAGAGCTGGGCGGTGGTTGCGGCGTTCGACAGGTGTTCGGAGAGGTTGGGGACGGTGACGACGTCGACCTTGGCCTCGTGCATGAGGCTGGTGGCGCCGGTGGTGGTCAGCGCCACGGCGTGGATGGCGTCGTAGAGGGTGGTCAGGACGGAATCGGACCAGAGGTCGGCGCCGAAGAGGGACGGATCGGCGAGGGGGTTGCCGAGGAAGCGGATGACGCGGGAGGGGTGGAGGGTCAGGCTCCCGCGCTCGGGCGCGGTGACCTCGTAGGCTTTGGGCTCGCCGAACCAGGGGCTGAGCGGATCGCGTTCGATCTCGGCGACGGCGAGTTGCCAGCGCGAGACGGCATGCAGGAAGGCGATGCCATTCGGGCCGACGTCTTTCGGCCGCAATTCGGTCATGAGCGCGGCCGGATCGGTCTCGGTGGTGCCGATGATGAGCGCGCCGCCGCCGTAGAGCCGGCCCATGACCATGGCGCGCTGGACGGCGTGGCGCAGGTTGAGCGCCCGTTCGACACTCTCGATCCGCTTCACATCGGCCCGGTCGCCAGCCCATGTTCGCCATTCGCGGACGCAATCGTAGGGGACGATGTCGACGATCTTTCGGGCCAGCCAGTCGCCTCGGTAGAGGCTCTCGATCTGGTCGCGGGCGAGGCTTGGGATGAAGAAGGCGTCGTGGGCCTGCTTGTCCTTGCCGTCATTGAGCGAGGCCGCGAGGTTCGACAGGCTGTCGAGCGTCGCGCGACCGGAGAGGCGATGGGGCATGGGGACTCGTGGGGGTGCACCCCTTCTCCCGTGTGAACGGGAGAGGGTGTCGCGGCGAAGCCGAGACGGATGAGGGAAAACGCAGAGGTCGGCGCCCCTCATCCGACCCCACTTCGTGGGGCCACCTTCTCCCGCTTGCGGGAGAAGGGAGGGGTCAGGTCACAGCACCTTCAAGAGCCCGTAGCCCGCCGCCCGCGCGTCCTCGACCGCGTAGCGGAGCGCATCGATGACGTGGTTGTGGCGGTCTTCCGGGATGGGGAGGATGTCGCCCGTGAGCGGGTCGGTCTTGAAACTGTAGAGGGTCAGCTCGTCGATGGCGTGGCGGCAGCGGGGGTGGACCACGATGTCGCGGTTCTGCAAAAAGGCGATGCCGTCTTCGACCGAGGCCTTGCCCTTGCGGGCGGGCTTGATCCGAAAGCCCTCGCGGCGCAGGTGGTCGATGAGTTCGGGCCGGGCGCTGTCACCGGTGATCGGCCAGGCGCCGGGGCCATGCGTGCCCTCGACCGTGCGGAACAGCGCGCCCGTCTCGGCGATGGGGCAGCCGATGCGGTAGGCCTCGTGGTCGATGAAGAGCACGCGGTCGAACAGCCAGCAGCGGACCAGCACGGTCGGGTCGGCCGCGAACCCCCAGTCGGCCCCGAAGAAAGGCCGTGCGCCCTCTGGCGGATCGAGCGTGTCGATGCGCCAGCCGGTAAAGATCTGGGCTTCGGCATGGCGACGGTACTCGCCGTCCCAGATATGGGCGTGTTTCGCCGGGTCGCGTGCCAGATCCCAGCGCCGTTCCGCATCGAGCACGGCCGGGAACCAGGGGTTGTCGGCATAGGTCACGCGGCGGATGATGCTGTCGGGCGGTGGCAGGCCGGTGCGGAACAGCGCATCGACCGGGTCCGTGGCGAGCCGGGGGTTCCAGGCAAACCAGAGCTCGGACCCCTCCTTGCGGATGGTCGGGATGAGGATCTCCAGCGACGCCTGCGAGATCGTCGCGGCCTCCTCCACCCAGGCGATGTCGATGCCCTCCATGGATTTCACCGATTCGGGGTTGGTGGCGAGGCCGGCGAACAGGATGGCCGAGCCGTTGGTGCCGACGATATCGGTCTCGGTGGATT
Source organism: Lichenifustis flavocetrariae (assembly GCF_026130545.1). Lineage (GTDB taxonomy): Bacteria > Pseudomonadota > Alphaproteobacteria > Rhizobiales > Beijerinckiaceae > Lichenihabitans > Lichenihabitans flavocetrariae. Next base: position 58,633 of record NZ_JAMOIM010000025.1, on the reverse strand, counting down.
TGAAGCGGCGGCGCAGCCCCAGATGCGCGATGCGGTCGTCGATCAGCCGTTTCGAGGAGTCGCGGATCGAGCGCTGGAACTGCCGGGCCGCCAGGATCCGCAGCGGTCTTTGAGCCGCGAGCAGCACCAGCGCGGTGGCCATGGCGTGCGACTTGCCGGAGCCCCGGCCGCCGTAGAACGCCTTGTAGCGGGAGGGCCGGAAGAGGTCGCGGAACGCCTCGGGCAGATGGATGTCACGGGTCGCCCTTGGGGGTGACGAACCGGACCGTGATGGCCTGCGTGGTGTCATCGCTGTCGAGCGTGTCCTTGAGCTTGCCGTAGCCGCGATCGATCAGCGCGTTGATGGCCGCGACCCGCGCCGTCTCGCTATTGGCCTCGAGCGCCAGCCGCGCCAGTTCGGCGATGGCGCCCGGCACATGGGCCCGAATGGCATCCCGTACCCCCACGGTCGCCGCATCGGGCGGCGCGGGTTTGCGGCGCGGCGTACGCTTGATCACCATGGCGAGGCCCGGACATGAAAAAGCCCGGCGGCTCAGGAGCCCGGGGCGTTATCTGCAGTTCTTGATAGGTATATACTTTACGAACCAAAGCGAAAGAGGTAGGCTTTTCACTGGAGCCGAGTGCCATGTCCGTTCTGTCCGCCCGCTACCTCCACGACGAAGCCGCCGCCTTCCAGCACCTTGAAAACGTGCTTTGGCCGGCTGGTCCCGTGTGTCCTCACTGCGGTTCAATCAGCGGCAAGCACTACGATCTCCGCAAAAGCCGTGTCGGCCTTCGCAAGTGCTCCGACTGTCGCAAGCAGTTCACCGTCAAGATCGGCACCGTCTTCGAAAGCGCCCATATCCCGCTGAACAAGATGCTTCAGGCCGTCTATCTCATGGTGTCATCCAAGAAGGGCATCAGTGCTCATCAGCTGCACCGCACGATTGGCGTGACCTACAAGAGCGCTTGGTTCCTGGCCCATCGTATCCACCTCGCCATGGATACGAGCGCTAGCTTCTTCGACCAGCTTGGCGGTCTCGGTGCGATTGTGGAGGCCGATGAAACCTATGTCGGCAAGTACGACGACGTTCCGCACCGCACGAAGGGCTACGCCACGAAGCTAACCGTTCTGACCTTGGTTGAGCGCGGCGGTACGTCTCGCTCGTTCCATGTGTCTGGCCACTCGGCTGCGGCTCTCGCCCCTTACCTAAAGGCCAACATCAACAAACACTCGGTTCTCATGACCGATGAGGGCAAGTGGTACACCGAGACCGGCAAGGGCTTCCTTGACCACCAGACGGTCAACCACAGCGAAAAGGAATGGAAGCGAGGCTATGCCCACACCCAAACGGTCGAGGGCTTCTTCTCCGTCTTCAAGCGCGGCATGAAGGGCGTCTATCAGCACTGCTCCGAGAAGCATCTGCACCGCTATCTTGCGGAGTTCGACTTCCGCTACTCGAACCGGGTGAAGTTGGGTGTGGACGATGCGCAGCGGAACGAACGCGCCCTTGAAGGCATCAAGGGCAAGCGACTGAAGTACCGGCCAGCTGACGAAGCCAGAGCCTCAACAGTTTGAGCTTTTTAGATTGGCGCTTCGAGTGAGAAAGAGGCGGAAGTCCTAGCCAAGGAGCGGCAATCGCACTTTACCGTTGCTGAAACAGAACGAACGTACAAAAGGCTCTACGATCTTTATCCGAAGCATTGCGAAAGTCTGCAAGACACTTTTCAGCAAGCTCAAAGAGGGTACCTAATTCAACATCATCGACTGTATGGTATGGGTCGTAGTCGCTGAAATGTCTTTCATTTTGCAACTTAACGACGGCATTTCCAAAGTCTTCAATTTCTTTGGGAAAAAGCTTTAGTATCGTGTAGCGGTGGTTAAAGCACTGAGTTTTAAGGTGCTTGTGTACCAATGCTCGATAAGCTTGTCTCCATGCTGGCTTGCTGTACGCCATTGTGCGGTCGCCAACTAAGGCGACTGCACAGGCTAGGGATAGCTCATGGAAAAGCGCATAGTAGAGAGAGCTTACTGCCCTCTTCATATCGGTTTGCGTGCGCTGCCCCGCCGGGCGATCTGTAAGATACCGAGCGCTAGCAATCAGATCGTCTGCGTTCAGTGAGCCGCCCCAGCCGATTGGCGAGCCTTGAAACTAACCATCGGGAAAGCATATTCCCGAAGGCTGTCCAACTTAGCTCGTATGTGGCGCACAAGCCCAGAAACGCGTCCGCTGTCAAAATCGCTTGCCGGGCTGTCAACCACGACAGTCACCCTTAGTACGTCATCACCATCGAAATCCGGCTCTCGAACCGTTTCCACAGAGATAATACGAACCGTGTTGAGCCTATCTCGGACCACATCCTCGATGGCAGTTCGAACGTTCAGCTCCACCATCACGCCCTCCTGTCAAGCGAAAAGTGAGTTCACCAGACTCATATTATAGGGATCGCCAAGCTGGAAATCGACTGCCAATGTGAGTTGCGCTAGGAGGTACGATACGAATTAAATTTCGTGCCAGCTGTCCTTGCCATTTTGTCGCACTTTAACCTATTGAATTTGCTGCCTACGAATTTGGCTAAAAAACAGCACCTCTTTTTGCAAATTGCCCTATTTTGAAAATAGGCGTGTGAGGCACGGCTTTGCCGTGGGGGGGCTTGGCTTGAAGCTGGGCGTCCTTGTGAAGATCACGCCTTGTCCATAGCTTCTCTCTGCTGATCATGCGCTACGAGGTGACCAATGGCGGACAAGCAGGATCGGATGCCAGCCACCAAGCGTCCCGAGAGATCCCCCGAGTCTAAAGAGGCTCGTGCTGAACGGACTGAGCCGAAGATCTGCCCCGAGTGCCGGCACGCTTTTCAAGGCAGTGGTTGGGATGGCATCGACGCGCACTGGAAAGCTAAGCATGATAAGGTCATGCCGTATGCCGAGGCATGGCCCATGTTGAAGGCTGGCACCTACAAGGCGAAATGAATGTCAGAAGCGCCGAAGCATCCCAAGCCGTCCGAAACCCAAGAAGCCCAATCTGAACGCTTCATCGCCATGGCGCGGGAGCTTGGAGCAGACGAGTCGGAAGCGGCGTTTAATGAGAAGCTGAAGAAGGTAGCGGGGGCGAAGGTGACCGATCCGCCGCCAAACGCCGAGAAGAAAGCGAAGCCATCAAAACCCGGCCAGTGAGCCGGGTTTTTCTTTTGGAGATTAGTCGACTTGAATATCAATTCCACATTCACGACACGCCATGATGTCCCCCTCCAAGGGGCGCAAGGGCGATCTCTTTTCACGTTCGATCCAACAACGAGGGCATTGATAGTCAGCCCCCACCTTGACGACAAAATCCGCGCGGCGTTGGAGCGCACGGCGCGCAAGATTGCGTTCCGCCAGAAGCTTCTCAGCCTCAAGCTTGACCTTTTGGTATTGATCGTGGAGGCGCGCTGCCTTTTGATCCGATTGCGAAGCTACGTAATCCGCCGTGTTTGCGACTGCGCTCTCTATCGACATCGGCTGCTCGTATGGCTCGCGAACCGCAATTGGCTCAGGTCAAGCTAGGCCGATTCGGCTTGGTTCGTAAAGTATATAATCACCCACTTCTGCAGTGAACAGATAGAGAACATATTAGCCGCCCAAAGTCAAGCGGGATCTGCACACCGTGTTTGGGTGGATAGGCAAGAAGCACTGACTACGCGCTCAGCCGCGACGCGATTCCGATTGGTGGCCGACGAGGGAGACGACGCGCACTATCCGATCATAGGCGCGAAGCAGCGAGCCCAGCGGCTCTCTCGCAAAGCTTGGATCACCTCAGTCTCCGGCCTCCTTCAGGGCAGCGCCACGAGGCCACGCCCAAACGGGCCAGAGAGCCGGTGCAGAAACGCGCGACCCCGGCGTCGCGCCAGCCGGACAGGATCACGCCCCGCCCGTCTCGCCACTCGGTGCCGCCTCTGCCGGGCGCCCATATTTCACGTCGGGATCGATGCCGCGCCAGCGGTCGATCCGTTCGGAGATCCGTTCGAACACCACGTAGAGCATGGGGATCACGAACAGGCCGACGAGGCTCGCGGCGATCATGCCGGCGAAGATGGGGGTGCCGACGTCGCGGCGGCTGACCGAGGCGGCCCCATGGGCGATCACCAGGGGCACGAGGCCGAGCACGAAGGCGATCGAGGTCATGATGACGGCGCGGAACCGCATCGAGGCGCCCGCGATGGCGGCATCGAGGATCGGCACGCCGCTCTCCCGCTGCTCCTTGGCGAATTCGACGATCAGAATGCCGTTCTTGGCCGCCAGCGCGATCAGCACGATGAGGCCGACCTGGGCGTAGAGGTCGAGCACCAGCCCGGCCACGATGATGCCCATGAAGGCGCCGAAGACGCCCACCGTGACGGACAGCAGCACCGGCACCGGGATGATCCAGCTTTCGTAGAGCGCGACGAGGAACAGATAGGCGAACAGGACGGCGAGGCCGAGCACGACGCCCGTCTGGCCGTTGGCCTGATATTCCTGATAGGCCGTGCCGGTCCATTCGAACCCGTAGCCGCGCGGCAAGGTCTTTTCCGACACCGCCGTCATGGCCGCGAGCGCCGAACCCGACGAGACGCCCGGCGCCGGGCTGCCCTGGATGGGGATCGCCCTGTAGTTGTTGTAGCGGGTGATGACCTGCGGGCCCTGCACGACATGCACCGAGGCGAGCGACCGCAACGGCACCTCGCCGCCCTGCGCGTTCTTCACATAGAGCTGCCAGAGGTCGCTGATGTCGCGCCGGTTGGCGTCCTCCCCTTCGATATTGACCTGCCAGGTACGGCCGAACAGGTTGAAGTTGTTGATATAGGTTCCGCCCAACGAGGATTGCAGCACGTTGAAGATGTCGCCGATGTTCACCCCGAGCGCGCTCGCCTTGTCTCGGTCGATGTCGAGATAGAGCGAGGGATTGGAGGCCGTGAAGGTGGTGAAGACGCGGGCGAGATCGGGATTGCCGTTGGCGGCCCCGATCAGCCCCTGCGCGACGCTGCCGTTGCCGGCGGGGTCCTGCCCTTCCAGCGCTTCGAGATCGTATTCGAAGCCGCCGCTCGTCGAGAGACCGATGATGGGCGGCAGGTTGAAGGCGATCACGCTGGCGCTGCGGATCTGCGACCCGACCCCGAACGTCTTGCGGATCATCGCCTGAACAGAATCCTGCACCCCGGTCCGGTCCGCGAAGGGTTTCAGGCGCACCACCATGAAACCGGCATTGGGCTCGCTGACGCCGTCCAGGAAGCCGTAGCCGATCACCGCGAACGTGTCGGCGACCTGCGGCAGCTTGAGGAGCGTGTCCTCCATCTGCTTGACGACGTCGCTGGTGCGCGCCACCGAGGCGCCGTCGGGCAGTTGCAGCACCACGAAGAAGGCGCCCTGGTCCTCCTCGGGCAGAAAGCCGGTCGGCGTGCGCTGCGCCGCGAAATAGATCGCCACCGCGAAGCCCGCGATGACCACCAGGCTGACCAGGCTGACGCGCACGAGCCGCCGCACCACCGACGTGTAGCCGTGCCGCGTCGCCTCGATGGCGCCGAGCACGCGGCCCATGATGCCACCTTCGTGGCCGCCCGGCCGCAGGAAGATGCCGCAGAGCGCCGGCGACAGGGTCAGGGCGTTGATGGCGGAGATCAGCATGGCGACGCTGATCGTGATGGCGCATTGCCGGAACAGCACGCCCGTCAGGCCGGGAATGAAGGCGATGGGCACGAAGACCGAGAGCAGCACCAGCGTGATCGCGATGATGGGCGCCGTGATCTCGCGCATCGCCTTCTTGGTGGCCTCGGCGGGCGTGAGGTCCGGCTCGGCCGCCATCACGCGCTCGACATTCTCGACCACCACGATGGCGTCGTCGACCACGATGCCGATCGCGAGCACCATGGCGAGCAGCGACACCGTATTGGCGGAATAGCCGATGATCAGCAGCACCGCGAAGGTGCCGATCAGGCTCACCGGCACCGCGACCGCCGGAATGATCGTCGCGCGCAGGTTGCCGAGGAACAGGAACACGACGATGACGACGAGCACGAAGGCTTCGCCGATCGTCTTCAGCACCTCGGAAATCGTATCCGTCACGAAAGTGGTCGAGTCGTAGACGACCTTGTAGTTCAGGCCCTCGGGGAAGCGCGGCTTCAGCTTGGCCAGCGTCTTGTTGACGGCGGCCGCGGTCTGCACCGCATTGGCGCCGGGCGAGAGATAGATGCCCAGCGCGACGGCGGGCTTGCCGTCGAGCCGGCTGAAATTGTCCGAGTTCTGGGCGCCCATCTCGACGCGGGCCACGTCCCGGACCCGCAGCACCGAGCCGTCCGGATTCGCCCGGACGACGATATTGCCGAATTCCTCGGGCGTCGTCAGGCGCCCCTTGGTCTGGACGTTGAGCTGGAACTGCTGGTCGTCGCTGATCGGCCGGGCGCCGATCCGGCCCACGGGGGCCTGGACGTTCTGCGACTGGATCGCATTGACGATTTCGGATGGCGCCATCCCGAGATTGTTCAGATGCTGGACGTCGAACCAGATCCGCATCGAATAGTTCAGCCGACCGAACAGCGAGGCCTGGCCGACGCCCGGCGTGCGGGACAATTCGTCGAGCACGTTGATCAGCACATAGTTCGTGATGAACAGCGGGTCCTGCTGGCCGCTCTCGCTGTAGAACATCATGAACTGCAGCACGGCCGAGGACCGCTTCTGCACCGTCAGCCCTTCGAGCTGTACCTCGGACGGCAGCTGTGACAGCGCGGTCTGCACGCGGTTGTTGACGTTGACCGTGTCGATGTTCGGGTCCGAGCCGAGCGCAAACGAGACGGTGAGATTATAGCTGCCGTCGTTGCCGCTGGCCGACTTCATATAGAGCATCTGGTCGACGCCGACGATCTGCGCCTCCAGCGGCTGGGCGACAGAGGATTCGACCACATTGGCCGCGGCGCCGGGATAGGTGGCCGACACCTGGACCTGCGGCGGCACGATATCGGGGAATTGCGCGACGGGGATGCGGGTCAGCGACAGCAGGCCCGCGATGGTGATGATGATCGCGATGACGATCGCGAGCCGGGGGCGGTCGACGAAGACGGCGGAGATCATGGTGCGGGCTTCTGCGCCTGTTCGGCCGGGGTCACGATCGCCGGACCGGGCGACACGGGTTGTCCGGCCCTGACGCGCTGGATGCCATCGACGATGATGGTCTGGCCTTCCTTGAGGCCCGACACGATCGAGGCTTCGGTCGGGGTCGACTGGCCGAGCGTCACGTTCTGCCGCATCGCCTTGTTGTCGTCGCTGAGCACGTAGACGAAGTCGCCCTGCTGGTCGGTGCTGACCGCCGCGCGCGGGATCGACAGCACCTGCACGGGCTGCACGCCCTCGAGCAGGACCTGCACGAACTCGCCGTCGACCAGTTCGCGCACCGCGCCGTCCTTACCCTGTTGCTGGGGCAGCACCGGATTGGGGATCGTCCCGCGCAGGATGATCGTATCGGTCGAGGACGCGATGGTGTTGTTGACGAAGTTCAGCTTGCCGACCTGGCCATAGGTGCGACCGTCGGGCAGCACGATCTTGATCTGCACGGCCGCGAAGCCGCCCTTGCCGGCATAACGCGACCGAAGCTCCAGGGCGGAGCGGACGGAGATCGGGAACACGACATACATCGGATCCTGGCGCACGATCGTGGCGAGCGTCCCGCTGCTCGGGGTCACGACATTGCCGACCGTGATGCTGGTGCGCCCGATCTTGCCGTCGATCGGCGCCGTGATCGTCGTGTAGCCGAGTTCGATCTGCGAGGTGCGGAGATTGGCCTCCGCCGCGAGCAGCTGTCCCTGCAGGTTCCCCTGATTGGCCTTGGCCGAATCGACCGTGGATTGCTGCCCGGCCGGCGTGTTGAGCAAGGTCTGCGCGCGTTCGAGCGTGACATTGGCATTGGCGAGCTGCGCCTGGATCTGCTCGATCGTGGCCTGCTTGGCCTGGACATCGGCCTGGAAGGGTGGCTGCTCCAGCTGGTACAGCGTGGCGCCCTTCTCGACTTCCTGTCCTTCGGTGAAGACGATCTTCTCCAGAAAAGCGGTGACGCGGGCCACGAGATCGACCTGCTCGACCGCCTGGATGCGGCCGATAAAGCGCTCCGTCTCGATGATCGGCTTCAGGCCGACCTTCTCGACCCCCACGGCCGGAGGGGCGTTGCCGGGAGCCTGCGCCAGGGCAGCCGATATCATCGTGAAGCCTATGGCGACACACACGAAAGCACGCGACATAACAACCTCGACGCCCGGCGTCTTCACTCGATGGCGGTCATGCCACGACAGGAAGCGGGACGTAAATCCAGCATCCCGACCTTTTGAGCTATTTCATATGAAACACGGTCGTGAGCGGCGTCACCAGCGGCTCATTTGCCGCATTGGTCTCCATGATGTCGGCCATATGGGCCCACCAGCGCCGCATCACAGGATGGCTCGGTAGCAGATCCATCGTGTGGTCACGCCGCCGCCACAGCACGCCGAACAGCGTGTGGGTGGCAGGGTCGAGGTGGATCGAATAATCCGCGACGCCCGCCTCCCGCAGCAGCGTCACGAGTTCGGGAAAGATGGCGTCGTGGCGCCGCTCATATTCCGCCGCCTGCCCCGGATGCAGCTGCATCGTGAAGGCGACTTTCTCGTGCGTTGCGGGATCGAAGGGAAACGTCATGGGGCGGCTCACCACGATAGATCAAGCCAGTTTATAGGCCGGTGCAAGGCAAACAGTCGACTGAGACGCGGGTGCCTCGAAAAGCCTTGTCCTTCAGGCGGCAACCAATGGAGAAACTCCCGGGGCTCACTTGCAGCGCGCGAAAGAGGCGTCGATGGCAACCCCACTCAATCGGATGGGACCCACTGGCGGCGACTTCACATGGCTGTGTGGAACAATCTACAAAGCTAATCAGATGCGTCTGTCGCAAGCAACCGGGCTGCCGACGATCATGCACATGAGCTTCGAGACGGACTCAGTGGAGCCTCCCGCTGACGGTTCTTGGTCGACCAAGGCGTTTTGGGTCGGAGGCTCATTTGTGGCAGCGAGCCTTGTGACGCTTCTGACGACCTTGGTTCCCATTGCACAGATGGGCTATGCGGCCACTCACCCGTCAGTGCAGGGGTATGTGCTGGATTTGGTTCATGTCCCCAACGAACCCTGGCATCCCGCACATACTGAAACGGTCGTCGCCTACTCGCTCGGACCCGCTTCGCCACTCTGTCGGTCTGTTTTCGAATCGCTACAGCGCGGTTCACCCATCCTGCATCGGGGTCAGATTATCACCCTGGTGCCGCGCAACACTGGTTGTGGAGCACCGCTCCCCATCCTCATGCCTTACGTCGCGCCAATAGCGGCGTCCTTGACGGCCAGCCTGGCACTTGTCGCGCTTGGCGCCTTTTTCCTAGCCGTCTGGTGGTGGATGGGACATCCGCAACCCCGGCCACCCAGGCGGGATCAAATTGGTGGTGGAACGGGCCTGGGTTAGTGGGTCATTTTCAACCGTTACAGTAAGTTTTGCTGGCTGGCATGATGTCGACGATGGAGCGTCTCCTCCGCCAGCCTTCCTTCATTGCCTCCGCACTGGAGTGCTTCGCTGCGCTCGCAAAGACAAGAGCGAGCGCCGCTTAAACCTTCACCTCACTGCCATCCTGGCTCCAGCGGGTGTGGAACGACCCCTCCTGGTCGAGGCGCCGGTAGGTATGGGCGCCGAAATAATCACGCAGGCCTTGCAGCAGGTTCGCCGGCCCCCGCTCGCGCCGCAGGCCATCGTAGTAGCTGAGCGACGACGAGAAGGCGGGAATGGCGACGCCGTGTTCGACGGCGAGCGACACGACGCGCCGCCAGCCCGGCTCGGCCTTCAGCACCGCGTCGCGGAAGTAATCCTGCAGGATGAGGTTCGACAGGGTTGTCTCCGACCCATAGGCGTCGCGGATCCGGTCGAGGAAACGGGCCCGGATGATGCAGCCGCCGCGCCAGATCGTGGCCACCTCACCGAGCTTCAGGTCCCAGCCATATTGCTGCGAGGCCGCGGTCATCTGTTCGAAGCCCTGCGCATAGGCGACGATCTTCGACGCGTAGAGCGCGTCCCGGATGGCGTCGAGGTCGGCGGCCTGGGCCTTCCGGCCGGCCGGCTGCTTGAACGGCAGGGCCTTGGCGGCCTCGAGCCTGAGCTTGCGCTGGCTCGACAGGACTCGGGCGAAGACCGCTTCGGTGATGCCTGTCAGCGGCACGCCGAGTTCGAGCGCATTGGCGGCCGTCCAGCGTCCCGTCCCCTTCTGCTCGGCCTGATCCACGATGCTGTCGACGAGCGGATGCCCGGTCGAATCGGTTTTGGCCAGAACCGCGGCCGTGATCTCGATCAGGTAGGAATCGAGGTCGCCCGACTTCCACTGCTTGAACACGTCCGCCATGGCGGGTGCGTCCAGGCCGTAGACGGTCTTCATCAGGTCATAGGCTTCGGTGATCAGCTGCATGTCGGCATATTCGATGCCGTTGTGCACCATCTTGACGTAGTGGCCGGCGCCGCCCGGGCCGATGAAGGTGCAGCAGGGCGTGCCGTCGACCTGGGCGGCCATCTTGGTGACCATGGGTTCGATGCGCGCATAGGCCTCGCGCTCGCCGCCCGGCATCATGCTGGGGCCTTCGAGGGCGCCCTCCTCGCCGCCTGACACGCCCATGCCGATGAAGCGGATGTTCTTGGATTTCAGGGTCTCGAAGCGGCGGTCTGTGTCGGTGAAGAGCGAGTTGCCGCCGTCGATGACGATGTCGCCGTCGTCGAGATGCGGCACGAGATCGTCGATCACATCGTCGACCGGCTTGCCGGCCTTGACCATGATGATGATCACACGGGGTTTCGCCAGGGCGGCCACGAAGCCCGCAAGATCCTTGGCCGGGCTGAACCGGCCCTCGTGCCCGAACTCGCTGACGAGGGTGTCCGTCTTGTCGCCGTGCCGGTTGTAGAGCGCGACACCGAAGCCTTTGCGGGCGGCGTTGCGGGCGAGATTGGCGCCCATGACGGCGAGGCCCATGACCCCGAGATCTGCGAGTTCGGTCATAATCGTTCTCCCTGTCCGGCGCCCGTTGAACATGCCCGTGGGCCGGGCGACCGGCAGCGTCCCAAATTGGTGCTACGGCGGCGGCGCGTGGCGGCGAAGTGGTAACCGAGACACGGTTATTTGCAAAGCGCAGCCTGCGGCAATCAAATCCGCCGACCGGGATCAAATTGGTCCAAATTCGGATTTAGCGCCTGAAGCTTGGCCTCAGCCATAAACTGTTTGGAGTGACTTCAATGCGTGACACGTCTCGGCGCCGGTTCCTGACTGGCGCGGTGGGCCTTCTCGGCGGTACATTCCTGTCGCGCGGCGCGTCGGCCCAGGGTTATGTCGTGCAGGAAGCCGACGCCGATCAGGTCTATGGCGCGATCGATGAGCAGCCCTTCCCGGTGCCTGCCGTCAATCTGAACCGCATCAACCCGGATTTTCTGAGGGCGGTCGTCGACTACCCGACGGATCAGCCGGCCGGCAGCATCGTCATCGATCCGGCCGCCCATTACCTCTACCTCATTCACGGCGACGGCCAGGCGATCCGCTACGGCGTCGGTGTCGGCCGCGAAGGGTTCTTGTGGTCTGGCAATGCGGAGATCAAGGCCAAGCGGGTATGGCCGGACTGGTATCCCCCGAAGGAGATGGTGGCGCGCGATCCCCATGTCCGGGGCGTCATGCAGAAGCTGCAGAGCGGCCTCGGCATGCCGGGCGGTCCCGGCAACCCTCTGGGCGCTCGCGCCATGTATCTGTTCCAGGGCAACAAGGACACGCTCTACCGCATCCATGGCACAGTCGAACCCTGGACGATCGGCTCCAGCGTATCGTCGGGCTGCATCCGCATGATCAACCAGGACGTGATCGATCTCTTCAACCGCGTTCCGGTCGGCACGAAGGTCCTGGTCCTGGGCTCGGCTCACCCGAGCCAGGAAGCCGCGCACCGCCCCCGCGTCCCCGATCCGGCCGAGGACCAGTATCCGCTCGTCGAGCCCGCTCCCGATGCCAGCGCGGCCACGCAGCCCTACAGTGGGTATGCGGCGGATCCCTACGCCGGCTACAGGGGCGATCCCAATCAGGGCTACTGAGACTTAAGCGGCCGATATGCCGGCTCTCGAAGGCTGGATCGGCCATACGGTGGATGTCGCGGTGATCGGCGCGGGCGCCGCCGGTCTCGCCACGGCGCGTCATCTCGCCATGGTCCGGCCTGACCTCAGCGTCGTGGTGATCGAGGCCGCGAGGCGCATCGGCGGCCGCGCCTGGACACTTCCCGGCGATCTCGCGGTCGATCTCGGCTGCGGCTGGCTGCACGGGGCGCGCGACAATGCGTGGACCGGCATCGCCCAGGCGCACGGTTTCGCGCTCGACACCACCGCGGCTCCGTGGAACCGCGAGACGCGCGATTTGCGCCTGTCGCCAGGCGACCAAGAAGCCGCCAAAGACGCCTTGCGGGGTTTTTTCGAGCGTGTCGATGCGCTCGACCCCGTGGGGGCCGATGACCCGTTGAGCGCCTATCTTGAACCAGGGAACCGCTGGAACGGGCTGATCGGCGCGATCGGTACCTATATCAACGGGGTCGAGCTCGAACAGGCCTCGGCCCGCGACTATGCCCGCTATGACCCCGGGCGTCCGCCAGACTGGCGGGTGCGGGACGGATACGGCCGCCTCATCGCCGACTATGGCGCGCCTGTCCCGGTGGTGCTCGACACCGCGGTGTCTCGGATCGCGCATGCGGACACTCCCGTCGTATCGATCGAGACAAGTCGCGGTCCGCTCCGCTGCCGAACAGCCGTGGTGACGGTTTCGACCACCTGTCTCGCCGAGGAGACGATCCGCTTCGACCCGCCACTCCCCGACAAGCTTTCGGCCGCGGCCAGCCTGCCGCTCGGCGTGGCCAACAAACTTTTCCTTGACATCGCGGCGGCTGACGACCTGCCGTTCGACACCCATGTGTTCGGGACACCGTTCCGGCTTCAGACCGCGGCCTATCAGGTTCGGCCCTTCGGCCGGCCGGTGATCGAGGCCTATTTCGGCGGAACCTTCGCGCGGGACATCGAAGCGGCGGGATCCGAGGCCGCCTTCGATTTTGCCGCCGGGGAACTGGCAGGATTGTTCGGCAGCGGGATCAGAGCGCGATTGTCGCTGCATGCCATGTCGGCCTGGGCGGGGGCCCGCTGGAGCCGAGGGTCATACTCTTGCGCCAAGCCCGGTGCGGCCGACGCCCGGGCGGTTCTTGCCGCGCCGGTTGGCGAACGCCTGTTCTTTGCCGGGGAAGCCTGCTCACCCGCGCGGTTCTCGACCGCGCATGGCGCCTACGAGACCGGAATCGCGGCCGCGGAGGCGATCGCCCGCGGCCTATGAGCCGCCCGGCCCACCGTCATCGGCGATCTCGGCTTCGACGCTTCAAGAGCCGAACAGCTTCAGCACCATGGCGCCATTGTCATTCGCGATCGACAAGGCCTCGATCCCGAGTTGCCGCTGGGTTTGCAGGGCGCGTAGGCGGGTCGATGCCAGATCCATGTTGGCATCGACGAGCGACCCGATGCCGGACGCAAGGGCATCGGACAAGGAGTCGTTGAAGGAGGTCTGCAGTGCGATCTGGCCCCTGAACGAGCCCAAGGCGGCCTGGTTCGCCACCAGCGCCGACAGAGCCGTCTCGGCCCCGGCGACCATGCTGGTCAGATCGGCATCCGATGCGGATGCGATGGAGAGCGACAGGATGGATGTCGAGCCCGAGCTGGTCAGGATGGCGCGATCCAGCGCGTTTCTGTTGGTTTGCGTCGCAGCGTCGAACGAATCGTAGAAACCCGTGCTCGACGACGACGCTCCGTGGGTCGCGTGGCCGTCGGTATAGTCGGCGTCGAAGGTGCTCGAATTCGTGCCGGAGATCTGGTCGAAAAGGTAGAATTGATTTTTCTGCAGCGCGATGAATTGCAGGCCGGCGCCATTCGAAACACTGCCTGGCAGCAGCAGTTTCGTGTCCGATGACGATGTCGAGCTCACTGCGGTGCTGGTCGAAAAGCTTGGAGTCGTGACGCCGTTGCTGGCGAAACTCCAGAAACCCGACGTTGTCGATGTGTTCGTTGAGACACTCCCAAGGTCATCGGTCCCGGTCTGTGTCGAGACGAGGGTGACGTCTTCGTTGAAGGGCGTGCCGCCGGATCCGGATGTCACGTTCCCGACATTGGCGAAGGTCGACTGAAAATGGCGCGTGTCGCTGGTCGACGTGTCCAGTGACGATTGGCCGACCAGCCAGTTCTGCCCGTTGAAGCTGGCCGCGTTGGCGGTCTCAACGATCGATTGTTGCTTGGCCGCGATGGATTGCTGGAGGGCGGTGCGGTCCGTCCCGGGTTGCTGCGCGGCGATCAGGTCGTTGCGAATCGATTGCACCGTCGCCGTGATGCTGCTCAAAGCGGCATCGGCCACCTTCGCGATGGAATCGACGAGACGCAGGCCGTCCTGGACGGCCCCGACGCTTGTCAGTCGCGACCGCATGCCGACACTGATGGCCCAATAGGCCGCGTCGTCGGATGCGGAGGCCACACGCAAGCCCGTCGAGATCTGCTGTCCGGTCGCAGTAAGGCTCCGCTCGGTCCCGGCAAGGTTCCGGAGAGCGGCTGCGGCTGAGCTATTGGTGAGGAGACTGTTCATTTCTGGTCCGGCCCCGGCTCGACCTTATGCCATCAAGCCGAACAAAACATGAATGCAAGAATCCCCCGCCGGCGAGGCTGGGCCTCAACTTGCATCGCACTCCTACCACCCCTGCGTTCCGGGGTCGCCCTTGAAGGGACCGACGATGTTCGAGGTGATCCAGCCGCCGTAAAAGCCGCCGGGTTGCGGCAGAACCTTTTCGGCGCCGACAAAGCAGGCATCCATCTTGCCGAGATAGACGGCCACGAAATCGCGAATGGCCGCGAAGTCGGATGTCGGGTCCGGATAGGCCCAGGCGGCGCGTTCGGCGCGTCGTCCGCCGGCCGCGACGTCGAAATAGACCGCCCTGCCCTTCCATTCGCAGAAGGAGCCGCCGCTCGCCGGAACGAGTGCGTCCGGCTGGAAGGCGGAGGGCGGGAGATAGTAGACGGGCGGATGGCTCGTCTCGAGAACCCGGAACGCGGCCTGCGTCCGGGCTATCTCCACGCCCGCGAAGATGATCCTGATGTCGTCATGCACGGTTTCGAGGCGCGGAGGACGCGGGTAGTCCCAAACGCTTTCCTGGCCGGGACCGGCGGGTTTTGGTTGCGGGCGCATGGCGATCATCCTCTCGCACGGCGCACCCGACAGCCCCGAGCAAGGTTGCGGCGGCAGGGTGGTGCCAACATCCTCAACGTATCGGGATTCCCGTGGATCCGATCCATCTTTTCGATCTCGCCGCCAAACAGGCCCGCTGGCTCTCCCGCAGCCAAGCCACGATTGCCGGCAATGTCTCGAACGCCAATACGCCTGGGTATCACGCCCAGACCGTTCAGCCCTTCGCCGAGGTGCTCGATCAGACGCAGCTCGGTCTCCTGTCCACGAACGTGAACCATCTCAACCTCACTCCCGCCGAACAGCAGGCGGTCGCGGTCAAGGACCAGGATCCGTGGGAAACCACCGATTCGGGCAACACCGTCAGCCTTGAGAACGAGTTGATCAAGGCCGGCGACGTGCAGCACGATTTCGCCATGAACACCAATATCGTCAAGGCGTTCCACAATATGCTGATGCAAAGTGTGAAGACCTGACCGCATGATGGATGCTCTTCAGGCAGCGCTTCGCGTAGCGGGCTCCGGCCTCGCGGCCCAATCGGCGCGCCTCCGGGTCGTGTCGGAAAACATGGCCAATATGCAGTCCACCGGGGCGAGCTCCGGTGCGGACCCGTATCAACGCAAGACCATCACGTTTTCCAACGAGCTCGACAAGCTGAGCGGCATGGAACTCGTTCAGGTGAAGGATATCGGTGTCGATCAGACGCCGTTCCAGGTGGAAAACGACCCCGGCAACCCGGCGGCGGACAAAGACGGCAACGTCAAACTGCCCAACGTCAATATCATCACCGAGATGACCGACATGCGAGAGGCGAACCGCTCCTACGAAGCGGACCTGCAGGTCATCAAGCAATCGCGTGACCTGATCTCCATGACCATCGACCTCCTGAAAGGAACCTAATGATCGCCGCCATCCCGCTGATCAGCTCGGCCTTGTCCATGCTGACCTCGACCGACACGGCCACGAGCGCTGCCAAGACAGCCGCGACCTCCGGCAGCGGCGCCGATTTCGGTCAGGTCATGTCCAAATTGTCGAAGGAGGCCGTCGACAACGTCAAGAAAGCCGAGTCGTTGTCGGTGGACGGGATCACCGGCAAGGCCGACATCCAGTCGGTGGTGCAATCCGTGATGACCGCGCAGGAAAGCCTGCAGACCGCCCTGGCGATCCGCGACAAGGCCGTCGCGGCCTTCCAGGAAGTGTCGCGGATGGCCATCTGAACGACGTCCGCATTTCTCCGGAAGCTGCCGGCCCTCGCGCCGGAGCCAAGGCGCGCGGCCCTGCCACGCCATGGCTGTCCCGTTTGAGGGTCAGCCCGCGTGAGGCGCGCAAGTTGTATCGAGTCGAAAGGACAAACGCGACATGAGAGCTCTGGCGATCGCCGCGACCGGTATGTCGGCGCAGCAGACCAACGTCGAAGTCATTGCAAACAACATCGCGAACATCAACACGACGGGATTCAAGCGCGGCAAGGCCGAGTTCACCGACTTGCTTTACGAAGCCCAGCGGGCGCAGGGCGTATCGAGCCGCGGCAACGATTCCACGATTCCCGAAGGCGCCCAACTCGGGCTCGGCGTGCGAACAGCTGCCATCCGCAACCTGCAGACGCAGGGCGAGCTCACGCAGACCGGGAACACCTACGATCTGGCCCTGCAGGGCAAAGGCTGGTTCGGGATCACCGGACCCAACAGCGACACGCTCTACACGCGCGCCGGGGCCTTCAACGTCAATTCCACCGGCCAGCTGGTTACGCTCGACGGTTATGCCGTCATTCCCTCCATCGTTGTACCGGCCAATACGACGGCCGTGACCGTAAGCACGACGGGCATCGTCAATGCGACCGTCGGCGGCTCGACGACGCCCACACAGATCGGCCAGTTGACCCTCTCCAACTTCGCCAACGAGAGCGGCCTCGAGCATCTCGGCAACAATCTGTTCAAGGAAACGCCGGCCTCGGGCACGGCCGTGGCCGGTGTTCCCGGCGACCCGGGCATCGCCACGATCCAGCAGGGCTATCTCGAATCGTCCAACGTCGATCCCGTGAAGGAAATCTCCGACCTCATCTCGGCGCAACGTGCCTATGAGATGAACTCGAAGGTGATCCAGGCCGCCGATCAGATGGGTGAGACCATCTCCAAGGGAATCCGCTAAGCCATGAAGCTCTTCTCAGCCTGCAAGGCCGCGGCCTGGACGCTCTGCGGTGTGTTGATCGCCTCGGGGCCGTCCTGCGAGTTCGCCCGGGCTGGGCAGACCATTCCGGTAGCCTCCGTCACGATCTACCCCGGCGACATCATCCGGGACGGGATGCTGACC
Source organism: Lichenifustis flavocetrariae (assembly GCF_026130545.1). Lineage (GTDB taxonomy): Bacteria > Pseudomonadota > Alphaproteobacteria > Rhizobiales > Beijerinckiaceae > Lichenihabitans > Lichenihabitans flavocetrariae. The sequence goes on along the minus strand of NZ_JAMOIM010000025.1, from coordinate 41,071 downwards.
GAGCGCGAACTGCCGGACAATTTCGCCGGCATGTCGGTGACGGTGCTCGACCGCACCGCGCTGATCGGGAAGACCGTCCGGCGCACGCTGTTGCCCGGCCTGCCGATCAGTATCAACGCGGTCGGCGAACCGAAGATCATCACCGTCGGCTCGCAAGTGCGCGTGACCTATGTCGAAGGTGGCCTCACCATCTCGACCTATGCGTCCGCGCTCCAGGCCGGCGCCGTCGGCGACACGATCGCCGTGCGCAACCCTGAAAGCGGGCTGACCATCTCGGGAATCATTGCCAAAGACGGCAGCATCTTGATCGGCAACAGCTGATGCGCCGCCTGTTCCTGGCTTTGGCGATCAGTGTCAGCGCGTCACATGCGTTCGCGGCCGTCCGCATCAAGGACATCGCCACGCTGGGTGGGATGCGCGACAACCAGCTCGTGGGGTACGGCATCGTGGTCGGGCTACTCGGCACCGGCGACACGATGCGCAACGCGCCGTTCACCGAGCAGTCGATGCAGTCGATGCTCGACAAGATGGGCATCAACGTGCGGGGCATCTCGCTGCGGGCCCGCAATGTCGCGGGCGTGATCGTGACGACCCACCTTCCTCCACTCGTCAGCCGTGGTTCGCAGCTGGACGTCACGGTGTCGTCGCTCGGCGATTCGACATCGCTTCTTGGCGGCACGCTGGTCATGACGCCGCTCATCGGCGGTGACGGACAGACCCACGCGGTGGCGCAAGGCCCCGTCTCGGTCTCCGGCAATTCGGCGGCCGGCCAAGCCGAAACCTACACGCAGGGCGTACCGACCGCCGGCCGCATCGCCAACGGGGCCATCGTCGAACTCGAAGCGCCCAACGATTTCGGCACCACCAACGCGCTCAGCCTCGACCTCAAGAATCCGGATTTCAAGACATCCGTGCGCATCGCCGATGCGGTCAACCAGTTCACACGCGAGCGTTTCCACACGCAATCCGCGAAGGAACAGGACCTTCGGCGGGTGTCCCTGCTCTGCCCGCCGGGCATTAGCCAGACCCGTTTCATGGCGGAGATCGGCGACCTCACGGTCGAGCCGGATACGCCGGCCCGCGTGGTCATCGACGAGCGGACCGGCACGGTGGTGATCGGTCAGGACGTCCAGATCTCGACCGTCGCGGTGACTCACGGGAGCCTCACGGTCCGCATCAGCGAGACCCCGACCGCCTCCCAACCCGCGCCTTTGTCCAACGGTAAGACCGTGGTGCTGCCCAGCACGAGCATCGATTCGAAGGAGGAGCAAGGTCAGCTCCGGATCGTGGGCGGAACCACGCTCAGGTCCCTGGTCAAAGGTTTGAACGCCATCGGGCTCAAGCCGAGCGGGATCATTGCCATTCTCCAGGCGATCAAGTCGGCGGGTGCGCTGCAGGCGGATCTCGTCGCCGAATAAACCGGACGCGGACCAGCCCGGCGCAAGCTCAAGCCGGGATAGTCGAGGCGTGATCGCGCCCTCCAGCGCTGCCCCGGGACCCGCATGACAGCTGACCCCCTTCGCGTCGCCACACTAGCGGCTTTCATGCTGTGTGGGGGCCTTCTTCCCTGCGTGGCCGCCGCGCCCGCCGCCGAACAGGACACCGCGCATGGCGTGGCGCCGGTCAAGCCGGCCACGGAGGCTGCCTCCGTGACGCCCGTTTCGCCTGCGCCGCCCTCGCCGGTCGCAGTCGCCACGCCCCCGGCCAATGAGGGTCAGCGTTATTGCGACAATATCGCGACGGTGGCGGCCGAAGCGCGTTTCGCGTGGCAAACCAAAAAGCTCACTGATCTCCAGGGCCAGGTCACGCAGCGGATTGCCGAGCTCGAAAAGAAGCAGAGCGAGCTCCAGGCAAGCCTTGCACGCCGCGACGACGTGATGAAACGCGCACAGGCGACCCTGATCGCCATCTACGCCAAGATGGACGTCGATGCGGCTGCGCAGCAATTGTCGTTGCTCGACGACGAGTTGGCGGCCGCCATCCTCACCCAACTCACGCCGAAGCAATCGAGCGCCATCTTGAACGGGATCAAGCCCGCCCGGGCGAGCCAGTTGGTCGGTGCCATGACGAGCCTGCCGTCGATCGACACAAAGGCGGCGGATGGAAAGAAATCGTGATGCGGATCGTCCTTCTGTGCTCGTGCGCGCTCGCACTCTCCGGCTGCGCCGTCCCGCCGCAAGACATCGGTCGTGAACCCAAGATGTCGCCTGTCGGGTCGGGACTGCAGGCCACGGTCGATCCGCAAGGGGCTTATTCGTTCCCGGCGCCTCTGCGGGCGAGCCCGCAGTCCCTCTGGGACGACAATCGGGCCAATTTCTTCCGCGATCCCCGGGCCAGTCGTGTCGGTGACGTCCTCACCGTGACGATCGCCATCGACGACAAGGCCACGCTCGACAATACCAGCAACCGTTCAACCAGCGGAACGGCCGGCAACGGGTTCGATTTCACGGTCGGAACCGGGAGTTCCCCGCCGAAAACCACCGGCCAGCTCGATACGACCTCGACCTCGAATTACAAGGGCGCCGGAACGGTTGATCGTTCGGAGAAGATCAACCTGTCGATCGCCGCCGTGGTGAGCGGAGTCATGCCGGATGGCAACCTGATCGTCAGCGGATCGCAGGAGGTCCGGGTCAATTACGAACTCCGGTTGCTCAACATCGCCGGCATCGTGCGGCCGCGCGACATCGCGAAAGACAATACGATCACCTACGACAAGATCGCCGAGGCCCGCATCTCCTACGGCGGTCGCGGACGCAGCAGCGAGGTCCAGCAACCCGCCTGGGGCCAGCAGATCTACGACGCCATCAAGCCCTTCTAGGGGCTCCCACGGAAATCACCGCTTCGTCCCTGAGACATTGTCCAGCGACGAAGACGGCGCGGTCGAAGCGGGTGTGTCCGCCGGGCCCCTAACCAGGATCGAGGTCGATGGCGGAACAGGACCCCAAACCCAAGAAGGCCAAAGGCGGTTCGGCGCTTGGCGTCATTGTCCCGGTGCTGGTGCTCACCCTCGTGGCCGGCGGCGGCGGGTTCGTGGTCGGCAAGCAGATCATCGCCAAGGCCAAGGCTTCGGTTGCCGGCGTAGGGAAGCCGGCTGACGCCGCCCCGCCCGTCCCAATCGCCGTCAAGGAACTCATCCCCATCGTCGCCAATCTTCTGACACCGGAGGGGTCCTGGGTGCGGCTACAAACCGCCATCGTGTACGAGAAGGCCGACGCGCCGCAGATCGACATCCTGTCGGCCAAGATCGCCGACGACATGCTCGCCTATCTGCGCACCCTGACGCTGACCCAGTTGCAAGGCGCGAGCGGTCTTCAGCACCTCAGGGAGGACCTGAGCGAGCGGGCGGCCGTCCGCTCCGACGGCCATGTGAAGGAAGTGATGATCGAAATGATGGTCATCCAATGAAGCGCCTCGCCCTCGCCTGCCTGTGCCTCGGGCTTCTCACGACGCCGGCTTTCGCCCAATCACTCGATCTCGGCGGGATCGTGCCGCAACCCGGCGGCACGGCGAGCGGACGCATCGTCCAGCTGATCGGCCTTCTGACTGTCCTGTCGATCGCGCCGGGTTTGCTCGTGATGGTCACGAGCTTCACCCGCTTCGCTATCGCGTTTTCGTTCCTGCGAACGGGTCTCGGGCTGCAGACCACGCCGGCGAACCTGATCCTGATCAGTCTGTCGCTGTTCATGACATTTTACGTCATGGCGCCGACCTTCGACCGCGCCTGGACGGGCGGCCTGCAGCCGTTGCTCGACAACAAGATCACCGAGCAGGAGGCGTTTCAGCCCATCACGCAGCCCTTCCGCGAGTTCATGGTCGCGCAGGTACGCGACAAGGACCTGCGGCTCTTCGAGGATCTGGCGAAGACGACGCTCAAGCCGACGGACCAGAAGACGGTGGATCTGCGTATTCTCGTCCCCGCTTTCATGATCTCGGAGATCCGGCGCGGTTTCGAGATCGGTTTCCTGATTACGCTGCCGTTCCTGGTGATCGACATGGTGGTCTCGACCCTCACCATGTCGATGGGCATGATGATGCTGCCTCCGAACATTATTGCGCTTCCCATGAAGATTTTGTTTTTCATACTGATCGACGGATGGAACATGGTCGTGGGAAGTCTCATTCGCTCATATTCTTGAATGATTGAATTCATTTGCAAGTAAGAGCCCGCCACTAGCCTCAAGGCACGCGAAATTGATCCACTCCGGTGGGTCAAAGGCATCAGGCCGCTTTCGCGTGCCGGTTACGACCCGGAATGTCCCCCTTTTCCAAACAACGGGACACCCGAATGAGCAGTCTTCTTACGAACACAAATGCCATGAGCGCGCTTGCGGCGCTCAATATGACGCAAAAATCTCTTGCCGGCGTGCAGAGCCAGATCTCGACTGGCCTGCGCGTCGGAGATGCTTCCGACAATGCCGCCTATTGGTCCATCGCCACCACGATGCGATCCGATACCGGCGCCCTCGGGGCCGTGTCCGACGCCCTGAACCTCGGGTCTTCCACCCTGGGCGTGGCCACGGCGGCGTTGAATTCAACGCTGACGATCATGAACAAGATGAAGAACGACATCATCACGGCGCAGACGCCGGGAACCGACAAGACACAGATCGAGACCGACATTTCGGCTTTGCAGTCGAGCCTGCTCAGCATCACCTCAGCGGCCTCGTTCAACGGCGTCAACCTGCTCAACGCGACCGCTAGCAACACCAATATCGTGTCCTCTTTCTCCCGCGGCACGAATGGAACCACCAGTGTGGGCACAATCTCAGTGGCAACCAGCAGCACCACTTTGACCTCGGCCACCGCGGGCAGCGGCATCCTCTCGGCCAGCATGGCGGCCGTGACGGTTGGCGGGACCTCAACCTCGTTGAGCGCGTCCTCGTCGGGAACCACCGGGACCGGTTCAGACCAGACGACCTACAATTCCGACAGTCTTCTGGGCTTCTCGCTGACCGCTTCGACCACGACGAGCGACCTTGCGGTCATCGCCGCCAATATCGACACGGCCATCACCAACATCACCAAGGCCGGCGCGGTTCTCGGCTCGACCAAGACCAACATCGACAACCAGGCGACCTTCGTGTCGTCTCTGTCGGACTCGATCACGAGCGGCGTGGGTTCGCTGGTCGATGCCGACATGAACGTGGCCTCGACCAAGCTGCAGGCGCTGCAGACCCAGCAGCAGCTCGGCATCCAGTCGCTGTCGATCGCCAACCAGAACAGCCAGCTCATCCTCCGGCTGTTCCAGTAAGGTCCCAGACCTTCCCGTTATCAACGAAGGCCGCACCTCAGGGTGCGGCCTTTCTCGTTCCGGCGAGCGTCCGTGATCATCGCGCACAACGAAAAGACGGTTGCCGGAGTGCAAATTAATCCTCAGGTAATTTTCCTATGCCAATTTAAGCCTACGCGAAATTGAGGACCGTCTCAGCGTCCCAAAGGCATCACGCCGTTGTCGCGTACCGGTTACGATCCGGAATGTCCCCCTTCTTTTTGAACTCCGGGACAATCGATCATGAGCAGCCTTCTCACAAACACTTCCGCCATGAGTGCGCTTTCGGCACTCTCGATGACGCAAAAATCCCTCGCCATGACGCAGGGTCAGATCTCGACCGGTCTGCGCGTCGGCACGGCTTCCGACAACGCCGCCTATTGGTCGATCGCGACCACGATGCGGTCCGATACCGGCGCTCTCGGCGCGGTCTCCGACGCTCTGAACCTCGGCTCTTCGACCCTTGGCGTGGCAACCGCGGCGTTGAATTCGACGCTGACGATCATGAACAAGATGAAGAACGACATCATAACGGCGCAGACGCCGGGAACCGACAAGACGCAGATCGAGACCGACATCCAGGCGCTGCAGTCGAGCCTGCTCAGCATCACCTCGGCGGCCTCGTTCAACGGCGTCAACCTGCTCAACGCGACCGCTGGCAACACCAACATCGTGTCCTCGTTCTCACGCGGTACGGACGGAACCACCAGCGTTGGCACGATCTCCGTGGTCACCAGCAACACCACCCTGACCTCGGCCACCGCGGGCAGCGGCATCCTGTCCGCCAGCATGGCGGCCGTGACGATTGGCGGCACGGCAACCACGTTGGGCACGAACTCCGCGGGGACCACGGGCACCGGCACGGACCAGACGACCTACAATGCCGACAGCCTCCTGGGCTTCAAGCTGACTGCCACGACGACGACGAACGACCTTACGGTGATCCAGGCCAATATCGAGACGGCCATCACCAACATCACCAAGGCCGGCGCGGTTCTCGGCTCGACCAAGACCAACATCGACAACCAGTCGACCTTCGTGTCGTCGCTGTCGGACTCGATCACGAGCGGCGTGGGTTCGCTGGTCGATGCCGACATGAACCTGGCCTCGACCAAGCTGCAGGCTTTGCAGACGCAGCAGCAGCTCGGAATCCAGTCATTGTCGATCGCCAACCAGAACAGCCAGCTCATTCTCAAGCTGTTCCAGTAATATTACTTTCTCGGTAGCACTACAGAGCCGCGCCTTCGGGCGCGGCTTTTTCTTTAATTTTAACCGTAATTATTCCGTTAATGTAGATTCTGCGAATCAGCATAATCTACTTTGGAAACGCAGCTCATGGAGCCTCAATTCATTATCCGGTAATTTCCGCGTGTCATTAATACTGTACGCGGAATTGAGGAATTCTCTCGCATCCTCAAAGGCATCACGCCGCTTCCGCGTACCGGTTACGATCCGGAATGTCCCCTTCATTGTGAACCATGGGACACCCGACTATGAGCAGCCTTCTCACAAATACCTCCGCCATGAGTGCGCTGTCGTCACTCACCATGACGCAGAAATCGCTTTCCCAAGTCCAGAGCCAGATCTCGACCGGTCTGCGCGTCGGAGATGCTTCCGACAATGCGGCCTATTGGTCGATCGCGACCACGATGCGGTCCGACACCGGCGCTCTCGGCGCGGTCTCCGACGCGCTGAACCTCGGGTCTTCCACCCTTGGCGTGGCGACCGCGGCGTTGAATTCGACGCTGACGATCATGAACAAGATGAAGAACGACATCATCACGGCGCAGACACCGGGTACCGACAAGACGCAGATCGAGACCGACATCCAGGCGCTGCAGTCGAGCCTGCTCAGCATCACCTCGGCGGCCTCGTTCAACGGTGTCAACCTGCTCAACGCGACCGCGACCAACACCAACATCGTGTCCTCGTTCTCGCGCGGCACGAATGGGTCCACCAGCGTGGGCACGATCTCGGTCGTCACCAGCAACACCACCCTGACCTCGGCCACCGCGGGCAGCGGCATCCTGTCAGCCAGCATGTCTGCCGTGACGATCGGCGGCACGGCAACCTCGCTGACCTCGAACTCCGCGGGGACCACCGGCACAGGCACCGATCAGACGACCTACAATTCCGACAGTCTCCTGGGCTTCAAGCTGTCGACCGCGACGACGACGAACGACCTGACGGTGATCCAGGCCAATATCGAGACGGCCATCACCAACATCACCAAGGCCGGCGCGGTTCTCGGCTCGACCAAGACCAACATCGACAACCAGGCTCAGTTCGTGTCGTCGCTGTCGGATTCGATCACGAGCGGCGTGGGTTCGCTGGTGGATGCCGACATGAACGTGGCTTCGACCAAGCTGCAGGCGTTGCAGACGCAGCAGCAGCTCGGCATCCAGTCGTTGTCGATCGCCAACCAGAACAGCCAGCTCATTCTCAAGCTGTTCCAGTAATCCCGGCGTCAATTCTTCATCAAGGAACCGCGCCCTCGGGCGCGGTTTTCTGCTGTTCAGGCCCCGATCGGTGAGGTTCGACACGTTCTGCCGCGATGATTTTACCTTCGGTTAAGGTTAAGGCCGTAAGTTGCTAGTGAGGAACATGAGGTTAAACGTGCTGTCGGCGCGCCGGGCGTGCCGAGGGGCCGGGCCTGATTGTTCGCCGTGGAATCAGCAACGCCGGAACGATCGCGCATGAGCAGTCTTCTTACTAACAACTCGGCCATGAGTGCTCTTCAGGCCCTCACAGCGACCCAGAAGTCACTGAACGCCACAGAGAACCAGATCTCGACAGGTCTGCGCGTCGGGACGGCTTCCGACAATGCGGCCTATTGGTCGATCGCCACCACGATGCGTTCCGACACCGGCGCGCTCAGTGCGGTGTCGGACGCGCTGAACCTTGGATCTTCCACGCTCAACGTGGCGACGCAAGCGTTGAATTCGACGCTGACGATCATGAACAAGTTGAAAAACGATATCGTCACGGCGCAGACCCCCGGAACCGACAAGCTGCAGATCGAGACCGATATTTCGGCGCTGCAGCAGAGTTTGCGGAGCATCACGGCGTCGGCCTCCTTCAATGGCGTCAACCTGCTCAACGGTACGGCCGCCAATGCCAATATCGTGGCCTCCTTCGCGCGCGGGACGGACGGCACGACCAGCGTGGGCACGATCGCGGTCGCCACAAGCAGCATCACCCTGACCGCATCCGCGGCCAGCCTCGGCATTCTCTCGGCTTCGATGGCGGCCGTGACGATCGGCGGCACGGCAACCACGTTGACCACGAACTCCGCGGGGACCACCGGCACCGGCACCGACCAGACGACCTACAACGCTGATAGTATTCTGGGCTTCCAGCTGACCCTGGCGACGACGACGAACGACCTGACGGTGATCCAGGCCAACATCGAGCAGGCCATCACCAACATCACCAAGGCCGGCGCCGCCCTGGGCGGCATCCAGACGAACGTCAACAATCAGGCGACCTTCGTGTCGGCGCTGTCGGATGCGATTACGAGCGGCGTGGGTTCGCTGGTTGATGCCGACATGAACGTGGCCTCGACCAAGCTGCAGGCGTTGCAGACGCAGCAGCAGCTCGGCATCCAGTCGCTGTCGATCGCCAACCAGAACAGCCAGCTCATCCTCAAGCTGTTCCAGTAATCTCGATCACGACTGACTGATCCGGGACAACCGCGTCCCCGGGCCGCGCCGGTTCCGGATCCCACCTCCTTTCGCGGACAGTTTTGATGATTGGCACGCTTTCGCGAGCAGACCACCCGGCAACCGAGCGCCATGCGGCGGTTCCGGAGCCCGAAACGGAGATCCAAAATTCGCAAGCCGCTCAGGCTGCGAGGCTTAAGGAGCTGGCCGTCCTGGCGGCCCAGCACGGCTTATGGGACCAGGCGACCGCAGCGCTCGAACAAGCCGTCCGGTTCAGCCCGGAGGACACCGACCTCCTGATCGAACTCGGCTATGCCTACCATTTTCAGCAGCGCTTGCAGGATGCGCTGAACATCTACCAGCTCGTGGTCGCCCTTCGACCCAAATGGCCCGCCGTCTATGCCAATCTCGGGAGCCTTCTCATCGCGATGGGGCGTATGGAGATGGCCATCGCGGCCTCCCGCATCTGCCTTCAGCTCGATCCCGACATGCTGGGGGCCTATCTGAATCTCGCGGCGGCCCTGCGCGGCAACGAGCAGCACGTCGAGTCGCTTGCGGCCTATCGGGCCTTGTTGGCCCGCGCACCCGAAAATGCCGCGGGACTGGTCGATTATTTCCACATCCGTCAGCATCTTTGCGATTGGGATGGCTTCGCCGAGCATCTCGAACGTGTGGTCGAGCTCACCTATCGCCGCGGTCACCGGGTTGCACCCTTCACGATCCTGGTCGGCGCCGGCGACTCGGAAAACGCCTTGATCGCGGGCCGCGTCTGGTCGCAACGGTGGGAAGGCGGGGTGCCGCTCGCCTCCTACGCGCCGCGCACGGAACAGCAACGCGCTCGGCGGCTGCGCATCGGCTATCTGTCGAACGACTTCTACAACCATGCCACGGCTTTGCTGCTCATCGAGCTGTTGGAGCTGCGCGACCGCACGGCCTTCGAGGTGTTCGGCTATTCGACCGGCGGACTCGATGACGGAACGTTGATCCGCGCGCGAATCATTTCAGCCTTCGACGTGTGCTACGACCTCAAGGATATCAGCCACGCCGATGCCGCAAAGAAGATCAGGGACGACGAGATCGACATTCTGATCGATCTCAAAGGCTATACTGCCGGCGCCCGAACCGAGATCATGGCGTTGCGGCCGGCCCCCATCCAGGTGAACTACCTGGGCTATCCGGGCACGATGGGGGCGAGCTTCATCGATTACATCATTGCCGATTCGTACATCCTGCCGCCCGACATGGAGACCTACTACGACGAGAAGGTTGCGCGGCTGCCCGACTGCTATCAGCCGAACGACCGCAAGCGTCCGGTTTCGCGCGAGACCTTCACGCGGGCCGGCTGCGGGTTGCCGGACGAGGGTTTCGTGTTCTGTTCCTTCAACGCACCCTACAAGATCACGCCGGACATCTACGACCTCTGGATGCGAATTTTGCATCAGGTCCCTGGATCGGTGTTGTGGACGCTCGCCGGCTATTCGGCCTGCAACGACAATCTGCGGCTGGAGGCCGTCAAACGCGGAATCGCGGCGGAGCGGATCGTGATCGCACCCAAGATGGTGACGGAGCGCCACCTGGGGCGCATGCGTCTCGGCGATCTCTTCCTCGACACCTATCCGGTGGCCGCCCATACGACGGCCAGCGACGCGCTATGGGTGGGACTGCCGGTGCTGACTTGCCCTGGGGAATCCTTCGTGTCCCGTGTCGCCGGGAGCCTCTTGCACGCGGTAGGGGTTCCCGAACTGATCGCCGATTCGTTTGCGGATTATGAGGCCAAGGCGATTAAGCTCGCTACCGACCCGGCGGCCCTGCAAGCGATCCACGACCGGCTCGAAGCCAATCGACTGACGACGCCCTTGTTCGATAGCGAGCGCTACACCCGTCACTACGAGGCCGCGCTTCTCCAGATGGCGGCTCTGCGTGACGCGGGCCTCCCCCCCGAGAGCTTCGCGGTCCCGGCTCTGTCCTGACGTGGCGGCTCAGCGGTGCATGCGATTGCCGAGGACGTAGCCGAAGAGACCGATCAACACGATGCCCAGGGCGCCCTGCACGCTGACCAGGAGCGCCACGGCCTCGTTGGCGGGCTTCAGACCGATATCCGGCGCGCTCGTGGATAACATGTTGGTGAAGCTGAACACCAGCATGTCGAAGGGATCGCGCGTGACCGCCCGTGCTTTGACGGCGCTCTCGACGGCTCGGGTCAGGCTGCCTGTCACACCGTACAGAAGCGCGAAGACCAGCATCGTCGTGAAGAAGGCGCGAACCACGCGCCACAGGCTCTCGCCATAATTGCAGAGCCATTCGACGAAGCTGTCGGACGCCCAGCCCAGGGCCGAGCGGAAGCACGCCGCGTAGTCCCGACTGGCCCAAAGGGACCGGGCCGTGCGGGCTTTCTGGGCCTTGCCCATGGTGCGACCCTTGCGAAAGGCCCAGCTCTCGCCTTCGCCATCGCCCAGGCTGCGAAAATTCTGTTCGAGCGCAATATAGGCCTGCCGCGCCGCGTCGAACTCGCCGTCCCGCTCTTCGCCGACCGCGCCGCCGAGTTGATCGAGGCTCAGCCGCGTGTTCTCGAGCCAGGCTCCAGCGAGCCGGACATGAGCGAGATCGCAACTGGCAAGATTGAGACGCGGGAGGCTCGCGCGGGACAGGTCGGCGCCACGCAGCGACGCGCCTTCGAGCCGGGCGCCGGTGAAATTGGCGGATTGCAGACGCGCGCCATCGAGTCGGGCCTTCTTGAGGCTCGCCTCCGTGAAATCGGCTTGGCTGAAATTTCCTTTCCGCAGGCTCGATTCATCGAGCCGGGCCTTCTGGAACTGGGCTTCATCCGCATCCGCCTCGTCGAGGTGCGCACCCCAGAGATCGGCTCGATTGAAGATGGCCCCGTCGAGCAGCGTCTGCTTGAAATCTGCATAACGGAGCGCCGCGCCTTCGAAGCGTGCATCCTCCAGCATCGCCCGCTCGAAGCGGGCTTCCCCGGCGTGACTGCCGTTGAACATGGCTCCGCCGCAATCGGCCCCGGTGAAGATCGCCTGTTCGAGGATCGTGTGGCTCAGGTCGGCGCCGCGCGCCACCGCGCCCGAGAGGTCGGCGCCCCGCAGATTGGCATGCGACAAGACCGCGTGGCTCAAAGACGCGGATTGCAGTTGCGCGCCCTTGAGGTCGAGGCCGCCGCTCTCGGGGTCCCACCACGTCGCCGCATCGCTGCCGTCCCGCGCCTGGAGATCGGCCCGGCCGGCCTGGACGCTCTGCAGGTCGATCCCGGCCCCGGCCACGACAGGCGCGTGGCCGGAGGCCGCTGCCAGAAGCCGATCGAGTTCCTCGGCCGGCGAGGCTGCCGACTGATCCGTCTGAGCGTCAATCGACACGGGCGTTCCCCTCAATCAAAACGCTCGGGTCCGAGCCGGGCGCGCTCCCGGGAAGAAGCCTGCCGCGACTGCAAGACGGTCTCGAAAGCGCGAAGGTTCCTTCTCGCGGCTCGCGGCCCATGCGATCAGGCGAGGCGGGCTTTCGTGTAGCGGTTGGGGGGCACCGGCAGGCCGAGGTTCTGCCGCAAGGTCGATCCCTCGTAGGCCTCGCGGAACAGGCCGCGCCGGCGCAGTTCCGGCACGACAAGCTCGACGAAATCCTCCAAGGCCGAGGGCAAGGTCGGGAACATCAGGATGAACCCATCCGCAGCCCGGCTTTCGAACCACTCTTCCATGAAGTCCGCCACCTGGGCCGGCGTGCCGGTGATCCCGTTGCCGGTGTGCTTTTCGGCAAAGAGGCGGATCAGTTCGCCGACCGTGTGGCCCTGTTTCACGAAAGCCACGAGTTCGTCGAACAGGGCCCGCGAGCCTTTCGCTTCCTGCGGCAGGCGGTCCATCGGAAATGGCGCATCGAGCGGCACGCCGCGCAGGTCGGCCTCCAGAAACTCCTGCAGCATGACGCGGCCCGCATCGGGATGCAGCTTGTCGAGGAGGAACTGCACTTTGGCGCGGGCATCGGCCTCGGTTCGACCGACATTGACCACGACGCCCGGCATCACCTTGAGATCGTCCGGCGCGCGGTCGAAACTCGCCATGCGGCTCTTCAGAGTCGCGTAGAAGTTGCGGCTCCGCTCGATGTTCGAGGCGAGGCTGAAGACGATCTCGGCCGTCTCGGCCGCCAGCGCGATGCCGGCTTCCGAACCGCCAGCCTGGGCAATGACCGGTCGCCCTTGCGGCGAGCGGGCGATGTTCAGCGGTCCCCGCACTTGAAAATGCTTGCCCGCATGGTTCAGCGTGTGATGGCGGGCCTGATCGTAATAGATGCCGCTCGCGCGATCGAGCAGCAGCGCGTCGGCCTCGAAACTGTCCCACAGGCCGAAGACCACATCGACGAACTCGCGGCCGCGTTCGTAGCGGAGCGCATGGGGATCGAGACCCCGCCGGTTAAAATTATAGCCGGTCTCGTCGTGATCGGACGTCACGACATTCCAGCAGGCCCGGCCGCCGCTCAGATGATCGATCGAAGCGAAGATACGGGCGAGATTGTAGGGTTCGTAGTAGCTCGTCGAGGCCGTCGCCACGAGGCCGAGATGTTTCGTCATCACCGCGAGCGCTGAGAGAAGCGTCAACGGCTCGAAGCGATTCATCTTGGTCGGCATACGGGCGAGCCCGTCCGGGTCGCCGACCGCAGCGGCCGGCGAATCGGCCAGGAACATGAAATCGAAGGCCGCCGCCTCGGAGAGTGCGGCCACCTTGTGCAGATGGCTGAAGTCGTTGGCACCATTCACGTCGCTGCCGGGATGCAGCCATCCGGCCGGGTTGTAGCCGAAGGTGTACACGAAGGTGCCGAGCTTCAGCTTGTCCGAGCGCCGCGCCATTTGGGCCTCCTCACTGGGCGGGATCGTGCGGCGGTCTCGTGGGCCCGAGTGCCGCGCACAAACGTGTCAATCCGACATCCTCGACACCGAGATCGAGGAGATGGCTTTGGGTGTTCTGCACATAAGCAAGGTTTGCGCCCGACACGCCTTCCGCCTGTGCGACGACCCACAGAATCGCCTCGGGGTCGAGCCGGCCGGCATATTGCTCGTGCGTCTCGTCGGCCGCGTAGGCCACGGCATCGACGGTCCGGCCGTCAGCCAGCGCCACGGGAGCGACGAATTCCCGGTAGACGCCGGTGATCAGTTCGCGGCGTCGAACGGCGTCGAGCGTCTCGGCCGCCGCCTCGGGCGCGATCTGGAAAGCGACGCCGATGCAGGACCCACCCCGGTCGAGGCCGAAGACGAGCCCCGGTTTGGCCACCGTGCCGCGATAGTGATGCGACCAGATGCAGAGGGCGCGATGATAGCCGCTGAGTTCCGCCCGTTGACGTTCGACGAAGGTGAAATCGGGCCGCCACATCAACGACCCATAGGCGAAGATCCACAAAGACTCGTCGCGTGCCGCCATCGCGTGTGATTTCCCCCTGCCGCGGACCGGTGGTAAGGCCAAAGCGCCACGACAGCAATTCGAGGACCAGCAATCGATGTCGAGACGAGGAGCGGTGGACCGGCGCGCACGCGTCCGAGAGGTACGGCCCAGGGCGGTTCGCATGGCCCCCGCGATCCTCCTCAGCCTGGTTCTCCTGACGTGCGGTTGGTCGCTGCTGTGGTTTTTCGCGCGCTATGAGGCGCAGGCCGCCTTTGGACAATGGCTCGCGAGCGAGCGCAGCTTCGGGCGCTCCTGGTCCTGCCCGAACCAGGGTGTCGGCGGCTACCCGCTCGGGATCGTTCTCACCTGCGATCATCCGACCCTGAAGGGCGCGATCGGCGACGGCGTTTTCCAAGGCGGGATCGCAGGGCTGCGGGCCGAGGCGCGGCTTTATTTTCCGACCAACGTCACGGTCACGTTCGCTTCACCCCTCCATGCCGCCGAGGTGAGCGGGACGCGGCGGATCGGTGCCTCCTGGTCAGCCGCGACCTTGTCGCTCCGTGGCCTGCTTCCGGACAATCTCGACCGCGGGCTTCTGCAGGTCGAGGATCTGCAGATCGACCCGGCCGGCGGAACCGACCAGGGCGCGCGGATCGGTCACGTCGAACTGGCTTTCAAACCGGTGACGCGCGCCGCCGACCCCAGAGCCGATCTCGAAACCACGCTCGCGGCCGACAATGCCCGTATCCCGGCTCTCGACGCGGCCCTCGGGTCGGCCGACCCCATGGGCTTCCAACTGAAAGGCTTTGCGACGCAGGTCAGGTTCGATGGCGGCATGACGCTGCGCGACGTGCTCGATCCCTGGTCGCACGCGGGCGGCCAACTCCATATCCAGAGCTTCTCGCTCGACAAGGGGGCCTTCGCGGTCAAGGGCTCCGGCCGTCTCGGGCTCGACGAGGACCATCGGGTGGAGGGACGACTCGACACCGGCTTCTCCGGACTGGAGCCGATCGCCGCGAGGTTCGGCCTGCCACTCGATGCCGTCAAGCTGGGCAGCGCGCTGTCGGGCCTGCTCGGCGGCAAGACCGCCGCCGACAGCGACGCCCCGGCGTCCGAGATGGCCTTGCCCATCGTGGCGAAAGGCGGCCGGCTCTACGTCGGGCCGCTCAAGACCGGGGTTGCTCTGGCGCCGCTTTATTGAAGGTTCGAACTGGGTTTTTTCGACAACCCGATATTCGGCATTGGTTTCACCGCGAAAATGCAGCCAACTGCCCCCTATTCGAGGCCGGACAGTTCCAAGCTGTGCTTAACCGTCTTAAGGGCGATCAGGCTCTTGTACTTGCGCACGAGCGCATGTTGTTCGCTCATGAGCCGCTCGATGAAGGCATTGTATTCTTCGAGGTTACGGACGGCCACCAGCAGCACGTAGTCCATGTCGCCGGTGACATACCAGCATGACTGCACTTCGGGTGCTCGGCTCAGCCATCGCTGGAATTGCTCCAACGTGTGTCGATGTTCGTTCTGGATTTCCAGTTCAACCAGAACCGACAAGGTGCGATCGACGGCTTTCGGACTGACCACCGCCACAATCCTCTCGATGATCCCGTCTTGCTTCAATTTGCTGATCCGGCGTTCGACGGCTGAGACCGAAAGATTGACCGCGTCAGCAACGGCCTTGCCGGGAATGTCGGCATTTTGCTGGAGCATCGCCAGGATGGTCCGATCAGTCTCGTCCATGGGGTACAGCGAAGCCTTTAGCAAAAAATCCGCAGCATAATTGTAAATTGCGCGGCTTATCCGCGTCGCGAACACATAACATCTCGCAATGACAAAACAAGCACCCCTTTCAGACATCAATATCGCCGACGCCCGTCAGCGGATTGATCCGATTTTTCTCGACACCCGGCTGCTGCATTCCGACAGGCTGGTGCTGTCTCTTGTCGCCAAGGATGAAACGGACAATCCCATCCGAAGCTTCAAAGGGCGTGGTACGGGGTATTTTCTCGCCCACCTCACGGGCGACAGAACTCCTCTGGTTACGGCGTCAGCGGGCAACTTCGGTCAGGGGCTTGCTTATAACGCCGCGCGGCATGGGCGATCTCTGGTCGTGTTTGCCAGTTTGAACGCCAATCCACTCAAGATCGAAGCCATGCGCAGGTTTGGGGCGGAGGTCCTTCTCGTCGGGGAAGATTTCGACGCAGCCAAGGAGGCCGCTAGAATCTACGCCGTCGAACGGGAACTGCAGTTCGTGGAGGACGGAGCGAGCGCCACCATTGCGGAAGGCGCAGGAACGATTGCGGCGGAACTGACCGAAGAAGCCGGCGATATCGATGCGGTTTTCATTCCCCTCGGCAACGGTGCTCTGGCGGCCGGAATAGGCTGCTGGTTCAAATCACGATCACCGCGAACAAGGGTCGTCGCCGTCGCCGCAAAGGGTGCACCTTGTATGGCTCTGTCCTGGAATGCGGATGACGTGATTTCTACACCCGTGGCACGCACGATCGCTGATGGAATTGCCGTACGCACTCCCGTCCCGTCGGCGGTCGGCTGGCTGAAAGGCACGATCGATGACGTCGTTCTCGTCGATGACGATCAGCTTTTGGACGCAATGCGATTTGCTCATGAAACATGGAATCGCCTCGTCGAACCCGCCGGCGCGGCGGGGCTCGCGGCTATCCTTGCTCAGGCATCTGCCCTGAAAGGCGGCCGTGTAGCGACGATCTTGGGTGGTGCCAATCTCACGGGCCAACAGATCAGGACATGGCTTCCATCTGCGCAATAGACGGCAGTGCCGGTCAAAGCCAAGCAGATCGAATTTCGAGGTTCCCATCATGTCCGAACGCACTTCGCCGCGCATTGGCGCGTTTCGCCATGCTACTCGGTGGGGCCTGGGCGCTGCTCCCCGTCTATGCGCGCGACCGTCTCGCCGCTGGCTCGTGGGGGCTCGACCTTCTGTGCTTGAAAAGGTCGTGCACCCGCCACAGGGGCGTACAGCCTGAAAACTGCACCATCGCTCCCGGATCAGGATCATTGCCAGCCTGCCCTCTTACCCCTAGTCTCACGCGCAGCGCGCCCGCAAAACGTTCGTGCGTCATCGAAAGAAGCGGCAAACGCCGTCCACCGGGGAGTGAGACCAACATGAAGGTGACAACACCTTTTCCGCAGCCGTTTTTGATTGCCGCCCTATGTCTGTCGGCCCTCGGCGCCACTTCCACTCTGGCCCGTGCCGCGGGTCCGGAGGTCGTCGCCGGCCCTGCCGCGGACGCCCAGTGCTTCGTCCCCTGGACCGACAAGACCAAGTATTTCAAATACGCCAAGAAGCCCGGTCCCTACCGGATCGCCCTCGCCAACGGCTTCATCGGCAACACCTGGCGCATCCAGATGATCAAGACCGCCAAGGCCTATGCGGAGCAGCCGGAGGTCAAGAAGCAGCTGAAGGAATTCAAGGTCGTCTCGACGGGTGACGATATCGCGGCGCAGATCTCGGCCGTGAACAACTTCATCGATTCAGGCTATGACGCGGTCGTGATCGACGCCCAGAACCCGACGGCCTTCAAGGGCGTGGTGAAGCGGGCCCAGGCCGCCGGCGTCGTGCTGGTCGCCTTCGACAATACGATCGACACCGATGCGGCCATCAACGTCAATGTCGACCAGGAAGGCCTCGGCAAATATTGGGGCGACTGGCTGGTCAAGAACCTGCCGAAGGGCGGCTCCATCCTCGAAGTGCGCGGCGTCACGGGCACGAGCGTCGACACCGACCGGCACAAGGGTTTGCAGGAGACGCTGAAAGCCTCCGGCCAGAAGTTCGAGACCGTGGAGGTCGTGGGTCGCTGGGACGACGGCACCGCGCAGAAGGTTTCGGCTGACGCGCTGGCGGTGCACAAGAAGTTCGACGGCATGACGGCGCAAGGCGGCTCGACCGGCATGGTTCGCGCCTTCATGGACGCCGGGGCGCCTTTGGTGCCGGCTGCGGCCGAGACCGAGAACGGCTTCCGCAAATTGTGTCTGGCCGATCAGGCCAAGGGCCTGAATTGCGCCTCGGGCGGCACCGGACCGGCCCAGGTCGCGGTCGCGATCAAGACGGCCCTGACGGCGCTCAACGGGGACGTCGTGCCCCAATCCATCCGCCTCCCGCTGGCCCATGTCGAGGATCCCGGCTTCAAGGCCGGGGACAATGTCTACCCGGACCAGACCGACAATTTCTTCGTCGGCAACAGCTTCCCGACGTGCGGCATCAACTTCACGGCCCAGGAAATCATGGGCCGGTCCGAAGCAAATCAGTGACACAAGGCTTGGTTCAAGGGGTGCCGCTCTTTCAGATGAGCGGCATCTCCAAGCGGTACGGCGGTGTGCGGGCCCTCGATGGCGTCGACCTGACGGTCGAGGCCGGTCGCATCCATGCCGTGCTGGGTGAGAACGGTGCCGGCAAATCGAGCCTCATCAAATGCATGTCGGGCGTCGTCCAGCCCGACAGCGGCACGATGGCGCTCGATGGCCGGCCCATACGCTTTCCCGATCCGGCCGCCGCCAATGCGGCCGGCATCGTCTGCATCTTCCAGGAACTGTCACTGGTTCCCGACCTCTCCGTCGCCGACAATGTGATCATCGCCGATCCGCCACGCCGCTTCGGCCTGATCGACCGTCGACGTCAGCGCCAGCTGGCCGAGGAGGCGCTGGCACGGGCCGGAGCGAGCGACGTGCACCCGATGGCGCTCGTGCGCGATCTGCCGCTGTCGCGCCGTCAGCTCGTCGAGATCGCCAAGGCACTGGCGCGGCGTCCGCGCCTTCTCATCCTCGACGAAGCCACCTCGGCCCTGACGGCCCGCGATGTCACGACCGTCCTGCAGGTGCTCAAGGATCTGCGGGCAAGCGGCATGGCGCTCGTCTATATCTCGCACCGGATGGGCGAAATCGCCGAGCTCGCCGATGATTGCTCGGTGTTCCGCAACGGCCGCCACGTCGCGAGCTTCGAGGCCGGAACACGCTCGGACGCGGAGATCATCGAAATGATGATCGGACGCGAATATTCGCACGCCTATCCGCCCAAGCCCCCGCCGGTGCCGGACGATCGCGCCCCCGTCCTCGAAGTGCGCCGGCTCGGCTGGGCGCCGCGGCTCTCAGACATTTCCTTCGACCTCCGGCCCGGCGAAGTGCTCGGTCTCGGCGGACTGGACGGCCAGGGCCAGCGCGAACTTCTGCTCGCCCTGTTCGGTGTCCTGCGGGGCACAACCGGGGACGTGCTGGTCGAAGGCAAGCCCGTCACGCTGTCCGGCCCGTCCGAGGCGAAGTCGACCCGACAGGGCATCGCGCTCATCCCCGAGGACCGCAAGACCGAAGGCCTGATGCTGCCGATGTCGGTCGGCGCGAACCTGACCTTCGCGTCGCTCGACCGCATCTCGAAGGGCGGATTCATCGACCGGACGGCCGAGTCGGCCGCGATCGCCGCGATGGTGAAGCTGCTCGCCATCAAGACGGCCTCGCCCGATCTGCCGGTCGGCGCCCTGTCGGGCGGCAATCAGCAGAAGGTGGTCATCGCCAAATGGCTGATGCGGCAGCCCCGCATCGTGCTGCTCAACGATCCGACGCGCGGCATTGATGTCGGCACCAAGCAGGAGATCTACCGTCTGCTGCGCCGTCTCGCCGACGAAGGGGCGGCCGTGCTGCTCTATTCGACCGATTATGCCGAACTGATCGGCTGCTGTGACCGCGTCCTGGTGCTCTACGACGGGCGCGTCGTCCGCGAATTGCGCGGCGCGGCGATCACCGAGGAGGCGCTCGTGCGCGGCGCGCTCAACATCGACGTCGCCACGACGCAAGAGGAAGCCGCCGCGTGAAGGATTGGCAGTATCGGCTCCGGGGTGCGCGGACGACGCTCTCGGCGATTGCGGTCTTCATCGTCATTTTCGCTCTCTACGCTGCCAAGCACGATGGCGGGTTCACGGGGAATGTCGCGCAGACGGCGGCCAACAAGGGCGTGCTCCTGGCCTTCGTGGCCATCGGCCAATGCTTCGTGGTCCTGACCGCCGGCATCGATCTTTCGGTCGGTGCTGTCTTCATCCTGGCCGATTGCCTCGCCTCGACCCTCGTGACCGGCTCGCCCCTGGCAGTTGCCTTCGGGGTCGTGGCCGTGTTGGTCGCGGGCCTCGCCTGCGGTCTCGTGAACGGCTTGATCGTCGTCTATGGGCGGCTGCAGCCGATCGTGGCGACGATCGCGACCGGTGCGATCTATTTCGGCCTGGCGCTCTGGGTTCGGCCGGAGCCCGGCGGCGACATCGATTCAAATCTTGCCGACGCCGTCACGGGTCAGCTGCCGGGCGGTATTCCGTCGAGCCTCGTGCTCCTGCTGGCCATCATCCTGCTGGTCTGGGTTCCGTTCCGCCGGTCGGTGATGGGCAGGGCCGTCTACGCTGTCGGCTCCTCGGAAGCCTCGGCCTATATGTCGGGATTGCCGATCCGGCGCGCCAAACTGCTGGCCTATGGGTTCGCGGGCCTGTTTTCGGCGGTAGGCGGGCTGATGCTCTCGTTCATCACCTATTCGGGCGAGGCTTCGGCCACCAATGCCTCGACCTATACGCTGAACTCGATCGCGGCCGTGGTGATCGGCGGCGTCTCGCTGTTCGGCGGCGCCGGGAGCGCCATCGGGGCCGTGTTCGGCGCCCTGATCTTCCGCACCATCAACGACCTCCTGTTCGTGTTCGACCTCGATCCCTTGTGGCAGCCGCTCTTTCTCGGCCTGGTGCTGCTGGCGGCCGTGAGCTTCGGCTCGTTGCGACTCCTGCGCATCCGTAACCGTCTGGAGTTGTTCGGCCAATGACCCAGAAGCTCGAACCCGTGCCCGCGCGCCTGCGGCTCCCGGCCGGGCTGCGGCGGTTCGATCCGGCGGTCGCCACCGCGTTCGGGTGCATCGTGGCGCTGTTGCTCGTCGGGAGTTTCTACTCCCGCTCCTTCCTGTCGCCGGAGTATCTGCTGCAGCAGTTTCAGGTCGGCGCGTTCCTGGCCCTGGTCGCAACCGGCATGATGGTGGTGGTTCTGCTCGGGCAGATCGATCTGTCGGTGCCCTGGATCGTCACGGTCGGGGGCATGATGTCGACAGCCGCCGCCGGACATGGCGCGGCGGGGGCGGCCCTGGCGATTCCCTTCGGCGTGCTCTGCGGCGTCGGGCTTGGTGTCGTCAACGGCATCGGTGTCGCCTATCTGCGCGTCCCCTCGATGATCTTCACGCTCGGCATCGATGCCGTCGCCCAGGGTCTCATGGTCTTGCGCACCGGAGGGTCGGCGCCCCAGGACATGGCGACGCCGCTGATGGGCCAGTTGGCGACCGGCCATGCGATCCTGGGCATGCCAAATGCCGTGTGGGTCTGGATCGCCGTCGGCACCGCGACCGTGATCCTGCTCGGGCGCACGACCTTCGGCCGTTCGGTCTACGCGATCGGCAATCGGGAAAGCGCCGCCTATCTGTCGGGCGTGCATACCCGCCGCATCGTGCTCCTGGCCTTCGCGCTCTCGGGCGGACTGTCGGCCCTCGCCGGCACGATGCTGGCTGGCTATTCGGGCAAGGCCTATCAGGGCATGGGCGACGGCTATCTTCTCCCCGCCATCGCGGCCGTGGTGCTGGGCGGCACCTCGATATTGGGAGGGCGCGGCTCCTATCTTGGCACGACGGCCGGCGTGATCCTGATCACCCTGCTCCAATCCATCCTGTCGGTCGTGCAGATGCCGGACGCCGGACGGCAGGTGATTTACGGCGCCGTCATCCTGGCCATGCTGCTTCTCTACGGACGCTCCAGCCGCGTCGGCGGGTGACACAATTTGCACCGGCCGATGCTCAGATCTAATGCCGCGATCGTTGCGGCTTGCGTGGCCGGAGTCCTGGCCGGCCCGGCCCGGGCGGCGGACGATCCCGGCGTGTGCACGGGGTTTGGAGACCTCAAGAGCGGTCCCGCCATCACCCTCGCGCGGATCCGGAGCGCCGACCGGACCTTCTTCGTGAAGGGAGCCTCGGATCGCAAGGGGTGCCCTGACGCCACTCAGGCGTGCCGGGCCAAGGGCTATCTCGTGGCGGGGGACAGGGTGATCGCCAGCGCGTCGCGCGGTGGCTTCACCTGCGTGGATTACATCAGCGCCGCGGGGGCCGACAGGGCGGGTTGGCTACCGGACAGCAGCCTCGCCCGCGAGGCGCCGGTGCCGGTGACGCGCGAGGATTGGCTGGGGACCTGGGTCCAAACGGAATCGAAGATCGCCATCAAGCCGAGCCAATTCGGCCGCCTCGGCCTGCAGGGCGAAGCGACCTTCGGGGCTCTCGATCCCGACCGTGTGAAACGCGGCGCCGTGAACATGGGCGAGTTTCAGGCGGAGGTCGCGCCCGAGGGCGCCAATCTCGCGTTCGATATGGGGGACAAGACGACGCTGCCGGTCACCCAGGGCGACGAGACCGACTGCAAGCTGTGGATGCGGCGGCTCGGGCCTTTCCTCCTCGTCGAGGACAACAGCCAGTGCGGCGGTCTGAATGTCAGCTTCACGGGCGCCTATCGGCTTAAGGCGCATCTGACATCCGGGGACTGATGAGAGGCCGATCGCCCGGCGCCGGGTCGGGCTCGCCGCGCTGTCGATGCTGACACTCGTGAGCGTGGCGCCGATCGTCAGCCTGACCCTGGCCGTTACGCTCGCCACAAGCCTCGGCTGCGCCTTGGACGAAGGCAGCGTTCACCCGTGTCGCGTGGCCGGGATCGACATCGGTGACGCTCTTTATACTGGAGCAGTCTTTGGCTGGCTCATGCTCGTGACCTGGGCCGGCCTGCTGGTAAGCCTCGGCGTCTGGATATGGCTGATCGCCCACCGGAGATCCTGAGGCAGCGGGGGCAGCCAATCTCACGCCCCTGAAAGACAAGGGGCCTCAGACTCTCCTTAAATCAGCAACAAATCGCAATCTTCGCGACATACTGCGGAGACGAGCCGCGCCCATCATCGCACGATCGCAAGGAGATCGACCACGATGGGTATCATGACGATCATTTCCGGAGGGTTCGGACGAAAGCTCCCGGCGCACAGCCCTCGCGGCGAAGCCGATCGACTCCTCGGCATCTGGGGCGACACGGCCTACGACGTCGCGCGGAATCTGTCGATGCGCGAGGATGCCGGCCTCCTGCAGACCGCCTCGCCGGGGTTCTGGGCGAATGTCGTCCGCGAGATCGGGCATCAGATGGGCATCCCCGATGCGCCCGTGCTCGGAGCCCATCATTTCGTGATTTGAAGCGCCGCCGCACGGTGGCGGCGCATCGAGGCGATGAAGTCGCCGCTTCGGCCGCGTAGATGTCGTCCGAAATCAGCTCGATGAGGCACGTTCCAGTTCGGCTTTGAGGGCGGTGAGCAGCGCGTCCGTGTCGCTGCGCTTGCCGACCGTGATCCGAAGATAGTCGGCGATCCGGGGCTTGCCGAAATGCCGTACCAGCACCCGCCGCTCGCGCAGGCCCGCCGCCAACGCGGCACCGCCACAGGCGGGGTGGCGGGTGAAGACGAAGTTCGCGGCCGAAGGCAGCACCTCGAACCCGAGCCGTGTGAGCATCTCGGTCATCCGATCACGTTCGTCGATCACCATGGAAAGCTGGCGCTGGAAGTGCTCCTCATCCTCCAGCGACGCGATCGCACCCGCCTGGGCGAGTCGGTCGAGCGGGTATGAGTTGAAACTGTCCTTGACCCGGATCAGCGCCTCGATCAGCCCGGGGTTGCCGATCGCGTAACCGACACGCAGGCCGGCCAACGCGCGCGACTTCGACATGGTCCGGACGACAAGCAGGTTTGGATAGGCGGGGATCAAGGGGATCGCGGTCTCGGCGCCGAAATCGACATAGGCCTCATCCACCACCACCGGCTGATCGGGATGCGCGTCCAGCAGGGCCGCGATCTCTGCCCGGCTCAGCGCGATGCCCGTGGGAGCATTCGGGTTCGGGAGGATGATGGCGCCGCAGGGGCGCGAATAATCGACGATCCGGATCCGCAAGGACGCGTCGAGTGGCACCGTGTCGGCGTGGATCCCGAACAGGCGGCAGTAGGCGGGATAGAACCCGTAGGTGATATCGGGAAACAGCAGAGGTTCGTCCTGCTTCAGCAGAGCCACGAACGCGTGTGCCAAGACCTCGTCCGAGCCGTTGCCGACGAAAACCTGATCGGGCCGCACGCCGTGATAGGCGGCGAGCGACTGTCGCAAGGCGGTGGCATTCGGGTCCGGATAGAGGCGCAGCGTCTCGGCGGTGGCGTCTCGGATCGCCTCCAGAACGCGCCGAGAGGGTCCGAACGGACTCTCGTTGGTGTTGAGCTTCACCAGATCCGCGACATGAGGCTGCTCGCCCGGCACGTAAGGATGCAACTCGTGCACGAGCCGGCTCCAGAAACGGTTCATCGGATGTGTCTGATGCTCCATGGACCTTCGTGGTCGCAGTTTGCTCTCGTCGGCGAGCTTGGCAAATGCAGAATGAGACCGGGACGACCGAGCCGAGAGCCGGCAAACAGCACCATCGCGCCTGCCACGCGATCCATGTGATGATCACAAAGGCAGAATGCACGTTTCTTCAGCGACCGTCGCGCCGCCGGCCGTTCAATGGCCGTTGACTCGCGCGTCAGGGCTGCGATGCTGCGGCCATCGCCGTCGTGCGGCTTTTTCTTTTTGCGACCTTCGGGTCACGGGCAATCGCGCCCCATGATGCGGTCTCGTTCGAGGCCGGCGTCGTGGGGTTTTTTGTGTTGGGCGCATGATGGACGTGTTTCGTCTCGGTGTTCTCTTCTCGACCTCGGGCGATTATGCCGCCATCGGCAGCGATTGCCGCGACGGGGCCGCGCTGGCTATCGCCGAGCTTCAGGCCGAGATCGGCCGTGACTTTGCGATTGCGCCGATATTCGGCGATCCCGCCGGGTCGGGTGCCCGCTACATCGATCTCGCGCGCCGGATGGTGGCGGAGGATGGCTGCCGCCACATCATAGGCACGGTCACGTCGCAGGCTCGCAAGGACGTCATCCCGGTGATGGAAAAGCATGACGGCCAGCTCTGGTACGTCTGCCCCTACGAGGGATTCGAGGCCAACGGCAACGTCATCTACACGGGCGCCTGCCCGAACCAGCACCTGATCCCGCTCTTCGCGCATCTGCTGCCGACCCAAGGGCGCCGCGTCTATCTGGCCGGGGCCAATTACGTCTGGGGCTGGGAGATGAACCGCCTCGCCCGCGAGATCGTGACCGAAGCGGGCGGTGAGATCGTGGGCGAGCGCTGCCTGCCGATCGGCGACACCGACATCGGTCGGCTCGTCGCCGAGGTCGAAGCGCGGCGACCCGACTTCGTCCTCAGCAATATGCTGGGCCCTTCGAACCATGCCTTCCTGCGGGCGATGCGCGACCTCGGTCGACGTGACCCGCGCTTCACCCCCGAGCGCTGCCCCGTGGTCAGCTGCGACCTGACCGAATGCGAACTGCCGGACATCGGCCTCGGGGTGGCGGACGGCCAGCTTGCCACGGCGGCCTATTTCGACAGTCTCGACACGCCCGAAAACCGCGCCTTGAAGGCGCGCGTGGCGGCGCGCTTCGGCACGGAGCGGCGCGTGTCGAGCTATTTCGCGACGAGCTACGCGACCGTGCGGCTCTGCGTCGAGGCGGCGGTGCGCTGCGGCAGCGACGATCCCGCCCACGTCCGTGCCGCCCTGACGGACCACACCATGCCGAGTGCGCTTGGCCCGTTGCGCATCGATGACGCGACCAACCATACCGGCCTGCCGTTTCACCTGGGGCGCATCGCGGGCGACGGGTTCGAGGTGCTCCGGTCGCAACCTTGTATCGCGGCCGATCCTTATCTCGTGGCGCGGCGGCCGCTCCTGTCCTCATCCCACGCCTTGAAGCCGCAGCTGAGGATCGTGTCATGAGCCCGACCCCCCATTTCAAGGGCTTTCGAGCGGTTATCCTGCACCGCCCGGGCGAGACGACGGAGCGTCTGGCGCGGCAGCTCGGTCTTCTGGGACTGCGGGTCGAGGAGCGCTGGGCGCCGCTCGACGCCGCCGATCTGCCCGACCTCGTCCTGGTCGATGCCGACGATGGCTGGAGCGGGCTGCTGCCCTGGACGCCCGACCTGAAACCCGTGCCCCTCATCGCGCTGCTCGGTTCTGAGGCGCCCGGCCGGATCGCCTGGGCGCTCGACCAGGGTGCCGATGCGCTCATCGCCAAGCCGATCGCGTCCTCCGCCATCTATCCGGCGCTCGTGATGGCCGAGCGGCGTCACGCGGAGGGCTTGGCCAATGCGCAGCGGATGGCCGACCTCCACGAGCGCATCCGGCTGCGGCCCCTGGTGCTCGGAGCGGTGCAGCAGGTGATGGTCGAGCGCCGCTGCAGCGAGGAGGAAGCCCATCGGGCGCTGCGCCGCGAGGCGATGCGGCGCCGGCTGACCCTCGAACAGATGGCCGCGGCTCTTCTGTCGGGCGAACGGATGAAGGCCGGATGAGGCGCGTTTTCGCCGAGATGACACGGCGTCCGTCGACACTGCTGGCCTTGCTGCTGATTCTCGTCGTGGTCCTGTCGGCGCTCGGGGCGCCGTGGCTCGCCCCTTTCGCGCCCGACGATCAGCCCTTCGACGGGCTCTCGCTCGAAGGCGCGCCGCTGGCGCCGGGGGCCAAATACTGGCTCGGCACCGACACGCTCGGGCGCGATCTCCTGTCCCGCCTGCTGTTCGGCGCCCGCACTTCGCTCGTCATTGGCCTCGTGGCCAATGGAGTCGCGGTGGTGATCGGCATGCTGGTGGGCACCGTCGCGGGCTACAGCGGCGGGATGTTCGGTGGCGCGCTGATGCGCTTCACCGATCTGATGATGGCGTTTCCGGCGCTGTTGCTGGCGATCGTGCTCGCGGCCCTGCTGCATCCGAGCCTGTGGATCGTCGCGATGGTCATCGCGCTCGTGAACTGGGTGCAGGTGGCCCGCGTGGTCTATACGGAGACGCGCGGCCTGGCCGAACGCGACTTCATCCTGGCCGAGCGCTCGCTCGGCGCGGGTCACGGGCGCATCCTGTTCCGTCATATCGCGCCGCATCTGATGCCGACCGCCATCGTGTACGGTACGCTCGGCATCGCCACGACCGTGTTGCTGGAGGCGACACTGAGCTTCCTTGGCGTCGGCGTGCAGCCGCCGCAGCCCTCATGGGGCAACATCATCTTCGAGAGCCAGAGCTATTTCCAGGCGGCGCCCTGGCTCGTCTTCATTCCGGGCGCCGTCATCCTGGCCACCGCGCTCTCCTTCAATCTCGTCGGCGACACGTTGCGCGACCTGCTCGACCCGACCCAACGGGGGCGCGGCTGATGGCGTCGCTCTTCGCGCAGCGGATCGTCCAGGCCGCACTCATCCTGCTCGGCGTGGCGCTCGTCACCTTCCTGCTGCTGCATTACCTGCCCGCGGATCCGGCCGCGCTCATCGCGGGGCGCAGCGCCAATGCGCAGATGATCGCCAATGTGCGCCACCAACTCGGCCTCGACCTGCCGTTGCCGTTGCAGTTCTGGCGCTACCTCAGCGGGTTGCTGCGGGGCGATCTCGGCCGCTCCTACATCCAGCGCAGCGAGGTCGCGACGCTGATCGTGGCCCGGATCCCTGCGACCCTCGTGCTGATGCTCACCGGGATCCTGGTCGAAGTGGCGCTCGGGCTCGTTTTCGGCATCCTGGCCGCCGTGAAACGGAACGGCTTCGCCGACCGGGCCGTCATGACGCTTGCCTTCGTGGGCGTCTCGTCGCCGCAATTCGTGATCGCTCTCCTGCTGCTCTACGTCTTCGCGGCGGAGCTCGGCTGGTTCCCGATGAGCGGCTACGGCACGCCCGCCCATGTGGTGCTGCCGGCCCTGACGCTCGGCCTGCTCGGGGCCGGATGGTATGCCCGCATGGTCCGCTCCGCCATGATCGACGTGCTGAACCAGGACTACGTCCGCACGGCGCGCGCCAAGGGCCTGAGCTGGCGCCGCGTGATCCTGCGTCACGCGTTGCCAAACGCCCTGTTGCCGATCGTCGCCATGATCGGCATTGACATCGGTCAATTCATGGGCGGCGTCGTGGTGGTCGAGGCCGTCTATGGCTGGCCCGGCATCGGCCAGCTCGCCTGGCAGGCCATCCAGCAGGTCGATGTTCCCATCATCATGGGCGTGACCCTCGTGTCCTCGCTCGCCATCGTGCTCGGCAATCTTTTGGCCGATGCCGTCGCCCCCGTCCTCGACCCGCGCATCCGCGGCCGATGAAGTCACCCTAAGGAGTGTGTTGATGACCAAGAGATGGTTGAAGGCCACCACGGCGGCGCTCGCGATCGCGAGCAGTCTTGCAGGACTCCCGGCGCATGCCGACACGCCCGTGCAGGGCGGCACGATCGTGGTCACCTACAAGGACGATATGGCAACGCTCGACCCCGCCATCGGCTACGATTGGCAGAACTGGTCGATGATCAACGGGCTCTTCTCGCGGCTCGTCGACTACACGTTCGGCACGACCGACATCGTGCCCTCGCTGGCCAAGTCCTGGACCATCTCACCGGACGGGCTCGTCTACACGTTCAAGCTCGACCCCAACGCGAAATTCACCAATGGCCGAAAGGTCGTGGCGGCCGACGTCAAATTTTCGATCGAGCGCGCCGTCAACCCGAAGACGCAAGGGCCGGGCGGCGGTTTCTATCATTCGATCGTCGGCCAGGACAAACTGGCGGACGGCTCCGCCACGACGATCTCGGGCATCGAGACGCCGGACGACACCACGGTCAAATTCACCCTCTCCCAGCCCGACGCCACCTTCCTCAACGTGTTGGCGCTCAACTTCTCGTCGGCCGTGCCCAAGGAGGTGGTGGAGGCCGAAGGCGCCGATTTCGGCAAGAAGCCGGTGGGCTCGGGCGCCTTCAAGCTGACCGAATGGGTGCCGGGCCAGCGTCTCGTCTTCGAGCGCAACAAGGATTACTTCCGCGATCGGCCGAACCTCGACGGGTTCCGGGTCGAGATCGGCCAGGAGCCGCTCGTCGCCATTCTGCGGCTGCAGAAGGGTGAGGTGGACATCGCGGGCGACGGCATCCCGCCCGCCAAATATCTGGAGATGAAGAACTCGGCCGACGCCAAGGACATGATCGTCGACCGGGCGCAGTTCGAGACGAGCTACATCACGATCAACACGACCAAGAAGCCGTTCGACGACGTGCGGGTGCGCCAGGCCCTCAACATGGCGGTCAACAAGGACCGCATCGTCCGCCTCATCAATGGTCGCGCGACCCCGGCCAGCCAGGTGCTGCCGCCACTCATGCCCGGCTACGACAAGGCCTATCAGGGCTATGCTTACGATGTCGCCAAGGCCAAGCAGTTGCTCACTGAGGCCGGCCTGAAGGACGGTTTCACAACGACCCTCTATGCGATGAACACCGACCCCAACCCGCGCATCGCACAGGCGATCCAGCAGGATCTCGCGGCTGTCGGCATCAAGGCCGAGATCAAGGCATTGGCGCAGCCGGAGGTCATCGCGGCCGGCGGCAACAAGGACCAGTCGGAGCTCACCTGGTCGGGCGGCATGGGCTGGATCGCGGATTTTCCGGACCCGTCCGACTTCTATGGGCCGATCCTGGGCTGCGGCGGCGCCGTGACGGGAGGCTGGAACTGGTCCTGGTATTGCGACAAGGGCTTCGAGGAGCGTGGCACCAAGGCCGACGCCATGTCGAAGCCGGACCAGAAGGACGAGCGCCTGAAGGTCTGGGCGCAGATCTTCACCGATATTCAGACCCAGGCCGCCCCTTGGGTGCCGGTCTTCAACGAGCGCCGCGTGGTCGCGAAGTCGAAGCGTATGGGCGGGCCCGACGAGATCTATATCGATCCGACGCGGGTGATCGACTATGAGGCCATCTACGCCAAGCAATGACGGCTGCTTCCCTTCTCCCGCTTTGCGGGAGAAGGTGGCCTCGCGAAGCGAGGTCGGATGAGGGACCCCGAACCTCATTCGGCACCGTGATTCCCCTCATCCGTCACGGCTTCGCCGCGACACCTTCTCCCGCCCGAGCGGGAGAAGGGACACGTTTCGGAGACCCCCATGTGCCTGACCTGCAACCACACGATCCATCGCAAGAACCATAATTTCGGCTGGAGCCGTGATTTCGTGCCGGCGTTGACCTGCAAGCCGGGCGAGACGATCCATTTCGAATGCCTCGATGCCGGCGCCGGGCATTTCGCCCCCGGCTCGACTGCGGAAGCCGTGACCACGCTCGACTTTTCCAAGGTCAATCCGGTATCGGGGCCCGTCTACGTCGAAGGCGCCGTACCGGGCGATGCGCTGAAGATCACCTTCCGCAAGTTCATCCCCTCCGGCCTCGGCTGGACCGCCAATATCCCGGGCTTCGGCTTGCTGGCCGACCAGTTCCCCGATCCGGCGCTGCATATGTGGAGCTATGACCCGTCGAGCCTCGCCCCCGCGGTCTATGGTCCGAAAGGCCGGGTGCCCCTCAAACCCTTCGCGGGCGAGATCGGGCTCGCCCCGGCCGAACCGGGCATTCATTCGGTGGTGCCGCCGCGCCGCGTCGGCGGCAATCTCGACATCCGCGATCTTGCCGAGGGGACCACGCTCTACCTGCCCGTGGAGGTCGAGGGAGCACTGTTCTCGATCGGCGACACCCATGCGGCCCAGGGCGACGGCGAAGTCTGCGGCACCGCCATCGAAAGCCAGATGGATGTCGAGGTGACGCTCGACCTCGTGAAGGGCGCGAATCTGCAAAGCCCGCGCTTCTCGACGCCGGGTCCCGTGACCCGCCATCTCGACGGCGCCGGCTACGAGGCGACGACAGGCCTCGGCCCGGATCTGATGACGGCCGCGCGCGAAAGCGTCATGCGGATGATCGACCTCTTGGCCGCCGAGCACGGCCTCGCCCCCGTCGACGCCTATATCCTGCTGTCGGTCTGCGGCGATCTCCGCATCAGCGAGATCGTCGACCAGCCGAACTGGATCATCTCGACCTACTTCCCGCGCATCGTGTTTTCGTGACCACGCCCGAGCCGCTCCTCGCCATCACGGACCTGTCGATCGACGCGCGCACGCCCGAAGGCCTGCGCCCGGTGCTCGACGGGGTCAGCTTCGCGCTTGTTCCAGGCGAGACGCTCTGCCTCGCGGGCGAATCCGGCTCGGGCAAGTCGCTGACGGCGCTGTCGATCATGCGGCTCTTGTCGCCGTCGCTCAGGCAGCGCGGTGGGTCGATCAAGCTCGCCGGGCGTGAGCTCACGACCCTGCCGGAACGCGCGATGCGGCAGTTGCGGGGCGGCGACATCGCCATGATCTTCCAGGAGCCGATGACCTCGCTGAACCCCGTCATGACGATCGGGGCGCAGCTGACCGAGGCGATCCGGATCCACGGCGCCACGGACGGCGGCAGCGCCGAGACCCGCGCCCGCGCCATGCTGGACGCTGTGCACATCAACGAGCCGGCCCGGCGCCTCGGCCAGTATCCGCACGAATTGTCGGGCGGCATGCGGCAGCGCGTGATGATCGCCATGGCACTCTCGTGCCGGCCAAAGGTATTGATCGCGGACGAGCCCACCACCGCGCTCGACGTGACCGTGCAGGCCCAGATCCTGACGCTCATGCGCGAGCTCAAGGGGGAGTTCGGCACCTCGATCATCCTCATTACCCATGACATGGGGGTCGTGGCCGAGATGGCGGACCGGGTCGCGCTGCTGCGAGCGGGCCGGATGGTGGAGCAGGGTTCTCTCACGCAGATCTTCGAGCAGCCCCGCGAAGCCTATACGAAGCAGCTGCTCGATGCCGTGCCGCGCCTCGGTGCCTTCCGGGGCACCGACGGGCCGCCGCGCGTCACCGCGGCGCCACCGCCCGTGCTGCCGGCCGGACCCATCTTGTTCGTGCGCGATCTTGAGGTCACCTATGGCGGGGCGACCGGCTGGTTCGGCCGCGGGTCGCCGCCGCCACCGGTCGTCAAGCGTGTCAATTTCGAACTGAAGGCTGGGGAAACACTCGGCCTCGTTGGCGAGAGCGGCTCCGGCAAATCGACCATCGGCAAGGCCGTCCTCGGACTCATCCCCTTCACGGGCGAGGTGGTGATCGACGGTGTCGCCATCGCGGGCCTCTCCCCCGGCGCCATGAAGCCGGTGCGCCGCAAGGCCCAGATGATCTTCCAGGATCCTTACGCTTCGCTCGATCCGCGTATGTCGGTCGGCGAGTCGATCGCCGAGCCTCTCGCGATCCACGGCATCGGCACCCGGAATGAACGGCGCGAGCGCGTCGCCCTGCTGCTCCGGCGCGTCCATCTCACGCCCGACCAGGCGACCCGCTACCCGCACGAATTCTCGGGCGGCCAGCGGCAACGCATCTGCATCGCCCGTGCGCTCGCCCTGGAGCCGAAGATCATCGTGGCCGACGAGAGCGTCTCGGCCCTCGATGTCTCGGTCCGGGCCCATGTGCTCGACCTGCTGCTGGAACTGCAGGAAGAGATGGGCCTCAGCTACCTGTTCATTTCGCACGATATGGCGGTGGTGGAGCGCATGAGCCATCAGGTGGCGGTCATGCGGGGGGGCGCCTTCGTGGAGACGGGCAGCCGGCGCGCGGTGTTCGAGAACCCCGTCGATACCTACACCAGGGCCCTGATGCGGGCGGTTCCGGTCCCAATTCCTTCGACGATCCGACACCAGGACCGTGTGACCGCGTCAGCCTGATCTGCAAGCGCGCGATGGCGCTTCATCGTGCCGAAGAAAGTCTGAAGCGCGCCAGCGAGGGTGTAACGTCGTTTTAACGCTAATTGCGTCTTATCGGCTCCTCGCCTGTTTGGTTCCAACATGGTGAACAGGCCAGCCCGGCTCGGAGTTTTGTCCTTTGATCACGAAACGTGTTCTCGTCACAGGCGGCGCGGGCTTTATCGGGTCGCACTTGTGCGAAACCCTGCTGGCTCAGGGCCACGAAGTTCTCTGCGTCGACAATTTCTACACCGGCACGCGCAGCAATGTGGGCCATCTGCTGGCGACGCCGAACTTCGAGCTGATGCGGCACGATGTCTGCCTGCCGCTCTATGTCGAGGTGGATGAGATCTACAATCTCGCCTGCCCGGCCTCCCCGGTCCATTACCAGTTCGATCCCGTCCAGACCACGAAGACGAGCGTGATCGGGGCCATCAACATGCTGGGCCTCGCCAAGCGCGTGAAGGCCAAGATCCTGCAGACCTCGACCTCCGAAGTCTACGGCGATCCGGCCGTGCACCCGCAGGAAGAAACCTATTGGGGCAACGTCAACCCGATCGGTCCGCGGTCCTGCTACGACGAGGGCAAGCGGTGCGCCGAGACATTGTTCTTCGACTATCGGCGGCAGCATGACCTCGGCATCAAGGTCGCCCGGATCTTCAACACCTACGGTCCCCGCATGCACCCGAACGACGGCCGCGTCGTGTCGAATTTCATCGTGCAGGCGCTGCAGGGCCAGGACATCACGCTCTATGGTGATGGCAACCAGACTCGCTCCTTCTGCTACGTGGACGACCTCGTCTCCGGCCTCGTCCGCCTCATGGAGACCGGCCACGACGTCACGGGCCCGATCAACCTCGGCAATCCCGGCGAATTCACCATCCGTCAGCTTGCCGAGACCGTCATCGACATGACGGGATCGTCGTCCCGCATGGTGTTCAAGGCGCTGCCCCAAGATGATCCGAAGCAACGCAAGCCGAATCTCGATCGCGCCATGGAGGTGCTTGGCTGGCAGCCGACCACCCGGTTGCGGGAAGGTCTCGATCTGACCATTCGTTACTTCGACCGGATTCTCTCGTCGGAGAGCCGGAAGGGCAGCGGTTCGCCGGCCGAGACGGGGCGCCCGAACGACACGCGGCAATCTTTCGTAGCCTGAGCGACTTTACGGCCTCCATGCCAAGTCGCGTCGGCGTGATCCGGTGGGCTATCGGAGTCACGTCGAGTTCGGATGATTGGTTTCACTTGGCCGTCATCGCGAGCGAAGCGTGGCGATCCAGATCCCGACGCGGAATGGATTGCCACGGCGGCTTCGCCGCCTCGCGAAGACGGCAAAAGGCGAACGTGATGATGCGAACTCACGATCACACGTGGTCGGAAGCTCGGGCACGACTTCTGCCCTCTCCCGCGTGGAGACGGGAACTCAGAACTCTGTGCCGCGAAATGTAGATGGATCGCCGCAAGCGGCACGACAGAAACCGGAACCGCCGCGACAATATTCAGCGGTTTCTTCGAACGCAGCCGGTCAAACTTCTTCCAAAAATCACTAGACTCGAAAAATCTCCTTCGGACACAACGGTGTGCCGCGCATGCCGTCTCAATATCCCGCCGCAACCCTGTCCTCAAGGCACGCGCAGATGTCCTATCACACTTATCCATCCTTCCGCGATCTGGTCGAGATGTGGATGCCGATCAAGGTAGTCGACATCGGTGCCATTCCGATAGACAGGCCGGCATCCTACGCCCATATGCTCAGCAACGGTGACGCGTCGGTTGTGGGATTCGAACCCAACCTCGAAGCGTTGGCGGCTCTTGAACGGCGCAAAGGCTCTAACGAAACCTACATCCCCTGCGTGGTAGGTGACGGGGGTCGACACACGCTTCACGTCTGCCAGGCATCGGGGATGACCTCGTTGCTCGAACCCAATCCAGAGGTTCTGCGGCATTTCCACAGCTTCCCGGAATGGGCCACCGTGATCGCAAAGGTCCCGATCGACACTGTCCGGCTCGATGACATCCCGCAGAGTATTGGGATGGATTTCCTCAAGATCGATGTCCAGGGTGCCGAGCTGATGATCTTTCAGAGCGGGACCGAGCGCCTGCGGGACGCTTGCGTGATTCACACGGAAGTCGAGTTCCTGCCGCTCTACAAGGACCAGCCGCTCTTTTCCGATGTCGATCAGTTCCTGCGCACACAGGGGTTCGTGCTGCATCGCTTCTCGGAGATGAACAGCCGGGTCATCCGCCCCGTGGCGGTCAACGGCAATCCCTACGCCAGCCTGAGCCAGCATCTCTACGCGGATGCGATCTTCATCAAGGATTTCACGCGGCTGAACCGGTTCTCCGCTCCGCAATTGCTGAAGACCGCCGCTATTCTGCACGATTGTTACCGCTCCACCGATCTCGTGATCTATCTGCTGGCCGAATACGATCGGCGTACGGCCACGACGCTCGCGGATCGATTCATGACGAACCTGCAGCAGTCGGCGCTCGATCAGGCGGCCTGAGCCGACAGCGACGGCGCGTGGGCCCGCCGCCATCAGCGCGGCACAAGCTTGCCGGTCCAGTCTGAATCACCTCGCAACCACCGACGCCGACGGCGTCATCGCTTTTGGATGCAGCATGACCAGCCAGCCCGGCTCAGGCCGCTTGAACGAGACGCTCGGGGCCGCGATCCGGGTCAAAATCGTGGATGTCGGGGCCAATCCGGCGAACGGCGCGCCGCCATATGCGGCCATGCTGTCCAATGGCGACGCGGATGTGATCGGGTTCGAGCCGAATCCGGAGGCACTGGCCCAACTCGACGACCTCAAGGGGCCGCACGAGACCTACCTGCCTTTCGCGGTCGGCGACGGCCGTCGGCACACGCTGCACATGTGTTACTCATCCAGCATGTCCTCGCTACTGGAGCCTGATCCCAGTCTGCTGGCGCTTTATCACGGGTTCCCCGAATGGGGCGACGTCATCGGCAAATTCCCGGTCGACACAGTACGGCTCGATGACGTGCCCGAGACGGCCGGCATGGATCTGCTCAAGATCGACATCCAAGGCGCCGAACTCATGGTGTTCCAAAGCGCCCCGAACCGCCTTCGCGACGCCGTGGTGATTCAGACGGAGGTCGAATTCCTCCCGATGTACCGCAATCAACCGCTCTATTCGGATGTCGATCAGGCGCTGCGGCGGCATGGGTTCGTGCTGCACCGTTTCGTGCAGACGGAAAGCCGGGTCGTGCGTCCCATGCTCCTGCGCAACGACATTTACGCCAATCTCAGCCAGTACCTTTATGCCGATGCGGTCTTCGTCAAGGATTTCACAAAGGCAGATCGGCTGCAGCCCGACCAACTCCTGAAGGCCGCCGCCATCCTGCACGACTGCTACCAGTCCTTCGACCTCGTCATGTTCTTCCTCGCCGAGCATGACCGGAGAGCCGGATCGACATTCGCGGACCGTTATCTGGCCGGGCTCGGCGCCGGACAGAAGGCCGCCGCCTGAGATGACGGCTGGCGCGATCAACTCGGCGGCCTGGTGAAGGTGATCTCGGTTCCGTGAACGCCAACGCCAACCTCTCGCTCTCACGACATCACACGGCGCTCCGCTGCCTGTTCGTGATGTGTTTGCATCGTGGCGTCCAACTCACGCCGGACAATATCGCGGCCATCAGCGAAGCCGATATCGTCGGCTCGAGCCTGCGCGTCCTGAACGGCGTCGGTCTGCAGGGCAAGGTTTTCCGCGAGCGGCGCTGGAAGCACCTGCAGGACCTTCGGGCGGCCTGCCCCATGATGGCTCCTTACCGGGACGGCAACTGGGTCATCGTGGTCAATGTGACCGAGGGGCCGGACGGTCCCGCGGCTGTCGTTCTCGATCCGCGGACCGAGACCGACGGACCGGTCATGATCGCGAAGGACGCGTTCTGCGCCGATTGGACTGGGCTGCTCATCATGAGCAAACGGGCGCCCCAGCCCGTCAAGGCGCAGGCCGAAACCTTCGGGCTCACCTGGTTTCTCCCCGAAATCATGCGTCAGCGCCGCTATCTGCGGGACGTCGCGCTGGCGGCTCTGATGTCGAGCCTGATCGCCTTCGCGATCCCGATGCTGTTCCAGGTTCTTGTCGACAAGGCCATCAGCCATCGCAGCTATCAAACGCTCGGGGCGGTCGTGGCCATCTTCTGCGTGCTGGTGATCTTCGACGGCGTGTTCAGCTACACGCGGCAATATCTGATGCTGTTCGTCACCAGCAAGATCGACGCGCGGTTGGCCTCCCGCACCTTTGAGCATCTGCTGAATCTGCCACAATATTTCTTCGAAGGGACCACGGCCGGTCTGGTGATCCGCAACCTGCAGCAGACAGAAACGATCCGGCATTTCCTGACGGGCCGGCTGTTTCAAACCATTCTCGACGCGATTTCCCTGCCGCTCACCCTGGCGCTGCTGGTGGTCTACAGCGGCAAGCTGACCCTTGTGGTGCTGATGTTCGCAATCGCCATGGCGAGCGTCATCGGCGTGATCGTGCCGATCTTCCGCCGCCATCTTGAGCGGCTCTATCAGGCCGAAGGCGCGCGCCAGGGCCATCTCGTCGAAACCATCCACGGAATGCGCACGGTCAAATCGCTTGCCCTGGAGCCCCGGCGGCTCGACACCTGGAACGATACCGTCGCGCTTGGGGTCGAGCGACGTGCCCGCGTCGGGCGGATCGCGGCGCTCGCCAATGTCACGACGACCGGCCTCGAAAAGGCCCTGCAGATGGCCATTCTGGGCTTCGGGTCGATCGAAGTCTTCAACAACGAGCTCAGCATCGGCGCGCTGATCGCCTTCAACATGGTGGCGGGACGCGTGACGGGACCGCTTGTCCAGATCGTCGGCCTGATCAACGAGTATCAAGAAACCGCCATGGCGGTGAAGATGCTCGGCAGCGTCATGCATCATCCGCTGGAGCGCGAGCCCGGCCGGATGGGCATCACCCCGACGATCACGGGCCGCCTCACCTTCGACAATGTCACGTTCCGGTACAATGGCGCCTCGACCCCTGCGCTCGACCGCGTGAGCTTTACGGTCGAGCCCGGACAGGTGATCGGCGTCGTGGGCCGTTCGGGATCGGGCAAGACCACGGTCACCCGCTTGATCCAAGCCATCCAGACCGCGCAGGAGGGCTCGATCCGGATCGACGGCGTCGACATCCGCAACATCGATCTTCCCCATCTGCGTCGCAGCATCGGCGTCGTGCTGCAGGAGAACTTCCTGTTTCGCGGCACCATCCGGGACAATATCGCGGCCACGCGGCCAAGTTCCTCGCTGGATGAGGTGATCGAAGCTGCCCATATGGCGGGCGCCCATGAATTCATCGAGCGGCTGCCGCAGGCCTATGAAACCTTCGTGGAAGAGAATGGCGCCAACTTCTCCGGCGGCCAGCGCCAGCGCCTGGCCATCGCCCGGGCGCTGCTGCTACGGCCGAAACTCCTCATCTTCGACGAGGCGACCAGCGCGCTCGATCCCGAGAGCGAAGCCATCGTGCAGGAGCACCTGACCGAAATCGCCAAGGGCCGTACACTTCTCATCGTCTCGCATCGCCTGACATCCCTGGCGGCCTCCGACGCGATCCTGGTTCTGGAACATGGGCAGGTTCTCGATTTCGCGCCGCATAACGTCCTGCTCACCCGCTGCCACGTCTATCAGCGGCTTTGGCTCAAACAGACCAAGTTCTTTTGATGACGGATGCCAGCCGCAGGGAAGGTCCATCCCCGAGCACCTCCCAGGAAGCGCCCGGCGGCCGCGGCTTCCGGCGCCGCCTCAGCGTGCGCTTTCGTCCGTCATTGGGCGAGGGTCAGGTCGGCCTTCTGGCTTTTCCAAAGAGCGTCTACGCCCGCATTGCGGGGCAGATCGCCATCTCGAAGGAACATCTCGCACCGCCCCTGCGAGATCTCGACGAGATCTTCGCGCAATCGCCCCCGGCGTTCGTGCGCTACACGCCCTATCTGATCATGGGCGCCATGGCGGCGATCATCACGGTCGCATCCCTGGTCAAGATCGACATCATCGTGACGGCTGGCGGGAAGCTGATGGCGGACGCGCCGACGATCGTGCTGCAGCCCTTGCAACTGGCCGTGATCCGCTCCCTCAAAGTGAAGGCGGGCGACGCGGTCCACAAAGGCGACGAACTCGCGACGCTCGACGCCACCTTGACCCAGGCGGACCAATCCGCGCTGAATTCGCAGCGCGACGGATTGAAAGCCGAGATCGACCGCCTGGAGGCCGAACTCGCCGGGACACCTTTGTCCTACGCGGGTGCGGGGCCGGATGCGATCCTGCAGCTCACATTGTATCAACAGCGGCAGTCTCAATATGCCGCGCGGCTGCGGGCGTTCGACGAAGATATCGCGCGGCTGAAGGAGACGATCACCAAGGTCCAGTCGAACGATGCTTCTCTGGCGCAGCAGTTGGCAATCTACAAACAGCTCGAAGACATGCATGCCAAACTCTACAGCCGGCAGATCGAGGCCAAGACCACCTTCCTCGACGCCTCGCTCATTCGCATGCGCACAGAGCGCGACAAGCGCGACAACGAAAGTCGGCTGAGCGAGCAACAGCATAATCTCCTGGCCCGCGACGCGGACCGTCAAGTCTTCGTCGACCAGTGGCGCAGCCAATTGATGGATGATCTGGTCAAGGCCCGCAAGGAAGCCAAAAGCGTCGAGGAAAGCCTCGTCAAGGCGGATCACCTGAACGGGATGGTCGTGCTGAGAGCACCCGAGGACGGCATCGTCCTCGAAGTGGCCAAGCGATCGGTCGGCTCGGTGCTCCAGGCCGCCGAGCCGCTGATCACGATCGTCTCCACCAGTGCGCCTTTGATCGCCGATGTCTCGATCAATTCCGCCGATGTCGGCTACGTCAAGCCGGGCGACAGCGTCGTGCTCAAGATCGATGCCTTTCCGTTCCAGCGCGACGGCGTCCTCGAAGGGCGGCTGCGCGCGATCGGCGAGGATTCGACGCCGCCGGGCGGCTCCGTGGCGGGAAACAACCAGGCGCTCGGAGGCATGATGCATCGCAGCCAGATCGAGTTGACCCGGACGACACTGAAAGGCGGTCCGAAAGACGCCCACCTGATCCCCGGGATGACGCTCACGGCCGAAATCAAAGCTGGAACGCGCAGCGTCATCTCATATTTTCTCAACCCGATTACCCGCGGATTTGACGAAAGCATTCGAGAACCTTGAAAGGTCGCGTTGCTGGCGCTCATTCTGTAAAGGCGCGGGCTTAGTTCAATTTTAGGTATTCGGATCCGGCACTGCGTTCGAGGTCGGCTGTTTCTCGAACAGAAGGCCAACTGCGGCGGTGCGATTTACCAACGATTTACCTTGCCCACAGGGCTTTACAAATCCGGCGGAACATTCAAGACGCGGCTCTGCATTTAAGCGGCGTTTAACAGCTGCCGATCTATAACGAGGCGTGACGGATCGGGTGGTCCTCTATTGGGACCCGTCCGAAGGCATGATGCCGCTTCGCCACGCCCGGGTTTATCCGGACTTTCCATTCGTCATCCAGGCTCAAGCGCCTCGTTTGTCCCAAGTCACAGCTCGACGTTGCTGTGCCTTCGGTCAACCGGGACGTGGTGCGGCCTGGACGGCGGCTTCCCTTCATGGCGCCGATCCCTCGTCGTCGTGGCTATTGCCTAAAGCCAGCTGATTTCACGCGGCTTGATTGTGTGTTGGAGCAAACAGTGACCTCAATCATCTCGAGCATGACCACGACGCAGGTTGCCAACCTGTCGACGACGAATATTTCGCAGCTGACCACCACTGATATTGCCGCGCTGAGTGTCGCGCAGGCTGCGGTGCTGAGTTCCACACAAGTCAGCTTCATCAATACCACCGACATCGCAGCCTTCGCGGCCACACAATTCGCGGCGCTCCAGACGAGCGCGATCAATATTCTGACGACGACGCAGTTTGCGGTTCTCACCTCTACTGAGGTGGGTGCTTTGACCACGTCTCAGGCTCTCGCGCTGAACACCACGGACCTGACGGCGATGACGTCGACGCAGGCGGCGGGCCTGAAGGCGACGCAGGTGGGAGCCCTGACC
>NZ_JAMOIM010000024.1 GCF_026130545.1 Lichenifustis flavocetrariae | reverse complement strand
ACGATCCTCCGGACGAAACCGCATGCCGCTCGCGGGCTGCTGACCGTGATCACGTAGAGCTCGCCGTGGCGCGGCTTCCGGTCGCTCGTGTCGACTCGGAGGCCGCTTGGCCGGAGCGACGGCGGGTCGCCTGCAAGGCGAGGGGCCAACTGTCTCGCGTCAACGATCGTCACGCGCATGCGCGGAGACCGCCTTCTCGCTTTAGGGGGCTCCGGCCGTCTTCGGCTAGATCGTTACCCCGCGTGGGAGGACGCCCGCCTAGGCCAAAGGATTACGATCCCTCAATCATTGGCGGCTATGGATAGTCAACCGGCACGCTCGCCCGCGTTCTCCTCTCAGATATGGATGAGGGTGGCGTGCTGGAACCTTCTGTCCTGGCGGGAGGCGTTAACGAGTTTCAAGACCTCGCCTGCTACACTGGCCCTGTAAAATCGCTTGGAGGCAGCAAGGGACAGCCGCGCCGTCCCACCCCGAATGTCGATCCCGAGACGGTGCTGCGCCAATACGCGGTGAAGCTGTTCGACAAGGGCGACGGCCGCCCGGTCGATGGTGGCCGCAACGGCGTTCAAGGTGGCGTTCGCCTGCCTCGACGAGGTGAAGGGCGACGATCGCGCCGCGAAGGACATGCGCCGCGCCGAAGGCGGGCTGTACAACCGCCTGGTTGGCAATCCTGACAAAGGCACGGCGTGCACGTCCACGCCAGCACCGCGCCCGGATGTAGGGCAGGGACCGGCCGCGCATCTCGATCACGATCTGCACCGCTGAATAGCACCGCAGGGGCCGGACTACACGTCCTTACTCCTTGCCTGTTCAGTCAACCGAAGACGGTTTCTGCCTCACCAGTCTCTGGTGCGGTTCACCAGCACGAACTCGCTGGCCTTGTCCTGATTGAAGGATAGCCACTCCGTTGCAACGGTCGACAAGCGTTCTACCTTTTCGGCTTTGAACTTCTTGCTTTTCGGATCGAGGGCAAGCGTCGTCACGATCACGAGAACGCCGTGGCTTTTTTTGCCTGCGG
Organism: Lichenifustis flavocetrariae; assembly: GCF_026130545.1. Taxonomy (GTDB): domain Bacteria; phylum Pseudomonadota; class Alphaproteobacteria; order Rhizobiales; family Beijerinckiaceae; genus Lichenihabitans; species Lichenihabitans flavocetrariae. The sequence continues at coordinate 68,630 of NZ_JAMOIM010000024.1, read as the reverse complement.
CGACGCTCGACCAGACTTTCGCCTTGCGGGCGAGGGGGTGTGAAAAGGCTGCCAACTTGTTACTCCGTCTTCAAACGGCGACAGCTCGTTCATGCAACTGTCATAATCAACCCCTGTTCAGCCGAGCCGCTGCCTAGCGCCTGATCGGCTGAACTTTCTTGCTTGCGGTTTGTTCCTGTTTTGTTCAATATTCGTAACAGGAATTGAGGGCAGGGATGAGCAGATACAGCGTCAGCCGCAAGGGTATGGGCGGCCGAAAACCGGGCGAGGCGACCAAGGTGGTGCGGTTGCCGCTGCGGGTGGCGACGATCGCCAGGCGCATCGCCGAAGGCTCGCTCCGGCCGGGCGACCTGAACGCCTTCTTCAACGTCGAGGTGCGGCACACGATGACGGTGCCGCTGATGGCATCGCCGGCCGCCTGCGGGTTTCCCAGCCCGGCCGACGACTATCTGGACCGTCCGCTTGACTTCAACGAGCTGCTGATTTCAAACCCGTCCGCGACGTTCGCGGTGCGGATTTCAGGCGACAGCATGAATGGGGCCGGCCTGTTTCCGGGGGACATCGCGATCGTCGACCGCTCCCTGTCGCCCTTCAACGGCTGCGTGGTGCTGGCGTTGATCGACGGCGAGTTCACCATCAAGCGGTATCGCGTCAAGGCGGGCGGCATCGTCCTCCAGGCCGAGAACAAGGCCTTCAAGGACATCGTCATCCCCGAGGACTCCGCCTTCGAGGTGTGGGGTGTCGTGAAACACGCCATCCGCATGTTTTAGGGGCCGTGAGCGCCCCGATCGCATCGGCGGACTGCAATAATTTCTACACGAGCTGCGAGCGGCTGTTTCAGCCGAAGCTGCGGGGACATCCCCCTTCGCTAGTGGCAGCTTCTGGATTTGCGCGCCCGCATACAGATTTAGTTTGGACAGTGTGACCCAAATATATTGGGGGGGCGTAGCTGCCTTGAAGCAGAGTTTACGACAAGTCCTTCTGGAGCGGGTAGGATGGCAATAAGGCGCATCAGCACATGACAACTTCAAACAGCTGAACCGCTTGTCGATGATCAAGCCCGCCAAGTGAACTCGATGGGGCAGGGGCTTCCGATTGGAAAGGTGGGGACTTGGAGCATGCATGAGTCTGTCTCCATTGTGATCCCCAACTGGAACGGCCGCGACCTGCTGCTGGCTTGCCTCCATTCATTGGAAAAACAGGTCTATCGCGACCACCGTGTTTATGTGGTGGACAATGGATCGAGCGACGGATCGGTCGCGGCCGTGACTGCCGAATTTCCTGAAGTCGTCCTGATTTCCTTGCCGGAAAACCTCGGGTTCGCAAGGGCGATGAACATCGGCTTCGCACGGTGCGCCGGGGCGTATCTGGTTGCGTTAAACAACGACACCACCGTCGACGTGAACTGGCTTAAAGCACTGATGTCGGTCATGGAACGCTGCCCGGAGATCGATTTTGCCGTCTCGATGATCCTCTGTCACGACGATCCCGCGATCATCGATTGCATCGGCGATGGGTTCGGATGGGCGGGTTTGTCGTTCAAGATCGCGGATCGTGCGCCCTACAGCGACCAGTTTGATGAGCCATTCGAGGTGCTCAGCGCCTGCGCGGCGGCGGCGATCTACCGGCGGCAAGTTATCGAGGCGACGGGCGGCTTTGATGAATCGTTCTTCGCCTATATGGAAGATGTCGACCTCAGCCTGCGGGCCCGTCTGGCCGGATTTCGGTGCTTCGCGATTCCTGCTGCGGTGGTGCACCATGTCGGCAGTGCCAGCACGGGCGGCGACACCTCCGCGTTCTCAATCCGCATGACGGCCAAGAACCTCATTTTCGTTTTGGGGAAGACCATTCCGAGCCCTTTGGTCTTCCTCATGCTTCCCCTGGTGGTCGCAGCCCAGATCCTGCTTTTGTTCCTGTGCCTGACGACGTCACGCTTCCCCGGGCTTCGGCGAAACCTCGGCGCTTATGCGTCGGGTCTACGGGCTGGCTTCCACGGCCTTCCCGAGATGCTGCGAAAACGTGCCGCCGTACAGACACAGCGCAAGATCACCGTCGCCGCGTTTGCACGCATGATCCGGCTTTCGGAGGCACAGAAACGGACGTCGATGCCACAAGCCATCCGGTGGCGGTAAACGCATCACGCGCGTTTGCGAAGCACCACGAGGTCTTGATCGTTGTTCATGCCACGCTCGCGCACGAGGACAGGCTCAACATAGGTCCGCCAGTGAGACCGCACGTAGGCTTCGCTGTGGTAGGCGGCCTGATAATAGTCCGGAAGCCCGTCAAGCTTCAGTTTTCCGGTCTGTCCGACCTGATAGACGAAGCCATGATCGACCATGCGGGCTTTGTCTTGTGCGGGAAGATGGCGCTGGCTGAACCGGCCATGGATCGTGGCGACGAGCAAACCGCCGGGCGCGAGTATCCGACTGAGTTCGGCCAACCAAAGGTCCTGCAGGTGTTCATCGATATGGGTGAACAGGGACACGACGTAGATCAAGTCGAACTGTCCTGTGGCATAGGGCAACGGCGGTTCAATCGTGGTACGTCGAAATTCCGCTACCCCCGAGAGATGCTCCTGGCACCACGCGATTGCAACCGCGTCGATGTCGGCGCCATGCATAACCTGATCGCCGCTGGATGGCGGCAGATGACGGATCACGCGACCGCAGCCACACGAAAAATCGAGGATCGTCCGTGTTTTCGCGAGATCCATGCCGGCCGCCGCAACCGCATCCTTGATAGCTGTGGCGCAATCGGCGCCGATGCGCAGAAAGGTATCGCCGTCGAAAGAACCGCCAACTCTAAAGCGCAGGCCGGGCGGTGGGAGAGGCAAACCCTGATCTGTTGAAGGTCGCCGGTGATGCCGCCAGTTGCGGTAGGCGAGTTCCGTTCGAAACACCGCGAAACGCGTGATGCCGAGAAGCCGATAGAGAAAGGGTTGCGTCCGGACGAAGGCTAAGCTTTGCGCGACGAACGACATTCAATTCCCACGGATGTGACGGTCGACGCGGGGTCGAAAAAAATCAGAGCTCGGCAACCTCATGGCTTGGTCTTCAGTGTGGTGATCGCGGTCGTCATCGCGGACCAGGACGGATCGCTGACTGTGCCGACGAAGCTCGGGCCCCACCAGAAAACAGTGTCAGCACCGCCGGTGATCGCTATGCGCGTCATATCCGTCATCTGCGCGGCGGTCGGCCCGGCCATCGCCCTGATCGTTGCGGCATCGAACGTCCGTGTGAGAAAGCCGTGATCAAACTCATCGGCGTAGGAGAAGCCTTGCAAGACGATCATCAGGCGCTTGCCCGGCAACGTGCGCTTGAGCCAAGCCATATAGCCGGCAATCGTCGCCGGATGGTCGACCACCGCACCCTTGTCATCGGGAGACGTAACTTTCGCGATCTCACGCGGTACCGGGTAGACGTCAAAACCGACTATATCGGCATATTGGCTATAGATTTTGACCGCCTGCAAATAGGTGTTTCGCCCGGCGGCAGTCGCAAATTTCGGCTGATCGGCAATCATCGGCGCCTGCACCATCAGAACCGGCACTGTGCCGTCGACCGCCTTCACCCGTTGGTAGACGCGCTGCACGTCGCTCTCCGAGACACCCTGATGGACAGGTTCGTCATAGGAGAGAACGCCGTAAATATTCTCTCGTCCCGCACAGCCGATGATCGTCTTGAGCGGATCAATGTCGAGCGGCGGCATCGCTTGACCCCGGGGGTAAATCACATCTGCGGCCACCACCAGCTTGATGCCGTATTGGCGCACTGCAGCAAAGCCCGGTGACGTTGGACTACAGGGGGGGAAAAAATCACTCTCAAATCCAAGGGTTTTGGACGTTGGTTGCTCGACATATTGAAAGACTGGAAGAAACGCCTCGATACGGTTGGATTTCAGCAAACCAAACATGCGCGGATAGTCACGCAGCATTCCGACGGCTTTCGGTACGCCCGCGACACCAAACACAGTCTGAGCATCGCTCACACCAGACCAAAGCAGTCCGAGTGCAGAGCAAACAAACGTCCGCCAAAAATATGGATACATCAACGGCTCACATAACGTGACCAGCAAGTCCGAAAACAAAATGGTGTGTGACCAGAATAGGGCATTACGTTAACTCACGCCGCCAGCCAGCACAAGACCTCGGCTTTTCACCCTAGGTTGGTTACGCTATACCTCAAAGGGTGCAGCTTCGGTCATAATGGACGCATTATCAGTGGGCTGCATCACAGACATGTCGGGCGCCGACTTTCGAAGGAGCAGCGGCTCGATGGATCAGATCCTATTTTTTGCGCGCGCTGCGACCAGGCGACCAGGATTGTTTGTGGCCGTTTTGGTCACCATCACCCTGGGAGCCATCGGCGGGGTCTATTTGAAGCGTCCGGTCTACGAGTCCTCGGCCAAAGTGCTGGTGAATTTCGACACGCGTGGCATTTCTCTCTCGCGGGCCGATGTCCAGTATGGCGGTGCCATGCTTCAGGCCGTGGAGGTGATTACATCCCAGGTCGAGATTCTGCGTTCCAGCAAGTTGCTTGAATCAACCATTGATGCGCTAGGCAGCGAGACCTTCGCCGATCCTCCCCCGACATCTCCGATCGTCATTGCCCTGAAAGCCACCACGGATCGTCTGCAAGCAGCCCTCGACACCGTCTTGTCGACGCTAATGCTGGCCGAGCATGTCAGCCCGCGTGACAAGCTGATCGAGCAGGTCGGCAAGGCTTTGCGGATTTATCCTGTGAGGCAGGCTCAGATTATCCAGGTGTCGTTTCAATGGCGCAGCCTGCAGGTGCCCCCCCTATTTTTAGATCGTTTTCTCAAGAACTACATCGATACGGTCGTCGGCCTGACTGGACGGGTCGACAGCCCAGACATTATGGATCGGCAGATCCGCCGTGCCGCAGACGACCTCGACGCTGCCGAGCGCGAGCGCCACGACTTAGACGTGACCTACGGGATTGTCGATCTAAAGCGAGAAAAGCAGACCGTGGCGGCCCGCATCGACCGTCTGACCGGCCTTTTGCAAGGGACGACGGCCGATAATGAGCCATCCAATTTGGAAAATTTGGCCGGCGAGGCGGGATCAATGGCGGGCAGCCAGATCGCAACGCTGCGCGGTCAGATCAGCGCCCTCCGCATCGAGCGTGCCAAGGCCGAAACCGAGTTTACTGCCGACAGTCGTCAATCGCGCGGTATCGACAGCCAGATCGCAGCCGCCGAAAGCGCACTTGCGGCGGGATTGCGTGAGGTAAAGGACACGCTGGCATCCCTGCGCGCACGTTTGACGGTCCTCCAGTCGGCCGAGGCCGCTTATGACAAGGTCGGCCGCAACATCGACATCGCAACAGAGGCCTTTCAGACCTATCGAAGGGCGGCCGAAGACCAGCGTCTGCAATTTGCCCGGGAAACCAAGTTGAAGGTCCAGATTGTCGATCCGCCTACGACGCCGTTTCGGCCCATCGGATGGAGCCGCCTTCTCTTGATCGGCGCCGGTTTCGCCTTCGCTTTCATGGTTGCGATCGTGTTCGTAGGTTTGCACACGCTCCTTGGATTGAAGTGGAACAGCCGTCTATACGACATGGAGCCGCAGCCCGGCGGCAACGGTAAGGCGGTGCCGTTCATGGGTACCGCCCGAGTGCAGGCCTCGCAAACCCGGATCGTGCCTTGAGCTCCCGTACAGGCACGCACCGGCGAGGGACGCCGTCAGTTCGGCGATGGGCGATGCCGCAGAACCAGAGCGCGCACTGAGCGGTCGGTCATCATGACGAGTGTAAACACTGCAAGCCCGAGAGGCAGACACCAGTCGCTGCCAGCCAGTACCAATGCAATGGATGCAGCTCCGCCCGCGAAAGGCCTTCCGACTATGCCGGCGAGCGCCGTCCCGAGCCCGAGCAGGCGTTCGACGTAGACTGTCGTTCCCAACCAGGACAGACATCCAGAGACAGCAAAGGCGCCGGCAGCACCCGTCGCGCCAAGCGGGGGAATAAGGATGAGGCTCACGACCAATTGGACCGCCAAAGCCCCACCCAGAACCGCAGTCGCATGGATCTGGCGGTCGGTGCCGAGCAGAAGCGACGCATTCAGATAATAGGCGACCCAGAACGGGAAGCCGGCAAACACAATGTGCAACAGCGGGCCGACCGGATCGTAAGCGCTCGGGAGAAGCAGCCTGAGGACGGGCGGTACTGTCACCATCGCGACGAGAGACGCCGGAATGGTCAGCAGGAAAGCGAAACCAAGCGATCGCAGGTAAAGGGCTACGAGTTGAGGGCGCGACTGGGCGTAGTAGCGCGAGAACAGAGGCGTGAGCGCCGTTCCGAGCGCCAGCGTGGCCAGTAGGGCCGCTTCGACCACTTTGAGGCCCATGCCATAGGTGGCAATTCCGCCCGCATCGGCAAACCAGCCCAGGACCAGAAGCTCGACGCGAAGGTTCAGCGCGAAGATGACACCAACGAGAGCGAAGGGCACGGCCGCCACCATCCACTTGCGCGAGAAAGCGGCGTCGAGTGTCAATCGCAATCGCAATCCAGATCGGGTCAACGCCCAGGCGAGAGCTGCGAAAAACCCCCCATAGGCTAGCGCGAAGGTGGCCGCCACGGCTTCGACGCCCCCGCCCGCGAGGAGAACCGAGATACCAAGCCCGACCTGACCGAGGCTGAGGCAGCCACGCGCCAGTGCCACGATGGAGAAGCGCTGCTGCGCGTGCAGCACGCTTTCGAGGATCGTCGCGAGGCCGGACGGTAGGAGGCTCAGTCCCGCGATCATTAGAATGCTGGCAAATAGATCCGCGCCACTGAGCCTCCAGGCCACGGTGATCATGACCACATAGGTGAGGCTCGAGAGGATCAGTCTTAGCGACAGAAGTCGTGCAACGATCGGCTCGGGCGCGGTGCCGTCGCGCGAAAGATCCCGGATCGTCAGTCGGGAGAGACCGAGGTCGGCGATCATGTCCGCGATCAACAGCACGGACAGCGCTAGGTTCAGCAAGCCGAATTGGGCCTCGGGCAACACCCGTGCGAGAAGTAGCACATAGGCAAACCCGGCGATGCGCGTCGCAACCTGCGCCACCATAAGATACGAGGCGTTGCGCAAGACCTTTGCGAATTCCCAGCGGGACGCAGCTTGCGCCTCGCCTCGCAACTCCTGGGACCCAACGTCAGCCGCCATGTCGACACCTGGTGCAACTGATTTGGGCCACCGACGCACGATCGTTTCCAAATCTACGGCGATCAGGTCGGGCAAGTCTTGGCTTGCGGACGAGCTTCTACATGAGGCAAAGATGGTTCGAGGACAATAGCAAACGGGTGCGGAACGCGGGACGTCCGGTCGTGATTACATTGCGTTTTTTCTTGATTTTGACATTGCTCGCCGGCTGGGGTCCGGTTACCGCCGCCCAGGAGACTCCGGATGGGACCGCCTACCGGCTCGGGACCGGCGACGAGATCCGCGTGATCGTCCAGGATCAGCCCCAGGCTTCGGGGCAGGCCACGATCGTCGATGACGGCTATGTGGCGCTGCCTCTGCTCGATGGCGTGAACCTCGCGGGGAACACGGTGCGGGAGGCGAGCGCCGCCATTCGTCAAAAGCTCGCCGCGAAATTCGTCGATCCGGTCGTGGCTGTCGAAGTCTCGCACTATCGCCCGTTCTTCGTTCTCGGGGATGTCGCTACTCCCGGCATGTACCCGTGGTTTCCCGGTGCGACTGTCGCGCAGGCGGTCGCCGTGGCGGGAGGCTACCGGGGTAAGAACGACTACCTGCAGACTGTTGTCGCGGGGATTCGAGCTGTCGAGGCTCTCGCGGTCGCCCGCTATGAACTCGCTGTCGCCCGGGTGCAGGAAGCCCGGCTCCACGCCGAGATCGACGGGACTGCCATGTTGGCGGCTCCTCAGGCCGACGATGCAGCGAGCGCGCCCTTGTTGAGCGAACTCACCGCGCGCGAACAGGTCGTTCTGACAACGCGCGTCACCGGGTTTGCCAAGCAGATCGAGCTTCTCAAACGAGAACAGGCAATCCGAACCGACGAGATGGCGGCCCTCGACGAGCGGATCAAATCGCAGGGGCGGCAGGATGAAAAGCTTCTCAGCGAGATCACCGACGTCCAGGTGCTCGTCAGCCATGGCAATTCGCCGATCACCCGCCTGAACGACCTCTACCGCGAGCAAAACCGCTTGCAGAGCGATACGCTGCAAACCCAGGTGTTGTTGAATCAAGCCCGCAATGGCCGCAACCAGGCCGAGCTGCAGGGCGCCAACATCACTCGGGAGCGCCGGGTGCAGCTTCTCGTCGATCAGCAGGATGCCGAAGGTCGAATCCAGCGACTGCGCGAGCAGGTGCGCGCAGAGACCAGTATCGTGCTTGAAGCCGCCGCCCTCCAGGGGCAGCCTGGTGGCGAAGGCGTGACCACGCGGTTCTGGCTTCAGGGCAAAGGTGCGACGACCAACCGGGCCGCCGACGACAATACCGGCGTCGCGCCCGGCGATGTGCTTCGAGTCGAACGAAACCTCGCCTCGGCGTCGGGTGGAAATGTCGTCGCTTTGGGGCAGCGCTGATCAAACACGGCGACCGTCTACAATCCAAGCTCGAACGGTAGCCTGAAACGGCTAAGCGACGTAACGATAGTCCTTGTGGAAACAGGGACGAACTGCTTTACTCATATGCATTGTTGAATATATTCAAAGACTGTTCGCGGTCTTTTCATCATGATGTATTGATAGTTAGCAAATGGTATGACCGAGTTGCTGTGAATTGCCGTAAAAAGATAGCCCGCTTAAGGAGCCGCGTGATGCGGGTTGTCGAAATTCTTGAGGATGCCTGTCGCGGCCATAAGTCGCCGCTCAATGCCATGAGCGTGGATGTCGAAGAACACTTTCATGCGGCCGCTCTGGCGAATGCCTATCCGCGCGCCGGCTGGGCGGGCCTCGAATCGCGCGTCACGGCCAGCACGGAGAGCGTCATCACTCAGTTCGATCGCTGGGGCGCCAAGGGAACGTTCTTTACCCTCGGATGCGTCGCGGAGCGCTATCCAAGGCTTGTCCGAAAGATCGTCGACGCCGGCCACGAGATCGCCAGTCATGGGTATGACCACATCCGGGTGACGGATCAGATGCCCCAGGCCTTCGCGGCCGACGTGACGCGAACCAGGAAGGTTCTGGAGGACATCGGCGGCCAAGCCGTTCTCGGCTACCGTGCGGCGAACTTTTCCATCAACGACCGGACCGAATGGGCCTTCGAGGCGCTGGCAGATGCCGGCTACCGTTACAGTTCGAGCATCAACCCGATCCGGCACGATCATTACGGCTCGCCCGATGCGCCCCGGCAACCGTTCCGCCCTGGCCCAGGGCCGGTCGTCGAAATTCCCATCACGGCCGTACCCTGGCTTGGGCGGCGCTGGCCGGCCGGTGGAGGCGGCTACTTCCGATTGCTTCCCTATGGGCTCTGGCGACGGGCGGTCCGCCGGGTCAATTGTGCTGAGGCGCGTCCGGTGAATTTCTATTTTCACCCGTGGGAAATCGATCCCGGCCAGCCGCGCGCGAAGGTCGGTGCCGTGGCCCGCTTCAGGCACTACGTCAATCTCGACACCATGCAGTCCAAGCTTGATCGGCTGCTGGCCGAATTCCGCTGGGGCCGCATGGATCAGGTCTATGCCGAGGCTCTTGCCGGAGGCGCGCTCGCGCGGTCGGCGGCGTGAGCGGGCTAATGGTGTCCCGGCTTCGCATCGAGCTGAAGCATGGACTGAAGCTCCTGCTGGGCGCGGCCGGTCTGCTGTTTCGACCGCACACACCAGGGCTACGCGTTCTCTTCTATCATCGGGTCAATGCTTATCCGCGCGAGCGACTCGGTCCGATTTCGCGCGAAATCAGCGTGACGCCAGCGGCCTTTGAGCAGCAGTTGCGCCATCTCGCCTCTGACGGTTGGCGGGGCATCTCCCTATCCGAATATTCCGCCATGCAGACCGGACGGGTGCCGCTCGACCCCAAAGCCGTTCTGATCACCTTCGACGACGGCTACGAGGACAACCTCACCTATGCGGCTCCGCTCCTGGCCCGCTACGGATTTCCCGCTACGGTCTTCGTGATCGCCGGATTTCTCGGCAAGACCAGCGGCGCGGTGTGGCCGCACGGCGACCCGCCGGAATTCGGACGGTTCCTCGACCTCGTAGGCCTTCAGTCTCTGCCCGCAAACGGGGTCCAGATCGGTTCGCATACTCTCACCCACCCGCGCTTGACCGAGATCGACGACAGAGCGCGCGACCACGAATTGGTCGTGGCCCGTGCGCAGCTGGAAACAGCGCTTGCCGGGCCCGTCACTGCTTTCGCCTACCCCGAGGGTGATGTCGACGCGGCGGTCGAGCGGGCCGTGACGGCCGCCGGCTATGACCTCGCGTTCACGACGGTCCCAGGGATGAACACGCGGGCGACACGACGGACCGCGCTGCGCCGTACGGAAGTCTCTGCGAGCGACGGTCCGCTGGTGTTCCGGTTGAAACTCGCTGGCGCGCTTGACTGGCTGGCCTTCAAGGAATCCGCGCTCTTCCGCAACATCGTTGGTTCGGTCAATCGCCGCCTTCTTGCTTACGCCCGGCCTGCCGGACCATGACGGCGGTCGAGGCCTCAAACTCAGTCCTGAAAAGCGCCGTCAAGCCCGCGAGCGGCGCCACGCCGCGGTTGAAGGTCGCCCAGGTGGTCACGCGTATGGATATCGGCGGTGTTCCGGACCACGTGATGACGCTGGTGCGCGGGCTGCACCGCGATTGCGATCTCGTAGTCCTGTGTGCCTCCATCGATGCCAAGCACGCACGCGAGCTCGAAGCCCTGTCGGTACCCGTGATCAAGGTGCCGTTCGCGCGCCTGCCCCTGCCGAAGTCCGACTTTCGCGTGCTCCTTGAACTGATCCATATCCTGCGTGCCGGCCGGTTCGATGTGGTTCACACCCATATGTCGAAAGCCGTTTTGATCGGGGCGCTGGCGGCCCGCCTAGCGCGCGTTCCCCTAGTGGTGAATACGGCGCACAACCTTGGCTTCCTGGCCCTCCCAAATCCCCTGTTTCGCGGCCTCTTCTGGGTCTACGACCGCGTGCTGTTCGCCGTCGCCTGCGATCTTATCGTGACCGTGTCGCAGCAAGTTCGCGACGCGGTCGTGCGCGCCGGCATCGCGCCGGGCCGCAAGGTCATCGCCATCCCCAATGGAATCGACCCACAGCGCTTCGACGTGCCGCCCGAACTCCGCTTGACTGTGCGTTCGGAACTGGCGCCCGACGACGATCTTTTGATCGTTACAGTCGCGCGCCTCGTCTGGTTCAAGGGGCTTGACATGCTGCTCGATGCGGCACCGGCGGTCCTCGCGCATCACCCCCGCACAAAGATCGTGATCGTAGGGGATGGGCCGTTGCGGGCTGAGCTTTCGGCCCGCTGTGCCAAGCTCGGAATAGAGCGCCAAGTGGTCTTCACGGGCGAGCGCCGCGATATTCCGGCATTGCTCGCGGCCGCCGACATCTTCGTATTACCCTCGGTCTCGGAGGGAATGCCGATTTCCATCCTCGAAGCGATGGCGGCCGGCAAGGCGGTCGTGGCTACGCGGGTCGGCGGCGTGCCTGATCTCGTCTTGGATGGCGATACAGGCTGCCTGGTCGAGTCGCGCGACGCAGGCGGGCTTGCGGCGGCATTGATCCGGCTGGCCGACAACCCCGCACTCCGCGACCGCATGGGCTGCCAAGGTGCCGCGCGTCTGTCCCGCATGTTTTCGGCCGACGCCATGGTGGAGCGGACCTTGGCCCTGTACCACCTGAACGGCGCGCGGAGCCTTGCACGCGGATGAACATCGAGATCGAGACCTACCGCCCAGGCCTTGATGATGCGGAGGTGCTCGACCTGCGCGCCCGCGTCTGGGGCGCTGATCATCCACATACGACGATGGCTTTTCTGTCATGGTTGTTCCAGAAAAATCCTGCCGGGCCCGGAAGTGGCATCCTGCTGCGCCGGCACGGCGCGCTGATCGGTTTCGCCGGCCTCAGCCCGCGCAGCGCCATCAAGGACGGCCGGACATTCAAGGTGGCGCATGGTCTCGACTTCATGGTCGATCCGGCGGCCACCAAAGGTCTTTCAGGTGCCTACGCGATCAAAGTGGCGGATGCCTGGGCCAAGCTCGCTTCGGCGGACAGATACGCATTCGGGGTCAACTTCCCCAATGCCAATTCCTATCGCCTGCTGACCTCGGCACGGCTCGGGTGGCGCCGTGTTCTCGCGCCTCGGCTCCTCGTGCGGCCCCTGCCGGGGTTGCGTTTGACGGAGGGCCTGCCAACCCGCATTCCGCCGGGCTTGGCGGCAATCGGCGGTGATATCGCGGCTCGCGCACTTGGTTTATACGCAGCGCTAGCGCGCGGCGGCGAGAAGCCGGCCCGCCTCGTCACCGATTTCGACTGGCTCCGTGGCGGCGGATCCGACAAGACTCGCGGCATTGCATTTCTCCGTGAGCCAGCCACCCTGAACTGGCGCTACCGTGAGCACCCGGCCTACCGCTACCGGATCTTTGCCCACGACGGCGATACAGGGTCGGCGAGCGGGCTCGTGACATCCCCGCGCACCCTCTTCGGCGTCGAGAGCTCGCTGATCGTCGACCTGGTCGGGGAAGAGCAGCCCGATGCCTGTCTGGCGCTGGTGTCATCGGCGGTCGCCGATGCGAAGACCCAAGGGGCCTCAATCGTCGGCGCGCTCGCCTGCGCCGGGGGCCTGCTCGACCGCGTTCTCAAAAGGCTCGGCTTCATCCCCGTGCCCGAACGCTTCAATCCCAAGCCCTTCTACATGGTGGCGCACCCGCTTGCCGCATCGACGGACGCGGCTTTCGCTGGCGCGGAGTGGCGTTTCGCGTGGGGGGACACCGATGTGGTGTGAGCGCGATCGCCGTGGAGCCTAGCTTGTGAGCGCGGCAGCGGCTCTACGCGTTTTGTTCATTGTCCCCCATCCGATCGAGGGACCGTCAAGCCGGTTTCGCGTCTATCAGTTCCAGCCTTATCTCGAAGCGCACGGGATTGAGGTGACCGTGCGGCCGCTGGTTCCGTCGCGCGCCGCGATGCGCCTCTACGAACCCGGCGGGCTGGTGGCCAAAGCCGCGATTACGACCATCGCGGCTGCCGAGCGCCTGGGCGACATTCTTCGCGCGGGCCAATTCGACGTGGTCTACCTGCTGCGCGAGGCGTTCCCGTTCGGTCCGCCATGGATCGAACATGCTCTCAAGCGCCGGGCGGGCCGGCTGATCTTCGACTTCGACGATGCGATCTACCTTCGCTCGCTGGTCTACCGGAATCCGCTCGATCGGTTCCGGGATTTTGGCAAGACGGAAGCGATCATCCGGCTTGCGGATCATGTTGTGGTCGGCAGCCGCCACCTGCAGGAATTCGCATCGCGCTTTACGCGACAAGACAACATCACAATCGTGCCGACGGTGGTCGACACGGATGTGTTTCGTCCCGCCGATCACCTACAGCTCGGGACGCTGACCATCGGATGGATCGGAACCCCGCGGGGATCGAGCTATCTCAGGGGTTTACTTGGCGCGATGAGGCATCTCTGCAGGCGCTTCAATCACTTGCGCTTCGTCTTCATTGGTGCCGAGCCGTTCGGAGTGGGCGACCTTCCGGTCACATTTCAACCCTGGCGCATGGCGACCGAGGTGGCCGATATCCAGGCGTTCGACATCGGCTTGATGCCGCTGACCGACGATGAGGAAACGCGCGGGAAGTGCGGCTTCAAGCTGATCGAGTATATGAGCCTCGGCATCCCGACAGTGAGCAGTCCCGTCGGGGCCAATTGCGACATCGTCGAAGATGGGCGTTCTGGCTTGTTTGCGACCAGCGAGGCGGAGTGGATCGCTGCCATCGGCGAACTCATTGAACGACCGGACTTGCGCCGCACCCTTGCTGAAAATGGCCGGCGCCGGGTCGTCGCCTCGTACTCCTTGGCCAGCGCTGCCCCACAATTGTTGCGCTTGATCACCGCGGCCGCTCTTCGCGCGGGCTCAGTTCCTTCACGCTGACGTGACGCGCATGGGTCAGGGGGGACCGGGATATAGGCACAGAGCCCACACAGAACCTAAGGCGGCCACCTCAAAATCGGGATTGCCTCATCGAACCATTATGCCGCCCGCTTGTTAGCCTATCAAGTCTCGTCGAAGAGGTGCCGATCTAGGGCGGATCGACGGTTAACGAACTCGAAAGCAATATCGATCACATTCTTGAACTTGACGGGGGTCAAGTGAACCAGACTGCGAATATTCGCTTTGGACAGGTTGCCGGCCAAGTTGGTTCCACCGAACCGCGTCGCTGGTCACGCGTCCGCAGCGCCAGATTTATCATCCTAGTGTGTCTTGGTTTGTGGGCCGCCCTAATGGCGATGATTTTTCATTACGCTTGAGCATCGAGCGGTGACGTCAGCGTGATCCTTCCGAAAAAAGCACGGTCCGGATCGTGTGCGCTAGGATCATAAGGTCGAGGACGATGCTGCCGTTCTTGAGATAGTAGAGATCGTACTGCGTTTTTTCGATCGTCGACTCCAGGGAATCGGCATAGGGCAAATTGATCTGGGCCCATCCGGTCAGTCCCGGTAAAACGAGATGCCGGTAATCGTAGAGCGGAATTGTCGCCGAGAGCTTGTCACAGATCTGCACCTGTTCGGGGCGTGGTCCCACCAGGCTCATGCGCCCGCAAAGAACGTCGAAGAGTTGCGGCAGCTCGTCAATCCGGGGCCGACGCAACAAGTGGCCCACCCGTGTGACACGTTTGTCGTTCAGGGTCGCCCAGCGCGCGCTGCCAGTATCGGACTCGACACTCATCGTGCGGAACTTCGTGATCATGAAGCGCCGTCCACCAAGCCCGAGCCGTGCCTGTCGGTAGAAAATTGGGCCTCGATCGGTCAGCTTGATGGCGATTGCTACGACGATCAGCAGCGGCAGCGTAAATGTCAGGAGGGCAAGACTGCCCGAGATATCGATGGCCCGTTTCACAAGCCGGCTTGCGATGCTCCGGTGCGGGCTGGAGGTCAGGATCAGACGATGCGCTTCCTGATCTGTTAGCTCGAGCTTGCGAGTTTCCCGTTCCAGGAATGCGCTCATCAGCGTCACCCGAACCCCGTCAAGCCGGCAACGCAGGAGCACGGCGGCAATGCCGGGAGAGGCCTGATAATCGTCCGACACCACCAGGTCACGAGCCTTGGACGTGCGCAGCAACCGGGTTAGACGCTCGGCATCGCTTCGCACCGGTCGGCTGTCTTCGCCGGGAGAGAACATCGTAAAACGCGTGGTGCGCCCCGCATGCTGCAGCCGATCGAGCGCGCAGAGCGTTTTTAGATCGCCCACGACAAGGATCCGACGCCGAAAACGCTCAGTTTCGGCAAAACGCGCTGCAACAAGTCGCGTGAGAAAAACCGCAACGCAACCAAAGAAAGTCGCGCCGAAGATTGTCGTCAAATTTGTCTTGAAAGCCGGGTGAACGGATGAGAGAACAAACATGGCAATAACGACCATCGCGAAAGCGGCCGCCAGTTTTTCGAAAACGTGCTCTGGGGATCTGTAACAGTTTCGATACAGACCCATTGAAAAAAACGATACGGAAAATAAAGTAACAAAAGTACAGAGATGTAGTGTTGTTGTCACATCTTTTAGAAGGGGCTGTCCTGTAAGACGTTCAGAAATTATTAGAATGGAAATTGCAATGAAACAATCCCATATAATGAGCGCTCTACCCACGCTATGAGAATTAATATTGAAGATATCCACTAGAGCAGCCCTCGTAAGGCAAGCAAATACACAAGCGTCATGGAAAGGACCGCGGAACAATCTGGTTAACATAACTTAACAATCGTCAAATTTCCAACAGTTTTTATAGGCCGCTTAAATTTTTTTTGCTCTACTTGCTGTCTAATGCTGATCAGTATTAGATATTGATTATGTTTGATTTTTTATCCTTGTGACTTGTCGAGATTTCCATTATGCTTGGTTCGCTATGTCGACGTGTTCGCCTCTTCGAGGTTGAACAGATTTCTCAGGGCGGAAACAGTGGGGGTCCGCACTTGGGCAGCTCCGCGCACCCCATGACGCCCGACGGCGGAAACCTGCACCCGATCTGATGACGACTGGCATGTCGGCAGCCATGATCCCTGCCGCGGCGGCCGTGCTCCTGCTGTGTGGCTTGTTCTTCGTGACCAGTCCGCTCTCAGCAGTCATCCTGCTGGTTGGCATGGGTGTAACCATCATCTTAGCGCATCGGCCCCTTTGGGCCTTCATGGCTTTCCTGTTCGCGCAGATCATCTGTCCGTTATATTTGGCGATCCCGATCGTCCCGTTCTTACCGCCATTTCCGGCCTCCTTGCTGATACTCGGCATCACGGCCGCAATCATCTTCGTCCGTTCACCCCCAAGACCCAGTGGTCGCATCCACCCGATCACAATCGCGTTCACGGCCTATGGACTGGCTCTGCTGCTCTCGGTCCTGACCAGCCACGCCCCCCTGTCGAACTTGAATGGGGTGATCCGTTGCTTTGCCGTTCCGATAACGGTCTATGCGTTTACGCGGCGCCTCGTCCGTTCGTCGGCTGACGCAATCCTGCCGCTCAATACGCTGTTGCTGGGCTGTGTCCTCATCAGTCTTTATGGTGTCGTGGAATTCACCATCGGGTGGAACCCCCTCATCGAGAATTTGGCCGAGCCGACCGGGGAGCAGGGGGATTTGCTTTATTGGGGCCAGCGGGAGTCCACCGGGTTCATCTACCGGAGCTTCAGCGTTGAGATGAATCCGCTGTACTTCGGCACCACCGTGTCCATGCTTTTTCCCTATTGTCTCGGGCGTTTCGGTCTGGCGGAGACCCCGAAGGCCAAGAGTTGCTTCGCGACTGCGGCCTTCGCCTGCCTTGCCGGCGTGGCCACGACCTTCTCACGCGGCCCCCTGATCGCCATGCTTATGGCCGCGGTCGGCATCGCTGTCGTGTTCCGCGCGGTTCGGCCTGCCGTGGTCGTCACTCTCCTGTGCGCCGTCGCGGGCGGGGCGGCGCTGATACCATGGCTCGGCCCGGAAATCTGGGAGCGTTTTTCGGATCCGGACAATGTCGCGATGCGGCTAAAACTCTGGCAGGTCGCCTGGTCCATGTTCCTGGACCATCCCGCGACCGGTGTGGGACTCGACGGTTTCACGTTCCATCAGCTCGATGTTCTGCGCGCCAACGAGATTGGCCCCTTTCCGGAGCATTATATCGGTGAACTCGAAAGCGTCGGCACAGCTGATGGCACATTCCCACAACTCGCGGCGGAGGTCGGCGTGCCGGGGCTCGTGTCGTTTCTCGCCATGTTCGTCACTGCGGGCGCCGCCGTGTTGCAAGGCCTGCGAGGTCACGACACGACGTCACGGCTCGTCGCGGCGGCTGCAGGCATCGCAGCCTGCGCCTATGTGATCAATGGCCTGACGATCACGATTTACACGGCCTATACCCCAACGATCGTGCTATCTTTCTTCTTCGCTCTTCTGGCTTCGATGGACGACGCTGAGCAACCGATCGCCGATCCCAATCTTGTGGGTTGGAGTAGGGGGACGCTTGGGCAACCCTGACTCGACAGGCCTCCCGAGAGCGGAGACGAAGCCGGTCCTTGCTTCGGTCCAAGTTCTGCGCGGCGTCGCGGCCTGCATGGTGCTCGTCTTCCACGCGAGCTACATGCTCAACGAACAAGGCGGTTATAATTTTTCCTATACGAACGCCGGCGCGGCAGGTGTCGATATATTTTTTGTCATCAGCGGATTCATCATTGCCTATATCACCCGAGGCAGTTGTGTGTCGCCAAGTCAGTTCCTCGGGCGGCGGCTGATCCGTATTGGACCCTGCTACTGGTTTTACACGACTGTGACG
This sequence comes from Lichenifustis flavocetrariae, assembly GCF_026130545.1. GTDB lineage: Bacteria > Pseudomonadota > Alphaproteobacteria > Rhizobiales > Beijerinckiaceae > Lichenihabitans > Lichenihabitans flavocetrariae. Next base: position 50,749 of record NZ_JAMOIM010000024.1, on the reverse strand, counting down.
CTGGCCATCTTGCTGGCTGTCCCGACGGCTTTCGCGCATCTGAAGCTCGACGTGACGCACGTGGAACTCTCCTATCTGATGGTCTTATCGAACAACAACGACCACGTCATTGGAACGCTGCTGGGCGTCGGCTGGACTGTTTGCTTCGAGGCCTATTTCTATGTGCTGGTCGGCGGCCTTATCCATCTCCCGCTTCGCTATCGGACGGGGACGCTTTGTACTATCATTGTCTCTGGAGCCTTACTTGAAAACGTCGTCACGGCTCCTGCCTTCGCGAGCGTGGTTTTCAGCGCTTTGCCGTTGGAGTTCCTCATCGGTTATCTGTTTGGCGGGGCCTATGCGAGCGGGTTCGCGTTTCGATGCACACCCGCAGTCGCGGGGATCGTCATCGCCTGCTTGGCGATTGTTGTGGCCGGACGGGAAAACCTCGTGGCGTCGGAGCTGGATCCTTGGCGCGTTCTTTACTTTGGCCTCCCCGCCGCTTGTCTTGTCGCGGGATGCATCTCCCTCGATGCCCGCCAGGTCTTCACCCCACCACGTGTCCTGACCAGGATAGGAGACGCGTCATATTCCTTATACCTGTCGCATCAGTTCATTCTCTACGCGATTGGGAAGGCTTGGCACGGGCTGGGGCTGCACAATTTGCTTCCAGCCCTGTCCCTCCTCGTTGCGGGCGTTGGATCGTCGCTGGGATACGGCATCCTCTCCTATCGATGGTTTGAACGCCCCCTCACCAGATTTTTAAACGGTCGTCTGCGGCGATTTGAACTCGGGCAACCGCGGCAAATGCCTGAAATTCTTGACAGACCCAACGCATAAATATGTCGAGGCTACGCGCCCTCTGTACCGACAGAATGCGCCCCCGCCTTCACTGCTTGGGATTAATCTCTCGGCACGTCTAGGGGGCTGTAATCCTCCCTCCTTGAAGTGGTCCAGCCCGATGTATGGCTTTCGAGCCTGGAGGACGGATCATAGCAATGCCGGTAAGGTCCGAGGAACAGGTCGCCGATCGCCTTGCGCATGCGTAGGGTCAGCCACCGTTGTCGGCGATGCTCGTCACGATCGTGCAGCATGTGACAGCGTTGGCAAAGCGCTTTCAGGTTGCGCGGTCGGTTGTTGCCGGGATCGTGATCGAGGTGGGCGGTCGCTAACACCACCTTGGTCAGCCGGATCGTCTCGCACTCGAGGGCGACGAGGCGCGGCAGAGCACGGCCTCGCCCGCACCGCCATACCTGGCGCTCTTCGTCAAACCATCTGCCGTCGCCAAGATGCCGGACTTGCTGGCCATGGGGCCGGCCGCATGTTTCGCATCGTCCTTTGGCCCGCTCGAACCGGATCACGGCCGAGAGCTGGGGCCAGTCGAGCGGATACAGCCATTTGAACTCCGGCCGGATCGGCATCAGAGGCTTCCTGCCTGACGACGTGCAGCCGGGAAGTACTGGTAGAAGGTCGTGCGGGTGACGCCGAGCCGCTTGGCAATGTCGGCCACGGAGATTGTCTGCTCTTTCAGCATGGCCCGCGCCGCGGCGAGGTCGGCGTCAGTCAGCTTCTTGCGCCGTCCACCTTTGCGTCCGCGTGCGAGGGCAGCCTTCAGACCCTCCATGGTACGTTCGCGGTTGAGGTCGAGGTGTGGATCGGCGCGGGGTCCTGACGCCGATAAGCGCCGTAACTGCCTGAATTATCGAAAGCCAGCAGGGTCCCTTGCCGATGCTGTTTCACATCGAAGGTAGGCAACGGAGCCAGGACACGATCCGGCATGATACGGCTGGCGAGTTCTTTGGCAAAGTCATCCGACAGCATGCGTTCGACCGTGGCTCCTTCAGCGGCAGGCTCGGCGACCATCGCGTCGCGGGCGGCATAGGCCAGGCGGGTCGCCTCCACCAGCCGATGCATGGCCTCGGGATCAAACGGATCGCGGGACGGTGGAAAGCGCGCCAGGATGTTGAGGATCAGCAGCGCCACGATCCCCTGCCCGTTCGGCGGACACTCGTAGATAGTGCGACCACGATAGGCCGTGGAGATCGGCGCGACGTACTCGCCTTCCGCGGAGGCGAAGTCGTCGAGAGTATGGCGACCCCCGAGGCTCTGAAGGTATTCGACCATGTCTTGCGCCACAGCGCCTCGGTAGAACCCGTCCCGACCTTCGCGTGCGACGATCTCAAACGTATCGGCGAGCAGCGGCTGGCACTGCACCGATCCCATCTGGGGAGCCTTTCCCTCCACGAGGAACGTCGCCCGGGCGATCGGATCCTGCGCCAGCAGGTCCCGCTGGTTGGCGAGATCGGCCGTCACGCGGGGCGTCAGGACGTAACCATCCCTCGCCAGCGCAATCGCGGGCTGCAGTAGCTCCTCGAGCGGCATCCGGCCGAAGTCACGGGCCAGACGGCACCAGGCGTCGACGGCGCCCGGGACGGTGACAGCGTGAGGCGACGAGCGGCCGATGGCCGTGACGCCGTCCCCGACCAACGAGTCTCGCGTCAGGGCGGCGGGGGTGCGGCCCGATCCGTTGTAGGCCCGGACGTCGGTCGACCCCTCCACCGACAGCATGGCGAAGCAATCCCCGCCTATGCCGGTGGAGCCCGCCTCGACCACGCACTGCACGGCCACCCCAGCAATCGCCGCGTCGAGGGCGTTTCCGCCCGCCTTCAGCACCTCGACGGCCGTGAGGGTCGACGCCGGGTGTGACGTGGCGGCCATGCCGGTCCGAGAGACCGCCAGAGAGCGGCCGGGCGATTCGAAGTTGCGCATGTATCCCCCTGGTCTCGGCGGCTGCCGGCCCGCTGTCGCTCCGAACGATCCCGCAGCCGAACGCCTGGACCAACGAGGGTATCTCACCCTGAGGCTTCGGTCGCGCCTGCAGCGCCAGCTCTAGCATCACCTTTGCGCACAGCCAGTCATGATGGTCGGAAGCCGACCTTCCGAACAGCCGCTGAGGGTCAAATCGAGCCCAAACTGCGGTCTGTCATAGGGTGCTTTTTACGAACCAAACACCCTCGGTTCTCCATCGCATACCCATGGTAGACTGAATTGGACTGCAGGGCAGCTGGCTTGCCAATTAACGGATCAAGGAGAAAGGTCTACCTTTCTCCTTGACGATATGTGCCACGTCGATCTCGACTGATCATAGCCAAGCACAAAAAGCCGAATCCAAAAAGTGCCGCAGAGCTGGGAAGCGGAACGGTTGCAACGCGATTTGCTCCGCTGGTCGGCGACCTAGCTTGGCCGAAAAGAGACTGGCAGGTCTGTATTAAGGAGAGCCAAGAAGCAGCCGTTCGTCGGACCTCTCCGTCTGACCGCTCCCGACCTTTGCTGACCTACAGGTGACAGGCCCTTCGTCGCTTCCCCACCTCGAACCGTCCCGCGATTGAAGGACAATCCCTGTCACGCTGGCTTGCGGCAAATCACTTGCACAGGCTGCGTCCGCCCTTCTTCAATGTTGCGTGCAGCATTGCGCATTTTCTCCGCGCCACGCTCACCGGCGAGCATGTGGATACCCAAAGCCGGCATCGCCCCGCTGGCCGCGAGCGCCATGCCCTGCTTATAGGCCGCGAGATACTTCTCGCCGGTATTCTCGACCACGATATCGCGGAAGCCTACAGCGTCCAGAAATACGCGCGATTCAGACGGTGTGGCCAGGAAGGACCCGCCCCCGTCCAATGACCAGGGCGCCGGATAGTGAGGGTTCGCGTTGGGACCCATGCCATGTTCCGTCAGCGCGAAGAACGCGCCTGGTTTCAATATACGGTACGCCTCGCGGAAAAAGCCAGGCCGGTCGGCGACGTTCATCGTCACGTGCTGGGTCAAGGCCCCGTCGAAGACACCGCCCGCATATGGTAGATGCTGTCCATCGCCCTGTGCGATCTCGACCTGACTTTCCAGGTGCAGCAGCGCCGTCAGCTTGCGCGCGGCGTCGACGAAGGGTGGGGTGATATCGATCCCACTAACCTTGCAGCCAAACCGGATCGCGAAGTAACGTGCCGGACCGCCCAGGCCGCAGCCGATGTCGAGGATATGGTCATCCGGTCCGATGGTCAGACGGTCCGCCAGTTCGACCGTCGCTTGAAAACCACGCGCATGGTAGTGGTCGACCGGCGCCAGGTCCGGCAGCGTCAGCTGGTCGAGCGGTTTGCCCGCCTTTCGCAAGGCCTCCACGATCAGTGCGTATACGTCACCCGTGGCCCAATAATTCGCGATCGCGTTCTCCGTGGACACTATGGCTCTCCCACGAACCGACATTTCGCACATGCCCGATCGATCCGGACACCTCGGCTGAACGATAATCGTGGTTGAGCGCGACCGCAAAGACCGGCGGCACAGGAAGCCGGCCTTCCTCCGCGCGCCTGCGTTCGACGCTCGTTGCGCGCGCGGAGTCCACCGGACCGCCGAAGGACCGCTCCCCACCCACCGCGGCCGCGCGGTTCCTGACCAGCAATGTCCGGTTCTGGCGAGCGCAAGGCGGGAGCAAACTGGCCGGACTTGGCGCACAGCCGAATGTCCGCAGTCTAGCTGGAGGGCAACTTCATCTCCCCACCCCAAAGTAGCTGATCCGGTACTCTGTTTTGGGTGCACCCAACGTAAACCGATCGCAGCGGTTCTCATTCACATGCGCCATCGGCTTCAATCCTGGTTTTTTTAGTCCTTTATCGTGAAAGCTCCGGACCCGAGCGTCCTTGCTCGACCTGCGACCGCACTGGCTTAGGAACGGGCGATGGGTCAAGGCCCCTCAGCCGATTGACAAGAAGCCTCGTCCCCTGCGCCAGGCGGCGATCAAGACCTCTGGTGAAAAGGGCGAGCCGCCACAGCGTCAGTCGAGGCGCCGCCGCGATCTCGCGCATGGTGGTGCGTAACCGGCGGCCGGCTTCGAAACTGCGGCGGACATCGAGCGCCAGCTCCGGGCGGGGTGGGGATAGAACGCCGGTCTGGATGAAGGCCGCCCGGTCCTCGACATGGTCGATGACGTTCCGCTTCTCGCTGTAGCGGCGGCTTTCGACGTAGAGACGCTCCTGCAGCTCGGCGTCGCTCGGGCGTAGACGAACGTCGCCTCGGCTCACACGCACCGCGGCTTCGAGCCGGTCACGCTCCACCACCACCGTGGCGTCCTGCCGATGACGAGTGAGCCCGACATAGACCTCCCGCGCATCAGTGGCGCTGCCGATGTAAAGCACTGCCTCGGCAACCGTGCGCCCCTGGGCGGCATAGACCGTCCCCGCATAGGCATGGGTCAGCCGTGGCAGCGAGCGGGCGACCTCCCGACCGCGGCGCGCACCGTCAGGCACAAAACCAGCGAGGGTGTCGGTCACCAGGCGGCCATCGTCCAGGCGAACTGCAAGCCGCACCTCACCGGTTCCGTTCATATCCAGGGTCTGCACGACGCCGCGGGTGCCGTTGCGAATGCCGTGTCGGGTCAATGTCTCCCCGAACCGCAAGCGGTCGCCCACCGCAAGGCCGAGATCCCTGGTGGTATCGTCACGGTCGCGGACTTTCACGACAAATTCGGGGCCGAGCTTACCCTCTCGGCGCAGCGTGGCACGAGCGGCGGCATTGAGCGCCGCCGCATCCCGGTTCTGACGCACGGCGATGATCACCTCATCGTCACCATGGCGAGCGCGGGCCTCGCTCCACAGCGCGATGACCCGCTCCTGCGCAGCAGTCGCGCCGGACACGAGGGCAATGCGGCTGTGACGGCCATAGGCCCGCAGGCCGTCCTCCACCTCACCTCGTGCCATCAGCACAGAGGCGGCGCGTTGCCAGGACAGAGTTTGGCGTCGCACCTCGCCAAGCGTGGCATGGCGGCCCAGCACATCCACGACCGCCCGAAGGGGGCTGGACCCCGCGACGGCGGCGAGTTGGCGCCGATCCCCCAGGCAGATCACGCGAGTTCCGGCTGCCGCTGCGGCCGTCAGCACCGCCTCCATGTCGCGCGTACCGACCATGCCGGCCTCATCAAGGATCACCAGCGTGTCGGCATCGAACGGCTCGCCTCGCCCTTGCGCGAGGTCGTAACGCCAGCGGGCGATGGCCTGCACCGGAATGGCAGCTGAGGTAGAGAGCTCATCGGCTGCCACCCATGACGGCGCGAGACCCCGGACCTTGAGCCCGGATTTCATCGCGGCATCGACCAGCACCCTGGCGATCGTCGTCTTGCCAGTGCCGGCGCCGGCTTCGATCACCGCCACCCCGCCAGGGCCGGTGGCATGTTCTATCGCGGCTCGCTGCTCAGCGGAAAGCTCCGGCGCTGCAGACAAGGCCACCGACAAGGCCTCGTGTCGCACCCGAGAAGGCACTGCGGGCCGATCGGCAGCGCGGAGCAGGGCGGCCTCAACGACCGCCAAGGCCGGCGTGGTCCAGCGTGGCTCGCCCCCCGGCAGAGGTAGAAGCGTGCTGTCTCGCTCCAGCTCCGCCATCTCGATGCGCACCTGCGCGATCGAGACACCCTGCAGGCTGGCCTCGATCAAGCTCTGCTCCAGCAGGGCTGCGCGGTCGATCACCGTTTCGTGTCGGAACAGGGCCGAAGCCGCGAGGGCCGCGGGTGTCGTGCCGACGATCTCGGGTGGATCAAAGGGCCGATCCAGCCCAATGTCCTGTTGAGCCGCAGGATCGCGCCCGTCATGACGCACGCCCTCCCATGGATTAGCCCCGAGCGTCTCGAATTCGCGCTGCCAGCGCGCCTCAAGCTCCGGGCCACTCGGCAGGTCGGCCTTGGCGCCGCGCGTGCTGAGGTTGGCGACCTCCTTCTGCGCTGCGGAAGATCCCGCCCGCCCGCCGGCGAGCGCGGCCTCCAGCTCCTTTGACCGCTTCGAAAAAACGTCGAGAGCGTCTTGCGGCACGCCGCGGATTTCGAACTGCCCACGGCCCGCCGGGCGAGCCACAATGCCGAACGCCTCCACCAATCGCGTCGACAGGGCCGCCCGGTAGGCCGCTCCGGCGAGATGGCAGGCAGCATGGAGCTTATAGGTTTCCAGCGTCCGCAGTTTGCCGTCGCGGCCCGCGGCGACGTTCATGAGCACGCAATGGGTGTGCACGTTCGGGTCGCCTGCTCGGGAGGTGTAGTGCGCGAAGCGCCCCACGGTCAGCCCGGCAGCAGGTTGGCGAACGCGACCACCGGCACCAAGCCGCACCTCGACAAGGGCCTCATCGGCGAGGAAGCGGAGCGCCTCGTCCACGGCGGCCGCCTGGATGGCTTCGATTTGCCGTCTGAGATCAGGGTCGGCGGCGGCCCAGAGGACGGATAAGCTTTTGGGGGCCGAGTAGGTCACGTCCCATCCAGCCCGATGGCCTTCCCCGGCGCCGCGCACCAGGGCCTTGCCGGTTTGCGGGTCGAACCCGGCGCACAGGTCGCGGAAGGAGGCGAGATCGATCTGCGCGTCGTGGCTCACCACGGAGCCGGACGGTGACCACCACAGCCCACCGCCATCCCGGGCATAATACTCGTCGCGGTTCTGCGCTTCGCGGTAGGGATCGTTGGTGTAGTAGGTGCCGGCCGAGGCGCCGAGGCCGAGGCAATGGAGGGACGCGGTCACGCCGTTTCGGGCCGGTAGCGGCAGATCGCGTCAACCGCACCGGCCTCGGGCTCGGCCAGGGCCTCACCCACAACGCCGGCGAGGTCGGCCAGGGCGGATTTGATCAGGGCCAGATCGTCGGTCACGCGGCCGTAGGCCGTCACACTGTCAAGGTGATCGCGCAGGGCGCGGAGGACGATGTCATCGGGGTCAAGACCTGAACTCTCAGCCGCGGCGGCGAGGCGGGCCGCGAGGTTGGGATCGAGCTGCAGAACGAGGGTGGACGGCATGAGCATGACCGGAGGATGATTTGAAGAAGGGTGACGATCTTGGGGCTCGTCAGCAAGCCGTTTTAGGCGCTCTGGCGACCCTTTGGCACTTTAGTGCGTAAGGTGTGACCGTACCAACTTATTGCCTTTCTGTTGCCTTTCAGTTGCTCTTTGTGGCCTTGTGTTGCACTTTGTTGTACCACGTGCCTCGCCAACCGATGCATACGGTTGTGCCGACAAGACCCTCCGGCCTTCCACACAGGGGATACCCATGTCGCTCGACACCGACAAACTCCGTCGCGACGTTGGGGCCCGCAAGGCTAAGCGAGGTCCTGGTGTCGGCCCCAATGGAAAGCCGCGCACGGGGGCGATGGCGGCTGTGCGCCAGCATCTTGGCGAGATTCAAGCACTCCGTAACGACGGCGCGACCTGGGTCGATATTGCGGCCGGGCTCACCGCCCAGGGTATCGTGCGGGCCGACGGTGCGCCCCTGACGGGACGCCACCTCACGGCGCTGATTGCCTCTATTCGGCGACAGGACATCGCGCGTGCCGCAGCTTCGGCCCAGCGAGCGGGTCGAAAGGATCTTCGGCATCGACCGCCAACGCCGGGAGCCATGGCGGAACGGGCCCACGTGCCGGGCTCGGATGTCCCTCGAAAGCGACCCTCCGAACCGCCGCCCGGTGGCGACCATCCACATCAAAAGTCTCATGGGGACAGCGCTATGGCTTTGTTCCAGCGCATCGATCGGAAGGCCCGAAATGATGCCGAAGCGGACGCGCAAAGGCCCGACTTTTCTAAAGGACTTTTGAAGTAACCCAGCAGCATCGACGTTGCGATACCTGGGGGTGTATCAAAATCACCGACATACCTGCAGATCGCGCCCTGATCGGCGCCGTTACCCACAGACCACGTCAGCCATCAGCCTGAAGCGCAGCACCCCGCCAGGAAGACTCGGGAGAAAAGGCACATGGCTGAATACCATCTTCGACCACGCCGAACCGGTGGGTGCTCGCGCTGACGCACCGTGTGCCCTTCCGGGCTTTCGCGGCTCAATGACTGGCCTGTATACACCCCTGCCGACGCTCATCGCCTCCTCGCGAGTGACGATGCCCCGCTCGGGTTGGTAACTGCTCAGCCCGACTGGTTCATGGAAGTGGCTGGCGTCGTCCAGCGCGGCTTGACGCGGCTCGGTTCGCCTGACTCGATGGAAGGATGGATCGCGAAACGCTTAAGCGACTGTCCAAGGAAGAGTTGATCACGCTGGTGCTGGCGCAGGTCGCCCAGATCACGGGCTGACGGAGCGCATTGCCACGCCGGAAGCCGAGCTTGGACAGCCGCCCAAGACGCCGGAAAACTCATCGGTACCGCTGAGCCGGGGCCAGAAACCGGACCGAGCCGAACGCCGCGCAGCGAAATTTAAGGAACGTCCAGGCACTTTCCGCGCGCTCAGCGCAGCACACGACCGGGCGATCGCCGTTCTGGCAGATGCCTGCCCGCACTGCGATCACGCCCTGTCGGCCGGGGATATCCACGCCTATGATCACATCGACCTGCCGCCGATCCAGCCCGTGGTGACCCTTGTTCTGCGTCACCGCGGCCGTTGTCCTTGCTGTCGCGGGCCTTCAGCGCGCCGGCACCCGCGGACCTGGCGCCTGCCAGCCCTTTGGTTCCGGGCATCGTGGCGCTCGTGATCCACCTCCAACGTCACGTCACGCAGGCGATCGGCTTTGAACGCTTGTCCCGGCTGATGGCGGAGGTATTCGGTCTCAAATCAGCGAGGGCGCAATCTCCAAATCTCCAACATGTTGGCGCGCCGCGAGGTGCCACTGACGCGGGCCGCGGACGCCATCGCGTCGCGCGTTCGAGCAAGCAGGTCATCGCGTCTGACGAGACCACGGCGCGGGTCATGGGCCAGACGTGGTGGCTATGGGTGCTGACGTCGTCCACCGCCGTCTACCACTTCATCGCGTAGACACGCGGCGCCAAGGTCGTCGTCGACTTTCTGGACGGCGCGAAACCGGATGTGTCGGTGGCAGACCGATATGCCGGGCAGAACAACCACGGCCTCGAGCGCCAGGTCTGCCTCGCCCACCTCCTGCACGACACTCAATGGGCCATCGACGGCGGCGACACGGCTTTCGGGCCGGGCTTCAAACACCTGCTCAAGCGAGCCATCGCGATCGGCCGACGCCGTGAGCTCCTCAAGGACAGCACCCTCCTTCAGTATTAAGCCAATCTCGACCGGCGCCTCGGGCAGCTCCTCGCCACACCGCCTCCCACCCCTGTAGGGCGTAAGCTCGTCCGAGCCGTCAAGCGAACGACCCGGCCACCAACAACAGGTGCGAGCGCCCTCAGGCCGTCTGGGTCTTCCGCAAAGTCACGGGCTGCTTTCGCTCGCAGTGGGCACCATGCTCTACGCTGCTGCCATCTGCGTCATCGCCACCGGGCGCCTCAACGAGACCTCAGCCTTCAAGATCATCAGCGACGCTCTCAGACCCAATCTCGTGCCCGTCAGCCGGTGAGCGATACCTGAACAGTTACTCCGGTTGATGTAGGTCATGCGCCTTCATCGTGTCGGAGTGACACTGATTCTGGTTGCCGGCCTCCCGACGCATTAAATACAAAGCCTCGCAGGGCGGATATCGCAAATGCAACAAGCGCAATACTTATCAACAACAGATTCTTTTATTATCATAATCTAAACACAAAACCTAATCTCCAGTTCTTATCCTGAGTTATATAATGTAATGGTGCTGACGCGTCTCTTGTATAAGGATAGTTACTTTGAATTCTGACATTATAAATATAGATCCTATCCCAGGATCATTGTACTCTTTCGAAATTCGCGGGAGTCAGACTGAACTATTTGTTGCGTATCATGGCATTTCTAATCAAATTCCAATTATAGTGATCATACCTTTGAGATACAGTATAAGCGACGGATATTTCCCAAGTATTGCTTTGTATGTGCATGAAAAATTGTTTCCTAACGGAAATAAAAATCAGGCTAAATTTTTCAATGTTCAAAATCTTCCTGGCGTTCCGTCAAGAGTGCTTGAATATAGTCATTCTACTGATATGAAGCCTGAATTTTTGGACAATGATACCGCATCCTCTAAACTTAGAGATGTTTTACCAGAAGAAGTCCTCGTGAACTGGCGTCCTCCAGCCTATTTCAAAGATCTAAGGAGTTAAGGTTGGCAGTCATCATTGGTAACGACAAAGGCGGGGTTGGTAAAGACCTCGTCGCCGAAGGTATTTATCTAGCGGCGCGCCAGAGAGGCCAGATTCCGGTCCTGATCGAGGTCGAAATCGAGAAGCGCCTCGCAAATCTCTATCCCGAAGCTGTCCACGTCATGGCAGGCTCAACCTCCCCCGAAGAGCTCTATCGCAACCCCGATAAGGCTTTCGCGCCTCTCGACGACGCGATGACCCGCGCGCAGGAAGCGGATCTCGCCATCGTGTCGCTCGGTGCCAATCTCACCCAAGCCCTTCAGGTCTGGGCTCAGTCCAGCAGCCACGCGTTGTTTGGGGAAGGGGAAACCCTGACCTTCGCCATCGTGCTCACCATGGCCCGGGGCGCCATGTCATCGGGCCTGAGCAATCTCTACGAACTCGGGCGCCTATTTCCTGCCTCTCGTCGCGTCGCCGTGCTCAACGAGAGCGTCGCCGATTTCATCGATGGTGACAAACACCTTCCCAAGCGTCTCAAGGAGGCAAAAGGCAAAGCAAAGGCGATCGAAACGGTCAAGCTTCCTCGCATGGCAGCGCCCGCGTGGGGCTACCTCCAAAACATGGGGTCGCTGCCTGAAATCGCTGCCAAGAAGGCCAGTGAGTTGGTCGCATTCGGCTTGCCACCCCTGCCTTCGGCGCGATCCTTGGTCATGGTCGAAAAATGGATCGCCGATGACCTGATCACCCCCCTCTCGATGCTGCTCCCGAGCAATATCGCGAACACCCCAAACTCCGTGCCATGAGCTTTCAACGGCAGCCCCATGAGATCATCTGGCGGATCTGGTCAGAAAAAGAGTGCATGCGCCTCATCGCGCTGCCTACAGGCGAATTAATCCTCGCCGTGCAGACCGGCGGCCTTACCGATCTCACGGAGGACGATAAGGCAAAGGTTCTGCAGCATCTGGCCCGTCAAGGTGTCGCGGCACCAAAATTCGCTGCAGCATCGTCAGGTACCCGTAAGCCGCGTTCGATTAAGGGCAAGGGGCTCCCCTGTGGGCCCCGTCAACGCGGACCCGGTCGCCGCATCCTGGCGCTGAAAACTCTTTCAATCATCGCGGTCATCGGGTGGCTGACGATCATCATCGTCGACTACCTCTGGATCCTGTCACCCGGCGAACACGGATGATCCTCCCCTTCCAACGATCCCCCCTGAAATTCTATCGGCCGATCTGGCCCACCTGTGTGGCAGCGCTGCTCGGTCTCCCGACCGCAACCGTTGTCGCAGCCCTTGTGTTGTTCGGCCCGCTCGCCTCTCCATCTTTGCAGAAGATGCCCATCGATCAGCGACTCGAAAAGGCCGCTGGTATAAGCCGAAACACCGCCTACAATGCTGTGATCGATCTATTTACCGAGTCGCTCGCGAGAGTGCTTCGCAGCACCGATGAGGGCGATGATGCCCTATTCCTCGAAGATACCTCGGAATTTGACCTGCGCGTTACCACCGCATTTCACGCAGGCCTCGTCTTCGCATTCCCATTCACGGTTATGGTATGGTTCGCCACACGTCGAAAAAGGAATGCGGTGTGGGTCGACGGGCCGTCCCTCATCGAAGGACCGCAGGCTGCGAGTAAGGCCAAGACGGCTTTATCCGAAGCCCTGCTCCGCGGCCACACCATCGATCTCGCGCCCGGTGTTCCCCTCACAAAGGATCGCGAAGTTCGCAGCTTCATGCTGCTCGGTGGTCAGCGATCGGGCAAAACAGTTGTGCTCAGATCCTGGCTTCGCCAGCTGATCGACGCCAAGCATAAGCTGATCGTCCATGACACGAAAGGCGACATGACGGAAAGCTGGCCGAACGACGATTTCATCCTGCTCGCCCCGCATGACGCCCGCTCCTGGGGGTGGGATATCGGCCGCGACATCCAGGGGCAGCTCAACTTCGAATTCGCTGCAGCCCTCTGCCCAGAGGGTAAAGAGGCTCAATGGGCGCAAGGTGGCCAACAGATCATGACCGGCATTCTGATCGCCCTGCAACGGCAGCATGGCACAGCCTGGGGATGGAAGGAACTCTGTGCTGCAATCCAGCAGAGCCCGGTCAAAATCTACGACATGATCGTATCCAACTACCCAATGGCAGCCCAGTTCGCAGCACTGGAGAACGGCGAGTTCACAAAGACCTCATCGAGTTACTTCACCACCCTGCTCGCGCCCGTCGCGCGCCTGATCCAGCCCCTCGCAGCGGCCTGGGGCGACTTGGATCCGAAGTATCAGCTTTCGATTTCAGATTGGATCAGCGATCAGTACAAGGGTCCGAGAACCCTCATTCTGCAGCGTATGCCGCAATTTGCCGAAACGTCCCGGCTGTGGATTTCGGCCGTGATCGAACACATGATCGCTTATGCCGGAGGCGGCAACCTCAAGAACAACGACGATCGCCGTATCTGGCTCGCACTCGATGAATTTCCGCAACTCGGAAAAATCAAAAGCCTGTTCGAAGTGCCCGCCTCCCACGCAGCCAAAGGAATGACGCTCATCATGGCCTACCAGTCGCTTGGTCAGGCCAAGGAAGCCTACGGACCCGAGGCCTTGGGCCTTCTGGGACAGCTGACGGACACCAAGATCATATTCCGGGTCCAGGGTGAGGATGCCGGCTATGTGGCGGACAAGTTCATCGGCCCGTGGCGTTACGAATACTCCGAGTTCACATGGGCTGATGACGGCACCTTCCTCGGCAAACTAACAACGGTCCGGCGTTCGGGAGAAGGTAACCTGGTGCTACCGAGCTATTTTGGGAACCTGAGACCCACCGCAGATGGCGTTGAAGGGCTTGCTCTCGGTCTTGATGGCGGGGACGTCTATCGCCTCTCCTGGCCCTATGAGGATTGGCCCGACCAACGCGAGCCGAGCGTTCCGGCAAGTTGGGTGTCGAAACTTCCGCCAGCGCCGTAGAAACAGCAAGCGAGTCAGCAGGATTGGGTTCCGCATCCTGTCTGGCACCATGTCATTCACGCGGTACCTTTCGGTTTGAACATGACCTGCAAGACGGGCTGACAAAAGCGAGGCGATGATTCATCTTGCTCGGCGCGGTTGAACGCCGCGACGCGCCCGAAGCCGGACGGAGGTGATCGTGTTCTGGCAAGCCGATCTCTTCGACGACGATCCCATCAGAGTCATGGAAAGCAGGACGGCCACACGCGGCGTGGCAAAGGGTGCACGCCCGCGGTCCCGCACACGCCAATCCCGCGCGATCGCGCCAGAGTTTGCCGCCAGGGTGCTCGAGGCGAGCGATGACTATCGCGTCCTGCGGCGCCTGCGACCGCGGGCCGTGACTCCGGCACGCGCTCTCGCTCCCGGCGAGGCGATCGCCGTCATCGTCGATACCGAAACGACCGGCCTTGACCCTACGCGCGACGAGATCATCGAAATCGGCATGGTGGCTTTCATCTACGACACCGAGGGCAGCATCGTCCACGTGATCGACACGTTCAGCGCCTTGCACGAACCCACACTCCCGATCAGCCCGGAGATCACACGACTGACCGGCATTACCCCCGACATGGTGATGGGTCACGCGATCGATGTCGCCGCCGTCGATGCGTTCATCGAGGCGGCCGATCTTGTGATCGCGCACAACGCCGCCTTTGATCGCCCGTATTGCGAGCGCTTGGCACGCGGGTTCGGCCCCAAAGCCTGGGCCTGCTCGGTCAAGGAGGTCGATTGGGCAGGTCTCGGCTACGAGGGCGCGAAGCTCGGCTACCTCGTCGGTCAATGTGGATGGTCATCATGGGCACCGCGCGGCCGACGACTGCCATGCCGTGCTGGAACTCTTGGCCACCCCCCTGCCGGACGGAAACGGCGCGGTGCTGCGCCACCTTCTCGACCGATCTGTAGCGACCCGGGTGCGAGTCGGGGCCGAGGCGGCGCCCTATGACCAGAAGGAGCAGCTCAAGCGACGTGGCTATCGGTGGAACGATGGTCGGGATGGACGGCCCCGCGCGTGGTGGCGGGAGGTCGATGAGGATATGCTCACGGCTGAGGTCAGCTTCCTCCAGCGCGAAATCTACCTTCGCGAGGTGTGGCCGCACACGCAGCGGCTGACGGCTTTCGATCGGTACAAGGCTGAGCCCTAGAGTTCTGCAGTGAGTGACTTGCGAGGGCGTCCGCCCTGATGTCCAGGCCCGTCGTGGATCACGGCGACCAGCCGTTCCTTCCTCCGATCTCGTCAGAGCCATGCAGCCAGGCGCTGCAACGCCACCACGCCGGTCATCACGCCGCCCAGCAGCGCCAGCCCCACGTGCCAGACGACATTGGACGGGCCGGGTGCAAGCAGCTCATAGGAGAGGCCAAAGCCCGACGCAAAGGCTGGTGAGACGTAGAGGACACCGATCAGGACACGGGTGAGAGGAGAGCGAGCGCGCGCGAACAGCATCCGGCCTGCAGCAAGGGAAAAGGTGCTCGTGAGCAGCCCGGCCAATCCGGCGCCGAGCAGGCCGGCTCCGGTCGCCTGCGCTACAAACGCGACACCGAGGCCGCAGACGGTCGGCACCGTGTAGACGGCGAGACAGAACAGGTACCGGGTCAGGGCAACGAGCGTGGCGAGGACAAACAGGCCGAGGAAGATCATGGCGCAGCTCCAATGCGCGAAGATGGTAAGCAACGTGATCGGGATGGTGAGACGATGCCGGACCCCCGAAGTGGATCATCTGCCTCGTTCTGGATGAGCCCTGCCGCGCGTGCGGCAGGGCTCGTGGCTCTCACTCGCCGTTGCGTTTGCTCGGCCGTGACCACACCAGGCTGTGGCTTTCAGCGCTGTCGTCCTCGAAGAGGTTGGCGAAGATCGGGTTGCTGAAGGAAGGATCATCGAGCTTCAGGCTCAGGTAGCCGCGGCCCTCGTTGGAGCGCTTGATCCAAGCGGCGCCGATCTCGGCTCGGCCGACGAAGATGCGGTAGTGTGGAGCGCCCTCGCTTGTCCGGGTCTCCTCGTGGACGATCTTGACGTTCTTGGCTTGCACCGAAAGCGTGGTGATCTCGCCCGTGTAGCCCGTGCCGATCTTCTTGAATGAACCGATGGTCGCCATATCCGTGATCCTTGGTCTGGTCGAACCCGCGCCCATCGCGGCCTCGATGGCGATCGCGAGACCGGAGGCGAGCGCCGCCGCAGCCCCCGGGGCCTCGCGCGACGTGTCGCGTGGGGTGGGTTTCAGGCCCGCAGCGGAGCGGAGGATGGGATCGGGATGACTTTCTTGATCCCGCGAGGAATGGCGGCGCCACCAAGGGGCCCCGCGCATGCTTCGCGCGGGGTGGCGACGTCAGGGGAAGAAAGTTGGCCCGACCCATTGCGGTCAAGGCGGTCAAGGCGCAGCCGTCCTTCGGTCAGATCAAGCCATGACAGAGGCCGTGCGGGACGCGGGTTCGTTCAGATGAGATGGGACACGTCTTTGGCGTCTTGGTCATCGAGGAGGTCGGCTGGTCCGCTCGGCACTTTGATCCTGTTTCGGAGCCTCGCGCTCATGGTCTGACGATCCTGCGCAAGGTCGGCGCAGGCGCCGCTCCCCTGCCAAAGGCTCAGCCGAGGACTTGGTCGGTCAACACAGGTGAGGGCTCCGGTGGGGCGTGGGTTCAGCCCTCATCGTGCGAGTGTTTGCGGAAGCGATCTCCTGCAACCGTCCGACACACTCCGATCTGATCGGCGTCGAACGTCTATATCGTCGTGCGGTAGGTCGGCCCGACGTGAACGGCGAGCGCCTCAGACACTCCGATCGCGGACGAGAAGGCTTGGGGAATCTACGTAAAGAGTGTACATTGAGGTGGAGGATCAGCCTATGCCCTCCGCAGACGCCTCGTCCTTCGATGAGGGAGCGTTGAGCGACAAGGGATGAATGGGGTTGCTGTTTCAGTGGGATGAGAAGAAACGGCGGCAGGTCATCGCCGAACGGAAGGTCGACATGGTTTACGCGGCCCTGATTTTCGAGGGGCCCGTTCTGACCTCGATCGACACAAGGGAAGACTATGGCGAGGTCCGTCAAATCTCGATCGGCTTGGTGGAGGACGAATGCTTCATCGTCGTGCACACCGACAGGGGCGGCGAAACCCGCCTGATCACAGCATGGAAAGGAGGGCGTGACGAACATGACCGATACAAGGAGAGCCTCGCTCGCTTCCATCAGGGAGATGAAGGACCGAGATGAACTGTTCCACGATCCGGCGGCGCCCACCGGAGTCGAGGAGCTCGGGCCGGAGTTCTGGGCGAAGGCTCGGCTGGAACCCGCGAGAAGCTCAAAAGCCGTCCATCTTAAACTCGATCCCGACGTCTTCGAGTTCTTCAAACGGCAGGGCAAGGGCCACCTGACCCGGATGCAGGACATTTTGAAAGCGTATGTGAAGGCGCACACGCACTCCTGAGGCAGGTCGATGGATGGGCCGCGCCGCAAGAGAGCCGCGTTGGCGGTCTCGTAGTGGCATCGGCGGTAATGCCTCGCGTGGAACCTCCGACGAGATGACCTCTCGGATGAGGGTTCACGGCGCCCTCACGTGCCTCCTCTCGTCCGAAAATCAAACAGCGGGATGCCGAGCTTGCGGGCCTTGTCGGCCAGATTGTCGGAAATGCCAGAGCCCGGGAACACCACAACCCCGATCGGCAGCGTATCGAGCAGGGCGTCGTTGCGCTTGAATGGCGCCGCCTTGGCATGCCGGGTCCAATCCGGCCGGAAGGCAATCTGCGGCACCTTGCGATGATCCGCCCATTTGGCGGCGATCAGTTCGGCCCCCTTCGGTGAGCCGCCGTGCAGCAGCACCATGCCGGCATGCTTGGCTTGCACCCGATCGAGTGCGGCCCAGATCGCACGATGATCGTTGCAGTCGAGGCCGCCCGTGAAGGCGATGCGCGGGCCGGCCGGCATCAGCACAGCGGTCTCGGTCCGCCGTTTGGCCATCAGGAAATCACGGCTGTCGATCACCGCCGCGGTCAGCGCCCGATGGTTGACCAGTGAGCCGGCGCGGGGCCGCCACACGGAACCGGTGTGTGCCTCGAAGGCTTCTGCCGCGCGATCGCGCAGCGCCTCCAGGGTGTCGCGACGGTCGATCAGGACTTCGCCTTGAGCGAGCAGGCGTTCGAGTTCGACCGAGCGGACCTCGGAGCCGTCCTGCTCGCGCTGGCTCTTGCGCTGCGCATCCGCGTTAGCATCGAGGAGGCGCTGCACGCGGTCGACGCTGCGGTGGAACAGGTTGACGGCGCCCCAGAGCAGGTCGTCGAGATCGGGCTCGGAGCGGGTGCCGGTCAGCACGGTGGTGAGAACGTCGACGATGTCCTCCGCGGCCATCTGCAGACGTTCGTCCTCGAGGGCGGGCCGCGGGTCGGGTTCGTCAGGCGAGGGCTGATAGCCGAAGAGTTCGAGCCGGCTGACGAGTTGGTCGGTGGGCGAGGCGCCGTGCATGGGGTCGAGATCGAGGGTGAGCGGGTCGGGTGTCATGGGGGAGATCCTGGCGGTCGGCCGCGCTCCTCGCGGCCTTCGTGCGATCCCCTTGGCCGGGCTGGATCGGTCTGGCACCGCAGGCGCAACGCGCCGCGGCCGGAGCATGAGCGGAGGACGGCGAAGGGCGGCTTTGTTGTTGCGCGAGGAGGCCGCGCCGGGGAAGAAAGCCGGCCGCAGCCGTTGCCGGGCCAAGCCGGCTCGGCCTCGATCGCCTCTCAAGAAGGCCAGGGTGCGCCTGCCGTCGGGTATCGGGTCACCGTGACGCTTCACCCGCCGCTTCGATCGACGCAGCGTCGGTTAACCGCCAACCCCGGACATGCCGGAGCCGCAGGTTTCGTAAAGCGCTCGACATCCTCCGCCGCAAGCTGCACCCGCAGGTGGGCCAGCAGCGCGTCCGGGCCGTCGGAAAAGAGGTCGTCGTTGAAGTCGCCGCGCCAGGGCCGCAAGGCGATCGCCTCGATGCCGGCCTGTTGCGCCCGCTCGAATAATCGGTCGCAGGCCACACGGCCAGCCGTGTCCAGGTCGCTTGCGATGTAGAGCCGGCGGAGCGTCGGAGGAAACAGGACGGCGGCAAGGTGAGCCGCCGAGAGCGCCGCCAGCATCGGCATGGTGGGCAGCACGCAGCGCAACGACAACATGGTCTCGATGCCTTCCCCGGCCGCCATCACTTCGGCAGCCGTGCCGAACCGCACGGCGTGGCCGAGCAGGTAGCCGAGGGCGCGCCGTGGCGAGTCGACCGGCGCCTTGCGGCCGTCGGACGACAGATAGGTGCGTTGGACGCCCGTAATGTCACCGGACACATCGGTGACGGCGGCGATCATCGCTGGCCAGAGCTCATCCGGGCCGGTGTCGTGCTTGTAGCGACAGGCCGGGTGAAAGCGGAGCGCGGCGGTCTCGTGCAGCCCGTCAAGATCGCGCGAGCGCAGGTAAGTTTCGGCGAGCGTGCCATCGATCGGTCGCGACAATGCAAAAAGACGTTGTGCGGCCTGTGGCGATCCGGCTGCTGCGGGTACACGGCGACGCTCCAAGCGCACCCGCGACGCCGGTCGCGGCAGGCTGAGGAAACGACACGCTTCTCGCACGACGTCGCTGAAGGTGACGAGGCCGCAGCTCGCGCCGATGAGATCGAGAAGATCGCCGTATTCCCCCGTGGCGGGATCGCTCCACTTACCAGCGGCACCTTTACCGCGTTCGGACCCGACGAGCCGCACGAAGGTGGAGCGGCCCGGCGTGTTGCGAACGTCGCCGACAATCCAATAGCGTCCCTGCCGCCGCCCCGCCGGCAGATAGTGGCGGCACACCGCTTCCGTGTGCTGAGCGAGATGGCGTGCGAGATCGGAGGCATTGCACTCCGTCATACCGGTCTCCTGAACGGAAAAGACCTGCCGTCGGTCCCGACGAAGCGCGCTTCGTCAGGTGGTCCGAGCCGGCAGGCCCAAGGGTGAAAGGGAGGAAGTGTTGCGGCTATTCAGCCGCGATCGCGTGCGGCAGGGGGCAGTCCAGCTCGACGCTGGGCTCCAGATCGCCTGTCGCGGCAACCTGATCGCCGTCGATCACGATCTCCGGCGTTTTCATCAGAGGCGCATCGTCTGGCACGCTCCGATCGCGACCTGGCGTACGCAACGGCTCGGGCAGCCAACCGGATCCGATCAGCAGCGCTTGCGCCGCCTCACCCATCTCGCCCTTCCTGAGGTGGGCGATGCTCTCAGCCACGCGCTCGCTCTTGGCCTCCCGCACCGCTTCCAGGATGCGGGCCTTGGTGACGACCGAGATAGGTCTCGACAGACGGCGTCCATCCCGCCGCCGCCATGTCGAGATCGACGGCTGCAGCCAGACGATCGGCATGGGCGAGCGCTCGCGGGCGGCGATTGTAGGTCTCGGCCACGGCATTGACCGACAGTGCCACGCAATGCGCGAAGAGCAGCTGCCGGCTGTCGCGGTCGAAGCTGTGCAGCACGTCCCAGAGGTCGCCCGGATCTTTCGGCAGGGTGGCGGCCCAGGCCTGGTGACGGGCCTCGATCGCGGTCGCAACTGGGCTGTCGTTCAATCCCGGCGCCTGGGCCGAGAAGCCGATCTGTTTCAGATCGAGCTCCAGGCAGCTGTCGGGCACGTAGCGGAAGAAGGCCTTGAGGCAGAGGGCATGAAGAGCCGCGAGGAACGCCACCTCCGGCTGTTCGCCGAGGGCCTGGCGGAGCGCCAGCGTCCGATGCGCCGTCAGTTCGGTCATCAGCCGATCGGAGAGGGGCTTCAATCCTTCGTCCTCCTCCGGCTCGACCGTCCTCGCGTCGGCCGTCGCGACACCCATCGGCATGGCACTGGGCGCCGTGCCTGTGCTGCCGAAATCCGCGGGCTTACCCCCATCGGCGTCGCCGCTGGCACCCGGCTGCGGGTCAGACAGGAGGGGGGCTTCATCCTCGGGACGCACATAACCGCGCTCGATCCGAAGCCGACCCTCGATCCCGATACTGACGAAGCTTCCCGCCCGCGCCACCTCGGCCGGATCGAAGGCCAGGGGTTGATCATCGAGAGCCGCCAGGGCCGCCTCGATCTCGCCAAGCCGCCGGTCGACCGCCTCGGGCTGGTCTGCGGCGTCGGCATAACGCTCCTCCAAGCTGTCATGGTCGGCCTGCAGCGCAGCCCGCGCAGCCTGTTCCTCCTCAGAGGCGGCGATGGGCTCGCCACGCAGCTGACGTAGGCCATAGACGTGGCCATAGGGCAGATCGGGCGCCACCTCGATCCAGTGCCAACCTTCGGAGCGGACCGCCTCGGCGGCCTCTGCGAGCTTAGCCGCCACCAACCGGTCGAGCAGCGCGACATCCTGCAACCACCCACCGTCGTCGCTCTGGAACAGATCGCGCATGATCGTGCCGCCGGCATCGATATAGGCGTCCAAACCGATGAATTGCACCCGCTTGTCGGAGGCTCGCACGGCCTTCTCGGTCAGCATGCGGCGGATCACATAGGGCTCCCGCGTAAAGGAGGCTTGCAGCCGCTCGTGGACCTGCTCCTGGCGTGCGTGGTCGCCGCTCACCGTAAAAGCCATCAATTGATCAAGCGTGAGCCCATCCTCGGCATAGACGTCGAGGAGCCTGGGGGACACCGCGGCCAGACGCAGCCGCTGCTTGACGACGGCGACGGAGACGAAGAAAGCCGCGGCGATCTCCTCCTCCGACTGTCCCTTCTCGCGCAAGGCCAGAAAGGCGCGGAACTGGTCGAGCGGATGCAAAGGCGCGCGCTGGATGTTTTCGGCCAGCGAGTCTTCCTCGGCGAGGCCGTCCTCGCGAATGACGCAGGGGACGGGTGCGGTCTTGGCCAGGCGCTTTTGCCTGACCAGCAGGTCGAGGGCGCGGTAGCGACGCCCGCCGGCAGGGATCTCGAACATCCCGGTCTCAAGTCCGTTCGCGTCAAGAACGGGTCGTACGGTGAGGCTCTGCAACAGGGTGCGTCGGGCGATATCCTCAGCCAGCTCCTCGATCGACACGCCGGCCTTGACCCGGCGCACGTTCGCCTGGCTGAGCATCAGCTTGTTGAAGGGTATGTCTCGCGACGCGCTGAGAACGATCTTCGGAAGCGCAGGGGCCATGGAACGGATCTCCATGACGGGCCCCGAGATGCTCTTTGCCTCTCGTCCTGACCCGTCACGAAACCCCGCTCCACCCTTTCACTCTCACCCGGCTCAACGCTCACACATACCGAGCCAGAACAGCCGCCACCCGCTGCGCATCACCTCATCGCGCAGCGGCGAGCAGCTTGGCGGCGCGGCCCTCCAGGTCGAGGCGGGTATCCTGATGCGGCTTGCTGCGGGCGAGGGCCGTGATGCCTTGCACGAAGTCGAAGATCGACTCCGGTGGACGCCCTTCTTCCCGCAGCACGGTCGCGACGATCGTCTGCGTCTCGGCTTTGGAAAACCCGCGCCCGCGCAGAAAGCTGTCGCGCTCCTCGTCCTTGCGGGCAACGATGCGGTCTCGCGCCGCCCGGATGCCAGCCACGAAGGGGGCGGGCGAGGAGGTGGCGAAGCGTTCCAACGCCGGCGTGGTCTCGTGGGCGAAACGCCCGGCGGCAAACTTCGAGTGCCGGATCGTGATCTCCTCGAAGCCTTCCGCGCCCCAAATGGTCCTGTTCATGCACACGGCACGAAGATAGAAGGACGCCATGCCGAGGGTCTTCGAGCCCACCTCGGAATTCCAGCAATAAAAACCGCGGAAGAACAGATCCGGATCGCCGTTCGGCAACCGCCCGGCCTCGATCGGATGGGTGTCGTCGACCAGGAACAGGAAGACATCGCGATCGGAGGTGTAGAGCGTGGTCGTCTCCTTTGTCACCGCCAGGTGGGGGTTGTGCACCATGGTCGACCAGTCGAGGACGCCCGGCACTTTCCAGCGCGTGTCGCCGACCCCGTCGCCCGCAATCTTCATGACAGCACCGACGAGTTCATGATCCCAGATGCGGCCGTAATCGGGTCCGGTGACGGCCCGCAGTTCGACCCGCCCGTCTTCGGCCTCCAGCGTCTTCACCAGTTCGCCGCGATGCGACAGGAGCCCATGCTGCATGTTGATGGCCGCGAGCGGTGCCGGGAGTTTCCTAGCCGAACAGCTCGGGGTCGATCCAGACGCGCTCGCCGCCTTCGCCCGCCGCGTGCCCACCCGCTACGAGCAGTTGGCGATCCTGCGCCGCCGCTTCGGTTTCGCCGACCTGTCCCGCCCGGTGCGCGGCGACCTCGTCGCCTTCGCGCGCGGTGTCGCCCTCGCGGCGACCAAGGACCGGCTCGTGGTTTGCGCCCTGGCCGACGAGATGCGGCGGCGGCGCATCGTCATTCCCGGCATCACGGTGCTGGAGCGTCTCGCGGCCCAAGCCTGCACCGAGGCCGAGGAGGCCCTGCTGGCCGACGTCGCGGGGCGGCTGACGCCCGCCCTCGTCGTTCGCATGGAGGCGCTGCTCACGATCGGACCACGACATGCCCGGCAGAGCGGGGTCTCCTGGCTGCGCGAGCCGCCAGGCGCCGCTGGCCGGACGGCCATGCGCGGCCTCGTCGACCGGCTCGAGGCCGTGCGTCACGTCGGTGTTCCCGCATCCGTGCTCAAGGCCATTCCGGCCCACCGCATCCGCCGCCTGGCCCAGGAAGGCCGGCGCCTCACGGCTCAGAACTTCACGCAGATGCGCCCGGGCCGCCGGTACGCCACCCTGGCCGCCTTCCTGCGCGACACCGAGACGGCGCTCACCGATGTGGCGATCGCCATGTTCGAGACCCTGGTCGGCCGCGCGTTCCGGCAGGCCGAGGCCGATCGCGAGGCGCATCTTATAGAGAGCATCGCCGCGGCTGCCGACGCCCTCGACTTCTTCGCAGGGTTCGGCAACGCCATCGCGGCCCGCAAGGAGGACGACCTGTCGCTCGATGCGGCGATCACAACCGTCGCGAGCTGGGAGGCGCTCGCCCAGGCCACGGCCGCGGCCCAGGCCAACAGGCAGACCCGGCACGACGACGACACGATCGCCTTCCTGCGCCGGCATCATGGCCGCATCCGCGCCTTCGCGGTGCCCTTCCTGGGGCTCCGTGGGAATCTCTGCAATGAGACACGCTAAGGGAAGACGAAGTTCTTGGAATTGAAGCGGTTGGCGCGGATCGGGCGGTATCGTTCGAGGGGGTGGTCAATCTCGTTCCAAATATAGTCGCCGGTCAGCGCGATGTGGCTCCAAGGTTGCGGCGCGACCTGGGCGAGGAGCGCGTCGGGGATTGTGGTTCCCTAGACACTCGTGGTGTCGATGGCTTCGGTCCGCGACCGGAAAGCGACGCCGCGCTGTTTCGGCTCCTCGACGATACGGATCAGATGCAACAGTGATCGGCCGAGCCGATCGAGCTTCCAGACGATCAGCACATCGCCATCGCGCAGATCGGCCATACATACTTTCAGGCCGGTCGGTCGTCATGCGCGCCCGACGCTTTGTCCTGGTGCAGATGTCGCTCGTCCGCACCCGCGGCGATGAGGGCATCGCGTTGCAGATCGACCGACTGGCGCTCGTCACTGGTGGAAATTCGCATGTAACCGACCAGCATGTGCGACAAACCTGAAATCAGAGGTTCTCGCACACCGTCGCGAGCCGATAGGGTTTGTCGCACGAAATCTGACGGGTTTTCGGGGGGCGTTGATCGGCCCCGCGCCGGGCACGACAATCACTTGTTTCCCGTCACCGCCAAACCGCCTCGCCTTAGCGTGTATCGTTGAAGGAATTCCCACGGAGCCCCAGGTAGCGAAGGGTCGTGGGCCGGATCAAGGCCGCCACCTTCTCGGCCATGGGCCTGTTCTTCCCTGAGTGACTGCTCTGAGCGCAAGGTCGCCTGATCATTGGGCGAACTCATGCGACACCCTGTCGATTGCTCACGATCCCGTGATTGGACATAGATGAGAAAGGCCGGAGGTTCGCGCGGTGAGGGGATCGCGCGGTGCCGGCCGACTTCCACTAGACCTTAGCCACTGCCGCCCTATGATCTGGCAATGGACCAGATTTTTGCCATCGTTGTTGCCGGTGTCGTGCTTGCAGGTTTTTGCGACTTCGCCCGCGCCTTGCACCGGTCTCGCTAGCCTCACGGCCGATCACCGGGAAAGGAAATAACTCTGGGCTTGCTGTTTTCAGCGGCTTTCTGAGGCGCTAAACGGCGCAACCTTGTTCTACTTCTTAAGTGCTGTTCATGGTCAAGGCGTGAAACAGCATTGGCAAGGGACCCTGCGGATTTCGATGATTCAGGTAGTTACGGCGCCTATCGGCGTCAGGATCCCGCGCCGATCCACAGTCATGGCGCCGAACGACATCGTAAGCGGCTGATCGTGCAGTCGGGCGAGGGGTCGACGAAGCAAGGCCAATTCCTACGATCCTGATCCATTCGGCTGACCGAGGCTTGCGCCTCACGCTCTAGCACGGGCTCATTGCAGAGCTGAACTTCGCCGACACTGACGTGTTGAACGCCGTATGACACAACACGAACTGTCCCCCATCGACCGGATTGCGGATGCGCGCCGCCGCGAGATGGCCATCGAACATCTTCTGTTTGGAACCCTCCGGTTCCTCGCACAACGGCACCCTGAGTTGCTGGATAAGCTTGAAGTCAGCCTGGCCCATCTTTGGGACAAAGCCGACGATGTGCCGCGAGACGACGAGGCGGTGCGGGATGTCGCGCGGGTCTTCCTGAAGAGTCTCCGCGCTGACGCCTGAGCGCTTCATTCGTCTACACGCGTCACGAACGCTTCCGCAATGGGGCAACTGTCAGCGCCAACAAGCCAACAGCCCTGCCGCACCTGCGACAGCCCCGTCCCGGACCAGCGACGTGATGAACCTCTTGGGGTCTGGTTGACACTGTCGCCGAAGGGCCGTGCCTGGGTGTCCCAGGCCGGGCTTGAATAGAGTGCCCTCCGACGGAAAGGCGGTCCGGCACGGAGGTGAGGCTGCCACATCTTGGCCGCCTTCTGATCAGCGAACCTGGGCGCTACGATCTTTGCGGCCGCCGCTCAGCGCAGCTAGCTGGACTACCGAAATGCTCAAGCCACACTACGGACCTTGGCTTGCTGCAGATCCTGCACATGTTCGAGGTCCTGAGCCAAAGCAGCCGCGAGGACCTTGGCGCGGCCTGCCCAGAGATCGCGCTCATGGCGCAACTTCTCCGCTCGCTGTTCTGCAAGGGCCGTTGCGATGCGCGCTTCGTCGAGGTTGCGCCGGAGCTCAGTCGTGCGATCACGTTCTTCTGCCAAAGCTGTGCGAAGGATCGCGGCTTCGGACACTGGTTTGCCTGCGGCGGATCTCGTCCTGCTCTCGTCCATCTGAGCCACTGTCGAGCCTTGTGCAGGCCCCATTGCGCTGGATTGCCGTTCCTCCGGCATCGCGTCCTGAAGCTCCGCTCGCAAACGCACCACGTCAAGTTCCCCCCCAGCTTTCGTGCTCTCCGATGGCACGTTTGGCGCTGCGGGCATGTCGAAACTGTCCTCCGCCGCGAGTCCTTCTTCCGCCAACACGATGGCGTGCAACGTGGCAAAGAGATCTTCTCCCTCGATCCTGGCGAGGTCGAAGCCCGTTCGACTGGCCATCTCGTCCCACAGCGCGCGACCTTTGACGGAATGTCCAACAAAGGCCATCGACCAGTTGGGGAAGCCGCGTTCGGCAACCGGCTCGCATTGCAGCACGTTTACGTCGCTGTGACGGGGATCGCGTTGGATGCGCTCGAAGGTGCGCTCAACCACTGGCCGGGGACCTTCCAACACTTGCGCGAAAGAGCCGCCATTGAAGAGCAGGGCGCCGGAAACACCGACGCGGGCATTATTGGCCTGAGAGGTCGCGAGGATTTCGGCAACGGCCGCGGCGCGGGCGTGCTCCGTTCCGGTTAGAAGATTTCGGCTCGTGTAAACCAGACGGTAGAGTTCGGTCATGGGCGTGCACCGGAAGATTGTTGGTGGATCGAGCTCGGCAAGCGCTGGCCGGCAAACAACTTGACGATCTCCGCTGCCGCAACGGGGCGGCTGATGAGATAACCTTGCACGTCGGTGCAGCCCTCGGCGCGTATGTCCTGCATCTGCTCGGGCGTCTCTACCCCTTCGGCGACCGTCGTCATGCCAAAGCTCGACCCCAGGCTGGCGATTGCGCGGACGATGGCCATGGAGTCTTTGGTGGTCATTCCCCCCGACACGAAGGACCGATCAATCTTGATCTTGTCGAAGGGAAAGGAGCGCAGGTAGCTCAGCGATGAGTAGCCGGTCCCGAAATCATCCATGGAGATCCGCAGCCCGAGATCGCGCAGGGCGTGTAGGATGGCCAGATTGTCGCGGTTCTCGTGCAGAAGCACGCCTTCGGTGATCTCCAGTTCGAGCCGGTGTGCAGCGAGGCCGGAAGCAGCGAGCGCCGACTTGACGGTGTCGACGAGCTTCTTGCTCTTAAACTGTGCTGGCGACAGATTCACGGCGATGGAAAAGTCGCCTGGCCAGCTGACGGCCTCCATGCAGGCGGTGCGAAGCACCCATTCACCGATGGGCGCAATGAGCCCGATCTCCTCGGCCAAAGGGATGAACTCGAGAGGTGACACGACTCCACGCTGGGGGTGCCGCCATCGGATCAGGGCTTCGCATCCGACAAGCTGACCGCTCTGGAGATTGAGCTGTGGCTGGTACACGAGCTCGAACTGACGCAGCGCAAGCGCCCTACGCAGGTCGAGTTCCAGCTGACGACGTGCCTCCATCCGGGCACCCATCTCGGCCTCGAAAAAGCGGAACATGTTTCGGCCATCAAGCTTGGCCCGGTAGAGCGCCAAGTCGGCGTTTTTGACCAGCGTCGCGCTATCTGCGCCATCGGTCGGCGCCAGCGCCACGCCGACGCTCGCTCCGATGTTGATGAGGTGTCCCTCCAAGATGTAGCTGCGGCCGAGGAGGTCGACGAGACGGGCTGCCAGCGCCTGAACGGCAATGCCATCATCGGCACCGCTCTGCAGCACAGCGAATTCATCACCGCCAAACCTCGCGACGCAATCGTTTGGCCTGAGCGTCGTTTGCAAGCGCTCTGCGACTTTGCGTAGAAGCGCATCTCCGATCGGATGCCCCAGCGTGTCGTTGACGTGCTTGAAGCGGTCAAGGTCCACGGCCAGGAGCGCAAAGCGTTCACCTGTGCGCGCCAAACGCGCATAGGCTTCCTTAAGCCGTATCTCGAAGTGAGGTCGATTGGCCAAGCCCGTGAGATGGTCACGCCATCCCTCAGGTTGGGCTGGCTCGCTCAACAGGGCAGCGCGTTCCCTGATCGTGATGGTCCATCCGGCATCGGTGAGAGGGTGCCAATCCAACACAAGGTCTCTGCCCTCGACTGCAACGTCGAGGCTTACGGGTTGTCGGTCTCGGAGAGGGCGGCGTAGGTGTGCTCGGATGGCGGCCCGTCGCTCCCCCGGGTCGAGTTGGATCCACCGCCGCATGACGTGGCCCAGCGCTTCTCCCGTGAGGCTCCGACCGGTGGGCAATCCCAACAGGCGTTTGGCTTCCGCCGTGTATCCTCCGATGCGTCCGGCCCGATCGGTCAGGATCAGTCCGATCTTCAGATCACCGAGATAAGCCTCAAGCAAACCAACGGCGGGGCGAGCCTCAATCGAGGGTCGTGAGGAAGGAGTTGCGGCTCCCAGCGTCGGCGCTGTTGATCGGAGTTCGTACATGACACCCGGATGGCTAAACGATCAGGCAGCCTGTGCTGCGCACAGCTTCCGCTCCAGACAGCCTGAAAACTTTCAAGAAATTGCAAAGGCGCGGCAGCAATGCTGAGACCTCCACGACACGGAAGCTTGATCTACCTGTTGAATGAGCCCGCTGATATGACCCATTCAACCGAAACAGATTAAGCTCATCGATCGACATTCGAACCCTGCTCGACCGGACCATGCGTCCCGGCTCCGGTTCTTCAATGTCCGTCTGTCTTCGTTGAAAGCCGCATTCAGAACTCTTCCCAGCTTTGCTCGACCTGCGTGGCTGGCTTACGGGCCGCGCCGCCGGCACCAGAGGTTTTCAGGGCCCGAACATGTCGGGACGCTGGCGTCACGGGTGCCCGGACAGCACCACGTCCCGTGCTGGCCTCCACCTTGAATTGGCCAATCAGCCGGGCCAGCTCTTCCGTCTCCTGTGCCAGGCTCTTGCTCGCTGCCGTCGATTCTTCGACCATGGCGGCGTTCTGCTGTGTTACCTGATCCATCTGGTTGATGGCTGTATTTACCTGATCGAGTCCCGTGGCTTGTTCGATCGCCGAAGCGGCGATGTCCGTCACGATCGTGTTGATCTCGGCGACCTGCGATACGATGCGTCCCAGAGCTTTGCCGGTTTCACCCACGAGGTCGACGCCCCGACCGACCTGTTCGGCGGAGGCCGAAATCAGAACCTTGATCTCCTTGGCGGCTTCAGCCGAGCGTTGCGCCAGAGCTCTCACTTCGGACGCCACGACCGCAAAGCCGCGGCCTGCCTCGCCAGCCCGTGCCGCCTCAACCCCGGCATTGAGGGCCAGCAGATTGGTCTGGAAGGCGATCTCGTCGATGACGCCGATGATCTGCCCGATCTGCTGCGACGAGGCTTCGATCGCGCTCATGGCTTTGACGGCTTGGCTCACGACCTCACCCGAATGCTCCGCGTCACCCTTGGCGGTCGAGACAACTGCACGGGCTTGTGTCGCACCTGCCGCTGTCTTCTTTACAGTGGCGGTGATCTCGTCGAGCGCCGCTGCGGTTTCCTCCAGGCTGGACGCTTGTTGCTCAGTGCGGCGGGACAAATCGTCGGCCGCAGTTGAGATCTCGGCCGTACCCGAACGAATGGCCGAAGTACTCACTTCGATTCCGCTCAGAGAAGCTTGAAGCCTCTCCGTCGCCGTATTCAGGTCCACACGCAGCTTTTCGTAGGCTGGGGGAAGTGTCTCCGTTAATCGGAAGGTCAAGTCTCCTGCGGCAAGCCGATCAAGGCCCCTGCCTATCGAATCCACGACCAACTTTGCGGCATTCTGAGCTGCGGCGTTCCTGAGTTGCTCGTCTTCCAGGGCTCGACGTTCGTGCGTGGCAACCTGTTCACTCTCTACCTGACGGGCCCGCACGGCATTGTCCTTAAAGATCTGAACCGCTTTGGCCATTGCGCCGATTTCATCGACGCGATCTGAGGCCGGGACTGGCACATTCAGATTTCCCGCCGCCAGATCAGCCATGCTCGTCGTGATGCCGACCAGCAGCCGTGTGATCGCGCGAATGATGAAAAAGGCGGTTGCAACAATCAGCAGCAGGCCGCCGACGAGCATGGACAGAAGGCTGATATTCGCTCTGCTGGCCGTTGCCGCAGCAGCGGCTCGCTCCCGCTGCATGCTTTCTTGGAGCAGCGTACGGGTGGCATCCATATTCTCCTCTAACGCGCTGAATCCACCGAGGTAGGCTCCATAGTTGGCCGATGCAGCTGAAGGATCGCGAAATGCGAGATCGATTTCCTGCTGCGAGGCGGCGATGAAGGGCTCGATCAGCGGGGCGACCTTTGCGTAGGCCGCCTGAACCTTTGCTTCGAGTGGTAACGCGGTGTTGTCCTTGATCGCGGACTGAAGTTGCCCAATGTGTTCCTTCACGTCTGCCGTGACCGCTTTTTTGTCATCCTCGTCGCCGGTCTGGACCGCGTGCAAGCTGCGAAGAACATCCGCTCGCAAGCCGTCCATGCGCGAATCTGCCTGGGTATGGTTTTGCAGGGCTTCACTGCTCACGAGAGCGTCTTCCATCGCGTTTCCGACAACAAAGACGGAGCCGTAGCCGATGCCCCCCATTAGCAAGGCGATCAGTCCGGTGACGATGGCGAATCCCGCCAACTGCTGACGCATGGACAAAGAATGAAATCGGCCACGTCTCATATTCGCAACCCCAATTAGGCAGGCGCACGATCAAACCCCCGTCGATCCCGTGCGATCCTAGCCTTGTTGATGCGCGTATCACTGCACGAGAGTTGTTAAATTCTTTGTCGACTGAGCTACCGGTTTACAGCCGCTTGTCGTTGATAGTCGTTATCTATCATGCAGAAAGCACTCTGCATCGCGATGCCTATCTGGTGTTCGCGATGGCCTGCGTCAGCCGATGGGCTTCCGGGTACCTTGATATTAAGACTCGTCACAGCACCGTTACTACAGGGAGTTAATCCCCTTTTTCTTTCTACCTTCCCGGCTCTATTGTGTCTCGGATCAAGCGACCTTTCTGCCCTCTCGAATCTCACCGGCATAGCTCCGCCTTTGATGCAGTCGCCATCCGGCGACTTTTGCAGCGTTGATGCGGTCAGCTTGTCAGGGTGAGAGGGGCTGGCGTCGTTGCATGGCCTCCTTAAACCGTTCCAGGGCTTCATCGAGGGGTGTTTTGCCCTGCACCAAGTCGCGCCGACGAGGCGCGTCCGTTAGAGAAATTTCTTGTTTTGGGGTTCCCGCCGGCAAATCGGTTTTAGGACAAATCCGAAGACGTACGGGTCTGCTCTGCCCTGACGCGGGCGCGGTCGAGGCGCCCGGATCGGCGAAGCTGTAGGCGTTGGACGTCCGGATGACGCGCTTTCGCCAGCCGATGACGGGATCGTAGACCTTGATGCGGGCCAGGCGGTTCACCCAGGTGAGCAGCCCTGCCCGCTCCAGCATGTGGATGGCTTCACCCACGGTCGAGGGGGCGCAGCCCGCCGCCTCGGCGATCCTGGCATAGCCTGGAAAGCAGAGGCCGCTCCGGGCGTTGTGGAAGCCCCACAGCAGCCGCTCCAGCACCGCATAGGCCTTGGCCGTGATGGCGCCGTAGGCCCTGCCCTTCTCGCTCCGACGCATGAGCGCGCGCGCCAGCACCATCAAGCGTGCCTTTGCGTTCCTGTCCATGGGCATAGGTCGCCCGTCACCGAAGAGCTTCTCGCGCCCTCGGCCTGGTCTTTTCAGCATTGTCGTCTCCGGTTGCCGCCGGAGGCGTGAGCGTCAAAAAGGCATAGAGAAAGCGCTCGCGGAAATGACCGTTCCGCTTGACTCTTTTTATCGATGGCCTGATATTCGGAGGTGCTTAGTCACCGATATCTGGCCTCTGGCCCGTTGAAGCCCCGCTCCTAGCGGGGTTTTTGCGTTTCTAGGTGTTGCTACTCCGTCTTGGCTCGACCTGAATCAGCCCGCGCCATCCGGCATCAGGCTTTGAACAGAACGAGATGTCAAACCGTCCACCACGCGTTGATATGCTGTGGCGCTTCTATGCCATGGCGCATTGGCGCTTGCGCATTTGCGCGTCATGGCTCAATGTAACGCAAGTGCAGTTATGTTTCCTCGACTTCGGAGGGCACCCAATGTCCGTTAGTGTCCCCGCCATCATCAGCCCCAGCGAGCCGCTGGCCGTCCGGCAGGCCGACGCCGATCAAGAACTCGTCGCGACGTGGGTCGCCCGGCACGAGAGCCCCCACACCGTGGGGAACTATCGCCGCCAAGCGCGCCGATTCCTCACCTTCACGGAGCGGCCATTGCGCGAGGTACGCGTCTGCGATGTCCAAGCATTCCTGGCCACCTTGAGCGCCAAGGCGCCGGCCACGCGCGCCAATGCTACGGCAGCCCTCAAGTCGCTCCTCAGCTTTGGGTATGACATCGGCTATCTGCCGCTCAATGTCGGCAAGATGGTCAAGGCTCCGGCGGTGAAGAACACGCTTGCGGAACGGATCATGGAGGAGGCCGATGCGACGCGCATGATCGCGATCGAGCCCGACCCGCGGAACCGCGCGCTACTCACGTTGACATACGGCGCTGGCCTCCGCGCTTCCGAAGTCTGCGCGCTGCGATGGCGGGATCTCTCGGCGCGCGATGGTGCCGGCCAAGTCACCGCCTTCGGCAAAGGTGGTAAGACGCGGGTGATCCTTCTCTCAGCAAACACATGGCGCACTGTCGCGGCGATCAGCGGAGACGCCGGGCCCGACGCGCCCGTGTTCAGGTCGGTGAAAGGCGGGGCGCTCAGCCGGGTCCAGCTCCATCGCATTGTGAAGGCCGCAGCCGCCCGCGCCGGCCTGTCACCCGACATCAGCGCGCATTGGCTACGCCACGCCCATGCGTCGCATTCGTTGGACCGCGGCGCGCCTATCCACTTGGTGCAAGCCACCTTGGGCCACGCCAGCGTGGCGACCACCGGCCGGTATACGCATGCTCGGCCTTCGGACAGCTCGGCTCGCTATCTCGGCATTTAAGCGCATTAGCATATTCGCATTATGGCATAGGAGCGCTCGATGCGCAGAGACCCTGATCTAATCCGCAAACTGATGCTCCGGCTTGAGGAGCTGCCAATCCGTCGCGGTGGCGTCGTCAGCATCGTGCCCGACGACGAAACTGAGATCGTCGAGGGCTACACGCCAGCAGAGATCGAGTACCACCTCCGGCAGATCGACATGGCAGGCTTCATTATTGGAGATCGGGATGGACGGCCCGCAGGCGGCATTTCCTTTCGTGAGTTCACCCCCGCGGGCCATGACTTCCTTGATGCAGTTCGTACCCCCGAGACTTGGGCGAAGACCAAAACTGCCGCGAGCAGGGCCGGTGGTTTCACGCTTGAGATCCTCAAAGACGCGGCAAAAGCTATTGCACGCGGCGAGCTCCACAAACTCGGCTTGGCGCTTTGATGCGTCGGCATATCGGCGCTGTAGCGCAGGAACGCTTTAACGTTTGCGCGTCACAACGTGTAAACGCGTCAGCATCGTAGCGTTTTGGCATAGGTAGGTGGTGATGCGGGTTCTAACCCTGGTGACGCAGAAGGGTGGCACTGGAAAGAGCACCTTGAGCACGGGGCTCGCAGTCGCGGCCATGCAAGCCGGGGAAAGCGTGATAGCGCTCGACCTCGACCCTCAAGGCACCCTCGCCGCATGGGCGGGCATGCGAGAGGCTGACGAACCCTCGATCGCTCAGCTTCCGCCACGGGAGACGGCCAGACTTGCCGACGTGCTCAAAGAAGCCGGGAAGAAGTTCACGCTCGCCATCCTCGACACGGCTGGTGCCGACAGCCCGGCTACACACAACGCCATGTCGGCCGCCACGCTATGTCTTGTGCCACTGCGGCCAACCCGGCCGGACGGCCTCGCTATCAAGCCTACCGTGGAAGCGTTGATCCGTGGCCAGCGCCCCTTTGCGTTCGTGCTCAACCAATGTCCCACCCAGCCGAAGAACTCGCGCGCCTCTGAAATGGCGGCCGGGCTTGCCTCGCTCGGGCTACTGGCCAAGCCAATGGTGCGCCAACGCGCCGACTACCAGGACGCCTTTGCCGCGGGGCAGGGCGTCACGGAATATGCTCCTGACGGCAAGGCCGCAGATGAGATGCGGGAGCTATGGGCGTGGATCGATCGTCAAATGAAGGACAAAAAATCATGAGCAAGCCGCCTCGGCCGCCCGTCATGAATCTCGACAGTCTCATGGTGCGCAAGCCTGAGGCCGTGCCCGTTGTCGTGCCAGATCCGCAGGAGTCGAAGCCTGCGACCGGCAAGGATCTGGCAGCGACGTTCCGCACGAGCGTGTATTTCTCCCGCGCCGTCCACGACAAGCTGCGCCTCATCGCATTCGAAGAGCGGAAAACCATTACAGATCTCATCAATGAAGGTCTCGATCACGTGCTGACGAGTCGGAACTATCCAACCGTTGGCGAGCTGCGCGCAACCGACAAGATCTAGGTATGCTAACGCATCAAAGCGCGTTTGCATCGTAGCGCTTACGCGTCTTTATGCTGCCTCAACCAGCGTTGGCTTATCGTCACCACGGCCTGTACGGTTTACCCGGTCCGATACAATCCACTCCCGCAGCGCGTTTTCAACCGCCGGCTGCAGCACGTCCGGCGTGCCGTCATCGCGCGCTGTCCCCGACCGTTTGCCGCGATGGTAGCAGAACTCTTGCCGACGTTCTCTATCTGTTTACATAGGCAGATGGTTCGGCCAAAGACGCTCGTACAATATCCCTGGGTCGTGGTGCGCATCGAGTGCGTGCTGTGCGATCGGCGTGGATGCTATCGCTTGGCCCGACTGGCGGCCCGATATGGTCCAGAGCAGAGCCTCGAAGGGCTGCTGACGCTGGTGCATTGGATTATCGCATTTATCCTGATTTTTAGGACTGTTATGTAACGATATAGATCTACATTACGGTAGAAGAAATGGAGTTCGTCTGGGAACCGGTCTGTCGCTGAACGGTTTTGCAAGGCCGTGTTTCTAGTCTTTCCTTGGTTTGAAGGACACGAATGTGACGGCTTCTATTTCAGCGTTCAATGTTCCATTGTTCCTCGCATGCGTGTTGGCCGTTGCCTCGTCGGCTACGGCCTTTGCCCTGTATTGGATGCGCGA
This sequence comes from Lichenifustis flavocetrariae, assembly GCF_026130545.1. Classification (GTDB taxonomy): domain Bacteria; phylum Pseudomonadota; class Alphaproteobacteria; order Rhizobiales; family Beijerinckiaceae; genus Lichenihabitans; species Lichenihabitans flavocetrariae. The sequence continues at coordinate 15,518 of NZ_JAMOIM010000024.1, read as the reverse complement.
GCATCGACTGGGCCCTGATCGGGATGATGAGCAACTTTATAGGAACCTCGTCGAATCCTGCCCTGACGTGATCATGCAATTCGACAACGACTTGCTTTGTACCTATGCGTCACCGGCCGCGGAACGGATGTTCGGCCGGGCCCCTGGCGAGTTGTTCGGCAGCGTCATGGGTGACCAGTTGACACCGGAAGACCGTACGTCCCTTGCCGCCGCGGCTGCACGGACACGCGAGGGCCGGGACAGATCCGAGGCGATCTTCAGAACGACTCGGCAAACAGGGGAATTGCTGTGGGTCGAGGCGCGTTTTAACCTCCTCTCCGACGACGCCGGTCTCGTCGCCGTCCTCCGCGATGTCTCGACTCGCAAGACCGCAGAATTGGCATTGCGGGTTGCCAATGCGGAGCTAAACAAGCTGGCGGGGAGCGACGCCCTGACGGATCTCGCCAATCGGCGCCGCTTCGACCAGGCTCTGAACAACGAATGCCGCCGTGCATCCAGACACAACACCTGCGTGTCCCTGATCCTCATCGACATCGACCGTTTCAAATCCTTCAACGATCGTCATGGCCATCAGGCTGGCGATGCGTGTTTGATAAGGGTCGCGACCGCGGCCCGCGCCGCTCTGACGCAACCGTCCGACATGGCGGCCCGCTTTGCCGGTGACGAATTCGCCGTGATGCTCCCGGGTCGCGACAACGAAGCCGCCGCGCTCATGGCGGAAACGATCCGCAAGGCCGTCCAGGATTTCGGCATCCCACACAAGGGTAGTGCCGAAGGCGGCGTCGTTACCGTAAGTATCGGCTGCGCAACGGTGATCCCGACGCGGGACAACCTCGAGACGGTCGGCGCCCTCCTGATCGCCGAAACTGATCGCGCACTTTACGACGCAAAGCGGCTGGGGCGGAACGGTGTGATGACCACGAAGACCCGCGCAGCGTGGTCACCTCTGATCGGCGATGAACGGCGTCTCGCTCTGGTTGCGGGTTACCGGCAGGCCGGACTTTTCATTCCCTCGTCAGGTCTGAACCGTATCGCCCGCATGGCTACAGTCCTTCTCGGCATGCCGATCGCTTTTGTGGCCTTGCTGGACTGCAGCGATGTGGAGGTGGTCGGCCAGCACGGCCTGGAGGAGGTGCCGGACGGTATCTCACACCTCTTCTGCTCCCAGGTGATCGGTGGGCGAAGTCCGTTGGTGGTTCCGGATGCCGCGCTTGATCCGCGCTTCCGAGACGAAGGACGGCAGCACGGATTTGGCTTCATCGCCGCCGCCCCCCTTCTGGCTGGCGAGGATCTGCAGCACGTCGGAGCGCTCTGGGTCGCGGACCGGCACGCCCGGCCGGCGCTCGACGAGCCCAAGCGTGTGCTCCTCGCCCATCTGGCCGGCCTTGCCGTGGAGGATCTCGAAGCGCGCCGCCGCCGCCAGGCGGATGAGCGGAGCAGCCGGGTCAGTGAACATGTTTTGGGCCAAGACGCATAGCTCATACTGTCACAGTTGGGTACACCCTTGGGCTACGCACAATGTTACATTGAAGATACGTCACATAAGGGTTGATCGTTGTTCAATGTTACTGCATGAGAAAAGGGTCGACCTATATGTTACAATAGCTCCCGCAATGGCTCGCATCGGTTACGCCCGCGTCTCGACCATGGACCAGGATCACGGGTCGCAGGAAGCCCGGCTCAAAACCGCCGGCTGCGATGTCATCCGGGCCGAGAAGGTTTCGGGCAAGAGCCGCGACGGCCGCGACGAGCTGGCCACCGTCATGGATTTCATTCGGCCGGGTGATGAGCTGGTGGTGGTGAAGCTCGATCGGCTTGGCCGCTCAACGCGCGACGTTCTGAACCTCGTGCATGAGCTGGAAAGGAAGGGCGCTGCTCTGACCGTGTTGGAACCCAGCTTTTCGACCAAGGATGCCACAGGCTCGATCCTGGTCACTGTGCTCGGCATGGTGGCCGAGATGGAGCGCAAGTTCATCCGCGAGCGCCAGCAGACTGGTATCGAGGCCGCGAAGGGCAGGGGCGTCCATACCGGCGGAAAGGCGACGGCGCCGATCGACAAGGTGCGTCAGCTTTATGCGTCAGGCATGGCGCCATCGGCGATCGCCAAGGAAACTGGCTTGAGCCGCATGCACGTCTATCGGCTAACCAAGGATCTGGCGGCGGCGGCGAACGCCTGATCGCGACGATGAGCCCTTTTGCGACCCTTGCAGTTAGCTTCACTGGGCGATGTCGTGTTGGCTATCAGGTCATCGGCGGAACGAACGGGTGCCCAACGTGCTTGAGCCAAGGAAGGAAACAGCCCGGTTTCTCCCGAGCGATCCGACAAGTGCGAGGACGAATATGACAACCATCGTCAAGATGCTGAGGGGCGTCGCTATTGTCACCGCCACGCTCGCGCCGCTTGCAAGCGCCGCACACGCGCAGGACTACGAGGGAGACCCTGCCTATCACCGGCCGATGGACGATGGCGACCAGAGATTTCGGCGTCGCCACGACGACCGCGATCAGGGCGATCAGGGCCGGGACAATGGCTCTCGGCGACAACGCGGTGATGACGCGGCAGATATCGCGGCAGGTGTGATCGGCGGGCTCGCAGGATCGGCTGCGGCCAACAACGCCTACGGCTCTGGGTGTCACTTCGAGCGCCGGCCCGTCCTAAACGAGGACGGGGACGTTATCGGCCGCAGGCGAGTGCGGGTTTGTGACTGAGCGCTATGTGCGCTCTCCAAAGCCCAACCATGGCATGGTAGAACGACACATGGCGATCTTGGCCTTCATTGCTCGTCAACCCTGACCGGCGATAATCCCTATCGGCGCGCCGCTTGTGTACTGCCGTAGTGATGGCAGATGGCGGTGCGCCACTCAGGCAGGCCGAGACGTGGGCGAGTAGGGGCCCCGCGCCCCGGCCTGGGCCTCACGCGGCGAGCCAGCGCGAAGCCATCAAGAAGATGGATGCAGGCATTGCTGATGCCGATAGACCTTCCGGTCGCGCGTCATCCTGCCAGGCCGTTGAGATCGATCTCATCGAAGCTAGCGAGCACTACGCCTTCCGCGAATTCACCGTTTTTTGGATCGACCGTGCGCGAGAAGGCGATCACGCCGACGTTGCCAGCCGCAGGAGAAACCACTTGGGTAGGTGGCGCGAAATCTCTCTGTTCGGCGTCTCTTTGGCTTCGCCAGGCACCACCATGCCGTCCTTGCCTTGCGTGAACGACACTCCGACATGAGTCGATCGCATCGACATGCGAGCTCGGTCCGTCAATGTACCGAGGTGCTTCGGTCCATCGATCAGCAGCCGGACCAGGTGGCGCTTGGACACGTCGATACCGATCGACCGGACTTGGTCCAAAAGACGTGCCGCCGTCACCTGGCCCTGGTGGTGTTGGGCCAGCACGAAGCGACGCAGCGCACGGCCAAAGTGTCCCGTCACCGCGTGCGGCAAGGCCGCCGTCACGGTCTCGCCGTGCGGGGTCACCCACCGCTCTCGGCGGTAGCGCACGGTGTGGACCCGCAGCACGAGATCCTGCACCACGAAATTGGCGTAGCCCTTGAACCGCGATCCCGCCAGCGCGTCGGCCTTCACCAGGCGATCCTCGTGGATCACCCGGCGCAGCGTCTTGGGGCCGCCGCCGCGACGCCCGGGCTGGAGGCATCGATGACGGGACGGCTCGCCTTCTCCATGCCGCTCGGTGGCACGTTCGGCTTGATATCCGGCCGACCCTTCAGCCCCTTAAGGCGGGCGATCTCATCCCACTGATCGGCAACGACGCGGCCCAAAGCCGAAACCCGACCAAGCAGATCCACCACCAGAGCTTTCAGCTCGGCCGTGAACAGCGCCGCGATGTTGGGCGGGTTCGACATGCCACAAGGGAATCAGATCACCCGCAGGCTGCATAGCGGAAAACGAGGCCTCTGCCCGCGGTTTGCCCCTCTTACATCGATCGGCGTCCGGACCCTGCGCCGATCGATGATTTGGCTCGGCGACCCATATCGGATCTGGGTACCTCAATCATCATCACCATCGTCGTCTTTATGACGAGCCATTGGCGGAACCTGGCTCGCCAGAGAGCGGCCTCCGTTCGTCGGATAATCCGTCTTCATCAGTCCCGCCCAGAGGATTTTGTTGTAAAGAACGGCGTCGACCTTGTCCTCCTCGGCGAAGTTCATTCCTTGGGTCTTGTCCACCCAGTAGGCGAGACTCCGCGGGCTCTTGGCTTTGGCGGCGAATTGGATGTTCTTCGGTAAGGGCAGCGACGTACTCTTCAACAAGGGCGACGCAGTGCCCGTGAACGTCCAGTTTGGATTTGAGGTGTCGAACACGTCTGACATCGGCCGTTGGTTGGCATCGTAGATACCGAGATGATCGATCCCAAGAACATCCGAGATGGTGCGGAGCACGTTGACGGTCGTGTAGTGCGTGCTGATGACCGTATTATGCTTCACGTAGGGGCCCACCACGTAAGCAGTGCTGCGGTGAGCATCGACATGGTCTGGACCATCCTGCGCGTCATCCTCGAGAATGAAGATTAACGTATCGCGGGCAAAGGGGCTCTTTGCGACTGCCTCGACCAACCGGCCTACGGCATAATCATTGTCGGCAACCTGGATATCGGGACGGTTCACGCCGTCGATCGCAGCTGCATAGTTTCCCGTGTGGTCGTTCATTAGTCGGACGAGGCTGAGGCTGGGCAAGTTACCATTCGCGGCATAGCCCGCGAATTCGCGCTCCCACTCCCGCTCCCGGTAGAAATCGGGGTAGGCGTCGTCAAAGCCGCGATAGAAGACGTCCGTGACAGGCCCGAGTTGCGGATTGGCCGACGTCGACTGCACCGAATTCGGATACGGGGAACGGTCGCGAGGAATTTGCAGCGCGGCGGCCGGCGTGCCCGCAACGTTGTAGCGCGTGAGATCAATGAAATAACCGTAGTTTCGTACCGTCAGGCCCGCGCGCTGCGCGGCATTCCAGATATAGCCTTGCTGATATTCGCCCTTGGGACCGTCCGGTGCCGCGACATTACCTTGTCCCGGCAGTGTGTCGGGGTCGAGAGTGGCCGCGAGCGGATCCGCGGCAACGCGGGCCGCCCCCGTGAGAGCCACGTTTACGTTCCTGTTGGTACCCTCCCAGTCATAGGAGCCGCCGCCACCGTTCCCGGCATAGTTCGGAGGAAGCATCTTGGCGCCCGCATCGGACTCGCGCGCCGCCGTGCTCCAGGGCCAGCCGTTCCCGCTGACGTCGCCCGTGTCGTAGAAATTATCAAGCGCGACAAAGTTATTCGCAAGAGCGTGCTGGCTCGGCGTCGTTGTGCGCGGAAATTCGGCCAGATGTGAGTCACTATTGCCCTTGCCGAGGTCGCCAAGGATCTGGTCGTAGGTGCGGTTCTCCTTGATGATGTAGATCACATGCTTGATGGTCTTGCGCAGAGCCGCGATCGTGCGGTCATCGTCGCGCTCTTGGTCGAAGCCGTTGTTGTCGGCAACCTGTCGGGTCAGTCGGGCAAGCTCATCCGCCCCGGGGGTCGGCACCGACAGAAGCGCAGATCCGGTCAGATTCAAGATATATTGGTTCGGCGCGAAGGTGACGGGCGAATTCGGCACGGGACAAGGGACAGTCTCATAGCCGAGGCAGTTGCCCGGGTTTGGGCCAGGGTCGGATTTTGCATTGCTGATATAGAGGGTGCCGCCATCCGCGGCGACGCGGATGTCGGAAGGTGACCAGCCGGTCGGGATCAGACCCACCAGCCGGGGAATACCGCCCGCGACCGAAACCACCGCCACGGCATTGGTGCCACGATCGGTCACATAAAGGGTGTTGCCATCCGGCGAGAGGGTAAGACCGTTCGGCGACGCACCCTTGTACTTTGCACGATTTGGATCGAGCACCCCGTTCGGCGCGATGGTCGACACGGTTCCGGTGACGACGTTACGGGCTGTGTCAATCACCGACACCACGTCGGCGTTGTCGCTCGCCACAAACAACATTCGCCCGTCGCGGCTGACCACCATCTTATTCGGGTTTCCCTGGAGCGGGATACGACCGAGAATGACCGGCACCTGCAAGGAGATATCCAGCACCACGAGCTCACGGTCGCGTTCGCTGCTGACATAGGCGCGTGTGCTGCCGACGATTGCGATCGAGTTCGGATATTCGCCACCGGGCGTACCCGGCACGCCGCCGTTCTTGCCTGGTCGAAGGTCGCGCTCGCCGATCACGCTGCGGAGCGTCAGGTCAATCACGGACACCGAGTCGTTGTAGCGATTGGCCACAAGCGCGCGTTTGCCATCACCGGTAACAGCGACGCCCGTCGCGGTCGGCTGCTGGCTGATCCCATTCGCGGTCTTGTGTCCGAGGGCGATAGGCGTACCGGATTCGACCCAGTTGGCACCTTGGAGGGTGAAGACGTGGAGATTGTCCTCGCCTGCGCCCGGCACGTAGAAAGACTTTCCGTCCGGCGCGAAGGCGATGCCGACGTAGCTGTTGGATACCTGCAGAACCTGGCGCTGCACGGCACGGCCGCTGCTCACATCGAACACGAAAACAAATTGGGTCGAGTCCTTCGGCAATTCCTTACCCGCGGCGTCGACGACGTAGTTGTAGCCTGTCGTCAGAACCAGAAGGGTCTTTCCGTTGGGGCTGAGAGCTTCCGAGTCCGCGTAACCGGCGGGAAGCTTGGGCATGTCCTTCAAATTGGGGTTGAGCGGTTGATAGGCTGCTCCCGCGGCCGCCGTGGGTGTGATCCACTGGCCAGTTGGCAGGAGGGTGCCAGCATGCGCGGCAACCGGTTGGTCGGCTCGGCTCGGGCTCGCCCCGAACGTGACGGTCAGTCCCAAAAGCGCAATAGAAATGAAGTTCGAATGCATGAAGCCGCTCCTCGCGGTGATCGGCTGGACAATCGCAGGGTGCGATAGAGGCTTTTTATGACGGAGGCTTGAAGAGGTCGGCGTCGTTCGCGCCCATCGGGATGTCGCGGCCAGCTCATCATCGGGCCCCGCCCCCCTGCAGAGGCGACTAAATGGCGCAGCCGAGCTCTGCTTCAGCCATCGTGCTCTCTCGCCGTTGGGCGACGCTGCAAAACGTTACGTATCCGTTAATCGGCTGTCTTGATTCCGTTCTAGGCGCGCTGTGCAAGTCTCACTGAGGAGAGAACATCTATGACACGGCTATTGACGATCGCAGCGGCCATGGCCGCGTTTAGTCTCGCGCAACCAGCTTCGGCTGCGATCATGCAGGGCACAATCGGCGGCACCATCACGTACGGCACCGATAGTTTGAACCTGTTCGGCGGCGGCAGTCTCGTGTCCAAGGCCGTTGCCCTGAGCTACAGCTACGACAGCGCTCTCTTCAGCTCGAACCCCTACGGCATCTGTGGCGCTTCAGACGCCTGCAATATCTCGCGCACCGCCGCGGCCTTGACGGTTGCCACGACCATCGGCGGCACGACACGGACCGATACAAGCGGCCCCGTGGCGGAGGTCGACTTCTTCGCGAACGGTCCCACTGTGTCGCTCTACCCCACGCTGCCGCCCAACAACGGGGTCTACAACTACACGATCCTCAACCTGACACTGAGCAACGCAGGCCAGATCGGGCAATCCCTGTCGCCGGCCTTCGGCCCTTCCATCACCGACCGGCTCAGCTTCACGGTCGACAATCAGACCGAATTCCTGACCTTCACGCCCTCCGTCTCGGCCGTCCCGCTGCCCGCGTCATTGCCGTTGTTCGGCGCCGCCCTGCTGACGCTCGTCGGACTTCGTTTCGGCGCGACCCGGCGGTCCTCGGCAAGCTGAGAAGCGACGTCATCGGCCGACGCTGTCTGCCCGGTCGACGCCTTGCGTAAAGTGATGATTAGTTCTCCGGGCCTTGAAGTGGAGGCCGAGTCTTGAACCATGGCGCCAACTCGGGAAATTCATCGTGCGGTAGCGGTGTAGCCTAATGCCTCGATATGGATCGGCGCGGGGCCCTGACGCCGATAGGCGCCGTAACTGCCTGAATTACCGAAAACCGATAGGGTCCCTTGCCAATACTGTTTCACACCTGATCGCGGTCCATCCCGATCGCCAGGGCCAGGGGCGCGGCACCGCTTTGCTGCGCCATGTCGAGCGGGTACTGGCAGCACGGGGCCAGCGCGTGCTTTTGGTAGAGACGTCGGCCCTCCCCGCGTTCGAGCGCACCAGAGCCTTCTACCGTCAATCCGGCTATGGCGAGGAAGCCCGCATTCGGGACTTTTACCAGGCTGGTGAGGACAAGATCGTGTTTCGAAAGGCTTTGAGGCGCGATGCGACCTGATTATTCATGATTTACGCGTCCATAAGTCCAGCAGACTGTGTGGAAACTCCGGCTGACTTTGGAGTGGGCCGAAATCGAGGGCATTTTTGGCCTCGCCTGACGTGTTCAGGTCCGGTTGATCGCGACAAGCCGCTCTGGAGAGGCTCCTTTTCGGCAGCTTCCGGAGTTTTCACACAGTCTGCAAGAATTACACAGCGGGATGAGTAGTCGCTTTTCGAGCTCATCTCGTGCATTGAATTGATTTGTTCGGCTTCAATGGAAGTAGCCGAGTACGGCACCCTGGGCTGCAAGCAGTAGGAGCCAATGCCCGCCATCCTGCCAGATGAGTGATGGATTGCGGCGTTGAAAGACCACGTTTGTGGCCAGGGTGGGCAGCACGAAGCCAAGCCAGATGGCAGCACCCGTCAGAAAACACTTCACAACGCCAGCCGTGTTCATGCGGTCGATAGCAATCCACAAAGCTACCGCCATGATTGATTGACCCACGAGGGCGATTGCTAATTCAGCCAGTTTGGGCCGATATGGTACAGGGCCTTCGATCCACCCGACGGCTCTGCGCCATTTACGGCCGAGGGCAAGGTACCACAGCGATCCCAGCACATAGCTGCAGAGGGTGGCGGCAATTACGGCGACTGCTGCAATATTCATATATCGATCAATTTTCCATGTGCAGGGCTGCTCGGCGTCCAATTATTGCGTGGGGGCAAAAGGAGCCGCCGCTTAAAGCGCCGATAATGCGCGATTCCGCTCCGCCCGTATCGACGATGATGTTTTGAAGGCTGAGTAACTCAAGCTGTCTTCGATAGTCGGCATAATGGGCGATGTCGGCAAGAACGAGCGCCCCTTCGGGACGCAGCACGCGCACCATTTCAGCTACGGCTCGTGCGCGGTCAGAAGCATCAGGCAGATTATGAATGACCCAATGCGACAGCACCACGTCAAACGTCGCATCCGGGAATGGGAGTGACCGCGCATCCCCGGTGTGGACGTTGATGCGTTCGGCGACACCTTCGCAGCGAGCGTTTTCAAGGGCGGCGTCGGCGGTATTGTCGGCTTGGTCTACCGCACGCCAGAGATCGATGCCGGTAGCCCTGCCAGTCGTGAGCCGGCGTGCCGCCCCGATCAGCATCAGCCCACGGCCGCACCCGACATCGAGCACTGCCTCCCGCCCTGTCCAAGGAATGACCGTTGCCACAAGGTCGAGCAGTCGTTCGCGCGTGCGTAGTTTGCCGAGGCGGCTGGCATAGGTCATGTAGGCTGCCATGCCAAGGCCGTAGAGCATTGCCAAGGCAGCGACGGCGGCGGTGATTAGAGTGATTTCTGAAACCAACCCGACGGTAGAAGTTGCGACAGCTATGGCCAGTCCGGCCATAAAAAGACACACGACTCCCGCGATGAGCATGCCACGACGCACACCTGGCGCGTCGATGCCATAGTCCGGTTTCATCGCGAAGGCCTCACGATGCCATCCCGGGAAAGTCTTGCAAGCCGACCACGGGCTTATCCCATGCCGGGGCGCACGCTACATACATATTGACCTGCGGCGCGACCTGGTCCGCGTTGTCCAAGGTTCCGGCGCGGATCAACGCCAGGCCAGGCAGGCCCGATGGATGCGTGAAGAGCGTCGTGGCGCAGATGGGGCAAAAAGTGTTGCGGATGGACTGCCCGCTATCGGCTGGCTTGATGAATTCCTTCGTCTCGCCGGTTATCGTGAGCGTCGAGTCAGGTACAGCCACGGCGGTGATATGACCCGATCCACTCTCACGTCGGCAATCGACGCAATAGCAGTTTCCCATGAACACAGCCGGGATACATGCTTCGTAATGCACAGCGCCGCAGAGACAATGGCCCTTGAATGACATAGCAACTCCCTTCATAATAATGAACGACGCCGTTCACTAATGAGGTATCTTCTGTTCGTTCGTCAAGGCAAATCGTGAGAACTCCGAGTTCAGGACGCTCAGCCGGCAGGCCACGGGACCATGAGAAGGGCCGTGCCATCCTTGACGCCGCCTGGTTCCTGTTTCTCGAACGTGGCGTTGAGGCCACGTCGATCGAAGCCATTGCGGCGGCGGCGAAGGTTTCGAAAGTGACCCTCTACAGTCACTATCCCGACCGCACGGCACTATTCGAGGCTTCTGTGCGCCGCGAAATGGAAAGGATCGAGCAAGCTCAGGGGCTTCACCGGCACGATACCGCAACACCGTTCATCGATCAGCTTCGCGCGTTCGGCCTGGGCATCATGTTTTTTCTAACAAGCAGACCGGCGATCGACTTCTACAACGTCGTCGCTGGCGAATTGCGTCGCCATGAAGACTTGGCCCGCGCCTTCTACGATCTTGGCCCTGGCCGCACGCGTGCAAACTTGGCCGCGCTGCTGAACGCAGGCGTGCGCAGCAAGCAACTCAAGAAGCTCGACCCACATATCGCTGCGGAGGAACTGTTCGGCCTCTGGCAGGGCTTTACGAACTTCCAGTTCTCCCTTGGCATCGATATTGACGCGACCCGCGCTGACCTAAGCGCACGGGTCGAGCGTGGTGTACGTATTTTCATGTTGGCCTATGGGGCAAAGCCCGTGCATTCACGGCTGCGGTAAGACTGGTGCGAAATTCAAGACATTTGAGACAGGCAAACGTCCTTTGAAAAGGTTCGGCTTTTCCGTTTCATATATCCGGTGCGAAAGTCATTTACGTCGGGTATTCTGAGAACACCTCGCCAGGCAGAAGGTCATGGTGTCAGCTCACGTCGAATGTGTAGCCCTCATTACGCACAGTTCGAATGGGACCATCCTCGCCGTTCAGAGCCAAGGCACGACGTAGGCGGCCGATACGCACATCGATCGCTCGGCCAGATGCGATCAAATCCTCAGCCTCAAGGCACCGGGCCAGTTGCGCGCGCGAGACCACCCGCCCGGCGTTCTCCATCATGTGCGCGAGCATCCCAACGTCGCTGGTCGTTATTTCGATCTGGCGCCCCGCGCGGCTAACCCGCATGGTAGTTCGATCGATGACGATATTACCCACTGTCAGAATATCGGCGCTCAGCGCAAACGTCCCGACGCGCCGAAGACACGACCGAATACGTGCGGTCAATTCCCGAGGGGAGAAGGGGATGACCACGTAGTCATCCGCCCCGGCATCGAGACCTCGGACACGGTCGCTCTCGTCCGCCAATGCCGTCACGATGATAATCGGCAGCGTCCGTGTCCTTTTCCGCGCTCGGGCGCGATGGCACAGTTCAATCCCCGATATCCCTGGTAGTGGCAGGTCAACCAGCACGATGTCAGGTGCTGCCCTGGCCAAACGCGCATCCGCTTCGTCTCCCCTAGCGATCACCTCAACCGTAAAATCAGCATGCACCAGCAGTTCGACCAGCGTCTGCGCATCCGCGTCGTTAGCCGTCACGATCATGGCCTGCGGCACTGGAACCTCACCCACACCAAGCGCTGTCTTTTGAGAACTGAGGGCAACGTCCGTGTGACAGCGGGCGATCGGGAGTAGGTGCTGGATCAAACGCCAGAGAATTTGTAAACACGATGCCGAGGGGGAAAACATGTCGGAATTCATGCACCCGCTAGCGCGCGAAGCCCACGTATGGCCCTCGGCCGGGCTGAGCGGGACTGTCAGAAATATCCTGGTAGTCATCACGACATTGGACCTGCGCAAGTCGAGCAAACGCTACAAGGCTGACAAGGTGGAGCTGCTGAGCGATGCGGCACAGACTTGGATCGAAGAAACGAAATCGGCCGATGAAGTGCTGCTCATCAATCGGCCGCGAGACTGGACCCAGCCAAAGCCTTGATTTGCTCGAAGCGCCGATCAGGATGCGCTCGACCTCATCGAGGCTGATCTCATGGCGGCGGCCATGCCTTAATCAAAGCGCTGAATGGGATGCCGGCGCGCTGATCACCTAACCTGGCCTTGGTCGTCGAGGGATTGGTTAATAAGTTTCGAGCTCACTGCATCTCATGGGTCTCTTCCACGTAACTTCATGCCGATCCACGGGGCCGCGTGATCAGAAAGAGCATTCCATGAAGCGAAATTCTATCTATCTGACCAGTCTCACAGTTTTAGTCTGCATGGGGCTGTCGCCTGCGCAAGCAGCGCTGCTAAATTTCGATCTCACTGGTTCACGGAATGCAAGCTTTCAGCTCGACTCAAATCCGACTCCAGACATGTTCAGCTCGTCTTTCGTAGGGTCGCAAATTCAATTTTCTAATGTATCTGGCATCTTTGGTGGTACGGCTGGCACGGCGGACATTTCATTTGGGACCTTTCTTATAAATCAACTGAACATCGACAGCGCGTCGCTTGGATTCACCCAATTTTCTGGCCCCGATATATTCACTGGAACAGCGGCGATGCCTGTTTTTGCTCCGAGCACTTTTCAGTTGACGGGCTTCATTTCCGGCGCCAGCACCCTGACCATCTCGCTGGCGAATAGCGTTGCGACAGTTCCCTTGCCAAAGACTCTGCCACTTTTCGCCGCCGCTTTGGTCGGGTTCGGCCTGTTCCGACGCCGCAAGGCCGCACTGGCCGCCTAGGCCATGCGTTCTCTTATTTCACGGCCTGTAGGGGCCTAGGAATAAGTCTCCGATGGCCTTGCGCATGCGCAAGGTCAGTCGCCGCTGCCGGCGATGCTCGTCGCGATCGTGCAGCATGTGGCAGCGCTGGCAGAGCGCTTTCAAATTGCGCGGCCGGTTGTTGCTGGGATCGTGATCGAGATGAGCCGTTGCCAGCACGACCTTGGTCTGGCGCATGGCATGGCTATCGAGGGCGATCAGGCGCGGTAAAAGACGGCCCCGCCCGCAGCGCCACATTTGGCGCTCCTCATCGAACCATCTGCCGTCGCCCAGATGCTGGACTTGCTGACCGTGGGGCCGGCCGCACATTTCGCAGCGGCCTTTGGCCCGCTCGAACCGGATCACGGCCGAAAGCTGGGGCCAGTCGAGCGGGTAGAGCCATTTAAATTCGGGGCGGATCGGCATCAGGCCACCTCTCCTGCCGCCTGCTGCGCCGAAGCGATGCGCTTGGCGATCTTGGCAATCGTCATGGGGCTGCATCCGAACGTCGCCCGGATTTGCGTGTAGCTCGCGCCGGCCTTCAGCATAGCCGCGATCCCGTTGTTGCGGGCGGCGTCCTCTTTCCGGCCTTTGTAAAGGCCCGCCGCCTTGGCTCGTGCCGTCCCTTGCGCCTGACGGCGGCGACGATCGTCGTAGTCCTTGCGCGCCACGGCCGCCAGCACGTCGAGCATCATGCCGTTGATGGCCTGGAACACGCGGCCGGTGAATTCGTCGCTTGGCTTTGCAAGCATCCAGGATGTCGGCAGGTCGAGCGCCACGATGCGCACCTGCCGCTGGTCGATCATGGTGCGCAGCTTTTGCCAGTCGTCGGCAGTCAAGCGGGACAGCCGGTCAACCTGCTCAATCAGCAGGAGATCGCCGGCATGGCTGTCAGAGAGGAGACGGAACAGCTCGGGTCGCGCGAGCTTCGCACCGCTCTCATTCTCGGCATAGAAGGCGGCGATCGACAGGCCCCGCTCTTTGGCGAAGGCCACCAGCTGCGCCCGGGCGCGTGAGGCGTCCTGGTCATCAGTTGAGGCTCGGAGGTAGGCGCGAACGAACATGATCAAAAATACAGTTAGGATACTCCACTATAATTGATCCATTTTAGATGGTCAATTGACGATAATGGAGTGGCCTCTTTGATACTCCAGTTGAGGCATACCCATATTAGGCCGACGGGCAGCCGATGAATCGACACCATGGGTCTCACCTGCCAATCACGAGATGTTGACACTTCATTAACTACTCGCAATGATGCGCCGCCTAACTAGCGGGGAGTGTATTAGCCGAGACCCGGCCAAAATTATTTGTGCATCAAACTTTTTTTCCCCGCTTCCGTCTTTGAAGTCGGTTCTTTCGTGTGCCTGGAGGATTATCCATGAAGTCACTTCTTCACCTGTTCACCGCCTCAGCCTTTTCCATCATATGCGGATCCACGATTTCTCAAGCAGCCAGCGTCAATACAATTTGGGTCGATAACGCTACGAATGGGCCGCCTATCATTCAAGAGTATGATCTAACAACTGGCGCTCTATTAGATCAGATAAACGCACCCAACGGAAGTAACGGTCGCGGTATCGTTCAGATCGGCAACGATTTGTACTATACAAGCGCCACCACAGGTAGCGTTTTTGAATATAATTACGTTACCAATACAGATCTAGGAACGGTTTTTACAATTCCTGGAGCGTCGGGGCTATCAACAATAGCGTATGACGGTCACAGTCTATATGTTGGCGATTACTCAGGTACAAATGCCGTCTATAAGTATTCACTTGGCGGAACCCTTCAACAAACACTTCATCTCGCAAACTGCACAGGTTATTGCGATGGTCTTGAGTATGCAAACGGCTATCTGATTGAGAATGAAGGTGATGCTGACAATATTTATGACAAATATGACCTTAGTGGAAATATTGTAAAGCAAGATTTTATTACAGGAACTCCTGGTGGCTCTACTGGTATTGCTTTCGACGGGACAAACTACTACACCGACAATGTATTTACTCCAGGGTCGGTTAACGAGTATGACTCTGCCGGTAATTTTATAAAGACACTTAATTTTTCGGGGCAGAATTACTACGCTGGCGAAGATCTTTCAGTCAACTACTCGGTCGTGATCCCGAGCACTGTTCCGCTGCCTCCGGCGTTGCCGATGTTCGGAGCGGCCCTTCTTGGTCTTGGCGCTGTTGGCTATCGTTTAAAGCGAAAATCCACACTTTCTGTTTGAGCCTTCCGACAAGGTCGAAAAGCGCGCCCGTGGTGTAAGCTGCGGGCGTTTTCATTTGCGCCGCTACATTCACCCTAGTTCAAGAAGGTATACTCAAAGGGAACTCCTCAGCTGGGTTGACCGGGCCTTGGTGCAGGCGAGTGAGCGTGGCACTTAAAGGCTCCCGCGTGATTTCTGGAATCGCGTGAGCGGCCAAAGATTGCGGATGACAAAGTCTCTAGGCGAGCGTTTTGTCGAAGAGTGCCGCAGTGGCCGGTTTGCTCTGTAAGCTATAAGGCTGGTTGGAAATGTTGTTCAATCTTACATCTTTCCTTTTGGCACCATTTAGGAACCCCAGAACGCCAAAGGTCGCAATCACTATAATGTAATTACCCAGGCCATTTGGAGGCTGGTCAGGCGCTGACGGTCTGGAGAATGACCTGAAAGGCGTTGGTGCCGGG
>NZ_JAMOIM010000023.1 GCF_026130545.1 Lichenifustis flavocetrariae | reverse complement strand
CAGGATCTGCCGATCGACGAATACTGCGCCTCGCTGGAGACGATGGGGGTCCCGGCCTACATCGTGCAGCACCTCAGCGGCGCGATGGAAGACTACCAGAACGGGGTGATGTCCGGCGCCGATGATAACGTCGAGCGCCTGACCGGCCGCCGATCGATGACCGTAGGCGAGTTCGCCCGCGCCCACGCAGCCACGCTGAACGGGTCTTGAGGCGAGCAAATGCTCGATCCGTCAAGAACGCCTGGGAGGAGATGGACATGAACATCAACGGTTGCGTGGCCCTCGTCACAGGTGCCCCCGGCGGGATCGGACGCGCCTTCGTCGCGGAACTCCTGAAGCGCGGCTCCACCAAGATCTACGTCGGCGCCCGCGACACCGCCTCCTTGGCGGACCTGGTGAAGGACGACGACAAGCGCCTCATCCCGATGGCCCTGGACGTGACGGACCCCGCCATGGTGGCGCGCGCCGCGACCGAGGCGCCGGACGTGATGCTGCTCGTCAACAACGCCGGCTACGCGGCCTTCCAGGGCGCGATCGCGGCGCACGACATGACCGCCGCCCGCCGCGAGATGGACGTCAACTACTTCGGCCCCCTGGCCCTCACGCGCGCATTTCGTCCAATCCTGGCGGCGGGAGGGGGCGGGGCCGTGGTCAACATGCTGTCGATGGCCGCCCTCGTCAGCCTGCCCGTGACCGGGACCTATTCGGCCTCGAAGGCGGCGTTCCTGTCGGTGACGCGCAGCATACGGGCCGAGCTTGCGGCGCAAGGCACCGCCGTGGTCGGCGTGTTGGCCGTCCAGACGGAGAGCGCGATCGGCGCCCGGCTTCCGCCGCCGCGCATGATGCCCGCCGAGGTGGTCGCCGATGTCCTCGATGCGGTTCAGGCCGGCCTCAGCGAGGAGATCGTCGCCGGCGCCCAGACCAAGGCGGCCTATCAGGCCTTCACGGCCGACCCGAAGGGTTTCCAGGCGAAGATGTCGACCCGGCTACCACAGGCCACCTGACAGGCTGCTCACGCCGTCGATCCGGCCGGCGACCGTCACACCGCAGCCTGTCGGCTCCGATCCACACTTCGCTCGTCCTCAGGAGGAGACCACATGGGCAAGCTCGATGGGAAAGTCGCCGTCGTCACGGGCGGGACCGGGGGCATCGGCCTCGCCACCGCCCAAGCCTTCGTGCGCGAGGGCGCCTTCGTGTTCGTCATCGGGCGTCGGCAGGCCGAACTCGACGAGGCCATCGCCCTGATCGGTCCGAACGCCAAAGGGGTACAGGGCGACGTCGCCCAGCCGAGCGATCTCGACCGTCTCTACGACGCCGTGCACACCGAGAGAGGGCACATCGATATCGTCTTCGCCAACGCGGGCATCGCGCGGCTGGCCCCGCTCGGTAGCCTGACAGACAACCACATCGACGAGCTGTTCGACATCAACGTCAAGGGCGTGATCCACACCGTCCAGAAGGCTTTGCCCCACCTCCGTCCCGGGGCCTCGATCATCCTGAACGCCTCGATCGTCGGGTCGAAGGGCTTCGCGAACTGGAGCGTCTACAGTGCCACGAAGGCCGCCGTGAGGTCGTTCGCCAGGACCTGGGCCTCGGACCTCAAGGGCCGCGACATTCGTGTGAACGCGATCAGCCCCGGCGTGATCGAGACGCCCGGCTACGGGACGGTCGGCTTGTCGGCCGCCGACCTGGATGGTTACTTCGCCTTCACGAAGACGATGACGCCCCTTGAGCGGAACGGCACGGCGGACGACGTCGCGGGCGTCGTGACGTTCCTGGCGTCGGACGAAAGCAGGTTCATGACCGGCTCCGAGGTCTTCGTCGACGGCGGCTTCGCGCAGATCTGATCCCCAGTAGCAACCACGGAGGGCACATGGATTTCCTTGAGACGATCGCCAAGCGGAACGAAAAGTTCGTCCAAGACGGCTTTTCGGCGAGCCTGAAGATAATCCCGATCGCCAAGACGATCATCGTCGGCTGCCTGGACCCTCGGGTCGATCCCATGGACATCCTCGGGCTTGAGCCCGACGAAGCGGCGATCATCCGGAACATCGGCGGGCGCATCAATCCAGCCGTCATCGAGACCCTGATCCTTCTGCCGGCCGTCGCCAAGGCGGTCGGCCAGAACATGGGTCCCGGCTGGAACCTCATTATCCTGCACCACACCGATTGCGGGATCATCGGATGCTACAAGCACGCTCCCGACCAGCTGGCCAAGCATCTGGGGGTCACGCGACCGCAACTCGACTGCATGGAGGTCACCGACCCCTACAAGGCCGTCGCCCAGGATGTCGCGGCCTGGAAGGCCAATTCCGATGTCCCGGGCGGGTTCATGATCTCGGGCGTCGTCTACGACGTGGCGACGGGACGGATCCAGGTCGTCGTTCCGCCGACTCAGCTTCGCGAGTGAGCTTTCGTGCCGTCGATTGACCCGAAGCACGGCCCCATTCGCTCGATGATCTACAGGATCCGCCCATGACAACTGTTCTAGTGACCGGCGCCCGGGCGGGCAGCGTGTCCACCGCCGCACTCGCATCGGCTACCAGGGACTTCGAGCTCCGTATCGTCATCGTCAGGCACTCCGTTGATGTTCGTCCGAGTCGCCCCGATCATCCCATGGCATTCGGCGGTCATAAGCTCTTGATCACCCATCGCAGGACGGCGGCGACGATACCGATGGTAAGGACGCCTGCCAGCCAGAGACAGACGAACCAACCGACCCGTCGAAAGAGAACCGCGCGAGCACTTCGATCAGTGGTAGTGCGCACCGGCTTGCACCTTTCCCCGGAACACCCAGTAGCTGAATCCTGAGTAGATCACGATGAGCGGTATCAGCACGGAGGCGCCAACGAGCACGAAAAGCTGGCTTGCCCGTGGCGCCGCCGCCTGCCAGATCGTGATGTCCGGCGGGATCATCAGGGGGAACAGGCTGATGCCGAGACCGGCGAAGCAGAGGACGAAGATTCCCAAGGCGCACAGGAACGGCGTCAGGTGGTGCTCCCGTGCGATGCCCATGCGGAACACCAGCGCGATCACCGCGACCAGGACCGGCACCGGGCTCGTGAGAAGGATGCCGGGCCAGCCGAACCACCGGTGCATGAACAGTGGGTTCAGGAATGGCGTCCACAGGCTCACGGCGACGATCAACCCCAGCGTGGCCCAGGCGAGCACCGCGGCCTGCTTTCGCGCCCGCGACTGGAGCGACGCGTCGGTGCGCCAGACCAGCCAGCACGCCCCAAGCCAGGCATAGCCCACGACCACGGCGACGCCGCAGAGAACGGTGAAGGGCGTGAGCCAATCGAACCATCCCCCGGCATATTGCCGGTCGACGACATGGATGCCCTGCAGGAGACCGCCCAACGTCAGGCCCTGGCAGAGCGCGGCCACCGTCGAGCCGCCGAAGAACGCGAAGTCCCACAGCCTGCGGCCCGTCGCGGTCTCGGCACGGAAGCGGAACTCGAACGCCACCCCCCTGAAGATCAGGCCGAACAGCATCCCGAGGATGGTCGGGTAGAGCGCCGGCATGATCACCGCGTAGGCCAGGGGGAAGACGGCGAAGAGGCCGCCGCCACCGAGCACCAGCCACGTCTCGTTGCCGTCCCACATCGGGGCGATCGAGTTCACCATCGTGTCGCGGTCCTCCGCCCCGCGCTCTGCCGAGAAGAGGATGCCGACCCCGAGGTCGAACCCGTCGAGGACCACGTAGGCCAGGACCGCGAAGGCGATCAGCCCCGCCCAGACCACAGCGATCGTTTCGGTGCTCATGCGATCACTCCGCCGGCTGCGTCGAGACTTCGCCGGTCCCGGACGGGACGGCGCCGGGCAGGCCCGGATGGATGCCTGCGGTGCGGGTCGGCAGGTCGGTTCGCACGCCCGTCTCGCCGGCACGCGGGGGCTTCGCCATCAGGCGCAGGATGATCATGACGCCCGCGCCGAAGACGATGAAGTACACCACCGCGAAGATCGCGAAGGACGTCGCGATTCCAGGCAAGGCGATGGGCGAGATGCTGTCGGCGGTCCGCAACACGCCATAGACCGTATAGGGTTGGCGGCCGATCTCCGTCGTCATCCAGCCGCACAGAAGCGCGACCAGGGGCGCCGGGCTCATCAGGAGCGCCATCCGGTGGAGAGCGCGGCTGGTGAAGAGCGTGCCGCGCCACCGCGCGAGCAGGCTGAACAGCCCGAGGCCGAACATCAGGAAGCCCAGTCCCACCATGACCCGGAACGTCCAGAAAACGACCGGGGCGTAGGGCCGGTCGCCGGGTGGGACTTCCTTGAGGCCGGGGACGCGCCCATTCCACGTGTGCGTGAGAATGACGGAGGAAGCGTGCGGGATCTCGATCTTGTAGTCGGTCCGCTCCTTTTCCATGTTGGGCAGGCCGAAGAGGATGAGGGGTGCGCCATCTGGCCCCGAGGGGTCCCAGTCGCCTTCCATGGCGGCGATCTTCATGGGCTGGTGCTCCAGCGTGTTCAGGCCATGAAGGTCGCCCATGCCGATCTGGATCGGCGCCACGATGGCGGCCATCCACATCGCCATGGAGAACATCGTGCGCACGGCGGGAGTTGAGGGGCCGCGAAGCAGGTGCCAGGCCGCGACCCCGCTCACGATGAAGGCGACGACGAGATAGGAGGCGAGCACCATGTGCGGCACGCGGACGAACACCGACGGGTTGAAGATCACCTGCCAGTAGTCTGTCGGGAACATGCGCCCGTCCGGGCCGACGCCGAACCCTGCCGGGGTCTGCATCCAGCTGTTGACCGAGAGGATCCAGAAGGCCGACAGGAAGGTGCCGCCCGCGACCATGCAGGTCGCGAAGAAGTGGAGCTTGCGGCCGACCCGCTCCATGCCGAACAGCATGACGCCCAGAAACCCCGCTTCCAGGAAGAAGGCCGTCAGGACCTCATAGGCCATGACGGGTCCGATCACCGGCCCTGCTTTGTCGGCGTAGCGCGACCAGTTGGTTCCGAACTGGTAGGACATCACCAATCCGGACACGACGCCCATCGCGAAGCCGATGGAGAAAATCTTGATCCAGTAGCGGAAGAGGTCGAGGTAGACCTGCTTTCCGGTCCTCAGCCAAAGCCCTTCCAGCACCATCAGGTAACTGGCCAAGCCGATGGAAAAGGCGGGGAAGATGATGTGAAAGGCCACCGTGAACCCGAATTGCGCCCGGGCGAGATGGAAGGCGTCGAGGGCAGGCATCAGTCGTCCCTTCGTTGAGCGTCGTCAGCCGGCATCCGGATTGTGGCCCCAGCCCGGCTCCGAGCGTCGGCCGCGGCGGCCTTGAAGCCTGCGACGTCGAGCGGCTGCTCCACAAGCAGGGGGCCGATCAGGAACGCCGGCGTGCCCTGAAGGCCGAGCTTGTCCGCCTGCTTTTCCGTGCGAGCCAGGACTGCGTCGATCTCCGGGCCGTGAGCCGCGAGATCGGCTGCAAGGCGCGGACCGTCTGCACCCGCCGCCACCGCGATGGTCATGGCCTGATCGACGCTCACCTTTCGCATCGGAGCGTGAAGGAGCGCCCAATGGACGGTTGCATATCGCCCCTGCCATTGCGCAGCCAACGCCACGCGGGCGGCAGCGACCGAGCCGACGCCGAAGATCGGCCAGTCCTTGTACACCACGCGAACGCCTTGATCGGCGGCAAGGAACGCCTCGAAGGCGGGTTGCGTCCGGACGCACACTGGGCAGTTGTAGTCAAAGAACTCGACCACGGTGACGTCACCATTTGGATTGCCGCCACTAGGCGTCGCCGGGTCGGACAACAACGCGGTGCGGCTGAGTTCCGGATCGGCCGGGCGCGCCGTCTCCGCATGGAGCAGTGTACAGGCGAAAAGCATGCCGCAAAGTGTCATGACGGCCATCGCGTGGCTTTTTGCACGGGCGGCCATCGGCCGCGGCATGGATCTTCGGCGGCCCGGACCAGTTTCGCCCCTCATCGCTTGACGCCCTGAGCCGCCGCGTCTGGCAGCCAGACACCCACGGTGCGGTAGATCATATAACCGGCGACCATGAAGATGACAGCCGCGAAGACGCGGTTGAGCACCCCCTTGTAAGCGGCCAGGGAGCAGGCGAGCCGCATTCCGGTCCACCCGCCCAACAGGCCGCCGCCGATGTATTCGGCCGCGACTGCCCAATCGACGAGGCCCGACAACGCGTAATTGATCGCGGTCGCCAGACCGAAGGCACCGACCGCGAACAGCGATGTTCCGATCGCGTTGATGAGCGGCATGCCGGTCGCGAACAAAAGTCCGGGCACGACCAGAAAGCCGCCTCCGATTCCGAAGAAGCCGGACAGGGCACCCGCCATGAACGCCACGGCCGCCAGCTTCGAAGTACACGCGGGGGAGTCGGCCTTGAGCCCGTCCAGGACCCCTCCGGACTTCCGCTCCGTCTTCGCGGCTCGCAGCATCAGCACGCCGACGACGATCATGAGGACCGCGAAGAGGAGCAGCAGCTTCTGGCCGTCAAAGGCCTTTCCGAGCGTCGAGCCCGCGAATGCGCCCACCACGCCGACGGCGGCGAAGGCCACGGCATTGCCCCAACGGACATTGCCGGCCCGCCAATGCTGCGCGAAGCTCGCGAATGCGCTGACCGCGACCGCGAGCGCGCCAGTCCCGATGGCGATATGCGGTTGGGTGATGCCTACGACATAGAGCAGCAGGGGCGTCGCCAGGATCGAGCCACCGCCGCCGATCAGACCGAGCATCAAGCCAACCAGGGTCCCGGAAAGGACGGCAAGGGAGGCGCTCAACGGACGGGAATCTCTCGGACGGCCGGTTCGGGCCTGAGGAGAACGAGCCTGTGAAGGGCCATGCCGGTCAGCATGGCCGCGACGAAGATCGTGATCGGCGCGAGCCCCAGCGTAAGGCCGGCAAGGGCCGGGCCCGGGCAGAGCCCGACGAGACCCCAGCCGATCCCGAACAGGGCCGCGCCCCCGAGCAGCTTGGAGTCCAGCGTCGCGGTGGAAGGGATCTCGAAGCGTGCTGCAACGAGTGGCTTCCGCATGCGTCCCGCGAAAAAGTGACCGGCTACGGAGACGACCACGGCCCCCGCGAACACGAAGGCGAGGCTCGGGTCCCACGCTCCCGCGACATCGAGGAAGCACAGCACACGCGCCGGGTCCATCATGCCCGACATTGCCAAGCCAGTGCCGAACAGGAGGCCTGACAGGGCGGCTGCGACAAGGCGGACAGTTGCACTCACAGGTGCACCCCGTGGCGCGTTAGGAGCACCGTCGCGATTGCCGTCGCCATGAAGGTCGCCACCGCCGCCATCGAGCGCGGCGACAGCCTCGCGAGGCCACACACGCCATGGCCGCTGGTGCAGCCGGAGCCGAGGCGCGTGCCTAAGCCGACCAGGAGTCCGCCAACGATCAAGGCGGGCCACGACGCCTCGATGCGCACGGGCGGCCACACGCCGGCGAACTGCCTGTAGACGAGCGGCCCTGCCAGCAACCCGAGAAGGAAGAGGGCCCGCCACGCGGTGTCGCGGTCGGGACCTCCGAGCAGCCCTCCGGTGATCCCGGAGACACCGGCAATCCGGCCGTTGACGAGAAGCAGCAGTGCGGCCGACAGTCCGATCAGCGCGCCTCCGGCCAGCGAGATGAGGTAGGCCGTCATTGGCCGCCCCCAACGACCGCGAAGCGGGCCGCCTCGTCCGACCGACGGCCCGATTGAGGCCGAGCCTTGGTTCGCGCAGGTTTGACCTTCTCGGCACAAAAGATGTCGTGCAGGGCGGCGAGCAGCGCTACCGCGCGTTGGTCGGTGAGCGCGTAGAACACCACCTTGTGCTCGCGCCGCGTTGCAACGAGCGCGGCGTCCCGCAGCTCCCCCAGTTGCTGGGAAAGGGTCGGTTGCCTGATGCCGAGTTCGCGCTCGATCTCGCCGACCGAACGTTCACCTTCGTGCAGCAGGCACAGGATGCGGAGTCGGTTCGAGTTGGCCACCACCCGGAGAAGCGCGCTGACCTCTTCGGCCTTGGTCTCCGGCAGGCGCTCCGTGGCTGGGATGTCCGGTGTCGTCGGGTTCGGGGCCATGGCCGTCAGAGGCTCCCCAGCCGGTAGTACCAGTCGGCTCCGTCTTCGCCGGCACGCTGCTCTATGGCGTCGACGCTGAGGAGAGGAGCCAAAATGACGGGGTCACCCGGCCGCCAACCTTCGGGGGTCGAGACTTCGGCCGAGTCCGTGGCCTGCAAGGCCGCGACGAGCCGCAAGATCTCGTCCACGTTCCGGCCGACCGACATCGGATAGGTGATCGAGGCGCGGACGATCCCGGCTGGGTCGATCACGAAGGTGGTCCGCACGGTGGCGCTGGAGTCCGCGCCGGGTGGCAGCATGCCGTAGGCCCGGGCGATGGCCATCGAGGGATCCTCGACGAGCGGAAAGGGGATTTTCACCTTGAAACGGTGAGCGATGCTCTGGATCCAGGCGAGATGGGAGAACAGGCTGTCGACCGACAGCCCCAGCAGGTCGCAGTCGAGCGCCTGGAACCGGTCGAACGCCTTGGCGAAGGCCACGAACTCGCTGGTGCATACGGGCGTGAAGTCCGCGGGGTGGGAAAAGAAGACCAGCCAGCGGCCGGCGTAGCAAGCAAGGTCGCGCTCGCCCATCGTCGTTCGGGCACGGAAGGCGGGCGCGCGGTCGTTCAGTCCCGGAGGCCTCAGGGCAGTCGGGGAGGTGGCTGGCCCATTATCACTTTCTGTTTTCATGAACTGATGGGCTTCTCAAATCATCTCTTTCTAAAACGTATGTTGACGTCTGGTCCCATGTCAATATGTTGTTAGCTGGATCGACACCCTGTCATTTTACTTGATCTTAAATCGATAGAGATGGGCCATGGAGACGAAGGCGATCACGCAGGAGTTCTCCGTCGCCGGCCAGCTCGGCGGATCTGATGTCACCAAGTAACTGATAGCGCTCGCCATCGGCGTGGCCACGCGGTGCGCGCCCGACATCGCCTACCACACCGAGGGCGCGCTCAAGGTCGGAGCCTCACGCGAGGCTATCGCGGGGACGCTTGGGATCGCTGTCTCCATGGGGCCGGCCCCTCCGTGATGTACGCGGCCCAGGGCTTGAGGCGCTGTACCGGATAGCAACGCGGGCGGTGTGACCCGCTGACATCAGACAACCGAATGCCTGTTTCGAGGAGATTATCATGACCGAGACGTTCCCGCTTCAGATGAACAAGCACCCGAACGTGAAGGCGTTCTTCGACGAGCCGACAAACACCTTCTCCTATGTCGTGACCGATCCCGAGACCAAGCGCTGCGCCGTGATAGACTCGGTGCTCGATCTCGATTACGCGGCCGGCCGGCTCGACTATGGTTCGGCCAAGGCCATCGTCGCCTATGTGTGCGAGCACGGGCTCACGGTCGACTGGCTGATCGAGACGCACGTGCATGCCGACCACATGTCGGCCGCGCCCTACATCCAAGCGCAGGTCGGCGGCAAGCTCGGCATCGGGGAGCGGATCATCGTCGTCCAGGAGACCTTCGGCAAGATCTTCAACGAGGGGTCGGAGTTCCAGCGCGACGGCTCGCAGTTCGACCGTCTTTTCAAGGACGGCGAAACCTACGCCATCGGCTCGATCACCGCGTTCGCGATCCATACGCCGGGGCACACGCCGGCTTGCATGACGCACGTGATAGGCGATGCCGCCTTCGTGGGGGACACGCTGTTCATGCCGGACGGTGGCACGGCCCGCGCCGACTTCCCGGGCGGCGACGCCCATGCCCTGTTCCGGTCGGTGAAACGTGTACTTGCCCTCCCGGACGGGATGCGGCTCTTCATGTGCCACGACTAGGTAGTGTCGCAGTTTGAAATTGGCGGGGCTTGACCCCGGTCGCAGGCTGGTCCCATCTTCTGTATGCTTAGCGGGAAGCATGGAGAGACAGGCTTGCGTGTCCTTACGAGAATGTTTTGGGAAGATAGTCGGACGGGAGGCAATCCCGCCCCGGATTGGTTCTCGCGATGGTCTCTCGCCATCGAGAAGCCTTCAAACGAAAAGTTTATTCTGCACGAGTGGTCTGAGCATGCACCGAACACAACGCTTGGAGCAGGAAGCGAACGGGTTTCATTGAGCGATTTCGTGACAAGGCCAAGCGAGCAGCTAGACGGCCTATTCGGCTTGATGCTCCGTCTCATTCCAGGTGCCGTCGATGAGAACACCTAATCGTTCTAAGCGCCCTGCCGACGTGATCGGCAACGCCGTCCATGTCATGCGGATCGCCACAGGCGAGGTCGAAGAGGCCGCGCCCGTGGACGACGGTAAGGACCCTGCTGCGAAATTGTTGGGGGCTAAAGGGGGAAAGCGACGTGCCGAAGTTGTGTCGCCGCAGCGCCGATCTGAAATAGCGCGGAAGGCGGCTAAGTCTCGATGGGAGAAAAAGCCAACTCCTTCAAAAATTGATCAATGATTCGTGTGAAATGAGTTCGTCTGCAACTCCCTTCATAATCACATACGGCTGCATCTTTGGCTCTCTGAACCGATATTTGTACGCTTTAGGAACACCTTTCTTCTCGATCATCCCGCCTCTTTCAAGATCGCAGAATGCCTCGATGTGAGGGAAGAAATTTGCGATTTTGATTGGGCGTCCAAGAAGCTGCGTTAATGCCGGCAGTACATCTGATGGCGTAAAACGTCCGAGGTCATCATGCTTGGCTAGAGCACATGCCAGCAAAACCTGTTTGTACAAATTATTCTTCTTGTTACTCAGGACTGCGCCACTGTATGCATCTTCTGATGTCTGATCTGAACTATGCACCATCTTTTTAATCGCAAAATCTAAATCATTATTATTTATTTTTAATCTTTTGTTCTTGGCAGCATTGACTGCTGCATCTCTGCCTAAAAAATGAATGTATTCAGGCAGACCTCTGGCAAGACTTAAAATATCTCGCTTAGTTTCAGCTTGAATGGTAAATCCTACCTTGGGATAGCGTTGATCTAATATCTCTGCCATCTCATTGCTGTCCATACGAGGCATTTTAATTTCAGTAATGTTTCTTGAAATCGAGCTATGCTCCTCGACCAATATCTTTACGTCTTCTGCTACTCCGACGATGACGATGGTTACGTTGGCTGCTCTGTCGTCCGACAATGCCTTTAAAGTGTGCGACATCAATTTTTTTGCATCGGTGTCAGTAAATTTGTCGAACTCATCCAAGATTATGATCGGTAGTGTATTTTGGCTAAAGCCCCCTAATTCGCGCACGATATCGTCTGGATCTATTTTACCAGGATAACGCTCGCTGACTTTCACTCCGTCGACCTGAATCTCGCTAAAAACTCGACGCCATATGCTGCTGAAGTCGTCGGTAGGAAACGCCGGCTTTCGAATTGAAACGATCGACCGCATTTTCCCAGCGAACATCATATGAAATGTATTCGCGAGGGACGTTTTTCCAACCCCTCGTTCTCCGAACAAAATTGCATGGCGCCCACGTTCGAAGATGGCACTCGTGAGTGCGCCGATTTGAGGTTGTCGCCCAGCGATCAGCGACGCTTCGTTGATTGGAGCCGCCGGGCTAAATAACTCCTGAATTTCAATTGCCTTGAAAGCCCAGTCTTCGTCGGTAAGAGGCTTTGGGAAGTCAGTCTTCATCGAACCCTCGATTGGTCAATCGCCCAAACTTAGATATCAGGCGCATAAACTTAGAGCAAGAGGGTTCGAACTTAGAGCAAAAAGGCTTAGACTTAGAGGCATAATCCTTGAGGCTAAGCATCGAAGTTCATATCATGCTCGGCATGAACAAGCTTCCTCTCGCCAAGCGCGCTCAGATCCTCACCCTCCTCTGCGAAGGGTCGAGCATGCGGTCGGTTGAGCGGATCACGGGTTGCAGCATCAACACCGTGTCCAAGCTCCTGGTTGATGCTGGCAAAGCGTGTGCGACTTTCCATGACGAGCAGGTCCGCAACGTGAAGGCCAAGCGTATCCAATGCGATGATATCTGGAGCTTTACGGCCGCCAAGCAGAAGAACGTCGCGGGCATGAAGGCCCCCGTAGACGGGGCCGGCGACACATGGACCTGGACCGCCCTCGATGCCGACACAAAGCTGATCGTCTCGCACTTCGTTGGCGGCCGTGACGGGGAATGCGCCAAGTGGTTCATGGACGACGTGGCCAGCCGTCTCGCCAATCGCGTTCAGATGACCACAGACGGACATAAAGCCTACCTGGAGGCTGTTGAGGGCGCCTTCGGTGCGGATATCGACTACGCCATGCTCGTGAAGATCTATGGGGCCTCACCGGACAGCGCCAAGGGTCGCTACAGCCCCGCCGATTGCACAGGGATCAAGAAGAACAGGATTGAGGGCGAGCCTGACCTCGCGCACGTCTCGACCAGCTATGTCGAGCGGGCGAACCTCACCATGCGGATGCACAACCGCCGCTTCACGCGGTTGACAAATGCGTTCTCGAAGAAGTTCGAGAACCACGCCCATATGGTCGCGCTCTATGCGGTTTGCTACAACTTCTGCCGCATCCACAAGTC
Organism: Lichenifustis flavocetrariae; assembly: GCF_026130545.1. Classification (GTDB taxonomy): domain Bacteria; phylum Pseudomonadota; class Alphaproteobacteria; order Rhizobiales; family Beijerinckiaceae; genus Lichenihabitans; species Lichenihabitans flavocetrariae. The sequence goes on along the minus strand of NZ_JAMOIM010000023.1, from coordinate 64,260 downwards.
GCTTCGGGTCTCGCCGGCCATGGCGGCAGGCGTTGCCGATCGGCTCTGGAGCATGGAAGATGTTGCAGAGATGGTGGAGGCTGGATTGCCGAAGCCGGGGAAGCGTGGGTCATACAAGAAGGCGGTCGGTTGATCTGATCGTAAGCCGTTATGGACACTTGGTTTCGCAGCTTAACGTTGCAGTTGATCGGTCTAGTGATTATTGTTCTTGGTGCATTATACCTCCTAAAATCGAAAGTTCCTGAAAGCGCTGAGGGTACTTTGATTGGGGCCGGGGTAGGCGCTGTTGTCTCAATCGCTATTTTTGGCATTACTAAGTCACAAAACAAACGTGGAACGACACTAGATTTATTTAAGGAATACTACTCGGCTGATTTCGCTTTGTTACGGCGCAGAGCAGAGAGATTTATGATAAGTCACAGAGACGTAGATTGGGTTAAAAATGATCCCTACGATATTGGTAGGAGAGATGAGGACTTAGCAGGTTACGGTGCAGTCCTACGTTTTTGGCAGAGAGTCGCTCTGCTGTTCACCGAAGATGAGCTGGATCGAACGCTTATTCAACGCCTCCTGGCGAGAGAGCTGGCGCACTGGCAGGTTCTGGTTTTCGAACCGGTGTTTGTACGAAAAAACATTTACGTCAGGGAAACGATTGGCAGGTTAACGCATGCTGTTGCGAACGGCCCTGCAAGAGAGGCTTTCAAAGCGGGCGTTCGGGACGGAGAGAGCATGAAGCGCAGAATGTCATCTGCTGCCGAATTGAAGACTGTCGTAAAATCCGAACGCCCTTGAATTTCAAACTGCGACACTACCCACGACTACGGACCGAATGGCCGCGCCGTTGCGTATGAAACCACGGTCGCTGAAGAGCGGGCCCACAACGTGCATGTGCACGATGGCGTCACCGAGGACGAGTTCGTGGCCATGCGCGAGGCCCGTGACGGAACCCTGGCCATGCCCAAGCTCATACTGCCGTCGCTTCAGGTCAACATGAAAGGTGGCCAGCTTCCCCCGGAAGATGCCAGTGGGCACCGCACGTTGAAGGTCCCGCTCAACTCGCTCTGACGTCGCCCCTTGGTCAAGCGTGCCTGTCTAGGAGGGTGGCCGCGGAGATCACTGCGATGGCGTCGAGGATGGGTGGTCTGCTCTCTTCGATCCAGGCCCGACGCCGACAACGGCAATCGACTTGAAAAGTGTTCTTCTGTCCATGCGAGATCTCCAAAGGAAACAGAGGAACATTCGACCGATCGACGTCACCCGAACCCCGTATTGCGGCATTCTGAGGCCATGAGACACTGGCCCCTGATCGGGGGTGGGCGGAACGCCCCAACCAACGGACGTCCAAGACGCGGCGACGCCTCGCCGCGGGACCTTAGGTGCTCAGTCCCGGCATTTGATGGCTTCGGTTGAGTCTGAACCGTCCTGGTTCTGATGTCCATTGTTTGCAGATGGCTTCGTAGGGGGTGAGACCTTTGAGGGTCGTCTTCAGTCGCCGTCCGAAGTTGTAGGCGTCGATGAGATCGGCGAGGTGCTGCTGCAATTGCGTAGGGTCGTCATAGTGGAAACGCTTGACGGTTGCGTCCTTGATGGTTCGGTTCATCCGCTCGACCTGACCGATGGTCCAGGGGTGTTTCACCCTGGTCACGGGCGTGCTCCGCGCGGAGTCTTGTCGGCGGCCGTCAGGCGTTCCAGCCGCCATCGACGGTGAGGTTTTCGCCGTTGGTGAAGGATGCCTCCTGGCTGGCCAGGTAGGCCACGGCGGCCGCGATCTCGTCGACCTTGCCGAACCGGCCGACGCTGGTGAGCTTCACCATCGTCGCATGGGCGTCCGTCCCCTCGTTGGGGCTCAGGTCGGTGTCGATCGGGCCGGGTTGGACGCCGTTGACCGTGATGCCCAGCGGTCCAAGCTCGCGCGACAGCCCTCGGGTGAAGCCATGCAGGGCGAACTTGGTCGCGATGTACAGGGTGACGCCGCCCAGGGGCGCGGCCTCCCCGAAGGCCGAGCCGACGTTGATGATGCGGCCCCATCCGGCTTTCGCCATGCGCTTGCCGGCCTCCTTCGCGAGCGCGATGGGGGCGCGGACGTTGACGTTGAAGTGCTTGTCGTAGGAGTCGTCGGGCTGCTCCAGGAACGGGCCGTAGTCCACCGTCCCGGCATTGTTGACGAGGATGTCGAGCTGGCCGCCGAACCTGCCGCCAAAGGCCGTGTCGATCGACGCGATGAGCGTCCTCACGCCGTCCATACCGGCCAGGTCGGCACCGATGGCTTCCGCCTCGCCGCCCGCGCTCCGGATCTCCCGGACGACGGCGTCGGCGCGGTCGGCGCTCGACGCGTAGTTCACGATGACGGACGCGCCGTTTCGGGCGAGGCGAGCGGCCACCGCGGCGCCGATGCCGCGCGATGAACCCGTGACGAGGGCGAGCTTGTTCTCAAGTGACTTGGACACGGCGATGCTTTCTACTGTGGGGAGATGAATGGGGAACAGGACCGGGCGGCTTCCGCCCTGGTCTTGCGGCGCAACCGGTGTTCGGTTGGCTCAGGCCGTCTGACGCTCGCGCAGGCTCCGCAGGGCCGGAAGCAGCTGGGAAGGGTCCGGACGCTTGGTGTAGTCCGGATTGACCTCGGCGTAGGCGATCACGCCGTCCTGGCCGATGACGTAGCGGGCCGGCATCGGCAGCGTCCAGGACGGGTCGCCGTTGAAGCCGGGCAGGTCGTTCTTGAAGACATTGGCATAGAGGTCGATCAGGTAGTCCGGCAGCTTGAAACGGATGCCGAACGCCTGGGCTACTTCATTGCGCGGGTCGGACAGGATGGGGAACGTGAGCTTGTTCTCGCGCACCGATTTCCGGCTGTTGGGGGCGGCCTGGGGCGAGATGGCGACAAGCCGGGCGCCGAGGCCTTCGAGGTCGGGCAAGGCCTCCTGAAGCGCCTGCAATTCCATGTTGCAGTAAGGGCACCAGACGCCGCGGTAGAAGGACACGACCAAGGGGCCGTGGGCGAGCAGGTCCCCTGAGGAGACCTCCTTCCCTTCCGGGTCCTTGAGCGTGAACGCCGGAGCCTTGTCGCCGACCTTGAGGGCCCGCGAGGCCGCGCCGGACTCGATCAGCTCGCGCGTGGCGCGGTGCATGGGTTCGTGGATGTGGCTCGGGGCGTTGTAGGGCGGCTTGCCGGCTTCGAAGTCGGCCTTGAAGGCGTCGATGCGGTCTTGGAGGGACATGGTGTTGATCCTTGCTGGCGACCCAGTGTCGTTGGATGCAAGGTGGTCCATGTCGCGGGATTGCGGTATCCATTCGCACCGAACAACATATATACGTTGCCGGTATGAGTGATCGCCTTCAGGAACTCGGAATCTTCGTGCGCGCCGCCGAGACCGGCAGCTTCTCCCGTGCGGCGCGCGAACTCGGCACGACGCAGCCCTCGGTCTCGCGAACGATTGCCGGCCTGGAGAGGCGGCTGGGCGTCAAGCTGCTCCTGCGGACGACGCGGCGCATCACGCTCACCGACGCCGGTTCCGTGCTGCTGGAGCGAGCCCGCCACATCCTGCCCGAGATCGACGAGGCCGAGGACGCCGCCCGGGGGACCGACAGCCTTCGGGGCCTGCTCAAGGTAGCCATGCCCGTCGCCTTCGGCATCCGGGAGGTGATCCCCCGCCTCCAGGCGTTCCTGGCCGACCATCCGCAGCTCAGGATCGACTTCGTCATGGCGGACGGGGCCGAGGACCTCGTCGCCGAGGGCGTCGACGTCGCGCTCCGGCTCGGGCAACTCGCGGACTCCGGCTTCGGGTCACGGAAGCTCGCCTCCGTGCCTCGGTACCTCGTCGCGTCGCCCGGCTACCTCGAACTTCGGGGAACGCCGGCCTCGCTAGCCGACCTGGACGGGCGGGATTGCATCCTGGGCCCGGGCGCGTCAGGCCGGAAGGGCTGGGTGTTCCGGGACGGCAAGGTCGAACGGCCGATCACGGGAGACGAACGGTTCAACGTCGGATCGGCCGAAGGGGTCATCGCCCTGGCCAAGGCGGGTCTCGGCATGGCGGTCGCGTCGCTGTGGATGTGTCGGGCCGAACTGGCGGCTGGCCATCTCGTGTCGATCCTGTCTGATTACCCTTTGGCGCCCGCTGAGGTGCACGCGGTGTTCCCGGCGGGGCGACAGCCCTCCCGCAAGGTGCGCGCCTTCACTGCACATCTTGCGGACAGGTTGCGAGGAGACTGAGCCAACGTCGCCGACGACTAGGCTGGGGACCGCCACTTGATCTGGTCGCGGGAAACCCTGCGCGACCGAGACTGAAAGGGCGAAGGGGCGCCTCTCGGAAGGCGCCCCTTACGCATCCAGGACTGAGGTGGCCGAGTGGATCAAGCACCGCCCAGGCGACTGGTGAGCCTATGCTCACGCCGGGTGACGATGAGCACCCAGATCGTCGTCGGTAGCCGTGCTTCCCGGAACGTATAATCCCATCTCAATCCTGGAGGCTCATCGGCCGGTCTCCGCCGGGCGAGAGCCCGAACGATGTCCTGACCACGTTCAGAAATGCACCATAGGGACGGCCCAGCGCCAGCATCATGAGCGTGGCTCCCAAGACGCCCATGAGCAGTCCCCGTCCGGACGCACCGCTGACCGCGATGATCGCCGCATAGATAGGCACCTGGAAGCTGACCAGGGCGAGGCCATCCCAAAACACCTGCGAAAGCCGGTCCGGCCCGGCGCGTCGCAAAAGCCAGTCGCGCCAGATGCCGTCATCGCGTCCAGCACCAGTTCGGCCCGCAGGTGGTTGGCCATCGACCAGCCGACGATCTTGCGGCTCCACGCATCCAGAACGACGGCCAGATAAAGGAAGCCGGCCGCGGTCGGCACATAGGTGATGTCCGCGACCCAGAGCTGGTTCGGACCGGATGCCTTGAAGTTACGATCGACCAGGTCCGGCGCAGGCCGTCCATCCTTGTCCCGCAGCGTCGTGGTCGGGCCACCACGCCTGTGACTGGCACCGACCAACCCAGCCTCTCGCATCAGGCGCGCAATTCGTTTGCGGCCATGGCGCTCGCCAAGGCCTTGGAGATCAGCGTGAATACGAGGAGCGCCGTAGGTCTGCCGCGAACTGGTGTGCACGGTCCGGACCCGCTTCAGCAACGCCGCGTCGGCAACCGCGTGGCGTGATGGCGACCTGTGCCGCCAAGCGTAGTAGCCCGCCTTGGACACGCCGAGGACGCGCGCCATGGTGGAAACCGGAAAGCAGGCCTGGTTCGCCTCTCCGCCAGCTTCTCCAACCAGCTTCGCTGGCCGGAGCCTCAAGCTGGCTCCGCTCATGAACCGGAAGAGCCGGACGGGAGCGCCCCGGTCTCCCGTGCAAACCAGGCCGCGGCTTTTGACAGGATGTCCCGCTCGACGCGAAGCTGCTTGTTCTCACGCCGCAGCCGGGTCAGTTCGTCCCGCTCAGCCGCATTCGGGCCAGGCAGCACCTCCTCCCGACGGCTCCCTTTCTTGTCGGCATCCGCGGTCCAGTTCCGGATTGACTGGGCGGTCGGCTCGAACTCTCGGGCAAGATCGTCCGGATCGCGACCGGCGCGAACCAGATCGACCATCTGACGGCGGAACTCAGGCGAATACGGCGGGCGGGTCTTCGACATTGAGAACACCTCTGATGAAAGCTTCAGGGTGTTCACCAAACCGGGTCAATCCCAACTTAACCCCCGTAATCCTCGCCTAACACCACAGCTGGCATGCCTGCGAGACCGAACCGTTCGTTGCGGCTCTCATGCACAAGCCAATCCTCCAGAACTTCAAGGACCATTTCCGAGCAGGATGGCCGCAGCTGGTGGCGCTATCCAGAGGCAAACCGCTTTGAAAAAAAGAAGCTGGCTGCCCAGCCTTATGGATGTTTCAGCCACGCCAACAAGCTGTCGATCATCTCGACTTTTGTCAGACCGGGAACACCGGTCCTGCCATCGCCATTGTCGATCCAATAGCTTTCTTCATCATCGATCTCGACAGTGACTTTGCGATCATTGTGGAAGAATCTGGCATGGTTCTTTTGAGCATCCCCTCGAACACCAAGACGCTCGGCGAACTGCACAAATTGGCGGACGAGATCATGAGCCAAACGGTTCTGGCGGTCGGGTTTCCCGTTCGCCTCAATCTCGCCTTCGCGAGTTCCAGCTTTCCGAAACGCTTGACGACCGACAAAATCGAACTCGGTCATTCTAGAACTCCTCGCCTGGGTAACTTCAGGCGTCCAAATCGGGCGAGGTGCTCCTGATCGTATCGGCCACATAGGACGGCGCAAGGTGGGCGTAGTGCTTGTCCGCGATTCGCATGTCGGAGTTGCCGAGCGCAGTCACGACGATTCGCTCTGCTATGTGAGACGCTTGTGTGAGACCAAGGCCAGATTGCCTCTAAGTCTCTGAAATCACTGGCGCGCCCAAGGGGAATCGAACCCCTGTTTTCGCCGTGAAAGGGCGACGTCCTAGACCGCTAGACGATGGGCGCTTCGTGATGGGGCGCTTATAAGATGCGGAAACCGGCGTGGCAAGGGTCATGGTCGGCATTGAGGTATGAAGAGAAAGCTGCTGGTGCGGCCGAGGCGTGACACGCGTATTCTGACTCGAACTCTAACGCTTCCCCCATTGAGGTTTGGTCAGGCGAGATGACCAACTTGATATCCCTGTTAAAGCTCGCGGCGCGGGGGCGGCATTTTGCGGCAGCGAGGGGCGAAGCTGAGCGCTGATCGGGGGCCACACGCTACGCTCGTCAATGAGACCGGAGTTCATTGCCGTTTTGTTTTGCAGGTGCGCTCTAAAAACAATCTTATTGTATAATTACTGGTCTTCACTGTGAAGCCACGCGGGATTTGGAATTTTGCATGTATAATCGATCATTTATATAAGTCGAGTTCAGGTGCGTCGCGCAGCAGCCTCCGTACAATGGCATTTGAGCGATGGCTCGCCGATGTCCCCCGCCGAGGGGGTCGGCCTTCATTTTTAACGTAAGGTCGAGACGTTCCGCGGTGCCCGCAAAAAAGGTGAAAAGCGTCTGTCCCTATTGCGGTGTCGGTTGCGGCATCGTCATGGATGTCATCGACAACCGTATCGTCAAAGTCACCGGCGATAAGACGCATCCGACCAATTTCGGACGGCTTTGCACCAAGGGCAACACCTGCAACCAGGCGCTTGCTGGGCCTGGCCGTCTCGACAGGGCTCACATTCGCCAAAAAGTGAGCCGGGATCAGGTCCCGGTGCCGATCGACGTGGCCATCTCGGAAACGGCCAAACGATTGGCCGCCATCCGTGACACGCACGGGCCGGATGCGATTGCGCTCTATGTGTCGGGACAGATGTCGCTCGAGGCGCAATATCTCGCCAACAAGCTGGCGAAAGGGTTTCTCCGAACCAAGCACATCGAGTCGAATTCCCGGCTCTGCATGGCCAGCGCTGGAAGTGGGTACAAGCTTTCCCTGGGGGCCGACGGACCTCCCGGCTCCTATCAGGATTTCGATCGCGCCGACCTGTTCTTCGTGATCGGCGCCAACATGGCCGACTGTCATCCCATCCTGTTCCTGCGCATGATGGACCGCGTGAAGGCCGGAGCCAAACTGATCGTCGTCGATCCGCGTCGAACCGCAACCGCCGACAAAGCCCACCTCTTCCTGCAGATCCGGCCCGGCACCGATCTCGCGCTGATGAACGGGCTCCTCCATCTCATCGCCGAGAACGGCCGCATCGACGACGGTTTCATCAGAGATTTCACCGAAGGCTGGGACGTCATGCCTGCCTTCCTGTCGGACTATACCCCGGCCAAGGTGGCCGAGATCACGGGCCTGTCCGAAGCCGACATCCGCGCCGCCGCCGAGGCGATCGGCACGGCCTCCGAATGGATGACGTGCTGGACCATGGGGCTGAACCAGAGCACCCATGGCACCTGGAACGCCAATGCGATCTGCAACCTTCATCTCGCCACCGGCAAGATCTGCCGCCCCGGCAGCGGGCCGTTCTCGCTGACCGGGCAGCCGAATGCCATGGGGGGCCGCGACATGGGCTACATGGGGCCCGGCCTGCCGGGCCAGCGGTCCGCGCTCGTGGCAGTGGACAGGCGCTTCATCGAAGACCTCTGGGCCCTGCCGGAGGGAAGCCTGAAGGCCGAGAGTGGCGCCGGTACGATCGCCATGTTCGAGGAGATGAAAGCCGGCACCATCAAGGCCTGCTGGATCATCTGCACCAACCCGATCGCGTCGGTCGCAAATCGGCAGAACGTCATCGCGGCCCTGCAGGCGGCCGACCTCGTGATCACGCAGGACGCGTTCCTCGACACCGAGACGAATATCTACGCCGACATCATGCTGCCCGGCGCCCTCTGGGCCGAGGCCGAGGGTGTGATGATCAATTCCGAACGCAACATGACGTTGATGCAGAAGGCGGTCGATCCGCCCGTGGATGCGCTGCCGGATTGGATGATCATCGCACGCATCGCCTGCGAAATGGGCTATGCAGAGGCCTTCGCGTATTCCTCCGTGAGCGAGGTCTTCGACGAGATCGTCAAGACCTGGAACCCGAAGACCGGCTACGACATCCGTGGCGTGAGCCATGAGCGCTTGAGGCAGCAACCGCTGCAATGGCCGGTGGCGGCGGTGACATCAAGCGACCGCAATCCGATCCGCTATCGGAACGACGGGCTAAGTCAGGAACTCGTATCGGCACCGGACGGGAGTCGTCCCGCGCTGGTCTTCCCGGCCGAGGGGGGGAAAGCGCAGTTCTTTGCCCGTCCCCACGTGCCGCCAGCCGAGATGCCGTGCGCGGAGTTCCCCTTCGTGTTCAACCCGGGCCGCCTGCAGCATCAATGGCACACGCTGACAAAGACCGGAAAAGTCCCCACGCTGAACAAGCTCAACCCTGGACCCTTCATCGAACTCCACCCCGAAGATGCGGCAGCGCTCGGGGTCGTCGACAAGGACCGCGTCGAGATCCGGTCACGGCGCGGCAAAGCCATTCTGCCCGCGATCGTGACCGACCGCGTCCGCCCCGGCACCTGCTTTGCGCCGTTTCACTGGAGCGACGTGTTCGGCGACGATCTCGCCGTCAATGCGATCACCAACGATGCGGTCGATGCGATCTCGCTGCAGCCGGAGTTCAAGTTCTGCGCCGTGGCCTTGGCACGCGTCGTGCAAACGGAGACGCAGCGCCGGCCCATGATCAATGAATTGGCCGAGTCGATGACACCTATGCCCTCTCGGATGCCGGACGCACCAGCACACTCTCCCGCGCAGAGCGCCGCGCTTTTAGCCTTCTCCCGCCTCCTCGGTATCGAGGCAGCCGTGCCGCCCCGGATCGAACCGCGGGAGAGGCTGTATTTGCAGGGCTTTCTGGCGGGTCTTTGGGCGGCCCCCGTGGCGGAACGAAGCATACCGACGCTGCCACCCACGGCTCCCCTAAGCCCCGACACGCGGCTCTTTCTCGATGGTACGCTGGCGGGGCTCTTCTCGCGCAGCCCCGTTGCGATAGGCCTCGCGGATGAGAACGCGGTGCTGGAGCCGGCGTCGCAAGCGACGCAGCTGCCGGATGTCACAGTCTTATGGGCCTCCCAGACCGGCAACGCCGAGGCGGTTGCCGCACGATGCGCGAACAGGCTTGCGGCGCACGGCCATCGCGTAAGGGCCATGGGGATGGATGGCTATGCGCCGGCTGATCTCGCGGCCGAGCGGTCGGTCGTGCTCATCACGAGCACCTTCGGCGATGGTGACCCGCCCGACAACGGCGCCGCTTTCTGGTCCGCCGTGCAGGCCGAGAACTTCCCGTCCTTGCCGGACCTGCGCTATGCGGTGCTGGCCTTCGGGGACAGCAATTACGACCAGTTTTGCGGGTTTGGCCGCAAGCTCGATGCGCGTCTCGGCGCGCTAGGCGCGCGGCGGCTCATCGATCGGATGGATTGCGAGCCGGATCACGAGGAGCAAGCGGCGGCCTGGCAGGACAGGCTCGCTGCCGTGGTGACGGACGTTTTTGCAAATACCGCGACTGTGCCGGCGGCGGGCGAGACCTCACCTCCTAGCGCTCCGGCGCCGATGGCGCAGGTCGATCCATCTGCGACGAAAGAGGCTTACAGCCGAAAGAACCCCTATCCGTCACGCCTCATCCTGAACCGGTTGCTCAGTGCAGCCGGCAGCAGCAAGGAGACCCGGCAATATGGTCTCGACCTTGGCTCGGGTCACCTCAGTTACCAGGCCGGCGACGCGCTCGGCGTCTGGCCGCGCAATTGCCCGGACCTTGTGGACGAGGTGCTCGACACGTTGAGACTGGCACCCGATGCCCCCATTGACCTCGACGGCCATCGGGAGATGACCCTTTCGGAGGCGCTGACGAAGCACCTCGATATCGCGAGGATTACCCCGGACTTCCTGGCCTGGTGGGCCGAGCGGTCCAGGGATGAGACGCTGAGCGATCTCGTGATGGGCGGCAGGGCCGCGATGAACGAATGGATGTGGGGCCGGCAGATCGTCGACGTGCTACGCCACTCGACCGTAGCGGTGGAGGCAACCGATTTCGTCGCCGCGCTTAAGAAACTTCAACCCCGCCTCTATTCGATCTCATCAAGCCCTAAGCAGCATCCGGGCGAGGTGCAACTGACGGTGTCGACCGTGCGCTATGGGCATGGCGGCGTCGCGCGCAAGGGCGTGTCGTCTACCTTCCTGGCCGACAGGGCACAGGCTAGCGACGTACCGATCTTCGTCCAGCCGACCGCCCATTTTCGCCCGCCACACAGCGGCGACACCCCGATGATCATGGTGGGTCCCGGGACCGGCATCGCCCCGTTCCGCGCTTTTCTGCAGGAGCGTGAGGTGACCGGCGCCAAGGGCCGCAACTGGCTCTTCTTCGGCGAGCAGACCGCCGCTGCCGATTTCTACTATCGCGACGAGATCGAACGATGGGCCGATGGCGGGCACTTGACGCGCTTCGACGTCGCATTCTCCCGCGATCAGGCCGAGAAGGTCTATGTCCAGCATCGCATGATCGAGCAAGGCGCCCAACTCTGGCGCTGGCTTGAGGAGGGCGCGCATTTCTATGTGTGTGGCGATGCCAGCCGCATGGCCAAGGATGTGAATGCGACCCTGCACACGATCGTGCGGGAACACGGTGGGTTGGCGGCCGACAAGGCGGCCGATTATCTGAAGAACATGACACAAACGAAGCGCTACGTGCGGGACGTTTATTGAGGTGATCTCGGCGTGCTGTGCCACTCCGGGGTGTAGCCGGTAGGATTGCATTGCGATTGTCGCCGGATGGACGCGCTGGCCTTTCTCGGTACATCTGGCATCCGCTGCGAGTTCCGCCAATTCGACCTCATGGCTTTCTGGGGGTACAGCGGCTGACCTGCCGGTCACGCTGCGGCGGATCATCCGAGAGAAAACGACACGCCACGACCAACCGAGACCCGATGCTGAACGATGTTCCTGTGGCGGAACTCCGTCCCACACAGATCACGGTCGGATTCCATGAGGTCGCCGAGGAGCGGCGTGAGTGGCACATTATGTCGGAGGCCGAGCGACCAGCCTTCCTGGCGCGCCACATGATCCCGGTCCTGCTCGGGCCCTAGAAGCGGTTCTACGCGATCGACCACCGCCATCTTGCCCGAGCGCTTCTCGACGAGGGCTGCGAGACCGTGCAGGTCAATGTGGTGGCCGAGCTGAGCACACTCGACAAGGACGCGTTCTGGGTCTTCGGCGACAACCGGGGCTGGTGCCGCCCCTATGAGGGCGCGGGCAAACGGGTCGATTTCGATCAGATCCCGAAGATGGTCAGCGACCTCACCGACGATCCGTTCCGCAGCCTGGCGGGCGCCCTGCGCCGCGCCGGAGGCTACGCCAAGGAGGAAATGCCCTTTGCGAAGTTCATCTGGGCGGATGCGCCGGGGCGGCACATCAAGGCGCAGAACGTCGCGGCCTCCTTCTCCTCGACCTTGGTCCAGGCGCTTGATTTCGCGAAGAGGCACGAAGCCAAGCACCTCCCGGGTTGGTGCGGACCCAGCAGCATGGCCAACTGAGCAACAGGAATATTCGCTTAGAAAGCTGTCTGCTTGGGTCGCAAGAAGAACGGCGGAGGGACGTCGATTCCGGGGCGGGTGGAAGGGCCAGCCCCCTGACCATCGGTGTCTGGCCACGTTCACCATGGAGTGAGGTAGCGCTGGAAATCTGCACATTCGCAGTGAGTGGAGTGTCTGCCTGGACCAGCCGAGGTGGCTGCAGATCGAGCCACGCGAGATATTGTTGAGCTTCGTCGAAGCAAAATCGAACCCACGACGAACAAATGTTAGCCAGCTTGCTCTGTCTTTAAGCAACTCATCCGTTTATGAAGGGTTTTCTAAGCGCCCGAACAAGTCCGGAACACACGGATAAATCGTCGGGAAGAACGTCGGGGAGGTCCGAGAGATGAACAACCACGAAATCTCATGCACCGTGGATGGTAGAATATTTACGGGCACGTTTGAAGTTGTAGGCCACGGTGAGGTGGGGGCCGTTTCAGTGCAACTCGATGGAGAGTCCATCTCTGTCAGGACTGGACATATCCCCCCTGAGATCGTCGCGCAGACACTTCTCGGGGAGCTCGTCCAGCAGAAGCTCCGGGCCAAAGAGCGAGCGAGAACCGGTCGCGCGGACTTGGAGCTGAATACCGATAATACACAGTATCGATATAGCCTGCAGCCCGAGCAATCCGGCATTGGAACGCACCACTGATCGACGTGACTGGGTTATTGAGAACGCCTGTGGGTCGGCGCGGGTCTCGTTGCCGACGGGTTATCACCCTCGTTCGGGAGAGATCTCTCAAAACGCCGATCCACAGTCATGCGGCCATGTGCTGCAGATGATTGCCGCGACTAAAAGATTGGCGGCAACCGTGTGCTTCTCTAACGGTCAGCCTTCTGGCCCGAGGTGGAGAGCTCCAGGTAGCGAAAGGGTCGTGGGCCGGATCAAGGCCGACACCTTTTCAGCCATTGCCTGTTCTTCCCTGAGTGACTGCTGAAAGCCGGACAGGTGAGCAGATTGGCCGTCCGCCTCGGCGATAACCAGGAAGGACACATAGGCCGTGATCTCGAAGTTCTCGAAAGCGTGGTTCGCGTAGGTGTTCTTCAGGATCTCGCCCTGCGGAGGCGTGTGGCCCAAGGCCATCATATTGCCGACGAAACCGAAAAGACTCATCGCCAGTGGCGCTCGTTCTGCCGAGCCGGGCGCGGCTCGGCACCTCGTCGTGGCGATGAAGGGCCAAAGCAGCTGATAAAATGCTATTCGAGCGCCTGATAGACAAGCGCCCGCAACTCCAACTCGGGCAGGTCGAAGCTCATCATTGACTGGGTCATGAAGAGCGCAACGATGTCTTCCTTAGGGTCGACCCAGTAGTGAGTCTTCGCCGCACCGGACCAGCCAAACTCACCGACCGATCCAGGCGCGTTGGTGGCGGCAATGTCGAGAGCCACGCGCGAGCCAAGGCCGAAGCCATAGCCCATCAGCGGCAAACCGCCGATCTCGAGCGGCAGCAGCGCGGCGGGAATGCGGTTGGTGTGCATGAGTTCCAGCGTCTTGCGACCGATGATGCGATGTCCATCGAGAGTCCCGCCGTTGCAGAGCAATTGGGCGAAGCGGAAGTAGTCGCCGATGGTTCCAAAGAGGCCATGGCCGCCGCGCTGAAAGCGATCCGCTTTGTCCGCCGGATAACTCACCGAGACATCAAACCTGTCGTTGGTGCCGTGCTTCCACGCCTCGAAGCAGTCGGGCGCGGTGACGCCCGGCCGAATGACGTCCGGGCGTCCGTACATGGCGGCGAGATTTCCACTCTGGGCTTCAGCCACGCCGTAACCGGTATTGAACATGCCCAGCGGCTCGAAGAGGCGATCTCTCAGAACCTCGCCAAGAGGCTTCCCAGCAATGATCTCGATCAGGCGCGCGACGACATCATTGCCCAAACTATACTTCCAGCGCGAGCCGGGGTGAAACGCGAGTGGAAAACGCGCGAGGTCGTCGATGGCATCGGCCAACGAAACGTCCGCCTGGAGGATCGCAGCCTTCTCGTACATCTGCGAGACCGGTGAGTCGCCAAGGAAGTGATAGGTAAGGCCGCTGGTGTGAGCCATCACGTCGCCGATCGTCATCGGTCGGACGGGGTCCACAAGGCTTCCGTCGTCGGCGCGCACCTTCACCGAAGAGAAAGCAGGAATGAACTTCGCCACCGGATCGACGAGGGTGAATTTGCCCTCTTCGGACAAGGTCATGAGCGCGGTACAGACGATCGGTTTCGTCATGGAATAGAGACGAAAGATCGTATCGGCCGTCATCGGAGCTTTCGCTTCGCGGTCGCGCCAGCCGTAATGCCCCGCATGCACGATCTGGCCGCGCCGCGCCACCAGTGTGTTGATGCCGGCATAGATCCCACGGTCGACATAGGCCTGCATGGCGGCATCGATCCGTCCGAGCCGGCTCGCATCCATGCCGACGTTTTGTGGATCTTCCACAGTGGTAATCATGGGTTTTCCCGATCAAGAGCCAGAGTTGCTGCAGCCCCATCGCGCCACCGGACCCCGAAGCTGTCAACCGCTTAACCGACAGGTTTCAGCGCGATCTTTGCGCGTGCCGGTCATGTGGCCGCAAAGTTCCCCAAGCAACCTTGGCGGATGGGCGGGCACCGCTGTCGGCGCGGGCAGGATCCCGCCATCGAGATTGCAGCCCGCTAGGCGGCGCATAGGCTGGAGCGCGCGACGGCGCGAGCCGGGTCGGCCAGCCACGCACGGGCCGCGGATTCGTCCGCGAAACGGCCGGACGACGGCAGAGCCCGCGCTTCAACCGCGAATGTCAGTTGTTCCGTCACGAAGGGCCATGGGCTGAGGCGGTAGGTGCTTGTGATGCCGGGAACCAGCTCGACTTTGATCGTCCGCCCAGTGACTTCGATTTGTGGCGGCGCGGGAAGAGCACCGCACAAGATGAGCGAAAGCGTGTCGGCGAAGGCCAGAAGCTCCGCGTCCCGCGCAACAGCGTCGGCATCGAGGCCCAGCGCACGCGCCCAGTCGTCCTGCAGCGACCGGTGGCGGCGGAGGTAGTCACTCGCGGCCCGTTCGTCTTCGGCCAATCCATCGCCGGTGCTCCGATGGCGGTCGCTAAAGCGCTGGTAGATCGTGCTGCCGTGTCGTGACACGAGCAATGCCACGTGACGCCCCCAGGCAGCCTCGGCGCGCCTGACCCCCTGCTCCCACATCGGCGCGTGTTGCGCGGCGCCAATGTCTCGAAAAAAGTGAGGTCGCCCGGTCCGCGGGTCGAAGGTCGGCGAAACTTCCCAGTCCAGCCAGGCTATATCGTGCTGCTCGGCTGCAAGGACGAGCTGTTTGTCCAGCGGTTCCGCCCAGGCACGCAGGATCTCGCCCGAAATCAGCGCGTGCGCGGGTTGGCTGATTGCGAGGGTGACGGGAGGACGGGTCGAGCCCTGGTCATTGAACAGCATTGAGGTATTCCTCTTCCACGGGTCGCACGAAAGGTTCGGTGTCGTCGCGCAACAACGTCGGGTCACCAGCATCTGTCGTGCCGAACAGATTGGATGCAGGTTTAGGGCAGCGTGCAGATGATCATGGGTGGTTGCGTCAGTGAGAAATGCGCGAACACTTCTTTTTGCATTCTGCATTCAAAAGGAGCAGACGGGCCGATCAGGAAGCATTGGAGAGGTGGAGCGCAGTGAGCCTGGAAACTTCGCACGTGCGTGTTGCAGAGGCCATCGCAAGATCGCGGCCTCTTCACGAGGTTGTCGTGGACCGTCTCCGCGACATGATTCTCGATGGCCATCTCGTGGTGGGCGAGCGGCTGCACGATGCGAACTTGGCCACCATGCTCGGTGTATCGCGAACACCGATCAGGGAAGCGATCAAGCTGCTCGGCAATGAAGGGCTGGTGGATCTGCTGCCCGGCCGCGGCGCCCGTGTGGCCGCCTATTCGCTCGACACGATGATCGCGCTCGTTGAGGTGATCGCTGGGCTCGAGCGCCACGCCTGCGAACTCGCGGCCGAGCGTATGTCGATGGAAGACTTCAGGAAAATCCAGCGCCTCCACGACGAGATGGCCACGTTTCACATGGCCGGCACACGACACGAGTACGAGCACCTCAACCACGAGATTCACCAGGCGATCGTTGCGCTCGCCGGAAACGAAGCGCTGGTGACCACCCATGCGGCCCTTCTCGTCCGCGCCCGCCGCGGCCGCCACAACGCACTCGAATCGCGGGCACGCTGGGTGGAGGCGATGAACGAACATGAGGCGCTGATGCAGGCCCTCGCGGCCCGGGATGGCGCCAGCGCGGGGGCCATCATGCTGCAGCACGATCTTCATACGCGCGACACGCTGGCAGCCCAGCGCGATCATCCAGCGACGGTTCAGCCCTAAGCCGCTTCCGTTCATCGACTCTGGCACACCCCTTGCTCGCATCCAATCGAGTCTGAGCGGCAGCGCGTCGCAGCTTTGGCTGCGCGCGAAGATTGTGGGGAAGCCGATGGTCCGAAGGTCAAATCTGGTTGCGGCGGTCGCCGTGAGCGCAGCCTCTATGTGTGGGCTCGCGGGGGCTGCCCGTGCCGACGATCTCTCCTACTTCGAGAAGCAGATCGAGCCCTTCACCAAGAAGCCGGAGTTTGTAGCGCCTGGCCCCGCTTTCGATGCGGCCGAATGCATGAAGGGCAAATCGATCGTCTCGATCCCCGTGTCCAGCGCCAACCCTTTTACGGCCAACATCGAAAAGGCCATGCAGGCGGCGGCCAAGAAGGTCGGGTTCAAGTTCACGACCTGGGAGAACCAGGGCCAAAGTTCTCAATGGGTGCAAGGCATGAACGCGGCCGTGAACCAGAAGGTCGACCTCATCGACCTCCTGGCCGGCACTGACCCGCGCGTGCTGGTGCCGCAGGTGCAGGCGGCCCAGGCCGCCAAAATTCCGGTGATCGCCTCGCATTATAACGGTGTCGAGCAGTCGGCCGAGGTGAAGAAATACGCCGATGGTGACGTGCCGATCGACTACGCCAAGGCCGGCGCGCTCCTGGCCGATTGGGCGATCGTACAGACCAAGGGCCACATGAACGCGCTGGAGCTGATCGCCACCGGCCCGTTGTCAACCGACTCGATGATGTCCGGCATCGACGCCGAGCTGAAGCACTGCAGCGATTGCAAGACGAAGGTGATGAACTTCGCGGTGCCGGACTGGGGCACCCGCATCACCCCGGCGGTCCAGGCGGCGCTGCTGGCCGACCCGACCATCAACTACATCATCGTGATCTACGATTCGATGAGCCAGTTCGTGACCCCGGCCGTCACCATCACGGGCTCGCAGGACCGTGTGAAGGTCGACGCATTCAATGGCACGCCCTTTGTGCTCGGCCTCGTGCAGCAGGGCGCCGTCCAGATGGACATCGGCGAGAACCTCGACTGGATCGGCCATGCCCTGATCGATAGCGAGATGCGGCGTGTCTGCGGTCTTCCGCTCGTGTCCGACCCCAAGATCCCTTTCTACATCTTCACCAAGGACAACGCGAAGGACGCTGGCACGCCGCCTCAACTGTCTCAGGGCTATGGCGATGCCTATGTGAAAGGATATGCGGACCTCTGGAAGCTGAAATGAGTGCTGTCGCCGCAGCGCAAGCCGGCACACCGCCCGCGCTGCACTTCTGGAACCTGAGCAAGACCTTCGGGGGCCAGAAAGCCCTCGACAATGCCACGCTCACGGTAGCGCCCGGCGAAGTGCATGGCCTGCTCGGCCAGAACGGCTCCGGGAAGTCGACGCTCATCAAGGTGTTGGCGGGCTTCCACCCGCCCGACCCCGGCAGCCGCCTCGCGATGAGCGGCGTCGAGGTGCCGCTGCCTCTCGCGCCGGGCGCTTTCCGGCAATACCGCATGAGCTTCGTGCATCAGCACCTCGGTCTTCTGCCGAGCCTGACCGTACTCGAGAACCTGCTGGTCGGCCGCTTCGGCGAGCGGCAGGCCTGGGCGATCAACTGGCCGGGCGAGCGCCGGCGCGCAGAAGAACGCTTCGCGGCCTATGGTGTCTCGATCGATCCAGGCGCCCGCGTGGCCGACATCGCGCCGATCGAGCGGGCGCTTCTCGCAATCGTCCGGGCCGCTGGTGAGATCTCCGAAGGGGTCGGCACCGGCAACGGTCTCCTGGTGCTCGACGAGCCGACGCCTTTCCTGCCCAAGCGCGATGTCGAACGGCTGTTCCGGCTCGTCCGCACTGTGGTGGGCAAGGGCGCGAGCGTGATCTTCGTATCGCACGATGTCGACGAGGTGCTGGAGATCACCGACCGTGCCACGGTGCTGCGTGACGGACGCGTCGCCGCGACGCTCGACACCGCCGGCGCGAGCAAGACGGATTTCATCGAGGCGATCATCGGACGTCGGCTTGCGGCCGCGCGACCGCCGGAGCCGCCGGCCGTCCGGGGTGCCAGCCACGCAATCATCCACGATCTCGCGGGTGGCACCATCGACGGTTTCTCGCTGGATCTCGCGGCGGGCGAGGTGGTGGGGCTGACGGGCCTGATCGGCTCCGGCTACGATGAGGTCCCCTACATGATCTATGGCGCGCGGCCCGCGGTGCGCGGCTCGCTCGACCTCGGCGGCCAGGGCACGTTTCTCCCTGACATGACGCCCGCGAAGGCCATTGCGCGCGGTGTCGTGCTGATTCCGGCCGATCGCGCCAATGCGGGCGTCATCGGACCGCTGCCGGTGAGCGACAACGTCACCATGCCGGTGCTCGGAACACGGTTCCGACGCTGGCTGCTCAACCGTGGTGCCATGGTGACTGAGACCGGGGCGCTCAGCCGTCGCTTCGATGTGCGCCCGCCCGATCCGACCCTGCCGATCGCCTCGCTGAGCGGTGGCAATGCCCAAAAGGTCGTGCTCGCCAAGTGGTTCCAAACCGATCCCCAACTCATCCTGCTCGACGAGCCGACCCAGGGCGTCGATGTCGGGGCCCGGCAGAACGTCTTCCGGCACATCGCCGACGCGGCAGCCCGTGGCGCCGCCGTGCTCTGTGCCAGTTCTGACTATGAGCAGCTCGCGGCCTTGTGCAGCCGCGTACTCATCTTCGGCGGCGGCCGGGTGGTCGCGAGCCTCCAAGGCGCCGAAATCAGCAAGGACGCGATCGCCGAGCGCAGTCTCGCGGGAGCAGCTCCATGATGCCGGACACTGTCGACATGAAGTCTGGCCAGCCGCCGACCCGACAGGTCCTTGTCCTGAGTAGTCGTTCCAAGACGGCCTCCCTCGTCCTGCGCCAGCCATACAGCGGCCGGGTTGAAGGACGCGCGAATCGCTTGTGTCGAGACGTTCCCGTTCGCGGCTCATCAGCATGAGGGACCTCGGCGCAAATCTAAAACGGTCGCTTGCCGGCCGCTGGTCTCGTACCCATCATCACGAACGGAGCGCGGCGATCCATCGCAATCCTGTTTTGATCACCTCGGCGGCTTTGTTGCCCCGGCGTGATGGCCTCCCCAGGAGCTGAGATCCATGGCGCAACCCGCATCGATCGAGGTTCCGGTCAAGGCAAGCGGCGCCTCACGCGTCTTCATCAAGCGTGCCGAGCAGTTTGGGCTCATCGTCGTCTGGCTCGCGATGATCGCGGTGTTCGGCTACCTGCAGCCCGCCACGTTCCTGACCTGGCCGAATTTTTCCACCATCTTCGGCTCGCAGGCCGTGCTGGTGGTGGTGACGCTTGGATTGCTGATCCCGCTCACGGCCAACGATTTCGACCTGTCCATCGCCTTCGTGATGACGCTGAGCTCGATGACAGTTGCCGTGCTGAACGTGAACTACGGAATCGGTATCGGCTGGGCCATCGTCGCGGCTCTGGCACTCGGCCTTCTGGTTGGCCTGATCAACGGCCTGCTGATCACTGTCTTTCGCATCCACTCGCTGATCGTGACGCTCGGCACCGGCACGTTCCTGCACGGCTTCACACTGTGGATGAGCGATTCGATGACGATCAGCGGCATCTCGTCGAGCCTGATCAATGCCGTCATTGTCGACCGGCTCTTCGGCATTCCGCTGGAGTTCTACTACGCGATCGGGCTCGCGGCGATCGTGTGGTACCTGCTCGATTACACGGCGCTCGGCCGCCGCATCCTGTTCGTCGGCCGGGGCCGCGAGGTGGCGCGGCTCAGCGGCATCAACACGGACCGGATTCGGATCGCTTGCCTCGTGGTCTCGGGGCTCTTCGGCGCGCTCGCGGGGGTGCTGTACGCCGGCACGCAGGGCGCGGCCGACCCGGTGTCGGGTACATCCTACCAACTGCCGGCCTTCGCGGCCGCCTTCCTGGGCTCGACCTCGATCGTGCCGGGGCGGTTCAATCCCTGGGGCGCGACGGTCGCGGTCTATTTCCTCGTGACCGGCATCACCGGCCTCGTGTTCCTTGGCTTCAGCTCCTTCATCCAGGAGATGTTCTATGGCGGCGCGCTCGTCGTGGCCGTCACCCTGTCCCAGCTCGTCCGCGGACGGCAAGAACAGCAGTTCTGAGGAGGTTTGTCGTGATCCCCCGCTCGCTTGACCGCGATTTCGTCGGCTACGGCCCGACCCCGCCAGATCCACGCTGGCCCAGCGGCGCCCGCCTCGCGCTCAACTTCGTGCTGAACTACGAGGAGGGGTCCGAATATTCGATGATGGACAAGGACGGGGTCAGCGACGCCGCCCTGACCGAGATCCCGGCCGCAGCCGTGCCGCGCGGCGAGCGCGATCTCGCGGCCGAGAGCATGTTCGAATACGGCAGCCGTGTCGGCTTTTGGCGCCTGCATCGCCTTTTCCAGGAACGCGGGTTGCCGATGACGGTCTACGCCTGCGCCCTCGCCCTGGAGCGCAACCTTCCCGCAGGCGCCGCCATCAAGGCCGCCGGCTATGACATCTGCTGCCACGGCTGGCGCTGGGTGGAGCATTTCAAGCTGAGCGAGGACACGGAGCGGGAGCATATCCGCCTGGCGGTCGAGAGCCTCCAGCGCACGGTCGGACAGCGGCCGGACGGCTGGTACTGCCGCTATGGGCCGAGCGTCAACACGCGCCGCCTTGTGATGCAAGAGGGCGGGTTCCTTTACGATAGCGACAGCTACGCCGACGAACTGCCCTATTACGTCATGGCCGAGGGCCGTCCGCAGCTCGTTGTCCCCTATACGCTCACCAACAACGACCTGAAGTGGGGCACTGGCAACCTTGGCAGCGGCGAGGACTTCTTCGTCATCCTGCGCGAGGCCTTCGACCTTCTCTACGAGGAAGGCCGCACGGCACCGAAGATGATGAACGTCGGCATGCACATGCGCTTGCTCGGCCATCCGGGTCGCGCGTCGGGGCTCGCCCGCTTCCTCGATTACGTGAAGAGCAAGCCGGACGTGTGGGTGGCCAAGCGCATCGACATCGCCCGCCACTGGCTCAAAGAGCACCCGCCCGAGGTTTCCGCATGATCCATCTCACCCTGGAGCCGATCACGGCCGAGGCATTCGCGCCGTTCGGCACGTTGATGCCCCCACAGCCGGGTGGGACCGGGCGGCTCGACTTGATCGACGAACTCGTAAACACGCGTGAAAGCGCCAAGCCGCGGCTCAGCATCGCGGCCGTCACATCCAAGGCCCTTCCGCTCGTCGCGGTGGAGATGGAGCGGCACGTGCATTCGAGCCAAGCCTTCGTGCCCCTCGACGGTGCCGAGTATCTCATCATGGTGGCGCCCCACGGTCCCGATGGCCTCCCCGATATGGCGGGTCTCCGCGCCTTCCGGGTGCCGGGCGACACGGGCATCAACTACCGGGTCGATACTTGGCACCATCCGCTGACGGCGCTCGGCGAGGCCGGCCGCTTCGCCGTGCTGACTTTCGTCGACGGGACAGCCGGAGACGAACAATTCGTGCCGCTGCCGGAGCACGTCTCGATCGGGGCCTAGCCCGGCGTCCTATCCCACCTGGAACCATGATGCGCGTCGGCGTCCACAAGCTTCAGATGAACAGCCCGGGTGACACCTCCGAGCTCGAACGGCCGATCGCCGACGGCTCGCTCGCCCCCCGCGCGATCGTCGCTGCGCGGCCAGCGCACGACCATGCTCTCCGATGCCGAGATCAACTATGAGCGCCACGCCCGAGCGGCGCTCGGCGCGGTGATCGCCTCCGTGACCGGCGATCCCGCGAACTTCGTCTCGGGCGGCACCGAACATCAATGCGCGCCGGGCGAAGCGCCCATCGCCGCCATCGTCCGCGTCTGATCAACCGCCGCTGCCCCGGCCGAAGGGTCGAGGACGCTGCAACGCCAAAGGAAAGTCCGATGACACTGAAAGTCAGTCACCGATGGGGCGGCAGCCTCGCCGCCTCGCTCTTCGCTTCATTATTCCAGGCCGCGCCGCCCGCCGCCGCCGAGGAGAAGGCGGCCATGCTATTGCCAGGCAGCATCAACGACCAGAGTTGGAATGCTCTCGGTTATTCGATCCTGCTGGCATTGAAACCGCATGGCTTTACGACAGCCTATACCGAGAACGTCGCCGATTCGGATGAGGCCGAGGCGCTGCGCGGCTATGCCACCCAGGGCTACAACATCGTGATGGGTCATTCCGGCCGCTTCGTCTCTGCCATGGAGCAAGTCGCTCCGGACTTCCCCAAGACGCAGTTCATCGCCGTCAGCGGCAACGAGGGCGCGGCACCCAATGTCATGTCGATCGACTGGAACAACGCGCAGTTCGGCTGCCAGCTGGGTGTGCTGGCGGCGCGCATGAGCAAGTCCAAGATGGTGGCGGGTGTTTACGGCCTGGAAGGAGTGCCGAACATCACGGCCCAGGCCGGCGGCTTCCGGATTTGCGCCACCAAGGCCGGCGCCAAAGTCTCGATCCTCTATGTCAAGGATATGGAGGACTCGGCGGCCGCCAAGGAGGCGGCCCTGTCGCTGATCGCCCAGGGCGCCGACGTGATCACCGGCAAGCTCAACGCCGCCGAAGCGGGACTCGTTCAAGCCGCCAAGGAGAAGCACGTCTATGTCACCGGCCGCGGCGTCGACCAGACCAAGATGGCGCCCGATGCCGTCCTGACCAACATCGTCGAGGACTGGCCGGCCATGTTCGGCAAGACGGCGGACGAGGTGAAGGCCGGAAAGCTCTTCGGCAACTTCGTGCAATACGGCTACGACACCGCGCCAGTGACCGGCGGCTCGCTCGTCTATGACGCGGATAAGCCCTTTAACCCCGTCGTTCCCGCCGCCGTCGTCAAGGAACTCGACGACATGGCCGGGCAGTTCAAGGCCGGTACCTTGAAGGTCGAGCCCACCCGCGAGGACGCGCGCGGCGGCAGCTGAGCCCGCTGGGGATCGGAGACCGCCGGCATGAGCATGATGCTGGACATGCGGGGAATCGTGCGGCGCTTCGGCCACGTGGTCGCCAACGATGCCATCGATCTCGACGTGGCAGCGGGCGAGATCGTTGGGCTGTTGGGTGAGAACGGCTCGGGCAAGAGCACGCTGATGAAGGTGCTGTTCGGCATGCTCCCGCCGGATGCCGGCACCATCTCGTTCCGCGGTCAGCCGCTGACCGGTCACACGCCTGCGGCAGCCATGGCGGCGGGCATCGCCATGATCCACCAGCACTTCATGCTGGTGGACGCCATGACGGTTGCGGAAAACGTGATGCTGGGCTGGCGGGACGCCGGTCGCCTGCTCCGCCGGAAGGAGATGGCCGACCGCATCCGTGACGTCAGCCGGCGTTTCGGACTCGATCTCGATCCCGACGCACGCGTCGCCGCCTTGTCGCTCGGGCGACGGCAGCGGGTCGAGATCCTGAAGGCCATCCTGCGCAATGCCGAACTGCTGGTGCTCGACGAACCCACCTCGAATCTGGCCTCGGCCGAGGTGGCCGAGTTGCTGACCGTTCTCCGGCGGCTACGCCAGGAGGGCAAAGGCATCATCTTCATCAGCCATAAATTGCCCGAGGTGCTTGAGATCTGCGACAAGGTCGTCGTGCTGCGGGCCGGACGGGTGACGGGCCGGACGTCTGTCGCCGGTGCGAGCCAAGGCATGCTCGCCGAGATGATGATCGGTCGCGACGTCACCGCGCCGCGCCCGCCCATGGTCGCGTCGTCGCCCGGGCCGGCGCGGCTGAGTGTTAAGGATTTTTTGGCTCCGGGCCTCGCGCGGCTTTCCTTCGAGATCCGCCGTGGCGAGATTTTTGGGGTCGCCGGCGTCGACGGAAACGGCCAGATCGAACTCGTCGAAGCCCTCGCGGGCCTGCGCCCTGCTGGCAGTGGCGCGATCACGATCGACGGACACGATGTCACACGCGCGAGCGTTGCGGCGCGCCTCACACGAGGGCTCGCCTATATGCCGGCCGACCGCGGCACCACGGCGCTCGTGAAGACGATGTCGGTGGCCGAGAACCTCATGCTGCGTGACAGCGGGCGGCCGCCCTATGGACACGGCCTGCTGCTGACGCGCGGTCCGGCAAACGCCAAGGCCCGTGCCCTGATGGCCGACTACGATATCCGGGCGCGTGACCCGAGCTTCATCGCCGGACGGCTTTCCGGCGGCAACCAGCAGAAGATCGTGGTGGCACGCGAACTCGACCGGCGCCCGGCCGTGCTGATCGCCCACCAGGCCGCCTGGGGGCTCGACCCCGGCGCAACCCACTTCGTACTCGATCGCATGCTGGCGCTGCGGGAGGCCGGCGCCGCAATCCTCTATGTCTCGTCCGAACTGGAGGAGGTTTTGGCCATCAGCGATCGGATCGCAGTGATGGCGCGCGGGGGCTTCGCCGGCATCGTGCCTCGCGGTGAGGTCGACCCGCGTCAGCTCGGCATCTGGATGGCTGGGAGAGCCGCATGAGTGACGCCGCACCCGCCGCCGATCAAACCGCGCGACTGCAGACCCGGCGGCTCCGCCTGCGACGCGACGGGCTCGGATCCCGGATTGGCGTCGCGCTGCTCCTTTCCCTGCTATGCGCCGCGGCGCTGATCGCGCTGGCCGGTCACAACCCGCTGGAGGCCTTCCTGGCCATCGTCCAGGGCGCGGTCGGTTCGCAACACCAGATCGGCGCCTCGCTCAACCGCACGACGCCCTATCTGCTCTCGGGCGCCGGCGTCGCCCTGTGTTTTCGAGCCGGCATCATCAATATCGGAGCCGAAGGGCAGATCGCGGTCGGTGGAGCCGGCGCTGCAGCGGCTGCCCTTGCCCTGGCGGGCGCGCCGTCCCTCGTGGCAATCCCGCTGGCCTTGGTCGGCGGTGCCCTGGCCGGGAGCCTCTGGGCCGGTCTCGCGGCGGCGATCCACCTGGGACGCGGCGTGCATGAGGTGCTGGTCACTCTGCTTCTCAATTTCATCGCCTTGCTTCTGGTGCAGCAACTGCTCGCCGGGCCGCTCGGCCAGCCCGGCGCAGGCTTTCTCCAGTCGTCCCTGATGCCGCGATCCGCCTGGCTGTCACATCTCGCCGGCTTTGATGTCCATGCTGGAATCCTGATCGCGGTCGTGGCCGCCGCCGCACTGTCTTTTGTGCTGTGGTGGACCCGCTTTGGTTTCGCCTTGCGGGTCTCCGGCAGCTCGCGCCTCGCCGCCGCCTATGCTGGCTTTTCGCTCGCACGCCTCACCTGGGGTGCGATGTTGACCGCGGGTGCGCTCGCGGGTCTCGCTGGTGGGATTGAGGTGCTCGGCATGCATCGCCGGCTGATCGAAGGCTTTTCGCTCGGCTTCGGCTTCAAGGCCGTGACGGTGGCATTGCTGGGCGCCATGGAACCGCTTGCCGTTGTGCCCGCCGCCCTGTTCGTCGGCTTGCTCGAATCCGGTTCGCTCGCCATGCAGCGGCAGATCGGCGTGCCAACAGCTCTGATTACCGTCATCGAGGGCTTGACCATGCTGTTCGTTCTCGCCGCCACGGCAGCGCGCCGATGATCGAGTTTCTTGCCGCTGCGATCCGCATCGCGACGCCGCTCGCACTGGCGGCTCTCGGGGGCATTCTGTCGGAGCGAGCCGGAGTATTCGCGGTCGGCCTCGAAGGCATGATGCTCGCGGGCGCTTTCGCGGCCGCCATAGGCGCCTGGGCGACGAGCGAACCGATCGCCGGCCTGCTGCTCGCGCCCCTCGGCGGCGGCGTCATCGGGCTTGCGGTCGCGATCGTGGCGGTACGCTTCCGGGCCGACAATATGGTGACGGGCCTCGCCGTCAACGTCTTGGCGCTCGGGCTGACCAGCTACCTGATGCGCATCCTGGCCAGCGGCGGCCGGCCGGTCAGCATGCGCCTGCCGCTGCTCACGGCGCTGCCGATCCCGGCCTTGTCAGACTTGCCCGTGATAGGCCCGCTGCTCTTCGCCCAGCCGCCGCTCACCTACCTCACCGCGCTCGGCTGTCTTCTGATGACCCTGTTCCTCAACCGTACGCAGGCTGGTCTCACGCTGCGGGCCACAGGCGAAAACCCCGAAGCGGTATTCGCGTCGGGCGGCCACCCCGCTCGCGTGCGCATGCTGGCCGTGATCGCCTGCGGAGCCGTTGCAGGACTTGGTGGCGCGGTGCTGACACTGCAGCAGGTGGGCACCTTCACCGATGGCATGACGGGCGGGCGGGGCTATATGGCGCTCGCGGCGCTGATCGTCGGCCGTTGGACGCCATGGGGCGCCGCGGCGGCTTGCCTCGTCTTCGGCGCCGCCGAGGCCTTCGAGTTGCGTCTGCAGAGTTTCGGCGTGCCGGTCAGCTCCTATGTCGTGCAGATGGCACCCTATCTCATCGCCTTGACGGTGCTGGCCGGGCTTGGCCAGTCTTCCAAGCTGCCGGCCGCCATCGGCCAGCCCCTGCCCTCCACACGGTGAACCCCATGATCCGAACCATCGCGGATTGCGCCGCCGCCTTGCGGCGGGGGGACATCAATGCGGAGGCATTGCTGGAGGAGTGCCTCGGGAGGATCAGGCGTCTCGAGCCGCACCTCAACAGCTTCGTTTTTCTGGACGAAGCCGGCGCGCGCCAGGCCGCTCGGGGCAGCGATGTCCGGCTGGCGGCGGGGGCATCGCGCTCGCCGCTCGAAGGTGTGCCACTCTCGATCAAGGACAGCATCTTGGTCGCCGACATGCCGGCGACATGGGGCAGCCGCGCCTTCGCCGATCTTGTGCCGGACCGCGACGAATTGCCGGTCGCCCGCCTGCGTGCGGCCGGCGCCGTCATCGTCGGCAAGACGAACGTGCCGGAGCTCACGTTGGAGGGCTACACGAAGAACGACCTGTTCGGCGTCACGCGCAATCCCTGGAACCACGCGTTGACGCCGGGCGGTTCGTCGGGCGGGGCGGCGGCGGGTGTCGCGGCAGGGTTGGTGGCCGCTGCGCTCGGAACGGACGGGGGCGGCTCGATCCGCCGTCCGGCTTGCCACACGGGCCTCGTCGGCTTCAAGCCATCGGTCGGACGTTATCCGCGCATCGACGGGTTTCCGGCGCTGCTGACAGACTTCGAGACGGTTGGGACCCTGAGCCACAGCATCGAGGATGCCCTGATCCTCGATGCTGTGCTGGCCGGACCCGACGCACGCGACCGGCGCTCGCTTTGCGCCCCGGCACAGGCCCGCTCGCCCGGACCGGCCCGCATCCTCTACCTGCCTCGGTTCGGCCCCTCGCCCATCGATCCGGACGTCGCTGAAGCGACTGAGCGCATGGCCAATGGCCTGGCCGAAAGCGGCCATACCATCCTGCGCGAGCCGCTCTTCTTCTCCCTGGAGGATGTGGCGCGGATCTGGCAAGTTGTGACGCGCTCTGGCGTCGCGTGGCTCGCCGATCGCGATGAAGCGCGCATCGGCCGGCAGCTCGGTGCGGCGGCCCGGACCATGGCGGAAGATGGCCGAACCTTCAGCGGCGCCGACTATTTCGACGCGCTCGACCGTGTGACCAGTTTGCGCCGGCTTTGCGCCGAGCGCTTCGCCGATATCGACTTCGTCCTGACACCGACGGCTGCCGCCCTGCCCTGGCCAGCCGAACAGCCCTTTCCCACCGAGATCGCCGGCCAGCCCGCCGGCCCGCGCGACCATGCGGTCTTCACCGGCTGGGTCAACCTCGCCGGCCTCCCCGGTGTGAGCCTGCCGGTCGGTGTCTCGCAAAGTGGCCTGCCGATCGGCGTACAACTGGTCGCCGGATTCGGCGCCGACGCGGCGCTGCTCGCCTTCGCGGGCGAGGTCATGGCGCGCTACCCGAGGCTCTCGCCACCGATGTCGGTCGACCCGTAGCGGTGGAAACATCGGGTTCGTTCACCAGGGAGCGTCGGGGCTCACACCTCAGCATCAGGAGTTTCTCGTGACGGCAGCGCCATTCCATATGGGCTGGTTTCTCGGCAATAGTTTCGGCGTCCATGGCTGGAACGACCCCTGGGGCGGCAGTCTCGCGGCCGAATGGACGCGCCCCGACATGCACATCGACCTCGTGCGTGCGCTAGAGCGCGCCTGTTTCGACTTCCTCCTGTTGGAGGATTCAGCCTTTGTGCCGGACAGTTACGGCTCGTCCATGGATTTCTATCTCCGGCGTGCCGCGCGGGTCCCCAAGAACGATCCACTTCCTCTGGTGCCCTTGCTGACTCAGGCGACCCGGCATCTCGGGATCGTCCCCACCATTTCGACGTCCTTCTACCCGCCCTATCTGCTGGCGCGGCTGATTGCGACGCTCGATCTCATGTCGGAGGGCCGGGTGGGTTGCAATTTCGTGACCTCGACGGCGCTTCGGGCCGCCCAGAACTTCGGACTCGACGAGCATCTGGAGCACGATCGTCGCTACGAGATGGCGGACGAATTCGTCGAAGTGGTCAGGAAGCTATGGACGTCGTGGGACGACGACGCCGTGATCATGGACATCGAGCGGCAAACCTTCGTGGACCCCACCAAAGTCCGGACCATCGACCACAAAGGCCGCTTCTTCTCGGTTCGCGGTCCGCTGAATACCGCAAGGCCGCACGACGGGCGGCCCGTTCTAGTCCAGGCCGGTGGCTCGCCGCAAGGGCGGCACTTTGCGGCCAGGCACATGGATGTGGTGATCGCCGCCCTGGGCACGGTCGACGAGATGAAGACCTACCGGGCCGACATGCGCGAGCGGGTCGCCGCGCAAGGCCGCAATCCCGATGATTGCAAGGTCCTCTTCCTGCTGACGCCGACGCTGGGCGACACAGATGCCGAGGCACAGGCCCGCTACGAACGCGGCCTCCGCGCCAAAAGCGCGTCGCCGGAGAACGGACTGGCCTTGATGGCAAGCCTGACCGACATCGACTTCGCGAAATTCGATCTGGACGAGCCTCTCGAAACAATGACCACGAACGGGCAGCAGGGAACGCTGAAGCGGTTTCTGGCGCAGGGACGCACCCTGAGGGAGATCGCCGCGAATTTCCGCTTCGGCTTCGAGGACGTCTTCGGCACGCCGGACCGCGTCGCCGCCATCCTGGGCGAGGTGATGGCGGAGGTCGGAGGCGACGGCTTCGTGATCAACCTCCCGATCACCCGTCGCACCATCGCCGAGATCACCGATGGCCTCATCCCTGCCCTACAAAAAAGGCAGCTCGTCCGCAGCCTGTATTCGCATGCCGGGTTCAGGCAGAACCTTTTTGAGTTCTGATCCCGGCCGTAGCTTCGCCACCAAGACCCGGAGCTCGCGGTGCGACCAAGCCATGAGGAGTCCGCCTGCACCATCAGGTCTGCCTCGAATGCCGATCCTGAAGAGTCGTTCGACCGCGTCCTGAGCTTGGCCGCGATGGCGATCAGGATCATTGAGCGCACCGGAAGGAGATGCAAAGTCAGCCAACACGGCTAACAACCGTGAACGCATCGAGTTTGCGACAGGCTCCTGCAAATGTCAGGCGATAGGCTGTCTGCTTTTCCATTGGCTCGTTCCCCACAACGTTTGTATTGCACGCAGGCGGAGGCAGCGATCAATGGCTCGAAACCATGCTTTGGACAGCTTGCGGGGACTCGCGGCTTTGGCCGTTGCGCTGGGTCATAGCAATCTCGCTGTCACGGGCCTTGTCGCTTGGCAGGCTACGCTTTTCGATCTGCCTCATCTCGGTTGGCGCGATGTTTCAGGTCGCCTGCTCTATCTCGTTTTCCCAAGCGATGCTGCCGTCACCCTGTTCTTTGTGTTGAGTGGATATGTGTTGTGGCAGTCATTTCAAAGATCCCTTGAGAACGGCGGCCGTGATCATTCCTTGATGCGACTGGCCAGCGATCTGCCCGATTACATCGTAGGCCGGCTTTATCGTCTTTTGCCGACGCTGATGGCGAGTTGCCTGATTATGGCCTCTTTCACCGGTGCCTCCGTACCCGTTCTCATCAAGAACATGTTGCTTCTCGACCACGATCTCATCGGGGTTTCATGGACCCTGCAGGTCGAAGCAATCTGCAGCCTTGCTCTTTTCGTCGCGCATCGTTTGCTACGTGGCTCTGCCAAGGGAGCGCTCGTTTGTCTCCTTTTGGTGATTGCCTGCGCGGGTTTTTTCCGGGGATCGAACTTCTTCCTGTTTTTTCCAGCCTTCCTTCTCGGGGCCCTCATCGGCTCAATACCGAGTCACTTTTGGCGACGATGGATGGCTCCGGTGGGATTCATGATACTATCCTGTGGCAGTCTGGTACTGACACGCCACGCACCGGGCCGTGCCTGTGAGATGATCGGTGCGACGCTGCTGATCGGCTCCGTAGGCACCCTGCAGCCCAAGATCCTGCTCGCACCTGTCCTGGTGTTCCTCGGCGAGATCAGCTATTCCTTCTATCTCGCTGATCCGCTTGGGCTTCTATGGGCTCACGCCTTTGTCGATGACAGAGCGCCTCAAAGCGCATTTTTCATTTCGTTCGTGGTCCTGGCCATTGCATCGATCGCTTTGACGCTTCCGACAGCTTGGCTCCTTCATGTCGCTTTGGAACGGCCATTGATGATAGCTCGACCACGATTGCATTTGAGAGGGCGTCGCCTGAGCTCACAGCCCGCAGGGAGCGTGTCGCAAACTCTGGCGTAGGCCACTGGACGGGCAGGATCGGCTCTGACTTCAGGCTTCGCCATCCTCCGGAAGTGCGAAGCAGAATGCGGGAGATGGTTCTGCTCGCGACCCGAACCGTTCGCGCGACCACATCATGCTTTGAAATCCCGGATCGTCTGCCGCGCCCTGGTGAAGGATGGAAGCCGAACCAAGGCAATCGCCCATGAAGATTCGGTCAGGACACGACCCTCGCCAGGAAGGTCCTTGTCCGCGCGTGTCGCGGGTGGGACAGGACTTCGGCGGGCGGCCCGGACTCGACGATCACGCCGCCGTCCATAAAGACGACCTGATTGGCGACATCGCGGGCGAAGCTCATCTCGTGGGTCACCACCACCATCGTGGTGCCCTCTTGGGCAAGCTGTTTCATCACCGCCAGCACCTCGCCCACGAGTTCTGGGTCGAGCGCCGAGGTCGGCTCGTCGAACAGCATCAGCTTGGGCTGCATGGCGAGGGACCGGGCGATCGCGACGCGCTGCTGTTGGCCGCCCGATAGCTGCTGCGGGTAGGCGTCGGCTTTCTCGGTCAGCCCTACTTTGCGCAGAAGCTCCCGGGCGCTGCGGATTGCCTCCTCTCGCGGCTGCTTCTTCACCGTGATCGGGGCTTCGATAATGTTTTCCAGCGCCGTCATGTGCGGAAACAGGTGAAAACCCTGGAACACCATGCCCATGGCTTGCCGTTGCGTTGCGAGCGCCTTGGGTGACATCTCGTAGAGGCGGCCGTTCTTTTCGGTGACCCCGACCAGGAGACCGTCAAGATAGATCGCCCCGCCATCGGGCACCTCCAGGCGATTGAGGCAGCGCAGCAGCGTGCTCTTGCCCGATCCCGACGGGCCGACGATACAGGTGACCTGACCGGTCTCGACCACCAAGCTCACGTCACGAAGCACTTCGACCGGACCGAAGCTCTTGCGAAGCCCGACAATCCGGAGGAGCGGTACGGTCTTGCCCGTCGGTCGCGGCTGGGTCATGCGCGGGCAAGCCTCCACCAGGACGTGCGGGGCACGAGCCGCGCCGGGGCCGTACGCCCGACCGCCATGGCGTGTTCGATGTAATGTTCCATGAACGTCAAGGCGGTCGACAGAACCAGGTACCAGATCGTGACGACGATCAGGAGCGGGATGGTCTGATACGTGCGCGAGTAGATCATCTGCGCCGAATAGAGCAGGTCTGGCAGGGCCAGCACGCTGACGAGCGAAGTGAACTTCAGCATGGAAATCGTGTCGTTGCCGATCGGCGGAATGAGGATGCGCAGCGCCTGGGGCAGGATGATCCGGCGCAATGCCTGAATGCGGCTCATGCCAAGCGAGGCCGCGGCTTCGGATTGCCCAGTGCTGATCGCTTTGATGCCGGCCCGGATCATCTCGGCCGCATAGGCGCTTTCAGTCAACGATAGGCCCAGGATGGCAGCGCTGAATGGCGTGATGAGGACATTGGTGTCCCAGGACACGAACGCACGGCCGAACGGAATGCCGATTCCGATCCTGGGGATGAGCAGGGCAAGATTATACCAGAAGATCAGCTGCACGAGCGGCGGCACGCCCCGGAAGAACCAGATCCAGGCCCAACTGGCAGCCTGGAACACGGGATTGTCCGACAACCGCATCACCGCCAGCAGCATACCCACCGCGAGCCCGATGATCATGGCGAGAGCCGTGAGCAACAGCGTGCGCCCGAGCCCTGCCAGAATCTCCCCGTCGAAAAGGTAAGCGCCGACAACCCCCCATTGCATGTTCGCGTTGAACACCAGGAGCTGCACGAAAGCAGCCGCCAGCCCGATGAGCAGAGCGCCGCCGGCCCACCGCCATGGATGACGAAGAGGAATGGGTTTCGTCACCGCGACATCATGCGCATCCATCGCCATGACACGGACCTCGTTGAGTAGGCATTCGCCTCGCAGATCGGCGACGGCGCGGACCGGGCTATTTCGGATCGGGATCTTCCGCCGTCACCAGGACGGCCTTCTTCAGAAGTCCTTGCTTGTCGACACCCCAGCGGGCCATGATGGTGAGATACGATCCGTCGTCGATCATGGCCTGCAAGGCATTCTTCAGGACCGGGCCGAGTGGATCGCCCTTGCGAACGCCGATGCCGTTGTAGAGCTCGTTCACGGCGAGGCCCGAGACCGCATAGGTGCCGGTCTGCTTGGCGAGATACTGCAGCTTGGCCGACCCTGCGGCGACGAGCTGGACCCGACCCGACGAGACCGCCAGTTCGGCGTTGCTCTCGGTGGTGAACTGCTGAAGGCCGATCGGCGGCAATCCTCCTTTCACGCAGGTCTCGGCACTCAGCTTGGTGAGGTATTGGAAGTCGAAAGCGCCGGTGAGAACCGCGACGCTCTTGCCGCACAGATCCTTCAGCTCGTCGATCTTGAGCGGATTGGCCTTGAGATATGCGTAGGCCGTTCCATCCGACCGCTGCGGGATAAAGTCCAGCACCTTGAGCCGGTCGGGGACCGGGGCGAAAGAGGCGAATCCTGCGTCGAAGCGACGGCCCGCAAGCCCCGGAAGGATCGCCTCGAAACTTGTCCCCGTCAGGGTGAACGGCACGCCGAGTTTGGCCGACATGGCCTTGGCCATGTCGATGCTCCACCCCTTGAGCGCACCGCCTTCCGCAAACTCGTCCGGCGGCCAATCGTTGAAGGCCGCGACCTTCACGCCGTTGTCCTGGTAATCCTTCGGCAAGGCATCGTGCAGCGCCTTGTCCACGGCCGGCGCGTCTTGGGCCGAAGCCATGCCGACCGGCGCCGCGAGGCCGAGAACCAGAACGGCGGCGCCCAAGCCTGGGCGCCATGACGCCATCGCGGCGCGTCTCACCTGTTTCGACATTCGGTTCTCCCCTCCCTCAAAATGCCTGCGTTCTTGGCAGGCAAACTCATCCGGTGCGCAACCAAGGGGCGGCATCCGCCATCAGCTTGGTCAGGATCGCATCGAGCGCCACGCGCTCGACGGCCGAAAGGCAGCGCAGCATCTCGTCTTGGCGGGCCTTGAAAAGGGCCGTCGTGAGCGCGATCAGTTCGCGCCCCTCGGGCTGGAGCGACAGGAGCGCATGTCGGCGATCCGACTGCACGAGATCGCGCCGAATGAGGCGACGCTGCAACAGATTCTCGACCGCCCGGCTGATCGAGTTCTTCGGCCGACCGAGAACATCCGACACGCTCTTGGCGGTCAGCGGCCCGTGATGCTCCAGGCAGAACAGGAGATTGTTCTCGTCCCGCAGCAACCCGTGCTCGCGCTCGATCTGGACGAACACCGGCGTCGTGTAGAAGCCAGCCCACAGGCTGATGCGAAAACCGTCCGCATCGATGCCCGGGCTTGCGAGGATGCGATCTAGAACGGTTTTTGGCGCCGGACTGTGGTCGATGTCGGACGTGTCGATGGCCGGGTCTGCGAAATCGGTCGGGATGGAACTTACTCCTCATGGCGCGACTCTGTGAGGCGCGGTCTCTGCGATCACGCCGAGGTGTCGGGCGGTGAAGAGGTCGAGATGTCCGCCGCCGACGTTCTTGTACATCGTGATCGCATCGGGTGCCGTGCGGCCGGGATGACGGCCGGTACACAGGTCGAACAGATCGCCCTCGATCGAGTCGAGGGTGAGGAGGCCGCGGAGGATCGGCTCGGCGATCTCGCCCGAATGGTCACAGCCGTTGCGGGTGTCGACGAAAACGTGGGCGCGGCGCACGACATCGTCGTCGGCCTCGCGCATGTCGGGAAGGTAGGCGCCGATCAGATCCACATGCGTGCCAGGCTTAAGGAGTGCCCCCTTGACCAGCGGGCTCGTGGACATGGTCACGCACGAGATGATGTCGGCACGCGCGACCGCGGCATCGAGATCCGTGACGGACCTGACCGGCAGGCCCTCGGCAAGAAGACCTGCGGCGGTATCGTCTGCTCTCTTCGCCGTCCGGTTCCAGATCAGGATCTCGCGGATCGACGGGCGCACAGCCGTATGGGCGAGGGCGACATGAGGCGCCAAGCCGCCGGATCCGACGATCAGCAGCACCTCGGCATCGTGCCGGGCCAGGAGATCGACCCCGAGCGCGGAATCCGCAGCCGTCTTGCGAAACGTCATGGCGGCCCCATCCGCCGCCATCAGCGGACGGCCCGTGGCCCCATGGAACAGAGTCACGAGACCCTGCACGGAGGGCTCAGGAGGCGTCAGCGCGAGATTGGAGGGAAACACCCCGACGAGCTTGACCGCGATGACGTCGCCCGCCGCCCAGGCCACGAGTGACACGAACTTGTTGGTCTCGTCCGGCAGTTCGCCCATCACGCTTGAGCGGCTGAGGGGCATCCGGTCGGCCGCGTGGGCCGCCCGCAGGGCCTCGACAAGGGACGGATAGTCAAGGAGGCGATGGACGTCGTCTGCGCTAAAGACCTGCATCAGGATCTCGCCTCCGGGTCGGATTGTGTGCCGAGGAGACCGTCGCGGACCAAGAAATCGAGGATTGCGTCGGCGGCGGCCTCGGGATCGGGCTCGATCATTTCGCGCCGTCCCGTTGCGGTCGTGGCCTGACCCGGACCAAGCGGTGCGGTGAGCCGCTTCTGCCGCGGCCTGCTGGGCTTCGTGAGCCAGCTTGCGCGCGCATCGACGCTCACCGGCGGGGGTGGCTGGTACTGGACCAAGCCGCGCGCCGCGCGCATGCGGGCACTGAGCCGTGGCTCCGGTCCGGCCCGGTCAACCGTGATCATGAGAGGAAGTGGCGCCTCAAGCCGGCGGCGCTTGCCGCCCGGCAGCGCCTGGACGAGCTGGGCGGTCTCTCCGGCGATTTCGAACGCCACGATGTTCGTGGCCAGAGCGAAACCGAGCTGTTCGGCGAGAACGAACGGCACCATGCCGCTACACTCTCCGGCCTCGGCCCTGGCACCCGCCACGACAAGTCGGGGCTGGGCGGTCCGCAGCCAGGCTGCGAGAGCCGGGAGCGGGTCGGCGTCGTCAGCGGTTTCGAGCTGAACCAGATCGTCGGCGCCGGCTCCGAGATACTCCCGCAGCACATCCGTGCGCGGGCCTGCATGAAGCGCCGTGACGGCGGACCCGCCGCCGAGCGCCAGTTCGAGCGCCCGTGCGTCGAGGGCCGCCCGGCAGGCCCGCTTCGAGACTGAGTGCTTGCCGACAGAGACGAGAACGACAATGTCGCTAAAATCCCTTGCGGACGCCGGTTCGTATGAAGTTCGGTCAGTGTCCGGATTCACGAGCCACGAAGGTGGACCGGAGGGTGCTTGACCTTTCCACTCCACATCTTCCTTCCACGAATTTTCCCTTGGTGGGCTGGGTGGAGGGAGTGCTGCGCCCGGGCGCTTCTTCGCACTTGCCTCTGCACCACCGCTCTCGCCCAACCGGCGCTCCGCGGCGCGACGCACCAGCGCCGGGAGCACCGCCTGTGCGTCGGCCACGATCGCGAGGTCGGCGCGTTTCACCATTTCGGCGCGCAAGTCGACGTTGACCGCGATCACCCGTTCGGCAGCCGCGATGCCCTGCAGATGCTGGCTCGCACCCGCGATGCCGAACGCGAGATAGCAGCGCGGCTCCACCAGCGCGCCGGAGGCCCCCACCTGGCGGTTGCGTGGCAGCAGCCCGGCGTCGCATACGACGCGGCTGCCTGCTTCGGCGGCGCCTAGCGCACGGGCAGCGGCATGGAAGGAAGGCCAATCTGTGAGGCCGCTTCCGGCGGCGATGATGAGATCCGCTTCGGCGAGCGGCACATTGCCAGGGTCGAACGGCAGCAAGCCGCGATCCCGCACCCGCGGCGGCGGCCCGAGGGAGACCGGAACAGTTCGGGCTTCGCGCAGCACCGTTTCATTAAGCGGCGCGAAACTCGCTCGCGCCGGAACGATCACGCGCGGGAGAGGCCGGCGGACTTCGATCCGCCCGGCATCTGTGTCCGCCGCCAGTCCTTGGGCGTCGAGCCGGCGAACCTCGAAGGCCGCCCGATCGCCGAGCCGGGCCGCCACGCGGCGCGCGAGTTCGCCGCCGACATTCGTGTCGGAGAACAGGAGGTGGCGTGCGCCACTCGTTTCCGCGGCGGCCAGGATGAACGACACCCGCGACTCCGCGCTGTCATTCACGAAGCCCGCGCCCGCGAGAAGCACGACCCGGTCGGCACCCTCCTGCTCCGGCTTGAAGCGCAGGTCGGCGCCGTCCGGCAGGCATGCGGCCAGAACCACGCCGCCCCCAAGGTCGTCAGCAAGGCGGCGCGCGGCGCCCAGGAGATCGCGATCGTCCCGCGACAGACGTCCGGCATCGAGGTTCAGCACCGCAAGCACGAAGGGCGCGGCATCGTCGACCCGCACTGTGGCCTGGGTCGGCTCCTCCGCCGCAGACACTGCAACAGGCGCCCGTACCCGTAACGTGGCAGGGTCACGCGGATCGCGCCGGATGCGGAGCGGCGGCTGGCTCATGAGGCTAGCACTGCTTCGGCAGCGCCAGGCACGGCTTCGAGAGCGGCGAGCGCGAGCTCGGCGATGTCCAACACGACCGGGCGCGGCCCGATGACGCCCTCCAGCATCCCGGTGCAGGTCGGGCATGCGACCGCCACAATGGCGGCGCCGGTCGCCCGGGCCTGGGCAATCCGCATGTCCGGGATGCGCCGTTCTCCGGGGACATCTGCAAGGCTCGCGCCGCCGCCGCCACCACAGCAGCGTGAGCGCAAGCCGGACCACTCCATCTCGGCAATCGTCAGCCCGAGCCGCCCAAGAAGCCGGCGCGGCGCCGCGACCTCGCCGTTGTAGCGTCCGAGGTAGCAGGGATCGTGATAGGTCACGACATCGGCCGGTCCGTCTCCGGCCCGGAGCCGACCATCGGCGAACAAGCGGTCCAGGGTGACAGAATGGTGCTCGACCCGGTAGTGGCCGCCGAGTGCCGGATATTCATTGCGCAGCGTGTGGAAGGCGTGCGGATCGGCCGTGACGATGAGGTCGAATGCGTAGCGCTCGAGTGTTTCGATGTTGCGGGTCGCAAGGTCTTGGAACGTGAACTCGTCCCCGAGGCGGCGCGCCAGATCACCGCAATCGCGCTCCTCATCGCCGAGGACCGCGAAATCGACATCGGCATGTCGGAGCAGATGCACCAGGGCTCGCAGCGTGCGCTGGGTGCGGCGGTCGAAGGCGGCCTCGCCGAGCCACAGCAGCACGTGTGCCCGACGTCGTTCGGCCATGATCGGCAGCTTCAGGTCCGTCGCCCAGTCGAGCCGCGACCCGAGCGCACGTCCGGCCACGGTGTCGGTGTCGCGGATCGTCTCCAGCGCCACGGCGGCCTTCGCCGGGACAGCGCCGAGCTCCAATGTCTGATAGCGACGCATGTCGACGATCGCGTCCACATGTTCGATCAGCATGGGGCATTCGTGGACGCAGGCGCGGCACGTGGTACAGGCCCACAGGGTTTCGGGCGCGATCGCGCCGCCGATGCCGGCTTCGGCAATGAGCAGAGGGCTCTGGCCACCCTGCGCTGCCGTCGTCGCCTCCACGAGATCTTGAATCACGCGCTTCGGATTGAGCGGTTGGCCGGCCGCATAGGCCGGACAGGCCTCCTGACATCGACCGCATTGTACGCAGGCGTCGAACTGCGCGAGGCGGGGCCAGGGAAAGCTCGCAGGCGTCACGGCACCGACAATCGGGAGATGCGGGCCGGGTTTGCGCAACCCGGTCAAATCGAGCGGCTTCAACGCGGAGTCGATTCGACCCTGGAACCGTCGCGGGCGGCTGTGGGCCATGAGGTTGACCACCCCGGCCGTGGCATGCCGCATTGGGCCTTCAACGCTCCACATCACCAGTGTTCCGAGCGCGATCGTGCCGAGGAGGGCCAGCGCCATCGAGGACGGCGCGAAGGCTTCCGGAGATCCGCCGACGCGGATAACCTGCACGGTCGATCCGCACAGGAACACGAGCGCGCCCAAGAGCGCCGCCGGCAGCAGGTTAAAGGTGCCGCCCGTGAGGCGGCGTGGCCGCGGCGGTCGGCGGCGCCAGGCCACAAGAGCCACGCCCGCGACCGAAACGGCCGTCGAGACAAGAATGAGCGACGCCAGGGCGACCGCCGCGCGCCCCCTCATTCCCCCGACATGCAGCACGAAGGCAAGCGCAAGCGCCGCCACCAGTCCCCCCGCAGCCATGACGTGCATGCGCGACGCGTAGGGGTCGCGCGCCACCACCTCATGCACAGTATGGAAATAGGCGTGTGCGAGGCGTCTCAGGCCCCCGACCCAATCGACGGACGCCGTCCCTCCGACTCGCCAGCGCCAGGATAGCCGGACCATCTGCCCGACCAGACCCGCGGCCGCGAGGAGGAGAACGATGCCCGCGAGGTCAGGGCCGTGCATCGCTGGCTCTCAGATCTGTGCCATGAAGCGGGAGGCCTCGAAGATGGCCGCATAGACGTTTCGGCTCATCACCGCGTCGCCGATGCGGAACAGCTGGAAATGGCCGTCCGCGTTGGTGTTCACCGTCTGCGGCCTGTTCTCGATCAGCGCCTCGAGATCGACCTCGCCGTCGTTCGACGAGAGCGGCTTGAGCGCGTGGTAGAGGTCCTCGTTCGGCAGTGTGCCGAGTTCAAAGACGAGTTGGTCGACGACTCGCTCCTCCTCGGCGCCCGTGAACTCGTTCTTCAGAACCGCCACGATGGAATTGCCCTCCATGTAGGCTTGGCTCAGCTTCACGTTCGGGGTCTGGATGACGTTGCCTTCATAGAGCTTGCGCATGTAGGCGACATGCGTGAGGTGTCCGGTCTCGGCCCCGACCTCGCGGTCGGGGGTGGCGACCTCAACGGCCGCGCCGCGCTGCGCCATGAAGTCGGCGCAGCCGGACCCTGAATGCAGGCCCATCTCGTCGTAGACCAGCACGTTGCTGCCGGGCTCGACCGAGCCGTCAAGAATGCGCCAGGTCGACACGCCGAGATGCGCGCCATCGATCTGCGGCGCGGCAGGTGAGCCCCCGGTCGCCACGAACACCACATCGGGCCGTTCAGCCTGCACAGCCCGAGCGTCGGCCCGCGCGCCGAGCCGGATGTCGACACCCTTTTTGCGGATCTGGCTTTCGAGCCAGCGCACGATCCCGCCCATGTTCTCGCGCCAGGGCACGGTCTTGGCGAGGTTGATCTGGCCGCCGAGCCGGCTCTCGCCCTCGAACAGAACCACGCCGTGCCCACGTTCAGCGGCGACGCGTGCTGCTTCCAGACCTGCCGGCCCACCGCCCACCACCACGACCTTGCGGCGTGGCGTGGTCGGCACGTGGATATGGGGCATGAAGGCCTCGTGGCCCGTCGCGGCGTTCTGCACGCACTTGACCCCGCCCGATCCTGCGAAGTCGCCGCAGTAATTGGCACCGACGCACTGCCGAATGTCGTCCTCGCGCCCTTCCTGCAGCTTCTTCATGATGTGCGGGTCGGCGATATGGGCGCGCGTCATGGCGACGAAATCGACGTGGCCGTCCTGTATGGCACGGTTCGCCGTTGTCACGTCCCGAATCGCGGAGGCGTGAAGGATGGGGATGTCCACCTCGGCCTTGATGGCGCTGGCGAGATGAAGGAACGCGGCGGGTGGATAGGACATGTCGGGCAGCATGGCCGACAGGTTCGCGAAATTATCGCCATGCGCCTGATAGACGCTGATGTAATCAACGAGGCCGCTATTGCCGAAAGCTGTGGCGACCCTGAGGCAATCCTGGGCGCTGAGTCCGCCGGACATCATCTCATCGCCCGCCATGCGCAGGCCCACAACGAAATTGTCTCCGACGGCTTCCCGAATGGACTGGAATACTTCAAGGCCGAAACGCATGCGGTTTTCGAGACTGCCGCCATATTGATCTTTACGCTGGTTGGTGACCGGTGACAGGAAGCTGTCGATCAGGTGGTGCGCAGCCGCGATGATCTCGATGCCGTCGAGGCCGCCCTGCTCGCAGCGTCGTGCCGCATCGCCGAACGCCTTGATGGTCCGCTTGAAGTCCCAGCTCTCCATCTCCTTCGCGTAGGAGCGGTGCGCCTGCTCGCGGTTGGCCGAGGGTCCGATCAACGGCAGCCAGTTATGCGATGCGTAATGTCCGCGGCGCCCGAGATGGGTGAGCTGGCAGAACACCGCGGCGCCGTATTGGTGCACCCTGCGGGCGAAGCTTTCGAAATACGGAATGATGCGGTCGCTCGACACGTCGATCTGCGAGAACGGGAGCGGAGAATCGACGGCCACCGAAGAGGAGCCCCCGAAGATGGTCAGCCCGATCCCACCGCGCGCCTTCTCGGCGTGGTAGAGCTGGTAGCGGTCCTTCGGCATGCCGTCTTCGGCGAGCCCCGCCGCATGGCCCGTGCTGGCCATGCGGTTGCGCAGCGTGAGATTGCGGATCTTCAACGGCTTAAGGAGAGCTTCGTAGTCAGTCATGCGCAAGCGACCACTCAGGAAGGGAACCGGCGTTGTCCGCGACTGCACGCGCGATCCAAAGACAAGTGCGCCATGCTGCTTCAGATTAGATTAGTTCCATGTGGACTTGTCAATGCATCAAACCGAGCTGGAGATCTGACGGGAGAGGACCGGATCGGGGGTGTTTGACTGTTGGATGAAGATGGGAATGACCGGGCGTGCAAGGTTGTCACCTCCGCAGATACTGAAGTTGCACAAGCTTTGTCCGCTTGTCTGCCCTATTGGTCGGCACTGATGCTGTTGCATAATGGATGAACCTGGTTCGGTCGCCCGTTCGGTTTTGAAGCCAGGATCCATTCAGACACTTGCCTCCTAGTTCTATTTGGTATCACTTAGATGTTCCGGAGGGCGCAATGGATCTGTTCGATGTCGCCGTTGTCGGCGGGGGGATCACCGGAGCCAGTTCGGCCAACCATTTGGTCGCAGCCGGTTATTCCGTCGTGTTGCTGGAACAGGGTGATTTCGCGAGCGGCACGACGGGGCGGACCAGCCGCCTGCAATATTCCGGGCTCTCCTACCTCGGCGCGCTTCAGCCGCTCAGTCAAATCGCTCGCCACCCCTTCAATGCCGTCGAGGCGGTCGGACTCGCCCGCCGTTCGATGCGCGACCGCTCGGCTTTCATCCGTTCAGTTCCGGAGCGGGTGCGTCCGGTCCCGTTCTTCCTGCCGATCTATCGCGACGGACCCGTCTCGCTGCGCAGCATGATGCTGGGCTTCCGGCTGATGGAACGGCTCGATCCGGACGGCGTGCCTCTGTCGGTCGAGGTGATCGAGCCGTCGAAGGCGCGACGCGATCCACGGCTCCAATGGCTGCGAGATCCCGACCGGCTGACGGGCGTGGTTCAATGTATCGAGCATCAGTTCGACTGGCCGGAGCGGATTTGCGTCGATGCGGTGTTCAACGCGGCGGAGAACGGCGCCACTGTCGAGAACCATAGCCCTGTGCAGGCACTCGCGCGTCAGAAGGATGGGACCTGGCTGACCACCGTATGGGACAAAAGGCAAAACGCGGCTCGGCACTATCGGAGTCGCGCCGTGCTCAACGCCGCAGGCGCCTGGGTCGACAAGATCGCGG
The DNA here is from genome assembly GCF_026130545.1 of Lichenifustis flavocetrariae. Lineage (GTDB taxonomy): Bacteria > Pseudomonadota > Alphaproteobacteria > Rhizobiales > Beijerinckiaceae > Lichenihabitans > Lichenihabitans flavocetrariae. The sequence continues at coordinate 21,848 of NZ_JAMOIM010000023.1, read as the reverse complement.
CCTCGTCGGAGCTCGGCATCCCTAAGGTCAACCAGGGCGAAAAGGGCAGCAACGTCGTGGTTCGCCTGCCGCCCGAGTTCGAGGGCATCGGCTTCGAAAGTCTCACACGCGGCGGCGCGCCCTTCTATGTGATCCCCTGGGGCAAGCTCCATTACTTTGGGCCGGCGAATCGGCCTTCCGAGCCGGATAATGCCGGCTATACCGTGAGCGAAGACGAAATTCTGTTTCTGCTTGAGGAGTTCAATTTCTTGTTTCCATCGCTTGATCTTCAACGGAGCGATGTGCGCTACAGTTGGGCCGGCGTACGTCCGCGCACCGCGCGACGTGGCTTCGCGTCCGGCGGGTCGGCCGTGCGATTGCATGATTTCGGGCGGGATGGCGCAGCCAACTACTTCGCCTATACGGGCGGACTGCTGATGACGCATCGCAGCGCCGGTCGCGAAGTCGTGGCGGGGATCGGCCGCAAGCTGCCGCCGTCGGGGTCGAGCCGGCCCTTTCTCGGATCGGCCCGCCTTCCCCCAACACAGGCCGACAGCACGACGCTGCGGGCCAGCGACGGCGATGTCGCGGCAAAGGGGCTGGTCTATGCCTGCCAGCACGAGAAGGTCCGTGATCTCGCCGACCTGATGCGCCGCCGTGTGTCGATCGGCTGGGGCGAGCACCTGGGCTGCGATGTGGCGCACCAAGTCGCATCGACGGTCCGGGACGCGATGGGCTGGTCGGCCGGAGAGGCCGCGGCGGAGGCCAATCGATACATCGAGACGACGCAACAGCAATTCGGCTTGTGCGAAGCTGTTTGACGCTCAAACCCGGAACGCGCTTTGCATGGGATTGCGCAATGACAGAGCCCTCGAACGTTCCCCTGCCCCACGTTTCGCAAGCCTTGGGGATGCGCGGCAAGACCCTGCGTGCCCGCGTCTATCTCCCCGGCCACCAACCAGGGTTGGCCGACAATGGCGTGCCGGGCGAACGCTACATCGACTACCACCGGCAGCGCGCCAGGGCCGGGCTTGGCATGCAGATCACGGGCGCAACCCCCGTGATGTGGTCGGAGGTCTGGGCCGACGGGCGAACGCTGATCAACATCGATGATCGCATCGTCCCAGGCTACCGCGCGCTCGCCAAGGCGGTTCACGAGGAGGGCGGCCTGATGCTGGCGCAGCTTGCTCATGTGGGCGCCATGGAGACGGCCGGCGAGGCGATCGTGTCTGCGTCCTGGGAGCATTCCGAACTGACGCAGCGCATGTCGCGCGAAGCGACGCCCACGGAGCTGGCCGAAATCGCCGAACTCTATCGCGGCGCCGCCATGCGCTGCCGGGAGGGCGATCTCGACGGGGTCGAGGTAACCATGGCGCATGGCATGCTGCTGGCGAGCTTCCTGTCTCCTTTGATGAACCGACGGCAGGATAGGTTCGGCGGTGACCGCGACGGCCGCACCTTATTCCCCCGTCAGGTTCTGGCGGCCGTGCGCGAGGCCCTCGGCGAAGACCGGATCATCGGCATCCGCATCCCCGGCGACGAGATGGTCGACGGCGGCATCGATGCGGTTGAGGCCGTCGCTATCGCGCAGCGGCTCGTCGCTACCGGCACGGTCGATTACGTCAGCGTGACGGCTGGCAACAATACCCGCAAGATGGCGCGCGTCGACCATTGGCCGCCGACTCCGGCTCCCTTTGGCGCCTTTCGTCATCTGTCGCGCGCCGTGAAGGGAGGTGTCGACGTCCCGGTTGCCACTGTAGGCCGTGTCACGACTGTTGCCCTCGCGGAGGAGATCCTCGCAATGGGTGACGCCGATCTTGTCGGCATGGTGCGGGCCCATGTGGCAGACCCGCGCCTGCTGCCGAAGTCCCGAAGCGGAGCGCTTAAAACGGTCCGCCCGTGTATCGGGGCCAATGTCTGCATCAATGCGCTGATGGACCACAAGTCCCTCACCTGCATGGTGAACCCGGAGATCGGACGCAGGCCCGAGACGCTCGACCGGCCGATCTATGCGTCGCGGCCGGCCGTCGTGGTCGGCGCCGGACCGGCCGGACTTGAGGCGGCCCGGCGCCTCGCTCTGCGCGGCTTCGAGACGACGCTAATCGAGGCCGGGGATAAGCTCGGCGGTCAGTTGGCGCAGTGGTCCGAAACACCGTCGCGCCAGGAGTTCAAGCGGATCATCGGTTGGTGGGGTGACGAACTCGATCGCCTCGGGGTGCGGGTCCGCACCAACACGGAAGCGACCGTCGACGGGCTCCGCGCCCTACAGCCGTCCGTGGTGCTGCTCGCGACCGGCTCGACGCCGCTGCCGTCACCGACCCTTCAGGCCGGGCTGCTGCCGAGCTACGGAGCCTACGAGGCGCCGGCGGCAGGCGGTCACGTGGTCGTCTACGACGAAATGGGCCGCCTCGCGGCCATGTTGACGGCCGAGCGCCTCGCGCAGTCGTGGCGCAAGGTGACGTTCGTGACCTCCATGTTGCACCCGGCCGAAGGCGAAGGCTTGACCACGGCCTATTCGCTGCTCCGCGCTCTCGCGGGCCATGGCGTGACCATCATCGACCGCGCCAAGGTGACCGGTATCCAGGGTGACGATGTCGTTCTTCAGGGCGTGTTCGGCGAGCCCCGGCCGCCCGTGCAAGATGTCGATGCCGTCGTGTCGCTCAGTCGCGTCGTCAGCCGAAACGGTCTGCTCGAACCATTGCGAGCGGCGCGGATCGACACCCGCCTGATCGGTGACGCCAAGCTGCCTCGCGGCGTGACCGAAGCCGTTCAGGATGCCGCGACGACCGTCTGGTCACTCGACGATGGACGAAACGACGTGGATGCCGGAAGATCGATCGCGGGAGCCGCCGTATGACGGCCGCGTTTCTTCCCTCCGGCCGGAGCCTGATCCTCGTGCAAGGGAACACCTCGAAGCGTCGGTCGATCTCAACCCGGGTTGTTCGAACAGAGAGGCGCATGTGAACCGCGCGATCTGCTCGGTCCGGCCCTCCAGATCGTTTTGGACTCGGCGACTGTCGGCCCGGCCCGGCTGGCCTGCGCCCACGCAGCGGGCGTGGCCTTGCGAAACCGAGCTTCGAACCGGTCTCCATGATCTGGCTGTCAAACGGACCCGGTGGCTGTCTCACGGGTCAGCCGTATCCCGCCTGCAAACCTCCGCCGCGAAAAGTGAGCAAGTCGAATGCCTCAACAGCTCAGGGTCGTCGGACAGCACGTCGGAAAAGAAGCGCCCTTGGCTCTGACGAACAAGCCCTACGTCAAGCTCGAACAGATCACCAAGAGTTACGGCGCTCATACGGTGCTGCGTGACGTAAACCTTTCGGTTCACTCCGGCGGCGTCTTGGCGATCATCGGTCCGAGCGGCTCGGGCAAGAGCACATTGCTCCGTTGCATCAATTACATCGAGCCGCCCAACAAGGGCATTGTAACGGTCGGAGACGTGACGATCGAAGGGGAAACGCCGGTGTCGCGGCGGGATCTCCGCGCATTGCGCAGCAAGCTCGGCATGGTGTTTCAATCGTTCAACCTGTTCCCCCACCTGACGGTGCTGCGCAATATCACGCTCGCGCAGGAGCGTGTCCTCGGCCGAACATCAGCCGAAGCCGAGCTGATCGCCATGCAGTTGCTGACGCGGGTGGGTCTCGCCGACAAGGCCGCGCAGTACCCGAGCCGCTGTTCGGGCGGACAGCAACAGCGCATCGCCATCGCCCGCGCGCTAGCGCTCGATCCCAAGGTGATGCTGTTCGACGAACCGACTTCTGCGCTCGATCCCGAACTTGGCCTCGAAGTCCTGTCCGTCATGCGCGAACTCGCGACGAGCGGCATGACCATGATCGTGGTGACCCACGAGATGAGCTTCGCCGAGAATGTTTCGGATCACGTCGCCATCATGGCCGACGGTTGCATTCTCGAATACGGCCCGAGCCGCGAGGTCATCCGAAATCCCCAATCGGCGCGGGCCAGACAGTTCCTGCGCGCCGTGAACGAACGCTGATGTTGTATCAGCTCGGCCTCATCCTGCGCGGATTGCCCTGGACGATCCTGATCACGGCGGTGTCGCTGCTGATCGGCTGCATTCTCGGCTATCCCATCATGCTGGGGCGCAATGCCCGCAGCCTTCCGGTCCGCCTCGTGTCGATCGCGTTCATCAGCCTGATTCGGGCGGTGCCGCCGCTGGTGTGGCTCTTTATAATTTTCTTCGGTGTCGGCACCGGCGCCTTCAGCATGAGCCCGCTGACCGCGGCCCTGATCGGGCTCGGTCTCATCGCTGCCACCAACATGGCGGAGATCTACCGCGGAGGCCTGATCTCGATCCACCACGGCCAATGGGAGGCTGCCCAGGCGCTCAATCTGGGGGGCGCCCACACGTTCCGCGATGTCATCGCGCCGCAAATGTTCCGGGTCGCACTGCCATCGTCGGCCACCTACGCGATCGGGTTGATGAAGGACACTGCTATCGCCTCGACGATCGGCGTGCCCGAACTTGCCTACCAGGGGGCACGCCTCACCCAGGAGACGTTCCAGGGCCTCAAGGTCTTCGGCATGGTCGGGCTGATCTACATCCTCCTCAGCCTACCGATCGCCTGGCTGTCCCGGCGCGCCGATCTCTACCTTCGCGCCAAGGTGGCCCGATGAACGCGTTGTTGCAGGGCGCCACCTGGGACGATTTCACGTCCTGGCTGCCCGATCTCTGGTCGGGGTTCGTCCTCAGCATCGAGGTGACGATCGCGTCGCTGGCCGTCGGCCTGCCGCTCGGGCTCGCGCTGGCGCTCGGTGTCCAAACGAAAGCGATGCTTTTGCGCGGGATCTGCCTCGCCGTCGTCGAGATCGGACGCGGCGCGCCGGCCCTCGTGTTGCTCCAGTTCATCTATTTCGGGCTTCCGTCCGCGGGCCTGCCGCTCACCTCGTTCGTGTCCGCGACCATCGCGCTCGGCTGGTCCACGGGTGCCTACACAAGCGAGATCATTCGCGCCGGTCTCGACTCGGTGCCGGGCGGCCATAAGGAGGCCGTGAGCGCCCTCGGCCTCTCGCGCATGGACGGCCTCCGTTACGTGATCCTGCCCCAGGGTCTCCGCGTCGCCGTCCCGGCGCTGCTCGGCTTTTCGATCCTGGTGTTCCAGGCCTCGTCGCTCTGCTTCACCATCGCGCTGCCCGAGCTCATCAGCCGAGCCTACGAGATCGGCACCAACACGTTTTTCTACTTTCCCGCGCTGGCGACCGCGGGGCTGTTCTATGTCGCTATCTGCATGCCCGCCTCGTTTCTCGTTTCCTACGTCGAGCATCGCGCCGGGGCCTATGCGGTCCGTTGAACCCTCACCTTAAAGGAAAAAGATGATGTCCGTCCGCAGCACCATGACCGCGGCCCTGTTCCTGGCGGCGCTTTCCGCGACAGCCCAGGCCCAGAGTTGCACCCCCAAACACACATTCACGACAGTCGAGGCTGGCTTCATCACGGTCGGTGCTTCGACCTACGCACCCTATTCGCTCATCAACGCGGACGGCGTGCTCGTGGGGATCGACGGCGATATCATGGCCGAGATCGCCAAGCTCGAGTGCCTCAAGGTCAAACCGGTCGTCGCGGACGGTGGCTCCGGCATCCAGTATGTGCTGAGCAAGAAAGCCGACACCACGACTGGCGACTGGTACCGCACCGCCGAGCGCGCCCGCGTCGTCTATCTGACGGCACCGCTCTACGTCGACCAGATGGCTGTCTATTCGAAGCAAGGCTACGACTCGATCGGCCAGATGGAAGGCAAGGTCATCGGCAGCACATCCGGTAACCTTTGGAATGCCGACATGAAGAAGGTGTTCGGCGACAAGGTGAAGCTCTACCAGACATCCGTCGCGATGCAGCAGGACCTGATGGCAGGTCGCGTGGACCTTGGCGTCGACGGTGAGTCGATCGGTGTGGTGGCGCAGCAGCAGGGCCAGTTGCCGGGGATCAAGATCGTCGGGATCAAGCCAGATCCGCGGGTAGCGGCGAGCCAGGAGGCCGGCCAAGGCACCTTTCCGATGACAAAGGACAATACCGCGATGGGCAAGGCGTTCGACGAGGATATCGAGCAGCTGCACAAGGACGGTACGATCGGCAAGTTGCTGGCCAAATACGGTCTCAGCGAGTCTGCAGCGACCACCGGCGCGCCGCGACTCATCAAGTAGTGTTTCTACAGTAACAATCCATGACTTGTTGAAGAACTATTGAGGGGTCATCCTTCGTGGAAGGGTGGCCCCTTGCATGTTGAAATCCCTACATTTCAATGAAGCGACGGGCCGGCATGGCGCGGGTGGGTGTGCGTGTTTTAAAGGCGGAACCGTGCCTAGTGTTCTGACCGGGTTGGAGGATTCCCACACTGCTGCGGAGGTGGCATGCTGGGGTCATGCGACGCGGTGTTGAGGTCTCAGTATTGCCCGAGGATCGGGCGCGGCTGAGCGAGTTGGTGGCGGACCGGAACACGCCACAAAAGCATGCGGCCCGAGCACACATCGTTCTTCTGACCGGCGACGGCCTGGGCACGATGGAGATCATGCGGCAGACCGGGCAATCGAAGCCGACGGTGTGGCGCTGGCAGGCGCGCTTTGCCGAAGCCGGTTTCGACGGTCTGTTGCGCGACAAGACCCGGCCTCCCGGGCGACTGCCTCCTGAGGTTATCCGCAAGGTTGTGAGCAAGACCACGACGGAGCGGCCGACCGAGGCGACGCCTTGGAGTACTCGCATGATGGCCAAGGCGGTCGGCATCGCACCGGGTTCGGTGCAGAAGATCTGGCGCGACCATGGCTTGAAGCCGCACCTCGTGCGCCACTTCAAACTGTCCAAGGATCCGGACTTCGAGGCCAGGCACGTCACCACGTGCTGCGGCTGATGCGCGAGCATGGCCTTTTGGCACCCTCGCGCATTGGATCACAGCGAGGACCGCGTAATCACGACGGCACCATCATCCCCACGACGATCGACACGATGTGGGCGGAGCCTGCAAGAGGCTCCGCGCAGCGAAGCTGTGTGGAGTTGCAGGCGGAGGGACGGACATGACGACGGCCTGGACCCGTGAGGACAGGTGGCGGTCTTCATTGCCGTCGATCACCACAATGCCGAATGCGTCGGTATGCACGCCGCTCACCACGGGACCCGTTTCGAGGCGCTGGAACCGATCCGCCAGGGCGCGCCAGCACTTCGGTGGCTTCGCCAAGGACGTTGCCCGCGGTCTGTCGGTCCGGCATGACCACGGCAGCCAGTACATGGCACGTGCCTTTCAGGAGGAGATTGCCTTCTTGGGCGCCGAAAGCTCACCCGCCTTCGTGCGGGCTCCCGAGGCAACGGCTGCGCCGAACGCTTCATCCGCACCCTCAAGGAAAACCTCCTTTGGGTGCAGAGCTTCGACACCGTCGAGCAGTTGCGCCGGGCGCTACTCGCCTTCAAGGACACCTACAACACCATGTGGATGATCGGACGGCTCGGGCATCGAACCCCCGCCGCCGTTCGACGCGACCTCCTTTCACCCGCGGCTATTGCCGCATAGGATCAAGATCGGTGTCTCACTATCCGGGGCCGGTATAGATGGCCGCACCGCCCGATCATCGACGCAAAATCCCTCGTGCCCGCACAGGGTTTGCCGACGTGGATCTCATCGAATGGGATATGGTGCCGCGCAAGCCAGTCAACGATCAGTGGCAACGTCTGCGCGTTGATCTTCCCGATCAAGCCTGCGTGATTACCCACCCCCTTTGTCACGGGAGGAAATCGTTGATTCCTTTGGCGAATGGGCCCGATCTTGAGCGATTAAGCAAAGACGAGCTGATCGAGCTGGTGTTGCGGCTGCAACGCCCGACGAAGACGTCGCAGACGTCGGCCAAGCCGCCCCTCGACCGATCGAAAAGAGCGCGGTGAGAGGGCCAAACCTGGCTGGGCCAAGCCGGGCCACGAGGGGCATTCGCGCCGTTTGAGCGAGGATGTCGATCGGATCGTCAATCCTCATCCCCAGGAATGCCCGTGTTGCCGCATGGCTCTGCCCAGCGATTTGGCTGCAGAGGTGGTCAGCGAGCACGATAAGGTTGAGCTGCCTGCGATCAAGCCCTTCGTCGAGCGCCATCGACGCCTGGCCGTGCGCTGTCCGTCGTGCGGTGCGACGGTCGAGGCGCCGATGCCCTCGGCGGCGAAGGGGACACCGTTCGGCCCACGCCTCCACACGGTAGAAACCTATTTCAAGACGTTCCAGGCGCTGTCCTATGAGCGTCTGCAAGGCGCCCTTGAGCATCTCTTCGCCCGGACGGTCAGCCAGGGCGGAGCCTGCAAGAGGCTCCGCTCGGCGAAGCTGAGTGGAGTAGCAGGCGGAGAGGGGCTGATGAACATGCTCCGCCGCGCAGCGGACGTTCGCGGCCAAGCGCGACGATGCTGTCGCGGTCCTGCGCCAAGCCGACGTGATCGCCTCGGACGAGGCCGGGGTCCGCATCGAGGGCAGCAATTCGTTTCATTGGGTCTTCCGCTGCAACGACGCCGTGGTTCATCAGGCGTCTCTGACGCGCGGCGCCGTGGTGATCCGGGACATGATGGATCGACACCGACCGGCGGTCTGGCTGTCAGACCGCTATTCCGCCCAACAGGGCGGAAGGAGCGAGAGGCTCCATCCTGCGCAGCAGGGTGGAGTGGCGACTGGAGGGCATGCGGGAGCCCAGCAGACCTGCCTCGCGCATCTGGCGCGCGATGTCATCAAGCGGGCGAGGATCTCCTGCCGATGCGGCTCAAGCTGTGGCTTCAAGGTGCGTTTGCCGTGGCAGCCCGCATCGCAACGCTCGCGACCCAGACATCTTGCGATCTCGCGCGAAACCTCCAGAACAGGTTCAGACGAGCGCGCGACCAGCTTCTCACCTTTGCTAAATGGCCGGGCATTGTCTACGCCTCAACAATGGCTGTGAACGCGCACTCAGACCGTCGGTCACCCAGCGCAAGGTCACCAACGGCTATCGCGCCATGTCGGCAGCTCAGGGAGAGGCCGATGTCCGTACCGTGGTGGACACCAAGCGCCTCCGGCCCGTCAACAACGCCTTCGAGATCATTCTCCAGACCGTCAGCGCCTGACCCTGCTCAAATGGCCCCTGGGTAATTTCCCTTCAGCGTAAGCTTACCCTTATGTTGCCAGCCATTTTGCTGAAGCCAGTAGAAACGGAGACGACGTCCAAGCATCGCTCCTGTGAAGCTTTTACCAGCTCTAGAAGTCGTCCTGCCTCCGCAGAGACGATTTCTTTTCATCTGAAATCGTCTCTGCGGTCTCGAAACACAATTCTACCTCAGCTGCATCCCGTCGTCGCTCCGCAAGTGTCGCACTTCAGACATGTGCCGTTCCGTACGAGCGTGAAGTTCGCGCATTCTGGACAGGATTCGCCGACGTAGCCCTTCATTCGCGCCTCGGCCTTCTTGTCAGCCACGGCTTCCCTGGCAGCCGCGAAGCCCTGCGGCTCGTTCCAGGCCAAGGCAGAGAGTTCTTCCGTAACGGCCTCACGGGCCACCTCTCGGCTCACCTCCTGCTTGAGGGCTGTCGCGCCCTCCGTCGAAAAGGCCGGCGACTTGGTCACTTGCGCGGCACGCGATTCACCCGAAGCGCCGCCGCGCACGAGCATCAGCCGGTCGCCCTTGGATCGGACAAGACCCTTGGAGACGAAACCCGAGTCGCTCGCCCGAACTTCCATGCCACCCGTTCGGCCTTCGCCTTCACCCTTCCCCATGGCGTCAAAGCCGAGATCCGACGGCGCCACATGCGCGAGATCCGTCCGGTCGAGATATGAGACCGCAAGTTCGCGGAACACATAGTCGAGGATAGAGGTCGCATTCTTGATCGCGTCATTGCCCTGCACGGGGCCGGCCGGCTCAAATCGCGTGAACGTGAAGGCCTCAACGTATTCCTCAAGCGGCACGCCATATTGCAGGCCAAGTGAGATAGCGATCGCGAAATTGTTCATCAGCGACCGGAAGGCGGCGCCTTCCTTGTGCATGTCGAGGAAGATCTCGCCGAGCCGCCCGTCCTTGTACTCGCCCGTCTTCAGATAGATCTTGTGACCGCCGACAGACGCCTTCTGGGTGTAACCCGCGCGGCGGTTCGGCAGTTTCTCGCGCTCACGCTGGCGCTCCACCCGCTCGACGATGCGCTCCACGATCCGTTCGGCGACTTCGGCCGTGCGCGCCGGCATCGGCGTCGCGAGATGCGTCTCGACCGCGTCCTCGACCTCATCGTCGTTTTCGATCAGCTGGGAATTCAGCGGCTGAGAGAGCTTCGAACCGTCGCGGTAGAGCGCATTGGCCTTCAACCCCAAACGCCAGGACAGGAGATAAGCCTCCTTGCAGGCCTCGACCGTCGCATCGTTCGGCATGTTGATGGTCTTGGAGATCGCGCCCGAGATGAAGGGCTGCGCCGCCGCCATCATGCGGATGTGGCTCTCGACGGACAGATAGCGCTTGCCCGTGCGGCCGCAGGGATTGGCGCAATCGAACACCTTGTAATGTGACACCTTGAGGTGCGGTGCGCCTTCGAGCGTCATGGCTCCGCAGCAGAAGATGTTGGCGGCCTCGATGTCGGCCTTGGAGAAGCCGAGGAAAGGCAGGAGCTCGAACCTCTGGTCGTCGAGCTTGTCGGCCGGGACCTTCAGGGTGTTGACGAGGAAATCCGCGCCGAGCGCCCATTTGTTGAAGGCGAACTTGATATCGAAGGCATTGGCAAGGCTCTTCTCCAAGCCTTCGAGCTTCTCGTCGGTGAAGCCTCGTGCGCGCAGCGACGAGGTGTTGATGGCCGGCGCCTGACGCAGGCTGCCGTGGCCGAGCGCATAGACCTCGATTTCGGCGATCTCGTTTTCGCGATAACCGAGCGCACGCAGTGCTTCGGGCACCGCACGGTTGATGATCTTGAAATAGCCGCCCCCGGCGAGCTTCTTGAATTTCACAAGCGCGAAATCCGGCTCAATGCCGGTTGTGTCGCAATCCATCACGAGGCCGATCGTGCCCGTCGGGGCCACGACCGTCGTCTGGGCATTGCGATAGCCATGCATTTTACCGCCGCTGACAGCGGCATCCCAAGCGAGCCGGGCGCGCTCGATCAGCATCGGGTCCGGGCAGGACGCCGCGTCAAGCGGAACGGGCATGACAGCCACCTGCTCGTAACCAATGGCCTCGCCATAGGCCGCACGGCGATGGTTACGCATCACGCGCAGCATGGCATCGGCATTGGGTGCGTAACCCGGGAAAGCCCCGAGCTCGGACGCGATCTCGGCCGAGGTCGCGTAGCACACACCTGTCATGATGGCCGAGAGCGCGCCGCAGATGGCACGGCCCTCGTCGGAATCATAGGCGATGCCCGAAGACATGAGGAGGCCGCCGATGTTGGCGTAGCCAAGCCCCAGCGTCCGGTAGCGGTAGGAGCGCGTGGCGATCTCCTCCGAGGGGAACTGCGCCATCAGCACGGAGATCTCGAGCACCACCGTCCACAGACGGACCGCATGCTCATAGGCCACCGTATCGATCCGCTTGGTTGCGGGATCCTTGAATTGCAGCAGGTTCAACGACGCCAGGTTGCAGGCCGTGTCGTCGAGGAACATGTATTCCGAGCACGGATTCGAGGCGATGATCGGCCCTGAGACCGGGCAGGTATGCCAGTCGTTGATGGTGGTATGATATTGCAGGCCTGGATCGGCCGAAGCCCAGGCCGCGAAGCCGATCTTCTCCCACAAGGCACGGGCCTTGATGGTCTTCAAAGGCTTTCCATCGAGCCGCCGCGTCAACGCCCAATCGGCGTCGGTCTCGACGGCACGCAGAAAATCGTCGGTGACCCGCACCGAATTGTTCGAGTTCTGGCCCGCGACCGTGAGATAGGCCTCAGAATCCCAGTCGGTGTCGAATTCCGGCAGGTCGATCGACGTATGGCCCATGCGCGCGAGCTGGATCACGCGCTGGATCATGTTGTCCGGCACGGCATTCAGGCGTGCGGCCCTGATTTCCTTCTTGAGCGCCGGATTCTTCTCCGGGTTCGTGCAGTCATCTCCGGGGCCTTCGCAGTTTACGCAGGCACGCAACACCGCCTTCAGGTGCTTCTTGTTGATCTTGGAGCCTGTGACGAGCGCCGCGACCTTCTGCTCTTCGCGCACCTTCCAATCGATATAGGCCTCGATATCCGGATGATCGGCATCGACCACCACCATCTTGGCCGCACGGCGGGTGGTGCCGCCCGATTTGATGGCGCCGGCAGCCCGATCGCCAATCTTCAGGAAGGACATCAGACCCGAGGACCGCCCGCCGCCCGACAGCTTCTCATTCTCGCCGCGCAGGCGCGAGAAGTTGGTGCCGGTGCCGGAACCGTATTTGAAGAGCCGCGCCTCACGCACCCAAAGGTCCATGATGCCGCCCGGATTCACAAGGTCATCGGCAACGGATTGGATGAAGCACGCATGCGGCTGCGGATGCTCATAAGCCGACTCGGACTTCGTCAGCTTCCCGGTGCGAAAATCGACATAGGAATGGCCTTGGCCGGGCCCATCGATGCCATAGGCCCAGTGCAAACCGGTGTTGAACCATTGCGGCGAGTTCGGCGCGACCATCTGGCGGGCCAGCATGTGGCGGAGCTCATCGTGGAACGCATGGGCGTCCTCCTCCGACGTGAAATAACCGCCCTTCCATCCCCAATAGGTCCAGGTGCCGGCCAGCCGGTCGAACACCTGCTTGGACGAGGTCTCTGAGCCGGCGCGCTCGCTCTCCGGCAAGACCGCGAGAGCCTCGGTGTCAGGCACCGAACGCCACAGGAAGGACGGGACGTCGTTTTCCTCGACCTTCTTCAGACGCGTGGGCACACCCGCCTTGCGGAAATATTTCTGCGCCAGCACGTCGGCTGCAACCTGTGAGAATGCGGCCGGAACCTCGATCCCGTCGAGGGAAAATACCACGGATCCGTCAGGATTCCTGATCTCGGATTTGGTCGCACGGAACTCTATGCCGGCATAAGGCGCGCCCGAGGACTTCGTGTAGTGGCGATTGATTCGCATCGTTCATCACCCAAACTGCAGCCTCGAAACGGCCCTGCCGGCCAACCTCAAGGGACTAAATTCAAGCTTCGAACCTTCCAACGGACACGGCCGACGGGACGAACCGATCGGCCAGTGTCGGAGACTGGTAAAGAAGGCGCAAAGCTCTCGCGTTGGATTTAACCTACCTTGAGATCGGCCATAGGAGTCGCAGGCCAAAACATTATCCACATCTAGTTTGGCAGCGCTTTCGCGGAGGCAGCTCAATCGGCTTGCATGTATTTGAAGGGAGGTCGCGAATCGACACCCTTCAATCCTTAATATTGGGTTAAAAGCGAAAATGTGAATACCTACGCAATGGAGCCGATCCTTTGACGCGTATGCTCGAACAAGCTGCTCTGACGCAAGGCTTAGCTTAAGGCTTCGGCAAACACTGGATCCTGAAAGTCGCAGTGAGGCCAGCCATCAAGCGGCGCAGAGAGTGCGTTCCGCCGAGGATTAGGCTTGGCTATTTACCGGTCGTGAGAATTGCCCCGATCTGGTTTTCTTCGAACGTGCCGCCAAAGTCCCGGGTGCCATCCGCCACCAACTGAGCCACCAGAGGATAGCGCCCGAACAAGTCGACGCTGTCGAGCGTGGCCGACAGAGCCCGGTTGAAGTCGTCCTGTCGCTTCGGCGGTGTCTGACGCCGAACATATTCGACGAAGTCGATGCACACATTGACAAGGCGCGCCCGCTCGCGATCCGACATCTCCTGGCTGTCGCCTGTTCGGCGCACCAGCGCGTCCATCAGAGCATAGTAGCGCCATCCCGAGGAGCCGAACGGCACGGCCCTCACGTCAGGCCGTATCAGCAGAGCCATCTCGGCCAGAAGCCGGCCCAAATCCATCGTCGCGTAGGAGAGCGCGCATTCCTTGAAGCTCACGAGGTGCTTTTCCAGGAATTCGGTCCGGAATGTGCCCTCCCAGTCGCGGTTGATCTGTGTCATAGGGCTCAAGGTGTCTGCTTCGTCTCGCATGCCACTTCAGCATCGCATGGGGGTGTTAGCTGGCGATGAACAGACATGTTGCAACGTGACATCCGTCAGCATGTCGCCATGTCCGGCTTCCACCGACCCAACACGTGCGATCTCCCACGCTCTATGCCATGCAACCGACGTCGCGTTCGTTAGTTCCAGGTTTGGACGAAGCGGTCACGGGCCATGCTCTACATTGACCTGACTGCAGGCGTCGAAGCTGAACAAACGTCCCGAGGCCTCTCCAGGTGCTCACCGACCAGCCATCCTGATGTGGAGTGCGAAAGAAGCTGTTTCCGGGTTCGATGGGGTGTAGCGATGAAGAAGCGTGCAGGAATTCTCGCGGGCGTGGCGCTCCTCGGCACTTTTGTTGGGACCGCTCGAGCGCAACCGGCAGCAGGTGCGGCTGATGTTGATCAGTCCCCGGCAAGCACCGATATTGCCAAGCGGCCTGGCACGCTCAGCGAGAAGCTGAATACGACGAACGGCGTCATCCATCCCCAGGGCGACGTCGATCCGGGAATTCACAAGTCCGCGCCCAAAACTGGAACCATGCCGGTCATCCCTCCACCGGGTGGGCCCGGTGACACGGGTGACGTACAGCCGAAGTAGCGGGCCAGGGTTCTGCGAGGAGGGACGCCCCCTCCGCGGACACGATCGGCGCGCTGCCCTTGTGTGGCCGCTTGGTCCCCTTATCTCCCGATGTGTCGCAACGGGCGAGGAACGATATGGAATCGGGTGCGTCGACGGATCGTCGCGGTGTCGTGGAAGTTTCGGGCCCGGAGGCGCGCGATTTTCTTCAGCGCCTGGTTACGAACGACGTCGAAAAACTCACCTCCGGGCAGGCGTGCTATGCGGCCTTGTTGACGCCCCAAGGCAAGATCATCGTAGATTTCATGGTGGTCGCGGCGCCGGAGCCCGACCTCCACGAGCGCTTTCTCCTCGATTGTCCAGCTGTGCTCGCCCCGGATCTCGCGCGCAGGCTCACCCTGTACAAGCTGAGAGCCAAGGTCACGATTGCTGATCGAAGCGGGCAGCTTGGGGCAAGCCCTCTTGTCGGGGACATTGCGCCAACCGGCACGGGCGTCGTCATCTATGCCGACCCGCGATCCGCGAACCTCGGGAACAGGGCTGTCGGCCCGTCTGATCTCATTATGAGCTTGGCACCAGCACCCGCCGATTATCGGACGCGCCGGATCTTGGCGGTCGTCCCTGAGGGCGGCCTCGATTTTACTTATGGCGACTCCTTTCCGCACGAGGCAAACCTCGACCGACTGTATGGGGTCGATTTCACCAAAGGCTGCTACGTCGGCCAGGAGGTCGTATCGCGCATGCAGCACAGAAGCACGACACGCAAGCGCGTGACGCCCGTCCACTTTCCCGACGCGCCGCCGAAACCCGGGTCGGAGATCCTGGCCGGCGATCTCCCGATCGGAACAGTCGGCACTGTGGAGGGCGGGCGTGGTCTGGCGATGCTTCGCCTCGATCGTGTCGCCGATGCCACGGCTACCGGCACTGCGATCACCGCAGCCGGCCAAATGGTCGAGGTCGACCGCCCCTGACCGGCTCGAACCGTGGTGCAGTCGGACGGACACGCCGCAAGCCATTTAACGTCTCCTTACCAAACGTCAAGAATCGTGGCGTTCGCAAGGATGATCTCGACCGCAACAACGCTTCCTTATCGAAAGGCTGAGATGAATCGCTGTTTCGTCCAATGCATCGGACGATCGGCGTCGGGGAGACAAAGGGGTGCTTCTACTCACGGATCGGGGGCGGGAAGGGCGCCGTTTGCGGCAGATCTTGCAGCAGGTCCGCCCGTGCACGGTGCTTGAACTTGGTTCCACTCTGGAACAAGCTTTGGTGCCTAGTCTGATTGTGTGTGACGTCGCCTTCGACAATGTGGCCTCGATCGAAGCGCTTCACGCTGCGCTCGCGTATTATCGCTCTGGCCGTCCCGCGCCGGTTCTCTGCCTTGTCCGAGATCCAAGCCAGTTGACCCAGGCACAGGCGCAGGCAGCTGGTGCCAGTGCCATCGTTCCCGTCCAGACGCCGCCGTCGCAACTTATCACCACGATCCACCGGTTGCTCGCCGGCCTCCAAAACGAGAATGCGTCGGATGACGGCACTCGCCTGATCGAAGCCGGGGTGCGCGATACCGAAGCCGCACTTGCCGGCATGCTGGAAAGTGCTCGTCAACGCCAAGATATCTCGGTGGAGGCCTTAGATCGGGGTGGGGACGTCGTCCTCTCCGCTATGAAGCGAACAAACGTGCGCGCTTGGCTCGACGTTGTGTGGAAGTACGATGACATAACCTACCAGCACTGCCTGCTCGTGGCCGGGCTGGTCGCAGCCTTTTCCGTTGCATTGGGGTTGTCGCCAAAAACGCAACGCCTGCTGTCTCAGGCGGCACTGCTTCATGACGTCGGTAAGGCGCACATACCTTACGCAATCCTCAACAAGGCGGGTCGGCTCACGCCGGAGGAATTCACGATCATGCGAAACCATCCGATGATCGGCTACAACCTCCTGGCGGGACAGCGGCAGCTCGATCCGTGCCTTCTCGATGTGGTTCGCCATCACCATGAATATATCGACGGCTCGGGATATCCGGATGGCCTCCAAGGCAAACGCATCCCCGACTTCGTGCGGCTTGTCACGATCTGCGACATCTACGCTGCGCTCATTGAACGGCGGTCCTACAAACCACCGACAACATCCCACGCAGCGCTCTCACATCTGGTCGAGATGGGCGTCAAGCTCGACACCGGGCTGGTGCAGGCCTTCCACAAGGTGGTTGGGGCCACCTGAGGCTGGTTCGGCCTCTTCAACCAACTTGTCCGACTGGTGATCAGATCAGGCCGGACGGATGTCGATGGCGTCCACTCGGTCGGGATAAAAAGCCAGGTGGCCCCGGATGGCGGCCACGGCCGGATAAGCGTCCTCATAGGTCCAGATCGCGTCACGTGAGCGGTCGCCGCCCGCGGGAATGCTGTAGTATGAGGCTTGTCCCTTGTAGGGGCAGTGGCTCGTTCGCGTACTGCGCGCCAGATGAGCCATGTCGACATCGGCCCGCGGAATGTAGTGCACGGGCGGGTACGATCCCTCTCGAAGCGTGAGAACGTTCCGGCTGTCGGCGATTGTCTCCCCCGCGACGGTGACGACCACACGGCTGTGGTGTGGCTCGATTGCGATCGGGTGATCCGGGCCGGGGATCTTGACTGAATGGACATCCATGCTGGTGCTCCTTGCTTGGAGGTAGGGCCACGCGGCAACGCCTTTCGCAGCCTTCGGCATCCTATCCGCATCCCCGGTGAAATCGATCCGGTCCAGCACACATTCACCCCTGAAGACCTGCGGTCTGGAGCCACACACCAAGGGTTTTGTGACCACGCGTCAGACTTGGCCCGAGCCCATTTCGGGGACATTGAATCTGTCGTTCACGGCGGCCTATGCGCTGTCTTCTGATTGTCACGCAAATCGAACATGCGTAAGGCATCCGAGCCTGAGCTTTGCCACGGCAAGGCACTCGCAATCGTATCCCTAAGCGGCGCGCCGGAGTTTCATGACGAGATTTGTGACGTTTGCGTCGCTGGGGCGGCGAACCCTGCCGAACCAGTGGGACATCATCGCGCTGTCCCTGATCTTCGGTGCGTTCGTGCTGATCGTACATGGATCGCGCGGCATGCTGGTGCCACTGCCGGCCCCCAGCGCCAATGCGATCGACCTGAGCTATCTGCAGCTTCCCTATTATGCGTTGCGCACGACGCTTCGCATGTTTGCCGCCATGACGGCCTCGATCATCTTCACTTTGACCTATGCCACCATCGCGGCGAAGAGCCGCCGTGCCGAGATGGTGCTGATTCCTCTGCTCGACGTTCTGCAGTCCGTACCGATCCTGGGATTTCTCAGCTTCACGGTGACGTTCTTCCTCGGTCTGTTTCCCGGCAGCCTGCTCGGTGCCGAATGTGCGGCCATCTTTGCCATCTTCACGAGCCAGGCCTGGAATATGGCCTTCTCGTTCTACCAATCCCTCCGAACCGTTCCGCGTGATCTCAGCGAGGTTGTTGACGGGTTCCGCCTCTCGGGATGGCAGCGATTCTGGCAACTCGAGACCCCGTTCGCGGTGCCGGGATTGATCTGGAACGCCATGATGTCGATGTCGGGGGGCTGGTTCTTTGTGGTCGCCTCGGAGGCGATCTCGGTCGGTGATACGACCATCAAGCTTCCGGGAATCGGCTCCTATCTCGCAGTCGCCATCGATCAGCGTCGCGTCGATTGTGTGCTGATGGCGGTGCTGGCCGTGCTGGTCGTGATCGTGCTCTATGACCAGCTCGTCTTTCGTCCGATCGTCGCCTTCGCGGATAAATTCAAGGTGGAATTATCTGCCTCGGAGAAGGGCGATACACCCTGGGTGCTCCGACTCTACCAGCGAACCTCCTGGCTCAAGCGGGCGACAGATCCAGTCCGGGACGCGTTCGATTGGTTCACGAGTTTGCGGATCGATCTTCCAGCCTGGGGCTCGTCACGGCCGGCGTCCCGAACGGTGTCGCGCCTGATCGATATCGTGTGGTTCGCGCTGGTCGGGCTCCTCGCGGCCTACAGCGTTTACGAAGTTGCCACCTTCGTCGGGGCGGCCCTGACTTGGCACGATCTGATCGTGGCAATGGGGTTGACGCTGGTCACGATGTTGCGCGTCGTGGTCCTTCTCGCCCTCGCCACGCTGTTCTGGGTGCCGATCGGTGTGTGGGTCGGCTTGCGGCCCAACCTGGCCGAGAAGGTCCAGCCGCTGGCGCAGTTCCTCGCCGCCTTCCCGGCCAACGTGCTGTTTCCGATCGCGGTGATTGGAATCCTGTCATTTCGACTGAATCCCGACATCTGGCTGTCGTTCCTGATCATCTTCGGGACCCAATGGTACATCGTCTTCAACGTCATCGCGGGGGCCTCGGCCTATCCCAACGACCTGAAGGAAGCGGCCGCCAACTTTCGGATCACCGGGTGGTCCTGGTGGCGCAAAGTCATTCTCCCCGGCATCTTTCCCTATTACGTCACCGGGGCTCTTACGGCGTCGGGCGGCTCGTGGAACGCCGCTATCGTGGCGGAATATGTGAAGTGGGGGGACGATAAAGTCGCGGCCCATGGCATCGGCGCTTACATCGCCCAGGCGACCGATGCTGGCGATTTTCCGCGTATCGTGCTCGGGGTCGCGGTCATGTCGGTCTTCGTCATCATGTTCAACCGCCTTCTGTGGCGCCCGCTGTTCGGATTCGCGGAACGCCGCCTCCGCATCAACTGAGGATCTAGGATGCTAGACGCAGCCAAGGGGCCTCTCCTCGAGGTCCGCAATGTGACGCAGCGCTATCGTGGCGGCAGCCATGGCGACGACGGCCCGCCGGTGCTCGAAGGCATGTCGACCGTGCTGAACGAGGGCGAGATCGTCGGCCTGTTGGGTCGGTCCGGATGCGGAAAATCCACACTGCTGCGGATCGTTTCGGGGCTGATCCGCCCTTCCAGCGGGGAGGTGATCTATCAAGGTGCCAAGCTCGAAGGGCCGGCGGATGGCGTCGCCATGGTGTTCCAGAGCTTTGCACTGTTTCCCTGGCTTTCGGTGCTGGAGAATGTCGAGATCGGCCTGAAGGCGATCCGGGTTCCGGCCGAAGAGGCCCGCCAGCGGGCGCTCGCGGCTATCGATCTCATCGGCCTCGACGGTTTCGAATCGGCCTATCCGAAGGAACTCTCGGGCGGCATGCGCCAGCGCGTGGGCTTCGCACGGGCGCTCGTCGTGCATCCCAATATCCTGTTGATGGACGAGCCCTTCTCGGCATTGGACGTACTGACGGCCGAAACACTGCGAAGCGATCTCGTTGAGCTCTGGACGGAGGGGCGGCTCCCGATCAAGACCGTGTTGATGGTGACCCACAACATCGAGGAGGCGGTGCTGATGTGCGACCGCATCTTGGTGCTGTCGTCGCACCCCGGCCGCATCGCCTCCGAAATCCGCGTGACCCTGCCTCATCCGCGCGATCGGCTCGATCCACAATTCCGCCAGCTCGTTGACAACATCTACGCGCTCATGACCCGCCGCAGCACGTCCAAGCAGCCTGGCCGCGACGGATTGTTCCCGGGCTCCGGCATCGGCATGGTGCTGCCTCGTGTGTCCACCAATTCCATCGCGGGTCTGACCGAGGAGGTCGCGGCCGCGCCCTACAACGGCAAGGCCGATCTGCCGCATCTCGCCGATTCACTGCAGCTCGAAATCGATGAACTCTTCCCCATTGCCGAGACGCTGCAGCTGCTGCGCTTCGCCGAACTGGAAGAGGGCGACATCAAGCTGACCGGGGCCGGGCGGCGGTTCGCGGATGCCGAGGTCGACCAGCGCAAGCGTCTCTTCGGTGATCACCTTCTTGCCTACGTCCCACTCGCCGCCCGCATCAAGCGTGTGCTCGACGAGCGGCCGACCCATACGGCGCCAGCCTCACGCTTCCGCGAAGAGCTTGAGGATTATATGTCGGAGGAATATGCCGAGCGAACCTTGCGCACCGCGATCATGTGGTGCCGCTACGGGGAACTCTTCGCCTATGACGAGGATGCCCAGGCGTTCAGCATGGAGAATCCGGAATAGTTTGCCCTATTGCGTTGCCTTGGCGGGGGTGGAAAAGGGTTTGCGGACTTGGTCGAGCGTCGCGCCGTCATCGACCGCAAGCGAGAACGTGATGAGGCTCAAGGCGGCGGTCATCTCCGCCGTGACATTCGGGACCGGCTTCAGGGTGGCAATGCTGCTGGGGTGGTCGAGCTTGCGTTTGTAAGCCTCTCCCGTTTGTTGAAGGGCCTGCTGCAACAGAGCTTTGCCGGTGTCGACGCAGGCTGCCGGCACGTCCGCCGCGAGCGAGCAGAGCGCGGCGCCGTTCATCGCCACGAGACGTTTCAACTGTTCGGCGAAGCGGTCTCGGGAGTTGAATTCGAGCGTCACATAGAACTCCCGAAAGAGGCCGGCCGCGTCACACGTCATCGTTCCGGAGAGGTCGGTCGTGCTCCAGCTGTAGCGTTTGCCGCCTCCTCCTCCTCCGGCTTTCTGAACGAAGACCGGAACCTCCGGCGCCGGATCGCCGACGATCAACAATCCCCCGTTCAGGCGTTCTCGGAAAAGCTCGCACGTCAGCGGCTCCGCGGATGCAGCCGGGGCAAGAAGGACCGATCCAATCGCGGCCAACGACCACATCCTCACACTGATCTCCCTCATCATCGCTATTTGGTCAGAGCTTAAGCCGGTTTGGGGGCGGATGTCTGCCAACACCAACCTGCGCTGATCACGACTGGTGAGCCCACTTTCGCAATCCAACCCGCCTCGAGAAGATAGACCTCCGCATCCGGAACGTCCCTCTTGTATGCCTCCGCTCGGGGCGGCAGAAAGACGGCGTCATTTTTTCCCCACACCGCCAGAACAGGGGGACGATCGGTGCGGAGGTAGGCCTGAAACGCCGGATAGAGCGCGACCTTGGTCCGGTAGCTCAGGATAAGATCGAGCTGGATTTCCTCACCTTCCGGCCGATGCATGTAGAAGTTGTCCAGAAGGTAGTCATCGGGAGACACGGCCTCAGCGGGGCGCTCCGTGTTCGTGCTGGAAACGGATCGCCTCATCGGACAGCGACACGCGTACTGCATCGCAATGGCCGGTGTCGGCTCGCGCCGATAGGTCTCCCAAGGCGCCCAATACTGACTGCCCCACAGAGGCGTAGCCATTTTGGGTGATGATCGCAGTCACGTAATCGGGGTGCTTGATCGCGAGCCTAAGAGTCTGTCCGAAGTCATATCTTTTTCTGGCAGAGCTTTCGCAGCATGAGTCGAATAGACGCCAGTTGTAAGAAGG
>NZ_JAMOIM010000022.1 GCF_026130545.1 Lichenifustis flavocetrariae | reverse complement strand
GCTCGCCTGTTTGCGGTCAACTTCGCCGACGACCTTCTCAACCCCGTGCAGCTTGGTGCGATGGCGCGTGTCATGCCACGCGTGAAGAACGGCCGGTTCGTCGTCGTCCCCGAAGGACCTGACACCATTGGCCATCAGACGCTGACGCAGGCCAAAGTCTGGGCGCCCTATCTGAAGCAACTGATGGAAGCGCCGTGACGGCCCAGTCACCGCTTACGCGGGAAAACCGCCAACTTAGGGAACGTAAAGTGGGCGCGGTATCGGGCCCATTTGGACCGGACAGGCTTGTTCGCCTGCGAGCAATAAGCCGCGTTGGCTACACGCCGCTTACCGTGTCGGCTGGATAATGCACGTCGGCCAGCTGCGCCTTGGCTAATCTTGGGCACAGGCGACTTGAGTAGCCCTCTCGCGCGCCTCGCCTTGTACAGCCTCCCAGACGGCGCGGCGCGATCAATCCGAAGGTGACCACGGCCCGGCATGCGTGCCTCCGCTGAACGGCTGCTCGGTAATGTTTGCGCCGGAAACCGGACTTTCTCCTTCCGTGAAGAGTTTCGGGCGCTGTGAGGCGTACGAAAGTCGCCGAAGACCGAACCCGCGGTGTCCAGGTCGCGCTATGGGGATTTAAAGTTCAGGCGCGTGGTGGAACGCGGTCTAAGGGCGCCAAGACGCATTCCGTCTTAAGCCGGAGCGCGGGATACCTGGAGCTGGAGCGCGGGATAGCTGGACTGATTGTCTGTCGGCAGGCCCTCGGGCGGTGGGGTGGTCGCGTCTCACACGGTCACGGACAAGCGACGCGCATCTGGCCTTTCGTCGGAGCGGCATGGCTGCGACGTGGAGGAAGATCAGGCCGTGCCGGGTCACGCCAGCGCCTTGGTTGTTGCGGACGCACGAGGCGGTGCGCGTGGCTGCATCCATCGTTCGAATGTCCCGATGATACGCATCCGACCGCCGCAGCAAGGTTGCGGCAGCTGTTGTAAGCGACGCGAAGGTGGCCGCAGTCGTCGCAGCCTTCGACATGGCCGCCCAGAGCGGCTGTCCGGCAGTTCTGGATCGCCGCCATGATCTTGAGCTGATGCAGGCTCAAATGCCCGGCGTGAGCGCCCTCCGCAGCTCTTCCAGCCATGCTGCGCATGCCTGGAACCTTGAGCTGCTTCGCCCGGTAAGCTGGGCCTGCGGCCCGGAAGACATCGGCGATCTCCAGTGAGGAGGTCGGCACGCCTCAGCCGCCGGGCGCCCCCTGGTCGGGCGCGAAGAGACCGAGCCTGCCGAGTGGACTGGTCACGGCGCGCACCGTGCACCGAGGGCCGGAACTACTTTCAGGATCGCACCCTTCGCGGTCGTTCACGGTGCCTTGGCCAGTTGCTTTAGGCGGACCGTCGCGGGCTGGAGAGCACGCGACTTGCCGAGGCCATCCCCGGCGCGGCATCTTGCCGATTTAATGATCTTGCTGCCTCGATCCATCGCGAGCGACCAAAATTGGCTGCTGTCTCATCGGCCGTAAGGGACCGAGGCGGCACGCCCGTTTTCCGGCAGATGACTCCGGCGATGCGGCTGAAAGAACGCCCTCGGCCGCGAACGGATGGAACGGTCAACCCTCCCCGCCGCCGCAGGCGCAACGCACTGGTCATGTTTTGGCGGGCATCTTTCGCCTGCGGCGCCCAGCCTTTTCAGGTTGCGGCGCCTCGCCATCTCCATGCGGAGTGAGAATGCCGATTCGACTAAACCGGATATCGTTCTGGATCCCCTGCCGCGCAAGATCGGCATCGCCGGTCTTCAGGCCCTCGATGACCTTGTAGTGGTCGTGATCCGGGCCATAGTCCTGCGACACCCGCAGGTTCAGGTTGATGCGATGGATCAGAGCGCCCATGCGGGCCCACATCATTTCTACCATTGAGGACAGGGTCGGCATCTCCGCGATCGACACGACCGCCAAGTGAAACTCGCGGTTCAGTTCGCTGGCCTGATGTGGGTCGCCATCGCGAAGGGCCGAGAAGAACGCATCGTTGATTCTGGTGATGTCCGCGATCTGCCGGCCCGTCACCTTTCGCGCTGCGAGGGCCGCGGCTTCACCTTCGAGCGCGATGCGGATCGTCCTGACTTCCGCGATCTGCTCGTCGCTCAGCATGGGAACGGTGACGGCCTGCACCTTCTGCATCTCGAGCGCGCCGTCCGCCACGAGGCGGAAGATGGCCTCTCGCACCGGCGTCACGCTGGTTCCCATCTCCTCCGCGAGATCGATGATCAGCAGACGCTGCCCGGGCTCGTAGAAGCCGCTCATCAGCGCGGCCCGCAACTGCTTGTAGACCTGCGTCGACAGGTTGCCCCGGCCGATCTGTTCCAGACGCCTCATCGCTCTCTCGCCGCTTTGCCCGCCAGGGTCGCCGGCTTGCGTGAACTGCCCCGCCCAGGCGTGCAGCCTCTTCTCAGATTTCCATTGTGATCGTCTATCTCGCAAGCCTTGTCTTCTCACCCTGATCCGGCCGATCCGTAAGCGACAAGGCTTTACGAATATATTCTATACGCTATAGGTTTACCAGTCGCATGAATTGAGGACCCGCAATGGCTGGAATGATCATCCCCGACCTGGATCAGAAGGTGATCCTCATCACCGGCGCATCGACAGGGATCGGAGCCGCGGTGGCGCGCGGGTTCACCGCGCAAGGGGCTCTCGTCGGGCTGCACTACAATTCGAGCGAGGAGCCTGCCCGAGCGGTTGCGGACGACATCACCAGGGCGGGTGGCACCGTTTTTCTGGTGGCCGGCGACGTCGCCAAGCCTGAAGTCGCAAAGGCGGTGGTTGAGAAGACGGCGGCGCACTTCGGCCGGCTGGACGGGTTGATCAACAACGCCGGAAGCCTGCTCAAGCGCGTACCGATCGCGGATTCCGACCCCGAGCACGATCAACTCGTGACCGATCTCAACGCCCATTCCATCGTCTGGGCCTGCCGGGCCGCCGTGCCCTTCCTGCGCAAGAACGGCGGAATGATCATCAATACGACCTCGATCGCGGCGCGTCACGGCGGAGGCGGCGGTTCGGTGCTCTATGCGGCCGCCAAAGGATACGTCAGCACGTTCACGCGCGGGTTCGCCAAGGAAGTCGTCAAGGACAAGATCCGCGTCAATGCCGTTTCGCCAGGAGTCATTCGGACCCCGTTCCACGACCGCTTCAGCTCGGCCGAGCAGATGCGGACCATGGAGGGCGCGGTTCCGATGGGGCGCGCCGGGACGCCGGAGGAATGCGTCGGCACCTACCTCTATCTCGCGTCCGAGTCGCTCAGCGGCTACGTGACGGGTCAGGTTATTGAGGTCAACGGCGGTCAGTTGATGCTCTGATCCAGCCCGTCCCCGCTTTAGCCTCATCGTTTCAGGATCTTCGACGTGAGCCGCGCAAACGCCCTCGACGTGGTTACCATCGGCCGTTGTTCGGTCGACCTTTATGGCCAGCAGATCGGATCGCGGCTGGAGGACATCACCTCCTTCGCCAAGTCGGTCGGTGGTTGCCCCTCCAACATCGCGATCGGCACGGCCCGCCTCGGCCTCGATGTCGGGCTCATCACCCGTGTGGGTGACGAGCAGATGGGACGCTACGTCCTGGAGCAGATGAAACGCGAGGGCGTGGCGACGGACGGCATCCGGGTCGACCCGGAACGTCTGACGGCGCTCGCCATTCTCTCGGTCGAAAGCGACACGGCGTTTCCGCTCCTGTTCTACCGCGACAATTGCGCCGACATGGCGCTGGACGAAGGTGATATCGATCCGGCGTTCCTGGCTCGGGCCGGAGCCGTGGTAGTGACCGGCACCCATTTCGCCAAGGCCAACACGGCGGCCGCGCAGCGCAAGGCGATGCGGCTGATGCATGCGCGCGGCGGGCGCATCGTGTTCGACATCGACTACCGGCCGAACCTTTGGGGCCTCGCCGGCCATAGCGCCGGCGAGTCGCGGTTCATCGCGTCAAAGGCGGTTTCGGACCAACTCGCCGCGATTCTGCCGGACTGCGACCTGATCGTCGGCACCGAGGAAGAAGTTCACATCGCCGGGGGCACCGAGGACACACTCGCGGCCCTGCGCGCCATCCGGGCCGTCTCGCGCGCCACGATCGTGCTGAAGCGCGGGCCGATGGGGTGCGTGGTCTATCCCGAAGCCATTCCAGACCGGCTCGAAGATGGGATCGTGGGGCGGGGCTTCCCGATCGAGGTCTACAACGTGCTGGGCGCGGGCGACGCGTTCCTGTCCGGTTTCCTGCGCGGCTGGCTGCGGGGCGAGCCCCATGCCACCTCGGCCACCTGGGCAAACGCCTGCGGGGCCTTCGCGGTGTCGCGTCTGCTGTGCTCTCCGGAAAGCCCCACCTGGCCGGAGCTGCAGCACTTCCTGGACCAGGGCAGCGCGTTCCACGCCTTGCGCAAGGATCCCGACCTCAACCACCTGCATTGGTCGACCACGCGACGCCCTCAGCCCGACCGTCTCATGGCGCTTGCGATCGACCACCGGGCGCAACTCGAGGCGGTTGCCGATCGTCTCTCGGTGCCTCGGGCCCGCATCGCGGCGTTCAAGGAACTGGCCGTCGAGGCCGCCGCCCGCGTCGCCGACGGCCGCCCGGGATTCGGCATGCTGCTCGATTCCACCTACGGGACGCGCGCGTTCCATGCCGCGGCGCGTCAGGGGCTTTGGCTTGGCCGCCCGGTGGAGCAGCCCGGCTCGCGTCCGCTCGACTTCGACGGACTTCCCGATCTCGGCAGCCATCTTGCGGAATGGCCGATCACCCACACGATCAAGTGCCTGTGCTTCTATCATCCGGACGACGACGACGCCTTGAAGGCTCGGCAAGAGCGGGAGTTGCTCCGCCTGCATGACGCGGCGCGAACTGTCGGCCGCGAGCTGCTGGTCGAGATCATCGCCGGAAAGCACGGCACGCTGGGCGAGAACACGGTGGCGCGGGTCGTGAGCCGCCTCTACGCGCTCGGCATCAAACCGGACTGGTGGAAGCTGGAACCGCAGACGACGCGCCGGGCCTGGACCGCGATCGGCGAGGCGATTCGATCGAACGATGTCCGATGCCGCGGTATCGTGATGCTGGGACTCGAGGCCCCCCAGGATGAACTCGCCGAGGCCTTCCGCACAGCGGCGGCCGAGCCGCTGGTCAAGGGGTTTGCGGTCGGCCGGACGATTTTCGCGGAACCGGCCGCCGCCTGGCTGGCAGGGACCATCGACGACGAAGCCGCGGTCAAGACGATGGCCGACCGCTTCGCCGCGTTGGTCAAGGCTTGGGATGAGGCCGCCGTCGCCTGACACAGTCAGGAGGCGCCCCGGGGCGCCTCCGCCTTTTAGGCCACTCGGCTCGCTTCACCATCCGCCAGGGCGAGCTCGACGATCTTGAGCCCCTTGTCCGTAATGCGATGGGGAAACCCCGAGGCGAGGGCATCCTCGTGGACGGGAATCACCCGCCGCATCTCGCCGCCGACGACCTGCATCATCGCATCCGTCGCGAGCAGCAGATTGCACTGGTCGCCCTGGGCCAGTCCGATCGGGATGTAGGAGGGCTGGTCCGGGTCGTCGCCGCGGATGTTGTCGTAGCTGTAGACGAGATCGCCGGCCATGACCCAGGCGTCCTGGCTGTTGTGCTGGCCGTCGTTGCGGATGGTGACGAACTGCGAGCCCCAGGTATGGGTATCGTGGGCCGCCCGCAGATCGATGCCCGGCAGCACGTCCTCCCGGTCGCCATCGACCGCGACGAGCCGGCCTTGCCGCGCCAGTTCGGCGATGCGCATGATATCCGACGGATCGGTCGCCTTGAGCAGCCAGCGGAACTTCTTGTCGAGCGATTGCGCCCAGAGCCACTTCGAGAGCTCCCGCTCTTGCAGGTAGAACGTGGCCTTCGGAAAGGCATCGGTGTTCCCGGCGTGATCGAAATGGGCGTGGGTCAGGAAGACCTGCCCGACCTCCTCGGGACGAACCCCGACCTCCGCCAGGACGGCCGCGGGCGATTGCCACCCCGCCACCCCGAAGCGGACCGCCATCTCGGCTCCATAGTCGCGATGGTTGTAGCCCACGTCCACCATAGCCAGCACGCCCGGCCCCTTGATCAGGATGTAGGCGTAGGGAAGCTTGCGGTCGGGGCCGGCGAAGTCGCCATAGACGACGCCGCCGGCGGGAGCGCTCGGAACATAGGCATATTCGAGCAGCCAAATGGAGTAGGTGGGCACGACAGGCTCCCATGTGGGCCGATGATGATCGCGATCGGCTACATTCGTGGTTTCGGGGAACAGCATCCGCAGCCCTGGCCCAGGGCCACGACCTCGAAGCCAGGCAGGAGGCCGGTGGCCCAGCGAAGATGGTCCGAGGCCTCGCCAAGCAGATGCAGGGCCCTCTGGGTCTCGTTCCAGGGCTGACCCATCGCGGCCCGGGTCTTCGCAGCGGCTTGCAGGAGGTGATGGTGGTGGTGGCCGGCCCGAGCAGGCGGCGACAGGGTCCGCAAGCGGTCGCAGGCTTCGGAAAGGTCCTGAGCCGCCTTGACGCGAACAGGGTGATCGTCGGACCGGCGAGCACCGGCGGCGGCCAGGATCAGGACGGCGGCGAGCTGCCGCACGGCGTCTTCGAGGCGTTCGAAACCGCCGCGTACGGCGACGATGTAGGCGTGGATCCGATCGTCCAGATCAGGCGAAGCCGCCCATTCTGCCGCCGTGATTGGCTCCGCGGGTGGGATCCTGGGACGCTCGACGGCGAGCCTCGCAACGGCGCGCGCAGAGAAGTTGCCCCCTGTCATCGTCAGCTCCTACGTCGGCTATAGATGTAGACGGTGGCGATCACGATCACCCCCTTGACGATCGGCTGCGCGTTGACCGAGACGCCGAGCAGATTCATGATGTTGTCGAGCATCGCGATGATCAGTACGCCGAGGAACCCGGACAGGATGCTGCCTTCGCCGCCCGTCAGGCTGACACCGCCGATCGACACGGCGGCGATTGAGTCGAGGGCCAGCCAGGTTCCCGCCTGGGGGTCGCCGTAGCCGACCCGGAGCGCGAACAGCAGGCCGCCGACCGAGGCGATCAGCGAGGCGACCGCATAAGCCGTGAGCCGGACGCGGCTGACGGGAATGCCGGCCAGCCGTGCCGCCCGAGCGTTGCCGCCGACCGCGAAGAGGAAGTGGCCGATCGAACTCCTCAGATACAGCGCCGTGAGGGCCAGGATGCCGATCGCCAACCACACGGGAAGCGGGACATGAAGCCAATCGACGCTGTAGAAGCGCAGCAGCGGCTGCGGCAGGGTCGCGCCTCGAAACCCGGTCTGGATCGTGCCGCCGCCGGTCCACATCTTGGCGACCGAATAGCCGATCTGCATGGTGCCGAGCGTCACCACGAACGACGGCAGCCGGACGAAAGTGACGAGCACGCCGTTCACCACGCCCACAGCCAGACCGGCCAGCAATGCGGCGGGAATCGAGACCGCCAAGCCATAGTCGATGCAACCCACGAAGATCACGCTGGCGAGCGCCGTCACGGCGCCGACGCTCAGGTCGAAGCCGCCCGACACGACGATCAGGAACTGCGCCAGCACGACGACGAACAGGACTGCATTCTGCTGCAGGATGTTCGACAGGTTCTCCGGCCGAAGCAGGACCCCGTGCGACAGCAGGGCGCCGATCGCGGCTACGGCGACGAACAGAGCCAGGAGGCGGAGGTTGCTGACCTGCTCGACCGTCAGGTTGCGGATGGACGTCTTCTCGTTCCGCTCGGCCGCCCGTACGGCTTGGGGTTCCACGTCGGCCTGGCTCATCGGGCGGCTGCCCGGCTGAGGTTCCATTGGCTGAAGGCAAGCGCGGCGAGCACCACGACGCCCTTGATGGTGCCCTGCAGGTAGGGGGAGGTGCCCGACAGATTGATCATGCTGTCAAGAATGCCAAGCAGCAGGACACCCGCGACCACGCCCGACACACGCCCGATGCCGCCGAACAGGCTTGCGCCACCGATGATGACGGCCGAGATGCTGATCAGTTCGTAGCCCGTGCCGCTCAAGGGATGGCCGGTGCCTAGCCTCGATGTCAGCAGCACCCCGGCCAGTCCCGCCGTGAGACCCGACAGGACATAAACCAGGATCTTGACCTTGGGCACATTCAGGCCCGTGAGCCTCGCATTCTCCTCATGGCCACCGACCGCATAGACGGCGCGGCCCACGGGCCACTGCGCCAGGAGCAGCGCCAGCAGCCCGGCTCCGAAGAGGAAGACCAGAAAGGTGCCGGGCACATCGAAGAAGCGCAGCCGGACGAGGTTCATGAACGCGGGGTCGCGCACCGGAATGGGTTGTCCCGAGCTTAGGGTCAGCGCCAGGCCTCGCCCGACACTCATCGTTCCAAGCGTCACCACGAAGGCGGGAATGCGGGTGAACGAGACCAGGAGGCCATTGACGGCGCCCACCGCGCCTCCGGCCAGGATCGCGAGCACCGAGGCTCCAGCCAGCCCCAGGACCGGGGCGGTCAGGGCCAGGACCACGGCCGCGATGGCGATCGCCGAGCCCTGCGAAAGGTCTATGCAGGCCGTGAGGATGACAGGCAACTGCCCCAGCGCGATCAAGCCGATGACCGAATATTGGAAAGCGATGCCGGTCAGGTTGAACCGGGTCAGAAAGGCCGGCTCGGTGAGGGCCGCCGCCGCGAACAGGAGGAGGGCCGCGATCACCTGACCATAGTTCGAGAGAGCCCGCAGGGGGGGCGTGGTCATGCCGCGGCCCTCTGCGCGGCTCCGGGCTGACCGAAGGCGAGGGCCATGACGTTCTCCTCCGTTGCCGCATCGCCGGGAATCTCGCCCGCGACGCGCCCTTTTGTCATCACCAGAATGCGATCCGACTGCGAGAGAACCTCCGGCAGATCGGAGGAGATCAGCAGGATGCCGAGTCCGGCATCCGCGAGGCCACGGATCACCGCATAGATCTCGCTGCGCGCCCCGATATCGACGCCGCGGGTCGGCTCGTCCAGGATGAGCAGATCGACTCCCGCCGCCAACCATCGGCCGAGCACCACCTTCTGCTGGTTGCCGCCACTCAGTCGGGCCACCAGGGCCGTCGTCCGGTTCGGCCTCACGGAGAGCTCCGTCACCGTGCCGGCGATCTCGCGGCGGACACGCCTCCAGGGGACGACACCGAACCGCGATAATTTTCGCACGAGCGTGTAGGCGGCGTTCTCGCCGACGGTCCGCCTCAGGACGAGGCCGTCCAGCTTGCGATCCTCCGGCACCATGCCGATGCCAAGTTGCACGGCCTCGAACGGCGTCTTGGGCGCAATGAGCTTCCCGCGCAGTCGGATTTCCCCACCGCTGGCCCGCGCGGCGCCAAACAGCAACCGGGCCGTTTCGGTGCGTCCCGAACCGATCAGTCCGGCCATGCCCACGATCTCGCCTCGGCGAACCGAGAAGGTGACGCCACGCACGAGATCGCCGTCGCACAGATCCCGAACCTCGAGAAGCGCTTCGGCATCGGCCGGCACCGTCCGGCGCTGGCCCACCGCGATGTCACGCCCGACCATGTGACGGACCAGCTTGTCGTGATCGTACTCGCCGATCGGGCCGGTGCTGGCCACCACGCCGTCGCGCAGCACGGTGATCCGGTCGCCGATGGCGAAGATCTCGTCCATGTGGTGGGAAATGAAGACGATCGCGATGCCGCGCGCGCGCATGCGGCGCACCAGCGCGAACAGTGCCTCGGTCTCGGTTTGTGTGAAGACGGCGGTCGGTTCATCCAGGATCAGAAGCCGGCAATCGACCGTGAGAGCCTTGGCGATCGCCACCATCTGCTGCTGGGCGATGCCGAGTTCGTGAACAGGACGCCGGATATCGACCGAGACCTGCATGGAGGCTAGAATCTCGAGGGTGCGCTGGCGTCGCTTGGCATGGTCGATCCGACCGAGAAGCCCCAGGGGCTCCCGACCGAGAAAGATATTCTCGGCCGCGTTCAGATTGGGGACGAGATCGAGTTCCTGATAGATGGTCGCGATGCCGTGGGTGCGCGCCCAGGCGGGCGTGTAGCGCTCCTGGCTCACGCCATCGAACACGATCCGTCCGGAATCGGCGCGATGCGCACCCGAGATGATCCGGATCAAGGTCGACTTGCCGGCCCCGTTTTCCCCCATGAGGCAATGGACCTCCCCGGGTCGGAAGGCACATGAGACCTGTTTGAGCACCTGAGCTCGGCCGAACGCCTTGTCGATGCCTTCGAGCGAGAGAACGGGGCCGTCGGTCATCAGAACTTCAGGCCCTTCCCTTTGATCTTGTCCAGATAGGCTTGGGCATCGGCTTTCTTGTCAGCATCGAAGACCAGAATGGGCAGATTCTGCTTGGGTTCGATCGGCTGTCCTGCGAGCAGTTTCTTGACGTTCTGGATCACGATCTCGCCGAAATAGGGCGGCGTCTGGGTCTCGCGTGCGATCTCGCCACGGGTCACCGCCTCGATGGCCGCGATCTGGCCGCCTTCGCCGACGATGTTCCCGAGGATCTCGCTTCGGCCCGCATCCTTGATGGCCTGGATGGCGCCCATGGTCATGTCGGAATAGTCCGACCACACGATGTCGATCTGCCCCTTGGGAAACCGTTGCAGGAAATCCTGCATCACCTTGATGCCGCCATCCTTGGTGAAGCCGGCATTAGACGCGCCGACGGTCTTGACCTCCGGATAGGGCTTCATGACATCGTCCCAGCCCTTGCCGGCGTCGATGACCGGCGAAGATCCGGGAATGCCCTGGACGCGGACGACGCTGCCCTTCGGCGCTCCGTTCTTCGCCTTCAGCAGTTCCACGGCCTTTTCGGCGAGGAGCTTGCCCGAGTTGTAATGGCTCTGGACGATCTCCGCCTTGTACATGCCGGTTCCCGGCTCGGCGGCCAGCGTGCGGTCGATCACGATCATCGGGATGCCGGCGTCATCCGCAAGCCCGACCGCCGGGGCCAGCGCCACGGATTCGAGCGGCGCCACGACTAGGACACTCGGCTGCTGGGCCAGCATGCTTTGGATATCCGACAGCTGCTTGGCCGGATCGTCCTCGCTCGACGCGGTGATGAACTTGTAGCCCGCGCCCTCGACATGCTCCTTCATGTCCTGTTGGTTGGTGACGCGCCAATCATTGATGAGGTCGGCTTGCGAGAACGCGATGATGGGTGTGCCCGCCGCTATGGCGCGGTAGGGCCACAGGCCGCCACCCAGACCCAAGCCGAGCAACCCGCCCGACGCGATGAAACGACGACGATCGATCATGATTTCTCTCCCTCCACGTTAGATTTTTGTTATGGCCGAGAGGCAGCACCGCGCGAGGCGCCGCTGCCGCATTGAATGTCTCAGGTGACCGAATAGGCCCCGTCGATGTTGTAAACCGAGCCGCTCACGTAGCTGGCCTCGTCCGAGAGAAGAAAGCAGACGACCGTCGCGACCTCGTCGGGCTGGCCCCATCGCTTATGGGGCAGGCGTTGGAGGATGGCGCGGGCGCGATCCTCATTGTTCTTGGCGTTGGCCGAGATGCGCGTGTCGATCCAGCCCGGCGCCACAGCGTTGACGCGGATCCCGCTCTCGCCCCACGCGATCGCCAGTGATTTTGTGAGCTGCACGACGGCGCCTTTGCTGGCCGCGTAGGCCGGCGTGAGCGGCGCGCCGAAGATCGCATGCATGGACGCGAAATTGACGATAGCGCCTTTGGCGGCTTCGAGCGCCTTATGGAAGGCGAAGCACAGCGACGCCGTTCCATTCAGGTTGACGTCGATGACGCGGCGGAACCCCTTCATCTCGAACTCGCCCCGGTTGTGGGCGTTGATGCCCGCGGCATTCACGAGGGCGTCCAAACGAGGGAAGCCGGAGCTCAGCCTCGCGATCGCTGCATCGTCGGAAACGTCGAGCTTCACGAACTGAAGCGCTTCGGGAATCTGCTCTTCCCGGTCGATCCCGACCGCGGTGACCGCGTAGCCCCTATCGAGCAGCCGCTTCGCAGTTGCCAGCCCGATGCCGGTTCCACCCCCCGATACGATCGCGGTCCGCTTCTGCTCCCCGGATGGCATGCGCTCTCCCATTGCGGCCCGATAGTGGCTTACGAATATATTCTATACGCTATTTTTTAATCGTCTAGATGCCGTTTGGCCGATCCGGGTGTTTTTCGCCGGGGCCATATGGTTGGGGGGCCGGCGCCGCGGCGCCTGCTGTGCTGCTCGCCCGCAACATCGTGCGGCGCACAGCTAAGGGTTGGGATCAAAGACCCTGGCACTCGGCGACCCCAAGGCCATCACGACGTCCATCGCGATCGTGGTAGCGCACGCGATCGGCGGACTTACGGCTCTGACCGCCGATCTTGAAGTTCTTTGGATCGCCTCGAAGCAGCCATCCTCAGCGAGCCGATCTCGTGCCGGACGCGAATCGAGGACCAACGGGCGCAGAGGCTCGATGCGGGCGTGCCGGAAAGCGGCGTCGCA
This sequence comes from Lichenifustis flavocetrariae, assembly GCF_026130545.1. Classification (GTDB taxonomy): domain Bacteria; phylum Pseudomonadota; class Alphaproteobacteria; order Rhizobiales; family Beijerinckiaceae; genus Lichenihabitans; species Lichenihabitans flavocetrariae. The sequence goes on along the minus strand of NZ_JAMOIM010000022.1, from coordinate 69,707 downwards.
GCCGCTCACTTCTCCAAGCGCGACCCGCCGGCCGTCGTGATCTCTGAGTTGCGTATCGGCCTCACCAGCATGTTGACCTCGCCGTTCATGCCTTTATTCGACGAACATCCGGCGAAGAGCAGCCAGCCTGCGGTGCGCCCAAGTAAGTCATTCGAGGGCATGACATCGGCGGTCGCAAGCGGCCATTGGACGGCCAGCGAAAATCATGCCCATTTTATTGACTTCAAGGAATGCTTGGAAGATCAGATCGAAGGTGCCCGAGCCTTGAAGGTGCCCTTCAGTAACCGCACTCCTCCTGTGCCGAAGCGGGCAATTGGGATAGATGTATCGATCATAAGGGCTGGGCGTGAATGGAGCGACCCTTGTGGCCCAGTTGCGCTGGTCGTGGCTCTGCGGACTTTAGACCATCTACCCACTGAGCAGAGGATCTCTTTCCAGGATTTAGGACGCGGCGCCGCGATCTACGCGCCTCCGGAATTGAACTGCCTATACCAATCGACAATTTGCTCACCAGTCCAGAACACGGCCCCCGGCTTCGACGAGATGTAATCGAGCAATTCTTCGACGAATCCGATTCGATGCGGAACGCCCGTTAAATAGGGATGAAGGCTAATCGACATGATGCGGGGCGCCTTCTCGCATTCCTCATACAGCCTGTCGAACTGACGTATCCCGCGCTTCAGGATCTCGTCGGACGAGTGCTGCGCCACCGCAGAGATCGCAACGTCGTTGATCTCGACCGTGTAGGGGACCGAAAGGATAGGTGAGGACGCCGTCTTGATCTCGCAAGGGAGGTCGTCCAGTACCCAATCGGCCACGTATTCGATGCCTTCGCCGGCCAGAAGGTCGATGGTCTCCTGCGTTTCGGTCAGGCCCGGACTTTCCCACCCACGCGGGTTCTTGCCGGACACAGCGCGGAGCGCATTCATGGTCCGGCGGATCGAGGCCTTCTGGTCTTCGAGCACGTGCATCGGGCCTTGCAGCCATCCATGGCCCATCAGTTCCCAGCCTTTCTCATGCGCAGCCTGGACGATCCGCGGATAGGTCTCGCAGACCGATCCATTGGTCGCCAGGGTCGGAACGATGCAGCGATCGTTCAAACTTTTGAAGATGCGCCAGAAGCCCACGCGCATGCCGTACTCGTGCCAGGACCAATTGGGAACGTCGGGGAGCAGCGGATTGCCCATCGGCGGTGGCAGCACGGCCCTGGGCATCGCCCGTCGGGGGTCCCAGTTCTCGACGTTGACGATCACCCAGACGGGCATCCGCACCCCATCAGGAAGTGTCAGGGACGGGCGGTCGACGATCGCGACATAGGGAACGCGCTCGCGGATGCTGAGGGGCATGGCGGATCTCCCTTACAGGCGTGGAATACGAGTGATCAACGACTGCTCGACCGGCTTCTGGTCGAGCCGATCCTTCAGCCAGTCGACGGCGCTTTCGTAGGCTTCGACCGCAACACCGCCGAGCGGATGGAATTCATCCTCGTAGATGCGCATCTCCGTCGGGGCCTTTGCGTTCGCGAGGATCGCTTCGACCTGATCGGGCGTGCAGAGCTCATCATACTCACCCTGGACGATCAGGATCGGGCAGGTGATCTCGGCGATATCCTGCCGCAGATCGTGGAGCGGTGCCTTCCTGTCGAACTCCGCCTCGGAGTCGTCGCCTGCCATATACATGTAGTTCGACTTGAAGTTCGGCTGGGCATATTCGAATTCGGTGACGAAGGACGGGTCCCACTGCGCCGCCAGGCCGCCGGCTGCCTTGATCCTGTTGCCGTGACGGGCTTCCCAGATTGCAGCGCGCGGCGACCAATAGGAGCCGGTGCTAACGCCGAACGTGGCGATACGGCTCGAATCGATCTCCGGACGAGTCTCGAGATAGTCGATCGCGGCGCTGACGGCCCGCTCGTAGTTCCAGGTGTCGACACGGACCTTGAGCATGCGCAGCAGGCTTTCCCCTTGCCCCGGTCCGTCCAAAGCCAAGACCGCCATGCCCCGCTTGATGAAGATGTTGTCCTCCGGATTGGGAACCTGCTCCTTGTGCATATCCGTGCCCGGGATGAAGATCACGCAAGGCCAAGGGCCCGGGCCCGCCGGCAGGTGGAGAATGCCCGGAAACGTTTTGGCATCGTAGCTGGGCTCGTCTTCGAACGGAATTTCCACTTTCTCAATTGGTGTTGCAGCATGTCGCATCACCCCGCCGAAGCACTCCTGCGACTTGTCGTGCAGGGCCTTCTTCACCGGGCTGTGGTCCTCCTGCACGGTATATTGGGCGAAGCCATAGGCGAGCGACGCGTAGTGGAACTGGCGACGGGCCGTTGCAACGTAACCGCGAGCCTCAGCCTCCTGCGCCAGACCTTCGCGGTACTTCCCGACGCGCTCGTAGGCCCGGCGCATGCTCGACACGCCCTTGGTGGTCCTCCCGATATATTCGAGATCGGCGTTGTTGAACCCGACGATCGGGCTGGCCATGAATGTCATGAAACCGGGCATGAGAGCATTGACGCCAAGAGTCCCGATGAAGCGGTCGAGAATCCAATCCTGGCCGGAGCGTACGATCTTGGGCATTGCTGTTCGTCCTTCTTATGGAGATGGTAACCGGCGGCTAGGCCCCGAGATAAGCCGCCTGGACGTCGGGATGGTCGAGCAGAAATGACCCGGCGCCCGACAGTCGGATCCGGCCTCCCTCGATCACGTAGGCGCGGTCCGCGATGGCCAACGACTTCTCGGCATTCTGCTCTACGAGGAGAACACTCGTTCCCGCGGCGTTGACGTTTTCGATGATCTCGAAGATTCGATCGACAATCTGTGGGGCGAGACCCATGGACGGCTCGTCCAGCATCAACAGCGTCGGACGGGACATCAGGGCACGCGCCATGGCGAGCATCTGCTGCTCTCCGCCCGACAACGACCCGCCGGGCTGCGTCAGCCGAGCCTTGAGGATCGGGAACAGGTCAAACATGCGTTCCAGATCCTGATCGCTCCCGTCACCGGCGCGCGCATAGGACCCCATGGCGAGGTTCTCCCACACGGTCATGCGGGGGAAGACGCGGCGCCCCTCCGGAACCAGGGCGATGCCGGTCGCGGCAATGCGGTGAGCCGGCCAATGTTCGATTCGGGTGTGTTCGAAGGATATGGTGCCCGACGACGCACGGCGTGCGCCCGACAAGGCCAGCAGGGTGGAGGACTTGCCGGCACCATTGGCGCCGATCAAAGCGACGATCTCACCCCGTCGCACCTCCAAGTCCACGCCATGCACAGCCTGGATCGGACCATACGAAACCTTCAGATCGCGAACCTCGAGCAGGGGTTCCGCAGGAGTCTTATGCGCGCGCTCAGCCGGAGCGGCGTGTGTCCGGCGGCCGAGATAAGCCTCGATCACGCGCCGGTCGCGTTGCACCGTTTCCGGCTTTCCGTAGGCGATGACCGCGCCGCGTTCCAGGACAAGGACCGCATCCGCGATGCCCATGACCAGATTGACGTCGTGTTCAACGATCACGACGGTTACGCCAGTTACCCGGATCTTGCGGACCAATTCGCCCAGCATTTTACGTTCCGTGGGGTTCATGCCGGCCGCAGGCTCGTCGAGCAGCAGCACCTTGGGCGCCGCCGCCAGAGCCCTCGCGATCTCAACGCGCCGTTGATCGCCGTAGGAAAGGCTTCCGGCCAGGAGCGGCGCCAGATGAGCGATACCGCAGAACGACAGCGCGGCATCTGCGACGGCGATGGCTTGCATGTCGGCGCGCCGGGCCCCGGGTAGCCCGAGCGCGGTCAAAACCGGATTGACCGCAATGCGGAGATCGGCGCCGACCAGTACATTTTCCAGCACCGTGACGGCCGAAAAAAGCCTGATCAGCTGGAAAGTCCGCGCGATCCCAGCTTTTGCGATCGCGTGCGGCCTCAAGGCATTGATCGAATTTCCCGCCAGTGCCACGGTTCCGCTGTCCGGTTTCACAGTGCCGCTGATCAGGTTGAACAACGTGCTCTTTCCCGCCCCGTTGGGGCCTATGATTGCGAAGATCTCGCCTTTGCGGATCGAAACATCCACCCCGCGGACCGCAACGAGGCCACCGAATCGCTTTCCGACGTCCCGACATTCGAGGACGAATTCGGTACCGGGAGACACTGGCCCAATGGCTGGGGAGCTGTCGAAGGTGATCGATGGCACTGGACGGAGCCGGTAGCGGCGCGGGCGCAGCGGGAACAACCCGTCTGGCCTGAGAACCATCGCAACGACCAGGAGCACGCCGAAGATCAAAAATCGTGCTTCCGCGAAGGGGCGAAACAACTCCGGAAGGAACACGATGAGAATGGCTCCCACCATCGCGCCCTTCATGTTCCCCATGCCGCCAAGCACCACGGCCGCGAGGACCATGATGGCGGTCAGCAGCACGAAATTCGAGGGAATGATGTAGCCGACATAGGAACTGTAGACGGCGCCCGCGAAGCCGGCTGTCGATGCGCCCGTCGCGAAGGCCAGCAACTTCATCCGGAATGTCGGCACGCCAATGATCTCGGCCGCGTCCTCGTCCTGCTTGGTTGCGTACCAGGCCCGCCCGAGCTTGGACCGCCAAAGGTTGGAGATGATGAAGTAGAGCAAGCCGATGAAGAGCCACGTCAAGAGAACGTAACGGCGCGGATCAAGCCCGAAATCGAGCCCAAAGATCTCGGGATGCTGGATGTCGGTGATCCCACTTGGACCCCCGGTGACCGAGTCCCAGGAATTCGCCACGATCCTAACGATCTCGCCAAAGCCCAGGGTCACAATGGCGAGATAGTCTCCTCGCACCCGCAAGGTTACGAGGCCAAGAAACAAGCCGCTGGTCACGGCCGCGAAAATCGCGACCGGGATTGCCTGCCAGAAATCGAGGCTGACGATATGGAAAGGCGCAACGCCCGTCACGATGGCAGTCGCGTAAGCGCCGACGGCCCAGAACCCGACGTAACCAAGATCGAGCAAACCGCTGAAGCCGACCACAACGTTCAGTCCCATCGCGAGCAGCATGTAGATGCCCGCCATGACGGCCACGGCGCTGAGATAAGGCGATCCGAGGCCGAACGGTTGCAAGCCGAGGGCCCCCACGCCGACGATCAACGCGATCGGAAGCGCTTCGTGAAAAAGGTCGCCGGACCGCCAGCCGAGCGATGCGAGCAGGGACACGCGCTGAGACTTCATGTTCGCCGGGCGAGACGTTCGCCAAGCAGTCCTTGTGGGCGGAAGACAAGAACGAGAAGAAGGGCGCCAAATCCGACCACATCCTTGAGTTGGCCGGGGAGGCACGCGCCTCCCAAATTCTCCATCAGTCCGAGCAACAACCCACCGAGCACCGCGCCGGGCAGATTACCCACGCCCCCAAGGATAGCGGCAGTCAGTCCCTTCAATCCTGGAATGAAGCCGAGCATATAGCTCGTCTTGCTAAAGTATATTCCATAAAGAACGCCACCCAGTCCTGCACACAGCCCGCCGATCAAAAACGTGACCAGGATGGCGCGGGAGATATTCACGCCCATGAGCCCGGCCGCGACCGGGTCTTGTGCCAAGGCGCGTATCCCGCGGCCCAGTCTTGTGTGCATGACGACCCTGTCCAGCAAGATCATCATGCCCAGGGTGCAGATCATGATCAGCACCATGCGGCTGGTGATTCGACCGCTTTCGACGACAAGTAGTGTCTTCAACGGAAATACGCTGGGATAAGGTAGATTACCGCGCCCGAATGCCAGCGCGAAGGTTTCCTGGATAGCCACGCTGCACCCCAGCCCTGAAATCATGGCCGCATGACGGGGTGCGCCGCGACGCCTGAGCGGCCGGTATGCGACGACCTCCAGAAGCATCGCCGCCGCACCCGAAGCGGCCATGGCGGCCAAAGCAGCGGCGGCAATCGCCAAAGTGATGCCCAGCCCGCTCGACGACGCGCTCACCCCAAGCGCCGACAAGACGCCCAACGCCGCAAATGCTCCGATCATGAAGATTTCGCCGTGGGCGAAGTTGATCAGGTTGAGGATGCCATAGACCATCGTCAGGCCGAGCGCGATCAGCGCGTAGATCGAACCGATCGCAAGGCCGTTGAACAGGCTCGCGAAGAACTGCTGCTGAAGACTGGCGAGGCAGCTCATCGCATGATCTCGAGATTGTCTGCGGATGAGGCGTGAGGTCGGGAGATCGCTACTTGGTCAGGTCACTGCTGGCACCGAGCCACGCGATCTTTCCGTTCTTGATTTGATAGATATTGATGCTCGTGTCGCTTTCAGGCTCGCCGTTCGCCTGGAATTTGTAGGTGCGGGTCAAACCGCGGTAATCCTTGCTCCGCAGATAGTCGACAAGTCCCGCGCGATCCCGAACGCCCGACTTGATCGCTGCAACGATCATGCTCGTCGCATCAAATCCTTCCGCACTATAGGCCTGCGCATCCGCGGAGAACTTCGCCTTATAGTCGTTAAAGAATGTCGCGAGCGGGCCGTCCTTCGGCCCACCGTAATCGGCGACCGGCGCCGCTTGAGACGTGAAATATGTTCCTTCGGACGACGGGCCGGCCAGCTTGACGTAATCGGGCGAGAGCGTTCCGTCGGGGGCAAAGAATGTGCCCGAATAGCCGCCCTCGACGAGTTGGCGATTGAACACCGTCTCGGTATTGACGCTGGCGCCAAGAAATACGCCTTTTGCCCCACTCGCGGTGATCTTGGATACGGTGCTGGAGAAATCGTCGCCATTCGGATCGATCGCCTCCTCGACAACCACGCTGCCGCCGTCCTTGGCGACCTGCGCCTTCACGGCTGCGGCCAGACCGTGACCGTACTGGGTTCCGTCGTCGATCACGCCGATCTTCGTGATCTTGAGGGCTTTGGTCATGTAATCCGCGACCGCGGCTGCCTGTAGATCGTCATTGGGCACGACCCGGAACATTGTCCAGCCTTTGGTCGCGAGTGCTGCTGCGGTTCCCATGGTCAACATCGGAACGCTTGCCTGCGTGTAGAGCGGACCCACGGCATTGGTCGTGCTACCGAAGATGGGACCGACAACGCCGATAATGTCTGCATCTTGAATGACCTTGCGCGCGACGGTCGGCGCCTGCGCCGCATCCACCTGATCGTCAGCCGGCACATATTGCAGATCGATGCCGAGCTTCGCGAGCGCCTCCTGGTTCTGGGCAACCGCCAACTGGACGCCGTTTCCGATCGGGATGCCGAAGAAGGCGACCGGCCCCGTGAGCGCACCCTCATAGGCGATCTTGATCGTCTGCGAAGCCGCGAACCCGAAGTTGCTCGAGGCCAGAAGGGCGCCCAGACTAATGGTCGCAAGGAAACCTTTGGAGAGGCGGTTGAGCATGGCCTTAAAATCCTGCAGGTACATCAGGCGAGCCGCCGATTGGCAGCAAGTTCAACATACTTGAATGCTCTGACAGTTTGGACATGCGAGTCAAGCGAGTCGAAAGGCATCTAGCGTACAATAGAAGAAATAATTGAATTTTGTTCAAGTGACTTGCACACTGAGTAACATATAGGCGGCTGGTGGTGAATCTGACATGACGGACAGAGCGAAACACGAAACCGCGACGCCAGAGTCGGCGCCGGATCGGGTCGATCCGAGCGCTGCGAAAAATGAAGTGCAGATCGGCGGCAAGCTCAAGCATGCACGGTTGCGTAAATCATGGACCCTTCGCCAAGTGTCCTTGGCGGCCGGCTGTTCGGAGAGCATGCTGTCCAAAATCGAGAACGGACGCGCCACCCCCTCGCTTCCGACACTGCACCGGATCGCTGCGAGCCTTGATACGACCGTATCGGCCCTTCTCAGTTCCACGACGGACGACACGTCCGTCGTGGCACGCCCTGAGGATCGGCCCACCTACGTGGTCAAGGACCAAGGCATCAGGCTGGAACGTCTCATCACGCATGTCGACGGCAACCTGCTGCAAGGCAACATTCACTGGATTGAGCCGGGCGCAAGTGCGGAAGAGATCGTCGCACATCAGGGCGAAGAGCTCGGCTACATCCTGGAAGGCGAGATCGTCCTCCTGGTCGACGGCAAAAGCTTTGTGGTCGGCGAAGGCGCGTCCTTCCACTTCCGGTCGGAGATGCCCCACGCCTATCGGAACGAAGGCAAATCCCGTGCGAAGATCCTTTGGGTCAGCACCCCGCCAACCTTCTGATAAGTTGGGTATTCAGTGTTGCTGCACTCTACTGCAGTGCAGCAAGGCAAGCATTGGCGACACAGAAAAAAAGCTGTCTGTTCATCCTTATGGGCCGCGTCACACGGAGGTTGACAACGCCGAAAAAGTGACTGCGCGGGGAAATCGAGACCTCTTGCTCCCTTCCCCTCGAAGCCGCTCGATCCGAAGGACCTTAGGCAGCCGTGGCACAGGCGAGATCGAGAACGTCGCAACAGTAAGATCGTGAAAGAACGAACGTCAGCTTTGGCCTATTCAGTTTCGACAACAGCCGTTCAGCTTTCGGCCAAGCTCGCCCGTTGGCGACCAATCAGCTTCAGCTAAAGCAGACCTCCCGGCATCGTCGTGTCGGCAGGTGTCACTAGAACTCGGCCGACGATCTCTCGCTGCGATCAGTGACGATGAACGGCGAGCCTACGATCTTGGCCGGCTCCGGCCGTCGGTCGCCTCATTCGTGGGAAATGCCGGTTCGAAGGGCCGTGCAGTCTCGCACGTATGTCGCGCGACTTCGGGCCGGCCCGGAATGAGCTGCATAGACGTCAGCGGGATCCGTCGCGAGATCTCCCCAAGAGCTTGGGATCGATTTGGGATTTCAATTTTGTTTTCCCCCTTCTCAAGCTCAACAAGGATATCACGTCATGGCCGACACTCATCGTACGCTCTCGCCAACGCCTGCACTGAACAACGATCTCCTGGCGGGGATCCGGCAGATCTTCACACCCAACGAAATCGAAGTCATCGCGACCGCCTTGGCGGGATCTCTGAAGTGGACCCCATCCGTAGGACCACCTGAGCCGGTTCGTTAGTTGGACATTGGCTGCCCCGCAGCCCTTCAAATCATGCAGCCAATGCTTTCGCCTGCTGCTTCCGTGGTGATGTGGTCATCGCGGTAGCGTTGTCCATCATCTCCACAGCTCCTTGGCTCGCGGCGAGGGCTCGGCCCTCGCGCCAGACCAACATCGGCGTTCGATGCCCGAGCGCCTGGTGAAAGCGCTGCTCATTGCAGAACGTGATCCACGCCGCGATGCCGGCTTTCGCCTCGCGGCCGTCGGCATAGGCCTTGAGGTAGATGTCCTCGTGTTTCATCGAGCGCCACAGCCGCTCGATGAACACGTTGTCCATCCAGCGCCCGCGTCCGTCCATCGAAATCCTGATGCCGGCTCGCTCCAGGGTGCCGGTGAAGTCGTATCCCGTGAACTGGCTCCCCTGGTCGGTATTGAAGATCTCCGGCCGGCCGTGGCGCGCCAGCGCGTCCTCGAGCGCCGCGACGCAGAAGGAGGCGTCCATCGTGTTCGACAGCCGCCACGACAGCACGGCACGGCTCGACAGTCCATCACGGCTACGAGATAGAGGAAGCCACGCCCGATCGGCAGATAGGTGATGTCGGCGCGACCTGTCATGGTTTGGTCGCTCGATCCTGAGATCGCGCAGCAGATAGGGGTAGATCTTGTGCCCCGGCGCCGGCCTCGAGGTGTTGGGCTTCGGGCCGAGCGCCGCGATCCCGATCCGCCGCTGGACTCGCTTGCGATTGATCGCGTGTCTTTCCTGGCGCAACGGCAGCGTCATGCGGCGCGAGCCGTAGAACGACCGCTCCGTGAACAGCTCGTCGAGCCGCTTCATCAAATCGAGATCGACCTCACTGGTCGGCGCCTCGGCCCGGTAGACGCCGGAGCGCGCGACGCCGACCAGCTCGCACTGCCGGCGGATCGAAAGCCGCTCGTCGGCTGGATCGAGCATCCCTCGCCGGTCCGGGGTACTCATCGCCCGGACCTCTTGGCTCAAAAATCGCGCTCGACCGTGAGTTGGCCGGTCTTCGCGTAAAGATCGTCGACCTGCCGCTGCGCCAGCTTCTCGGCATCGAGGCCGACACCGCCATCGAAAGCCCGTGCGGCATGGTCGACCAACTGCTTCTTCCAGGCATAGATCTGGTTCGGATGCACCTCGTAGCGTCGCGCCAGTTCCGCTACCGTCGCTTGCTCGCGCAGCGCCTCCAAGGCAATCTTCGCCTTCAGCGCCGTGTCGATCTTACGTCTCGTCTTCTTCGTCATCGCTCCCTCCGTCTATCGAACGGAGAAGCCGATTTCCAACTTAGCTCATGGTCCCAAAAACGGGGTCCACTTCACGCCCGCCTGGACCTGCCGGGAGCCCGTCCTACCTGCCTGCCGACTCCAGAACCTGATTCAAGAGGACCGCGCCCAGAATGATGGCGCCACGCACGACGTATTGCCAATATTCGGAGACATCGAGCAGCGTCATGCCGTTCGTGATGCAGCCGAGGAGCAGCACGCCCAGTAGGGTGCCCCAGACCCGGCCCTTGCCGCCGAACAGGCTGGTGCCCCCGATGATGGTGGCGGCGATGACGTCGAGTTCCATGCCGGTTGCCGTGTTGCCGGTGCCCGAGCCGATTTGCGAGGCGATCAGCGTCCCGGTCACGGCGGTGAGCACCCCGGTGATGGCGAGCGTCATGGTCTTCACGAAGAAGACGTCGATGCCCGATAGGCGCGCCGCCTCTGCGTTCCCACCCACGGCGTAGACAGCTCGTCCGAAGCTCGTGAACTTCATCAGCACGTGCATGAGCACGAAGACGGTGAGGAAGACGTAGACCGGGAACGGCACGCCGACCAGGTCGCCGGCGCCCAGGAACCCGAACCAGTCGGGCAGGTCGGTCAGTGGAAAACCACCGGTGATGAGGTTGGCCGCGCCGCGCAGGGCGGTGAACAGCGCCAGCGTGGTGATAAAAGTCGGCACGTTGAACCACCGCCGCATGCTCCCGGTGAACACCCCCGTCAGGAACCCGATCGCCATCGCGACCAGCACGCCGAGCGCCACGGCCGCGACCGAGCCGATGCGCGGCGATAGGGCCCCGGAAAACCAGGCCACCACGCAACCCGCCAAGGCGACCGCGGCCCCGACCGACAGGTCGATCTCGCCCGCGATGATGACGGCCGTCATGCCGAACGCGATGATGCCGAGCATCGAGACGGTGCGCAGGACATTGAAGAAGTTGCCCAGCGTGGCGAAGCCGGGCGCGAAGACGACCAGCACCACCACAATGACGAGCAGGATCGCCTCCATGGTGTAGATCTTGAGCATGGTCGTGCCCACGCGCCGCTGCTTGGTCCAGGCCACACGGTGGGCGGTGTCGCTCATGACGGGCGTCCTTCCATGCACAGACGGTAGAGTTCGGCGAGCGTGACGGCGCTGGGGAGCACCTCGGCGACGATGCGGCCCAGCCGCATCACCACGATGCGGTCGGCGACCTCCAGCAGTTCTTCCGGCTCGCTCGACACGAAGACGGAGGACAGCCCTCCCGCCGCCTCCCGCCACATGATGTCGAAGATCTGCTGCTTGGCCTGCACATCGATGCCGCGGCTCGGCTCGTCGAAGAACATAATCCTGGGACGCGTGTTGAGCCAGTTGCCGATGACGATCTTCTGCTGGTTGCCGCCCGAGAGCGACGACACCGGCAGCTGGGCATCCGGCACCTTGATGGCGAGCCCCTCGATCTGCCGGTCCACGAAGGGCTTCTCGCGAGCACGGTTGATGAAGCCATGGCGCGCGATGCGCCCGAGGCTCGCGAGGCACAGGTTGTCGTGCACCGAGCGGACCTGGACAAGGCCCGCCTCCTTGCGGTTTTCGGGCGTGTAGCCCACCCCGAGCGCCTTCATGCGGCGAAGCGAGGGGTGCCGCACCTCATTCCCGTCGACCGCGATGGTGCCCGTGTCGAACGGATCCGCCCCGAACACGGCGCGCAGCACCTCCGTCCGGCCCGCCCCGAGCAGACCGGCGAACCCCAGCACCTCGCCGCGATGGAGGTCGAAGGAGACATCCGCGAAGGCCCCGGCGCGCGTCAGGCCGCGCACCGTCAGGACCGGTGCGCCCCGCGTGGCCGCCCGGCGCGGGGGCCGCACCGCGCGGGCTATATCGCCGAACATCATGTCGACGATCCCGTCCGGCGTGGTGGCCGCCATCGCGGTGGTGCCGACCGCGCGACCGTCACGCAGCACCGTGCAAGTGTCGGCGATCTCGAACAGCTCGTTCATGCGGTGGGTGATGTAGATCATGGTCACGCCACCGCTGCGCAGCCGCCGCACCAGATCGAACAGGAGCTCGACTTCGCGCGACGCGAGGGCAGAGGTCGGCTCATCGAGCAGCAGGATGGCGGGCTCGAACGACATCGCCTTGACGATCTCGACCACCTGCTGCTGGCCGACGCTGAGCGAGCCGACCGGGGCCTTGGAGTCGATGTCGAGACCCATGCCGTGCAGCAGGCGGGTGGCATCGGCATGGACGCGGGGCCAGTCGACCACGCTCCGTCCCAGCACGCGCCGGTGCGGCAGGCGCCCCAGATAGATGTTCTCGCCGACCGACAGCACGGGGACGAGCGAGAGTTCCTGGTGAACCGTGACGATGCCGGCCTTGAAGGCATCCACGGGACTGTCGAACGTCGCCGGCCGACCGCTGATCGTCATCCGGCCGAGGGTCGGTTTGACCGCCCCGGCCAGGATCTTGATGAGGGTCGACTTGCCCGACCCGTTCTTGCCCATGAGGGCATGCACGCGGCCGGGCTCGAACCGGTGCGTGAAGGGCGCCAGCGCCAGCGTCGGCCCATAGGCTTTCGCCACACCGTCGAGCTCGATGGCGCCTTGCGTCATGGATCGGTCACCGCGAGCGGAGCGCGCGCCGGCCGGCCGTCACTGCATTGCCTTGGCGCTGGTCAGGAAGGCTTCGACGCCGGCCTTGTCGTCGCGGGAAAGCGGCAGGGCCGGGACCAGAACTTGCTTCTCCACCGTCTTGCCGCCGATGGCCTGGAGCGCGGTCTCGATCGCGTCCTTGCCGACCTCGGCGGGCTGCTGGGCCGTGGTGGCGATCAGCACGCCATCGGGGTCCAGCAGGAAATTGGCGAGCTGCTCCGATCCGTCGGTGCCGAACACGAACACCTTGCCCTGCTTGCCGGCGCGCCGCACGGCCTGGACGGCCCCCACGGTACCGCCTTCGTTGGCTGCATAGATCACGTTGATCTCGGGGTGCGCGGTCAGCAGGTCGCTGGCGACCGCCACCGCCTTCTCGGCCAGAAAGCCGTCCTGCTGCGCCACGGTGTCGAGGGTCGTGCCCTCTTTGGCGGCGGCCAGAAAGCCGTTGGTGCGCGCGTCGCTCTGCTCAGCAAGCTGCGAGCGGAACGCCAGGATGCCGAGCTTGGCCTTGCCGCCCAGCTTGTCCTTGATGAACTTCGCCGCGATCTTGCCCGAGCCCATCCCGATGTCGCCGTCCGACGTGCCAATGAACGCGACCGGGAAGTCGGCGTCCATATGGGTGCCGTACAGTACGATCTTGACGCCCTTGTCATTGGCGCGCTGCAGCGCCTTAACGGATGCCTTGGCGCTGATGGGCGCGATCACGATGGCTTTGGCGCCGCGCGCCACGAAGGTGTCGACCAACGTCGCTTCCTTTTCAGCCTTGGACTCCGAGTTGCCTTGCAGCAGGGTCGCATGATCCTTGGCGCCGGCCTGCAAGCCGAGCTGGATGCCGCGGAAGTACTGGTCCTGCTGGAAAACGATCCCGCCGATCGTGGGCAGCTCCGCGGCGCGGGCCGGATTGGCCGTCAGGCCGGCCGCGATGATGGCGGCGCCGGCGACATGCTTCAGTGTCATCGTCATGGACGTGTTCCTCTCCCGATCGTGTTGCTTGTCCGTTCAGCCGCCGATTGGTTCGGCGGTCGCATCCGTCGCGCTGATAAATTGCGCGCCGTATTCGAGGTGTCGGCTCACCAGGTAGGCGTAGGCGGTGCGATCGCGCCGCCGCACCGCCTGGACGATGGCGTCGTGCTCCTGGAACGTGCCGTCGATGACCGGCCGCCGCGACTTGCCGAGTAGCATGAGCCGCACCACGGCCGGCTTCAGAAAACGGTAGATCTCGTCGAGCGTGCGATTGCGGGCGAGGCCGATCAAGGCGCTGTGGAAGCGGAAATCGGCTTCGGCGGCCGCCTCCATGCCGTGCACGGCCCGCATCGCGGCATTCAGCTCGTCGAGCCGCGCGAGATCCGCCGCCGCCACGGCCATCACCGCATCCCCGATGCCGACCTCAACGATGCGACGGAAGCCCTGCACGTCCGCGAAGGTCTCGATCGACACGTCCAAATTGGCCGACAGCAAGTCGAAGGCCGCCTCCACGCCCCGGTCGACGATGATGGCGCCCACTTTCGGGCGCACGTCGATGAGGCCGTACGTCTTGAGCGTCCGCAGCGCTTCGCGCACGGTGTTGCGGCTGGCCGACAGGTAATCGCCGAGTTCGCGCTCCGTGGGCAGCGGATCGCCGACGCCGAGGCCGCGATCCCGGATCAGCGCGCGGATCTTCTGCACCAGCACGTCGACGGTCGTCCCGTGCGGGGCGGCGGCCGAGGCCCGCGAAGGGAATGTCTCGAGCCCCATTACATGATCCCGAACTTTTCGAAGGCCGCGACGGTGGTCATCCCCTCCTGCAGAGCCTTGAGCACGGCGTTCTCGCCCCGCACCTTGTCGAAGGCTCCCGCGAAAGCCGGTTCCACCACGGTCTTGGGCACGATCAGCACCCCGTCGCGGTCGCCGAACACCACGTCGCCCGGCTCGACCCGCACCCCGTCCAGCTCGATCGGCACGCGCCAGTCGACGACCTTGCCGCGCGGTCCCTGGTCCTGGGCATAGCTGCCGAAGGAGGCGACCGGGAAACCGAGCCGCAGGATTTCGTTGGTGTCCCGGTGGAAGCCGTGTAGCACGGCTCCAGCGGCCCCGCACATTTGTGCGCGCGTGGACATGAGTCCGCCCCAGAGCGCGTAGCGGTGCGACGCCCCGGCACAGATGTAGACCTCGCCGGGCTTGAGGTCGTCGAGCGCCGCGAACATGAGCCCGAAGGGCTGCGCGCTGACGGCGGCTTGCCCGGACGAGCGCTCGGCGAAGAAGTCCGCTTCGAGGACCGGCATGGCGCGCCCGAGCACCACCATCGCAGGATTGATCGGCTTGAGGGAGGGCGACAGGAATTGCTTCTGGTAGCCCAGCTTGTCCAGCACGTCGCCGACCACGGCGACGAACAGTTCCCGCCGTACCGCGTCGAACAGCGCCGTGTCGTCGGCCCAGGCGCTCACGGCCGGCCGTCCGCGGTCTGCTGCGGCAGCGCCGCGATGCCAGGCCCCATCAGCGCGTTGATGTAGCCCATCGAAAAAGCCATGCCGGCATGCCAGGGGGCGTCGCAGGTCATCGGTGGCGCGTGGTCGGGCACGATGACGCCGTCGAAGGCGGCCTCGCGCAGCAAGGTGATCACGCGCGGGATGTCGATGTCGCCCTCGTCGATGAACGTTTCCTGGTAGTGCGGGACGCGGCCCCGGACGTTGCGCAGGTGCACATAGGCGATGCGTCCCTGTCGAGCGTGCCGGTCGACCGTTTCGTACACGTCGCCTTCCGCCATTTCGCCGACCGTGCCGACGCAGAACTCGAGCGCATTGGCGCGGCTCGACCCTATGTCCACCAAGCGCTGGTAGAGGTGCGGCTGGTAGACGAGGCGAGGCTGCTGACGCACGGTTGGGAGTGGCGGGTCATCCGGATGGGCCGCCATGCGCACGCCGGCCTCCTCGGCCACGGGCAGGATGCGGTCCAGGAACCACTGCAGGTTCGCCCAGAGCGCTTCGCTCGACAGGGTGGGGCGGACGCCTGTAGCGGCGGGGTCGACCACCATGTTCCAGGCCATGCTGGCCGGCAGGGGGCTCTGCGTCACTGCATTGGGTCCGGCGAGCCCCACCGAGGGGGCACCGCCACGGGCCACGTTGGCGGTAATCCGGCCCGCGACGCCCGCCAGGCTGAAATTGTAACCGAACACCTGGATGCCAGCCGCCCCGGCGTTGCGGATGAGGCGTTGCACGTCGATCATCTGGGCGTCCCGGAGCGGGCCACCGAAAAGGATGTCGGACCACAAGGCCGGATCGAAATTCTCGATCGCGTAGAAGGTTAGCCCATGCGCCGCCATGGCGTCCCGGACCGCGACAAGATCCGCGATCTCCCACACGCGCCCTTCGGCGATCCCCCATCCCGACCCGTCGCCGATGGGCTGGTCGGCGCGCGAGGTCTGGTCGCTGCCGCGGAAGTAGTCGCACATGTGCACGACGATGTGGGTCGCTCCGCACTGCCGCGCGAACGCGAAATGCGCGTCGTCCAGCATGTGGCGGTAGAGCCCGAAGCCGAGTTTCATGAACGCGATGTCTCCAGCGCGCCGGCGCTGCACCGACTTCGATCAAGCTAATTTGTTGGACCAGTAGGTGTCAATGGACTGTTTTGAACTGTTTGTTGACGCTACGAGATCAAATGTGAGTGGTCTAACTTGGTGCAACCGTTGCGCTGGTCCAACGATAGCAGCGTGTACGGAGGAGGGAGCGAAGGATGGATCGAGACATGGATGGGAAAGTCGCGCTGGTCACCGGGACGTCCGGGGTCGCGGCAGCGACATGCGCTCGCTTGCTCGAACTCGGGGTTCGCGTACTCGCCTGCGGCATCGACGAAGCCGCCAATGCGACTTTGCGCGAAAGAACCCCGGGCATCGTGGTACGCCGGGCCGACATGGCCGAGGCGGCAGACGTCGAGGCCTGTGTGGCGGACGCGGTCAACCGGTTCGGCGGGGTCGACGTCATCGTGAACGCGGCCGCCATCCACCCCTTCGGCACGGTGGTCGACACTGATGCCGCAACCTGGGCGCGGTGCCTTGCGGTCAATCTCGGCTCGATCTACCTGACCGGTCACTTCGGCATTCCGGCCCTCCGCAATCGGGGCGGCGGCTCCATCGTCAACTTGGCTTCCATCCAGGGCCACGCCTGCCAGAGGGGCGTCGCGGCCTATACGGCCACAAAGGGCGCCATCCACGCGCTGACGCGCGCCATGGCGCTCGATCACGCCCCAGACAACATCCGGGTCAATTCCGTCAGCCCCGGTTCGGTCCGGACGCCTATGCTGGCGGTGGCGGCGCGGCACTTCGACGGCCCGGACGCTGATGTCGAGGCAGTCTTCCGCCGCTTCGGGGACGCTCATCCGCTCGGCCGCATCGCCGAAGCTGAGGAAGTGGCTGAGATGATCGTCTTCCTGGCGGGTCCGCGCGCCAGCTTCTGTACCGGCGGCGATTACTTGATCGACGGCGGACTAAAGGCCGGAATCGGGGTCAGGTGATACCTTCATCCAAGTGAAGGTGCGGTGCTGCGTTGGCGATCAGCCGGGGCCGCCCCTGCGAGCACGTCCGCTTTAATGCATCGATCGCCCGAAGCAGCCATTCCAGCTTTCGGCCATGCTCTCCAGTTTGTGGCTGCTCGCCTTTTCTACCTATGGCCGCTGTCGGCCGTGGGGGAGTAACGATGGGACATCCAGAATTCGATCCAGGCTTCAAAGAACGGCGCTCCTGGAATGCCGGCCGAAAGCTCGGCGCCAAGCGAGCGTTAAAGCCGCAGCAAGTTGGGCTGTTCGGTTCCGGCTTGGTCGGGAAGACCGGTTACGTGATCGCGCGATGTTCGACCTGGCGATCGACAGCAAGCTGCGTGGCTGCGATGTCGTGAAGGTCAAGATCAGCGACCTCGTTGCCGGCGGCCGGGTCCGAAACCGCGCGATCGTGGTCCGGCAGAAGACCGGCCGGCCTGTTCAATTTGAGCTGCTCGAGTCAGCATCCTGGCTTGGCTCGAACGTCGAGGCGGATCACTCGACGACTTCGTTTTTGCGAGCCGGATCGACCATGCCCGGCACATGAGCACCCGCCAGTATGCACGGCTTGTCGACGAGTGGGTGACTGGAATTGGGTTGCGGCCGAAAGACTACGGAACCCATTCACTCCGGCGAACGAAGGCGTCGATCATCTACAAGCAGACCGGCAACTTGCGCGCGGTGCTGATCCTTCTTGGGCATACGAAGATCGAGAGCACGGTGCGCTATCTCGGCGTGGATGTCGAAGACGCGCTGACCTTGTCTGAACGTACCGAGATCTGAACGTAGGAGGCGCAGCCCACCTTCTCGGATCTCGGCTGCGCCTTCGCGCCCATGCCCGGCGTTCCATCAGTAAGCGCGCCGCACCGAAAGCAGCCATTCGCCTGGCGCCAGAGAGCGAGACCTTCCTGCGATAGCCTCCACAGCCACAAATTGGTTCGTCCCCGCCTTTGCTCGCTCTCGTAACGCAAGGACCAGCTCGATAGGCTCTTGACAAAAGTTGGTACCAACCTATTTTGCTCTTCAAGCGATCGCTCATGCGGTCAACAAATAGGATCGGACATCAACGATGACATCGCCCGTCCTCCTCATCACTGGCGCCTCGTCCGGCATCGGACGAGCCACCGCTCGCTTGTTCGCCGAAAAAGGGTACCGCGTCTTCGGCACCTCCCGCCGTCCGGAGGCGACGGCCGCAATCTCCGGCGTCGAGTTCGTTGCGCTGGATGTGCGGGACGAGGCCTCCGTCAAGGCTTGCACCGCCCAGGTGCTCGAACGGGCTGGCCGCATCGACGTGCTCGTCAACAACGCTGGTTACGCCATGGTAGGGGCCGTCGACGAGACAAGTCCGGACGAGGCACAGGCGCTGTTCGACACCAACGTGCTGGGCATGCTGCGTATGGTCCGGGCATTGCTGCCGACGATGCACAAGCAGCGCTCCGGCCGTATCGTCAACACCAGTTCGGTGCTGGGCTTCCTGCCCGCGCCTTTCAAGGGCGCCTATGCGAGTTCCAAGCACGCCGTGGAGGGCCTGTCCGAGTCGCTCGATCACGAGGTCCGGGGCTTCGGCATCCGCGTCGTCCTTGTACAGCCGAATTTCACCAAGGCGGAACTCGGAGACAACGCGGTCTCGGTCGCCGCATCGATCGAGGCCTACGGCCTCCTGAAGCAGCGCGTGTCGGTTGCGACCGGCAAGGCCATGAAGGCGGCGCCCGGTCCGGAGACCGTCGCTGCGGAGATCCTGCGTGCGGCGGAGGAGAGCTACCAGATGCGCCGGCCGGTCGGTTCCGGCGCCAAGCTGCTCAGCCGGCTTCGTCGGTACATGCCGGCTGGTCCGGTGGATCACAGCCTTCAAAAGACCTTCGCGTTGAGCTGATCGAAACGTCGCCACAGGGACGATCGATGGAACAGGATAGACTGACCTTCGAGGGTACGTGGATGGTTGCGGAAAAGTGCTTGTGCACGAATGTCCAGCGAGCCGCCCGCTCCATCGGGCGTCGCTTCGACGAAGCGTTCCGGCCGCTCGACCTGACGAATTGGCAATTCACTCTGTTGGTCGCGCTGAACCGCCCGGAGCCGCCGACCATCAACGTGCTCGCCAAGGACCTCGCCATCGACCGGACGACGATCACGGGGAGCTTGAAGCCGCTCGAGCGACGCGGTCTCGTGAGCATCAAGCAGGATGCTACGGACAAGCGGGCCCGTCGCGTCGAACTGACCGAGGCAGGAAGCGAACTGCTGCAGCAGGCCTACGCGATCTGGAAGCAGGTCGAGGGCGCCGTCGAACGCGACCTTGCGATCGACGACATCGACGGGTTCCGGGCTGGCTTGCGGGCTGCGACCGCGGTCTGAATTTCAACCGTTATAACACCATCTTGCGGGCCAAAAGGTTGTTATCAACTCAATTGGCGCGGGCCTTCCAGGGTAGCCAAGCAACGAGAGCGGACATGCGCAATCATCATCTGATCACCGCCGCTATCCTCGCGGCCCTCGGCCTCGCCGGGTGCGAGAAGCCGGAGGGTGACGCGAGGACTGAACCGCCCCTGGTCATGACCACTTTGGTCAAGCCGGCCGGCGACGTCGAACGCGCGTTCACAGGAACCGTGTCGGCAAGAGTCCAGAGCAATCTTGGCTTCCGCGTGCCGGGCAAGGTCGTCGAGCGGCTCGTCGACACGGGCCAGACGGTTCTCGCCGGCCAGCCGCTCATGCGCATTGATCGCACGGACCTCCAGCTCGCCATCACGGCCCAAGACAATGCGGTCGCGGCCGCCAAGGCCGTGCTGGTGCAAGCCACGAACGACGAAGCCCGCGACCGCGACCTGCTCGCCAAGGGCTGGACGCCGCGCCAGAAGTGGGACGCCAGCAAGGCCGCGCTCGACACAGCCAAGGCTCAACTCGCCGCCGCGGAGGCTCAGGCGAATGTCGCCCGCAACCAAGGCGACTATTCGGTTCTACTCGCCGATGCCGATGGCGTGGTGATGGAGACCGTGGCGGAGCCCGGCCAGGTCGTGGCGGCCGGGCAGACCGTTGTGCGGCTCGCCCATGCCGGCCCCCGGGAGGCCACCGTCAACCTTCCCGAAACGCTCCGGCCGGACCTCGGCTCCGATGCCCAGGCGGATCTCTACGACAGGGCGCAAACCCGCTCACCCGCCCGCCTCCGGCAATTGTCGGATGTCGCCGATCCCCTGACGCGCACCTTCGAGGCCCGCTACGTGCTGGGTGGTGCCGCCGTCCAGGCGCCGCTCGGCGCGACGGTCACGATCCGCATCCCCTCGGCGCGAAACGGCGAGGACGTCAGCATCCCCCTGGGTGCGCTGATGAACGACGGAACGCGAACGGGCGTCTGGATCCTCCACGAAGACAACGTCTCGTTCAGACCCGTGCAGGTCCGGCAGATGGGTCAGGAAGCCGCCGTCCTGATCGGCGGGGTCTCGGCGGGGGATCGGGTCATCGCGCTGGGCGCGCAGTTCCTTCACGATGGCGAGCGGGTCCGCTCCGCCACGGTCCAGGAGGCCTCGCGATGAGCGGCTTCAACCTTTCGGCGCTGGCGGTGCGGGAACGCGCCGTCACCCTCTTCCTCATCGTCGCGATCACGCTCGCGGGCGGCTTCGCCTTCTTCAAGCTGGGCCGGGCCGAGGACCCGAGCTTTACCGTCAAGGTTCTGACCGTGACGGCCGCGTGGCCCGGCGCCACCGCCGAGGAGATGCAGAACCTCGTTGCCGAGCCTCTGGAGAAACGCATGCAGGAGCTGCGCTGGTACGACCGGGTCGAGACGTTCACGCGCCCCGGGATGGCGGTGATGATGGTGACCCTGAAAGACTCGACACCCCCGACCCAGGTGCCCGAGCAGTTCTATCAGGCCCGCAAAAAACTTGGCGACGAGGCCCGCAACCTGCCGACCGGCGCGCTCGGGCCCTTCATCAACGACGAATATTCCGACGTCACCTTCGCGCTCTATTCGGTCGAGGCCCATGGCCTGCCGCCGCGCCTGCTGACCCGACAGGCCGAAGCGCTGCGTCAGCGCCTGCTGCATGTCCCGGGGGTGAAGAAGATCGACATCCTCGGCGAGCGCCCGCAGAAGATTTTCGTCGAGTTCTCATACGCCCAGCTGGCAACGCTGGGGGTCAATGCGCGTGACATCATAGCCGCCCTGCAGGGCCTCAACGTGGTGACGCCCGCGGGCTCGATCGACACAGCCGGCCCGCAGGTCTTCGTCCGGCTCGACGGCGCCTACGACGACCTCCAGAAGATCCGCGACACGCCCATTGTGGCCGGCGGCCGGGTGCTCAAGCTGTCGGACGTGGCCAGGGTCGAGCGCGGCTACGAGGACCCCGCTACCTTCCTGATCCGCCACGACGGCGAATCCGCGATGGTGCTCGGTGTCGTCATGCAGGAGGGCTGGAACGGCCTTGAGCTCGGCAAGGCCCTGGAGGCCGAGTCCAAGGTGATCGCGGCGGACCTGCCCGCAGGCATCACCTTCTCCAAGATCACCGACCAGGCCGTCAACATCCAGGAGGCCTATGGCGAGTTCATGCTGAAGTTCGTGGTCGCCCTGGCCGTCGTCATGATCGTCAGCCTGGTGAGCCTCGGCTGGCGGGTCGGCATCGTGGTCGCGGCCGCCGTGCCGCTAACCCTCGCGGCGGTGTTCGTGATCATGCTGGCGACGGGCCGCGACTTCGACCGCATCACGCTCGGCGCCCTGATCCTGTCGCTCGGGCTGCTGGTCGACGACGCCATCATCGCCATCGAGATCATGGTGGTGAAGATGGAGGAAGGCTGGGAGCGCACGAAGGCCGCCGCCTATGCCTGGAGCCATACGGCGGCCCCCATGCTGTCCGGTACGCTCGTCACCGTCATCGGGCTGTCCCCCGTGGGCTTTGCGCGATCGACTGCAGGCGAATATGCTGGGAACATCTTCTGGATCGTCGGCTTCGCGCTGATTACGTCCTGGGTCGTGGCCGTGGTCTTCACGCCCTATCTCGGCGTGCAGATGCTGCCCGAGATCAAGACCGTCAAGGGCGGCCATGGAGCGGTTTACGCGACGCCGAACTTCGAGAGACTCCGACGCATCATCGGCTGGTCGGTCCGCCACAAGTTCGCCGTTGCCGGCGCCGTGCTGGGCCTGTTCGCCCTAGCCTTTGTCGGCATGGGATCGGTGAAGCAGCAATTCTTCCCGAGCTCCGACCGGCCGGAGGTTCTGGTCGAGGTGCAGCTGCCGGAAGGCACAAGCATCGAGACGACCAGCGCCGCGACCGCCAAGGTCGAGGCCTGGCTGAAACAGCAGCCGGAAGCGAAGATCGTCACCGCCTATATCGGCGAGGGCGCGCCCCGCTTCTTCCTGGCCTACAATCCCGAGCTTCCTGATCCGTCCTTCGCCAAGATCATTGTGCTGACGCCCAGCGAAGACGCACGCGAGCAGCTCAAGCTGCGGCTGCGCGAGGCCGTCAGCCAAGGGCTGGCGCCGGAGGCGAAGGTGCGCGCCACGCAGCTCGTTTTCGGACCCTATTCGCCCTTCCCAGTCGCCTTCCGGGTCATGGGACCTGACCTCGCCCGCGTCCGGGCGATCACCGCGCAGGTGCTCGGCGTCATGCGGGCGAACGCGCACATGCGGCAGGTCAACACCGACTGGAGCGAACAGGCGCCGACCGTCCACTTCGTCTTCGACCAGGACCGCCTGCATCTCATTGGCCTCTCGCCCGCCGACGCAGCCCAGCAGATGCAGTTCCTCCTGACGGGCGCGCCGGTAACCCAGGTGCGCGAGGACATCCGGACCGTCGACATTACCGCCCGGAGCGCCGGCACCGAGAGGCTCGACCCCGCCAGGATCGGCGACCTGACCCTGACGACCCGGGACGGCAAGCTGATCCCGCTGAGCCAGATCGGTCATGTCGAGATCCGCAACGAGGATCCGATCCTGAGACGGCGCGATCGGTTGTCGACCATCACGGTGCGCGGGGACATCGACGAAAACTTGCAGCCGCCGCAGGTCTCGATGGAGGTCAGCCAGGCCCTGCAGCCCATCATCGCGCAACTGCCTGAGGGCTACAGGATCGAAATGGGCGGCTCCATCGAGGAGGCCGGGAAGGCGAATGCGGCGCTGGCCCCCGTATTCCCGATCATGCTGCTCCTCACTTTGCTGGTGATCATCATGCAGGTCAGGTCGCTCGCCGCGATGGCCATGGTCATCCTGACGGCGCCGCTTGGCCTGATCGGGACCGTGCCGATTCTCCTGATCTTCAATCAGGCGTTCGGCTTCAACGCCATCCTGGGGCTGATTGGACTGTCCGGCATCCTGATGCGGAACACGCTGATCCTGATCGGCCAGATCCATACCAACCAGGAGGAAGGTCTCGCGCCCTACCAGGCCTTGGTGGAAGCGACCGTCCAACGCTCGCGTCCGGTCATCCTGACCGCGCTGGCGGCGGTGCTGGCCTTCATCCCCCTGACCCAATCGGTGTTCTGGGGCTCCATGGCCTTCACCCTGATCGGCGGGACGGCCGTGGGAACGGTGCTGATCCTCGTCTTCTTGCCGGCGCTCTACGCCATCTGGTTCCGCGTCGGGCCAACCGCGGCAGAGGTCGAGGCGCAAACGACGACGGTCGGCCTGGTGGCACACGCGGCGGCGACCGAATAACGCAGCCGAAAAGAGGAGCATCCATGCGCCGTATCGTGGTCACCTGCATGGGGGCGCTCAGCCCGCTTGCGGCGGGCGTGCTGGCGACCTGGTCGCGCCTTCTTGCCGGTAAATCCGGCATCGGCGGATTCCCCGCTATCACCGAGGCGGGGCGCACGGTTGACCAGCGCGGTGTGCGGCGCCTTTCGCCGTTTACGGTGCCCTCGTTTCTGACCAGCCTTGCGGCTGGGCATGTCACGATCCGCTTCGGCTTCAAGGGCCCGATCGGCACCCCTGTGACCGCCTGCGCGGCGGGCGTCCAGGCGATCGGCGACGCCGCGCGCCTGATCCGCGCGGATGAAGCCGACGTCGCGATCTGCGGCGGCGCCGCGGGATGCATTCATGTCGTCAGTCTAGGGGGCTTTGCCGCGGCCCGATCCCTGTCGACCCGCTTCAACGATCTCCCCGAGAGTGCGTTACGGCCCTTCGACCAGGCGCGGGACGGTTTCGTGATGGGCGAAGGCGCGGGCATCGTCGTGATCGAAGCGTTGGATCATGCCCTCGCGCGAGGCGCGACGCCCCTCTGCGAACTCGTCGGCTACGGCACGACAGCCGACGCCCATCACAAACGTCGGGCCCGGAGGACGGAGACGGCGCGCGCCGGGCCATGCAACTAGCGATCGCCCGGGCCGGCATCGGCCCAAGCGACATCCAGCATCTGAACGCCCACGCGAACTCAACGCAGCTGGGTGATCGGGGTGAGATCGAAGCGATCAAGGCCGTCTTCGGTACTGGCGGCGGCATCGCGATCAGCGGCACCAATTCCGCGACCGGACACCTCCTCGGTGCGGCCGGCGGCTTGGAAGCGATTTTCACGATCCTTGCGCTTCGAGATCAGATCGCCCCGCCCACGCTCAACCTAAGCGATCCGGTTCCAGCAGTGCACCCGCTCGACCTTGTCGTTGGCTCCGGCCGCGGGATGACGATCGACTACGCTATCTTGAGCGGCTTCGGGTTCGGAGGTGTGAATGCCAGCATCGTGTTCCACCCATGGACGGAAGACGAGGGGTGAATCAGGTTCGATGAGCAAAATGATACCTTCGACCAGACCTCTCGAGGAGAGCCGTTGGTTTGTCACGCCACGCCCGTCGGTGGTGTTCGGAGAACGCCCAACCTGGGCTCACGGGCCATGTATGCCCGGACCGATGAAGCTGTTCACCATGCCCCTCGGCAGGATGGGAACGGTGACGATCCGATGCGGAGTACGGCCAGCGACTCCCCCCTGAAGACCGACAGGCCCGCAACGTCGCATCGGCGGTCCCGACCGCCGATGTCGGCCAAGCTCACTTCCTGCCTCCGTTGCGGCCATTCTCCTTTCGGCCACTCTCGGTCGTCGAGGTCCGATCAGGATGCGCCATAGAACTAAACCGCTCTCGCGGTAGGGCCGGCGAGGTCGTGAGAACGAGGTAACGGCCTCTCTGGGCCTGTCTGAAGATCGTGGGGTTCACCCGTCTGCGCATTTCGCGGATCGTGGGCAGTGATTTCACGCCATGGTGGTCAGCGATTTCACGCGATCATGGGCAGTGTGCGGCCTGACCGACGGCGGCTATGGAGTCAGGGGTTCCGGCTGGCGTCAAGGGATCGCTTGCCGGCGATCTTTCGCATGCTTTCTCCGGTCATGGCGATGCGGTGAGCGTTGTGGATGAGGCGGTCGAGGATGGCACCGCCGAGCGTCGGGTTGTCGCCGATCACCTCATGCCACTGCTCGACCGGCACTTGGCTGGTAACGAGGGTGGATTCGCGTCCGCTCCGGTCTTCGAGGATCTCCAGGAGTTCGATCCGCTGGTTGTGGTTGAGGACCGACAATCCCCAATCGTCGAGGATGAGCAGGTCGATGTGTGCGAGGCCTTTGAGCATGCGGGCGTGGCGCCCGTCGCCGCGGGCCAGCGCCAAGGCCTCGAACAGCCGCGGAACGCGGTGGTAGAGGACGGAGCGGCCGTCGCGGCAGGCCTTGTGCCCGAGCGCGCAGCCGAGCCAGCTCTTCCCGATCCCGGTCGGGCCGCAGATCAGCAAGTTCTGATGGCGGTCGATCCAGTCGCCGGCGACGAGCCGGGCCAGAAGCGCGCGATCGAGACCGCGCGGGGAACGGGATTTTCGGGGTGCGAAACAGTCGAACGAGACGCATCAATCGACGACCGATCCCGAGGCACGCCTATATCGCAAGAGCGACGGGCAACCGGCCAAGCTCTGCTATCTCGGCCCTGTGCTGATAGAGAACCGCAATGGTCTCATCGTCGATGCCGAACTCACCCAGGCCACAGGGTGGCGGAGCGCGCCGCCGCCGAGGCGATGATCGAGACCACCGCACCGGCTGGCGGCGTCACGCTCGGGGCCGACAAGGGCGGAGTGAACCAGGCTCCCGTCCCAGTGGAGCTGGGATGGGTGGTGAACGGAGGGTATGACACCAAGGCCCACGTGGCCAACCTGCGCCATCTGGGCGTCACGCCGCATGTGGCGCAAAACCAGAAGAACCGCCGCTCGGCCATCGACGGACGCACGACCCGCCATGCCGGCTACGCCATCAGCCAATGCATCCGCAAGCGGATCGAGGAGCCGTTCGGCTGGATGAAGGCAGCCGGGGGCTTCCGGCAAACAAAACACCGTGGACGCGAAAGAGTCGGGTGGATGTTCACCATGCGGGCCGCCGCCTACAACCTCATTCGACTCCCGAACCTCTTGGCCGCGACTTCAGGGTGAATGGCACGTCGAAAGGTGGTGTCCGCAGGCCGGAGCCCATCACGACGCACCTCAAACCCATGATCACAAGAGGCAATCAGCTATACTGACGCAAATTTCCGCAGCCTGCTAGTGCTGTAAGGCGATTGGAGGTTTCACGAGGGCATCAAGTCATGCGAGTCTGTCCGCACGGCTCAAACTCTCTCGCTTCTGCTCTCGGCTACGATCGCGCTGGGCTTCATGGGATCATCGAGGACCGCGGTCGGCCCGTGCAGCACGTCCAGCGGGCTCAGATCATCCTGCTCTCGGCTACCCGTCTGCCGGTGCTGGATCGTGGCCGAGGTTTTCAGCAGGGTCGTGTCACCGCAGAAGCGCGCCTGCTCGCATTCTGCTTCGGACTTACAGAGGTAACAAAGCGTGAAGCAGGGGTTTGATGGACCATTCTGTGGCCCGCGCTGCGATTTGCGACAGGCCAGCGATGTCTCCCCGACAGTCAGTCGGGTGAAGACCTCGATGAATTCCGGATTGCGAGGGAATGACCGTTAGGTCAAGGCGGTTTGCGGGAGGTCGGCAGCGCGGAAGGCGATCGACGGCGTCTGGTGGGGGGCCACTGTTTCGGAGAACAGCTCTCGCCAGACTTCGTTCAAGCGATGCGCTTCAGCCTTGATGATATCCAGAAACGCTTGCGCGGCAGGACTGAGAGTCTGGCGCAACGGCTCGATCAGAACAAGATCCAGGGTCGCGACCGGATCGACGATCAAGCTGACCGAGAACTGTCTGCCGTCAATATCGCCGTTCATCAGAAGGGCAGGAACGATCGTCACCCAATCGGAGGTCGCCACGAGATCGAGCGCCCCCATCATGGTGTCCATCTCGAGCATGCGATCGATTGGAACGGCATTGCTGCGGATGTATGTATCGAGGGTGCCACGACGGGTATTGACCCCGCTCGGGAGTACGACGCGCAACGGCGGTCCGTCTCGCAGGCGGACGCGGGAGAGGTGGGCCCCCCGGTTCGGATGAGCCACCAGGGTCTCCCAAGTCTGCAGGAACGGCTGCACCTTGAGACCTGGTCCGCCGACGAACGCGGGCACGATTGCGAAATCGAGGTCGCCGGTGATGACCTTCTCGGTCAGGATCCGGCTATACGCCTCGACCACGTGCACCACCACGTTGGGATGCTCTTCGACGACGCGCTTGATCGACGGCGCGAGTGTGGCGCGCGTCATGGTGGGCATCAGACCGACATGGACGTCGCCCGCGATGCCCGCGAAAGCCCGTACGGCACTTTTCCCGGCCGCGAGGCACCGCAGGACCTGGATGCACCGTTCGTAATAGGCATCGGCGGCCGGCGTCGGCGCGACCTGGCCCTTGCTGCGCGTGAACAGGCTGACCCCGTAGGCCTCTTCGAGCTTGCGAATATGCTGGGAGACGCCCGACTGTGTGGCATGTTCCCGCATCGCGGCCGCGGTGAACGAGCGTTCCTCGTAGGCCGCGACGAAGATGCGAATGTCTGTCAGGCTTTCGATGTCGTCTCCCCCCGCCGGCGGACTTGAGGCCACCGTTCGTGATACTGAAGCAGACTTGCGGGCTGTAGTGCAAGTCGATCGCCAAACGAGGCGCCGCCTCGCGTCATCAGGTCAATTGATCGCGGGCATTACAGCTTTTGATTGTACTCTGACCTCTCGCCGCGCCCTAGCTTCCCAACACGTCGAGCAGGAGGGCGGACCGGGTGAGCCAACAATCCATCGTGCGTAGCAACGGCGTCGACCTCGCGACGCGCCTCGACGGCGAGCCGGGTCGGCCCTGGATGGTGCTGTCCAACGGTCTCGCCAGCACCATGGCGTGCTGGGATCTGCAGATCCCGATGCTGACCCGTACGCATCGCGTGCTGCGCTACGACACCCGCGGCCATGGGGACAGCGCCGCGTTCGCGGGACCCACCAGCCTTGCCGAACTCGGGCGTGACGTGCTGGGACTGATGGATCACTTCGGCATCGCCAGAGCCGACGTGATCGGCCTGTCGATGGGCGGCATGACACTGCTGGGTCTCGCGATCGCGCATGGCGCGCGCCTGGGACGCGTCATCTGCTGCGACGCGCGGGCAGACGCGCCCCCGCCTTTCGTGGCGAACTGGGACACGCGGATCGCGGCGGTGCGGGACGGCGGCATGGCGGCCATCGTCGACATCACGATCGAACGTTGGTTCACGCCGGCCTTCGCGGCGCGGGAGCCGGCCGCGATCGAGGCGGCCGCCGCGATGATCCAGGCGACCGATCCCGATGGCTACATCGCCTGCGCGGGCGCGCTGAAGCAGCTCGACTACCGGCGCTCCCTCGGGGCCATCCGGGCCCCGACCCTGTTCGTATGCGGCGCCCAGGATCTGGCCGCAGCCCCGGCCGTGATGCGGGATATGGTGGGCGCGACGCCGGGCTCCGTCTATGCCGAGGTCGATCCCGGCGCCCATGTCTGCAACGTCGAGAATCCCGAGCGCTTCGATGCAGTCGTCGGCGCATGGCTGGCCACGACGGCAGACGCCGCCTGAACGCCGAGCTGGCAGATCACGCTGCGTGATCCCAAGCATCAGGAATGATCATTTTTGCGCCCTGCGCGGCATCGCTACAGATCGCTGCAGATTGAGGAGTTGGCGATGCATCTGGGTTTCTTCACGATGCCGATCCACCCCTTGGACAAAGACTGGCGTCTTTGCCTCAGGGAAGATCGCGAAGCATTCGTTCTGGCCGATGAACTCGGCTTCACCGAAGCTTACTGCGGGGAACACATCACCGATCAGGCGGAGAACATCACGTCCTGCGCGATGTTCCTGACCTGGATCGCACGCGACATCAAGCGCATGCGGCTCGGTACCGGCACCATCAACATGCCCAATAGCCATCCGGCCGCGATCGCGGGCCAGATCGCGATGTTGGATCACATGATGGATGGCCGGTTCAACTTCGGGATCAGCCCCGGCGGGCTGCTGTCGGACGCCGAAGTTTTCGGCAACCTCGACAAAGACCGCAACGCCATGCTGGTCGAGGGCATCGACACCGTCCTGAAGATCTGGTCCGGCGAGCCGCCCTACAACATCGAAGGCCGTTTCTGGACGATCACGACCGAGCGCACCATGATGCCGGAGATCGGCCAGGGCATCATGACCAAGCCGCTCCAGCAACCGCATCCGCCGATCGTGGTCACCGTGGTGGCGCCCCATTCGAAGGGCATCACCGAGGCCGCGGCGCGGGGATGGTTGCCGATCTCGGCCAACTTCCTGTTGCCGCAATGGGTCGCGACCCACTGGCCAAAATACGTCGAGGGCCGCGAGCGGGTCGGCGCGGTCGCCGATCCAATGGATTGGCGCGTCGCCAAAAGCGTCTTCGTGGCCGATGATATGAACACCGCGCGGGACTATGCGCTGGGGCCTCAGAGCCCCTACCGGTTCTATTACAATCAGTTACTGACCAAGATGAAGAAGAACGGTCGCGCCGTGCTGTTCAAATCCGATCCCGCGATGCCGGACGACGAGGTCACGATCGACTACGTCCTCGACAAGCTCGTCGTCTGGGGGACGCCCGACAAGGTATCGGACGATCTGGCGCGCTTCCAGCAGGAGGTCGGGCCCTTCGGAACGCTGCTCTATGCCGGCAAGGATTGGGTCGATCCGTCGCTCGCGCGCCGTTCGATGATCCTACTGGCCGAAAAGGTGACGTTCCAGGTCGGAGCGGTCGTGCGAAAGGCCGCCGAGTGATGCAGCGTTCGATCGAGGCGGCCGAAGGAGCAGCGATGCCGAGCGTGCAGCAGGGGAGCCCGAGGACGCTGGAAGCCCGTCAATTTCGGGATGTGCTCGGCTCCTTCACGACGGGCGTGGTCGTGGTGACCACGCTGGGCGAAGACGGCCGGCCGATTGGGTTGACCGTGAACTCGTTCAATTCAGTCTCGCTGGATCCGCCGTTGATCCTGTGGAGCCTCGCCCTGAAATCTCCGAGCTTGGCTGCCTTCCGGCAGCATGCGTATTTCGCGATCAATATCCTGGCTGAAGACCAGGAGCCGCTGTGTCGGCAATTCGCAACCCCTTCGTCCGATAAGTTCGCTAACATCCGGTTCGATCGCGGCGTGACGGGCGTGCCCGTACTGCATGCGACGGCCGCCTATCTCGAATGCCGCGCCTTCGCGCGCTATCCGGGAGGCGACCATGAGATCCACGTTGGCGAGGTGATGGCCGTGCATGATCACGGCGCGGCGCCGCTGGTGTTCCATCGCGGGTCGGTGCGCCGGCTGATCCAACATTGACGCAGTCGCTGTCGCGGGCGGTTCTTGCGACGCGTCCCGTGCTGATCATGGTGGCTCCGACGGGTGCCAGACGCATGCCGCGCGATCATGCGGCGTTGCCGATCACGCTCGACGCGATCGCCGAGACCGCGGCCGATTGTTTCGCGGCGGGGGCAGGCGCGATCCACGCGCATGTGCGTGATGCCGCCGGAGCGCATCTGCTCGACGTCGCGGCCTATCGCGCGCAGCTGGCGCGGATTGCAGTCGCGGCCCCGGACATCGTCGTGCAGGTCACGACGGAGGCCGTCGGACGCTACAGCCCGGCCGACCAGGCGGCGCTGCTGACCGAGCTGCGTCCGCGCTTCGTTTCCGTGGCGATCCGCGAGTTCTTCGCCGACGCAGAGGCGCCGGCGGCCGCGGCGCTGCTCGCGGCGCAGGCCAGTGGGGTCGCGTGCCAATACATTGTCTACGACGACCGGGACCTCGTCTGGTTCAGTGACCTCGTGGCGCGCGGACTCCTGCCAGGGACCCGGCACCGCATCATTGTGGTGATGGGGCGCTACACCGAGGGTCAGAACAGCGACATCGCAGAGTTCGCCGCGCGACTGGCCACGATGGACCGGTTGGGCCTGACCGACACCACCGTCTGGACCGTCTGCGCTTTCGGCCAGGGCGAGACGGCGGTGCTCGAAGCCGCGATGGCAGCGGGCGGCCATATGCGGGTGGGGTTCGAGAACTCGCTTCTGCACGCCGATGGGCGCGTGGCGGCCGACAACCGGGAGCGTGTCGCAGCCATCGCGACCTTGGCACGCGGGATGGGGCGGCCGCTGGCCTTTGGCGCGCAGGCGGCCGCGATTCTCGGTGGATCGTCGGTCGCCTGATCGGCCGTTAGCGGGAAGGCAGCCCGGCGAGGCCTTCGAGCACCGCGCAGACCGCAGCTGTATCCTGCATGTCCCGCCCTTGCGCCGCGCCGGCGTGGTAGATCTGGGCCGCGGCGGAGAACAGCGGCGTCGGGCTGTTCAACTCCTGCACGAAGTCGCCGATGATGGCGAGATCCTTGAGGTGGGTGCGGATCGTGAAAGTCGGCGTGTCGTAGGACGCGTCGCGCATCAGCGGGCCGCGCACCTGAAACATCCGGGACGTACCCGCGCTATCGGCCAGCGTGTCGTAGATCAGGCTCGGATCCAGGCCCGCCTTGAGTCCCAGCACCATGGCTTCGGCGGTGGAGACGTTGTGGATCGTCACCAGAAGATTGGCGAGATACTTCATGACGCTGCCGTTGCCGAACGCACCGAGGTAGCGCTGCACCCGGGACATGCCCTCGAACACCGGGCGACAGCGCTCGAACGCGGCTTGATCGCCGCTGCCGAACACTACGAGATCCTTGACGACCGCCTGGGCACCAGTGCCGCTCAGAGGGCAGTCCAGCAGCGTCTGGCCCGCAGCCGCCATCACCTCGAACGCGGCGCGCTTGTCGGCGAGCGGAAGCGTCGAGCACTCGATGGCCACCAGTCCTTCGGTCGCCGCCGCCGCAAGACCGGTATCGCCCTCGACCGCGGCCGCGAGCGCTTGAGACGAGGGCAGCGACAGGATCACGATGGAGCATGCTTCGGCCACTGCGCGGGCCGAACCAACCCCGCTCGCCCCGATCCCGGCCAATCGCGCGATCGCGGCCGGTACGGGATCATAACCCACGACCTCGAAGCCAGCCTGCCGCAGATTGGCCGCCATGGCGAAGCCCATGACGCCGACGCCGACCATGCCCACTGCCTGACCCATGACGTTCTCCTGGCCCACCCCCGCCGCGCGGCGGAGCGAGACCTTAGTGCGATTCGGACGCGGTGCGTGTGCGAGAATAGAGTGCCGTCGCGGTGAGGATCAGCAGCCCCGGCAACCAATATTGCCACGCCGAACTCAGGCCCAGGAAGCCGGTGGTGGCCGTGATCTCCTGCACCAACAGGACGCCGGCCAGAGCGCCCAAAAACGAGCCACGGCCGCCGAAGATGCTGGCGCCGCCCAGCACCACCGCCGAGATACTCTGCAGCGTGTAGGTCTGGCCGACCGTCGGATCGCCAACGCCGACCTGCGCGGCGAGCAGGAGCCCACCGACCGCCGCGAAACACGAGCACGCCACATAGGCCAGGATGCCCGTGCGGACAGGGCGGGCGCCAAGCCGATAGGCCGCCACCTCGCTCGAGCCGACCGCCCGTAGCTCCATACCGAACCGGGTGCGGCGCAGCATGATTTCGAGAGCGACAACCACGAGGGCGGCCGCGATGAAGGCCGCCGGCAGGAAGCCGAACCGGGTCGTCAGCGTCTGCGTGATCTCGCGTCGAAAAAAGCCGTCCGGCGTCGAGCGAAGCGACAAGGAGGCGCCTTGCAGCGCGATGAACATTGCCAGCGTGGTGATCAGCGGCGACAGCTTCACGACGCGGATCAGGACCCCATTGACGAGCCCTATCAAGGCCGCGACCGCGAGTGCGACTCCAAGGCCAAGCACGAAGGTGGCCGGCCCATGATCGCCGTCGGCAAAAAAGGACAGGACCACCACGATCAGCCCGGTCAGGGGCCCGACCGACAGATCGATGCCGCCGGTGAGCAACACGAAAAGCTGCCCGACGCTGACGAACGTGAGAGCGCTCGCGAGCAGCAGCGTCCCGCTCAGGCTGCGGTCGCTGAGGAATTTCGGGTTGACCCCCGCCGTGTAGAGGCCGAGCAGCACGATCAGCGCTGCCAGGATGAGGGTCGGGGCGATGTCGCCGGAGGTGAACCGACGGAACCAGGATGCACCGGCCGCCGCGGTCGGGGCGTCGCGCTGGGTCGCTGAGCCGATCGCCGCGCCCGTGATGTTCTCTTCCGTCAGGTCGTCGCCCGTCAGCGTCCTCACCACCTTGCCGCGCGAGAACACCAGGACGCGATCGCACAGCCCTTGCAGTTCCACGGCATCGGAGGACAGCACCACGACGCCCGCGCCGGCTCTGGCGACGTCGCGCACCACCTTGTAGAGCTCCACGCGCGCGCCCGCATCGACGCCGCGGGTCGGCTCGTCGGCAAGGAACACGGCCGGGTTGGCCGCCATGGAGCGCGCGAACAGCACCTTTTGCTGATTGCCGCCCGAGAGATGTCCGATGTTTGCTTCCGGCGAAGGCGCCTTGATCGCAAGCTTTTCACCATAGCTCGTCGCCAGCGCCAGTTCCTTGTCGCGTGCCACGAGGCCGTAGCGCGTCAGCGTGCCGAGCACGAGCAACGTCAGATTCTCGCGGATCGTGAGCGGCAGCAGCAGCCCTTCGGCATGCCGGTCGCCAGGCAGGAAGATCAGGCCGCCGTTCTGCGCCGCGATGGGGTCGGAGGTCGCGACCGGCCGATCGCGCACCGTGAGCCTACCTGTAATGGGTGTCAGCCCGGCTAACGCCCGGATGAAGTCGCGTTGCCCGTTGCCCTCGACCCCGGCCAACCCGACGACCTCGCCAGGGCGGACCTCGAGGTCGACGCTCTGGAGCCGGTCGTTTCGCACGTCTCGGGCGACCAGCACGGGCGGGGCGCCGAGCTTGGCGGTATCCTTATGCGGAAAGGCGCGGTCGACGGAGCGGCCGATGATCAGCGCCAGGATCTCCTCTTCCGACACGCCCGAGGCCGGGAAGGTGCCGCGGAAACGCCCGTCGCGCAAAATGCTGATGCGCTCCGCGATGCGGCGCACCTCGGGCAGGCGGTGCGAAATATAGACGACCGCGGTGCCCTGCTCCGTGATGCGCCCGATCTGGGCGAACAGACGCTCGGTCTCGATGGCGGTCAGGGCTTCGGTCGGCTCATCGAGCACCAGCACCTTTGGCCGCAGCGCCAGCGCTTTCGCGATCTCCACGAGCTGGCGTTCGGCCACGCTGAGATCGCTGACGCGCGTCCGGCGGTCGAAGGTGGCCCCTACGGCGGCGAGCTGCGCATTGATCCACGCCACCTCGCCCCCAGCGCCAGCGCGGCGCGCGGCGGGCACGCAAAACAGCAGGTTCTCGGCGACCGTGAGATCCTCGATCACCGAGGTGTGCTGGTACACGACCGCGATGCCGAGCGCCTGGGCCAGCGCCGGCGAGGCTTCGCTCAGCAGCTCTCCGCCGATCTCGATCTGGCCCGAGTCGGGCGCAAGCGCGCCGGCCGCAACCGCCATCAGCGTGGACTTTCCAGCCCCGTTTTCGCCCAGAAGGGCATGGACCTCGCCCGCTACCACCTCCAGGCTGACGCCCCCGAGCGCAACGACGCCCGGGAAGGTCTTGACCACGTCGGTCAGGCGCAGAACGGGGCGCGGCAGGGTGCTCATGCGGACCAGCTCCCGTGGCTCACTCGGCCTTGCCATACTGGGCAAGGTCGCTCGCGCTCAGGCCCGACGACGTGAAGGCATCGGGCCCTTGCGCGGGATCGCAGACCGGCGCGCGGCCACCGAGCGAATCCTCGTAGATGCCAAGGTCAAAGCGGTTGGGCTCGTCGTTAGAGAGCCCTTCGGCTGCCGCGATGGCCTTGCGGGCCGCGACGCGCCCGATCCAGTTGCGGCCCGAGATGGTACCGATCTGGAAGCCCGCGTTGACACCTTTGAGCTTCAGATATTCGCAAGCCAACCCGTTCGCTTCCAACGAAGCGAGGGGCACGAGCGGCTTGTTGGCGCTTTGGTAGGCGCGCACCACGCCCAGCGCCGCGAAGCCATCGCTGTCGTTGATCACGGCGTCGATCTTCGGGTATTTGCCCAGCAGCGCGGTGATGTTCTGCTGGATCAGCGACGCGTCCCAATTGGTCACCGGCCAGTCCTTGTCACCCGTCAGCAGCGTGATCTTGGGGTATTTCTTGAACGCCTCGACGATGCCGGCCAGCGCGTGCGCGCTCACCGGGTTGCCGGCCGGGCCACCGAGGAACACCACATTGCCGTCGCCCTTGATGGCCTTGGCGACCCACTCGGCCCAGGCGACGCCCGCCGCGTGCTCGTTCCAATCGAGATAATCGACATAGTCGCTGCCTTTCTGACCGCCGGGATCGGCGCCCCACGGCACGGTCTTGACCCCAGCCTCGGTGGCGGAGCGGAGCGAGGGCAGTTGCGACTTGCCCCAATCAGGAATGATCGCGAGCGCGTCGATGCCCTCCGACACCATGCCGTTGACGTCCGCGATCGACTTTTGCAGGTCGCCTTGGCCGATGCGCGCCACCTGTTTGACGTTGGGGCATTTGGCGGCTTCCGAGCGGACCGCCGCCATTGAGGCGCGAGACCACCCGTTGATGCCGAACCCATCATGCACGCCGAGCGTAATCGGCTTGGTGCCGCAGAACGAGGTGTCGGTCGTCTTGCCGGCGTTGGCGATGATCGCCTGGGCATCCTCGGCGGCGAGCCCCGGCGTGAGGTTGGCTGCCAGCACCATACCGGCGGCCGCGCCCATCATGAGGCGTTTCGACTTGGAGGAGATCATGTGTGTTTCCTTCCCTGGTTCGGCCTTTGCGGCCGTTATAGTGTGGTGGTTCGATGCGGCGGCCGCTCCGGTGCTTGCGCTAGCCCCCTGGACGAAGCGCGCGTTGGCCGGCGACGCGCGCCCGCAGCCCTCCCGCGCCGATCCGCCATGGCACAGCCCGCAATGCCATGCCAAGCAGGATGATGGCGGCCTGGATAATGAACTGCGCCGAGGTGGGGGCGCCCATGCCGATGATGACCTGTTGGAGCTGCACCAGGAAGATCGCGCCGATCGCGGTAGCGGCGACGCTGCCCGCGCCGCCCGTCAGCGACGTTCCACCCAGCACCACCACCGTGATGGTCGGCAGCAGGTAAGTCTGGCCAACCAATAGACTCGGTACCCCGAGGTAGCCTGCCAGCAGGACACCGGCCAGCGCGTAGGCGACCCCGGCAACCCCATACGTTATGATCTTGGTGCTTGTGACCGGAAGGGCGGCGGCGCGGGCGGCGCGGGCCGACACCCCGACGGCGACGAACCGGCGGCCCATCACGGTCGCGCGCACCACGACCTCGGCGAGCGTCACCACGACGAGCGCGAACCAGGCGAGGTTGGGGACGCCGATCGTGCGCCCGACCGCGAAGGTGCCGAGCCCCGATGGGACGGCCTCGGTCGAGGTGCCCTTGGTGAGGTAGAGGACCGTGCCGTAAAGCAGCGCGTTGACCGCGAGCGTCGCGACGAGTGGCGTGACCCGGAACCGGGTGATCGCGACGCCGCAGAGCAGACCGGACAGAAGGCCGCTCGCCAGGGCGGCCGCGATCCAAAGTGCCAGAACGGCATTGTCACCGGCAGGAAATTTGGTGACAAGCACGGCCGCAAGCGAGATCACGCCCGGCACGCTCAAATCGAGTCCGCCTTGCTGGATCACCAGCGTCTGCCCGAGCGCGGCGAGCGCCAGGATCGACGCGAAGCACAGCACGGTCAGGAGCGAACTGGGCGCGACGCTGCCGGGGGCCACGACGAGACTGATCGCGTAGAGCAGGAGGGTGGCCGGCACGATCATCAGGAATTGCGGCGGAACCGCCCGGCGCCATCCGCCGACCCCGCGCAACGCCGCGGCCTGACCGTTGCCCGACATCATCATTCTCGCGTGAGGAAGGAGCCGGCCGTCGGCGCGGGACCGCGCCGCGGCGCCCCTGCCGCAACGGCCTCGGCCCGCATCGCGCCGCTCAGCCGCGGCGAACAGCAGCCGCACCCGGCGCTGTGACGTCGCGACGGTGCGGCGGCCCCGGCGGGCGCCCGCGCGGCCCCTCCCCCGATCCGGGCCGCAGCCATCGCGCGCGGCGCGAGATCGCCGCAGTGCGGACAGGCGAAGGGCTCCGAGTAAGCCGCCATGGGGCGGCTCTCGTCAAAGCTGCCGCAAGCGGCGCACTCGTAGGTGTAGCGCGGCATCGTCGAGCGCTCCCCGGCCCTAATCTATGTCCGACACGTCGGCGTCCGTGCCGCCCACGTAGGGTTTCGGCAGCCAATTACCGTCCCGCGCGACCCCGGCCCGTTCGAACAGGCCTTCGACCGTCGATTCCATGCGACGGCGCAGGGCCTTGATGTCGACGTCCACGAGCTTGCCATGCCGCTTGACGGCACGGCCGCGCACGAACACCGAGTCGATGTTGCCGATATGGGCATCCGACACCACGGCCCCGACCGGGTTGTTGACCGGGAACATGTTCAGCGCATTGGTGTCGAGGATGATGAGATCGGCGTCCTTGCCGGGCGTCAGCGAACCGGTCCTGTGATCGAGATTGGCGGTCTTGGCGCCTTGCAGGGTCGCGAAATCCAGCATGTCGCGCGCCGTCAGCGGGACGGGGTCGAGCAGTTTGCGGTCCCGCAGCGCCTCGGCGTTGACCACACCGCGGCTCGCCGCCATCAGCACGCGAATCTGGGTGAACATATCACCGCCGACTGAGGTGCAGACGTCGATCGAGATGCTCGGGCGCAGACCGTACTTCAGGCAGCCTAGCGTCGCGGGGTTGCCGTGCCCCATGTTGAGTTCCACCTCGGCCGACAACGAGGCGCTGCCGCCCGACTCGGCCATCAGCTTGAACTCGTGGTCGCTAAGCGTGCAGCAATGCACGTAGGTGGTGCGTGGCCCCAAGAGGCCCTTGGCGTTGAGCTGGTCGATCGGGTGATCGAGTCCCCAAAGGCCATCCCCGGCGTGGAGCGTAATCGGCAGGTCAAGCGCGCGGGCCCGACGGAAGTCGATCTCGGTCTGCTCCATCGTGGCGAATTGCGGACCGCGCGCCGCGAACGCCATGGTGACCAGCCCATCGTCGGACGAGAAGTGCTGTTTGCGCACCCGGGCCACATCGGCGAAGTCGGTCGGCAGGTTGCTGATGGGAAACCATTCGCGATTGGCATTGCCGTAACCGAACACGGCGCGCAACCCAGCGTCGCGCAAGCCTTTGATGGCCATATCGGCGTGGTCGGGCGAATTGTTGTTGTGAGACCAGTCCACCATCGTGGTGATGCCGGCATCGAGGGCTTCGAGAGAGCCGATGTAATTTGCCACATACATATCATCGGGTGTGTAGAGCTCGCCCATCACGCCGCGAACACCACCGAAATACTGTGCGAGACTCCAATCCGTCGCAGTATTGCGAAGCAGACATTGCCAGGTATGGCGATGCGTATCGACGAAGCCTGGCATAACGATCGAGTCGCGACCGTCGATCTCGAGCGCATCGACCGGGCCGAGATTGGGCTGGACCGCGACGATCTTGGTGCCCTCGATCAACACGTCGCAATCGAGATGTTCACCTATCGTCGAATCCATCGACAGCACGATAGCATTTCGGATGATGGTCCGATCCATTTCGCGTTCCCCTTTTGACAACTTTTGCAAGCAATCCTCAAGATAGGAAGTATTGGATCCCTATCGTTGGTTGCTACTCTTGTTTTTTGTTGCGTTTATTGTGGCATAAACGTTAGCCTTGGAACGCTAACACATGATCCAACCCGGTCAAATCAGGAGGCGTAATGACCTCCATGCGCTGGGGTGATGGCTCGTGATGGAGTTGCGGCGCAGTTCGGTGGACTGGTTCAAGACAAAAAACGGGAGAAACGCCATGAGAAAGCTTGAAGGTCGCGTTGCATTCATCGCCGGAGGCTCGCAAGGCATCGGCGAACAGACAGCCCTGCTTTTCGCACGGGAAGGCGCCAGCGTCGCGGTGCTGGCGAGTACCGATCTCGGCAAGGCGGAGCGCGTGGCGCAAGCCATTCGCGACGCGGGGGGATCGGCCTCGGCCTACGCGGCCGACGTCCGCAAGGCCGATGCCGTGAAGGTCGCGGTCGCGGCCGCCGTGGCGGCACACGGACCGATCGACATCCTCGTCAACTCGGCCGGCGTCTTCCCGCCCACGCCCTCGGGAAGCACCGAGCCGGACGCCTTCGAGCGCGTCATGGACATCAACGTGAAAGGCACCTGGAACACGATCGAGGCCATCGCGCCGGAAATGCGTGCCCGGAAAACCGGCTGGATCGTCGACATCTCGTCGGTGCTGGGGACCATGGCGCTGGCCAATTACGCCGCCTACTGCGCCAGCAAGGCCGCGGTGAACATGCTGACGCGCTCGCTCGCGATCGAATTCGGCCGAGATGGTGTCCACGTCAACGCCATCGCGCCGGGCAACACCGCCACACCCATGAACGAAAACCTGCGCACCGAAGAGCAGTACCGCGGCTTTCTCGACATGATGACCGCCCGCACGCCGAGCGGCCGGACCTATTCGCAACCCGAGGAGATCGCCCGCATGGCGCTCTACCTCGCGTGCGAGGACAGCAAGCCCGTCCACGGCGCCATCATGGTGATGGACGAGGGGTTTTCACTCGGCGTCTAGTCATCGGCCCGGCAGTCAGTGCCTCCTCCCGCCCGGGAGAAGGCGCTGCTCGGTTTGATATCAGGCACGGCCCCACAGGCGTTTGGTCGCGATGGCGGCGCCGTCCGACAGCGTCTTCAGCTTCGCCCAGACGATATCCTCGGCGATGAATTCGTAGCTCGCGAACGTGCCGAAGCCGCAATCGGTGCCGCCGATCACCCGCTCCTTGTCGCCCACCGCCGCGACCGCCGCACACAGGCGGTTCGCCACCACCTCGGGATGCTCGAGATAGTTGGTTGTCACATCGATAACGCCGGGAATCAGGATCATCTCCTTGGGTAGCGGGAGGGTCCGGAACGTCTCGATCTCGTGCTCGTGGCGGGGATTGCCGACCGGGATCGACAACGCGCCCACCTTCGCCTTGTAGAGCAGCGGCAGCAGGTCGGCCATATCGACGTCGTCCTGATGCGGCCCGTTCCAGTTGCCCCAGCAGACGTGCAGGCGAACCCGATCGCGCGGAATATTCGCGACCGCGACGTTGATCGCTTCGATATGCAACGCGACACGGTCGAGGAAGACGTTGAGGGGCTGATCGCCGAACATGATCACCCGCTCCATCGCAAGATCGGGCGCATCGAGCTGCAGCACGTAGCCCTGGCTGACGATGTATTCGTATTCCTGCTTCAGCTCGCGGGCGATCGCCATCACATAGTCTGCGTCAGTCTTGTATTCGGGATTGTCGGGCGACAGCAGCATGGTGGTCGACACGATGCCTGGGGAGGCCGCCGACATGAAGGTCTCGACGAACTTCGTGCCCGTGCGCTTTAGGGAGTCCTGGAACGCGACCGACTCTTCCTTGGCCTCGGTCAGGGTCGGGTCGTAGTGCAGTTTGCCGACGGCTTGCGGCGCGTTCCACACCTTCGCGAGATCGTCTGCCACGCCGATCTGGCGCTTCATGAAATCCGCGAAGCCGGGAAACTTGACCGCGTCCAGCGTCGGTTTGCGAACCGACTCGCCACCAAAACCGGACATCCGCTCGGTCGTGTAGGTCGAGAATCCGACGCGCGGCGTCTCGCCATCGTTGCCGACCGTGATGCCGTTCTCGGCCTGCCGCTTCACGTTCTCGTCGAGATTGTGCTCGATTTCGGTCCGTAGCGCTTCCGCGTCGAATGGCTTGCGCTGTTCCCGCTTGACCAGCAGCGACGACAGCGCTTTCGAGCGGGGGAGGCTGCCCGTGTGAGTGGTCAGAATGCCGTCAGTGCTGGTTTTCATCAGTCGTCCTCCCGGGGGTCGATCGCTGCTTTCAGCGGTGTCTTGCTGATCGCGTACGAAAGGCCTGCGGCGCTGTAAAGGCCGAAGATCAAGCGCCGCAAGCC
The DNA here is from genome assembly GCF_026130545.1 of Lichenifustis flavocetrariae. Taxonomy (GTDB): domain Bacteria; phylum Pseudomonadota; class Alphaproteobacteria; order Rhizobiales; family Beijerinckiaceae; genus Lichenihabitans; species Lichenihabitans flavocetrariae. The sequence goes on along the minus strand of NZ_JAMOIM010000022.1, from coordinate 28,060 downwards.
GTTTTGAAGCGCTCGAACGAGCGCTGGAGTTCGTCGCCCGCAAAACCTCTGCCGATCACGACGATGGTGCCGTCGCCGGTCGCGGGCGGCCCCGGCAGGATGGCGGCCGCATGTACGGCGCCCTGCACGGCCTGCACCAGCAATCGGCCCGCCGGGGTGCCGATCACGCCCTTCACGCGGGCGATGTCCGGCCTTCGCGCATGCAGGAGCGCTGACAGCCACAGGCTGAACATCGACCAGTCCGTGCCATTGAGCGTGACCTCCGCCGCCCGTAGCGGCGCACCTTCCTGGTCGGCCATACAGTCGGGCATCTGTGCCGCCAGGGCGCCGTCGTCCGGCGGCAGCGCGGTCTCGGCGCCCAAGACGGCGCCGAACCGTGACGCCATCGGGTTGAGCCAATCGAGACAGGCCGTCAATCGCTGTGTCGTTGCCACGTCCACCGCGTCGAGTTTGGTGAGGATCAGGCAGTCGGCGCTGGCGACCTGGCGGCGGGCCAAAGCCTCGCGGCGCAGCACGTCGAGCCCGTGACGCGCATCGACCAGGACCACGACCTCGCCGATCTCGATCGCGCCCGCCAGGGACGGATCGTCCTGGATCGCCTGGACGATCGCTTGCGGATCGGCGAGCCCGCTTGTCTCGATGACGATTCGCTCGACTGCGCTCCCCGGTTCGCCGCAGACCTGCCGCATCAGCGCGAGCAACTCGGTCTTGCGCGCGCAGCACGCGCAGCCTCCCGCCACCACCTCAAGGCGTCCTGCCCCGCTGAGGAGCAGATCGTCGATGGGCGTGGCGGCGGCTTCGTTGACCACCACGCAGGCACCGTCGAATACGCCGGAGCTGAGGTGATGCCGCAGCCAGGTCGACTTGCCGGCCCCGAGGAAGCCGCCCAGCACGGTCAGCCGCGCTCGGCTTCGCCTCACTGGCCTGCGCCGTCCGACCGCTGCGGCGCACTCAGAAGCGGGTCGATTGTGCGGCCCGTCAGCAGCTGGACGACCGGCCAGACATCGTCGATCGTGGTGGCGCGCGCCGCGCGCCCCGATGGCGTCGTCACGAGAAACCCCGCGCGTGGGGCCACGCGTCGGATCGACAGGGATTCGTTGGCCAGCAGCCGCCGCAACAGGTCCAGCATGCGGTCCGGTCCGAGCCCCCCGGCGACGGCCCCGGCATCGCTCCAATGGCCGTCCGCGGTGGGGAAGCTACAAGCCAGGCACATCGCGGTCTCTTTTCGGTCTAGCGGGTTGCAGAAATTCTCATCAGTATAGCTCACTTTCTTTTGTGATCATGGGTTTGCGGTGTATCGTGTTGGGGGTCGGCCAGCAAACACCGGTTTCCGACATGTCATTTGTCAAACGGCTCTTAACTTCGGCTCTGACGCGATTTTGATGCAGGGCGGTGGTCATTTAAGCCGCCGGGACGAGCCGGGCTCGCAGCAGATCGACCTTGGCCCGTCCAAACATTTGTCGTTCGACGAGCTTGAGCCGGGTGACCTGACCTTCAGTCTGCCCATTAGACCACGACCCTGTGATGGCGGCCGACACGGCGGCGCGGTCGGCCGTGATGCCGTTCGCGTAAGAGGCCATCTCGGTCCCAGTAGCATCGGCAAGCCACGGGTCGAGATCGCCGGACTTGCCGGACGCGACCATGGTCTTGAACCTGTCGAGGATGGTGCGGGCCGCGACCAGAGCGGGGCACGCCGTCTCCACCGCGACCCTGATGCGGAGCGCTTCCGCCGATCTGACATCGCGGTCGCACGTCAGCAGGCGGGCCACGATGCGTGACGACGGCACCGCGACGGGACCAACGCTCGCTGGCGCCGAGAAGGAAACCGCTCTGCGCCTTCGCGTCGTCCATTCCGTGACGACCCGCTGACTGCCCCCGAAGCCGGCCGCCTTCAAACGGCGCCACAGTTCGGCGCCCTTGCGGCAACCATCGTCCCACTCGGCCTCGAGCCGGTCCGCCCAGCGATCCAGCGAGCTTTCGCGGGTGCGAAAGATGTCGTCTCGCGTTCCTCGCAAAATCCGGCGCACCGTTTGGCGCGACAGACCGGTGGTTCGAACGATCGCCTTGATGCTTGCGCCTCGCCTGTGCCTGTCGGCGACGGTCCGGTTGACCTCATTTCGGCGCTCGAAGCCGGTACATTGCCGCATCTCAGCACAGCTGAGCGTCTCAGGAAGTTGGTGTTCATATCGGCTTCGACGTCATCCTGCGACACGGACAGCCAGTCAGCCAGCACGGCCCGCCCTGCATTGTTGACCAGCACGTCGGTGTCGGTCGCGGCCGCGACCGCCCTTTCGACCGAGGCCAGGTCCGTGATGTCGAGCTGCGATGGGACGGCCGCGTAGACCCTGGCGACGGAAGCCTTGAGCGCCTCCCGCACGATTGGCGCCCCGATCCCGCGATTGGCTCCCGAAACGAACATTACCTTGTTGGATAGAGACATCGCCTATTTCCCTCGTTGGCGTCATGATGCAACACGCCGACCGACGCCGCATGTAAACAGATCAGTGTACCGGATCCGGGTAAACCGATCTGTTTACGGCCTCAAGCCGACCGGCTATCGTTGATGCGCGAACTGAACCGAAGGAGTGCGGGCGCGTGACGAACGAGGAGAGGGTTGGAGGCAAGAAGCTGGATATCGTGAAGCGGGCCTACGACCGGTTCTACGATGGCGGCTTCCATGCGACCGGTGTCGACACGGTCTTGGCCGATAGCGGCATCTCCAAACGCACGCTGTACAAGCATTTCCCGACCAAGGAGAATCTGATCGAGGCTGTGCTCCACCACTACGCGGCCGGGGTTGTCCAGAATCTCTTCGCCCCGGTTAGGGCAAAGGGCGGCGACGCACGCGCGCAGATCGAGGCGTTCTTTGATCTCCGCGCGGCCATGATCGACGCGCAGCCCGCACGCGGCTGCCTCGGTATAAAGGCGGCCCAGGAATACGCGGGCCGGCACGCCGGCATCGCGGCCTGGGGCGAGCGGGCCGCGAGGGAGGTGGAAAGCCAGTTCGTCCGTTTGTGCGAAGAGGTCGGTGTCGCGCACCCGGCAGACCTCGGCCGGCAGATCAACATTGTATTTCAGGGAACGGTGGTGCTCGCCCAGGCGCTTGGTGACAGTTCCCCGTTCGTGCAGGCCAAGCAGGCCGTTGCGACGCTCCTGGACGCCGCCGGAACGTCGCGGCAGGCCTGAGTGGGCATTGATCAACGGCCTGCATCACCGCGGCGGTACTCGGCAGTGATGTCGTTGAGCCTCGCCTTCAGGTCGGACGGGAGCACGAGGTCGGCGGCGGCGAGCGTGTCCCTGAGCTGCGCGTGCCGGCTTGCTCCAAGGATGACGGACGTGATCACGGGACTGGCTATGATCCAGGTAACCGACAATGTCGGTATCGGCATTCTAACCCTCGCTTTCAGCCTGCTAAGAGTCTCATCGCGGCTTCTGCCATCACCCGGCAACCGAGTTCGAGATCCTCGCGCTTTGTGTCTTCGGACCAATGATGGCTGATGCCGCCGATGGAGGGTACGAAAACCATCCCGACAGGGACTAGGCGGGCCAGCACCTGACTGTCGTGCAGGGCTCCGCTCTGCATGTTCTGCCAAGCTCCGGGGCAGAGCATCTCGGCGGCAGCCTCCAAAGCGCCGATGATTGCATCGTCGCAGAGTTCCGGTTTCAGACGACTGACCTCCTCTAGGGTCGCCGAGGAACGCTCGCGTCGATTGCTCTCGCGCACGAGTGCACGCAGGCAAGCCTCCATTCGATCCATCACAGTCTCGGAAAGATCACGGAACGAGAAGGAAAGCTCGGCCCTACCGGGAATGATCATTGGTTGATTGGGCTCAACCACTATACGGCCCGTGGTCCAGACGCTTCGCTCGCCGCAAACCTTGGGAAATTCTGTATCAATCGCTGCCATCAACCGCACGGCCGAGAGCGCAGCGTCGCGTCGTTCTGCCATAGTGGTGCCGCCAGTGTGGTCCTGCTGACCTTCAAACACGATCTTAAAATGACGGATTGCCACGATGCCCGTCACGACTCCGATCCGGAGACCTTTGCTTTCCAGTTGTGTTCCCTGCTCGATATGGATCTCGAGCGCACCGCGATACCGGGCAGGTTCCAACGCCAGGCGAGGAAGACCCGCCAAGCCCGCTGTCTTTAGCGCATCACGCAAGGGTTTGCCTTCCCGGTTGCGGGCTTTGTCGATATCCTCCTCAGAGAGATCCCCCACGAGGCTGCGACTCCCGATCATATTGCCCCAATGCCCCTCCTCATCCGCATAGGCGCAGACATCGACCGGAAGTCCGGCACGGGCCAGAGCGAGGGCCGTCATCACGCCAAGCGCGCCGTCCAACCAGCCCGCGTGATTCTGCGTTTCGATATGACTGCCGACTAAGAGATGCGGGCCAGGCTCCCGATTTCGCCCCAGAACATTGCCGATACCGTCTATGGTAGGCTCAAGTCCCACCGCCTCCATCTCGGTCATAAGCCAGCGCCGGCTAGCCATGTCCTCGGTTGAATAGGTCGGCCGGTGCACGCCCGTTTTATAGGCGCCGATCGTGCGAAGTTGGTCAAGGTTGCCGAGGAAGTGCTCGGTATCCACTGGTGGCATGGGCGGCCCGCGCGAACTGATCAAGTCATCCGTAATCGTTGCATGGTTGATGCCATGCGGGCGGGTTTGTCCAATCCTCAAATCTTAAACTGTTATCAGCCGGTGCGTTCGCCAGCTTTCAGTCATTTGGGCCAAGACCCAAACAGCGTGGCGCCGGCCCATACCCGATGGCACCGAGCTAGCTAAGTCGCAGAGTCCGTGCTCCACCTCTTCGCAAGCCCGAGATCATGCGGCCAGTTGGATTTTCCCCAGTTGGCGACCTACCCGACTCCGGACATTCGGCTTCGCGCCCATCCAAGTCGTTCAGCCGCTTTGGCCCGCGTTCTCCAAACCGCGCGTTCTCCCTCGTGCATTTGAACAGTTCTGATTGCGTATGGCTCCATTCATCTTGCGATCTTCAGCACAATCTTGCCGCGAGGACGGGTGCGCGTGCCCTCCAGCATCTCGTGCGCGGACCGCGCCCCGGCCAAGGGGAGAATGGTACCGACATTGGTCTGCAGATGGCCGGTCTCGATCAGCGCGGCGACGCGGGTCAGATCCGCCGTATTGACCGCGACGAGGAAAAAGTTGGCCTTGACGCCGTGGCTCGCGGCAAGGGCTGCGTCCGGTTGGGACACGGCCGAGGCCAGCACACCGCCTTTCTTCAGCACCTGGAACGAGCGCGTCTGGGTCTCGCCGCCGACAAGGTCGACCACGATGTCGACGTCCTTTGCGAGGTCCTCGAACCGGTCGGCACGATAGTCGATAACAACATCGGCCCCAAGGGAGCGGACGTACTCGACGTCGCCCGCGCTTGCCGTGGCGATCACGTGCGCACCGGCCCCGCGGGCGAGCTGAACCGCGTAGGCGCCCACATTGCCGGCCGCGCCGTGAATCAACACCTTCTGCCCGGCCTGCAGGTCGGCTTCGCGGTAGAGCGCCTGCCAGGCTGTAACGGCGATCACCGGCACCGAGGCGGCATCGATATGGTCGAGCCGTGCTGGCTTCCGGGCCATCATGCCGGCCGACACGATGGCGTGCTCGGCATAGGCACCGACGAAGCGCGGGTTGGTCACGCCGAAGACCTCGTCGCCACGCGCAAAGTCCGTCACCCCGGACCCGATCTCCTCCACGGTGCCGGAAAGGTCCGAACCGAGGGTGAGCGGCAGAGGCTGTGGCAGGACGCTGTGGCCGGAACGGATCCAACCGTCCCAAGGGCCAACGCCCGCCGACGCCACCCGAATCAGCATCTCGCCGGGGCTCGGTGCGGGCAGATCGACGTCTTCAAGGACGATGTTGGCGGGCGGCCCGAAGGCGTGGACGCGGCAGGCCTTGGTGCGGAGGCCAATGGCGTTGTCGGAGGTGGTGAGGAGCGTTTCGGGGATCATGACGTGTCCTTCGATGAAGCGTGAAGAAGATCTGCCTGGCATCCCTAGTGGGAGCCGCTGGCTTCGGGAGAAACGGCCTCGCGGAGCATGAGGCTCGCAAGAAGGGCGACGACGAGAGCCGATCCGAGCAGGAAGAAGGTGTCGGAGAAGGCCATGATGTTGGCCTGTTGGCGAATGCGGAGGGCGAGCGCGACGATCGCCTGGTGGTTGGCCGTAGCCTGATCGGCGACGCCGTGGCTCACGTCCAGGCCAACAAGAGACCGATCTGCTCGGCGTTGTAGCCCTGGATGCGCGCCAGGTAGACCGGGAGGATAAACACCGAGCCGTAGAGCGCGATGCCGAGCAGGAAGTTGGCCAGGATGCCGAAGCCGAAGTTGCGGCGGCCCAGGAGTCGCAGGTTGAGGAGCGGCTTCCTGGTCGTCAGCTCGATGGCGACGAAAGCCAACAGCGAAACGGTGGCCACAACGGCGAGCCGGACGATAAAGGCCGATCCGAACCAGTCGTCCTTGTTGCCTTCCTCAAGCGCGTTCTGCAGGGCAGCGAGGCCAACTGCCATCGGGGCGATGCCAGCCCAGTCGCCTTGGCGCAGCAGTCCGAGCTTCATCGGAGCCCGGTCGAGCGACACCCACAGCAGCGCAAGCATGACCACCCCTGGCACGAGATTGACGTAGAAGATGGTCTGCCAGCTGTAGGTCTCGGTGAGGTAGCCGCCGATCGTTGGACCGATGGCGGGCCGAAGATGGCTGAGAGTGCGAAGAGCGCAAGCCCGATCGGCTGCTCCGCCTTGGGCAGGAACGTGATGATGATTGTGAAGGCCATCGGGATCAGCACCCCGCCGGAGAAGCCCTGGACGGCGCGCAGGACGATCATCTTGCCGAGGTCCTGCGCAAAGGCGCATGCCACCGAGAAGACCAGGAACAGGACCGTAATGGTCAAGAGGTAGGTGCGCAGCGAGAAGACCTGGGCAAGCCAGCCCGACAGCGGGATGACCACGATCTCGGCGACCAGGTAGGAGGTCGAGATCCAGCCGCCGTCATCGACGCCCGCACCGATCGCACCTGGGATGTCGGCCAGCGAGGCATTGACGATCTGAATGTTCAGCACCGCCATGAACGCCCCGAGCGTAGCGCCGATCACGGCCATCCATGTCTTCGCCGTGCTGGGCAGGACAGTGGTAACCGGGTGGGCGGTGGACGATGGAAGGGTTGCGGAGAGCGTGGCCATGACGGGTTCCTTTTGCTGCCCCAAAGAATGGACCGGAGCCTGACAGCGCAGAATGCGGGAAGTTCGGGAAGCACCATCCGGGGATGCCGGATAATCGGTGCGGCGCTCAATCGGAGTTGCCGGCCGCACGCGTGTCGATCGCGGGTTCGACCGACATGCCGGCGCGCAGGAGCCCCGCTGCACGGGTGTCATCGATGGCGATCCGCACCGGGATGCGCTGGACGATCTTGGTGAAGTTGCCCGTCGCGTTGTCGGGCGGCAGCAGTGCGAACTCGAGGCCGCTCGCCGGGGACAAGCTGTCGACATGTCCTTTCAGCTTGAGCTCCGGCAAGCCGTCAACCGCAACGTCGACGGGCTGTCCGGCGCGCACATGGGCGAGCTGCGTCTCCTTGTAGTTCGCGACCACGTAGGTGGCGCCGAGCGGCACCACCGCCATTTGCGAGCACCGCCGTCTTGCGCTCTGCGGCCGAGATGCTCGCCCTGTCGCGCAGCGCTTGGGTCTGCTCGGCCCTTTGCGTGGTGCCGGCCTCGCTTTGGGCCAGGTTCCGGTAGCGGTCCGCGTCGCTCTGGGCAAAGACGAGTGAGGCTTGCGTCGCAGCTGCGGCAGCCTGAGCCTGATCGATCTCGGCGCCATGGAGAACGGTCTCGGCGTCGATGTTGCGGATGGCCGCTTCGGTGGCGCTAAGCTCGGCCCGGGCCTGATCGAGAGCCGCGTGGAAGTCCCGATCGTCAATGCGGGCCAGAAGGCCCCCGGCGTTGACTGGCTGGTTATTCTGCACAGCGACGGTTGCAATATAGCCGGAGACCTTCGGGGCGACGATCGTCGCGTCGGCCTTCACATAGGCGTCGTCTGTCTCGACCATAAACCGCCCAACCGTCCAGTATTGATGACCGTAGCGTCCACCGAAGGCCGATCCAGCCAGAAGTAGGGCGGCGAGAACGATCCTTTTGACCCGGCGACCGGTGGACTCGGCCCGCGTGGGCGTCTCGATCGCGACCGGCGCGCCGATCTCCTGAGCCTGATGGAAAGTTTCAGGGCGGGGCATCTCGGCCATAGCGACCTCCTGTCATTTCGTTGCCGGCAGCTTGCCTGCGGCGTGACAGGACGAGGCCGCGACTTGAGCAGCATGAGAATTCGCGGAATGATGGAAGCATCTTCCGGTCGGAGCGGACAATGGATCGGCTGACCAGCCTCACGGTATTCGGGCGCGTCGTCGAGTGCGGCGGCTTCTCGGCCGCAGCACGACGGCTCAACATGTCGGTCACGATGGTATCGAGCCACGTCCAGGCCCTCGAGGACCGGCTGGGCGCGCGGCTCCTGAACCGTACCACGCGCAAGGTCAGCCTCACCGAGATCGGCCAAGCCTACTACGAGCGGTCGACCCGCATCCTGCAGGATCTTGACGAGGCCGATCAGATCGCGAGTGCGCTGCATGCCACGCCACGTGGGCCGCTTCGGCTGCACGCCAGCGCCAACATCGTTCGGTTCCTTGCCCCCATTCTGGCGGAGTTCCTGGATCGCTATCCAGCGACCTCGATCGACCTCACCACGGGCGACACGATGGTCGACCTGATCCAGGATAAGCAGGACATCGTCATCCGTACGACACCGCCGCCCGACTCGGAGCTCGTCGTGCGGCGTCTGACGCCCTGGCGCCATGTCCTGTGCTGCGCGCCCGCCTACCTCGACTCCTGTCGGTGTTCCCGCTGGCCTTCGCTATCATCATTCCGGCCGTCTATTTTCCTGTACTGTTGATGCTTCTCGCCTTGGTGTTCCGGGGTGTCGCGTTCGAGTTCCGCTTCAAGCAACCCTGGATTAGCCGGTTCTGGGCCCGGGGCTTCTGCATCGGCTCGGCACTCGCGGCCTTCGCGCAGGGCGCGGTCCTGGGCGCCATCCTCCAGGGGTTCAAGGTCGAAGGCCGGACCTTCGTGGCTAGTTCCTGGGATTGGCTCACGCCCTTCTCGGTCATGACGGGTCTGGCGCTCATGGCGGGATATGGCCTACTCGGCGCAGTCTGGCTGATCATCAAGACGGAAGGCGAGTTGCAAAGCTGGGCTCGGCACATGGGGCGCCGCTGCCTCATTGCGGTGCTGGGCGCGATCGTGCTTGTTAGCATTTGGACTCCGCTGTCGGACTCCGCTGTCGGACTCCGCCATCGCGACCCGCTGGTTTACACTGCCCGGCGCACTCGCTTTCGCCCCCGTCCCGATCGTGACCGCGATGATCGCCTACGGGGCCTGGCGCGCATTCGAGGGCCGAGGTGGCGACACCGCTCCGTTCCTAAGCGCCCTCGCGCTGTTCTTCATGTCCTACACAGGGATCGCGATCAGCCTCTGGCCCATGATCGTGCCCCACCACTACACGGTCTGGCAGGCCGCCTCCTCGGAGGGTACGCAAGCCTTCCTGCTCGTCGGCACGCTTGCGCTTCTGCCCGTGATCCTGATGTACACGGCATGGTCTTACTGGGTATTCCGGGGCAAGATGCGCGGTAATATCGGCTACCATTGATCACGGCGTCTGCGTCACCGCGATCAGCCCGGTTCGATTGCCATCGTGCTGCGCGGCAAATTCGGCATGGACGCCAAGGCGCATCGAGGGTCCAATGCGGGAATGAGCACGCTCTGAAGCATCGTGAAGTGCAAGCGCGGTGATGACGCCGCGACTCAACTGGGAGAGGTGACGAGAATGCCTTATGGCCTTGCGCTACTGGCCGGGATAATGGCGGGACTACGCGCCTTTACACCTCTTGCTGCAGTGAGCTGGGCCGCTCGGCTTGGACACCTTCCGCTCGGTGACACTTGGCTGGCCTTCCTGGGCTATCAATGGACGCCCTGGATCTTCACGGTCCTGGCGCTCGTCGAATATGTCACCGACCAGTTGCCGTCGACACCGAGCCGCAAGGTGCCGATGCAGTTCGGGGCGCGCCTTGTCAGCGGCGGCTTCTGCGGCGCAGCCATCGGGCTGCCAGCCGGTGGATGGATCGTCGGTCTTGTGGCCGGGCTGGTCGGCGCCGTTGTCGGAACCTATGGCGGGGCGGCGGGGCGGGGTCGAATGGCGGCTGCCTTCGGGCGCGACCTGCCGGCGGCCCTTATCGAGGACGCAGTGGCCGTCCTGCTCGGCGCGGCGATCGTCGGCTTGCTGTGATGGCGGCAAACTACGACGCCATCATCATCGGCACGGGTCAGGCCGGCCCGTCTCTGGCTGGGCGTCTGTCGGCCGCCGGCATGAGCGTGGCCATCGTCGAGCGTCATCTCGTCGGCGGCACGTGCGTCAACACCGGCTGCAAGCCCACCAAGACGCTCGTGGCCTCGGCCTATGCCGCCCATCTGGCGCGCCGGGGCGCGGATTTCGGTGTGATCACCGGGCCGGTGCACATCGACATGGCCAGGGTCCACGCCCGATCGCAAAAAATCTCCGAGGACGGGCGCGCCGGCAACGAGGCCTGGCTACGCAGCCTGCCGAACGTCGCGCTGTTCTTTGGCCACGCCCGCTTCGAGGTACCGAAGACGGTGCGGGTCGGTGAGGAGCAGCTGACCGCGCCGCGCATCTTCATCAATGTCGGTGGCCGGGCGCTGGTCCCCGACATGCCAGGGGTCGGCACCGTGCCCCTGCTGACCAACAGCTCGCTGCTCAACCTCGCCACCCTGCCTGAACATTTAGTCATCATCGGAGGCAGCTATATCGGACTGGAATTCGGCCAGATCTATCGTCGCTTCGGCGCTGCCGTGACGATCATCGAGAAGGGGCCGCGTCTGATCGGCCGTGAGGACGAGGAGGTTTCAAAAGCGGTGCGCGAGATCCTGGAAGCGGAGGCCATCGCCATCCGCACAGGGGCAGAGTGCATTCGATTCGCAGCTCACCCGGATGGCATTGCCGTCGGGGTCGACTGCAGGGACGGCCCGCCCGAGATCGTGGGAAGCCATGTGCTGCTCGCCGTGGGGCGCGTGCCCAACACGCACGATCTGGGCCTGGACCTGGCCGGGGTGGCGACGGATGAGCGCGGCTTTATCACGGTCGACGACCGTCTTGCGACGGGGGTACCCGGCATTTGGGCACTCGGCGATTGCAACGGGCGGGGCGCTTTCACGCACACGAGTTACAACGATTTCGAGATCGTCGCTGCCAACCTCCTCGATGGCGCGGACCGCAAGGTGAGCGACCGCATTCCCTGCTATGCCCTCTACACCGACCCACCGCTCGGGCGCGTGGGCCTCAGCGCCGGGCAGGCCGAGGCGTCTGGCTACCGCATCAAGGTCGGGCGCCGCCCGATGAGCCGGGTCGGGCGCGCCGTTGAGAAGGACGAGCAGGCGGGCTTCATGGAGATCGTGGCTGACGCGGACAGCGACGCCATCCTGGGTGGGACGATCCTCGGCACCAGCGGTGATGAAGCGATCCACACGATCCTCGACATGATGGCGAATGGCGCCACGGCAACGCGGCTGCGCGAGACCATGCACATCCACCCCACGGTCTCCGAGCTGATCCCGACTATCGCCGGTGAACTACGGACGGTCGCTTGAATTATGCCTCCCGCCGCGGCTCCTGCCGGAGAAACTCAAGATTTCGCGTAGGCAGCAGAAACGCCCAAACCACCGATCCGAACCCGCTCACTTGGCTGCGCCGACCACTCTCTCCATCTCGGTTTCCACCTCGGTCGACCACACACCGGCTTTCACGTCCGCTTCGCCACCTCGACCGTCGCAAACCGGACCATCTCTTCTCGGCCAACCTCGCCCGCTCGCGGCCAATCAGCTTCAGCTAAAGCAGACCTCCCGGCATCGACGTGTCGGCAGGAGTTACCCGAACTCGGCTGACAATCTCTCGCTGCGATCAGTGACGATGAACGGCGAGCATATGATCATGGGCGGCTCCGGCCGTCGATAGCTTCCCTCAGTGAGACAATCCGGCGTTGAAGGGCCGTGCAGTCTCGCACGTATGTTGCGCGACTTCGGGCCGGCCCGGAATGAGCTGCATAGACGTCAGCGGGATCCGTCGCGAGATCTCCCCAAGAGCTTGGGATCGATTTGGGATTTCAATTTTGTTTTCCCCCTTCTCAAGTTCAACAAGGATATCACGTCATGGCCGACACTCATCGTACGCTCTCGCCAACGCCTGCACTGAACAACGATCTCCTGGCGGGGATCCGGCAGATCTTCACACCCAACGAAATCGAAGTCATCGCGACCGCCTTGGCGGGATCTACTCCGACAGAGGCGATGACCTTCGGAGAGATGTTACGCCGCAGACTTCGATCGAGCAGCCTTCTTCAGTCCATGGTGCGCCGCTGGCATCTTGATGTCGGCAGCTGGTCGACAAGTTGGAACGTGCGACGCCCGAGATGCTCATCGAATTGGGGAGGGCGGTCGAGGCTTGGTACGATATCTGCTTTAGGGAAGGTCTCTACCCCTGGGGCAGATTCTCGAAAGTCGTCTTGTCGCGCGTTGGCTTGCACGCGGTCACAGGACCGGCGGCCTGGGGCTTCGCGGTTGCGATCCATCAGTCCGTGTCGAGCGAGTTCGCCCTGCGGGACAGCCCGGATGCGATGGACTTCGACACCATGCCGGATGTCGCGTCGCTAGCCCATGCCGTGCTGGAGCAACACCGGGACTGGATGACGGAGCCTGATGTCGCGTATCGGCTCGTCATCCAACTCGCCAAGCTGACAGGGCACCGGTACTTCCGCCTTGATGCCCGCCCTGGGCATCCTGTCCTGACGGCGATCACCACATCGACTCTAATACTACAGTTGTGCATCCGACCATTGGTGTCTTTTGTAGTGGGAGAGTGCGGCAGCGTAATGGTGCTTTCGTCGCCATATCGACCATTTGAAGATGAAGGCCTTTGTGGACCTTTGCCGGACCAGCAGGTTGGCAAAGAGGGTGCGGATTTCCGGCAGGATGGGCACGAGCCTCGCCATGAGGGTCAGGCGGCGATTTTGGAGTTTGGACTCGTTTCGTTCGGTTTGTTCCAAGCCACGCGTTTGAGATCGGCGGTGAGCTTTGCCAGGAATGCGGCGGCGGCCATGAGCGGAAGGCCGTCAGTCTGCTCTGGAGCAGCCCGTAAGACCAAGCGGACCTAGGCCCCCTCGAACCCGTCGACGCCGCTCTGACGACTGGCAGCGTCGGCGTTCAACGGTGCGCCCGCATCCAGTCCATCGTCTGCTCGAAGGATTTGATCCCCGCGTCCGACCCGAGCCCGCTGGCGACAAGGGCGGCGGCGGCCTGCGCGAAGAAGAGGCTCCGCTCAGGGTCCATCGCGTGGCAAGCGCCGCAATGAAACCGGCGTCGAAAGCGTCGCCGCAGCCCGTCGTGTCGACCACGTCGATTGCATAGGCCGGCGCCCCGAGGCGCGTGCCGTCGGCATGGGCGTAATAAGCGCCCTCGCCGCCAAGGGTGAAGACGCAGCAGCGGGCGCCCCTGTCGAGATAGAACCGCGCGCAATCGTCCGGGCTGATCTGCCCCGACATGTCGCGCGCTTCCTCGATCGAGGGCATGAAGTAATCGATGAAGGGCAGAAGCGGTTCGACGTCGCGGATGGTCTCCGGCCGGGCCGCGATGAGGTCGAAGGTCGTCGTGCAGCCACGGCGCTTTGCTTCGGCAAGTAGAACGCGGCTGGGTTCGCCGTCGAGCTTGCGCAGGAGGCCCGTGCCGCCGAGGTGGACGATGGGGGCGTCGAAGACCTGATCGTAGAGGCCGGGCGACAGGTCGAAATGATCGGAGGCGCCGCGCACATGCAGGGCGGGGCGGTCGCCGTTGGGGCGGACGTTCAGGATGGTGGCCGAGGTCGGCACGCCGGCCAGCCGCTGCATGGCCGAGGTGTCGATGCTATGCTTGGCCATGGTGGCCAGAACGAAATCCGCCTTCTCGTCGTCACCCACCGCACCCACCGCGAGGCTACGGAGCCCGAGCTTGGCGGTGTCGACGACGGTTCCGCCGGCCGTGCCGGCGACGGTCAGCCGGATCTCCTCGATGAAGTCCACGTTGCCGCGTTCGGGGATCGCGACGACCGGCCGCCCCAGAATGTCGAGGATATAGAGGCCGATCACAGAAACGTCGTAGCGCATGTCCTGGTCCCGCTCGGTTGGAAGGGCTGGGGCGCGCTCAGGCCAGGCGGTTGCCGTCCGCATACAGCGTGATGCGCCCGCGACGGGGCACGAGGTGAACGCGTCCGCCAATCGGCGCGGGCGGGCGGCCGTCGGTCTTCACCTTCACGTCGACATCACCGAACGAGACGCGCGTGAGATAGCGCCCCGCGATGCCGACCGTCTGGTCCGCCAATGTCCCCTCCACTGAGCCGGGCTGCGGCGTGTCGTGCATGGCGATCCATTCGGGGCGGATGCCGATCTTGATCGCGCCCTGCGAGGGCAGGTTGGCGGGCGCCGGGAGGGGCTCGGCCAGGATCGGTGCAGAAATCTGCCCGTTCGCCACGGTTGCCGGCACGAAGTTCATGCCGGGATTGCCGAGGAACCAGCCGCCGAATTCGGTCAGGGGCTGATTGTAGAGCACGTCGGGCCGGTCGTACTGGATGATCTTGCCGCCGTACATCAGCGCGATCCTGTCGGCGAGCGTCATCGCCTCCGTCTGGTCGTGCGTGACGTAGACGATGGTTTGCCGCGTGCGCTGGATCACGGTCTTGATGGCGCGGATCAATTGCAGCTTGGCATTGACCTCGACGTTGGTGGTTGGCTCGTCGAAGAGCACGATGTCCGAGCGCCGGGCGATGGCGCGCCCGACCGCCACCTTCTGCCGGTTTCCCGAATCGAGCTCGTCGATGAAGCTGCCACCGTGCTCGCGCATGTCGAGCACGTCGAGCATCTCGGCGACGCGCAGATCGCGTTCGGCGGCCGAGAGCGACCGGTCCTGCTTCAGCGGCAGGGCGATGTTCTCGGCGACTGAGAGGGTCGGGTACATCACTGGATATTGGAACACCATGCCGACATTGCGGGCATGCGTCGGCAGCGCGGTGACGTCGCGATCGCCGAACAGGATGCGGCCGGAGGTCGGGTGCTCCAGCCCCGCGATCATCCGCATCAATGTGGTCTTGCCGCAGCCGGAGGGACCGAGGAGGCAAGCGACCTCGCCGTCGGCAAAGCGGATGTCCATGTCCTGCACCGCCGTGAAGGTGCCGAACCGCTTAGTGACGCCGTCGATGTTGATCTCAGCCATGGGTCGTCGCCTTGTCGAGCCGCCGGCCGTCCCCGGGGTCGAACACCAGAACGTCGGCGGGGTCGAACGAGAAGGCGACCGTGCTGTCAAAAACGGGCGCGGCGGCGTCCGTCACCGGAAAACTCATGACGAGGTCCGTGCCGGAGACATCGACATAGACGACGAGTTCGCCACCGAGATTCTCTACGAGCCGCACCCGGCCCTTGCCCGCGACACCCCGGCTCGAACCGAGTCGGATGGCTTCGGGCCGGAGCCCCACCGTCACCGGGCCGTCTCGCACCGACGCGCCGACCGGGCAGCGCAGCGGGCCCGCCGTCACTACGCCCCCCGCGGCGACGCCGGCCAGCACGTTGGCTTTGGGGAAACCCACGAGTTCCAGCGAGCGCACGTGGCGCGGCGCGTGATAGAGGCCGATGACGTCGCCCTGCTGGACGACACGGCCACGGTCGATCACGACAAGGCTCTGCGCCATGGTGAGGGCCTCGAGCGAGTCCGAGGTGGCATAGAGGAAGGTCGCTTTGAGATCTTGGCGCAGCGCCTTCAACTCGTCCATCAGCCGCTCGCGCAGCTTGTAGTCGAGCCCGACGAGCGGATCGTCGAGCACGAATAGGCTCGCATCCTTGAGCAGCCCGCGCGCCAGCGCGGTGCGCTGCTTCTCACCACCGGACAGCTGGTCGGGCGTCTTCTTCACGAGGTGGCCGATCGACAGAAGGCTGGTAGCGCGATCGACACGACGTGCGATCTCGTCGCGCGACGCGCCGGCGAGCGCCAGTGGGTAGGCGATATTGTCGTACACGGTCAGGTGCGGGTAGAGCGCGAAGCTCTGCGGCACATAACCAATGGCGCGGGCGGCGGGCGCTCGATCGGTGATGTCCTCGCCTGCGAGCATGATCCGCCCCGCATCAGGCTTTTCCAGCCCGACGAGCAGGCGAAACAACACCGACTTGCCGGATTTCGGCGGCCCGCACAGCACGGTAAAGCTCCGCGGCTCCACGTCGAGGTCGAAATGGTCGACGGCGGGCTGTCCCTTGTAACGCTTGGTCAGATCCCGAAACGCGAGAGACGACATCAGCGCCCCAACCGCGACAGCGTCGGCACGAGCAGAACGCCAAGCCCGAAGACGGCGGCAACAACGCCGAGCAGGATGACGATGCGGACGAGGCTGCCGCCGGTCGACCCCGTCTTCGGAATATTGCCGACGGCGATCTGCAGCAGGGTCGACAGGACGAGGATGCACAGGCCCGTCTTGAACAGCGCCAGGCTGTAGCGCTGCAGGATCAGCACGATGCCGACCAGCATGCCAGCGATGAGGACGCGCTCCGCGCGCTCGGGAAAGGTCAGCCGCATCGCTAGACTTCTCCCCGCACCGTCCCGAAGGTCATGCCGACCAAGAGGTATTTCTGAAAGAAATAGATGAACAGGATCGGCGGAATCACGTAGATCGTCGTCATGCTGGCGATAAAGGTCCAGTTGACGCCGCCGTCGGAATAGGTGCCGACCGCCAGCGCATATGGAATATTCTGTGTCGAGACGCCGCCGATTATGAAATTGAACAAGAACTCGTTCCA
Organism: Lichenifustis flavocetrariae; assembly: GCF_026130545.1. Lineage (GTDB taxonomy): Bacteria > Pseudomonadota > Alphaproteobacteria > Rhizobiales > Beijerinckiaceae > Lichenihabitans > Lichenihabitans flavocetrariae. Next base: position 11,135 of record NZ_JAMOIM010000022.1, on the reverse strand, counting down.
CACAAAGATCATGTTGAAGATGAAGGCGGCAATCAGCCCGGGCTTCACCTGCGGCATGACGACCCTGAAGATGACGTGGAACCAGGAACCCCCGTTGACGAGGCCTGTCTCGTCGAACCGCACCGACACGCCGTCGAGGAAGCCCTTCAGGATCCAGACCGAGAAGGGGATCGAGAACATTGCATAGAACATCACCAGCCAGAAGTGATTATCCTTCCAACCGAATCCCGCATACATGAGGTAGACCGGCAGTATCACCGCCGGTCCGGGCAGCATCCGGATGGACAACAGCAGGAACATCAGGAAGTCGGTACCTTTCGGTTTGAAGCGCGAAAAGCAGAAAGCGGCGAGGAACGACACTACGACCGCGACGCAGACCGCGACCACCGACAGGAAGATCGAATTGAACACTTGCAGCAGCAGTCCCTGCCGGGACAGCAGGTCTGTGTAGTTGGCAAGCGTCGGCACGAAGATCAGCTTCGGCGGCACGGCGAGGATCTGCTCGCGCGTCTTAAACGACGACAGCACAATCCAGGCGACCGGCGCGAAGAAGAACAGCGCCACGAGCCACAGGGCCGCGTAGTAAAGGTGCTGGCGAAAACCGCGGCCGTTCACGCACCCCTCCGGCGACGCAGGTTGAGGATGAAGATGAAGACGGAGGTCATGGCGATGGAGATCAGCAGGAGCAGGACCGAATAGGCTGATGACCAGCCCATGTTGAAGCTCTCGAACGCCTGCTTGTTGACCTCCATGGCGACGAGGCGCGTCTCCTGGCCGGGGCCACCCTTGGTCAGCGGGATGATCAGGTCGAGCGTCTTGAAGCTGTCGATGGTGCGCAGGAGAATGCCGAGCATCAGGATGAACTTGCCGTGATGCCAGATGACCAGCGTCAACCGCTTGCGCCAGGGCAACCTGTCGACCTCGGCCGCCTCCAGTTCCGCCTTCGGCACGGAGCCGAGAGCGGCCAGCGCCATCAGGATCATGAACGGCGTCCACATCCAGCAGTCGACCGCGAGCACCGCCCAGAAGGCCGTGCCGGGCTCGCTCAGGAAGTTGATCGGCCGGGTCGAGAACAGCCCGTGCAGGATCACGTTGAGCACGCCGAAATCGGGATCGTAGATGAAGCGGAAGAAGGTACCCGTCGCGACGGGTGTCAGCACCATGGGCGTGAACAGCATGGTGAGCGCCACGCGCCGCCCCGGCATCTCCTTCGACCCCCAGAACAGGAAACCGAGCGCGAGCCCCAACACCGTCTGGATACCGACCCCGAAAACCACGAAGGTGAAGGTGCGCGACAGGTCGGCCCAGATGTTGTTCCGGTTGTTGAAAATCTGGATGAAGTTGCGAAACCCGACGAAGCTCGGCGGGGAGCCGCTTGTCAGCGAATAGTTATAAAAGGACAGCCCGAGCAGCCACAGCGTCGGGATGGTGTTGAACAGCACGAAGAAAATCAGCACCGGCACCAGCAGCGTCGCGATCAGCGTGCCGCGATTGTCGAGGGCCTGGGCGACGCGCGTCCGGCGGAGGCGAGACGACCGGGGACTGCCTGAGACTGCCGTCATGAAGGAAACTGCACCGGCTGGAGGGGGAAGCGGCGCCGGACCGTGCCGTTTCCCCGAGGACTCGAAGGCGCGTTACAGCGAGACGTTGCCGCAGACGCCTGATGGCTCCTTCTTGGCCGTGCCGGCGTCGTAGAGGATCTGCTGCTGGCCGCAGGCGATATAGTCGAGAACGCCGCGTGCGCTCTTCGACTGCCCGGTCATGAAGGAGGTGAAGCCCTCCTGCTGGAGCGACAGCATCTCGGAATATTTCGGATCGTGCCAGAAGTCGCGCGAGCGGCCAGGCTCGAGCATGAACTTGTAGGCGCGGTTCCACGGATTGACGTCGTCGAATTCGGAGCTCGACAGGGTCGCCTTGTCGCACGGGTTACCGCCGCGCTTGGCGTATTCCTTGGCCGTCTCAGGCAGGTACCACCAGTTCATGAAGTCGATGGCGACGCGCATCTTGGCGTCGTCGTTGAAGGCGTTGATCACCCAAGGCTGTCCGCCCATGCAGTAGATGCGCTTGGCCTCCGCGCCCTTGCCGAACTTCGGCGGCGGCACGACCATCACCTTGTCCTTGTTCTCGGCGTTGATCATCGCCAGGCCTACGGCGGCCCATTGCAGGCAGGTCGCAACCTTGCCCTGGGTAAAGACGTCGATCTCCTCGGCGATGCCGTAGTTGGTCGCGCCGGGCGGCATGTATTTCAACCAGGACTTGTAGCGCTCCATCACGGCGGCGTTGGCGTCGGTGTTGAGCACGCCTTCGATCTGCCCGGTCTTGGCGTCCCAGATTTCGCCGCCCGAGCTCCACATCGCGGAGAACAGCGGGCAGGTGCAGAAATCGTAGACGCGGCTGTACTGCCAAGCGGCGCCCCACAGGCCCTTCTCGGGACGCGTGAAGAACTCCATCACCTTCTCGTAGTCGTCGGCGTTGAGGTTCTCGTAGTCTTCGAAGGTCGAGGGCAGCTTCATGTTGTACTTCGCCATGAAGGCGGCCTGCTCCTTGGGGTCCTGCACCAGATCCTTGCGGACATAGAGGGCCTTGGTGTCGCCCTCCTGCGGCAGACCCCAGACGTCCTTGGTGCCGTCGGGATAGGCCATGTAGGTATCGATGACGGTCTGCGAGTACCAGTCGAGCTGCAGCCCCTTGTTCTTGGCGATGATGTCGTTGAGCTTAAGGATCCAGCCCGGCTTGGCGAGCGCCCCGAGCCACTGCGAGTCCGAGATGATGATGTTGTATTCCTGGCTCTTGGTGGCGAGCGAGGTGGCGGCCTTCTGAAAAAGGTCGGAGAACGGCGCCTCGGCGAAGCCGAAAGTGACGTCGTAGCCGTAGCGCTGCTTCACGTAGTCGGCAAACAGGGGAGACATCTTCACCCCAAGCGACGACGGCAGCCAGCCGGCGATGCCCAGGATGTTCATGTCGATCTTCTTGCCAGCGAGCGGATGGGCTTCCATCGCGTAGAGGCGGTTGATGAACGGCGCCCCCAGCGCCGTCGAGAGGCCCGCCGCGCCGGCCCCCTTCAGCAGAGTGCGGCGCGGCAACGCAAGACCGGCACGCTTGTAGGATTCTTCCATCGCTTCCCTCCCGATGTCGCACATTGGCGACTGTCCGACCCGGCTAAAGACCGGTTTCGTCTCTGACGTTTGGTGCGGTGCAGCAAATAATCCCGCTGCGACACCCATTGCGTCAAATTGTCGTTTAGACATATTTCAAGGCAACCTGAAAAATGTCAATGACGAAAAGAACGACGAAAAGGGCGGCAAACGCACCCGGTGAGGAGGCCTTGCAGCCGCATCCCGTGCCCCTGCGATATCAGGACGACCCGTTGGTGTGGGCCGGCTGGCTCTATGTCCAGGACGGACTGACCCAGAACGACATCGCCTCGGTCATGGGCGTGTCGCGCACGACCGTGAACAATTATCTCGCCGAGGCTCGCGCCCGTGGCATCGTGCAGGTCAGCATCGATCAAGACCGCCTTCGCGCGACGGAAACCGCTCAGGCCCTGAAGCAGCATTTCGGGCTAAGCGACTGCGTCGTGATCCCCGGCGGCAACGGTGGTCGCCCGCTGATGGATCGCCTCGGCGAGGCGGGGGGCGGCGTGTTGCGCAACTTGCTGCGGGCGGGCGACACGCTCGGGGTCGCCTGGAGCCGGACGATGATGAGCGTGGCCGATCACATCGGCCGCCGGCTCGGATTGCCCGACCTGTCGGTCGTGCAGGCGACGGGCGGCACGCAGGTGGCTGTCGACTTTTCGCCCGAGGATTGCGCGAGCCGGCTGGCCGCCGCGCTCGGCGCCCGCTGCATCACGCTGGCTGCGCCGGCGCTCGTCTCGACGCCGGTCGTGCGCGACATGATGTGGGCCGAACCCGTCGTTCGCGAGCGATTTGATCTCATTCGGCGAGCGGACAAGCTGATCTTCGGCGTCTGCAACATGCGCCGCGACAGCCTCGTGTTCGCAAGCGGCCAGGTCGATGCCGCATCGATGAAGATGCTGCTCGCCCAGCGCGCCACCGCCGCGATCGCCGGGCGCTTCATCGACCAGGACGGCGTGCCCCTGAACGGTCCCCAGGACGAGCGGATACTCGGGCTGACTCTTGCGGAGTTCGGCGCCATCAAGGTGCGGATCGCGGTGGCGGGAGGCCTCGACAAGGTTGCCGCGATCCTTGCGTGCCTGCGTGGCGGCCACGCCACGGTGCTAGTGACGGATGCCGCGACAGCGGGCGGCGTGCTCAAGGCTGATGGCGCGCCGCAAATCTTCAACCGGAACGGTCTCGTATCGATCTCGACAGAACCGGAAGGGTCGGGCGTGAAGACCAAGAAACTCGTCAACGATGCCAGGACCATCATCGAGGAGATGCTGGAGGGCGTGGTCGCCGCCCATCCAAGACACGTCAGGCTCCTGCCGCATTCGCCCCGCTCGCTGGTTGCGGTCGACGGGCCGCGGCCGGGCAAGGTAGGTCTGGTCGTCGGCGGCGGCTCGGGCCACGAGCCGACGTTCCTCGGTTTTGTCGGGCGCGGCCTCGCCGACGCCTGCGCGGTCGGCAACGTCTTCGCCTCGCCGACGCCCGACCCGATCGTCGAATGCGCCAAGGCGGTCGATGGCGGCAAGGGCGTGCTGTTCGTGTTCGGCAATTACGCCGGCGACGTCATGAATTTCGGGATGGCGGCTGAACTGGCCAGCATGAACGATCTGGAGGCCCGCATTGTGGTCACCACCGACGACGTCACCTCGGCCCCGCGCGACCAGCGCGAAAAGCGTCGCGGCGTGGCCGGCAACTTCTTCGTGTTCAAGGTCACCGGCGCGGCGGCCGACATGATGAAGAGCCTCGACGAATGCGAGCGCGTCGCCCGGCACGCCAACGACCGTACCTTCACCGTGAGCGTGGCGCTCAGCCCCTGCTCGTTGCCGCAGACGCTGACGCCGAACTTCGAGATCGGCGACGACGAGATGGAGGTCGGGCTGGGCATCCACGGGGAGCCCGGCGTCTCGCGAGAGACGCTGAAGACGGCGGATGCGGTGACCGACGACATCATGGACCGCATCTTCACCGAGATGCCGGCCAGGAGCGGCGACAAGGTCGCGGTGCTGATCAATTCGCTCGGCTCCACGCCGCTCATGGAGCTCTATTTGCTGCAGCGGCGCGTCAAGCAACGGCTCGACGCGCAAGGCATCGGCATCCATGCCTCCTGGGTCGGGCCCTATTGCACCTCGCTGGAGATGGCGGGCGCCTCGATCACCCTGATGCTACTCGACGACGAACTCACCCCGCTGCTCGACCATCCCTGCGACTGCGCGATGTTCCGCGCCGGCTGAGCCAGACGGCGGCGACACCCTGGATGCCCCCTATGACGACGAAAGATCGGTTGCAGCGGTTCGAACGGATCGCGGATGCGATCGAGGCCGACAAGGAGCGTTTGTGCAAACTCAACGCGTGATCGGCGTTGACGACCATAAGTCACCATGTCGATCGGCTTCGCGGCGGTGCGCGAGGCCCGGACGATCGACACTGCCAGGACCGAGCCCACGGCCGTCTTCAACCTGGCGGCCAAGCGCTTTCTCAACGCGGTGGGCGCCTCCTACTAATGGCCCATGATCCGCATGCGCCGCTGCCACGTCGCGACCTTGTGCAGGAGTCGGGATAGCTGCTCGACCGAATAGGCTTATGCAGCAATTCGAACCCGTAAGTTCCATTCTGTGACAGCACGTGACTGTAGCCGGAGGCGAGCAGCAACGGCAGGTCGGGATGCTCGTCGCGGATCCTGTGCGCCAAGTCTATGTCGTTCATGCCGGGCATCACAACGTCGGTGAACACCACGTCGAAACGGTCGGCGTCCTTCGCCAGCTCGGCCAAGGCTTCCGAAGCGTCCTTCGCCAGCACGGTGCGGTAGCCCAGGTCTTCGAGTGTTTGGACCGCGAAGGTGCCAACGTCCGGATTGTCCTCGACGACAAGAATGAACGTCCCGTGACGGTCGATCAGCGGCTCGGGTTCCTGCGTATCCACCGACCGCTCCCCACCGGCCACGCGCGCTAGGTAGAGCGTGAAGGTCGAGCCCGACCCGACCTCGCTTTTGACGATTACATCGCCGCCCGACTGCTTGGCGAACCCGAACACTTGGCTGTGCCCAAAACCGGTCCCCTTGCCGACGCCCTTGGTGGTGAAGAACGGTTCGAAGATCCTCCCGAGGTTCTCCTCGGGAATGCCGATGCCGGTGTCGCTGACGGACACGGCCACGAACTCGCCCGGAACCCCGGAATGGGTCCTCACTGCCGGCATCTCCTCGACGGCCCTGACGGCGACGGTGAGCCGCCCCCCGCCGTCCATCGCGTCACGCGCGTTGATGACTATGTTTATGAGCGCCGTGTCGAACTGGTTGGGGTCGGCGTTGACCAAGCAGGTTTCCTCCGGCAGGTCGGTCCCGATGTCGGTGCGCGAACCGATGAGGGTACCCAACATGCCCGACAGCGCCCGGACGCTGTCGCAGGCGGAAAACTTCGTGGGCTTCAGAGATTGTCGACGCGCGAAGGCGAGCATCTGACCGGTTAATTTGGCGGCGCGGTTCACGCTGGCGGAGATTGCTCCAACGTACCGTGCGGCACGCTCCGGCGGAAGGCTTGGCCGCTTCAGCAGGTCGGTGGACGACTTGATGACCGTGAGCAGGTTGTTGAAGTCGTGGGTGACCCCGCCCGTGAGCTGACCGATGGCCTCCATCTTTTGGGACTGGCGCAGCGCGTCCTGCGTGGCCGCGAGTTCGACTTCCGCTCGGAGCCGAGCGGAGATATCCCGGGCGTAGTGGAACGCGCCGATGATCCGACCGTCCCTGTCCCGTAGGGGCGAGTAGGACACCTTCCAGCGGGGCTTTGCTAGATCGGGGTCGCCGAACTCCTCAGCGACGATGTAGGCCTCCGCAGCAAGGGCGCGGGCCATGAAGCCCCTCATCACCGTCGCTTGGTCGGGGGAAAGAGGTCCGCGAAGACCTCGCCGATTTGAACGCGGTGGGCGAAGATCCGGTAGAATTCGTCGCTGTGTGCCCGGTTGAACGTGATCAGGCGGAAATCGGTGTCGAAGGCGCAGATGGGTGCGCCGGACGCTTGTATGATGTCGCCGTAGAGCCTGAGCTGCTCGGTCCGCTCGGCGACCTGCTGTTCGAGCGTCGCGTTCAGTTCGCGCAGCTCGTCCTCCCGCCGCTTCACGGCCTCCTCGGCGTGGACGCGCGCCGTGGTCTCGGTGCAGGTGCAGAACATGCCCTGAACGACGCCGTCCTCGTCGCGAACGGGCGAGTAGGAGAACGTGAACCACGTGTCTTCCTCGAAACCCTTCCGCTGCATGCAAAGGGGCAGGTCCTCCGCGAACGTGGCCTCGCCAGCCATGGCTCTCCGGACCAGGGGCTCGATGTCGGGCCAGATCTCGGCCCAGATCGCCTGAAAGGGGCGCCCGAGCGCATCCGGGTGCTTTCCGCCAAGGACGTCGACGTAGGCGTCGTTGTAGAGGAACCCCAGGTCGGGCCCCCAGGCCACGAACATCGGGAACGCGGAACCGAGCATCAGGCTGACGGTCATGCGAAGCGGCGCGGGCCATGTCCCGGGGTCGCCGAGCGGCGACGTGGACCAATCCCGCGAACGCATCAGTGCGCCTATTGCGCCGCCACCGATCAAGAACGTGAAAGATGATGCGTCATCGCTGATGCGTCTGGATAACATCTTCGACCATGATCCGCATGTAATGCCTAACGGGCGTTGGTCGGGAACGAGTTGATGCAGCAGCGTCTCGGGGGACACCTTGACCAAGCCTTCGCAACGCTGCGTGCATTGGCTGACCCAGCCTGAAGGCGGAAGGCGCCAAAGATCCCTTGTCTGAATCTTTCAGACCCTCCAGCCTTTCCGTAACAGCAAGTCACGGCCCATCGTGGTCCTGTCGAACAGTGACGGGTTCTGCAACCGGGGTCGTGAGTCTCAAGCTTGTTTGAGACGCCGCTTCGTATCACGGAATGGCAACAATCGACCCGAAGCAGGCCGCCCTGAATGTCTGCCTCTGGACGCGCTAACTCTGGCATCCGAAGCCGACGACGGCGCCGCGCGTTGGACCATTGCGGCGATCGCGCGTTCGCTGTTGGGTCCGAGACCGTATGGCCGCAGAATGGAGGATAGAACTTGAGTCAAGCCCCTGATGATGAGCCGCCCGTCGCCCTCGTGACCGGGTCCACGTCCGGCATCGGGGCGGCGATCGCTCGTCGGCTGTCCAGTGATGGCTACGCGGTCGTGTTGCACTCGCGCAGTTCTGCGGAGACGGGACACGCGCTAGCCGCCGAACTCGGGAAGGCCGCATACGTCCAGGCCGATCTGGCCGATGACGCCGACAGGGTCAGGCTGGTGCGGCAGGCCATCGCCCGCTGGGGCCGCCTCGATGTTTTGGTCAACAACGCAGGCATCAGCCAGGTCATCCCTCACGCCGATCTCAATGCCGCCTCGCCGGCCGTCTGGCACGAGTTGCACGAGGTCAACGTGGTGGCGCCGTTCCGCCTCGTGGCAGAAGCCGAACCCGCTTTGCGGGACGCCGCGCGGCGAGGTCGTTCAGCCTGTGTTGTCAACATCAGCTCGCACGCCGGGGTCAGACCCAAGGGCGCATCGATCCCCTATGCCGCATCTAAGGCGGCGTTGAACCACATGACCCGTCTGCTCGCCGTATCGTTGGCTCCGGACATTCGGGTGAATGCCGTTGCTCCCGGGTTGGTGGATACACCCCTGACAGCCGATTGGACTGCCGCCCAGGCGCTCTGGCGGGAGCGGTCGCCCATGCGCCGGGCTGCCAAGCCGGAGGACATCGCCCAGGCCGTCGCACTGCTGGCGGCGTCGGACTATCTTACCGGGGAGATCTTGCTCTCGGATGGAGGTTTGAACCTCACGTAGCGCTCGCGCCGCGGCGTCTGGCATGTTTGACGATGCCGCGCCCGTGTGGCGGTTCCTGGTCGAGTTGGGTGCGACCGACGATCCCGTTGGCGCCAGGAGGGCAACATCCGGGCTCCACGAGCTCGGCGCCATAGCGGCTTGTGCTGAGACGACCCGAATTCCTGGACGTGGCAATTCTTATTAGCCGCGCGAAGCGGCTCTGGAACGGCGATGGGAGGGTGGACTACGATCGTCCCGACATTGGAGCCGACGCTATGCCACTGGTTCTGCGTCTAAATTGCGAGTGTTGTGATTGCGACTTGCCGAACGGCGACCCTCGCGCACGCATCTGTACGTTCGAATGCACGTTCTGCGCCGACTGCGTGGAGAACAGGCTGGGCGGTTGCTGTCCGAACTGCGGTGGCGATCTCGTCCGTCGCGTCCTCGGTCGAAGCTCGCGGCTTTTCCGGCGCAGACGGAGCGCTACACGCAACCTCATCCGGGATGTGCGGCCTGAATCATCGCCCCTGGCCGGGCCACGCGTCCATGGCCGTCTCCGCGATCCCCTTCAGATCGGCCGAGGTCGCGCCGTCGCGCGCCTGGACGGCCATCCCCTGATAGACGCCGAGATAGAACCGGCTCCAGCGCTCGACACCTGTCGAGGCCGGCAGTTCGCCTGTTGCCACGGCTCCATTCAACCGGGTCCGTAGCATCTCCAGGCACTGAACCCGGCCGCTTCTCACGATGTCCGGGATCGTGCCAGGCATGTCCTCGCCGAGGGCGGCCAGGGTCGCCATGCAGCCGCCCGGCACAGCGCCGCATTCGGGCAGCAGCTTGACGGCCGCCAGCAGGAAGCCCTCGACGCCGGCGCGCGCGGTGGGTCCATCCGCGAGCGGACCCCAGACCAGCGGCACGATCGTCTCGACGTAGTTTTCCATGGCGGCGCGGTAGAGATCCTCCTTGCTGCCGAAGGCGGCATAGAGGCTCGGCGAGCGAATGCCCATTGCATCGCAGAGATCGTTCATCGAGGTCGCGAGGAAGCCCTTGCGCCAGAAGACGAGCATGGCGGCCTTCAGCGCCGCGTCGCGATCGAACTCCCTTGGCCGCCCGATCGTCGTCATGACCCTTCCTTTTGTGACGATCAGCATAAAACCGTTGACCGCCCGGATCAATCGGTTTAGCGACTTATGTGTCGATCAGCACATAAGGGGTAAGACGATGACACTCACGGGAAAACGCGCCCTCGTCACGGGCGCCAGCAGAGGCATCGGCGCGGGTATCGCGAAGGTTTTGGCCGCCGAAGGGGCGGACGTCGCCATCACCTACGAGAAGTCGGCCGACGCCGCGGCGGAGGTGGTCCGCGCCATCGAGGCGCTGGGCCGGCGCGCCGTGGCGATCCAGGCCGACAACGCGGACGTCACCGCCGTGCAGGCGTCGATCGCGACGGCCGTCGAGAAGCTCGGCGGCCTCGACATTCTGGTCAACAACGCCGGCATCCTCCGGCTGTCCACCGTCGCGGACATGTCACTGGAGGACATCGACGCGCTCCTGAACGTCAACGTCCGGGCGCCGGTCGTGGCGAGCAAGGCCGCCATCCCGCACCTCGGTCAAGGTGGCCGCATCATCAACATCGGCAGCTTCTTCGCCGACAAGGTTCCCGGGGGCGCGGGACTTCCCGTCTACGCGTTGTCCAAGTCCGCGCTGACCGCCTTCAGCCAGGGGTTGGCCCGGGAACTCGGTCCGCGCGACATCACGGTCAACGTCGTGCAGCCCGGCTCCATCGACACCGACATGAACCCGGCCCACGGGCCGTTCGGCGAGACGCTCCGGTCGATCACCGCCCTGGGCCGATACGGCAAGGTCGAGGACATCGGAAACATGGTGGCGTTCCTGGCGGGCCCGAAGGCCCAGTACATCACCGGGACGGCGCTGACCGTCGACGGCGGCGCGAACGCCTGATCGATGCGGGGGCTCACGCCCCCGGCATCTCTCCTAGAGCGCACGGCTTTGCCGGCTCAAGGCCGGTCGACCCGGCGATACCATTGCGACCGGGTCGGGCATGGACGAGCCTTGTCCAAGTATGTGGTGCAGGAGGGATATGTCAGAGGTCTCTCGCCGACAGGCGTCGCCCTGATTGCAGGACGCCGACCCCGACCAGGATCGCCGCCATGGCGGCGATGTCCATGGCGTGGACGGGTTCCCCAGCCAG
>NZ_JAMOIM010000021.1 GCF_026130545.1 Lichenifustis flavocetrariae | reverse complement strand
TAGGACCACACTCCCAAACTCGTCAACACCAGAAAACAAAGATCCGTCAGAAAATCGTCACGGCAGCAGGATGGAAGACACCGACGCATCGCTCAATCTGCTGAAATGATTGGCGGAATGGACCACGGCGATGAACATCTACTGAGCGCATTGCTCCTATGTTCGGCAGATCCCGGATGACCCCGTGCAAGCGATGATCAAAGGCAGACCACTGTTGCGGCTCTTGCTTCGTACCCGCGGATACCTCGCCATGGCGTCGCGTCGACAAACGGCATGGCTGCTCTTAATGAGCCGACGCAGGTCGGTTCGCTGACGCTGCCTCCCAGTCGGATCCACCATGTTCGAACATCGCAAACTTGGGCTTACCGGCCTCGAAGTCACCTCGATCTGCCTCGGAACGATGACCTGGAGCCAACAGAACACCGAGGCCGAGGGCCATGCCCAGCTCGACTATGCGGTCGACCGCGGGATCAACTTCATCGACACGGCCGACATGTATTCGATCCCGCCGTAGGCCGAGACGCAGGGATCGACCGAACGCATCATGGGCACATGGCTCGCTTCGCGCGGGCGACGTGACCGGATCATCTTGGCCAGCAAGGTCAGCGGGCGCAGCAGCAGCGATTGGCTTCGCCCCTACCGAAAGGGTGCCCGGCTCGATGCGGCCAAAATCCGCTATGCGGTCGAGCAATCCCTGATGCGGCTTCGCACGGACTATATGACCTCTACCAGCTGCACTGGCCCGACCGTTCCGTCCCGCTCTTCGGCGCCGGAGGCAATGTGTTCCGCGGTCTGCCCAAGGATGAGGACAGTGTGCCGATCGAGGACACGCTCGGGGCGCCCGGCCGCCTCGTGTCCGAAGGCAAAATTCGTCACGTACGCCTGTCGAACGAGACCGCCTGGGGGGTGTCGCGCTTCCTGCACCTCGCCGAGATCGGCAAGGGCCCGCGGATCGCCTCCATTCAGAAAGTCTACAACCTGCTGAGCCGCACCTTCGAGATCGGCCTCGCCGAAATGGCGCTGCGGGAGGATGTGGGCCTCCTGGCCTATTCGCCTCTCGCGCAGGGCTATCTCACCGGCAAGTACCTCAATGGAGCTCGGCCGGCTGGCGCCCGGACCACCTTGTTCGAGCGTGGCCAGCGCTACGAAAAGCCCGGCACCGACGTGGCGATCTGAGCCTATGTGACACTCGCGCGCGACGCCGGCCTCCACCCGGCCCAGATGGCGCTCGCCTTCGTGACGTCACGGCCCTTCGTCACGTCCAACATCATCGGCACCACCACGATGGCCCAGCTGAAAACGGCGCTGAACTCGGCTGATGTGGTACTCCCGCCCGACTTGGAAGCCCGTATCGACGCCATCCATCAAATCCACCGGAACCCGGCGCCCTGATCTCCGTTCCGGTTCGGCATTGATCTCAACGGCCGAAGCGGTGCTGGCCGCCGGCCTCCAACCGACGCGCATAGGCGGTCAGCGGAAAACAGAGGGCGAAATAGATCGCCGCCACCATGCCGTAGACCGTGAAGGGCTCGAAGGTCGCATTGTTGATGGCATTGGCGGTCCGCATCAGCTCGGCATAGCCGATGATGGACGTCACCGCGGTCGCCTTGACCAGTTGCACCAGAAAGCCGACGGCCGGTGGCAGCGTCATTCGCAGGGCCTGTGGCAGAACCACGAGGCGCAAACAGGCGGACCGGGGGAGGCCCAGCGCCCGCGCCGCCTCCCATTGTCCCTTGGGCAGCGCCTCGACGCCGCCCCGCCAGATCTCGGCCAGATAGGCGCTTGCGTAGAAGGTCAGCCCGAACGAGGCCGCCATCCAGGGTTCGATCTGCAAGCCGAGCAGCGGCAGGCCGAAGAATACGAGAAACAGCTGCAACAGCAGGGGCGTCCCCTGAAACAGCCCGATATAGCCATTGGCGGACCTTGCCAGCCACGGCCGGGGGTCGATGCGCGCGGCGAGGATCAACAAACCGACCACGCCACCTCCCAAAAAGGCGACCAGCGTCAGCGCGAGTGTCCAACGCGCGGCGAGCAGCAGATTGATGACGATGTCGGAGGTCGAGAACTCGTCCATCAGCGGCCCCTGAAGATCCAGCGGTGCGCACCTGCCTCCATGCCTCGCCGCATCGCTGTGGCGAGGCCCAGGTAAAGCCCGGTCACGACCAGGTAGGTCTCGAAGGGCCGGAAGGTCCGCGATTGCAGCAGATCGGCCTCATAGGTGAGATCACGCACGGCGATCTGCGACACCACCGCGGATTCGAGCAGGATGATGATGATCTGGCTCGACAGCGCCGGGAAGATCACACGGAGCGCCTGTGGCAGCACGACGCTGAGAAAGACCCGTGTGCGGCTGAGCCCAAGCGCCGCCCCTCCCTCCCCCTGCCCTTTCGGCACGGCCTCGAGGCCGGCCCGAACCACCTCGATGCCATAGGCGGTCATGTTCAGCGTCATGGCCAGGATAGCGGCCGTGACGGCGTTCAGCCTGATCCCGAGCCCCGGCAGGCCGAAGAAGATGAAAAACAGCTGCACCAGGAAGGGCGTGTTGCGGACCAGTTCGACATAGGCTCCGACCGCACGACGGAGCCCCTTGGAGCGGCTGCGCCGCGCCGCTGCCCCGGCGATGCTCAGCACTGTCCCCAAAACTGTGACCACGACGATGAGTCCCATCGTGGTCGCCACGCCCGACGCGAGCACCGTGAGCGCGTCGGGCAACCAACTGAAATCGAGCATGACGGCTCGGCGTCAGTCGACGAGGTCCTTGGGGTCGAGCGGCTTACCGAGCCACTGGGTCGAGACCTTGTCGAGCGAGCCGTCCTTCTTCATGCCGTCGATGGCATCATCGAGCACTTTCAACAGAGCCGGCTCTTCCTTGTTGATGGCGAGATGGTCAGGCGAGGACAGCAGCTGAAATTTCTGCTCCGGCGCGATATCGGTGTGTTTGGCCAGGACCTGTGCGCCGACATCGTTGCCCACCGCCATGAGTTGCACCTGCCCGGACAAGAAAGCCTGCATCACGGCGCTGTAATTGTCGAAGCGGCGGATATCGGCGCTTTTCGGTGCGGCCGCTGTGAGAGAAGTGTCTTCGAGCGTGCCGCGATTGACCGAAATCGACTTGTCGGCGAGGTCGCTGGCACCTTTCACATCGGTGGCTTTGGGACCGATCACGGCGATATAATAAGGCGCATAGGCCTGGGTGAAGGCAATGACCTTCTCGCGCTCGGCATTCTTGCCGACGCTCATCAGCACGTCGACCCGATGCCCGGTGAGGTACGGAATACGGTTCTGCCCCGTGACTTCGACGAGCGCGAGCTTGACCTTGAGGCCAGTCGCCAGAGCCTTGGCGACATCGATGTCATAACCTTTCAAACTCATGTCGGCGCCGACCGACGAGAAGGGCGGGAAATCGGCAAACACACCCACTTTCAGCACGCCGGATTTCTGAATGTCGGCCAATCCATCGGCGCGGGCCCCGCCCGCACAGAAAGCCAGGAGGCCCACGGCGGTCGCGAGGGCTTGGGGAAGCAGGCGAAACATCTTTGGGTCTCCGGAGAAATGGAAGCGGGTCGGCTCCTATTGGCGGCGCGACGCCGATAGGTCGAGGCAAGGCGACGGACCCCAACATGACCTCATGTCGGAGCGGCGGCTAGTTGCAAAAAGCTCGAACGCGGCGAGAATCGTGGACGACTGTCAGCCTCGCCGCATTGCCGGGCAACATGCTGCGAAGGGCGGCAATAAGGAGAGCCTCTGCCTTCCGCAGGTCAGCGCGATGGCGGTTCGATGCGCAGGATTTTTTGCGCTTTGCGAAGCGACCCTGCACACGCATGATCCAAGCAGCCGGGAAGGTGTTGTGTGGGAGCCCGATGCCCCTTGAGCGGAAAACTCGACCCATTTCAGGCCCGCCATGCGAATGCAACGGCCCGCAAGTCGCATGATCCCCGAGACGCGCGATGACGGCTCGAACGCTCGCTTTTGAAGAAGGCTTCTCCCACTTGAGCTTGAACTCACTTCTCCTCGCAACCGATGTTCCACCGATCCCGGCTGCGGCGCAGTGTCGGGCGGACTATGATGGCCGGCTGGGGCCGATGATCGACCTTGCCCAGGCCGTCCCGGGGACACCGCCGCCCCAGGAGCTTCTCGATCGCCTCGGTGCGGCAGGGCGCGACCCGGCGCGCACCACCTATGGACCGATTGTCGGCGACCTCGATCTGCGCGAGGCCTTGGCGGCGGACATCGACACCACCTATGCGGCCTCGATCGGTCCGGGCGACCTTGCGATCACGTCCGGCTGCAACCAGGCGTTCTTCGTCACCATGCTGGCTCTCGCCCGGGCGGGCGACGCGGTCATTCTTCCCGTTCCCTGGTATTTCAACCACAAGATGACGCTGGACATGCTGGGGATCGCCGCCGTGCCCCTGCCCTGCCGAGCGGAAAACGGTTTCGTGCCGAGCGTCGCGGAAGCCCGTGCGCTGATTTCCGCCGAGACGCGGGCCATCGTTCTCGTGACCCCCAACAATCCGACGGGGGCAACCTACCCGCCCGCGGTCATCGAGGCCTTCCAGGACCTGGCGAGCGAGACCGGCTTGATGCTGGTGATCGATGAAACCTATCGGGACTTCCTGCCTGAGGGCCAGACGCGGCCACACGATCTGTTCCGGCACCAAGGATGGCGGAACACGACGATCCACCTCTACTCGTTCTCGAAAAGCTATGCGGTTCCGGGATATCGGCTTGGCGCCATCATGGGCGATGCGCGCATCCTGAGCGAGATCGGCAAGATCCTCGATTGCATGACGATCTGCCCGGCCCGTGTCGCGCAAGGTGCGATCGCCTGGGCGATCGAGGGCATCCGAGACTGGCGCGCCGGCGTCCGGCAGACCATCAACCGGCGAGCCGCTCTGTTCAGGGACGTCATCGCGGCATCGCCGGGTTGGTCGGTGTCCGCGATCGGTGCCTATTTCGCCTATGTGCGGCACCCCTTCGTTGATTCAGGCGAAGCCGCGGCGGCCCGGCTTGCGCGCAAGTGTGGCATCATCACGCTCCCCGGCACATTCTTCGGCCCTGCGCAGCAAGACCACCTGCGCTTCGCATTCGCCAATGTCGATGACGGGGAAATCGCGACGATCGGCGAACGACTGCTGCACGCCATCCTGCCGACGCAGACCTGACGGCGACTGGTCACGCCACAGAGCCTGCGGCCAAGATCGCACCCTGGCGCGGCACGGCTGCGATCACACCCTCGAGATCTCCCTCTCGGCGCTGGCGAGACGGTTTCTGCACTCCGACAACAATTGTCGGCAATGGCGGAAGAAGGCGGCGACAGGCGGACCGCGATCATCGGCTGCTGAGCGACCGAGCCCGGTGGCGATCTGCCTGAACAATATGGCGAGTCGACCCGGGCAATTGTCGCCACAGCAACGTTCAGACATATCCGCACATCCTACAGCAACGGCGATGGCGTCCTATCCGGAGACATTGACAAGCTTCGGAGGCGCTCGGGTGCGCGGGTTCGACAACATCAGAGACCGAGGCATCGGCGGGACGGGGATGCTTCGTCATTCGCGGACGGCTCAGCGAGTAGCGCTTGGCTCCCCAGACGCCGCATGCACTGCCGCCTGCGCACCGGCGGAGCGCCGCGTCTCGATCAGATCGCCTTGAAGGCCGTCCGTGTCGCGATCGCGTCCATCGGGTAGGCGGCAACCTCCTGGACGAGGCGCACCAAGGCCTGCGCGGCCCGCTCCACTTCCTCGCTCCCACGTGTCGCGTCAGCCGCCGCCGCATTGCCGGCCACCCCGGACGGATGCAGATCCTGCGCCTGCCAGCCGAAGCTCACACCGCCTTCCGGTGTCAGGATGCCGCCTTGGCGTTCGAGCTCCAGTGAGCTCGAACGGAAATCCTCCGCGAGATCCATGCGAACGAGATCGGGATGGAGATGCAGCATGACGCTCGTTTCCGATTCTCCGCCGTGGATGCCGTGCCGCCGCTCCTCGACCGAGTAGAGATCCGCCGTATCGATGGTGCGGAACCAGGAGGCCCCGACCGCGAACATGCCGAGTTCGACCCGCAGCTCGCGGCACACGATCTCCATGAGCTGCGGCTGCCCGCCATGCGAATTCCAGAAGATGATGCGGCGAACCCCGGCCCGCCATGCACTTTTGGCGACTTCGAACCAGACGCGTCCGAGAACATCATAGGGCAGGCTCAGAGTGCCGGGATAGGCCAGGTGCTCGTTCGATTTGCCGATCGGCAGGGCGGGAAGAACCAGCGCCGGCACGTCATCCGGCATCAGCGCGACGGCCCGCGCCACGATTCCGGCATTGATGGCAGCATCGACCCGCACCGGCAGATGCGGCCCGTGCTGCTCGACTGCGCCGACGGGAAGGATTGCCACGACACGCTGCATGTCGAGCTCGGCGAATTCGCGGGTGGAGAGGTCCCACCACCATCGTGACGACGTCCTCACGTGCGGTCTTCCTGTAGGGCCTTGAAGCGGTGATCGGCATGAAGCGGCATGGGTTTGTCCTTTGATCACCACACAGGACACCAACCGCCGCCGCGCCCCAAGCGTCGATATTGCGGCGCCGTGTGCGCCGAACGGCAACGCTCGCTCGCGCCGGTCCTTTGCGTCGCGGGTCGTCTGCAGCCCGGCTTCACCACGGAACGGTGCGTCCCTCGCGATCGAGATATTGCAGACCGGGTTTGCCCAGCTGCGAGAGAAGCACGTCCACCACCTTCGGAATGCTTTCCTCGATGCTGAATGTCGCATCGGGTCCACCGAGCGCGGTGCGGATCCAGCCGGGCGCCATCAACAGCAATGCGCGCGCATCTCCGGCGTGGCGGGCCGCGTAGCTCCGCATGAACATGTTCAAGGCGGCCTTGCTGCCCCGGTAGATTTCAGCCCGGCCGTTGGTGTTGTTGCTGATGCTGCCCTGCCCCGACGACATGATGCCGATCATGCCGTTTGCGGGGACAAGGTCTTCCAGGCGCTCTATGACCCGCATCGGACTGAGCGCGTTGGTGACCATCACGTGCACGAACTCTTCCTTTGAGATTTCGGCGATCGTGTCGCCGGGATTCCTATTGGCGGTACCGGCATTGTGGAAAAGGATGTCGAAGCTCCGGCCATGCAGACGGTCGTGCAATGCCGCGATCTGATCAGGTTCGGTGACGTCGAGGGTCTCGATTTCGAGACCCGGATGTCTGTCCGCCAGATCGTGCAACTCGGTTCTGGCGCTTTCCTGCACGGTGCCGACGACGTTCCAACCTCTCTTCAGAAACTCGGTCGCCATGGCTGCGCCGAGACCGCGTGACGCTCCGATGATAAGAATCGTAGGGCTGGGATCGGATGAACTCAGAGGCATGGCGATGTCCTTCGCGGTGAAAGTCTGCCGCGAAGGTGAGGGTCTGTGGCGACTGGCGCCAGACGCACTGCAGACATTGTATGGATGCACAGAACGCCATGTCGGGTTTGTCACCCGAAGCGGTTCGCGCGATGGATGATGTGGACCTGAACCCGCTGACGGCCCCGGACCCACCGCTTTCCGAGGGCAGCGTCAGCAACGCGGCTCTTCGCGGAACAGCCATCATGTTGGTCTGCGGGCGTGTCGCCATTCTAGGTCAGGTGCGTCCCCGTTTGGGGGTCCAGTCGGAGGGTGAGATGCCGATGAGCCTGAATTCGAACTGAGACACGACCGAGGCTCCCACTCACTTCCCTTCTTCCTGAATTTCGGCTACGGGACCCCATGGTAGTTGGATCGGCTGAGCCGATATCTGGTCTCCCGGTCCGCAAACCGTCCAGCCCTTGCGCCACTCGAAGGGCCGCTTTCGCGGCCCTTTTTCATGCCGCCAAGGGCGTCATCCAGGCCGCGAGGCTTTGATGGCGAGGTGGAATGTGAGCGAAACGGCCTTGCGCCTGCGTAAGGTCCAATCCGTCCGAACCGAGAGTGACTATGCCGAAGCGCACCGACATCACGACGATCATGATCATCGGTGCGGGCCCTATCGTGATCGGCCAGGCCTGCGAATTCGACTACTCCGGCACCCAGGCCTGCAAGGCCCTGCGCGAGGAGGGGTACCGCATCGTTCTGGTCAACTCCAACCCCGCGACAATCATGACCGATCCGGACATGGCGGACCGGACCTATGTCGAGCCGATCACCCCCGAGATCGTCGCCCGGATCATCAAGGCCGAACGGCATGCCGTACCGGGCGGCTTTGCGCTCCTGCCCACAATGGGGGGGCAGACGGCCCTGAACTGCGCCTTATCGCTGGAGAAAATGGGCGTCCTGGCCGAATACGATGTTGAGTTGATCGGCGCGACCGCTCACGCGATCGACAAGGCCGAGGATCGCGAGTTGTTTCGCGACGCCATGACGAAGATCGGCCTGGATACGCCGCGCTCGCATCATGTGAGAACGTTGGCGGCGGCGCTCGCCGTCCTCGACGAGATCGGCCTGCCCGCCATCATCCGCCCTTCGTTCACGCTCGGCGGCACGGGCGGCGGCATTGCCTACAACAAGCAGGAATATATCGACATCGTGGAAGGTGGCCTCGATGCCTCGCCAACCTCCCAGGTTCTGGTCGAGGAGAGCGTGCTCGGCTGGAAGGAGTTCGAGATGGAGGTGGTCCGCGACAAGGCGGACAATTGCATCATCGTCTGCTCCATCGAGAACATCGATCCGATGGGCGTTCACACCGGTGATTCGATCACCGTCGCACCGGCTCTCACGCTGACCGACAAGGAATACCAGATCATGCGCGACGCCTCCTTGGCGGTGCTGCGCGAGATCGGCGTCGAGACGGGCGGCTCCAACGTGCAATTCGCGATCAACCCGGAAAACGGGCGCATGATCGTGATCGAGATGAACCCGCGCGTGTCGCGCTCCTCGGCGCTGGCCTCCAAGGCCACCGGGTTCCCGATTGCGAAAGTCGCGGCTAAGCTCGCGGTCGGCTACACGCTCGACGAGGTGGCGAACGACATCACGGGCGGCGCGACCCCCGCCTCCTTCGAACCGACCATCGACTATGTGGTCACCAAGATTCCGCGCTTCGCCTTCGAGAAGTTCCCAGGCGCGGAGCCCCTCCTGACGACCTCCATGAAGTCGGTTGGTGAGGCCATGGCGATCGGGCGCACCTTCGCGGAGAGCCTGCAGAAAGCGCTGCGCTCGTTGGAGACCGGGCTGTCGGGCCTGGACGAGGTCCCGATCGAAGGCCTCGGTCAGGGCGACGATGCTGCGATCTTGCGGGCCGCGCTCGGCAAGCCCACGCCGGACCGGCTGCTGAAGGTGGCCCAGGCCCTGCGTCACGGCATGAGCCAAGCCGACATCTACGAGGTGTGCCGCATCGACCATTGGTTCATCGAGCGGTTGCAGGAGATCGTCGATCTCGAAGACAAGGTGCGGCGGTTCGGCCTGCCTCCATCGACGGCGCCGATGCGCATGCTCAAGGCCGCAGGCTTCTCGGATCTCCGGCTCGCTACCCTGGCTGACATGTCGCCCGAGGCGGTGGCGGCCCACCGCAAGGCACTGGACGTCAAGCCGGTCTTCAAACGGATCGACACCTGCGCGGCCGAATTCGCCTCGCCCACAGCCTATATGTATTCCACCTACGCGGCCCCTTTCGCGGGCGCGCCCGCAGATGAGTCGCGCCCGAGCGACCGCACCAAGATCGTGATCCTGGGCGGCGGTCCGAACCGGATCGGCCAGGGGATCGAATTCGATTACTGCTGCTGCCATGCCTGCTTCGCCCTGAGCGAGGCCGGCTACGAAACCATCATGGTCAATTGCAACCCGGAAACGGTGTCGACCGACTATGACACGTCGGACCGTCTCTATTTCGAGCCGCTGACCGCCGAGGACGTGCTGGCCATCATCGACAAGGAGCGGGAGGCCGGAACGCTCAAAGGCGTGATCGTCCAATTCGGAGGCCAGACGCCGCTGAAACTCGCCAAGGCGCTCGAAAAAGCCGGCGTGCCCATTTTGGGGACTTCGGTCGATTCGATCGATCTCGCTGAGGACCGGGATCGCTTCAAGCGCATGCTCGACCGCCTCGACCTGAGGCAACCTGAGAACGGCATTGCCTATTCGGTCGAACAATCCCGCACGGTCGCGGCCAAGCTCGGGCTGCCGCTCGTCGTGCGACCCTCCTATGTACTGGGAGGGCGCGCGATGGCGATCATCCGCGATCAGGCCACCCTCGACGATTATCTGCTCGGCACCCTGCCCGGCCTCGTGCCTTCCGACGTCAAGGCGCGCTACCCAAACGACAAGACCGGCCAGATCAATACCGTGCTGGGGGAGAATCCGCTCCTGTTCGACCGCTATCTGTCCAATGCCACGGAGGTCGACGTCGATTGCCTCTGCGACGGCAAGGATGTCTTCGTGGCCGGCATCATGGAACATATCGAGGAGGCCGGCATCCATTCGGGGGACTCGGCTTGCTCTCTACCACCACGCTCGCTCTCGCCCGAGACGCTGTCTGAGCTTGAGCGCCAGACCCGCAAAATGGCTCTTGCCCTCCATGTCGGTGGCCTGATGAATGTCCAGTTCGCCATCAAGGACGGCACGATCTTCGTCCTCGAGGTCAATCCACGCGCTTCGCGCACGGTGCCGTTCGTGGCCAAGGTGATCGGTAAGCCGCTCGCCAAGATCGCTTCGCGGATCATGGCCGGCGAGACACTCGCCTCGTTCCATTTGAAGGCGGGAGAATTGAACCATGTCGGCGTCAAGGAATCCGTGTTCCCCTTCGCTCGTTTCCCGAACGTCGATACGGTGCTCGGACCCGAAATGCGGTCGACCGGCGAGGTCATCGGTCTCGCCCGCACCTTCGAGGCCGCGTTCGCCAAGAGCCAGCTCGGCGGCGGCACGAAAGTGCCGGTGGAGGGGACGGTCTTCGTCTCGGTGAAGGACGCCGATAAGCCCCGCATCATGGCGACCATGAAGGCTCTCGCGGCGCTGGGGTTCCGCATCCAGGCCACAGGCGGCACCTTTCGGGCCCTGCAGGCGGAGGGCATTCCCGCCATCAAGATCAACAAAGTCTCCGAAGGCCGCCCGCACGTGGTCGACGCCATCAAGAACGGCGGTATTCAGCTCGTGTTCAACACGACCGAGAGCGCTCTAGCCTTGTCGGACTCGCGCTCCCTCCGCCAGGCGGCCCTCTTGCACAAGGTGCCGTATTATACGACTATTGCGGGTGCGATCGCGGCCGCGCAGGGGATAGGCGCCTATAAGGGCGGGGATCTGGAAGTGCGGGCCTTGCAGGACTATTTCGACTGAACGGAGCGCCCCGGCGGTCTGCGGGTCGATTGAAGCGGCTTAGGGCGAGGGCTTTCGGCTCACGCCTCTGAGCCTCTTTTGCGTTTTCGGCTCGGCGACGCTGGACGACCGCACAGGAATTTCGGGGAGAGGCAGACCGGATAGCCGGTCGCCACGTAGAAAGAGTTAGCCATGGACAAGGTGCCGATGACGACGGCGGGCTATGCCGCCCTCGAACAGGAGTTGAAGACGCGTCAGCAGGAAGAGCGCCCGCGTATCATCCAGGCGATCGCGGAAGCCCGGTCGCACGGTGATCTGTCCGAAAACGCTGAATATCACGCCGCGAAAGAATCACAGTCCTTGAACGAGGGGCGTATCGCCGAAATCGAGGACAAGCTGTCGCGCGCCGAAGTAATCGACGTTTCGAAGCTATCCGGGACCACCATCAAATTCGGCGCGACCGTCAATCTCATCGACGAAGACACCGAAGAGGAGAAGACCTTCCAGCTTGTCGGAGAGACCGAGGCCGACGTCAAGCTCGGCAAGGTTTCGATCACTTCACCGACCGCGCGGGCGCTGATCGGCAAGAAGGTGGGTGACACGGTCGAGGTCAATACACCGGGTGGCGGCAAGAGCTATGAAGTCGTGAAAGTGGCTTTCCGGTAAGAATGCCGACACGTCCGTCCCTGTCTCGCCGTCGCTTTCTTGCGGGTGCCACGCTTGCCGCGGCCGGGCTGCCACTTCGGGCCTGGGCGCAGGAGACCGCGCCCTCGGCACCAGTACGGTTCAGCGCGGTGCGGGTCGACGCGGGGCCGCTCGCGGCCCGGGGTGGTGGCATGTCGGCGGCGATGATCCAGCGCGTTCTGCCCGGTAAGATGAAGGAGATTTTCGCCGATCTCCTGGTGCCCGCCAGCCATCAAGCACCTCTGCTGGTCGCCCGCATCGACACGCTGTACCTGTCCGGATATGCCGACGCGATCTCGCCCGGGGCCGCACTCCAGAGTTTGGATTCGATGGACGGCGCCGGGCTTGTCGTGATGGGACGTCAGGTTCAGGCAAGCACACGGCTACATGTTACCCTTCCGGCCAGCTACAGCGGCGCCTATTACCTCCCTGACATCGATGCGCGCCGAATCGACTCTCTCTGCACCCAGTTTGCTTATTGGCTCAGGCGCGAGATGCAGCTTTGAGCCTACTGTCGGTGTGACCCGTATTTCACCGCGCCTTCCTGTCGGAACCACGAGTTGGGTCATTACCGACGGAAAGATCGGGGACGAGGTCCATTGTTTCGGCATTGCCGAGGCTTTGGGGCTGAGTCCGGAGCGCCGGCTGGTGGAGCCCCGGGCCCCCTGGTCGTGGATGGCTCCCTATGGGCCGGTGGATTGGCGGGATGGTCCTTCGCGACGCTCAAGCCCGATTGCCCCCCCGTTTCCCGACATCGTCATCGCGTCGGGTCGACGGACGGTGCCGTATCTCCTGACCGTGAAAAGGGCTTCGCGGGGCCGGACGTTCACGGTGTTCAGCAAGGATCCTTATCGCGGATTGAAGGCCGCGGACGTCATCTACGTCCCGGAGCACGACGCCTTGCGCGGGGACAATGTCGTCACGACCCTGACATCGCCGCATCGCCTGACCGCCGAAGGCTTCAAGGCGGCGCGTGAGTGCCCCGATATCCGGCTCGCTCCGTTGCAAGCCCCGCGCGTCGGTTTCGTTCTCGGCGGTCCCAGCGGCCAGTATAAGTTCAAGAGCGAAGACGCTGCACGTCTGACGGGGATCGCGGCACAGGTCCTGCGCAACGGCTACAGCGTGATGGTCACCCCGTCACGTCGCACACCCGACTTCGTGCTCGCGGCCTTCCGCGAGACACTGGGGCCGGCCCTCGAGGAGGGTCGGGCCTTCGTGTGGGACGGCCAAGGAGAAAACCCCTATATGCCCATCCTGGCCCTCTCCGACGCCATCGTGATCACGGGCGACAGCGTGAACATGATCGGCGAGGCGGCCATGTCAGGGGTCCCGATCCATATCGTCGAATCGAGCGGCGGCCACCTCAAAATGACCCGCTTCATCGATCGCATGGTCGAGATCGGGGCAGCCCGGCGGTGGGCCGGACGGATCGAGCGGTTCAGCTATGCGCCTGTGGATGCCACGCCGGAGATCGCCGAGGGCGTCGCGGCGCGATACCATCATTTTCGCGCGCAGAGGCGGATGTCGGGCTCCTGACATCCGCAGCCTGATCAGGTGCGGATGATCTGATCCGGAAAGGACAATTGCTCACGCGCACGCCAGTCGGGCGTCACATAGTTCAGGATCACGGACTTCCGAACGCCGGTGATGGGGCGCTTCTCGAAGCCGTGCCATGTGTTCGCTCCGGGCACGAAGATCATCGCCGCATTTCGGATAAAAGGTGATGTCCCGAAGTGCTGCTCCTTGCTGGCATAGATGTCGGTGCCCAGCAACTCGTGGCCCGGCCCTTGAGAAAGATAGATCAGGCAGGTGAACTTCTTGACCCCGAGATCCGTGTGCGGTTCGAGCCAGAAACCGTCGATATCTTGCGCGTATTCAAGCCGAAGGTAAGTGTTGTCGAGCGGCGCATCGAAGGCCTTGGAAAAAAGGGCGATCACCTCGGGCGTCTGAAGCGCCTCCGCCACATCCGCCATCACCGGAAAGCGGCCCATATTGGCTTCATCGAAATACGACCGCGTGTCGTTATGCAGTTCGCGCTTACCCGACACGCCGTCGAGCGCGGGGGCCGCGAAGGGCAGATCGGCGAGTTCGTCGGCCACGTGCTTCGGGAAGAGCCCGTCCACAAGATAATGCGGATAGGGCTCGGCAAAGCTGCGCCGGTCTGCAACGCTCGTCTTGACCGCCTTGATGATGTCAGTGACCGTCGGGGACGGTCCTGTCGAACGGGTCGCGGTAGCTAAGGTCATCGGTAGCATCCGTATCTTGGGCGTTCAGCGAGACGACCGACCGCGCATTTGCGAGCCTCACCGTCTCACGCACCTATGTCAGCCGTCTGCGCGCGGCGTCGGGCCATTGTTCGAGCCGAAACACGGTGTTCCGGATGGAGAGCCAACCTATGCTGCCCATCCTACGGCTGCAAGAACGCCATGCTTCTTTGGAATTCCTGCAGACTTGACGCTCCTGTTTGAGGTCCGCGCATAACCCTGCAAGCCTTGCAGGACGGAACGCGCGTCCCTATGACTAAGATCAACAGTGCCGCGTGACGAGCACACCCCACGTGCAGGAGCCGTGTGCGGCCAATCGGATCGTCCCATGCCCACAATGCATAGAACAAAGGCGCTTATCATCGGAGCGGGTCCCGCCGGCTATACGGCTGCGGTCTACGCCGCCCGCGCCAATCTCGAACCGATCGTCGTCCAGGGCCTTCAGCCCGGCGGACAGCTGACCATCACGAGCGATGTCGAGAACTGGCCAGGAGAGACCTCGATCCTCGGGCCGGACCTGATGGAAAAGATGCAGGCGCAAGCCCAGCATGCCGGTGCCCGCCTGATGTTCGACATCATTACCTCCGTCGACTTCAGCAAGCGACCGTTCACCTGCATAGGGGACGGTGGCGACACCTACGTGGCCGACACCGTGATCATCGCGACCGGCGCACAGGCCAAATGGCTTGGTTTGCCCTCGGAAGAGGCGCTGCTCGGCGCGGGCGTCAGTGGCTGCGCGGTCTGCGACGGGGCCTTCTTCAAGAATAAGGATGTCGTCGTGGTCGGAGGCGGCAATACGGCCGTCGAGGACGCGCTTTATCTCACGCGACATGCCCGCAAGGTCACGGTGGTCCACCGGCGCGACCGTTTTCGGGCCGAGAAGATCATGCAGGACAGGCTGTTCGCTCATCCCAAGGTCGAGGTGATCTGGAATAGCGTGGTGGACGAGATCCTGGGTGACGGCACGCCCCGCAAGGTGACCGGAGTTCAACTGCGGCAGACCTCGAACGATGCCGTGTCGCGGCTGCCTGCGGACGGCGTCTTCATTGCGATCGGCCATGCGCCGGCCACCGCCGTGTTCCAGGGCCATGTTCCGACGGATTCCGAGGGGTACATCATCACCGCAGCGGATTCGACCGCGACATCGGTTCCCGGCGTCTTCGCGGCCGGCGATGTCAAGGACAAGATCTACCGTCAGGCCGTCACTGCGGCCGGGATGGGCTGCATGGCCGCGCTCGAAGCGGAGAAATTTCTCGCGGAACACGAGGGTAGCGCCAAAGTGCGGGCCGCGGAACTGCGGCACGAGGATATGATCGGTGCCTATGATTGAGACGGGCGCCATCTGACGAACAGTTGCGTCGACGACATACGGCGAGCTCGACCTCGCCGTTGGGGAATTGAGGGAGGACCAGGTGGATTGGGACAAACTGCGCGTGTTCCAGGCGGCTGCCGACGCGGGCTCCTTCACGCATGCCGGACAGGTCCTGAACCTCAGCCAGTCGGCGGTGAGCCGCCAGATCAGCGCCCTGGAGCAGGATCTCGAAGTTCCCCTCTTCCACCGCCATGCACGCGGGCTGCTGCTGACCGAACAGGGCGACCTGCTGTTCCGCACGGTGCAGGACGTCATGCAGAAGCTCGACGCGGTACGCACCCACCTGACCGACAGCCGCGAGAAACCCAATGGCGAACTCCGGATCACCACGACCTTCGGCATCGGGACAAGCTGGCTCGCACCGCGCATCGGCGAGTTCATGTCGCTTTATCCGGACATCAAGCTCAAACTGATCCTGACCGATGAGGAACTCGATCTCGGCATGCGTGAAGCGGATCTCGCGCTGCGGCTGCGCGAACCGATGCAGCCCGATCTCATCCGCCGTCGCCTGTTCACCGTGCGGTATCACGCCTATGCGTCCGCCGACTATCTGAAGCGCTACGGTCAGCCCCGATCGCTCGATGACCTCGCCAACCACCGCCTGATCGGCTACGAAGGCGGTCCGGCCAACTACCTGACTTTGCTGCTCAACACGCTCCAGAACGCCGGACGTGACAGCAAGAATCAGCGCCCTTCCGCCCTGACGGTCAATAATATGACGGCGATGCGGCTCGCCGTTCAAAGCGGAGCCGGATTGGCGGTCCTTCCCGACTACATCATTGAACCCGGTAACGAACTTGTTCAGCTGCTGCCGCAGACCGACATGCCGGAACTCGACTGCTATCTGGTGTACCCGGAGGAGTTGAAGAGCGTCGCTCGGGTCCAGGTTTTCCGCGACTTCCTGGTCAGCAATGCGCAGCGATGGCGTTTTTGAGCGACGCTCCATGCTGATCTACAAGATCGTGCCGCGCGGGCTCTGGTCGCAAGCCGAGGCCGCGGGGGAATTCGGCGGGTCACCCGTCGATCTCGCCGATGGTTTCATCCACTTTTCGACGGCGGATCAGGTCGGCGAGACAGCGGCGCGCCATTTCGCGGGCCAGCACGACCTGCTGCTCGTCGCGGTCGACACCGAAGCATTGGGCTCGGCCCTGCGGTGGGAAACCTCGCGTGGCGGTGCCCTGTTTCCACATCTCTACGGGCCGCTGTCGCTTCAGCACGTGTCTTCGACGATCGAGCTCGCGCTGGATACGAACGGCCGCCATCGCTTTCCGGACGCTCTGGCATGATGGCGGTCGCGGACCGCCTCGTCGGCTCTGTGTTGCGGGCCCTCGATCCGGAGACGGCCCACACTACCGCTCTCCGGCTGATGCGAATGGCGGCGTTCGGGACACCACCCATCGACGATCCAGCTCTTGCGGTCGAGGCGTTCGGGCTTCGGTTTCCCAATCCGGTCGGCTTGGCGGCGGGCTTCGACAAGAACGCCAGTTTGGCCGACGCCGCCTTCCGGTTCGGCTTCGGATTCACGGAGGTGGGGACGCTGACGCCCCGGCCGCAACCCGGCAATCCGCGTCCCCGCGTGTTTCGTCTCGCGAAAGACCATGCGGTGATCAACCGGTATGGCTTCAACAACGACGGGCATGAGGCCGCATCCCGCCGGCTTGTTCGACGGCAGCGCTCGGGCATTCTGGGCGTCAATGTCGGAGCCAACAAAGAGTCCAGCGACCGGGTCGCCGACTATATGGCCGGTGTCACGCGCTTTGCCGCCGTCGCCGATTTTTTCACGCTCAACGTCTCGTCCCCTAACACACCGGGCCTGCGTGACCTGCAAGGGCTGCAGGCGCTCGACGACCTCCTGGCCCGGACCCTGGCAACGCGCGACAGCCTCGTGCAGCGGCACGGCCGCAAACCCCTCCTTCTCAAGATCGCTCCCGACCTCGACCTGACGGCACTCGACGATCTCGTCGGTGTGGCACGGCGGCGCGGCATCGATGGTCTCATCGTGTCGAACACGACCGTCAATCGCCCAGCCCGCTTGCAGTCTCGGGAGGGGGTCGAAACAGGCGGGTTGTCGGGCCGGCCGCTCTTTGATCCCAGCACGCGACTTCTTGCGGAAAGCTTCATCCGTGTCGACGGTCAGTTCCCGTTGATCGGGGTCGGCGGCATCGACAGTCCTTCCACTGCCTTGGCGAAGATTCGCGCCGGCGCGACGCTCCTGCAACTCTATTCGGGTCTCGTCTTCCAAGGACTGGGACTGGTCGGTCGCATCAAGCAGGATCTCAGCCGATGCGTGGCCGGCAGCCGGAAATCGCTCTCTTCTCAGATCGGCGTCGATGCTCACGACTGGACGCGGCGGCCGGCAGCGGATCTCTGAACGTAGTCCCGACGCACTCCGTCATTGGGTGCTTTGCGGCAAGACGAAAATCTGGCCCGGATAGATCAGACGCGGATCACGAATCTGCAATGTGTTGGCCGCGTAGATCTGTGTGTAGCGCTGCCCATGGCCAAGGATTTTCCGGCTGATCCGCCAAAGCGAATCGCCGTGCATGACTTTGGCGGTGACAAGCTGCGCCACGACCGTTCCGGACGGACTGGGTCCCGGTGCGGCGGTGAGGCCGTTCTGGGCGCCGGCATTCTGGCTCACGTTCGACGCGAGCCTTCCCTGCGGTACGGCTGGCTGCGATGCAGGCGACACGGAAGCCGGCGCGACCGCTGCGGTGTCAATGACGGCCGAAGCCCGACCTGTCGCGGCATCGCGCGATTTAGGTCGCAGCAGCGACGAGGAGGTGCCTAACCGCGACGGATAGTCGAACGGAACCTCGGCCCGCGCCTGGACCTGGCCGGCCGTCGACGCGACTTGGTCGACCCGCACGACATAACGGCCCGGCTTCATGCCGCGCTTGATCTTGAGCGACCAAAGACCGTCCTGGCCGGTGGTGACGACCGCGACGAATGATCCGTTAAGATAGATGCGGCAATGGCTTCCGGGAGCAGCCCGGCCGGAGGCATAGATGCTGCCCAAGTCTTCCACATCAATGGCGCTGACGGAAACGGCGGGCGTCGAAGCCGCTCCCCCGGATGTCGAAGCCCCAGGCGCCGCTTGGGAGGAGTCGGTGCCCGACAGGACCTTTGTGGGCTGGTCGGGCGAAATCAACGCCACCATCGGCGGCGTTTTGGCCTGATCGGGCACGGATACGGCCACACTCTCCGACGAGAGGGCACCGGGCGTGTTAGGTTCGCCCACCGACAACATCAGGTTGTGCTCGCCTGGAGCTAGGGTGGGCGGCACGAAGGCGACCTGCCCGCTCGCATCCGCCTGCGCCCTCGCGATTGGACGACCGCCATCAAGAAGAACGATCGTGACCCCCGCCGCAGCGCGCGCGGCAATCACACTCTCACCCGAAGGTTCGACACGAACGACATCGAAGGATGGTTTCAATTCATCTGACTTCGGCTGCTCACCTGCCGCGTCCTCCTTGGAGGCCGTCGTGGCGGCATCGGCCGGGCGCACGGCCGACGCCTTGTCCACGGGCGCGATCGAGGCGGGGCCTTCTAGCGGCTTCTTTGCAGGAGCAACCGCAACCGCCGGCTCCATTGGTGCGCTTCCCGCCTGCGACGAAAAGTGCTTGCCGATCGCGTCCTGCCAACTCGGGTAGGTCCAGATCAGGAAAAAGAGAATACCTGCGGTGATGAAGGCGGCACTTGCCGCCAAAAAGCGGCGGTCGGAGACAAAGCTCAACATCACTCAATCCCTCTAAGGGATAGCAACTTAAACAATCTGTGATCGGGTCGCTACCTCGGCGTGTAGTCAATATGAATATCAAATACCCATGATCGCAGAACCAACCAAGAGCGTGCCTTGACCGCGGCAGGGAACGCGGGCGAAAAGCGTGTATGACCAGCATCAAGACACTTTGCGTCTATTGTGGCTCCAGTGCGGGGCTCGAACCAGCTCTCTATAAGGCGGCGGAAGAACTCGGACGCTGCATGGCTCGAGAGGGCATCGGCCTCGTTTACGGCGGGGGGAACAATGGGCTGATGGGCGCCATTGCCCGCACGGTTCTGGCGCACGGAGGTCATGTCACTGGGATCATTCCCGATTTTCTGCAGCGTCGGGAAAACATGCTCGACGGCACCCAGGAAATGATCGTGGTGCCGGACATGCACACCCGCAAGCGCCTGATGTTCGAGCGCGCCGACGCGTTCGTGGCGCTGCCCGGCGGCATCGGCACGCTGGAAGAACTGGTGGAACAGATGACCTGGGTCCAGTTGGCGCAGCACACCAAGCCCGTGCTGATCGCCAATATCGCCGGCTTCTGGAACCCTCTTCTCGGGTTGTTCGCACATATGCGCGATTTCGGCTTCGTGCGGCAGGACGCCGATATCGCCTATCTGGTGGCAGATAAAGCCGATCAGATCCTGCCGATGATCCTGGCGGCCCATGAGCGCACCGTAGCGGCCGGAGCGGAACAGCTCGAAATCACGCCAAAGCTTTAGCCCGGATCGCTTCCGCGAGAGCGACCGCGACGAGTGGCGGAACGAAAGGCGTGACATCGCCACCGAGCAGGGCAATCTGCCGCACAAGGCTTGCCGTGATATGCCGCGAGAGTGATGTCGGGGGGAGCAGCACCGTCTGGATCGCCGGCGCCATGGCGGCGTTCATGCCCGCGAGTTGGAGCTCGTAGTCGAGGTCCGTGCCGTCTCGCAGGCCACGGATCATCACTCCCGCACCACAGGCTGCCGCGGCATTGACCGCCAGCGTATCGAAGGTCGTCACCCGCAGGTGGCACCCGCGAGCCTCGAGGCGCGGCCCGAACTCCCCCTCAATCAAGGCCGCCCGTATCTCGGCCGAGAACATCGGCGTCTTGCCGTGATGCACGCCGATGCCGACCACGAGCGTGTCACAAAGCGCGCTTGCGGCTTCGACGACATCGACATGGCCGTTGGTGAGAGGATCGAACGAACCTGGATAAAAGCCGATCCGCCTCATGAGTCGGACGGGATCTCGTCCTCGCCCCCGGCATCGGGCGCGACAGCGTCGGACACATCCGAAATGCGCTCGACCGACACCACGCGTTCGCTTTCATTCGTGTTGAACACGATCACGCCCTGCGTGTTACGTCCCGCGATCCGAATTCCATCCACGGGGCAGCGGATGAGTTGGCCCCCGTTGGTGACCAGCATGATCTCGTCGCCATCATCCACGGGGAAAGAGGCTATCAGATTGCCGTTGCGCTTGGTCACCGCCATGGCCGCGAAGCCCTTTCCGCCCCGGCCCGTCACCCGGTACTCGTAGGATGAGGTCCGTTTGCCGAAACCATTTTCGGAGAGGGTCAGGATCACCTGTTCGGCGGCGCCCAGCTCGATGTAACGATCGCCCGAGATCGTGACATATCCCTCCTCCTCGGAGGACTCCTCCGCCACCGCCTCCGCGGCCCCCTCTTCCACGGCGATATCGCCGGCGATGGCCCGACGCCGCCGGAAATAGTCGGCGCGTTCGCCCGGTGTCGCCTCGGTATGGCGCAGGATCGCGAGTGAGATCACCGCGTCCCCCTTGGCCAAGGTAATCCCGCGCACGCCCATCGAGTCGCGGCCCTTGAAGACCCGGACGTCGTTGACCGCGAAGCGGATGCATTGGCCGAGCGCCGTCGTCAGCAGCACGTCATCGTTCTCGGAGCAGATCTGCACATCGACGATACCTTCCCCCTCGTCGAGCTTCATGGCGATCTTGCCGGAGCGGTTCACCTGCGCGAAATCGCTGAGCTTGTTGCGCCGCACGGTCCCCCGCGTGGTGGCGAACATGACGTCGAGCTTGTCCCAGCTCTCCACATCCTCGGGCAGCGGCATGATCGTCGTGATGCGCTCGCCTTGTTCGAGCGGCAGCAGGTTGACGAGCGCCTTACCTCGCGCCTGGGGCGCGGCCAGCGGCAGGCGCCACACCTTCTCCTTGTAGGCCTGACCCAGCGATGAAAAGAACAGCACGGGCGCATGTGTCGAGGCCACGAAGAGACGAGCCACGAAATCCTCGTCGCGCGTCTGCATGGCAGAGCGGCCCTTGCCGCCGCGGCGCTGCGCCCGATAGGTCGAAAGCGGCACGCGCTTGATGTAGCCGGCGTGGCTCACGGTCACGGCCATGTCCTCGCGCTGGATCAGGTCCTCGTCGTCGAGGTCGGCATCGCTGTCGAGGATCTCGGTCCGTCGCGGCGTCGCGAAGGCGGTCTTGATCGCCGTAAGCTCACCCCGGATGATATCGTGAATGCGGACCCGCGAACTGAGGATGTCGAGCAGATCGGCGATCTCGGCCGCCAGCTTGTTCAACTGCTCGGCGATCTCGTCGCGTCCCAGCGCCGTCAGACGGGCCAGGCGTAATTCGAGGATGGCACGGGCTTGCGCCTCGGACAGACGATAGGTGCCGTCCTCGGCAAGCGCATGGCGCGGATCGGCGATCAACGTGATGAGGGGCGCCATGTCGCGCGCCGGCCACGCGCGCACCATCAGGGCTTCACGCGCCGCGCCGGTGTCGGGCGAGGTGCGGATCAGACGGATCACTTCGTCGATATTCGCCACGGCAATGGCGAGGCCGACCTGAACATGGGCGGCGTCGCGCGCCTTGGTGAGACGGAACTTGGTGCGCCGGGTCACGACGGTTTCGCGAAAATCCACGAAAGCGACGAGAATGTCGCGCAGCGTCAGCATCTCGGGCCGGCCGCCGTTGAGGGCGATCATGTTGCAGCCGAAGCTCGACTGCAGCTGCGTAAAGCGCCAGAGTTGGTTCAGCACGACATCCGCGACGGCGTCGCGCTTGAGCTCGATCACGATCCGCATGCCGTCACGGTCGGACTCGTCACGCAGTTCGGAGATGCCCTCGATACGCTTCTCGCGTACCATTTCTGCGATCTTCTCGATCAGGCTGGTCTTGTTCACCTGATAGGGAATCTGGGTGACGATCAGCGCTTCGCGCTCGCGGCGCATCTGCTCGACCTCGACCTTGGCCCGCATCAGGATCGAGCCACGACCGGTGTTGTAGGCCAAGCGAATACCGCTTCGGCCGATGATCGAGCCCCCGGTCGGGAAATCCGGACCCGGGACGATTTCGATCAACGCCTCGACGTCGATCTCCGGATGGTCGAGCACGGCGACCGCCGCATCGATGATCTCACCGAGGTTGTGGGGCGGAATATTGGTCGCCATGCCGACCGCGATGCCGCCGGCGCCGTTGACCAGGAGATTCGGGAAGCGTGCCGGGAGCACGACCGGCTCTCTTTCCTTGCCGTCGTAGTTCGGCTGAAAGTCGACCGTGTCCTCGTCGATGTCGTCGAGCAGCGCGCCAGCCGGTCGCGCCAGCCGCGATTCCGTGTAGCGCATGGCCGCGGGCGGATCCCCGTCGATCGAGCCGAAATTGCCCTGCCCGTCGATGAGGGGGAGACGCATGGAAAAGTCCTGCGCCATGCGGACGAGTGCGTCGTAGATCGCGCTATCGCCATGCGGATGGTATTTACCCATCACGTCACCGACGATGCGGGCGGATTTCACATGGGAACGGTCAGGCGTATGCCCGTTTTCGCTCATCGAATAGAAGATCCGGCGATGCACCGGCTTCAACCCGTCGCGCACATCCGGCAGCGCCCGGCTGACGATCACGCTCATGGCGTAATCGAGGTAGCTGCGCTTCATTTCATCCGCGAGGGAGACGGGGCTGATCCCCGACGGCCCTTCCGGCTTGTTTTCGATCTCAGCCAAAGCTCGTCCGTTCTACCGTGATGCGGAGACCCTCGAACCGTGGCCTCTGTCGCATCTTTACCTGTTCAAGCCGAGCCAGCGGCAGCGAAAGGCCCTCAGGCAAGATCGATCATGGTGTGATCCACCGCGAGCAGCTCAGCATGTCGTTTCGACTCAGGCTGCAGTTTTAGAGTGTTTCCGCGCCCAAGCCTAGCGCCGCTGAAACGCCCGGGGCCCCGACCTCACACCCTCTGTCATCGCCCTCGGAAGCACCCTGGTACCGACCGCGAGGAGAAGGCCGACGCTGGCGCCATCCAGAGCCTCCCGGCTCAGAACGGGATATCGTCGTCGAGGGTCTCGGACAGAGAACCGCGTCCGCCGCCTCGTGGCTCGCCTCCTGAGGACCGACCGACGCTGCCGCCGCGTCCCCCGCCCTCGAAACTCTCGCCCTCGTCACGCCCGGCGAAGTCACCCCCGCCGCCACTGCGGCTGTCCATCAAGGTCAGTTCGCCGCGGTAGCGCTGCAGAACGATCTCCGTATTGTACTTCTCGACGCCATCCTTGTCGGTGTACTTCCGGGTCTGCAGCTGCCCCTCGATGTAAACCTTGGAGCCCTTCTTCAAATATTGCTCCGCGATCTTCGCCAGGTTCTCGTTGAAGATCACCACGCGGTGCCACTCGGTCTTGTCCTTGCGCTCACCCGACGCCTTGTCGCGCCAGCTTTCCGTCGTCGCGAGCCGAAGATTGACCACGGCATCGCCCGACGGCATCCGACGCACTTCGGGATCGGCTCCGAGATTGCCGATCAGGATTACCTTATTGACGCTTCCCGCCATCGCTCACTCCTCTCAAGCCGGGTGGTGGCAGCCGGGCCGCCGCGATCTCATCCGATCACGATTACTCCATTTCGAGCGGCTTTGGTGCCTATCTGCTGCCTTGTCCCCATATTCTGACAGCCGTGCAACTGGAAGGTCGACGGCATGCGAGTTGATAACTATTATGATTCCTGCTGGCATCAACAGAACTTGAGCGTGAAAGCATGATCAGCGCCGATCTCGGGCAGCAGCTCGAAAGTTTCGTGGCCAAATTGGTCGAAACAGGACGATACAATTCAAAAAGTGAAGTGCTGCGGGAAGGCGTTCGCCTGATCCAGGAACCAGAAGCCAAGCTCGCGGCACTGGACCTCGCAATCGCAAGAGGGCTGGCAGACGTCGCGGTGGACCGCATCAGGCCGGCGGAGGCGGTTTTCGATCGGCTTGACGCCAAATATCGTGCCCTGGGCGCCAGGTCTAAGTGATCGTTCCGCTCGCCGCGGAAACCGAAACCGACCTCGAAGCGATCGGTGATTTTATCGCTGAGGTCGATCCAGTCCGTGCGAGGAAGATTTTGCAGGATCTTCGTGCGTGCTGCCTAGAACTTGCTGAGCTGGCTCACGCATTTCCTCTTGTGCCGCGCTATCAACATTACGGCCTCCGGCGCCGTGTTCACGGGACGCACCTCATCTTCTACAAGATCGCAGGCGAAAGCGTCATTGTCATCCATGTGCTGCATGGGGCGATGGACTACGAACCGATCCTGTTCGGCTGACAGACGCCATTCAGGATCGGTTGCCGGCGTTCTCTTTTCGTTCTACTGTGCCGTGCGTCATATCGCTAGCTTTCTATAACGGACATTTCGTTCATGCGGGCTGACGGGCGGCGCCCGACCGACTACATGATCAATGAATACCTCCCTCCCCGTGGTTGCCTTGCCGATGCCCCCTCGTTCGAAAGCTGTTGCGCCGAAGTCTAGGGACACACGGGTGCTGACGACACCGACGCCGGTGGAGCGATTGTTCGAGGGGCGCACCATCACGATTCGTGGCGCACGCGAACACAACCTCAAGAACATCGACCTGACGATCCCGCGTGACAAACTCGTGGTCTTCACGGGGCTCTCTGGGTCGGGCAAATCGTCGCTCGCCTTCGATACGATCTATGCCGAGGGGCAGCGGCGTTATGTCGAATCCCTGTCGGCCTATGCGCGGCAGTTTCTCGAAATGATGGGCAAGCCGGACGTCGATCAAATCGACGGCCTGTCCCCGGCCATCTCGATCGAGCAGAAGACCACGTCGAAGAATCCACGCTCCACGGTCGGCACGGTCACCGAGATCCACGATTATATGCGCTTGCTGTGGGCGCGGGTCGGCATCCCCTATTCCCCGGCGACCGGGTTGCCGATCGAGAGCCAGACCGTGAGCCAGATGGTGGACCGGGTGCTGGCCCTGCCCGATCGCACACGACTCTATCTCGTCGCGCCTGTGGTGCGGGGCCGCAAAGGCGAGTACCGCAAGGAAATCGCTGAATTCATGAAGCGCGGGTTTCAGCGCCTCAAGATAGATGGCGAGTTTTACGACATCGCCGATGCCCCGACGCTCGACAAGAAACTCAAGCACGACATCGGGGTCGTGGTCGACCGTCTCGTGGTGCGACCTGATATCGCGACGCGCCTGGCTGAAAGCTTCGAGACGGCGCTCGATCTCGCGGATGGGATCGCCGAGGTCGAATTCGCCGAACCGGTCGAGGGGCATGGGCCCGGTCTGACCTTCTCGTCGAAGTTCGCGTGTCCGGTTTCGGGCTTCACGATCGCCGAGATCGAGCCGCGGCTCTTTTCCTTCAACAATCCTTTCGGCGCCTGCCCGGTCTGTGCCGGTCTCGGATCGCAGATGACGGTCGACCCGGAACGCGTCGTGCCCGACGCGAAATTGTCCCTGAAGCGCGGCGCGGTTGCGCCCTGGGCCAAGTCGACCTCCCCGTATTATGAGCAGACGCTCGAAGCGCTCGCCAAGCACTTCAAGGCGCGCATGGACACCAAATGGGAATCGCTGCCCCAGGCGCTGCGTGACGCCGTCCTGTTCGGAACCGGCAAGACTGAGATCACCTTCTCGTACAACGACGGCGCGCGCTCCTACGCGGTGACGAAGCCGTTCGAAGGCGTCGTGCGCAACTTGGAGCGGCGGTTCAAGGAGACCGAAAGCGAATGGGCTCGGGAGGAAATCTCCCGCTTCATGGGCGCCTCGCCATGTGATGCCTGCCATGGCGCACGGCTGAAGCCTGAGGCCCTCGCGGTGAAGATCGCGGGCGAGACCATCGCGGCTGCATCCGAACTCTCCATCCGTCACGCCAAGGCCTGGTTCGAGGCGTTGCCCGAAAAACTCGATGCCAAGCGCAACGAGATCGCGGCGCGCATCCTGAAGGAGATCCGTGATCGACTCGTCTTTCTGCTCGATGTCGGCCTCGATTATCTGACTCTCTCTCGCGCTGCCGGAACACTCTCGGGTGGTGAAAGCCAGCGAATCCGCTTGGCGTCGCAGATCGGTTCGGGCCTCACGGGCGTGCTCTATGTGCTCGACGAACCGTCGATCGGGCTCCACCAGCGCGACAACGAGCGTCTACTTGATACGCTTCGCCGTCTACGGGGGCTCGGCAACAGCGTCATTGTAGTGGAACACGACGAGGATGCGATCCGGGCCGCCGATTATGTGGTTGACGTCGGCCCGGGCGCTGGAATCCACGGCGGCGAGATCGTATCGGCCGGTACGCCCGAACACATCATGGCCGATCCGAAATCGTTGACAGGACAATATTTGACGGGTGCCAAGATGGTCGGCGTGCCGCGCCATCGCCGCACCGCGAAGGGTGGTGAACATCTCAAGATCGTCGGCGCTCGAGGCAACAACCTGAAGGATGTGTCGATCGACATCCCGCTTGGCACATTCACCTGCGTGACGGGCGTCTCGGGCGGCGGCAAGTCGACCCTCGTGGTCGACACGCTTTACAAGGCTGTGGCGCGGCGCCTGAACGGGGCCATCGAACATCCGGCGCCGTTCACCGACCTTATCGGGCTCGAACACCTCGATAAAGTCATCGACATCGACCAGTCGCCGATCGGTCGTACCCCGCGTTCGAACCCGGCGACCTATACGGGTGCCTTCACGCCGATCCGCGACTGGTTCGCGGGTCTTCCCGAATCGAAGGCGCGGGGGTATCAGCCCGGCCGCTTCTCGTTCAACGTCAAAGGCGGCCGTTGCGAAGCCTGCCAGGGTGACGGGGTCATCAAGATCGAGATGCACTTCCTGCCAGACATCTATGTCACCTGCGACGTCTGTAAGGGCAAGCGCTACGGCCGCGAGACCCTGGAAGTCAAATACCGCGACCATTCGATCGCCGACGTCCTCGACATGTCTGTCGAAGAAGCCGCGAACCTGTTCCGTCCCGTGCCTTCCATCCGAGACAAGATGGACACTCTGGCGCGAGTCGGCCTCGGCTACATCAAGGTGGGTCAACAGGCCAACACGCTCTCGGGCGGCGAGGCGCAACGCGTCAAGCTCTCGAAGGAGCTGTCGCGCCGCTCGACCGGTCGCACCCTCTACATCCTGGACGAACCCACGACCGGCCTGCACTTCCACGACGTCGCCAAGCTGCTCGAAGTGCTGCACGAACTCGTCGACCAGGGGAATACGGTCGTGGTGATCGAGCACAATCTGGAAGTGATCAAGACGGCCGATTACGTCATCGATATGGGGCCGGAAGGTGGCGACGGCGGCGGACGCGTGGTGGCTTGTGGCAGCCCGGAAGAGATCGCCCGCGCCAAAGGCAGCCACACCGGTCGATTCCTGCGCGAAGTCCTCGACCGGCGGCCGATGCAGTCCGCCGCTGAGTGACGCCCAATCGACCGTTGCGATCATTCCAGGTGATACCGCGCACTCGAAGTCGGATCGAACAGCCTTCGCATTGCTGAGTTGCGAGAGGTAAGAAGAAGCTCTTGCCCCTTTAAAACAACCAGTAACCGCCAACTGGAAGCCGGCACATCAGGACAGTCATCGCCCTGACACCCTGATGCATTCGACTACATTTTTTGCATAATTGTCGTTCCACCCTCAACATCGCCTTAGAACAATACTGCAACGCTTCCCTCGCACTCTCCCGTAGAGCGTCACGACGTTACGTTGATTGGCATGACGACGGACGGCCCGATGCTCGGTTGAGTCGCGAAGAGGACCGAGGCCGTTATGCACAGGGTACTTTTGTCTTTCGCCATACTGCCGTTGATCGGCGGTGGCGCCGAAGCCATCGATTCGCACTCCCCGCATGATCTGCTCTATGCCGACGCCCGTGACGTATTCCTGCATCGCGGCTATCGACCCTTCGTCATGCCGGGCTCGGACATCTGCGACGAGAGCAATCCAAGGTGCTATCCCGAACTGGAATTTTGCGTCCACAAGCGGCGGTGGATTTGCACTTACGCTTGGCGATACGAAAAAACTGTTTTTCACGTCGAAACGAAATCTGACACCCCCATCGTGGACAGCTTCTACTGCGTGTTGAACTGCACCGAGGCCGGGGGAGTAAAACCAATGCCGGAGGTGCCAGAAGAGCGCGAGGATATCGAGCCGATGGCGAAGTGAGGGCGTAAACGCGGAGCCAACACAGTCAATTTTCCCTGTCCGGGTTCCACTCGACGTTCGTCACCTCGTCAGGGTCCCTACCGCTTGCGGTCGCCGGACAGCCGTACCCAATCATCGGGATGATTGTTCCTGCAGAGACATCCTGTTCCAGCCTGCGGTAACAACGAACGAACAAGAAGCAGGGCCAACGGAAGCTAGCGCGTTCACCCGGCCCAAATGTGTCGGCACCGCACCGCCCCGTCGCCAGAATGTTGCACCTGCGCAATATGAAAGTGGATAACAGCCGCCCGCCCGGTCATGCATCTGTCACAACTCAAAATCGACAGATAAGCGCCATGATGATCAAAAGCTGCTCAAAATCCTCGCAAAACCTCCAATTGTTAAAATTATCAGAATTTCCACATGCGAATTTTGCATAGCAGACTTGGGAGCTGGCCCAGTTCTCGTTCTCCCAGTCGTCTGTATATTGCACTGCATCAACGGCATTCGTCCAGGGACGGCGCCCGACGCTTGTCCCTGCCAACTACGGGGTTTTTCGATGATCAAGACAATCGCCACCAAGTATGTCGCATGGCGCCGCTTTCGTGAGTCCGTCCGTGAATTGTCGCGGCTGTCGGATCGCGAACTGAACGATCTGGGCATCGGCCGCTCGGACATCGCCACGGTCGTGCGTCAGAGCCTCCAGGGCTGATCTCACGCCCTATGATTTTCAGGATTTCTGGGAGACTTCCATCTCTCTGAAAACCAAAGACGCCCACCGGCCTCCCACGGTGGGCGTTTTGCGTTTCAGGACGGCCGCCGTGCT
Source organism: Lichenifustis flavocetrariae (assembly GCF_026130545.1). Taxonomy (GTDB): domain Bacteria; phylum Pseudomonadota; class Alphaproteobacteria; order Rhizobiales; family Beijerinckiaceae; genus Lichenihabitans; species Lichenihabitans flavocetrariae. The sequence continues at coordinate 63,964 of NZ_JAMOIM010000021.1, read as the reverse complement.
GCTACAAGCCGTCGATGACCCTTACTCCCATCCATGTCATTGGCGCTGGCCTCGCCGGAAGCGAAGCCGCCTTCCAGATCGCCGAGTCGGGCGTTCCTGTCGTGCTTCACGAGATGCGGCCTTTGCGCCGCACCGAGGCTCACAAGAGCGACGGTTTCGCCGAACTGGTGTGCTCCAATTCGTTCCGGTCCGACGATGCCGCGACAAACGCGGTCGGCCTCATTCATCGGGAGATGCGCGCCCTGTCGTCGGTCATCATGGCCGCCGCGGATCGCCATCAGGTGCCGGCCGGCGGCGCTCTCGCGGTCGACCGCGATGGCTTCTCGGCCGCCGTGACCGCCGTCCTGCGCGGGCATCCGCTGATTACGGTGGAACAGGGCGAGGTCGAAGGCCTACCTCCCGAGTCATGGGATCAGGTCATCGTTGCGACGGGTCCCCTCACCTCACCGGGGCTGGCCGTTGCCATCGCCGAACTGACGGGCGAGCAGGAACTCGCCTTCTTCGACGCCATCGCGCCCATCATTCACCGCGACTCGATCGACATGGACAAGGCCTGGTTCCAGTCGCGCTACGACAAGGCCGGCCCTGGAGGCACGGGGGCCGACTACATCAATTGCCCGCTCGATCGCGAGCAGTATTTCGCTTTCATCGAAGCCCTGCTGCAGGGCGAGAAGACGAGCTTCAAGGACTGGGAGAACACGCCCTACTTCAACGGCTGCCTGCCTGTCGAAGTGATGGCCGAGCGCGGCGCCGAGACGCTCCGGTTCGGCCCGATGAAGCCGGTCGGTCTCACCAACCCGCATAATCCAAGTGTAAAGCCCTACGGCATCGTGCAGTTGCGGCAGGATAACGCGCTGGGCACGCTCTACAACATGGTGGGGTTTCAGACGAAGCTGAAGCACGCCGATCAGGTCCGCGTGTTCCGCACCATCCCGGGGCTGGAAGGCGCGGAATTCGCGCGCCTCGGCGGCCTTCACCGCAACACGTTCCTCAATTCGCCGCGTGTGCTCGATGCGCGATTGCGGCTGAAGGCCATGCCACGCCTTCGCTTCGCCGGGCAGATCACCGGCTGCGAGGGCTATGTGGAGAGCGCGGCCATCGGCTTGGTGGCGGGCCGGATGGCGGCCGCGGAGCGGCTCGGCCAGAGCTTCGACATGCCGCCGGTCACAACGGCGCTGGGGGCTCTGATCAACCATATTACGGGCGGCCATATCGAGGTCGTCGATGCGGGACCGCCCTCGTTCCAGCCGATGAACGTCAATTTCGGCCTCTTCCCGCCGCTCGCCAGCGCCCCCAAGGCACCTGACGGCCGCCGACTGCGCGGCCCCGAAAAGGCGCTTGCCAAGAAGCGGGCCCTGACAGACCGGGCCGCGGAAGACCTGCGCGTCTGGATCGCCTCGCAGTCGGCCTGATGCCTTGGGCTCTGGCGCCTCTGCTGTGACCCTTCGCGGGTATCTGCCCAACGGCTTCCAGCTGGGTCCGCATGTCATGAACTGGCATGGACGCTCGATGGACCACCAGGCGTATGACGGCACAATGTACGGCGCGCCCAGGTGAATGGCCCCGAGAGGGTCCTGGCGCTGTGCCGTTTCCTGCATGAAGGCTCGGCTTTGCTGCTCTGGGGAGCCTCCGCCTATCTCGCGGTGCTGGTTCCACCAAAACTGGGGCGCGAGATCGGGCGGCGGCTCATGTCGATCTGGATCGTCGGAGCCCTGATCGCCATCACGACGACAGTCGCCTTGCTGCCGACCGAGGCCGCCGTGATTGGCGATGGATGGCGCGATGCATTCCGCCCCGCCATCATCGACGGCGTGCTCTTCGACACGAACGTCGGAACTGCATGGATCGCGGCGATGGGCGCGGCTGTTCTGCTGGGACTCACAACGATCCGGACTTCCCCTGTTCGCTTGTCTGCGACCGCCGCGAGCTCGGGTTTGCTGGTGGGCACGCTGACGCTGACCGGCCATGCCGCCATGCACGAAGGCTGGCTTGGTCTCGCGCACCGGCTCAATGCCACGCTCCATGTCCTCGCCGCAGGGGCGTGGCTCGGCGCGCTTCTCCCGCTCGTCCTTCTTTTGAAGATTCTCGACGAGCCCGCCTGGCAAGCTGAAGCGAATAGCGCGCTGCGGCGCTTTTCGACCGCCGGACATGCCGCGGTCGCACTCGTCATCGCCACGGGCATGCTCAACACCGCCCTCATCCTGGGGCGCTGGCCGACGACTTGGTCTTCAACCTACCAGGCCATGCTGGCCTTGAAGATCGCTCTCGTCGCCGTCATAACGGCTCTGGCAATCAGGAACCGCTACGGCCTCGTTCCCATGCTACGGAACCGTCACCCGCAGGCGTTGGACGCCATCAGGAGAAACACGATCGTGATCCTCGGCTTGGGGCTCGCCGCGATCGGTTGCGTGAGCATCTTCGGAATGCTCGAACCTGCGTGAGAGGAGCCGGGAGGCGAGCGCTTTAGGGCGCCCGAAGCAGCACGTGTTTCTTGCGCCCCAGCGACAATTTCACGGCACCCTCAGCGACCCGGTCGGCATCGACCAGCACGCGCCGCTCATCACCAAGCACCTCGTCGTTGACCCGTAAACCGCCGCCTTTGATCTGGCGCCGCGCCTCACCGGTCGAGGCCAGCAGGCCGGCCCGCACGAAAGCCGAGAGGACGCCGATGCCCGCGTTCCATTCCTCGGCCGATACCGTCACGCTCGGCAGGTCGGCGGAAGTGACACCCTGCTCGAAGGTCTGCTGAGCCGTCATGGCGGAGCGTTCGGCGGCCTCCCGGCCATGCATGATCGCGGTCGCCTCGGTCGCCAGCACCTTCTTGGCCTCGTTGATCTCGGCGCCGCCGAGCGCTTCGAGCCGGGCCACCTCGTCGAGCGGCAGCAATGTATAGAGCCGCAGGAAGCGGCCGACATCCGCATCCTCGGTGTTGCGCCAGAATTGCCAATAATCGTAGGGCGGCTTCATGTCGGCATTCAGCCACATGGCGCCCTGCGCCGACTTGCCCATCTTGGCACCCGAAGCCGTGGTGATCAGCGGACACGTGAGGGCATAAAGCTGCGGCGCGCCCATGCGGCGGCCGAGGTCGATCCCGGTGACGATGTTGCCCCACTGGTCGGAGCCGCCCATCTGCAGGCGCGTGCCATAACGTCGGCTGAGTTCCACGAAATCATAGGCCTGCAGGCACATGTAGTTGAATTCGAGGAAGGACAATTCGTGCTCGCGGTCGAGCCGGAGCTTCACGCTGTCCATTGACAACATGCGGTTGACCGAGAAATGCCGGCCGACATCGCGCAGGAACGCGATATAATTCAGGGGCGTCAGCCATTCGGCATTGTCGACCATCACGGCGTCGCTCGGGCCCTCGCCGAAGCGCAGCAGGCGCGAGAAGGTCTGTTTGAGGCTCATCTTGTTGGCCTCGATGCCGTCGAGAGTCAGCATCTGCCGGCTCTCGTCCTTGCCGGACGGGTCGCCCACCTGGGTGGTGCCCCCACCCATGAGAACGATCGGCTTGTTGCCCGTCTCCTGCAACCAGTGCAGCATCATGATCGACAGGAGATTGCCGACATGGAACGAGGCGGCGGTGCAATCGTAGCCCACATAGGTCGTCAGCTCGCCCTTGGCCGCCAAAGCGTCGATCCCAGCATGATCGGACAGCTGGTGCAGGTAGCCCCGTTCGGTCATGATCCGCAGGAAGTCGGATTTCGTTTCGGGCTTGCTCGAGGTTGCTTCGGCCATGGGATCAACTTGTGCCAGTGGACCGGCGCATGACGGACCCTGGTGACGACTTGTTAAGCAGGACCGGGGATCTTGCCCGGTGGGCCGTGCTTAGGTTTTTCGCGCGCCGCTGGCAACCGACGGACCTGTGAATCGGAGAGGAACACGGTCATGAAAGCAATCGGCCTGATGAGCGGCACCTCGATGGACGGTATCGACATCGCGTTGCTCGACACGGACGGCGAAGACCGCATCACCTTCGGGCCGACAGGTGGGATCGCCTACGACGAGAGCGACCGGACGATCCTGCGTGCCGCACTCACGGCCGCAACGGCTCTGACCGACCGCGCGAGCCGGCCCCGCGCGCTTGCCGACGCGGAACGCCGCGTCACTGATCTCCACGCCGACGCGGTCGACGCCTTTCTGCGGGTACACGAGATCGACCGGCGGTCGATCGATGTCGTGGGATTTCATGGGCAGACGGTGCTGCATCGGCCTGAACGGCAATTAACGGTGCAGATCGGCGACGGAGCCCGTCTTGCCGAGATCTTGGGCCTTCCGGTCGTGGCGGATCTTCGGGCCGCCGATGTGGCGGCCGGCGGCCAGGGGGCACCACTGGTTCCCGTGTTCCATCGCGCGCTCGTCCATGCGGCCGCACTCTCGATGCCGGCCTTGATCATCAACATCGGCGGCGTCAGCAACATCACCTTCATCCCCGCTACGGGCGAACCGATCGCCTGCGATACCGGGCCCGGCAACGCCCTCATCGACGACCTCATGCTGGAGCGCATCGGCCAGTCTTTCGATCGCGACGGTGCGGCAGCCGGGAGCGGGACTGTCGATCGAGACGTCCTCACGCAACTCATGCGGCACCCCTACTTCGACGCGCCTCTGCCCAAATCGCTGGACCGAAATGCGTTTTCACGCTCCCTCGTCGAGTCTCTGTCAACTGCCGATGCTGCCGCGACCCTCACGGCCTTCACGGCCGCCAGCATCGCCCGAAGCCTGCGGCACCTCCCGGAAGTCCCCCGCCTCGCGGTCGTTTGCGGGGGCGGCGCCCGTAACCTCGCCATGATGCAAGCCCTGGCCACAGCCCTTCCGTGCCCGCTTCAGCCTGCCGAAGCGCTCGGCTGGCAGCCGGATGCCATCGAGGCGCAGGCCTTCGCGTATCTGGCGGTACGCTCGCTGCGCGGCCTGCCGCTGACATTCCCCACCACGACCGGCGTCCCGCGCCCCCTGTCGGGCGGATTGGTCTTCCGCCCCGCCGACCGCGCGGCGTGACAGGCGCATCTTCACGATGAGCCGCGTAGCGGTGGCCTTCGCGGGTTGCCTTCCTGGCCCGCACCCCCTATTGCGCAGAGGCCAGTCGGCTGGACGGCCGCTGCTTTCGAGCAGAGGAAAGTCCGGGCTCCACGGATGAACGGTGCCGGATAACGTCCGGCGGGGGCGACCCCAGGGAAAGCGCCACAGAAAGCAAACCGCCCCGGCGGCCTCACATTGCGCGGGGCATCGCGCCGAGGGTCAGGGTGAAAGGGTGCGGTAAGAGCGCACCGCGTCGGCGGTAACGTCGGCGGCACGGCAAGCCCCACCGGGAGCAAAACCGAATAGGGGCGACAGGGCCAGGCGCAAGCCTGTCCCGGGCTCATCCGAGCCGTCGCCCGGGTTGGTTGCTTGAGGCGGCTGGTAACAGCTGTCCCAGAGGAATGGTCGTCACGCGGCGCGCGTCGTGCTCCGCACGATCGCGCCGCCCTACAGAACCCGGCTTACAGGCCGACTGGCACTCATTCCCGTTATCAACAGGCCCCATGCCCCCGCGCTCACCGCCGCTCAGGTCTGCGAGCGGTGGAAATCTGCGTCTGGAAACACTCTCTTAACCTTAACGGGGCTTCAATGGGGATGGTGGTTCGACGGCCCGGCCGGTCGGCCATAGTTCGTTGACCCCCATGGGAGCCCATGTTATCCCAAATCATCCCGTTGAGTGGAAACCGCTGCGGTTTTTCTTCCTTGCTGCGCCGTCCGGCGCGGCAAGCGGGTGCGTGCGAGTTGCCTAAGGGACAGATTGCCGGAGACCGTGCTGGACCTTTTTTTATCCAATTTCACCAACAAGTTGGATGCAAAAGGTCGAGTGTCGATTCCGGCCTCATTTCGGGGAGTGCTCAACCGCGACGGGTTCGAAGGTCTTTACGTGACGCCGTCGTTCGAAGCTCAGGCTGTCGACTGCGGCGGCCATGCGCTACTGCAGGAAATCGAAACCTTGCTGGCTCCGTTCTCGACGGGCTCGCACGAGTGGGAAGCATTTGCGGCGACGCTGTATGGCCAAAGCGAAATTCTGAAAGTCGACGGAGAGGGGCGCATCGTGGTGTCGGAAGGGATCAGGTCCCATGCCGGAATCGCGAACGAAATCACCTTCGTGGGCATGGGGCGGAAGTTTCAGCTTTGGGAGCCTGGTCGCTTCCAAGCGTATCTGGCCGAGGCCAAAGGCCGGGTGCGCGAAGCGAGGAAGCAATTGGGCTCTCCTGGCCAGCCAGCGGAGCGGTTGCAATCAGAGGTACGGAAATGATGGGGAGCGGTAACGGGTCTCAACCACCGGTTACCGGCGGACCTGCTCCCCATCATCCCGTCCTGCTTCCAGAGGTTCTGACCGCCCTGGCGCCGCAAACAGGCGGCATCTATCTCGATGGGACGTTCGGCGCCGGCGGCTACACGCGCGCCATCCTGGCCCATTCCGGCGTCCATGTAGTCGGGCTCGACCGGGATCCGACCGCGAAGCAAGCTGCCGCATCCGTTGCAGCCGACTATCCCGACACATTCACGTTTCGGCAGGCCCGGTTCGGAACGCTTCACGACGTCGTTCATAGCCTCGACCGCCCGTCCCTGCAGGGTGTGGTTCTCGATATCGGCGTGTCGTCCATGCAGCTCGACCAGGCGGAGCGCGGCTTCTCGTTCCGGGTCGACGGGCCGCTCGACATGCGGATGGAGCGCGACGGGCCTTCCGCGGCCGACATCGTCAACGGCGCCGACGAGACGACGCTCGCGTCGATCCTGTTTCACCTGGGCGGGGAGCGCGACTCCCGCCGCATCGCCCGCGCCATCGTGGCCGACCGCGTCGCCACCCCGTTTCTCCGGACCCGTCAGCTGGCCGAACTGGTCGCCAGGATCGTCCGGGGATCGCCTAAGGGGATCCATCCGGCGACCAAGACATTCCAGGCGCTTCGGATTGCGGTGAACGACGAGTTGGGCGAATTGCTCATGGGGCTCGAAGCCGCCGAGCAGACCCTCGCACCGGGCGGCGTCCTCGCCGTCGTCACGTTCCATTCACTCGAGGACCGCCTCGTGAAGCGCTTTTTGACACGCGCCGCCGGTCGTGGCGCTGCGGGATCGCGCCACCTGCCGCAAGCGCAGGCGCCGGCCCCACCAAGTTTCACGCTGCCGAGCGGGCAACCTGTGCTGCCCAGCGCGACCGAGGTCGAGCGGAACCCAAGAGCACGCTCGGCCAAGCTTCGCTATGCCATTCGCACCGAAGCTCCGCCGCTCAAACCCGATCCCGAACTTCGGAGCCTGATCGGCCCCAACCGCACAGTGACGGAGCGCTGACCCCCCATGTGGCGCTTCCTCAACATCTTCGCGGTCCTCGGCCTCGTGGCGTCGGCCGTCTACGCCTATACGGTGAAATACGAGACAATCCTGTTTGCCGAGCAGATCCTCAAGGTGAAGCATCAGATCGTGGCCGAGCAGGACGCCATCGACCGGCTCAGGGCCGAATGGGCGTTACTGACACGGCCCGAGCGCCTGCAGGTGCTGGCGGAAAAGAATCTCGGCCTGAAGCAGCTCTCGCTTGATCAGATCGTGCAGGTGGCCGACTTGCCGGAACGCCCCCCGAAGGTCGACTCGATCGGTCGCAAACTCGACGATCTTGGCCTGGGTGAGCCCACCAACACGCCGCGCGATCGTCACGCGGCCGGCAGTGCCGCCACCCCGTCTTCAGGACATTGAGCCATGACGCCTGAAGACAACGTTCAACCCATCGAGCCATCCGCGCCGCTGTCGGGCTCCCTTGGAGCCCGCTGCCGACGTTTTCTCGGCAGCGTCATGAGCACACGGCTCGACAAGAGCGGGTCGCGCCTGAAGGTGATCGGCGCGGCCTTCATCGCCGTCTTCCTGGCGATCGACGGCAAGCTGATCATGCTCGGTGTGGCGCCCGAATCGGCTCCTGGTCTCAAGCAGGCGGCAGCCGAAGCCCTGTCGAGCGCGCGTCCGGACATCCTCGACCGCAACGGCGCCATCATGGCGACCGACCTCAAGACCATGTCGGTCTTCGCCGAACCTCGGCGCATCATCGACAAGGATGAAGCCGTCGAGCTGCTGACCGCCGTCCTGCCGGACGTCGACGCAAAGGAACTGCGGACCCGCATCGGCTCGCGTAAGGGGTTCGTTTGGGTCAAGCGCGGGATTACCCCCGAACAGCAGCAGGAGGTCTTCCGACTGGGCCTGCCCGGCGTCGGTTTCGTGCCCGAGAACAAGCGCATCTACCCGAACGGGCCGGTCGCCGCCCATGTGCTGGGCTTCACCAATCTCGACAACCAGGGCATTGCCGGCATCGAGAAATATATCGACGGCCAGGGTCTTGCGGATCTGCACGGCGCCGGTTTCAACCTGTCGCGCTCCGACCTGAAGCCGATCATGCTTTCGATCGACCTCAAGGCCACCCATGCGCTGCGGGACGAGCTCGCCGAGGGCGTCGCCCACTTCAAGGCAAAATCAGGTGCCGCCGCCATCATGGACGTCAATACGGGCGAGGTCATCGCTTTCGCGTCCCTGCCCGACTACGACCCGAACAATCCCGTCGAAGCGCTCGACCCCAACCACATCAATCATCTGACGGTCGGCACCTATGAGATGGGCTCGACCTTCAAAGCCATCTCCATCGCCATGGCGTTGGAAGCCAACAAGGTGACCCTGAAGAGCAGCGTCGATGCGCGCGACAACCTGCGTTATGGGCGCTTCACGATCCATGATTTCCACGCCACCCACCGCATTCTGACCGTCCCGGAGGTGTTCACGCATTCGTCGAACATCGGCACGGCCCGAATGGCCATGATGGTGGGCGTGGAAGGACACAAGGCCTTCCTGCGCAAGATGGGCCAACTCGACCGGCTGCGGACGGAACTACCCGAAAACGCCATGCCGATCGTGCCCCGAAACTGGAGCGAGCTGAACACGATCACCATCGCGTTCGGCCAAGGCCTCAACGTCGCGCCACTGCAGGCCATGATGGCGGTCGCGGGCCTCGTCAACGGCGGAACCCTGCTGACGCCGACATTCCTGAAGTCCGACACTGACGATCGGCGGGCGCAGGGAATACGGGTGGTCCGGCCCGAGGTCTCGGAAAGCTTGCGCTATATCATGCGCCTCAACGCGACCATCGGTTCGGCCAAGAAGGCCGACATCCCCGGCTACTTCGCTGGAGGCAAGACCGGCACGGCCGACAAGATCATCCACGGTCATTATGCCAAGGACCGTGTGTTCACGACCTTCATGTCGATCGTGCCGTCCGACAAACCCAAATACCTTTTTCTGGTGCTGATGGACGACCCGCAGGCGGTCGAAGGCACCTTTGGGTACCACACGGCCGCTTGGAACTCGGGCGAGGTGGCGGGCAAGATCATGGAGCGCGTCGCACCTCTCCTCAATCTGCCACCGAGCATCGAGATGCCGAAGGAGCCGTTCCCGCTGGTCGCCAAGCTCGGCATCGGCATGAACGACGTGCTCCGATGAACCTGCGCGACCTCCTGCCAGCCGCGGCCGTCGTGCCTGGCGTGGCCACCACGCCGGTCGGCGGCCTTGCGCTCGACAGTCGGACGGTCGCGAAGGGCGATCTCTTCTTCGCCGTGCCGGGCGTCAAGGCGGATGGCCTCAGCTTCGTGCCGCAGGCGGTGCATCGGGGCGCTGCGGCCATTATCAGCGAAAAGGCGGTGCCCGGACTCGATCCAAAGATCTCCGCCCTCGTGGTGCCGGACGTCCGCATCGCCCTGGCTGAGGCCGCCTCACGCTTCTACCCGCGGCAACCGGACACGATCGCGGCCGTGACGGGCACCAGCGGCAAGACCTCCGTGGCCGCGTTCGTGCGGCAGATCTGGTCGCGGTTGGGGCATCAGGCGGCATCGCTGGGCACGGTCGGGCTGGTCACGCCTTCGGGCGAGAGCAAAGGCGCCCTGACGACTCCCGACACGATCACGCTGCATAAGACGCTCGACGCCGTCGCCCGCGAGGGCGTGACGCATCTCATCCTCGAAGCGTCCTCGCATGGTCTGGACCAGCACAGGCTGGATGGCGTTCGGTTGTCGGCCGGCGCCTTCACCAATCTGTCGCGCGACCACATGGACTACCATGCCACGGTGGCCGACTATCACGCGGCCAAGCTGCGCTTGTTCACCGAGCGACTTGCGCCCGGCGCTTTCGCCGTCATCGACATCGACAGTGAGGCCGGCCAAGCGACCGCCGAGGCCGCTGCGGCGCATGGCCTGCAGGTGCTGACGGTTGGCCGGACCGGACGGAGCTTGCGACTCGACCTCGCGGAGCCGGATGGATTCGCGACACGCCTCGTGGTGACGCACGAAGGGCAGGCCTTCCCCATCCGTCTGCCGCTTGCAGGCCTGTTCCAAGTTCAGAACGCGCTGGTGGCGGCCGGCCTCTGCATCGCCACGGGCGGCGAGCCAAGAGTCGTCCTGGCCTCGCTGGAGCACCTGGAAGGGGCGCCAGGGCGGCTTGAACATGTCGGCACACGGCGTGGGGCTCCGATCTTCGTCGACTATGCCCACAAACCTGATGCGCTTGAGAAGGTTCTCGAAACGCTGCGGCCCTATGCGACGGGCCAACTCGCCGTCGTGATCGGCTGCGGAGGCGATCGCGACCCCGGCAAGCGTCCCCTGATGGGCGCCATCGCGACACGGCTCGCCGATCGGGTGATCGTGACCGACGACAATCCGCGCTCCGAGGCGCCGGCCACCATCCGGGCCGCCATCATGGCCGAAGCGCCGGGCGCGATCGAGATCGGCGACAGGGCCGAGGCGATCGCGGCAGCCATTGCGGCCCTCAACGCGGGCGATGTTCTTGTCGTGGCCGGCAAAGGCCACGAGACGGGCCAGATCGTCGGGCAGACCGTGCTTCCGTTTTCCGATCACGCTACCGTCAGAGAGACGCTCGAAAGGCTTGAACCATGACCGAAGGGCCTCTCTGGTCCGGCCTCGATCTCGTCGCCCGCTTGAATGCCCGTGTCCGCGGCCTCGTGCCCGACGGTGTCGGCGGCATCTCGATCGACACCCGGACGCTTCGGCCCGGGGATCTGTTCTTCGCCATCAAGGGTGAGAACAGCGACGGGCACGATCACGTTGCAGCGGCGCTCGAGAAGGGGGCGGCCGCGGCGGTCATTGACGAAGCGCACGCGGACGCCTTCGGGCAGGCAGGGCCTCTGTACATCGTGCGTGATGTGCTTCCTGCGCTGGAGGATCTCGGCCGCGCGGCGCGCGGGCGCATGGACGGTCGGGTCATTGCCGTCACCGGATCGGTCGGCAAGACCAGCACCAAGGAAGCGCTTCGCGACGTGCTCTCCACCGTGGGGGCTACGCATGCTTCCGCGGCCTCCTACAACAATCATTGGGGCGTGCCACTCACGCTCGCCCGCATGCCTGAGGACACCCGCTTCGGCGTCTTCGAGATCGGCATGAATCATGCGGGGGAAATCACGCCGCTCGTCGCCATGGTCCGGCCCCATATCGCCATTGTGACGACTGTGGCGCCGGTTCACCTCGAATTCTTTTCAGGCGTGGAAGCGATCGCCGACGCCAAGGCCGAGATCTTCTCGGGTCTCTGGCCCGGCGGCCTCGCGATCATCAATCGCGACGACCCCACATACGACCGCACGCGCTGGCATGCCGAAAACTCGCCGGCGCGTCACATTCTCTCGTTTGGCGAACACGCGCAGGCGGACGCCCGGCTGGAGGCGCTCACCCAGGTATCGGACGGATCGCTGGTCAAGGCCGAGGTGCTCGGCCAAGTGGTGAATTTCCATCTCGGCGCCCCGGGAAAGCATCTCGCGCTGAACGCCCTCGCGGTTCTGCTGGCCGCCAAGGCGGCCGGCCTTGACCTTTTTGCCGCCGCCTCGACGCTGGGCCGCGTCAAGGCCGGCCCCGGCCGTGGAGCACAGAGCCGAATCGAAACCGGCCGGGGCGCTTTCACGCTAATCGACGAAAGCTACAACGCCAATCCGGCCTCCATGCGAGCCGCCCTCGACCTGCTCGGCTCGACGATGCGGGGGCTCAGCAGCCGTCGTATCGCTGTCTTGGGCGACATGCGCGAACTCGGTCCGCAAGCGCCGGCCCTCCATCGCGATCTCTTCAAAAGCGTGCGCGACAATGACGTCGATCTCGTCTTCGCGGTCGGCCCTCTGATGCGCGAGTTGTTCGACGCCCTCCCGTCGAAGCTGCAGGGCGCCTGGGCCGAAACGGCCGACGAGATCGCCGCAGGTCTGTTCGACGTGATCCTGCCCGGCGATGTCGTCATGGTGAAGGGCTCGAACGCGAGCCGCATGGGTCCCCTGGTCGCATCGCTGAAGACACGCTTCAGCCTGCCGGTCGAAGCTTGAGAGCGCCGCGATGTTGACCTGGCTGACCGAACTCGCGCCCTATTTCAGCGCCCTCAATCTCTTTCGCTATCTCACCTTCCGGACGATCTGCGCCACGGCCACGGCGGCTCTCTTCGTGTTCTTTTTCGGTCCGGCCATCATCGCTTCCCTGCGTCTCAAGCAGGGCAAGGGACAGCCCATCCGGCTTGATGGCCCGCAGTCGCACCTCTTGACCAAGAAGGGCACCCCGACCATGGGGGGCTTGATGATCCTCTCCGGCGCGGTCGTGTCGGCCCTGTTGTGGGCGAATCTGCGCAGTCCCTATGTTTGGATCGTGCTTCTGGTCACGCTCGGTTTCGGCATGATCGGCTTCTACGACGACTTCCTGAAGGTCACGAAGCAAAGCCACAAGGGCTTCTCGGGCAGGTTGCGCCTAGCCCTCGAAGCCCTCATCGCCGCGGTCGCCTGCTGGGCCATGATGGCGGTCGGCCCGACCAACACCACCGGCCTCGCCCTGCCGTTCGTCAACGGCTACGTGATCGATCTCGGCCTGTTCTTCATCGCGTTCGGGGCCTTCATCATCGTGGCGGCCGGCAATGCTGTGAACCTGACCGACGGGTTGGACGGGCTCGCCATCGTGCCCGTCATGGTCGCGGCAGCCACCTTCGGGCTCTTCGCCTATTTCACCGGCAATTCGCTGTTCTCGTCCTATCTCGGGATCAACCACGTGCCGCAGACCGGAGAACTCGCGGTCGTGGCCGGCGCGGTCATCGGGGCCGGCGTTGGGTTCCTCTGGTTCAACGCGCCACCGGCCCAGATCTTCATGGGCGACACGGGCTCGCTGGCGCTCGGTGGCTTCATCGGCACCACCGCGGTGGCGATCAAGCACGAGGTCGTCCTCTGCATCGTCGGCGGCCTGTTCGTCGTCGAGGCTCTCTCGGTCATCGTGCAGGTCATGTCCTTCAAGATGACGGGCAAGCGCGTGTTCCGCATGGCGCCGATCCACCATCACTTCGAACAGCTTGGCTGGTCCGAACCGCAGATCGTGGTCCGGTTCTGGATCATCTCCTTCGTGCTCGCCCTGATCGGCCTATCCACCCTGAAAGTCCGGTGACATGATTCCGGTCTCCTGCTTCGCCGGCAAGCACGTCGCACTCTTCGGGCTCGGAGGCTCAGGCTTTGCCACCGCAGAGGCGCTGCGGGCCGGCGGCGCGCGTGTGGCCGTGTGGGACGACAACGAGGCGGCCCGAGGCCGCGCGGCGGCGGCCGGTCATGACGTGGTCGATCTCGCGCAAGCCGACTGGTCCGCCTATGCGGCTCTCGTCCTGTCACCGGGCGTGCCGCTGACCCATCCCGAGCCGCACTGGACCGTCAAACAAGCCCGCGCGGCGCGGATCGAGATCATCGGTGACATCGAACTCTTCTGTCGCGAACGCGCCAGGATCGCCCCCGGCGCCCCCTTTTTCGCCATCACGGGCACCAACGGAAAATCGACCACCACGACTCTCCTGGCGCATCTGCTGCGATGGCTCGGCCGGAATGTGGAGATGGGCGGCAATATCGGCACGCCGATCCTGGCCCTGCAACCTCCCTCCCCCGATCGCTGGCACGTCATCGAGCTCTCGACGTTCCAGATCGACCTCACGCCGAGCCTCCGCCCGAGCGTCGGCATCCTGCTCAACCTGACGCCGGACCACATCGATCGCCACGGCAGCATGGAGAATTATGCGGCCATCAAGGAGCGTCTCGTGGCGCGGGCGGACCGGTCGATCATCGCGATCGATGATCCCTACTGCGCTGCGATCGCCGACCGGCTCGCCGCGCGAGGGCAGAGTGTGACCCGCGTTGCGACCGTCGCTCGCGACATCTCCGACGGCCTGACGCTCGACGGGACGCGCATCATGCTGCATGTCGGCGGGCGGACGCCCTATCCGCTTGCCGATCTCACCGGGATTTCGAGCCTGCGTGGCCGCCATAACGGCCAGAACGCCGCGGCCGCGATTGCGGCGCTGAGCCCGCACAGCGAGATCGACGCTCATCTTCAGGCGGGCCTCGTCGCCTTTCTGGGCCTCGCCCACCGCATGGAGCAGGTCGGCCAGCGTGGCCGGGTGCTCTTCGTCAACGATTCTAAGGCCACCAACGCAGACGCGGCCGAGCAATCGCTCAAAGCCTTCCGGTCGATCCACTGGATTGTTGGCGGCGTCGCCAAGGAAGGCGGTCTCACCCCGCTGGCCCCCTTCTTCGGGAATGTCGCCAAAGCCTATCTGATCGGCAAGTCGGAAGATGAGTTCGCCGCGGCGCTCGATGGTCGCTTGCCTTACGTGCGCTGTGGCACGTTGAAGGTGGCGATCCAGGCTGCGGCAAGCGACGCGGCGCAGAGTGAGGCGGACGAGCCGGTCGTGCTGCTCGCACCGGCTTGCGCGTCCTACGACCAATTCCGGAACTTCGAGGAGCGTGGCGACCGGTTCCGCGCCCTCGTGACCGCCCTGCCCAACGAGGCCCCCGCATGATCTCGCGTGCCGAACGGTCGACCTTCTCGCGCTGGTGGTGGACCATCGACCATATGTTGTTGGCCGCGATGGGGCTGCTGATGATTCTCGGCATCGTGCTGGGCCTGGCTGCGAGCCCCGCTGTCGCCGAGCGAATCGGTCTCTCGACCTTCCATTTCGTCAACCACCAAGTGGCGTTTCTTATTCCGGCCATGCTGGTGTTGCTCGCGACCTCGTTCCTGTCGCCGCGCGATGTGCGCCGGGCGGCCCTTCTGACCTTCGTGCTCGGCATGGGCCTCATCGTCGTCGCCCTGCTGTTCGGCCATGAGGTGAAGGGATCGAAGCGCTGGATCTTCGGCGTTCAGCCTTCCGAATTCGTGAAGCCTGCCTTCGTGATCCTGGCTGCCTGGGCCTTTTCGGAAGGCGCCAAGCGGCGTGACGTTCCGGGCAACACACTTGCGGTCCTGCTGCTGCCCGTCACCATCGTGCCACTCATCCTGCAGCCGGATTTCGGGCAGACCATGCTGGTCTCGCTGGTCTGGGCGTGCCTGTTCTTCATGGCCGGGTTGCATTGGTTCTGGGTGGGCGGCATCGGCGGCGCTGGAATGTCGGGCGTGTTTCTGGCCTACAAGCTCGTTCCGCATGTGCGCAGCCGCATCCTCCACTTCATCGACCCGAGCAATGGCCCAGGTGCCACCGACACATTTCAGGTCGACACGGCGGTCGATAGTTTCGTCAACGGCTCCTGGTTCGGGGTCGGCCCCGGCGAAGGCACGTTCAAGCGCATTCTGCCCGATGCCCACACGGATTTTGTCTTCGCCGTGACGGGCGAGGAGTTCGGTCTCGTGGCCTGCATGCTGCTCGCCGGCGTCTTCGCCTTCGTGGTGCTGCGCGGATTGACGCTTGCCGGGCGCAACCCCGACCCATTCTGCCGCTTTGCGGCCGCCGGCCTTGTGATCCTGTTCGGCGTGCAGAGCTGCATCAACATGGCGGTGAACCTGCGCCTGATGCCCGCGAAGGGCATGACGCTTCCCTTCATCTCTTATGGCGGATCTTCCGTGATCTCGCTCGCGCTCGGCATGGGCTTTCTCATCGCGGTCACGCGAAAGCGACCGCGCGCGGCCTTGACCGACATTCCGCTGAAACCGCAGCGCGCATGAGGGTGCCCGATCGCGACAGGCCGATCCTCCTCGCAGCCGGAGGCACGGGCGGGCATCTCTTCCCGGCCGAAGCGCTCGCGCGCGCGCTGTCGGCACGCGGGCTTGCCGTGGAACTGATGACCGACACGCGCGCCCTTGCCTATGCGGGGTCCTTCCCGGCGCGTGCGGTCCATGCAGTGCCGTCTGCGACGCCATCAGGCCGGTCCGTTCTCACCAAGGCCAAGGCCAGCCTGCAACTTGGCCTCGGGACTCTGAAAGCCTGGCGCCTGCTCGGTACCATTCGGCCCCGCGTCGTGGTCGGCTTCGGCGGTTATCCCACGGTGCCGCCCCTCGTGGCGGCATCCTGGCGCCGCGTGCCGGTGCTGCTGCATGAGCAGAATGCCGTGATGGGACGCGCCAACCGCTTTCTGGCGCGCCGGGCCACCCAGATCGCGACCGGCTTTCCACACCTTGGCAAGGCTGGCCCGGAGATCACCGCCAAGACCACCCATACCGGCAACCCCATCCGTCCCGCCGTGCTGGCCGCCGCCGAACTTCCCTATCCGCCACTGGAAGACGGGCTCCTCCGCCTCCTCGTCACCGGCGGCTCCCAAGGCGCCCGCGTCATGGCCGATGTCGTCCCGCCCGCACTGGTGTCGCTCCCCGCCGATCTCCGCGCCCGGCTGCGCGTGGTCCAGCAGGCCCGTGGTGAGGACGAGACACGGGTTCGCGGCGCTTATGAGAACGCCGGTATCGCAGCCGAAGTCGCGCCCTTCTTCGCCAATCTGCCCGAACGGATCGCCGAAGCCCATCTCGTCATTGGCCGCTCCGGCGCCTCGACAGTCAGCGAGCTCGCCATCATCGGTCGCCCGTCGATCCTGATTCCCCTGCCCGGCGCGCTCGACCAAGATCAGGCCGCCAATGCGGCCATCCTGGGCGATATCGGGGCAGCGGCCGTGGTTCCGCAGAAGGATTTCACCCCGAAGCTCCTCGCCGACGAACTTCAACGCTGCCTGGCCGACCCAAGTCACCTGCCCGAGCGCGGCGCGGCTGCCCGTCGGGTCGGGGAGCCGCGCGGCGCCGAGCGGCTTGCCGATCTCGTCATGCTTCTGGCAAAGGACGCGATCGAATTGCAGGAGACACGTCCATGAAGCTGCCGCGCGAGCTCGGCCCCATTCATTTCGTCGGCATCGGCGGCATCGGCATGTCGGGCATTGCCGAAGTCCTGGCGAACCAGGGTTATCGCGTCCAGGGATCGGATGCGGCAGAAGGCGCGAACCTCAAGCGGTTGCGCGACAAGGGCGTCACCTGCTTCGTCGGCCATCAGGCCGAGAACCTTGGCGAAGCCGAAGTCGTGGTCGTCTCCACCGCCATCAAGCGCGACAATCCCGAGCTCATCGCCGCGCGTGAGAAGCGTCTCCCGGTGGTGCGCCGTGCCGAGATGCTGGCCGAACTGATGCGGCTGAAGCAGTGCGTCGCCATCGCGGGGACGCATGGCAAGACCACGACCACCTCGCTCGTCGCCACCCTGCTCGACGCCGGCGGCTTCGACCCGACCGTGATCAACGGCGGCATCATCAATGCCTACGGCACCAATGCGCGCCTCGGCGAAGGCGACTGGATGGTGGTCGAGGCCGACGAGAGCGACGGCACCTTCCTGAAACTTCCGGCCGATGTCGCGATCATCACCAACATCGATCCCGAGCACCTCGACCACTTCAAGACCTTCGACGCCATCAAGGACGCCTTCTTCACCCTGGTCGAGAACCTGCCGTTCTATGGCTTCGCGGTCATGTGCCTTGACCACCCCACGGTGCAAGAGCTCGTCGGCCGGATCGAGGATCGCCGGGTCATCACCTACGGCGAAAATCCGCAGGCCGACGTGCGTCTGCTCGATGTCAACCTCGAAGGTGGCGTATCGCGCTTCAACGTGCTCATCCGCGACCGGGCCACGAGTGCGGCCACCTATCTCGAAAACGTCCTCATGCCGATGCCAGGGCACCACAATGCCCTGAATGCCACCGCGGCCATCGCGGTCGCCTATCAGCTCAAGATGCCGGTCGATGCCATTCGCAAGGCCCTCGCGTCCTTCGGCGGCGTCAAGCGGCGGTTCACCCGCACGGGCGAATGGAACGGCGCGGCCATCTTCGACGATTACGGCCACCATCCGGTCGAGATCGCGGCCGTGCTGCGCGCGGCACGCGCCTCGACCAAGAACCAGGTCATCGCGATCGTGCAGCCGCACCGTTACAGCCGTTTGCAATCGCTGTTCGGTGACTTCTCGACCTGTTTCAACGACGCCGATGCCGTGATCGTCGCCGATGTCTACGCGGCAGGCGAGCAGCCGATCGAAGGCATCGACAAAGACCATCTCGTGGCCGCCATCAAGGCGCACGGGCACCGAGCCGTCCAGGCGCTGGCCTCGGCCGCGGACCTCCCGGGCCTCGTGAAGGATCTGGCCAAACCCGGGGACTATGTCGTGTGCCTCGGAGCCGGCAACATCACCCAATGGGCCTATGCCTTGCCGGAGCAGCTGGCGGCGGCCGTATGACCACGCGCGACCTCGCGGGCGATCTGCGACGGGCCGTGCCGGGCCTGCGTGGCGCGCTCGTGGGCGCGGCGCCGCTCGCGCCGTTCACCTGGTTCAAGACAGGCGGGTCGGCCGAGGCACTTTTTACTCCGGCCGACCAGGACGATCTCGCCACCGTTTTGGCCGCTGTTCCACGGGAGATCCCGGTCACGGTGATCGGGCTCGGTTCGAATCTGATCGTGCGCGACGGAGGTGTCCCAGGCCTTGTGGTCCGGCTTGGCAAGGGCTTTTCTGAAATCCACGTCGATGGCACCCACATCCGCGCGGGTGCCGCGGCTCCCGACGTCAAGGTGGCACGCGCGGCCGCCGACGCAGAGATCGACGGCTTCGCGTTCCTCCGCGGCATTCCCGGGTCGATCGGCGGCGCCTTGCCGACCAACGCCGGCGCGCACGGCGGTGACATGGCCGCCATTCTGGTCGAGGCACACGGGGTTGACCGGAGCGGCGGGCCTCGGACCTATTCGCGCGACGACATGGGCTTCTCGTACCGGCATTGCGCCGTGTCGCCCGACGTGATTTTCACCCATGTTCTTCTGCAAGGCCGCCACGGCGATGCCGAGGCGATCCAGGCCGAGATGAACAAGGTCACGGCCGCTCGCGAGGCGTCGCAGCCGATCCGCGAAAAGACCGGCGGCTCGACCTTCGCCAATCCCCCCGGCCATTCGGCCTGGAAGCTGATCGACCAGGCGGGCTGCCGCGGCCTCACGCGCGGCGACGCCCAGGTGTCGCCGATGCACACCAATTTCCTGATCAATCGCGGCGCCGCGACCTCGGCCGACATCGAAGGACTCGGCGAAGAGGTGCGACGACGGGTGAGAGAGACAAGCGGCATCGAGCTCAGGTGGGAGATCCGTCGGATCGGAATCGCATGAGCTTTTGGTATTCGTCCCCCTGCTTACCAACGCGCCTCCCCTTCGCCCGTGTGCACGGGAGAAGGTGGCCCTCGCGTCAGCGAGGGTCGGATGAGGGGAAACGCGGCGCCAAGAATCCCCTCATCCGCCCTGCCGGGCACCTTCTCCCGCTCACGCGGGGGAAGGAGTCAAAAGGCCCATCATCAATTTTAGTCCCCAACCGCAAGAGCACATCATGACGAAACACGTTGCTGTCCTGCTCGGTGGCTGGTCGGCCGAGCGGGAGGTGTCGCTCCGGTCCGGCGCGGCTTGCGCCAATGCGCTTGAGGGCGAGGGCTATCGCGTCACGAGGATCGATGTCGACCGCTCGATCGGCGACGTCTTGACCGACCTCAAGCCGGATGTCGCCTTCAACGCGCTGCATGGGCGGGTCGGTGAAGACGGGACGATCCAAGGCATCCTCGAAGTGTTGCGCATCCCCTACACGCATTCGGGCGTGCTTGCCTCGGCGCTGGCGATGCAGAAGGACAAGGCGAAGGTCATCATGGCGGCGGCCGGCGTCCCGGTCGCCCACGGTCTGACGGTGAGCCGCTTTGCCGCAGCCCGCGAGCATGCGCTCGCCCCGCCCTACGTCCTGAAGCCCGTGAACGAGGGCTCATCCGTGGGTGTCATCATCGTCCAGAAGGACCGCAGCCATCCTCCTCAGGAATTATTAAGACCTGACTGGGCCTACGGCGACACCATTCTGGCCGAAAAATTCATCGCAGGACGCGAGCTCACGTGTGCCGTGATGGGCGATAAGGTGTTGGACGTTATCGATATTCTGGCGTCCCACGCGAGCTTCTACGACTACGACGCCAAATATGCACAGGGCGGCTCGGTCCATGTTCTCCCGGCTAAACTTAAAGGAAATATTTACCAAAATGTCCAAGAGTTGGCACTGAAGGCGCATCGAGCGCTGGGATGCCGCGGCGTAAGCCGCACCGACCTCCGATATGACGACACGCCGGGTGGGACCGGCGAGCTCATCGTCTTGGAAGTCAACACGCAGCCCGGCATGACGGAAACGTCACTCGTGCCCGAACTCGCGGCGCATGCCGGGTTCTCGTTCGGTGGGTTGGTCAGATGGATGGTGGAGGACGCCTCGTTGGATCGGTAGGTGTCGCGGGGAGCCTGCTCCTCGTCGACCCTCCCGGACGCTTGCGCCTTCCGGCCTTCGCGTTTCTCGGCAAAACCGACCGGACTCAGGCGCGACCCGCCGGTCGTTTCCGCGAGCCCCGCTTCACGGAACGGGCTTTGTCGCGGCATTGGCCCGCCATGGCCTTCGTGATCGGCGTCCTGGCGTCGAGCGCCCTGTACGGAGCTCGCGTCGGTGGCGAGTATGACGCCTTCGTCAGCCACTACGGCACGCCCGCCGATATCGCGGCACGCCTCGCCGGGTTCGAGATCGACACGGTGACGATCTCCGGCATCGATCAGTTGAACCGCCAGGAAGTGCTCGACGCCTCGGGCGTCAGCGAGCGGAATTCCCTTCTCCTGCTCAACGCCGCTGAGGTTCGCAACCGTCTTGAGGCGGTGCCGCTCGTGCGCGACGTCGCGGTGCGCAAGCTCTTCCCCAACAGCCTCTATTTCGACATCACGGAACGCAAGGCCGCCGCCATCTGGCAGAAGAACGGGCAGCTCTCGGTCGTGGCCGCCGACGGCGTCGCGATCGATGAAGTGCATGATGCCCGCTTCAACGCGCTGCCGTTCATCGTCGGCCCCGCGGCCAACGAGCACCTCAAGGAATTCACCGATCTGATCGACGCGGCCGGCGACCTGCGCGATCGGATCAAGGCGGGCGTGTATGTGGGTGAGCGGCGCTGGACGCTGCAGATGGACACCGGGGTCGAATTGATGCTGCCGGAGGTCGACCCGAAGGGCGCCCTCGCCCAATTCGCCAGTCTGGAACGTGAGGCGAAGCTTCTCGACAAGGACGTGCTGACCCTGGATCTGCGCCTGCCCGGCCGGATCACGGCACGTCTCTCGGAAGATGCCGCCGCGGCCCGCGCCGCCATGCTGGCCAAGCGACCCAAGAAAGCCATGACAGAATGATGCCTCGGCGGATGCGTCCGATCTCGGCCCGCAAGAGCACGATCCTCTGCGTGCTTGACATCGGTTCGTCCAAGATCGTTTGCCTGATCGCGCGGCTGGCGCCGATGGAAGCCTCCGACATGCTTCGGGGACGAACCCACCGCTGCCGCATCCTCGGCATCGGCCACCAACGCTCGCGCGGCATCAAGGGCGGCGCCGTCGTCGACATGGATGAGGCCGAGAAAGCGATCCGGTTGGCCGTCGACGCAGCCGAGCGGATGGCAGGGGTCGAAGTTTCGAGCGTCGTGGTCAATGCCACGGGCGGGCGGCTGTCTTCCCAGCATTATACGGCCAAGATCGGGATCGGCGGCAAGGCGGTGTCGGATTACGATGTCGGCCGTGTGCTCGAAGCGGCTTCGGCCACCACGGCCCGCCAGGGTCGTGCGGTCCTGCATTCGCTTCCGACTGGTTTCTCGCTCGACAGGACGCGCGGCATCCGCGACCCAAAGGGCATGATCGGTGACGAGCTCGGGGCCGACATGCACGTACTCGGCTGTGATGCCGCCGCGGTGCGCAACCTGATGCTGGCCATCGAGCGCTGCCATCTCTCAATCGAGGCCATCGTGGCGACGCCTTACGCGGGCGGCCTCTCGGCTCTGGTCGACGATGAGGCGGAGATCGGCGCGACGTTGATCGACATGGGCGGCGGCACCACCTCGACCGGTGTCTTCGAGGGCGGCAACCTCACCCACGTCGATGCCTTTGCGGTCGGCGGCAATCACGTGACACTCGACATCGCACGCGGCCTCACGACGCGGATGAGCGACGCCGAACGTTTGAAAACCCTGCACGGCACCGCGATCGCCGCGACCTCGGACGATCGCGAGATCATCTCGGTCACCCAGGTCGGCGACGATGCGGACCACTCCAACCATGTGCCGAAATCGCAGCTCGTGCGCATCGTCAGGCCTCGCATCGAGGAAATCCTGGAACTGGTGCGCGACCGATTGCAATCGGCCGGCTACGCGATGCAGGGGCGCCGCGTCATCCTGACCGGCGGTGCGAGCCAGCTGACCGGTGTCGCAGAAGTCGCACGACGGATTATTTCGCCGCATGTGCGCATCGGGCGGCCCTTGGGGATTCAAGGATTGCCCGAATCAGCAAAGAATCCAGCTTTTACGGCAGCCGTGGGACTTCTGATCTACCCCCAGTTTGCTGGCGTGGAGCATTTCGAGCCACGCGGTGCGGTCGTCCAACAGGCGACCGGCACCGACGGGTACATGGGCCGTGTCGGCCGCTGGCTGAAGGACAATTTCTGACCATGCGCACGACTTCCCCTCCGGGGTCAGCCCAAGGCAAGCCATCCCGGGCACGATGCCCGGCACATCACTGCGGATCCATTGGCCAGAGCGGACTGGCCGGCGAGTTGACGAGAGGCCAACGATGAGCATCAACCTGAAAGTGCCCGGATTGCGGGAATTGAAGCCGCGCATCATGGTGTGCGGCATCGGCGGCGCCGGCGGCAACGCGGTCAACAACATGATCGTGTCGGGGCTCGTCGGGGTCGACTTCATCGTGGCGAACACCGACGCCCAGGCGCTGACGAGTTCGCGCGCCGAGCGCATCATCCAGATGGGTCTGCAGGTCACCGAAGGCCTCGGAGCCGGCTCGCAGCCGGAGGTCGGCCGCGCCGCCGCCGAAGAGGCCATCGAAGAGATCCGCGACCATCTCGCCGGTGCCCACATGTGCTTCGTGACCGCCGGCATGGGCGGCGGCACCGGAACCGGAGCCGCACCCGTGATCGCCCGCACCGCACGGGATATGGGAATCCTAACCGTTGGCGTCGTGACGAAACCGTTCCAGTTTGAAGGCCAGCGTCGCATGCGGGTCGCGGAAGCCGGCATCAACGAGCTGCAGAAGGCCGTCGACACGCTGATCGTGATTCCCAACCAGAACCTGTTCCGCGTCGCCAACGAGAAGACCACCTTCGCGGATGCCTTCTCGATGGCCGACCAGGTGCTCTATTCGGGCGTCGCCTGCATCACAGACCTGATGGTGAAAGAAGGCCTCATCAACCTCGATTTCGCCGACGTGCGCGCCATCATGCGCGAGATGGGCAAGGCCATGATGGGCACCGGCGAGGCATCCGGCGACAAGCGCGCCATCATGGCCGCCGAGGCCGCCATCGCCAATCCGCTGCTCGACGAAGTCTCGATGAAGGGCGCACGCGGCCTCCTCATCTCGATTACGGGTGGCAACGACCTCACGCTCTATGAAGTCGACGAAGCCGCAAGCCGCATCCGCCAGGAAGTCGATGACGACGCCAACATCATCCTCGGCGCCACTTTCGAGCCGAGCCTCGATGGCATCGTGCGCGTGTCGGTGGTGGCCACGGGCATCGATCAGCCGCTGAACAACAAGGATGGCAGCGCAACCGAGTCGCGAATCGCCGAAGTGGCGTCGCGGTTGCGGGCCCAGACCGCGGCGCGCCAGGTTGAACTGCCGGCGCCTGCCCCCGCGCCGGTGACCGAGCATCCGGCCTATCACGAGCAGGCCGCGGCGCAACTGCAGCACTATAACCTCGCGCCGCAGGCCCACTACGCGCCGCCTCCTCCCTTGCCGAATGACGTCGAAATCCATGCTGTCCAGCCGAAACCCGCAGTCTACGCGCCTGCCGCGCCGGCTCCGGCGCCTCGCACGGATGCCACCGAGAACGGACCCTTCGTGCCACCGATGCCCGTCATGCCGCAGCGCGGCCAACGCATGCCGCAGGTCGAGGACCTTCCTCTTCCAGTGCAGAACCAGATCCGTTCGCAGCGTGGCGAGATGCCTGCCGACAATAGCCCCGCCGAATCGAAGCGACGCACGCTGCTGGAGCGGTTGGCCTCCTTCGGTATGAGCAGGCAGGATGAAGCCGGTCAGTCGAAACCGACCCAGCCGCAGGGACGTGGGCACGGCATGGTGCAAGCTCCACCGCCCCAATTGACCGGGCACACCTACGGACACCATCAGGCACCGCCCGCGGCGAGCCACGCGGACTATGCGAAGCGGCCTCAGGCTGCCGGAGTGGCTCGCCATGTGGCGCCGATCGACCAGCACGGGCGACAGGCTCCGGTGTCGCGTCACGCCGATGATGACCAGTTGGAGATTCCCGCGTTCCTCCGCCGGCAGTCGAACTGAGACTTTCCGGATACACTTGTGAAAAACTTAGCGCCCGCCTTCGCGGGCGCTTTTTTATTCCATTGACTGCTGCCCTAACGCCTCAGAACTCGCGCAATACGACCTGTTATCTGTAACAGTGCGTAAAAAACCGTGATTTGGCCTTGATGCATGACAGCGGTAGATTGTTCACGTTGATGAGGCCTCGCCGGCAGCTTTGACGCGGTGGATCTCCAGAGTTCTGGAAACTCCCTTCGAAATCAGGCCCGGCGGCGGCAGTTGGAGTGGGACGGGATGAAGCTGGGACGCCAAACGACTCTCAAGAAGAGCGTCACCGTTTCCGGCCAAGGCGTTCACTCGAACGCTCCCGTTTCAATCACCCTCATGCCCGCACCCGCCCATAGTGGAATCGCCTTCCGGCGCACAAATCTCCCAGGAGATATGGAGCGCGTCATCGAGGCCAAGTGGAACCGGGTTTCGACCACCGAACTGTGTACGGTGCTTGGAGATCCATCGCGTGGATCCGTCTCGACCGTCGAGCACCTGATGGCTTCGCTGTCGGCCCTTGGGGTCGACAATATTATGATCGAAATCGACGGTCCGGAAGTGCCGATCATGGACGGGTCGGCAGCGGCTTTCGTGGCCGCCATCGACTGGGCCGGCATCAAGGTGCTTCGAGCCCCGCGCCGCTATATCAAGATCCTCAAGCCGGTCCGTGTCGACCAGGGGCGCTCCTTCTCGGAGTTGTTGCCGGCCGCATCAGGCTTCCACATGGATGTCAGCATCGACTTCCCGGTTCCGGCGATCGGCGCCCAAAGCAAGATGATGGATTTGACCCCGGCGCGGTTCCGGCGGGAAATTTCCAGAGCCCGGACGTTCGGTTTGCTTCGGGATGTCGAGAAGCTTTGGAAGCTTGGCTTCGCACTTGGCTCCTCGCTCGACAATTCGATCGCGGTCGACGACACGCGGGTGCTCAATCCCGAAGGGCTGCGATCCAGCGACGAGTTCGTGTGCCACAAAATGCTCGACGCGGTGGGTGACCTCGCATTGGCGGGCGCGCCGATCATCGGCACCTACCGGGCTTTCTGTCCCGGGCATAAGATGAACTTTCTGGTCCTGCAGGCGATGTTCGCGGACCGCTCTTCGTTCCAATATGTGGAAGCCCCGGCACGGTCCGAGCCATTTTACGGCGACTTCGGTCTGGTGCCCGTCCCCGCCTTTGCGGCGGAGGCGAACTGAGATCGGCGTCGCCGTCGACGCGAAGACTGGATCCGTTCTGTCCCTTGTGTCTCCTTTGCAACGTGGCCCATGTTTAAGGCGGCCGACGATTCATGATGCAGGCGTTTGGCCCCGTCATGCGCAGGTTTGACATAATCCTTTGGCCAATGTCGGCTGCGAACGCGGACCGTGAAACCGGCCGCATTCCGCATCGTTTCGAAGATCCGTCCGGCAGGTTGTTTCACAAGCATGAGTGCTAAAACGAGCTTTCGATCAGCCGTCCGGGTCAGCGCACGCGCCAGCCTGTTCGGGCTCGCCCTTCTCCCGCTTGCGGGTTGCTCGACCTTCGAGAACCTGAATCCCTTCGCGGGCGAGAAATATGAGACCAAGATCCTGCCCGACGTGCCAGCGGACGACATCTACAACCAAGGTGTAGCCCGTCTTCAAAACAAGGATACCGAGGGCGCCACCAAGAAATTCGGTCAGCTCGAAAAGGATTTCGCCTATTCGGATTATGCGCGCAAAGGGCTGCTGATGCAGACCTACGCACAGTACCAGGGCGGCAGCTACGACGACGCCATCGAGTCGGGTGCGCGGTACTACAAGCTTTATCCCAACACGCCGGACGCGCCCTATGCACTCTACCTGCAGGCGATGTCCTATTACAGCCAGGTGCCTGACATCTCGCGGGACCAGGCTCAGGCCGGCAAGGCCTTGGCACTGTTCGAGGAGATCGTCACCAAGTACCCGAATTCCGAATACGCCAACGACTCCAAGTACAAGATCCAGGTGACGCGGGACCAGCTGGCCGGCAAGGAGATGTCGGTCGGGCGCTTCTATCTGGCGCGTAAGAATTACACGGCAGCGATCAACCGGTTCCGCGAGGTGCTGGCGAAATATCAGACGACCCGCCACACCGAAGAAGCTTTGATGCGGCTGACGGAAGCCTATATGGGTCTTGGCATCACCGATGAAGCGCAAACCGCTGCGGCGATCCTGGGCCATAACTTTCCCGACAGCGAATGGTACAAGGATTCCTTCGC
Organism: Lichenifustis flavocetrariae; assembly: GCF_026130545.1. Classification (GTDB taxonomy): domain Bacteria; phylum Pseudomonadota; class Alphaproteobacteria; order Rhizobiales; family Beijerinckiaceae; genus Lichenihabitans; species Lichenihabitans flavocetrariae. Next base: position 37,065 of record NZ_JAMOIM010000021.1, on the reverse strand, counting down.
GCTGTTGAAGGACAACGGCCTGGAGCCTCACGAGAACCAGGATTCATGGATTTCCAAGGCCTTCCGCAAGATCGGTCTGACCTGACACCTCCTGGGCGAGCCTCATGCTGGCCCAGCTGACGATCCATAACATCGTCTTGATCGACAAGCTCGATCTCACGTTCGAAGCTGGCATGACGGTGCTGACGGGGGAGACCGGCGCCGGAAAATCCATCCTGCTCGATTCTTTGATGTTGGCGCTTGGTGGCCGAGGCGACGGGGCGCTCGTCCGACATGATGAGAAGCAAGGCCAAGTTACGGCTGTCTTCGATCCTCCCAATGACCACCCCGCATGGCGGATCGCCCGCGACGCCGGTCTTGATCCTGAGGGCGTACTGATCTTACGCCGAATCCAGTCGGCCGATGGACGGACGCGGTGCTTCGTCAACGACGCTCCCGTCAGTGCCCAGGTTTTGCGGGATATCGGCCAGACTCTGGTCGAAATTCACGGGCAGCACGACAACCGGGCCCTCGTCGACCCGCCCGCCCACCGGGCCTTGCTCGATGCGTTTGGCGGCCTCGGCCGCGACGCCGAAGCGGTGCGGTCGTCTTTCACGGCCTACCGAAAGGTCCTTGCGGACCTGGCAGACCAGCAGGCGGCAAGCGCCAAGGCGGCAGCCGAGGCCGATTATCTGCGGCACGCCCGGGACGAACTCGAAAAGCTTGCTCCCGAGGTTGGCGAGGAACAGTCCCTCGCCGAGCGCCGCACACTCATGATGCAGGCCGGCAAAGTGGCCGAGGATCTGCGTGATGCTTTCGAGAGCGTCGCGGGAGACGGATCCCCGAGCGCCACCCTGGCGGCCGCCATGCGCCGCCTCGAGCGTCGCGCCGGGCAGGCTCCCAACCTCGTCGAGCAGGGGATACGGGCCCTTGATGCGGTGCTGGTGGCGCTCGACGGCGCCCAAGCCGCGTTGGAACAGGCGTTGCGAGATGCCGATTACGACCCGCGGGAACTCGAACAAGTCGAGGAGCGCCTCTTTGCCCTGCGGGGCGCCGCCCGGAAATATCAGGTCGACGCCGACGGTCTCGCGGCCCTGGCAGAGCGGTTCGAGAACGAACTCGCAGCGATCGACGCGGGCGAGGCCCGCCTCGCGATCCTTCAAGCCGATACCGGCCGACTGCGGGCGGCCTATGATGCCGCGGCGGAGCGCCTCACGAAGGGTCGCAAGCTTGCGGCCGCCAACCTGGATGTTGCGGTCGAGGCGGAACTCGCGCCCCTCAAACTGGAGCGCGCGCGCTTCCGCACGCAGGTCGACCCGCTCGCCGAGGGTGGGATCGACGGCAAGGACCGTGTCGAATTCTGGGTTGCGACCAACCCGGGCAGCCGCCCGGGCCCTCTGACCAAAGTGGCCTCCGGCGGCGAACTCGCCCGTTTCATGCTGGCTCTCAAAGTGGTTCTGGCCGATCGTGGGTCGGCCCCGACCCTCGTCTTCGACGAAATCGATACGGGCGTGGGGGGTGCCGTCGCCGACGCTATCGGGCAGCGGCTGGCCCGGCTGGCCGGCCAGGTGCAGGTTCTCACCGTCACGCATGCCCCGCAGGTGGCCGCCCGCTCCACAAGCCACCTCAAGATCAGCAAGCAGGCGGCCCAGGACGGCGACCGCGTCACCACCCGGGTCGCGCCGCTCGAGGCAGAGGCCCGCCGCGAAGAGATCGCCCGCATGTTGGCGGGCGCGACCGTGACCGACGAGGCGCGAGCCGCGGCACGGCGTCTTTTACAAGTCGCGAGCTGAGCGAGACATCTTGCGGGCTCCGCGAAGACGCTTAGAATCCTGCATGTCTTCATCTCTCGTCAATTGAGAAGCGGTTGGGACAGGAGGCTCACCGTGGATCCGTCGCCGCATCGCTCGAGACTCGAGAAAACCGTCCGGATTTCGCTCGCCGTCGTCACGGATGTGATCTGGCGTTTCAGCGCCGATGATGGCTGGGCCATCGCGAGCCACATCGCTCTGACGACACTGACATCGCTGTTCCCGTTTCTGATCTTCATGACCGCGCTGGCCGGCTTCTTCGGCTCGGCGCAACTCGCCGAGAATGCCGCGACCCTGTTGTTCGACGTCTGGCCCGCGCAGGTGGCAGGCCCGATTTCGACCGAGATCCACAATGTCCTGACAGTTCCCCGCAGCGGCATCGTGACGGTGGGCGCCGCGCTCGCGGTCTATTTCTCGTCGAGCGGCGTCGAGGCCTTCCGGGTCGGGCTCAACCGCGCCTATGGAGTGCGTGAAAAACGACCCTGGTGGCTGACGCGGCTGGAATCGATCGTGGTGGTGTTCATCGGCGCGATCGCATCGCTGATGCTCGCCTTCCTGGTGGTGCTGGCGCCGTTGCTCTGGTCAGCGCTCCTAGCCTGGGTGCCCCGCCTCGCTGCGGTCGAAAATCTGGTGACAGTGGCCCGCTATTCCCTCGTCAGCGTCACCTTGGGTTTTGCCTTATTGATCGCGCATAAATGGCTTCCGGCCGAGCGCCGGACGGTTGCCCAGGTGCTGCCCGGCATCGCCCTGACCTTCGTGGCCTCGATCATCTTCAGCGTTGCGTTCGGCCATTACCTCCAGCATTTTGCCCGCAACTACGCATCGACCTACGGCGGCCTCGCCTCAGTGATGATCGCTCTCGTGTTCCTCTACACGATGGCGACGATCTTCGTGATCGGAGGTGAACTCAACGCCGCGCTCATCCGGTGGCATGGCGTCCGGGCGGTGCCCCGGCCCGAGTTGAGCAACAACGTCACACGCCTGCCACCACCAAAGTCACGCTTCCCGCGAACATGATGCTCGTCCCGATTGCCTCTCGTCTCGCCGAACATCGCGAATCCGATCAATAAAGCGCGATGAGGGCCTCTCAGCTCTGCGCAGCGAGTTGAGCCGCCTGATGCTCGGTCGTCAGAGCATCGATCACCTCATCGAGTGCTTCGCCAGCGATGACCTTGTCGAGCTTGTAGAGCGTCAGATTGATGCGGTGATCGCTCATCCGCCCCTGTGGAAAGTTGTAGGTGCGGATACGCTCGGAGCGGTCGCCCGACCCCACCTGCGACTTGCGGTCGGCGGCCCGCTCGCTGTCGAGTTTTTGGCGCTGCTCGTCGAAGATGCGCGACCGCAGCACCGCGAGAGCCTTCTGCCGATTGCGATGCTGGGAGCGTTCTTCCTGCATGAAGACCACGATGCCGGTCGGAAGATGGGTCAGGCGAATGGCTGATTCCGTCTTGTTGACGTGCTGGCCGCCGGCGCCCTGCGCCCGCATCGTGTCGATCTTCAGGTCCGACTCGTTGATCTCGACATCGACCTCTTCGGCCTCCGGCAGCACCGCCACCGTGGCGGCCGACGTGTGAATGCGACCTTGCGTCTCGGTATCAGGCACGCGCTGCACGCGGTGCACGCCTGATTCGTATTTGAGGCGAGCGAATACGCCGCGTCCATTCACGGAGGCGACGATTTCCTTGAAGCCGCCCATGGTGCCCTCGGTCGCCGAAAGCACCTCGACCTTCCAACCATGCAAGTCGGCGTAACGCTGATACATCCGGAACAGATCGCCCGCGAACAAGGCCGCTTCGTCGCCGCCCGTGCCGGCCCGGACTTCCAGGATTGCGCTCTTCTCGTCGGCGGCATCCTTTGGCAGTAGCGCCACGCGAATCGTCTGTTCGAGCTCTACGAGCCGCGCAGCGGCCGTTACCCGCTCCTCTTCGGCCAAAGCCAGCATCTCGGCGTCGAGGCTGGCGTCTCCCAGCATGGCCTCGATCCCTTCGAGATCGGCCGCCTGATCGCGATAGGCCCGGATGGCCGAGACGAGCGTCTCGGTTTCAGCCAGTTCGCGCGACAAGGCGACGAACGTCGCGCCGTCCGCCCCCTCGCTGAGACGCGCGGAGATTTCATCATGGCGGCGGAGGATCAGGTCAAGTTTGTCGTGCGGCAACATGGGGAAAAGACAGAGCACTGTGAGGGCGGGAAGCCGCGTTGACCAAGCCCGCCATGCCAAAAGGTGGCACAGCCGGCGCAGGCTGGGGCTCGGCTTGGGACCAGGGATGTCAAAGCTCTGCCAACACGGTCGGCAATCCCTAGAGGATCGTGGGTGTTATGGCATCCTCTAAATGGGAATTGCCTGCTCGTCGGCAAAATCGCGCAGGCGCTCCCGAATGATGGGGCCGTCCTCACCGGACTGAATCAGGCTCTTGAGATGGTGCGACGCCTTGTCGACGTCGAGAGCCAGCAACATGGCCTTCACGGGTCCGATCGAGGACGGCGCCATCGATAGACCGCGATACCCCAGCGCGATCAACGCCAGAGCCTCCAGGGGTTTGCCGCCCATTTCGCCGCACAGCGTCACCGGTTTGCCCTTGACGGCTCCGACCGCAGCGACGGCCGCCAAAGCGCGGAGCATGGGGGCCGAAAGCATGTCGAACCGCGTGGCGACACGTTTATTGTCGCGGTCGACCGCAAACAGATACTGGCCGAGATCGTTCGATCCGACCGACAGAAAATCGGCGGCCTCGGCGATCTCGTCGAGCTGCCACAAAAGCGACGGGACCTCCACCATGACGCCGAGCCGCAGGTCGCTTGGGACACCATGTCCATGGCGGCACAGCCAATCCTGCTCGCGCAAGGCGATGGTCCGGGCAGCCTTGAATTCCGCGACCGTCGCAACCATCGGGAACATGACCCGCAACTCGCGCCCGGCTCCAGCCTTGATCATCGCCCGCAACTGGGAGCGCAGCAAGGCGGGACGGTCGAGCCCGATGCGGATCGCGCGCCAGCCGAGCGCCGGGTTCTCTTCCTCGAGCCGGGGCATGTAGGGCAGAATCTTGTCGCCGCCGATGTCGAGCGTGCGAAACGTCACCGGACGGTCGGGAATGGCATCCATGACGCTCTTGTAGAGGGCGTATTGCTGGCTCGCGCGCGGGAACTTGGACGCCACCATGAAAAGCAGTTCGGTCCGAAACAGGCCGATCGAGGCCGCATTGGTCTCGGCCACATGGGGCAAGTCCAGCATCACGCCGGCGTTCATGTGAAGGTCGACCTGAACCCCGTCCAAGGACAGCGCCGGGACATCCCGCAGCTTGCGATATTGCTCCTGCCGCCGCGCGCGCAGGCGCGCCTTCTCGGCATAGGCCGCCTCGACCTCGGGCGTCGGTCGAATGTGCACTTCGCCGGTCGTGCCATCGACGATGATGGCATCCCCGGGCTCGACCAGGTTCACAACACTGGCAACGTCCCCGACGACCGGCACGCCCAGGGCACGCGCCACGATGGCGACATGGCTGGTCGACCCGCCGTCCTCCAGAACGAGCCCACGCAGGCGGTGCCGGTCGTAATCGAGCAGGGCTGCCGGACCCATGCTGCGCGCCACCAGCACGGCATTATCGGGCATCTCGTCATGGGCCGTCACGAGGCTTTGGCCGGTCAGCTGATGCAGCAGCCGGTTGGCCAGATCGTCGAGATCGTGCAGGCGTTCGCGCAGGTAAGGGTCGGTCTGACGTTGCAGCTTCGCGCGCGTGTCGCTCTGCACCCGCTCCACGGCAGCTTCCGCCGTGAGGCCGGTCATCACCGCTTCGCGCAGGCGACGCAACCAGCCCCGGTCATGCGCGAACATGCGAATGGTCTGCAGCACCTCGCGGTGCTCGCCAGGGCCGACCTGATCCCCGCGATCGACGAGGCGGTCGATCGCGTCGCGCAAGGCCGCGACGGCCTCTTCAAGCCGCTCGGCCTCCTTGTCGACGTTCTCGGCCACGAGTTTTTTCACGATCACACGCGATTCGTGAAGCACGACATGACCTAGGCCCACCCCATCGGCGACCGAGGTGCCCCGCAACGCGTGAGATTGGTGCAGAACCGTGTCAGAACCCGGTGGTAAGATGGATTGAAGTTCCCCGCTCGCGATCATTTCGGCGAGCAGCATGGCGGTCGTTTGGAGAACTTCGATCTCTTCTTCGGAATAAATGCGGCGGGCGCGATTCTGCACCACGAGCACCCCAAGCGTATTACCGCCTCGCAGGATCGGAACGCCCAGGAACGATTGGTAGATTTCCTCGCCTGTTTCCGGCCGGTACGAGAATGCCGGATGAACCTGTGCGTCCGGCAGAGCCAAGGATTCGGCAGTCGCGGCGATGAGGCCGACGAGGCCTTCGTCGATCCGCATCGTGGTCAGGTGAACGGCCTCGCGCTTCAACCCCTCGGTGGCATAGAGCTCCAGCCGGCCGTCCGTGTGCAGGACGTAGACCGAGCAGACCTCCGCGACCATGTTGAAGGCGATTTGCGTGACGATATCGTCGAGACGCGACTGCGCGGAGACCGGCTTCGCCATAACCTCGCGAAGTCGACGCAGCAACAATCGTGGCCCGCCCAAAGAGCCTCTCATCGGCCCCCCACCGTCAAGGCGGACGCCGCCGCGCCGCACATTTTCCGTCCTGACGTTCACGTCGAAACGTGCGTCGGACGAACGAGCTATAGCGATCCGATCAGCCGGACGGCAAGGAGAACATCACGCCGGGCCGGTTTATACGTCAGGCCGCCCGGTCGAGCCCGAAAAGGCTGTGAAGAGTACGGACCGCCAGTTCGGTATAAGCGGCATCGATCAGCAGCGAAAACTTGATTTCCGAGGTCGTGATCGCCCGAATGTTGATTCCTTTTTCGGCAAGGGCCTTGAAGGCGCGAGCCGCCACGCCGGCGTGACTGCGCATGCCGATCCCGATGGCCGAGATCTTCACGACGTCCGTGTTGCCCTGAAGCACCGAATAGCCGATCGACTCGCGCGACTTTTCGAGAATCACGCGCGCCCGCTCGTAGTCGGCGGTTGGCACCGTGAAGGTGAGATCGGTCGTGGTCGTGTCGTCCGACACGACCTGGATGATCATGTCGACGTTAATGTTGGCCTCGGCCAGCGGGACGAAGATCGAGGCCGCGATGCCCGGCTTGTCAGCCACCCGACGCAATGTGAGTTGCGCCTCATCCTTGGAGAAGGCGATACCGGTGACGACTTGTTGTTCCATGATGTCCTCTTCGGCGCAGATCAGCGTGCCGGCGGAAGGATTCGCCGGATCCTCGAAGGAGGAACGGACGAAGGTCTTCACATTGTAATTCATTGCGATTTCGACGGAGCGCACCTGCAGCACCTTGGCGCCGAGCGAGGCCATTTCGAGCATTTCCTCGAACGACACGCGATCGAGGCGTCGCGCCTTCGGGACGATGCGCGGATCGGTCGTGTAGACACCATCCACATCGGTGTAGATGTCGCAGCGATCGGCCTTCATGGCGCCGGCCAGTGCCACCGCGCTCGTGTCCGAGCCGCCTCGCCCCAACGTGGTGATGCGGCCACTCTCCTGGTGCAGGCCCTGAAAGCCGGCCACCACGGCCACCTCGCCGGCCGCGAACCCCTCAATGATGGCCGTCGGATCGATGGACTGGATCCGGGCCGAACCATGGGCATCGTTGGTGAGGATTGGAACTTGCCATCCTTGCCAGGAGCGGGCCGGAATGCCGAGGCTCTGCAGCACAATCGCCATCAGGCCCGCGGTGACGAGTTCGCCCGATGCCACGACGGCATCATATTCGCGGACGTCGTGCAGGGAGGCGGCTTCGCCGCACCAGCCGACAAGTTCGTTCGTCTTGCCCGACATGGCGGAGACCACGACAGTCACGTCGTGTCCCGCATCGACCTCGCGTTTGACATGCAGGGCGGAACGACGGATGCGATCGAGATTCGCAACCGAGGTGCCGCCAAATTTCAGAACAAGACGCGCCATGAGACTCGCAGGCGGCAAAGGTGACACAGCACACGGGGGCCGCCGCGCCAGCCCGGTCCGAAGCGGCGCGTATCAATAAGGGCTCCCGGCGGGGTGTCAATCGTGCCATGCGGGTCGCGGCGCCAAGGTATCCGCCTTGCGCCGCGCCTCCAGGCCGCTTAGGTCGGGCGGCATCACACTCCAGAACCCCATCGGTGATGAGCGACACACTTCACACGTCCCAGCTCGGCCGCGCCGTGCCGACCCCACAGAGCCCGGAAGAGGCGCGTCTCGACCGTGTCCCGAATCCACATCCGGGAACCACATACCTGGTCCGCTTCACGGCGCCGGAGTTTACCTCCCTGTGCCCTGTCACCGGCCAGCCGGACTTCGCGCATCTCGCCATCGATTATGTGCCGGGCGACTGGTTGGTCGAATCGAAGTCGCTGAAGCTCTACCTGACGTCGTTCCGCAATCACGGTGCCTTTCACGAGGATTGCACGGTGCGGATCGGCAAGGACATCGTGGCGCTCCTGGCGCCGGCCTGGCTGCGAATCGGCGGCTACTGGTATCCCCGCGGCGGAATTCCGATCGACGTATTTTGGCAGACCAGCATACCACCCGAGAGCCTATGGCTTCCGGATCAGGGGGTCCCGAGCTACCGCGGGCGGGGATGATTCGCGGCGGAGCGTCGTCGGCAACGCTCTCGATCCTTAATCGCGGCCGCAGTGGCGCGTAAGGAGTCAACGCCTACTGTGATACCTCGGCATGGGTGCGCAGCAGCCTGCTTCGGGTCGGGTTCGGCGTCCGCGCGGGCGTACCCCAGAATGGTCAGCCAGCAACCTGCACGAATGAGATGAAGCCACCGCCGCCAATATCGGGCTTGATGACGAGGCGATCGGTTTGAGCATGATGAGGCGTAGCGGTGTCCGTGAGGATCGCAGCGACGACCGAGAGATCGCGTACCCTGACGGTCAGGCCGGCCATGAACGCGCCGCGCGTGTCCGGCATCTCGATGCCGCCGCGTGACGGCCATTCTGCCCGAGCGACCACTTCGAGCCGGCTGTTCTGCAGTTGAACCTCAAGTCCCCCGCCGCTCGACGAGACCGAGGAAGGGGCAGTGAAGCGTGCCAGGTCTTCGGCATGATCGGAGGGTCGCTCGGCAACGATCGTCACGGACGCGACACCCGTGGCCCCGTTGGCATGCCGCTGGGCCTCGCGGCTCCAGAAATTCTCGGGTCGATGCTGCTGGCACGTAAAGGCTCCGACCTCCGGCAGGGTCGGCAGGGCCGCGAAGGCGAGCGTGAAAGCCACTGTGCGGTCGCTTCCGTCAGCCCCCTGGGCCGAGCGGGAGAATGGCAGCAGGCGGCCCTGCCCGATCCCATCCTTGCAGAAGCTTTGGGCGTCCCGCGCCGCATCGTCGCTGCGCAGGACCAGCATAGCGATCCCGTCCGCGGCCTTCTCGAGAAACCCCGCGAAGGGCGCGGCCGGATCGTCAGTCGCCACGGGCACATAGTCGTCCGCGAAGCCAAGCAGTTCGAGGAAAATCCCATCAAACTGGACGATGTGGTTCACCGTGCCCCACGGATGGGTGTTGCGCCGCCCGACCGTGAAGCCAAAACGACGATACGTCTCCGCGAGACGGGAGAGATCGCGCGAGCACAGCACCAAATGGTCGAGGGCCCGGGTCACCGGGCTCAGACCAGACGCGACTGAACGAGAGCCGCCGAGATGAAGCTTGCGAAGAGCGGATGCGGCGCAAAGGGCCGCGACTTCAACTCGGGATGATATTGCACGCCGATGAACCACGGATGGTCGGCCATCTCGATCGTTTCGGGCAGCAGCCCGTCCGGCGACATTCCGGCGAAGATCATGCCCTTCGCCTCGAGCTGCTCACGATAGTGGGTGTTGACCTCGTAGCGGTGGCGATGCCGCTCCGAGATCTCCGTCTCGCCATAGATCGTCGCGATCTTCGATCCGGGCTTCAGGTGCGCCCGGAAGGCGCCGAGCCGCATCGTCCCGCCAAGGTCGCCGCCTGCCGCGCGGCTTTCGAGTTCGTTACCGCGCATCCACTCGGTCATCAGACCGACGACGGCTTCGTCGCAGGGACCGAACTCGGTCGAGTTCGCGTCCGGCACGCCGCCGAGCGAACGCGCGGCCTCGATCACGGCCATCTGCATGCCGAAGCAAATGCCGAAATACGGCACCTTGCGTTCCCGCGCGAAGCGCGCCGCCTTGATCTTGCCCTCGGCGCCACGCTGGCCGAAGCCGCCAGGAACCAGGATGCCATGCACGTGTTCGAGATGCGACGCCGGGTCGGTGCCTTCGAAAATCTCCGATTCGATCCAATCCAGCTTCACGTGCACCCGGTTGGCGATGCCGCCATGGGTCAGCGCCTCGATCAGCGACTTATAGGCGTCCTTCATGCCCGTATATTTGCCCACCACCGCGATCGTGACTTCACCTTCGGGGTTTTGCAGGCGCTCAGTCACGCTCGCCCAGCGGCTCAGGTTGGGCTTCGGGGCCGGTTCGATGCCGAAGGCGGCCAGGACGGCGCGGTCGAGTCCGGCCGCATGATAGGCACGGGGAACGTCGTAGATCGAGGAGACGTCGCGCGCCTCGATCACCGCATCCTCCCGCACGTTACAGAAGAGTCCCATCTTGCGCCGTTCTTCGCGCGGGATATGTCGATCGGTGCGGCACAATAGAATATCGGGCTGGATGCCGATCGAGCGCAACTCCTTGACCGAATGCTGGGTCGGCTTGGTCTTGAGCTCACCCGCGCTCGGAATGTAGGGCAGAAGCGTCAGGTGAATGTAGACCGCGTGGCCGCGCGGCAGATCATTGCCGAGTTGCCGGATCGCCTCGAAGAAGGGCAACCCCTCGATATCGCCAACCGTGCCGCCGATTTCGACCAGGATGAAGTCGGTGCCCTCGTTGCCGTCGAGGACGAATTCCTTGATGGCATTGGTGACATGCGGAATCACCTGCACGGTACCGCCGAGATAATCGCCGCGACGTTCCTTGGTGATGATCTCCTGATAGATGCGCCCCGTGGTCGTGTTGTCGGCCTTGGTGGCCGGGCGCCCGGTAAAACGCTCGTAGTGTCCGAGATCGAGATCCGTCTCGGCCCCGTCATCGGTGACGAAGACCTCGCCGTGCTGATAGGGGCTCATCGTCCCCGGATCGACGTTGATATAAGGGTCGAGCTTGCGGAGCCGGACCGTGTAGCCGCGAGCCTGAAGTAACGACCCGAGTGCCGCCGCCGCCAGACCCTTACCCAAGGAAGAGACCACGCCGCCGGTGATGAAAATATACCGCGCCATGGGACCTCATTCTTAACGGCAAAAATCGAAAAAAGCGAGCGCCCCCAGGACGCTCGCCTCAGCTATCCACGGATATTTCGAACAACTTGATTTATTGAGACTTCGGAGGCTCCGGCACGGCCGGAGCCGACGGCACCGCTGGTGCGCTCGGAGCGGCACCGGATTTCTGCTCCTGAATCTGCTTCAATTGATCGAGCACAGAGGTGCCCGGAGCGGGCGCCGGCACGCTTTTCGGAGCCTGGGTGCTCGACCCCGGCGCATCGAAGATCGAGCGCGGTGTGCGGTGGAGATTGGCCAGGAGCGTGAGCCCGAGGCTCGTCAGAAAGAACAGTGTGGCCAAGATCGCCGTGGCCCTTGTGAGCGCATTGGCCTGTCCCCGACCAGTCATGAATCCGCCGCCGCCGCCCACTCCCAAGGCTCCCCCTTCGGAGCGCTGCAGCAGCACCGCGCCGACGAGCGCGATAACGATCAGGAGATGAATGACGATCAATACGGTTTGCATCACGATGCCTCAGGCAGGCATCGAGCGCCTGCCGGTCATGTTCGGGGTTGCCGGCCTTCTATACGAGCCCGAGCCTTTTGGAAACCGATGCGAGAGAGCTCAACGATAGACGCCGGTGATACCCAGGAAATCGGCGGCCTTCAGGCTCGCCCCGCCCACCAGCGCGCCGTCGACATGGTCGATGGCAAGCAGCGCTGCCGCATTCGACGCCTTGACCGAACCGCCGTAGAGGATGCGCATGTCCTTGCCACCGGTCGGGACGAGCGTGGCAAGACGCCGATGGATGAACGCATGCACTTCCGCCACGTCCTTTTCGGTCGGCGTGAGACCGGTCCCGATGGCCCATACGGGCTCATAGGCGATGATCGTTGCCTCGGGATTTGAGCCACGGGGCACGGAATCGTCGATCTGCCGCCCGATCACACGAAGGGTTTCGCCGGCGTCCCGCTCGGCGCGGGTTTCGCCGACGCAGATGATGGGTGTGAGGCCCGCGCGGGCCGCAGCTTGCGCTTTCTCGTTGACGATCGCGTCGGTCTCGCCGTGGTTCGCGCGGCGCTCCGAATGGCCCACGATCACCAGTTTCGCCCCGGCATCTTTCAGCATCTCGGCCGAAATGTCACCGGTATGGGCGCCGAGCGCCGCGGCGTGACAATCCTGGCCGCCGATCATCAACCGGCTGCCGGCCAAGAGCGAGGCGGCTTGAGCGATGAGGGTCGCGGGGACGCAAAGCGCCACTTCGCACCGCCCTGCCGCGCCGGTCGCGCAAGCCTCCCGCACGGCGAGAACCTGATCCAACGACGCCTGCAGGCCGTTCATCTTCCAGTTGCCGACCACGATAGGATGCGACGAAAACGCCATGATTGCCTCTAACGTGAGCTGTGCCGGTTGAGGCGGGGTAGCAGATGACCCGGCAATTTGAAAGCGACGCCTGGCATCGTCCTCACCTCCTGATCCAACCTCCCGCTCGGCAACGAGCCAGCATTCTGCGGGTTACCTTGATGCGGCGCGTTGCGTTTTGTTGAGATGGGCGCGAGTGTCATCAATGCTCTGGAGATCTGTTCGGGAATGAATCAAGCGCCGGGCATTGTCGCTGCCGCGAAGCCGGACTTCGACGACGAGCGGCTGGCGCGCGCCATCTCGGCCTTTGTGCGGGCCGAGTTCATCGCTCCGGTCGATGTCGTGTCGAGCTTCATCGATCTCGTGATCGAGGATGTCGCCCGCGAACAGATGGCGTCCTTCCGGGCCGATCTGCAAACCATGAAGGCGTCCAGCCTGCGGCTACGCATCGTCGTCGAGGAATTGCTGGATACGTCAGCCTCGCAGCGCTCCTTGTCCGAGAAGCAGATCGACGATTTCACGGCATCGCTGCGGCACGAACTGAGAACGCCCATCACGGCCATCATGGGATATGGCGAGTTGCTCCTGGAGGAAGCCCGAGAAGAAGGATTTCCGACCATGGTGGAAACGCTCGACGGACTTCTCGCAGCCTCGCGCCGGCTGCTCGGCGGCATCGACTCGATGATCGAGTTCATCCAGTCCGGCTCATTGACGACCACACACGGGGAGACCGGAGCCGGGTCGGACCAGACCGCGGCAATGGAACAGGCGGTGGCGACCCTCCGGTCGGTCCTCTCGGAACAGCCGACACTCGCCGCCCGCGCAACCGGTTATCTCCTTGTGGTCGATGACAACCCGTCCAGTCTGGACCTGCTTACGCGCCGGCTCGAAAGAGACGGGCATAAAGTCTGCGCCTGCAGCGACGGGGAAGCGGCCCTGCGGGTGACCGGGCAGCAGAATTTCGACCTCGTGCTGCTCGACTTCCTGATGCCGCGCCTGAACGGCGTCGACGTTTTGCGCCAGCTGCGCGGCACTCCGCATACCTCCACGATTCCCGTCATCATCATGTCGGGCGCCGACGAGGTGGAGAGTGCGGTGCTCTGCATCGAGGCCGGCGCCGACGACGTGATGCAAAAGCCGCTCGATCCGATTCTCATGCGCTCCCGCATCTCGGCCCTGGTCGAGCGGAAGACCCTACGCGACCGCGAACAGGCCTATGTCGAACAGTTGCGGGTCGAACGTGAGAGGTCCGAATCTCTGCTTAGGTCGATGCTGCCGGGACCGGTTGTCGAGCGCCTACGTCATGGCGAAACCGTCATCGCCGACCATTTCGAGGCGGCCACCATCCTGTTCTGCGACATTGTCGGGTTCACGGCCCTGTCGAGCCGCATGCCGGCACCTCGCATGATCGCATTGCTCAACAGCGTCTTTTCGAACCTCGACCGCCTCGCCAAGGCCAATGGGCTCGAAAAGATCAAGACGATCGGCGACGCCTATCTGGTGGCTGGGGGCCTACCGAACGCGCGCCCGGACCATGCGCTTGCGACTGCCCGCATGGCACTGGCGATCCCGGAGGCCGTTGCGGCCGCTGGACGAGAGGTTGGCGAGCAGCTCGAAGCCCGAATCGGCATGCATACGGGTCCGGTCGTGGCAGGCGTCATCGGGACGGACAAATTCGTCTACGATGTGTGGGGAGACACGGTGAACGTCGCCAGCCGTATGGAGCGCAACGGCGTCGCCGGGCGCGTTCACGTCTCCGAAGCTGTGCGGGCCGCCGTTGGCGATGCCTACGGGTTCGAGCCCCTGCCCCCCATGAACATCAAGGGCAAGGGCGCGATGCAGACGTTCCTGCTTATTTGAATCCGGCAACCGGGTGGGGCGCGTAGGCCTCGCCGAGTTGCCTGACCTCGTCCGCCTCCAACCGCAGCGAGAGGGCCGCCACGGCCTGTTCGAGATGGCCGGGCTTCGACGCGCCGATGATGGGAGCGGTGACCCCTGGCTGCTGCAACAGCCAAGCCATCGCAACTTCGGCTCGACTCACGCCGCGCGCCGACGCGACGCTGCCGACCCGCTCGACGGTGGCGCGGTCGGCCTCCTTCATGCCGGCATAGAGTGTCTGGCCGAAGGCATCGGTCTCGCCCCGGGCGGTCGTCGGCGTGTCTTCCCAAGGCCGCGTGAGCTTGCCACGTGCCAGCGGGCTCCAGGGAATGACCCCGATGCCCTCCTCGATACACAGGCCCATCATCTCGCGCTCTTCCTCGCGGTACAGCAGGTTGTAGTGATTCTGCATGGACACGAACCGCGTCCAGCCGTGCCGATCCGCGAGATGAAGGGCCTTGCAGAACTGCCACGCATACATCGACGAGGCGCCGATGTAGCGGGCCTTCCCGGCCTTCACCACATCGTGCAGGGCTTCCAACGTCTCTTCGACGGGCGTGTCGGGATCGAAGCGGTGGATCTGATAGAGATCGACATAGTCGGTGCCGAGACGGCGCAGGCTATGATCGATTTCGGTCATGATCGCCTTGCGGGACAGGCCGCGCCCATTGGCGTCGGGTCGCATCACGCCATGCACCTTGGTGGCCAGCACGATCTCGTCGCGCTTCGCATAATCCTTCAGCGCACGTCCGACGATCTCCTCGCTCGAACCGTCCGAATAGACGTTGGCGGTGTCGAAAAATGTGATGCCGAGGTCGAGCGCCTTCTTGAGGAAGGGCCGGCTCTCCTCTTCCGATAGGGTCCAGGGATGGTTGCCGCGATCCGGCTCGCCATAGGTCATGCAGCCGAGGCACAAGCGGGAGACCTTGAGCCCGCTGCGGCCGAGATTAACGTAGTCCATCTGATTCCCCCGACATGCCGGCACGCGGCGCATTCTGGATTGACATGTCGCGGGACCGGCGTCTCGCAAGGGTAAGCTTCGTGGTTTCGCCCCGTTGCACCACTGTGCCACCGTGGTTATGGTGCCGACCGCTCCGGTCGGGGGTGTTCAGCCGGCGCTCGTCGGGTGCGACGTTGCGGTAGAGGCGGACCTTTTTCCATGCTCGAAAGCATGCGTTCGGTACAGAATTCGTTGATCGGCAAGATCGGCATGGCGCTGATTTTCCTGCTGATCATCGTCGGCCTGAGCTTTTTCGGCTTCGCGGACCTGTTTCGCACCAGCAGTGCCACCTGGGTGGCACGGGTCGGGAATCGCGACATTTCCGTCGAGACCTACCGCCGTGGCTACCAGATCGCCATGCAGCAACTGGAGCAGCGGCTTCGCAAGCCTGTGACCAGCGCGCAGGCCCGTCAGTACGGGTTGGACCAGCAGGTTCTCTCACGCCTGGTGACCGACACGATCCTCGACGTCGAGGCAGACAAGCTTGGGCTCGCCATCTCCGAGGCGCAGATCGGCAAGGCTGTCGTCGACGACCCGACCTTTGCGGGTCCGGGCGGCAAGTTCGATCGCGATCGCTTCAACACGCTTCTGCGGAACAATGGCCTGACCGAGCAGAGCTTCCTGCGCGACCAGCGCCAGACCTACCTGCGTCAGGAACTTGTCGACGGCGTCGCGGGCGCCCTCAGCGTACCCAAGGCCGCGCTCGATGCGCTTCACCGCTTGCAGGCCGAAACCCGCAGCATCGATATGATCGTCCTGCCGCCGACACTTGTGGGCGACGTGCCGGCGCCGGATGCCGCTGCGCTGCAGACCTATTACGACGCTCACAAGTCGGAGTTTTCGGCACCGGAATTCCGTAAATTGGTCATTTTGGCCACATCTCCCGCCACGGTGGCCAAGCCAGAGGCCGTATCGGAGGCGGAGATGCGCCGCCTCTACGAGGCGGACGAGGGTGGCCGGTTCGGCCAGCCCGAACGGCGAACATTGAAGCAGATCGTGTTCCCGAACGAGGCGGACGCGCAGGCGGCCTCGGCGCAGATCAAGGCAGGCAAGAGTTTTGCCGATGCCGCGGCGGAACGAAACGTCAGCGGCAAGGAACTCGACCTCGGGGCGGTGACGAAGGGCAGCCTGTTCGACAAAGCGGTCGCCGACGCAGCGTTCGCGCTGCCGGCCGACGGCACAAGCGATCCCATCAAGGGCACGTTCGGAACTGTGCTGATCCACGTGACTGCGATCGAGGCGGGAACCAAGAAGACGTTCGAAGAGGTTGCGCCTGCAATTCGGCAGGAGATCGCCAACTCTGCCGCCCGTACCCGGGATGCGCTGCGCGACCTCCACGACAAGATCGAGGACCAACGGGCATCGGGGAAAACCTTGGCCGAGGCCGCGAAAGCCGTCGGCCTGGAGGTCCGCACGGTCGACGCGGTCGATGCGACCGGACATGATCCCGCCGGCGCTTTGGTGGATATTCCCGACCGTGACGACGTCCTCCGCGCGGCGTTTGCGTCCGATGTCGGCGTCGACACCGACGTGGTCCAGAGCCGCGCGGGCGATCAGATCTGGTTCGAGGTCGCCGGAATCGATCCGGCGCACCAGCGCAAGTTCGACGAGGTCAAGGCTCAAGTCGAACAAGCCTTGCGGAAGGACGAGATCGCAAAACGCCTCGTCGCCAAAGCCGACGAATGGGTCAAGGCTCTGAACGGCGGCCAGACGATGGAGCAGGTGGCGGCTTCCGCCAACAATGCCGAGATCAAGCATGCCAGCGATCTCAAGCGGGCGGGCGCCGATGACGTTCCCGGTCCTGTGGCCGTCAAGGCGTTCGACACGGCCGTTGGGTCGGCCGGCTCCGCCGATGGCAGCGATGGCAGCCGCATCCTGTTCAAGGTCCTCGACAGCGTGGTGCCGACGATGGATCCGGACGCTCCCGAAACGGAACAACTCCAAGGCCAGTATCGCAATCTCTTTGCCGACGACATTCTGGCCGCCTATCTGTCCCGTCTCGAAGGGACAATGACGATCAAGATCAACCCAACCGTGTTGAACAGCGCAATCGGCGGGGACAACGGATGAGCCGAGGCACGCCATCAATAGGGGCTCCGAGGGAGCCTGCGAGCGTCGTCTCGACGGTGCTGGTCGCCGATCTGGAAACACCCGTTTCGGCCTTTCTCAAGCTGCAGGCCGCCACGCGCGGACCGATCTTCATTCTCGAATCAGTCGAGGGCGGCGCGACACGCGGCCGTTACTCAATGATCGGGCTCGACCCCGATGTGATCTGGCGCTGCACCGGCGAAAATTCCGAGATCAACCACCAGCCACAGGCCGACCCCGACGCTTTCCTGCCGTGTTCCGGCAAACCGCTCGACGCCCTGCGGCGGTTGCTGGCGGAGTCGGCCATTGACCTCCCGGCAGGCTTGCCGCCCATGGCGGCCGGCGTGTTCGGCTATCTCGGCTACGATATGGTGCGGCACATGGAGCGGCTGGCGCCAGCCAAGCCCGATCCGATCGGCGTGCCCGATGCCATCATGATCCGCCCCCAGGTCATGGTAGTGTTCGACAATGTGCGGGACGAAATCTCGGTCGTCAGCCCGGTGCGCGCGCGCGCCGGGCTCACGACCGACGTGGCCCGCGCCAGCGCGATGACGCGGATCGAGCGCATCGTCGAGGTGCTCGACAGCCCCCTCGCGCATGGGTCCTCGTCGGTCGATCCATTCCTCAAGCCCCAGCCACCGGTGTCGAATACGCCACGCGGCGACTTTCTCGCCATGGTGGAGCGGGCCAAGGATTACATCCGGGCCGGCGACGTATTTCAGGTGGTGCTGTCGCAGCGGTTTTCGGCCTCGTTCGACCTCCCGCCTTTCTCGCTCTATCGGGCGCTCCGACGCGTCAATCCCGCGCCGTTCCTGTCGTTTCTCGACTTCGGCGCCTTCCAGATCTGCTGTTCGAGCCCCGAGATCCTCGTGCGGGTACGCGACGGCAAGGTCACAGTCCGGCCGATCGCCGGAACACGGCCTAGGGGGACGACGCCTGCCGACGACGATCGCCTCGCCAAGGAACTCCTGGCCGACGCCAAGGAACTCGCCGAGCACTTGATGCTCCTCGACCTCGGCCGCAACGACGCGGGACGCGTGTCACGTATCGGCACCGTGACCGTGACCGACAAGTTCTTCATCGAACGCTACAGCCATGTGATGCACATCGTGTCGAACGTCGAGGGCGAACTAGACCCCTCCCGCGATACGATCGACGCGCTCGCGGCAGGCTTTCCGGCCGGCACGGTCTCCGGCGCCCCGAAGGTGCGCGCCATGGAGATCATCGACGAGCTCGAACGCGACAAACGTGGCATCTACGGCGGCTGTATCGGCTACTTCGGCGCCGGCGGCGAGATGGATACCTGTATCGTGCTGCGCACTTCGGTCATCAAGGACGGTACCATGCATGTCCAATCGGGCGCCGGCATCGTCTATGATTCCGATCCGGCCTCGGAATATGCCGAATGCGAGAACAAGGCCCGCGCCCTGGTGCGCGCCGCCGAGGAGGCTGTCCGCTTCGCGACCTCGGCGCGACGGGGGCAATAGCGGGGTCGGAGAGCTGGCAGTGTTTGAGCACGCCCTTCATCTCAAGCGGCCGAACTGCCGCCACATCGCCTGATCGTCGTGTGCGTTTCAGTGATGCGTGACGCCTAATACCAAGCTGCATCAGGTTCGACTGGTCGTCCTTGGCTGGCCATCGGGTTTTGACCCTTCGTCCCGCAGGCGGCTACGGCATTCACATATCTCAGTGGAGCGTCCTGCAATTCCACTCTCCCCTGTGGAGAGGGGTTAGGGGTGAGGGTGGATACGGGCGCAGGCATTGGTTTCCTGAAGAAAACCGCGCGTTCGTCGCAACCCTCACCCCCGCCCCTCTCCACAAGGGAGAGGGGAGAAACCGCGTCAGGCCTTCAGAGACTGAATCGAATCCTGCAGCAGCTTGCGGCGCGAAGGGACATGACACCCGTCGAGCCTGATTCAGGTCGCCAAAGAGGCCGCCATAGGTCACCCCGCCGCGCGGGTCAGCGCCGCGATGTAGAAGCCGTCCGTACCGGTGGTGCGGGGCGTCAGGCGCAGGCCCGGGCCCGATTTCGAAGCATGATTTCCGAGTTGCGGGACACCAGCGCGCGCAGCCATTACACCTGCGTCCAGCGGCAAAAGATCGGGATGGGCGGCCAGCAGCGCGGCAATGCGATCCTCGTTCTCTTCATGGAGCACCGAGCAGGTCGCATAGAGCAGCCGGCCACCTGGCTTGAGATAGCGGACCGCCGCGGCCAGAACTTCATCCTGCGCCTTGCAGCGTTGTTCGAGGGCGCCGGGTCGAAGGCGCCATTTGGCATCCGGATTGCGCCGCCAGGTGCCGGTCCCGGTGCAGGGGGCGTCGATGAAGACGAGGTCACAGCGACCCGCCAGATCGGCCAGCACATCCTGCGTGCCGCGCGGCGCTCGCACCTGGATGTTGCGCGCATCGGCCCGCGCCAGCCGGTCATAGATCGGGGTCAGCCGGCGCCCATCCGCGTCGGCCGCATAGACCTGGCCCTTGTTTTCCATCATGGCCGCCAGCGCGAGCGTCTTGCCGCCACCGCCGGCACAGAGATCGAGCACCTGCTGGCCCGGACCGGCACCGCTCAGCAAGGCGGCCAGTTGGGAGCCCTCGTCCTGCACTTCGACGAGCCCCTTGGCATAAGCGGGCTCGGCCGCCATGGCGGGGGCGCGGTCGCTGTGCACCAGGCGCAATCCCCAAGGGGAATAAGGGGTAGGCTCCGGCCCGAGATGCTTGAGCGCGCGTTCCGCCTTGGCGCGATCGCCCTTGAGAAGGTTGGTCCGGAGATCGACGGGCGCGCGACGGGACAGAGCCTCACCTTCGGCCGCGGTGTCCTGACCGAACACGGCCGCGAAAGAGGGGGCGAGCCATTCGGGAATATCACCGCGAATGTGATCCGGGGCATCGGCAAGCGTATCTGTGTCGAGCCGCGCAAGCTCGGCCTCGGTGAGAGGTGCGGGCGCATGGTCCTGTCCGGTCAGCAGGCCCGCGATGGTCTCGGACGTCATGCCACGGATGCGGCGCAAGGCGCCGAGCAGCACCGCGCGAGGCGACGCGTCGCCCATGATCCAGGCCGCTGAGGCATGAACCCGAAGCGCGTCATAGGCGAGATCGCCGATGGCGGCGCGGTCTTTGGAGCCAGCGAAGCGATGGCTGCGCCCCCAATCCCGCAGAACATCCGCCACCGGGCGGCGTTGCTCATCCATCACAGTGAGGATCTCAATGGCTGCCGAGAGCCTTGCAGAGGGGTTCATTACAGTTTCGCCACATTTGAGCCGGGAAGGGCCGTATTGAAGATGGTGCGCCGCCATAAAAGCGGCTGCGGAATTATTCAGACCCACGAAGGACTTTCATGACCCGGATTCTGTGCCGGTCGGCTCTCGCCGCCCTTGCCTTGTCGCTGGCGGCCTGCGCCTCAGCACCCCCGCCGCCCCCGCCCATGATGGCGCCCCCGCCGCGCCACGCCGACGCAAAGACGACGCTCGAAAACCATCAGTAAGGCAAACGTCCCAAACGGGAAGCTTGCATCAGGTGTGAGCCGCCGAAAGGCGCTCACACTTTTTTGCTTTCAGAGCAGCTTGCCCGCGTGCGGGGTGATCTATTGAAAACGAGGCCGCGATTTTGGGATCGCGGTCGATGGCAGTTGCAACGGCATCCGGATAAACCGGATCACACGCCCGTCGGGTAGTTCGGGCTCTCGCGCGTGATCGCGACGTCATGCACATGGCTCTCGCGCAAGCCTGCCCCCGTGATGCGATGGAACTTCGCCTTCTGCTGGAATTCGGCGATCGTGGCGGCGCCCACATAACCCATCGCGGCCCGCAAGCCGCCAGCCAGTTGGTGCAAGATCGGGCCGGCCGGTCCCCGATAAGGCACCTGCCCCTCGATGCCCTCCGGGACCAGCTTCATCTGATCCTTGATCTCCTGCTGGAAATAACGGTCGGCCGAGCCCCGCGCCATGGCGCCTACCGACCCCATGCCACGATAGGCCTTGAACGAGCGGCCTTGATACAGGAACACCTCGCCCGGCGCCTCGTCGGTTCCCGCCAGAAGCGAGCCGATCATGACGCTCTCGGCCCCTGCCCCGATGGCTTTGGCGAAGTCGCCTGAATATTTGATGCCGCCGTCGGCGATCACAGGCGTGTCCTGCTTGCGTGCCTCCTCGACGGCTTCCAGGATGGCGGTAAATTGCGGCACGCCCACACCCGCCACGATCCGAGTGGTGCAGATCGACCCCGGTCCAATGCCGACCTTGATGCAATCGGCGCCAACGTCGATCAGCGCTTTGGCGCCTTCGCTCGTCGCCACATTGCCGGCGATGATCGCGACCTTGTTCGACTGGCGCTTGAGACGTGAGACCTGGTCGAGCACATGCTGGGAATGACCGTGCGCCGTATCGACGATGATGCAGTCGACACCCGCCTCCATCAGCAGCAGGGACCGCTCGAATCCCTTGTCGCCGACGCTGGACGCCGCAGCCACCCGCAGGCGCCCTTCGGGGTCCTTGCAAGCGTTGGGGTGCATCGTCGCCTTTTCCATGTCCTTGACGGTCAGGAGGCCGACGCAGCGTCCTTCGTCATCGACCACAACCAGCTTCTCGATGCGGTTTTGGTGCAAAAGCCGGCGGGCATCGTCCGGGCGGACGCCCTCCCGTACGGTGATCACCTTCCGGGTCATCAATTCGTGAATCGGCTGTGACGGATCGTCGCCGAACCGGACATCGCGGTTGGTGAGGATGCCGAGCAAGATCGCCGGCTGCGATTTCGGTCCCGGCTCCACAACCGGAATACCCGAAATATTGTGGTGGCGCATCAGCGCAAGGGCGTCCGCGAGCGTCGCATCCGCATGGATCGTGATCGGGTCGACCACCATGCCGCTTTCGTAGCGCTTCACTTTGCGGACTTCCTCCGCCTGCGCTTCCGGCTCCAGATTGCGGTGAATCACTCCAATGCCGCCGGCCTGGGCCATGGTGATGGCGAGACGCGCCTCGGTCACAGTATCCATGGCCGAGGAAAGAAGCGGCAGGTTCAGTTCGATGCTACGGGTGAGCCTCGTCTTAAGGCTCACGTCGCGCGGCATGACGGTCGAGTGTCCCGGCCGCAGGAGGACGTCGTCGAAGGTCAGAGCCTCGGTCAGGATATCGCGTGCCAACATGTGCCACTCCGAGAGTCGCCCAGGCGGCAGATGCCAGCTCAGGAACGAAGAAAGAGCGGCTGAAATCCATGTTCAGCCGCAGGGAATTGGCAGGGGCACATAGCATGCCGTCCCGGCACTGCAAAGCCTGAGGCTGCCCCGAAACCGCCATTCGGCCCGGCAACAAGGCTCCCCTGCCGCCAGCGCATCCCTGGTCCCGAGTATATCGTGCCTTCTCGCCTCCTCACACCCCTCATCGTGGCCTGCGCGCTGTTCATGGAAAACATGGACTCGACGGTGCTCGCGACCTCGCTGCCCGCCATCGCGGTCGATCTGCATCAAGACCCGATCGCGCTCAAACTCGCCTTGACGTCTTATCTCCTGAGTCTCGCGATCTTCATCCCGGCCAGTGGGTGGGCGGCGGACCGGTTCGGTGCCCGGACGGTGTTTCGGTCAGCCATCGTGGTCTTTACGCTCGGCTCGATCCTCTGCGGTCTGTCCAGCACCTTGCCGGGCTTTGTGGCGGCGAGAATGTTCCAAGGGGCCGGCGGGGCCATGATGGTTCCGGTCGGACGACTCGTACTGTTCCGCTCGGTTCCGCGAGACGAATTGGTTCAGGCACTGGCCTATCTGACGATCCCGGCCCTGCTTGGGCCGATCCTGGGGCCGCCGCTCGGTGGCTTCATCACCACCTACGCGCACTGGCGCTGGATCTTCTGGATCAACGTCCCGATCGGGCTGCTGGGGGTCGTGCTGGCGACCCTCTACATCCCCAACATTCGCGAAAAGACGGTGTGGCCGCTCGACATCCTCGGGTTCATCCTGTCCGGCGTCGGTCTTTCGGCGCTCATGTTCGGCCTGACGGTGGCGGGGCGTGGTTTTCTGTCGCCGCTGGTGACGCTGGGGCTCGTTCTCGGCGGCGGCGTCACGATAGCGGTCTATGTCTGGCATGCCGGGCGAGCGCCCTATCCAATCATCGACCTTAAGCTTTTGAAGGTCGCAACCTTCCGTGGCAGCGTGCTCGGAGGCTACCTCTTTCGCCTCGGCATCGGCGCATTGCCTTTTCTGCTACCACTCCTGCTGCAGCTCGGGCTGGGCATGACGCCATTCCAATCTGGCTGTCTGACATTCGCGTCGGCCGCGGGCGCCATGCTGATGAAGACGACCGCGCAGACAATCCTGCGCCGCTTCGGCTTCCGCACGGTTCTGGTCACCAACGCACTGATCAGCAGTGTCTTTCTGCTGCTCTATGGCACCTTCACGTCCACGACCCCTCTCGCTCTGATGTTCGGCCTGCTGCTCGCGGGTGGTTTCTTCCGCTCGCTCGAATTCACCGGCATCAACGCGATCGCCTATGCGGATATCGACAACCCAACCATGAGCCGGGCCACGAGCTTCGCCTCGGTGGCCCAGCAACTCTCGCTCTCGAGTGGCGTGGCCGTGGGCGCGGCGGTGATCGAATTCTCGCGCGTCGCCCATGGGGACAGCGTGTTGCGGGTGCAGGATTTCGGCGCCGCCTTCACCGTGGTCGGTCTCATCTCGGCCGTGTCGGCTCTCGTGTTCCTGAGGCTGCCAAGAGACGCTGGCGCGTCGCTGACAGGGCGACCTCGCTACGACGCGTCGGCTTCGGCCACTTCTTCAGCCGATGCACCGGAGGCCGTGCCCCTGAAGCCGGTCGCCAGAACGTAAAGCTCGGCGGAATCCTGCCGGCTTGCCTGCGGTTTGATGTGACGCACGACGGCGAAGTCGCGCTTCAACCCGGCCAGCAGCGTGCCCTCCGTCCCTCCCTGCAGCACCTTGGCCAGGAAGAAACCGCCCGGCTTCAGCACCTCGACCGCAAAGCTCACGGCGAGTTCCACCAACGCCACGATCTTGATGTGATCGGTCTTGCGATGGCCCGTGGCATTGGCGGCCATATCGGAGATGACGCCATCGGCTTGCCCATCCAGCATAGCCCGAACGCGATCGGGAGCGTCTTCGTCGAGGAAATCCATCTGCGTGAAGGCGACGCCCGGCACCGGCTCCATGTCGAGGAGATCGATGGCCACGATGCCGCCCTGCCCCTTATCGGCGCCGATGCGGGTCGCGGCGACCTGCGACCACCCGCCTGGCGCCGCGCCGAGGTCGACGAGTCGCTGCCCCCGCCTGAGAAGCCGGTATTTGTCGTCGATCTCCGCGAGCTTGAAGGCGGCCCGAGAGCGAAATCCCTCGCGGCGCGCTTGCGCCACATAGGGATCATTCAGCTGTCGTTGCAGCCAGATCGTCGACGACAAGGAGCGTTTGCGGGCGGTCTTGACCCGTATCTTGAGGGAGCGTCCGCCCGCGCGTCCCCCCACTCCCGCCTTTTCGGTCACCAGCCCGACCTCGCGCCCGGCAATTGCGCCCAGGCTTTGTCCTTCTGCATCATCTTCATCAGGATACCTTCGCGCAGGCCACGATCGGCGATGCGCAGCCTCTCGCATGGAAATGCGCGCCGGATGGCCTCCAGAATGGCGCAGCCGGCGAGCACGAGATCAGCCCGATCGGGCCCGATACATCCATGCGCGGCCCGCGACTCGAACGGCATGGCACGAAGGTGAGACATGGCGGTCGTGACTTCCGCATTGGACATCCAGAGACCATCCACCCGGCGACGGTCATAACGGTCGAGCCCGAGGTAGACGCCTGCCACGGTCGTGACCGTGCCCGATGTCCCAAGCAGATGGAAACGCGGACAGCGGCCATTGTTCCGCGCCGCGTCCACGAATTCGGACATCGCGTCGGCCACGAATGTCACCATCGCTTCGAAGCGCTCCGCCGTGACATCATGTCCGCCGAAGCGATCCGCGAGCGTCACCACGCCAAGCGGCAGCGATGTCCAGGACCGGATGCGGTTCTTGATTGTATTCTCATCCCGTGCCACCCGGGCCCGAGCGCCATCAAGCCAGACGAGCTCGGACGAGCCACCGCCGATGTCGAACAGGAGCACACCTTCGGCCTGTCCGTCCGCCAGCGCCGCACATCCGGATGCCGCCAACGCCGCTTCCGTTTCACGATCCACGACCTCCAGATCGAGGCCGATTTCCGAAGCGACTCGCGTGATGAAATCAGGCCCGTTCGCGGCGGCGCGGCAGGCCTCGGTGGCCACGAGGTGCATCCGTCTCACCCCGCGCGCCTGTAATTTGTCTCGACACACGGTCAAAGCCCCAAGCGTCCGGTCGATCGCACCGTCGCAAAGCCGTCCTGTCAGGGCCAACCCCTCGCCCAGTCGAACGATGCGCGAGAATGAATCGACGATCTTGAACCCGTCATGGGACGGCCGTGCGATCAGCAGCCGGCAATTGTTCGTTCCGAGGTCGAGGGCCCCGTAGACCATGCGGGACGGGCCAGCCGAACCTGTTGCACAAGATGTCTCGCGGGACGGACTGAATACCTCTGGGCGATGCGGCTCGACGGTCATCAGGGCCATAGCGTTGAACCGTTTCCTCTCGTCCCGCGCGATCTCACGTTAGCCGTTATCGGTCGCTTTTCATGAATGTAACGCTTGTGACACAAAAAAGCCAAGCACCGCCGGGGCTTCAGTCCTTCGACCCCCACCGACTTCCTAACGTCCGGTAAAATCGCGCAGATTTCGCCCTGCCGCACCTGCATGGCTGGCCTTGCTGCTTTGCACATCTATTCATCTTGCTTTGCACAAGATTGGAGCACAAATATACATGGAACACGAAACTAGGACCAAATACCGTGCTGACCCGATTACAAAATGTGCTGAAATCTTTGCGCGAGCGCACTCAACGGCAGGCCGCGATCCGCGAATTGTCGGCCTTGAACGACTACCAACTGGCCGATATCGGCGTGGAGCGGGGATCGCTTGTGGATGCCGTCAACGGACGGCTGCAGCGTCACCAGGCGTTCTGACCCAAGCATCGCGGACCTTGGTGGATTTGGGCTAGCCAGATCCCGCCGGAGGGTGTATCGAGCCCCCGGATTTGGTGCTGTCGCTCCCTGAGCGGCAGCCTTTTTGCTTGTGGAGTTTGATATGGCCGTTCCGAAACGAAAAACCTCGCCAATGAAGCGCGGCTTCCGTCGCTCTGCTGACGCCTTGGCCCAGCCCACCTATGTCGAAGACAAGGACTCGGGCGAGCTGCGCCGTCCGCATCACGTCGATCTCAAGAGCGGTATGTATCGTGGCCGCATGGTGTTGAAGCCCAAGGCTGCGGCGGTCGAGGCTGACTGAGCCAGTCGAGCACGAAGCGTGATCCGGCGTCGGACTTCGCCCGGCGCCTTTTTTGTGCCTGACACCCGCTACGACGAGCGGCTTCGGCCGTCCTCGGGGTGGCGGTCGTATGCGCAATGGCTAAGATGCACCTAGAATAGCCGGCGATGGCTAAGTCCGCAGTACCAGACCGGTCAGGCGGAGCGCGGGAACGCGCGTATGCTGACGCAAAACCCTGGACGCACATAAGATGGTGATCCGACCCGCTGGCGCCGAAGACGCCGCTGCCATTTGGTCGATCATCGGCCCGACAATCCGGGCGGCGGAGACCTACGCGCTCCCGCCTGACATGACCGAAGCCGCCGCGATCGCCTACTGGATGGGACCCGACAGGCGCACGTTTGTCCTTGAAGAGGCGGGTGACATTCTTGGCAGCTACTACATCCGGCCGAACCAGTTCGGCGGTGGCAGCCATGTCTGCAATTGCGGCTACATGACCGCGGCACGGGCTGCCGGCCGCGGCATCGCGCGACATATGTGCGAGCACTCTTTGAATGAGGCCAGACGCCTGGGCTTCAAGGCGATGCAGTTCAATTTCGTGGTCGGCACGAATGAACGCGCGGTGCGTCTGTGGCAGTCGTTCGGGTTCGACATCGTCGGCAGGCTTCCCCTCGCCTTTGATCACCCGACACATGGGCTCGTCGACGCCCTCGTCATGTTTCAAGCCCTTTGAAATCAACCGAGAGCTTCGAAACGGCAGGATGTGATCGGTCTTCGCTGCGACGTCCTGCGGCAATGAGCTTCGCCTTTTGGCTCCCTACTCTGCTCGACGATCGATTGGAGCACCCTAGAACCCGTTTGATCCGGCCATAGGAGCATCCAATGAGCGAGCCCATCCTCAGCGACAAGGGACTGTCGATTTTCGTCTTCGCGGCCTATCACCAGTTGACGTCGGGCGAGACCGTATCTGAGGTGGTGCTGCAAGACGGGGCCGGTCATGCGGCCGATCCGCAGGGTGTGCGCGAGGTCGAGGCGATCGGTCTGGCCCGTGTGGATCATGATCGCGCCGTTCTCACCGATGCAGGCCTCACGTATTTAGGCCAGGTGCTCAATGCCGTTCGCTCGACGGTCGGCAAGGTCACCAGCGGTCGCGCTGTAGCCTGAGCGCGAACCCGGCCACCGCGGTGGAGTTGGACGATCACGACCGCCTGTATCGCGTGGCGCGACCACGCGAGGTCGCCTGCCGTGTCGGGGCATGAAAGTCGCACGGCTTGGTGCGAACCCAGTCCAGGAATTCCGCGAGAGCAGGTTCCGCCCTGAGCGTCTCGATCGTGTTCAGCCGCCGAGCGAGCTCAGTCTCGGAAAAGCGGGCGTGGATGGCACTATGGCAGATTTGATGGAGGATGACGGTCTCTCCTCTCGCGCCCCCTTTGAGTTTGGGAACAAGGTGGTGCCGGCTCGATTTTGCACCGTCTGGGATGGGCCGGTCGCAGAGCGGGCAAAAGAGGTCCATCACGTGGTTGATCCATAACCACCGCGCCCGAGGGGCCGGCCTGGCCATCCGCATCTGCGGGGGCACCCATGATGCCGGAACCGATCGAGCCTTGGACTGCGTCATTTCGGCGTCAAAATTGCAGGACTGACCCCGCAGGACACCCATTTCCGAGATGCGTGCGCGGACGGGTTCAATTTGCTTTAAATCTGTTGACATATGCTGGGATGGCTTGGGTCATACGGCCTGGTCGACAATGATGCGGCCCCGTCGCGACCGTCAGGAAGGACTTTGGACGTCGACCCGCCCTCGCCACGCCGTCAAACCTGGCCCGCCCTCGCGCGCGGCCAGCGGCTCTACTGCGTCGGTGACATTCACGGTCGGCTCGACCTCCTGGACGGCGTGCTGCACCGCATCACGTCGGACCTTGCGGCCGATCCGATCGCCGATCTCCTGTTCGTGTTTTTAGGCGACTATATCGATCGCGGGCCGAACAGCTTTGGGGTCTTGGACCGCCTGTCGACGCTCTCCAGCATTGTGCCGACCGTGTTCCTTAAAGGAAATCACGAGGCCATCCTGATCGACTTCCTATGGCAGCCGCTGGTTCTCCCTTTCTGGAAATCGATGGGCGGCTACCCGACCTTGCTGTCCTACGGACTGGTGCCGCCGCTGCAGCCGACTGACCAAGACTGCTATAGCCTCGCAGACGCACTGCAGGTTGCAATGCCGGACAGCCATCGCGCTTTCTTCGAATCGTTGCAAACCTCGCATCAGGAGGGGGATTACCTCTTCGCCCATGCGGGGATCAATCCGGGCCGGCCGCTCGATTCGCAGACCGAGCGGGATCTGCTCTGGATTCGTGACGCATTTCTCAAAAGCACGCGCCGTTTCGATAAGTTCGTCGTGCACGGTCACACACCCGTCAAAGACCCAGACGTGACCGCCAACCGGGTGAATATCGACACCGGAGCCTATGCGACCGGCCGCCTGACCTGCCTGGTGTTGGAAGAAGACACCCGGCGGTTCCTTTAGGCCTGCACTCGCCAAAGACCGCTCCAGCCTAATTTCCTCTTGTCAACGTCCTGATTTCGGTCCCGGCGAAACCCGGCCACGCGCTTGTGCATCGCACCATAACCGAAAATTTACGTTGATTCACATTGCAACCTGTGCGTGAATAGAACAGAGAGTTCTAACGCTTCTATTGGCAACGAGGATCATTCGTTGAGTTTCGGCAAAGGGCTTTCATGCTGGTTCAGAAGCGTTGCGTCTGGATTCTGATCACGGCTGTGGCACTCGATTGTACAGGCTGTTCGTCCCTGCCAGTGGCAGGTCCGACATCTGCTGCAATCGAGAGCCGCGACTCGTCGGTGGTGCCTTACCACCTCGTTCCGGTAACGGCGAACACCGTTGCCGTGCTTGAGCAGAATGAGCCCAAGGGGCTTGCAGGTGTTTTCACAGATGGGCGTCCCCCGGCCAATCTGGTTCTCGGCATTGGCGACGTCGTTGGCGTCACGGTGTTCGAGGCCGCAGCCGGCGGACTGTACATCCCGGCCGAGGCCGGGGTCCGACCTGGCAACTTCGTGCAGTTGCCAGAACAGACAATCGACAACGACGGCAATATCACCATGCCCTACGGAGGCATCATCCGCGCCGCTGGCCATACGACGGTTCAAGTTCAGAACGCGATCATTTCGCGCATCAAGAATCGCGCCATCGACCCTCAGGTTGTCGTCTCCGTGACCTCGCAGCGGACGAGCCTCGTATCCGTCATGGGCGAGGTGAATTCGCCACAGCGTTTCGCCGCTGCCGCCTCCGGTGCGGGTGATCGCATCACAGATGCCTTGACGCGGGCCGGTGGCATTCGCGGCCAGGGATACGAGACTTGGGTGGTTCTTGATCGCGGCGGACGTCGCGCGACCGTTCCATTCGAAAACCTCATCATGAATGCAGCGAACAACATCTACATTCAGCCGGGAGACCGGATCTATGTCTACCGCGAGCAGCAGAAGTTCATCGCGTTCGGTGCATCCGGGCAGCAGGGGGAATTTCCCTTTGATGCGTGGCGGATCAATCTGGCCGAGGCGGTCGCTAAGGCTGGAGGTCTTGTAGACACCCAGGCCGATGCTGCCTCGGTGTTCCTCTACCGGCAGGAACCCAGAGATGTCGCGGCGATGCTCGGCGCGAATGTTTCAGGTTTCACGGGCCCGACAGTGCCGGTGATCTTCCAGATCAGCCTTGCGGATCCATCGGGTTACTTCCTGGCCACCAAGTTCATGGTTCGCAACCAGGACGTTCTCTTTATCGCCAATGCCAAGGAAGTGGAGATCAGCAAGTTCCTGTCGCTGCTCAGCCTCTTCACCAATACGGCGGCCAACGCCGGTTACGCGGTCACGACCGGCTATGCGGTTCGCGCCGCAATCCGATCAAACTGAGTCACTGCTCGTCTTATCAGGCAAAGATCGACAATCGAGGGTCATTAGTCGAGTTCAACGATCAGATAACCTTCCACGGGGCCAATTTTGAAAGATCTGAATAGCAGAGCCTCTCTGTCAGATCTTTCCCGCAGCTGAATACACCGGACTTTTTTGACAGTGCGTCAGTACTGAAGGACGTCGCTCGTCTTGCGGCTACCCTTCTGCGCGCGCTGATCCACGGGAGAGGCGCAATGGCGCAGACTTGTCGCAGGACCGTTTGCATCAAGGAACCCAGCCGAAGCAGGCAGCCTCGCACACCAATCGTGGCAGGAAGGGCGTCTGATGGTTTTGTCCTTCCCAGCGTCCTTCGGGGGGCGGCCCCGTGATCGGGTCTTTTCTGCTGGGCGGTTTCCGGGTTCGGAGCACACGGACCGACTTGCTCATCCGCTTTCTCCAGACACGCATGCGGGCCAATCGCAAGATCGCCATCGGGTTCGTGAACCATCACTTCGTCACCTCCTGCCAAGATCTAGGTTGCGGACTCTCGAACAAGGAAAGTTATCTTCTCGTCAACGATGGTATCGGCATGCAGATCGCGGCTTTCCTGCGCTTCGGTCGAGGCTTTCGCGAGAACATGAACGGCACAGATTTCGTGCCACGCTTTTTAGAGAGGCTGCGCGGAACCGCTTCGGTTTACCTGATTGGCAGCACGCCGGAGGTCGTTGCGGCCGCCGCCGCGCGGATCGCGAACAATCCCGGCTGCCGCGTCGCCGGCTATTGTGACGGCTTTTCCGTCTGGGAGCGGGAAGATGAGGTCTTAAAGGAAATCGCCGCCGCCTCGCCTGACATCTTGTTGGTCGGGCTCGGCAATCCTCTGCAGGAACAATGGGTGCTCCAACATTGGGACCGCCTCGACGCGAAACTTATCTTCGGCGTCGGTGCCCTGTTCGATTGGATGACCGGGAAGCGGCGGCGCGCGCCAGCTCTCATCAGGCGCTTGCGGCTCGAATGGGTCTACCGCGTCGCTATCGAACCCAAGCGGCTGTTGCGGCGATACACGGTCGGCGTGATCCACTTCTTTTCGCTCGTCTTTGTCGCACCGTCGCCTGTTCAACCCAGGGAATGGACCGGATCATGAAGGTGATCCATGTCGTTCGTCAGTTTGCGCCCTCGATCGGCGGCCTCGAAGAGGCTGTCCTGAAGCTTTGCCTGACGCTCCAAAAGCGGGGTGTCGAGACGGCTGTCGTGACTTTGGACAGGATTGCGAACGGAGGACCAGAGCGTTTGCCCGGTCTCGCCGCGGTCCAAGGTGTGGAGGTCCGACGGATCCCGTTTCGCGGGTCTTTCCGGTATCCGGTGGCCCCTGCGGTTCTGTCGCGGATCGGCGATGCCGACATCGTCCATGTTCACGGAATCGACTTCTTCTTTGACTTTCTCGCCGCGACCCGTTGGATCCACCGGAGGCCTTTGGTCGCCTCGACCCATGGCGGATTCTTCCACACGGCGTTCGCGCAGCAGCTCAAGCGCGCCTTTTTTCAAACCGCCACCCGTACATCGGCGCACGCCTATCGTACCATCTTCGCCTCGAGCGACAGTGACCTCGATCTTTTTCGGCCCATCGCGGCCCGCAAACTCATGCTGGCCGCCAATGGCGTCGACTTCCAGAAATGGCGGGACCGCGGCAGCCGGCGCCCCATCCGGACTCTGCTCTACATCGGGCGCTTTTCGTCTAACAAGAATCTCGCAGCGCTCTTTCCTGTGCTCTGCGCGTTGCGGAAGATCGACCCGTCATGGTCACTGATCATCGCGGGCCGCCCGTGGGACGTGACGACGGCCGAACTCCGGGAGGGCGCGCGGTCTCATGCAATGACCGATGCCGTGACCATTTTGGATAGCCCAAGCGATAACGAGATCGCCGCCGCCATCGGCCATGCAAGCTATATCGTCTCGGCATCGCGGCACGAAGGCTTCGGCATCAGCATCGTCGAGGGCCTGTCGGCCGGGCTGGTCCCGGTTCTCAGCCGCATCCCGCCGTTCGCCAAGCTGATCGGGGATGCCGGTCTGGGATTGTTGACCGATTTTGACGCCGCACCCGCAGCCGCGGCCTCGATCGAGGCGCAACACCTCAGCCTGCTGGATCGTTCAGCGGAAATGCGGGCGACCGCACTCGCTTCGGTCGATCGCTATTCCTGGGATGCAGCGGCGGACATCATGCATCGCGCCTATACGGCGGCTCTGGACCGCCGCGCGAATGCGCCGACGGTCACCGCAGCCCCGCTGTCATGAGTGAGGAGATTCCCATGAAGGTTCGTCGTGTCTCCATACTCTGCGCAGTGGTTTTGAGCGTTGCGGCTCTCGTGCACGCGGCGCCCGCGAGCGCTGAGGAAAACCGCCTGCTGCCGTTCTGGGGCGAGCCTTATCCGACGGGCTATGTCGGCGCCGAGCCCGAATGTCTGGTCTTGCGGCATGTTCGAACAAAACGCGGCCTGCGGAGCGTGACAGAAGATCGATGTGCGGTGGTTCTCCATGCGCGCGACTGACCCTAATCTCCCGCGGACTCCGGCTGTCAGCAAGAACGCGTCGCTTCGTGCCTACGCAGGCCGCCCAAGTTTGCTTGAAGCAGCGGGAAAGACTGCTTGATGCTTCAAACGAGCAAGGGCTCGGTTCAGAGTCTCGCCTATGAGCCGCATCGCGATTTCGACGCAGGCTCGGTGGTCGACGCGTTCCAGGCGATGTTGGGGCTGGTGCGGCGGCACTGGCCGTTGTTCGTCCTGCTGCCGGCGCTGCTCCTCGGCTGCGGCGTCGCCTATCTCGTCGTGACGCCGCCCGTTTATGTGGCTCAGGCCACGATGGTGCTCGACGTGCTCAAGGTGCATGCGTTTCAGCAACAATCGGCCAACAGCGATCAGCCCGAAGATGCCGTCGCGATTCAAACGCAGCTCGAAGTATTGCGATCGGACGCCATCGCGACGGCGGTGGTCAAGAGCCTCCAATTGCAGAACGACCCTGAATTTGTCCGCTCGCGCGAGGGACTTTCAGACGAGCAGGCGCAGGCTATCGCGACCAAAGCCGTGGCCAATAGCCTCGTGGTCAGCCGGGTGCCTGCCACCTATGCCGTGATGATCGGCTTTCAATCCCATGATCCCGAGAAGGCGGCCCGTGTCGCCAACGCGACCGTCGATGCTTATGTGAGCGATCAGCTCGACGCCAAGTTTCAGGCCACCCGTCGGGCGAGCGTGTGGCTGCAGGACCGGTTGAACGAACTCGGCGTCCAATCCAGTGGCGCCGAAAAGGCTGTGGCCGATTTCAAGGCCAAGAACAATATCGTGGCGGCCGACGGTCGATTGATGAACGAACAGCAGATGTCGGAGGCGAGCAGCCAACTCGCCAGCGCCCGGGCGGCCACGGCAGAGGCCAAGGCGCGCCTCGACCGCATCAACGATGTGATGAAACAGGCGGTGCCGGACGCGTCCACGACCGAAGCCCTCCACAACGAAATCATCGTGCGGCTGCGTCAACAGATCCTCGACCTGCAGGCCCGGCAGCAGCTTTTCGCGACCCGCTACGGTGCCAAACACCAGGCGACGCTTAACATTCAGGATCAGATCGCCGGCATGCAGCGAAGCATCACCGACGAGATGAAGAAAGTCGCCGAAGGAGCCCGCAGCGACTATGTCGTGGCCCAGGCCCGCGAAGCCGCGCTGACCGCGAACCTCACAAGCAGTGTGACGGTCTCGGAAAGCACCAACCAGTCGCTGGTTCGGCTCCGTGAGTTGCAGAGCGCGGCGCAATCCTCCCGCACGCTCTATGATAACTTCCTGCAGCGCTACATGGATGCCGTGCAGCAGGAATCCTATCCCGCCACCGAGGCCAGGCTCATCACGCCTGCCACACGTCCCTATCTGCCCAGCAAACCCAACAAGACGGGAACACTTGGCGCCGCCCTGGCCGGAGGCCTGCTCCTGAGTTTCGGCATCGCTGCCTTGCGGGAACTCATGGATGGCGTGTTCCGCTCGGCGGGTCAGGTGGAGAAACAGGTGGCTCTCGGCTGCATCGCTACGCTCCCGAAAGTGAAGCGGTCGAAATCCCTACTTCTGGCGAGCGCCGCAAGTCCGGCCTCCGTTGACCGAGGCTCCCGGCGGATCGTTGCCGCCACAGATTCACTCTACCGGCACGTGATCGACGAGCCCTTCTCGGCTTTCGCCGAAGGCTTGCGGTCGATCAAGATCGCGGTCGACGTCGCCAATGTCGGTAAGAGCCATCAGGTGATCGGCGTCACCTCCACGCTGCCGAACGAAGGCAAGTCGACGATTTCGGCGAATTTCGCGCACCTCATCGCCCACGCGGGCAGCCGTGTTCTGCTGGTGGATGCGGACCTGCGCAGCCCGTCCCTCTCGCGCCTCTTCGCGCCCGACGCGGCCGGCGGTCTCATCGACGTCGTGGCCGGACGCCGCAACCTTGCCGAACTGATCCGCGTCGACGAGGGGTCGCAACTGGATTTCCTGCCCGCCGGTGCCGCCCCCAAGCTGCTCCACACCAACGAGATCCTCGGCTCGGAAAGCATGCGCGCCTTCTTCGCCGCCGCACGAAACCACTACGATTATATCGTGGTCGACCTCTCCCCCCTCGCCCCTGTGGTCGACGCGCGCGCGACCACGCATTTTATCGATTCCTACGTCTACGTCGTCGAATGGGGCTCGACGAAGATCGACGTCGTCGAAACCGTCCTCAAGGACTCACGCGAGATCTATGACGCGACTCTGGGGATCGTGCTGAACAAAGCGGATCTGTCGGTCCTAGGGCGCTATGATCGGCACAGGGGCGCGGGGTACAATAAGAAGTACTACAAGAAATATGGGTATATGTCGTGAGCCCGCGCGATAAGACGATCGCGCGTCCGGCTGAGCCTCTTCGCGGTCAATCCCGCGACCACATGCCTTGCCTCGACGGGCTGCGCGGTCTTGCGGCCGTCATGGTGGTGCTCGGCCACGCCGGGGACTTCGGACTACCGTCCTTCGTCGACGGCGGCGCTAGCCATTGCGGCGTGTTGATCTTCTTTGCCCTCTCGGGTTTCCTGATGGGTGAGCTCTACCTCGTCACGCCGCCGACGCGCATCCGGGTAGAGGCCTATAGCGCGGCGCGGTTGGCCCGCATAGTGCCGATCTACTACCTCGTTGTGCTCGCGGCCTTCGCGATCCATTGGTGGGACCCGGATTTCGCCTATACGGTCACGCCGGTGCAACTCGTCCGCTTACTTACCTTTAACGGAAGCACATCGGTGTTCTGGTCCATCGGTCCAGAGGTTCAATTCTATGCCGTGTTTATCGGGCTCTGGCTTATCCGTGGCCGCCTGCAGCACGACGCGATCTTCGCGGCTGTGGTGCTCGTATTGGCCGGCCTGAGCCTCGCCAACATCCATCGCTGGCCTGGCGTCTTCGTGGCGTCGAAGTTCCACATTTTCGCGTTCGGTATGCTGGCGGCCCTGCTACGCCGCCGCCTCGTTAACCATTTTCCCCAATTTGTGCTCGTCACCGTCCACGCGCTTGCCTTCGCAATCCTGGTGATATTCTTAGCACCGGGTCTGAGCCAAATGCTTCTCGGAGAAACACACTTCGATCGGCAGGTCGACCCGGCCTTCGCAAGCTTCTACGGAAATCTCCCACGTATCCTCCTTGCAGCCTTTCTGCCCCTTGCTTTCTCGTTCGAGACGCGGTTTGCGTCCGCATTATTGGCCAATCCGGCAGCAGCAGTGCTCGGACGCTGCAGCTTCTCGATCTATCTGCTGCACGTACCGATCTACGATGCCGCGACCCGATCTGGCCTTCTGGCTCCCCTGCACGGCTGGGTTGCGACCGTGGCTGTGCTGCTTGGAACCGTGGTTCTGTCGTTCTTCACCTATAGGGTCATAGAAGCGCCCGCGCGCGGCAGAGTACGCGCCGCTCTGCTACGAGCGATTCAGGGCAAAACACGATTTTGGCTTCGGAGACAGCGGCCGGCATGACGAGCATATCGGTCGCGCTCGCGACCTACAACGGCGAGCGCTTCCTTCGTGAACAGCTTGAAAGCTTGGCCAGGCAGTCGCGCCTGCCGGACGAATTGGTCGTTGCCGATGATGGATCGACGGACAGAACGCTCGACATCGTGCGTGAATTCGCTACGAGCGCGCCATTCAAAACAGTCCTTCTGGGGATTGAAGGCCGCCTAGGCTATCGGGCCAATTTCATGCGATGCGCCCAGCATTGCAGCGGCGACCTAATCGCGTTCTGTGACCAGGATGACGTTTGGGACGAAGACAAACTGGACGTTGTCTCCAGATGCTTTGTACGCGAGGACGTGAACTTCGTCTTTCATGACTACAGGCTGATTGACGGCAATGGCGAGACGATTGCGTTCCCTAGCCCGGATTATGCAGCGTGGGTAGGCGGATGTGGCGCAACCTGCTGAAATAGCGTATGAATTGGGTGTCGAGAC
>NZ_JAMOIM010000020.1 GCF_026130545.1 Lichenifustis flavocetrariae | reverse complement strand
CAACGCCGCGCCGTCGACCGGGCCATGAACCCGGATGCACGCGCCGCCGAGTGTAATTTCAATCACGGCCCCATGAGTGCTCGGCCTGGCCTCGCAGGATTCCTCCATCGCCAGGACAGGCACGAACGTCGTATTGGCGCCCGCGGTGGCGCTCGCAGCCTCGCGCGCCAGGCGTCGCCAGTGGTGAAGAAGGCCCAGGCTCATCCCATGACGCCGCGCCACGTCCGAGACATTGGCGCCGGGCACAAAGCTCTCCGCCGTGATCTGCGCCTTTTCCTCGCGCGCCCAACGCCGACGGCGCTCCACCCCGCTGATCACCTCAACACGGCGCCCGACCCCATATCCAACATGTACGCGCTGGGCATCATGCGGATCACCTTGCCGATCGTCGTCACTGGCCAAATCATCCCCCTCTACCTCATCGGAGTGGCCATCATCGCGCCTCACGCGCGGCTCCGAAACGTGGGGTGCTCATGCCGGATACTCCCCTTCTGCATCTCTCAGGGTGGAAAGCGCGTCATCGTCGTCTAAAAATATCCTCTCCAGGTCAAACAGGGCTGTTTTGTAATCGTCGAATGCTGATTCCCCATCCTCGTCGAGCCCTACTCTGTTCTCAATATCTGCGACATGATCTTTGATGTCGGGAAGAAACTTCCTCATCCAAATTGTAAATTCTACTAGATCCATCGGATTGAATAGGGAAAGCACATCGTCTGTTAGGAATAATGTATCGAGCTCGTCTCTCAAGCGCTGTTTGACGACGTACACAATGTTTGACCTTTCCTCGTCGGGCAGTAGACCTAGTTTCTGTGCGCGAGCCATGAGGCCGATTTTTGGATTGTTTGACAGGCTAAAATAGCTTCGAGACTCTCTTAGGAAAACGTCCGGTTCGTGTTCAAGAAACATTTTAAGACATACATCTGATGCTCGAACTTCAAGAAACCTGAATAGCAGCGTATTTACATCTGGTTCGTTAGTTACGTCCAATAGACGCCTTGCAAGTATAGGGAATTGATCCTCGCTGACAGCAATCGCGTCTTTAATGGGTTTACAGCCTATACAAACAACCTCAGAAAGTATGCTGCTCCAATGAGCTCCACGGATATAGAGCTCTGCAGATTGGGGATTCAGTGCGATAATCTCCGAAAAAGCATCCACTAGGGTTGGGTGTTTAAATGTCCACCAATTATGGACACCGTCGGTAGCTTTAACTATAAATGAATGGTCGAGCTCATGAAGCGCTTCAGATAGAGAAATGTCTTCAAGTCCATATGCTTTTGCAACAAGGCCCCATGCGCTACTGTTTTCTGATGAGTTAATAACGAGCCTACTTCTCTCGACATAAACAAGCGCCAGAGCCGCTTGATGAACACGTGCCAGCTCTCTTATAACTTCTACAAGGTGTGTCTTAGGTTCTCTAACAAATGCAAGTAGGGCAGCACGACTATACCCTACTCTACTTGTATACATAGAGTCGCCAAGTCGCCTGGCTATCTCGGGTATAAATCGGCCTTCCGACGCGAGATCCTGCAGATGCGGTTTGACCTCGCGTTTCCAGCAAGCGGGCTGGTTGCCCGCTTTGATGTGATTATAAAGGATTTGGCGACGTTCCTCCTCAGAAAGGTCGCCAACATCTACTATAGCCTTCTTATTCTTGAAAAGAGGATGATTGCGAGTACCTAATCTTGGCTTGGCTCCCTCATATATATGACGCCGCGAAGTCAGTACAAATCGATTCCCTTTCGCCATTGCGGCTTGCACAAATGGCATTATGGAAATCCATGTGTCTATGTAATCTGTACGGACTTGAGTTGGTCCAAATGCGTCATCTACCCAGTAAAAGCGGCTGGTCTCATGAGGATTCCATCGGTTTATGAGGTCCATAGGACCGTCGCACTTAATGGATCTCTGACCGTCGCCTTCGAGTACTGTTGTTGCCAGAATTGCGGCTATTGTCGACTTTCCAGTCGCTGGCTCACCCAGCAAAAGAATTATCTTGTGCTCTGTAAGAGCGCGTACGGCGTGTCTGTGTGCTTCAGTAGGTACATACACCTTTAGGGTGTCTGTCAGGTGTCCTAGTAGTGCAGCAGTCTGTGCGGCACGTCGCTCATCTAATATCGTTGACAGATCGCCAAGCCCATAAACGCGAGGTACAAGTGCCCGCAGCCTTGCACTCTGACGAATGACCTTAGTAATGAACTCACCACCAAAAACATGAGGCTTGCTCACCCCGAGTGCACGCAGCCGATCTCGTACCTGTACTGCTGTGGTAGCATCAACCCCCATGTTGGTGATGACAACATAGGTATTCGCCTGCCCACGAGCTACCAAATCAATAATAGATGCCTCTTCGGAGTGAAGGTCCGATAACTTAAACCTCCTCGTCGCTTTGGATGTGAACTTACATTGCGCAGTGCCGTCCTTGTACGTCCCCGATTTCGACTTAATCAGGAAAACGGCGTCTTGTCCCCCATCTTGGGCCTCTCGGAAAATCGCAACAGTGCTCCTCAAGGTCTCTTCTAAAATCTGAGCCGACAGATCCTGGAACGCCTTCCAGCCTAGCGTGTGTAATTGCAGATCAGTCCACGCGCCTTGCGGTCTGGAATGTAACGGGAGCTCTGGTGCATTATTCATTATTACGCCCGCCGCCCCCGCCCCCCCTTCTTCCAAACCCCCACCCCCGGATCCGGCCGCTCCCGCTTATCCGGCACCACGCCCGAGGCAACCGGCCGCTCCGTCGCCCCCGGCCCCATCTCCTCCAATGTCGGCTTCCGCGCCCGTGGCTTCGCCTCGCCGCCCCCGAAATTATGCGGCCCCATATCCGCATCCGTCGGCTTGTGCGGCCGGCTCTCCGGCAGGTTGGCGGCCCGCCCGTACTTCCGGTCCCCTTTGAACGCCCCGGCCTGGTCCTCCACGGCCTGCTGGCGCGCCATCGGGTCGTTGCCGATGACGAGTTCCGCCTGCTGCATGCGCTTCAGCTCATCGCGCAACCTCGCGGCGGTCTCGAAGTCGAGGTCGGCGGCGGCGGCGCGCATGCGTTTTTCGAGGTCGGCCAGCATGGCCTTGAAATTGTGGCCGATCATCTCGGGCTTGGCGAAGCCGGCGTCGACCGTGACGTGGTCGGCCTCGTAGACCGAGTTGAGAATGTCCTGGATGCCGCGCTTGATCGAAGCCGGGGTGATGCCGTGGAGGGTGTTGTAGGCCGTCTGCTTCTCGCGGCGGCGGCCGGTCTCGGCGATGGCGCGCTCCATCGAGCCGGTGGTCTTGTCGGCATAGAGGATCACCTTGCCGTCGACGTTGCGGGCGGCGCGGCCGATGGTCTGCACCAGCGAGGTCTCGGAGCGCAGGAACCCCTCCTTGTCGGCATCGAGCACGGCCACCAGGGCGCATTCGGGAATGTCGAGGCCTTCGCGCAACAGGTTGATGCCGACCAGCACGTCGAAGACGCCGAGGCGCAGGTCGCGGATGATCTCGATGCGCTCGATTGTGTCGATGTCCGAGTGCATATAGCGGATCTTGATGCCGTGATCGTGCAGGTATTCGGTAAGGTCCTCGGCCATGCGCTTGGTCAGCACGGTGACGAGCGAACGGTAGCCGGCCTGCGTCGTGGCCTTGATCTCGCCGAGGAGGTCGTCGACCTGGGAACGGGCCGGGCGGATCTCGATGGGCGGATCGATGAGGCCGGTGGGGCGGATCACCTGCTCGACGAAGACGCCCTGGGCGCGCTCCATCTCCCACGGGCCGGGGGTGGCCGAGACATGCACGGTCTGGGGCCGCATGGCGTCCCATTCCTCGAAGCGGAGCGGCCGGTTGTCCATGCAGGAGGGCAGCCGGAAGCCGTATTCGGCGAGCGTCGCCTTGCGGCGAAAGTCGCCGCGATACATGCCGCCGATCTGCGGCACGGTGACGTGGCTCTCGTCGGTGAAGACCAGGGCATTGTCGGGCAGGTATTCGAACAGCGTCGGCGGCGGCTCGCCGGGCTTGCGGCCCGTGAGGTAGCGCGAATAGTTCTCGATGCCCTGGCACGAGCCGGTTGCCTCCAGCATTTCGAGATCGAAGGTGCAGCGCTGTTCGAGGCGCTGGGCCTCCAGCAGGCGGCCGGTGCCGTAGAGCTCGTCGAGCCGCGTCTTCAGCTCGGATTTGATGGCCTTGATGGACTGCACAAGGGTCGGGCGCGGCGTGACGTAATGGGAATTGGCATAGACCTTGACGCTGTCGAGGTCGTTGGTCTTCTTGCCGGTGAGGGGATCGAATTCGACGATGCTCTCGATCTCGTCGCCGAAGAAATTCACGCGCCAGCCGCGGTCCTCATAGTGGGCCGGGAAGAGTTCGACCGTATCGCCGCGCACCCGAAACGTGCCGCGGGTGAAGTCGGGCGTGCGCTTGTACTGCAGGGCCACGAGATCGGCGAGCAGCTGGCGCTGGTCGATCCTCTCGCCGACCTTCACCGAGAACGTCATGGCCGTATAGGTCTCGACCGAGCCGATACCGTAGATGCAGGACACCGAGGCGACGATGATGACGTCGTCGCGCTCCAGCAGCGAGCGCGTGGCCGAGTGGCGCATGCGGTCGATCTGCTCGTTGATGGTCGATTCCTTCTCGATATAGGTGTCCGAGCGCGGCACATAGGCCTCGGGCTGATAGTAATCGTAGTAGGAGACGAAATATTCGACGGCGTTGTTGGGGAAGAAGCTCTTGAACTCGCCGTAGAGCTGCGCCGCCAGCGTCTTGTTGGGGGCGAGAATCAGGGCCGGCCGCTGGGTGGCGGCGATCACCTGGGCCATCGTGAAGGTCTTGCCCGAGCCGGTGACGCCGAGCAGCACCTGATCGCGGTCGCCGCGCCCCGTGACGCCCTCGACCAGCTCCTTGATGGCGGTCGGCTGGTCGCCCTTGGGCTCGTATTCGGAGACTAGATCGAAATGGATTCCGCCTTCCGACTTGTCCGGGCGGGGCGGCCGGTGAGGGACCCATTCCGAGGCCTTGCCCTTGAAGCGCGGGTCGCCCGTCTCCAGCAGGTTTTTGAGCACCTCGGCGGTCGCCTGGGCGCCGGAAATGCCGCGCGGGTGGCTGAGTTCCGGCTCGGGCTTTGGCGTGATCTTGCCGCTCGGCAGAGGTTCGCCGCTGTCGAAGCCGGCCTGGGGCGCCTCGCCGAAGCCGGGCCGTGGCGCCGTCTGGGGCTCGTTCAGGGCCGGATTCAGCAGGGCCGCGAGATGTTCGCCGAGCGGCACGACATCCGGGCGGGACGCCTTGGCGCGGGAGGGCTTGAGGGGCTTTTTGACGGGTGGCATGAAGCGAATATGGAGAGTTTAGGCGGCAAGGCCAAGACTTCCTTCTCCCGTGCGAACGGGAGAAGGTGTCGCGGTGAAACCGTGACGGATGAGGGCCGGCTCAGCGTCTACGATTCCCCTCATCCGACCTTGCTCCGCAAGGCCACCTTCTCCCGCTCACGCGGGAGAAGGGATGACGCCTTCGCTCTAAACTGGCTCCACCACCAGGGTCACGCCATCCATCCGGACGATCCGCACGCGCGTGCCGGCCGCGAGATCGGGCCCGACGAGGCGCCACGAGGTGTCGCCCTGCGGCAGGCGGCCGACGCCATTGTGGATCGGCGTGTCGAGCACCACCTCCCGGCCGACGAGATCGTGGCCGCGGCGGTTCAACGTGGGCGGCGGATTGCGCATGAGGCGGCGTCCCAGCAGGGCCGCCACGGGAGCCAGAAGCGCGAAGACGATCACCTGCACGGGCCAGGAAGGCGCGGTTGCCGCGACCACGAGCCCGGTCGCCAGGCAGGCGAGGCCGAGCCAGATGAGGAAAATGCCCGGCGCGATCACCTCGCCGATCGCGAGCCCAAGCCCGGCGATGATCCAACACCAGCTGGCCCCGATGCCGAGCGCCAGCGCGCTCATCGCGGCGGCGTCGCACCGGTGTTGGGCACCCGGCCGCGCGGAACCGGCGGCGTGTCGCGGTCGCCGAACACC
This sequence comes from Lichenifustis flavocetrariae, assembly GCF_026130545.1. GTDB lineage: Bacteria > Pseudomonadota > Alphaproteobacteria > Rhizobiales > Beijerinckiaceae > Lichenihabitans > Lichenihabitans flavocetrariae. The sequence continues at coordinate 90,658 of NZ_JAMOIM010000020.1, read as the reverse complement.
GAGCGCGTGATCTCGGCGATGCCGCCGAGCGTCCCGGCCAGGGCCGCCGCCTCGATCGGCACGACGATGACCTTCTGGTTGGGCGCCGTGGCGATCGCCCGCAGGGCATCGATGTATTTTTCGGCGACGAGGAAGTTCGCGGCGGCGAGGTCGCCCCGGCCGATGGCCTCGCTCACCATGGCGGTGGCCTTGGCTTCCGCCTCGGCCTGGCGCTCGCGTGCCTCGGCGTCCCGGAAGGCCGCCTCCTTGCGGCCTTCGGCCTCCAGGATCGCCGATTGCTTGCGGCCCTCGGCGCGCAGGATGTCGGCCTGACGCTGGCCTTCGGCTTCGAGCACGGAGGCGCGCTTTTCCCGCTCGGCCTTCATCTGCCGCGCCATGGATCCGGCGAGATCGGCCGGCGGCAGGATGTCCTTGATCTCGATGCGGGTGACCTTGACGCCCCAGGGCGAGGCGGCCGCATCCATGACGCGCAGGAGTTTCTCGTTGATCTCGTCACGGTGGGACAGCAGCTGGTCGAGGTCCATCGAACCCACGACCGTGCGGATATTGGTCATGGTGAGCGTCAGGATCGCGGTCTGCAGGTTCGAGACCTCATAGGAGGCGCGCGCTGCATCGAGCACCTGCCAGAACGCCACGGCATCGATCTTCACGCCGGCATTGTCGCGCGTGAAGGCCTCCTGGCTCGGCACTTCGACGACCTGCTCCATGACATTCACTTTGCGGCCGATCTGCTCGATGTAAGGCGTGATCAGCCCGAGCCCGGCGCTCAGCGAGCGCGAATAACGGCCGAAGCGCTCGACCGTGTAGACATAGCCTTGCGGAATGGTGCGGACGCCGGCCGCGATGGTGACGATGACGAGAAGCGCAAGGACGAGCGCGAAGATACTGAAACCGACCGACAGATCCATGCGTTCCGCCTCGCGCTACGAGCGATCCTGTGTACGTCGGAAGCAAGGCCGGGGTCCAGAGCGGCGCACTTTCGCCGCATGGCGGCTACACCGGGAGTGGCAGGGCCGCGCCGATGAGATGTCCCTGCAGGTAGTCGACCCCCCAGCCGGTCAGCAGTTCGGCGGTTTCCTCGGTCTCCACATATTCGGCCACGACCGGGATGCCGAGATGCTTGGCGAGGCCGACCAGCGTGCGCACGAAGACCGCGTCGTCTGGCGACTGCGCGAGATCCCGCACGAAGGCGCCATCGATCTTCAACAGGTCGATCGTCAAGTCGCGAAGGTTGCGGAAGGACGAGAAACCGGCCCCGAAATCGTCCATGGCCACTCGCACCCCGCAGGCCTTCAGGCGCTTCACCGTCGCGGCCATCACGGCGAGGTCGTCGATGGCGGCGGTCTCGGTGATCTCGACGATCAGGCGCGAGGCCGCGGCGCCGTGTTGGGTCAGGCTGTCGAAGGCGGCTTCCATCCAGGCGGCATCCTGCGCGCTGCGCATCGACAGGTTGACCGAGAGCCGCGCCTGCGGATCGGCCTCGAGATGAGCCAGCGCAAGGTCGAGGACACGACGGTCGATGCGTTGGACCAGACCGGTACGCTCGGCGACCGGAAAGAAATCCGCCGGAGACACGAGCGTGCCATCGGGGCGGCACAGACGCGACAGGGCCTCATGGCAGAAAAGCGCCCGGGTGGAGGCGACCACGATGGGTTGGAAAGCAAGCTGCAGGCGTGATTCGTCGAGGGAGACGATGATCTCCTCGGCAACAGCCTGCTCTCGAAGCTCGCCGCGCCGCAGAAAAGCCGGCGCCTCCAAGATAACATGGCGTCCCGAGGCACGGGCTTGGTCGAGCGCCGTCTCGGCCCGTCCCACCACGGCCGCGGCATCGCGATCGCCAGCCGCCGTGGTCGCGGCACCGATGCTGACTTTGGCCGTCACGACGCCGACGGATGTCGGGATCCCGGTTTCAGCGAGAACGGACGCAAGACGGTCGGCAACATGGGCCGCCTCGGTCGGCGCCGCATCGGCGAGCAGGATGGCGAAGCAGAAGGCCGAATGGCGCATGACGATATCGGTGTCGCGCAGTGCGCGGCACAGCGCCTCCGCCACAGCGAACCGGAATTCCTCCTCGACATCCGCGGCGCCGAGGCCAAGCCTCCCGGGAGGCGCGGCATGGACCAGCATCAACACCGGCAACTTCCCGTCCCGGCGTGCTGTCTCCAGCAACGAGGGCAGCAGACCGAGAAGGGTGGTGCGGCAGAATTGCTGCGCGATCAGGCCGTGATAGCTATCCGTCGCCTCCGTGCGGCGCAGGATCGCAAAGGTCTGAGGGTCCAGGCCGGCGTCGCCGGTCGAAAGAGCCGGCGGATGATCGGTGGCACGCCGCATCGGGATCCGGGTCTCGCTGAGGTCATCATAGTGCGTCTGCGATCTGTCGAGTCGACACGCCGGACGCACCGTCATGCTAATCTACTGCCGTGGTCTTAACAATCGATTCACGATCGCCGCGGCGTCGGGCGCCATCCCGGCGGGGCCAGTTCGAAGCCCGCGAAGTCGAAGCCGGGCGCGACGGTGCAACCGACGAGCGTCCAGGCGCCCAGGCTTGTGGCCGTCTGCCAGCATCCGGGCGGCACCACGATCTGCGGGATCTGGCCAGCCATGATGTCGGGGCCGAGACGGCGAGCCTCGGCATCGTGCCCGTTGGGCGAGACCGTCAGCACAAGTGGCGCTCCTGCATAGAAGTGCCAGACCTCGGTCGCGTCGATGCGGTGCCACTCCGACACTTCACCCACATCGAGCAGGAACAAGATGGCTGTCGAACGAGAGCGCCCTGTTGCATCGACGGCCGGGTCGCGGAACATCTCGCGATAATGGCCGCCTTCCGGATGCGGCTTCAGGCCGAGCCGCGCGATGATGTCGCGCGCCTCCTGCCTGACCGGCGAGGTCACGCCCGGTTCTTCCGTTCCCGCAATTCGACGAAGACGGCCGTCGGATCAGCCCCTGCCATGCCGATCGAGCGCTGCAACGTCGGGTCGCCCGCCCGCAGGAACGGGTTCGTGGCGACTTCGAGGGCGATCGTGGTCGGTACGGTCGGCTTGTCGTCCTTGCGTAAGGCCTCGACATCGAGGAAGCGGGACTGCAGCAAGGCATTCTCCGGATCGACCGTCAGGGCGAAGCGAGCGTTGCTGAGCGTATATTCATGGCCGCAATAGACCAGCGTCTCGATTGGGAGCCGCGTCAGCTTCAGCAGCGATGTCAACATGATCGGCAGGGGAGTCTCGAGCACACGACCGCAGCCGAGCGGAAACAGCGTGTCGCCCGCGAAAAGCAGCGATTCGTCCTCGAACCAATAGACGACATGGCCGGCCGTATGGCCGGGAGTTTCCAGAACCTTCGCCTTCAGCTTGCCGACGCTGACAATCTCGTCTTCAGCGACTTCGAGCGCGACATTCCCGATCTTCGAAGCCTCTTTGGCCGGCGCCACTACGCGCGCCTCGGGAAAACGCGCTTTCAGGCCGGGGATGCCTTGGACATGATCGGCATGGTGATGTGTGACCAGAATGTCGGTCAGCGTCCAACCCTTCTGGTCGAGGGCGTCGAGGATAGGCTGCGCCTCGGGCGCGTCGATCGCGGCCGTGCTGCCGGTGACGGAATCGTGCAACAGGACGCCGTAATTGTCCTTGAGACAAAGGAACTGATGGACATGAGCTGTCATCCGGCTTCTCCGAAGCGGCCACGGCTCCTCACCTGAGCCGTTGGGGATGTGGGTCGGAATGGCGCGATGTCCATCCGGCTATCGTGTGAAGAACGAGAAGAACGTTCCGTCACTCATCTCGGGATCGCGTTTGATTCGGCAGGGTGTGATGAACTGGAAGGCATTGGAATTGTAGCAGTAAGTATCCTTGCCGCAGAAAGTCATCTTGCCTGTCTTCCGGTTGACCTTGATCTGCGTGATGGGACCGAACTCCTCATTGGTTTTCGATTTCATCTGTTCCGGCGCCTCTTCGGCCGGAACATCCATGAGGATCCGCATCATGCAGTGGGGTGCCTCGGCCTGGGCCCTCCCGGCCAGCAGCATGAGCCCGGCAGCGATGATGAAACGCATAGTCGTTGCTTCCCCTTCGTTCGCAAAACACCTAGGCGTCGCGTGCCTGAGGACAATCAGGCGCGCTCGCCGTCGGGAGGCAATTCGTCCCGAAGGAAGGCCCTGACGCGCTCCGGCACCACGCCGCGGGCGATGAAACTCTGGCCTATGCCGCGGGCCAGAATGAAGGTGAGACTGCCGCGCGAGACCTTCTTGTCCTGGGCCATGGCGTCCAGCATGGCGTCTGCATCCGCGGTCCAGCCCGGTATGGCCCCGATGCTCGTGGGGAGACCGGCGGCGCGCAGGTGGGCCGTGACCCGCTCCGCATCCTGGCCGGAGCAGAGGCCCTCATGAACGGAATACCGGAACGCGAGGCTCATGCCGATGGCCACACCTTCGCCATGCACCAGCCGGGTGCCGTCGTAACCGGTGAGGCGCTCCAGCGCATGGCCGAACGTGTGGCCGAGGTTGAGCAGGGCGCGGTCACCCGTCTCAAATTCATCGCGTGCCACGACGGCGGCCTTGGCCGCGACAGCGCGGCGGATGGCCTCGACGCGTTCCAGTCCGCCGCCGCACACGGCGCCGCGGTAGCGTTCGAGCCACTGGAAGAAATCGAGATCGTCGATAAGCCCGTATTTCACGAGTTCCGCATAGCCGGCGCGGAATTCGCGGGGCGCCAGCGTGTCGAGGCTCGCCGTGTCGGCCAGCACCAGGCTCGGCTGATGGAAGGCGCCGACCAGGTTCTTGCCAAGCGGGGAATTGATCGCCGTCTTGCCGCCGACCGACGAATCGACCTGGGCGAGAAGGCTCGTCGGCAGTTGCACCAGCGTCATGCCGCGCTTGAGGCTTGCGGCCGCGAAGCCCGCGAGGTCTCCCACGACGCCGCCGCCGAGCGCCACCACGCAGTCGCCGCGCTCCAGCCGCGCGGCCAGAAGCGCGTCGCAGACCTCCGCGAAGCCCGCATAGGACTTCGAGCCTTCGCCGGGCGCAACCGTCACCACGGTGTGACGGAGGCCCGCCTCGTCCAGGCTCGCCTGGAGGGGCGCCAGATGATGGGCCGCGACCGTCGTGTCCGTGACGATCCCGCAGGCTGCGCCGGGTGCCACCGCCGCGATCCGCCGGCCGGCGTCCCGAAGCAGGTCCGGGCCGATCAGGACGTCGTAGGACCGATCCCCGAGACGCACCGGGACCACGGCTGGAGATGTGGCCGTGACGGTCTCGAACTCGGTCGGCGACGCGGGGTTACTCATCAGGCTCTAGGTTCCGTGGTTGGCCCGACCAGGGCTGAGCGCCAAGCTCCGCCGCGGCCCGCAGTGGTCCGGCTTCGAGGGCCGCGAGAATATCCTGCACCACCTGGTCCTGCGAGCCGTCCCGCGAGATCACAGTGGCGTCCGCCTGGGCGTAGACGGGATAGCGGATGTCGATCAGGCGCCGCATCGTCCCTTCGGGATCGGAGGTGTAGAGAATCGGCCTGTTGTTGCGCTTGCGCACGCGTCGCATCAGCACCTCGAAATCCGCCTTGAGCCATACCGAGACGGCGCCCGACCGGACGGCCGCACGCGTGGCAGCATGAATGAAGGCGCCTCCGCCGGTCGCCACGACGCGGGGTGCGACGCCAATCACGCGGGCCACGACCCGGCATTCCCGATCACGGAAATAAGCCTCGCCATGGCGCTGGAAGATCTCCGGGATCGTCATCGCGGCCGCGATCTCGATCTCGTGGTCCGTATCGACGAATTCGAGGCCGAGCCGCGCCGCGAGGCGGCGTCCGATCACGGTCTTGCCGGCCCCCATCAGCCCGACAAGCGCGATCGAGCGATTGCCGAGGGCGGCCAGAATGGCCTCGGCCCGTGCGTCGCGGTCTAGCGTCAGCACGGCCTGATGGCCATGCTCATTTCCCTCTGGAAGTCCCCTCATGCGGCTTCTCTAGCACGACCGCGTCGTCGCGCTCCACCGTTCGACAGAAGAGGGAATTCGTCAATGGGCTGCGCCATGCTGCCACTGCGTTTCGATGACTCGTGCCAAAGCCGGATCGAGCGGCTGCGGAATGACGAGCGACCGAAGCATGGCGGCATCGGCCGTATTGCCGATCCCTGGGGCGGGAGGATTGCGGGTTGCAGGGGCAACATGGCCGGCGCGGGCCATGATGGCCGCAGTCTCGGGCCGCAGCAGAAACCGAAGCAGGGCCAGCCCAGCGTCACGGTTCACGGAGGCGGCCGGAACCGCCAGAACATCCATCCAGAGGAGGCTGCCTGTTTGCGGAGTAAGGACCATGAGATCGACCCCGCTCTCGGCCACTTTGGCGCGCTCGGAAGCGAGAACGGCGGCCGGCCCTGGCAGAATCGCGGCGCAGAGATCCCCTTGCGCGGCGCTGTCGGCGAGTTCGGCCTCCGTGCCGGATTTGGCCGCGAGTTTCAGCTGCGCCAGAACCGACAAAGCGCGCCGTCGATCGAGCACGGTGGGTGCGCGGTCGGGCGGAACGGTGATGGCCAGGGTTAGAGCGTAGAGGGTCCTCGGTTGGTCCGGCACCCCGAAGCCACAGGCCGCCACGGCGCGCAGCACATCGGGCTTGGTCAGGACGTCCCATCCCGTGCCAGCGTCGAGCGTGACGTTGGCCGCTTTGAGGCGGGCGGCGTTCAGCGCCAGCACGGTCGCATACCAGTCGAACGGAACGGCAAAGCCGGTGCCCGAGAGGGCTGCCAGGGCCTCGACCAGGCGCGGTTCGATCGGCACGGCGTCCGGGACCGCCGCCGCATCGAGCCGGGCCAGAAGACCGGCCTTCAACAGAGGCCCGAGAGCTGACGCGGGAATGAGAACGAGGTCATAGGGTGGTGCGGCCGCCCGCATCATTCGTTCGATCGCATCCGACGCCACGAAGCTGTCGACCAGGACCCCGATGCCCGTCTCACGGCCGAACGTGTCGAGGCTGGCGGGATCAAGCGCGTCGCTGATCGACAGAACCCGGACAGTTCCGGCCTTCTCGGCCGCGTCGACCCGCTCACCCACGGTGACCGAGGTCAGGACCAGGAAGGCCAGCGCAGCGACGTGTCGGATCACGCCAGGCTACCGGCCTGACCCAGCCGGTCCAGCGCGGCATCGAGGGTCTCGTCGGACTTGGCGAAGCAGAACCGGACCGCCGTGCGGATCGCGTCCTCAGCATAGAAGGCCGAGACCGGGATCGCGGCGACGCGCCGCTCGCGCACCAGGGTCTCGCAGAAGGCGATGTCGTCCACGAGACCCATACGGCCGATGTCGACCGTCAGAAAATAGGTGCCCTGGCTCGGCGCGACCGGCCAGCCGCGCGCAGTGAGCCCCGCCGCGAAGCGGTCGCGGCTGCGCTGCAGCCCGGTCCGCATGGTCCGGAAATAGCTCTCGTCCTTGCCGAGCCCGTAGGCGACGGCAGTCTGCAGATTGGGCGGGGTCGTGAAGGTGATGAACTGATGGGCCCGCGCGAGCACGCGCAGGAGGCTCGGCTGCGCCATCACGAAGCCCACTTTCCAGCCCGTGAGGGAGAAGATCTTGCCGGCCGATCCGATCTTGACCGTTCGGTCGCGCATGCCCGGACAGGCGATGAGGGGCGTGTAGGGGTTGTCATCGAAGACCACGTGCTCCCACACGTCGTCGCAGATGGCGATCACGTCATGGGCGACGCAGACACGGGCCAGCAGCGCGAGATCCTCGCCGCTGAACACCGTGCCGGTCGGATTGAGCGGATTGTTGAACAGCACGAGCTTGGTCCGCGGGCCGAAGGCCCGCGCCAGCATGTCCTCGTCGAAGCGCCAATGCGGCGGCCGGAGTGTGACGAAGCGCGGCACCCCGCCGGCCCGCCGCACGAGCGGCAGATAGGCGTCGTACATGGGCTGGAACAGCACCACCTCGTCGCCGGGCTCAATCAGGGCCATCAGGGCACCGGCCAGCGCCTCCGTGGCGCCGGACGTGACCATGATCTCGCTCAAGGGATCGAAGTCGATAGCCTGGAACCGCTGGTAGTGGGCCGCGATCGCCTGCCGGAGCTGCGGCAGTCCCAGCATCGGCGGATATTGGTTCCAGCCGTCGAGCACCGCGGTCGCGGCCGCCTCGCGTACGTCGCGCGGCCCCGGATCATCGGGAAAGCCCTGGCCCAGGTTGATCGCCCCGTGCTGGACGCTCAGGCGCGACATGGTTTCGAAGACGCTCGTGCCCGTCTCGGCGAAGATGGGATTCATGGGGCCACGTCATGTATGGTTTGCGGCGCGACGGCAATCGTCGAGCAGCCTGGAGACCGCGTTTTGATCGGAAGCCCTACGGAGCCGGCCGCCCTTGCGGTGCGGTCCTGCCTCGTTCTCGGGGGCGCCAGATCGGGCAAAAGCGCGCACGCGCAGGCGCTGGCCGAGGGGTCGGGCCTGTCGCCTGTCTACCTGGCGACGGCCGATATTTGGGACGCGGAGATGGAAAGCCGCGTGGCGCTCCATCGCGCCGCGCGCGACGGACGTTGGCGCACAGTGGAGGAACCGCTCGCGCTCAGCGCAGCGCTGGGTCGCGAAGCCGTCCCGGGCTCCCTGGTGGTGGTCGATTGCCTGACGCTCTGGCTCACCAATCTCATGCTCGGCGGACATGACATCGAGAAGGCCGTTCAGGGGCTTGCCGCCTGTCTGGGGAACCTTCCCGCCCCGGTCATCCTCGTGTCGAACGAGGTCGGGGGCGGGATCGTGCCCGACAATCGTCTCGGACGCGAGTTCCGGGACGCACAGGGCCGGCTCAACCAGTCGATCGCGCAGGTCTGCGACACGGTGGTGCTGGTCACGGCCGGCCAACCCTTGATGATCAAGCCGGCTGTGACGCCCCGTCTGGTGTTCTAAACCGGTTATCCGGCTCAGGATTCGTCCACGGACGTCGACGCGCCTTGCGACGCGTAGGACTGGAAGGCCCGCATGACCGCAGCCGCCTGCTCGTTGCTGATGGTCGAAATCGTGCTGTCGCCGGCGGTCACGCCACTGCTCGTCGTCGAAGCCGTGTTTGACGCGCTGGCCGATATTTCGGAGCTGACCGGCGGCGGGGGCGGCGTGGTGGCGTCCGTCCCGGAACGGCCGGACGCGACGCGTGAAGATGAGCTGTCGGCATCGGCAAAGCTCGACGCAAACGCCTGAAGTGCCGTCTCGATCGCCTTGATGAGCTCGGCGGAATCCGGGGTTGCGCTGGTCGAAGCCGAGGAGGTGGAGGACGCCGCGATGCTCGTGAGGCTGTCGGTGCTGGTCGAGGCGGTCAGAGACGAAAACAGAGACGAGGTGGTCGAATCCGTGCTGGTGGCGGTCGATGCCGTCGACGTTGAAGTCGGCGGTGGGCCGCCTGCGCCGTGCGGACCATGTCCGCCATGCGCGCCTTTCGTGTGCATGGTGTCCTGCGATCCCGAAGTCGAACTCGTCAGATCGGAGAGCTGAGTCAGGAAGGCCGCCAGGGCTGCCGCCGTCTGCGTGCTGCCACTGTTCGTGCTGTCGATCGTGGAGGACGCATCGGTGGAGGTCGACGTGGTCGCGCTGGTGCCGGAGGTACCGGTGCTCGACGTCGCGCTCAAGTCCTTCATCAATTTCAAAGCTTGCGCCATTTGGCTGCTGCTACTTCCCGATATCGAAAGAGACATCGTCGGCTCACTTCCTGTGAAATCGTTGCTCGTAGGGTGCAGATTAGGTTAAATGTCCTAAGGTGTGGTTATTTTTCCCACGAAACGACGGTGGGTCGTGAGTGGGAGCGCGCGACATTTCGGGTTAGAAAGCGACACGGACCCCGTCAGACAGGAGTGTTGCATGCCAAAGTCCCAGCATCGTGCCGTGGTAACCGGCTCCACCAGCGGCATTGGACTCGCGGTGGCGACGGCCCTCGCCGGCCGCGGGATCGATGTGATGTTGAACGGCTTCGGTGAACCCGAGGCGATCCGGGCCCTGGTGGAAACGATCGGCCGGGACCACGGGGTTCGCTGCCTGCACTCGCCGGCCGACATGTCGAAGCCGGCCGAGATCGCCGCGATGATCCAGGAGGCCGAGGACAAGCTCGGCTCCGTCGACATCCTGGTCAACAATGCCGGCATCCAGCGTGTCTCGCCGATCGAGGACTTCCCCATCGACGCCTGGGACGCCATCCTGGCCATCAATCTCTCGTCGGCCTTTCATACGATCCGAGCCGCCGTGCCGGGCATGAAGCGGCGGGGCTGGGGGCGGATCATCAACACGGCATCGGCCCATTCACTCGTGGCCTCCCCGTTCAAGGCCGCCTATGTGGCGGCGAAGCACGGCCTGACGGGATTGACCAAAACGGTGGCGCTGGAACTCGCGACCTCCGGCGTGACCGCCAATTGCATCTCGCCGGGCTACGTCTGGACGCCTCTCGTCGAGAAGCAGATCCCCGACACCATGAAGGCCCGCAATCTCACGCGCGAACAGGTCATCAACGACGTGGTGCTGGCCGCGCAGCCGACCAAGCAATTCGTGACGGTCGAACAGGTCGCCGCGACGGCTCTCTTCCTGTGTTCCAATGAGGCCGCGCAGATCACGGGCGCGAACATCGTCATGGACGGCGGCTGGACGGCCGCCTGAAGCGGTTCAGCTCAGCCCGACGGGAAAACGCGTGATAGGGTTGCCGCGATATTCAGCATTGCCGATATGGGTCAGCCGACACTGCGTATCGAGCCAGATATCGCCGCCAATCGCGTGCCAGCGATGGCAGAAGGCATAATCCTCGCTCAGATATTCGCCCGTCTCGGGAACGATCATCGTGTCGAACAGGGCATAGCGCTCGCGCTCCGGCCCTTTCGGAAGCGGCCACGCGTGGATCGTCCGATAACGCGTCTCCGGATAGGCGGCGATCAGCCGCTCGCCCGCGTGCCGGCTGATCATCATGAAGCCCGTGCCGGCATAGGTCGCAGGGATCAACCCGTCTGGCGTGCCCCGCTGCGCCGGATTCTCGGGCTTGCCGACATACATCAGGCAGGCCGCTTGGCCCTCCTCGCCGAATTTCTGGCGGTTGTGAGGGGCGATCTCCCAGTTCAGATCCTTGATCGGATACATGCCCGCGACGACATCCTTGCCGCTGCGCAGCAGGCGCACGACCGCGGCGGGCGCGAATTCGATGTCGCTGTCGATGAACAGAAGATGGCTGGCTCCGCCCTCCATGAAGGCGCCGAGCAGCGTGTTGCGGCAGCGCGTGATGAGCGCGTCCTGCCCGAGGAGGCCGATCGACATGTCGAACCCCTCCTGGTTGGCGACATGCATGAGCCCGAGGACGGACTGCATGTAGCCGGTTTTGACCTGACCGCCGAAGCACGGGGTGGCTAGAAAGATGTGGGGACGTTCAACCATGCCGAAGACGGTAAACCGGCATACTTAACAAAACCTCTCACGCGACCGGTTCGTTAAGCCCGGGTGGAGGGCGCGTCGCCCGCGCCCAGGGTCTCACCTGCCACCGTGCCGGCCATCAAGGTCACGACAGCTTGTGCGATCTCCACAAAGACCGGCTCCCAGGCGTCACGCTGCGTCTGTCGGAACAGACGCATGGTCGGATACCAGGGGGAGTCGCTGCGGGCGAGAAGCCACCGCCAGTCGGCGGCCTGCCGCAAGGCCACGAAAACCGGCACCCCCAAAGCCCCGGCCAGATGAGCGATGGACGTGTCGCTCGTCACGACGAGATCCAATCGGCTGATGATCGCGGCACTATCGACGAAAGCATGGGGTCCGCGGTCGAAGGTCGGACCGGCGGATTCGATTCGCCAAGGGTCGCGTACCGCGCCGAGCTCGTCGGGTCGTTCATCCTTGACGAGGCTGATGAGGCGAACGCCCGGGATTGCCGCGATCGGAGCCAGACAGGCAGGCGGAAAGCTCCGTTTTGGGCTCGTCACCGTGTTGCCACGCCAGCAAACACCGATCCGGAACCCTTGCGCACCGAGTTGGGCCGCCCAAAAGCCAGCACGCTGAGGGTCGGGATGCAGGTACGACCGCGACGACGGGATCGAGCCGAGTTCGGTGCGGGATCCGCGCGGCAGGCTGAGAAGCGCGCTGGCGAAATCGTACGGGATTCGGGGGTCGGGTGCTTCGACGAGATGGACTCCCGTCAGAAGTCCTCCGAGCAGCCGCCGCATGCTGGGGCGGCACAAAAAGTCGACATCGGCGCCACAATCGACAAGCAGCGGAAGATAACGGGAGAACTGGATCAGATCGCCCAAGCCCTGCTCGTCATAGACCAAGATCCGTCTGCCCGCGAGATCCTCCCCGTCCCACTGCGGCGCCGGCGGGGTCACGAGCCTCGACACCGGTTTCGTCCGCTCCCACCGGCTCTCGTATTCCGCAAAGCCTTCGCCGAGCCGGCCCTTGAGCAGCAAAACCCCGGCCCGATTGGCCCGCGCGTTGGGAAAATCCGGCTGCAGCGTCAAGGCCCGGTCGAAACACGCGAGAGCCTCGTCCACCTGCGCCAATTCGAGCCGGGCGACGCCGAGATTGGACAGCGCGTCCGCCCCCTGCGGATTCCGCTGCAGCGCTTCGCCATAGGCCAGAATGGCGGCGTCGAGATCGTCCATGGCCCGGAGCACGTTGCCGCGGTTGAGCCACGCCTCCGGGAGATCCGGTTGCACCGCGATGGCACGATCGAGCGCCCCCAAGGCCTCATCGTCCCGTCCCTGCTCGTGCAGAATGGCACCTAGCAGATTCGACGCCGGCGCATGATCGGGTTCGCGGCGGAGGATTTCCCGGCAATGGACCAGCGCCTCGTTGAAACGGCCGGCCCGGTAGTGGATATTCGCGCGATTGAGATGCGCGGGCAGAAAGCCGGCATCGATCGCCAGGGCGCGGGCATAGGCCGCGAGAGCGGCGTCGGTAGCGCCACGCTGGTGCAGCAGGTTGCCACGATTGCAATGGGCCTCACAGGACAGCGGATCCTTGACCAGGCCCGCGTCATAGGCTGCAAGCGCCTCCGGCAGCCGATCGAGCATTTTCAGTGCAGCCGCTTTGAGGAACAAGGGCCGCGCGTCATCGCTCGACTGATGCGCGGCCCGCTCGTAGCACGCGATGGCGTCCTCATAGCGGGCAAGCCGAACGGAGCTCTGGCCGCGCTTGAGCTCCGCCTCGACATCGAGCGGCCGGCGACCGCCCGCGGCCGCGAAGACCGCGACGGCTTCGTGATCCCGGCCCGCGTTGTGCAGCCGGATCCCTTGTGGGGTCAGCACATCCTCGTCGGGTCTCAAGGTTGCCGCCTCCGCGAGAGCCGCGATCGCCTCGTCAGAGCGCCCTAGAACGGCCAACAGCAGTCCCGATTGAACGAGCGCTTCGCACGGATCGGCCGCAAGCCGCTGGGATTCCGAGAATGCGGCTAGCGCCTCCTGCGCACGACCGATGTTCCGCAGGACGATTCCGATGTCGCATCGAAGCCCGGCGTCACGTGGCTGCAGGCGGGCCATGTGTTCGAGGCTCGCGAGGGCCTCTTCAAGGCGACCGAGGTCCTGCAGAACGACGGCCCGCGCCCTCAAGGTCCGCATATCGTCAGGGTCGAGACCGATCGCCCGATCGAACCAGGACAGCGCGGATGGGAGGTCACCGGCTTTGACGCAGAGAAGCCCGAACCCATAACACGCGACCGGCTGTGCGGCTGCGATCCCGGCTTGCCCCGCAAGGTGCGCGACAGCCCCTTCCAAGTCGCCGCCCTCGATGAGCGCGAGTGCCGCCTCGGCCGCGGATTGCAGCAGAAGCCGAGCATCGTCGCGCGGATCAACGGGCGCCATTGCTTTGGTCCGTAGGCTCTCAGCGCGGATATGAACGCTATCGGCGCAGTACGTTCTGAACAATTATACCAAAACACACTTTCGCGAGGCGTTCACGTCCGGTCGAAGTTGGCGGTCCTCATCGGTAACCGTGCGACACCCTCGTCAATTATGATGATGGAGGGGAGAAGAGCGAAAGGACGGAGCTGTCGCTATTGCTCCCATTCTGCAAGTCGTAGAGGCTGGCGAACTGCGACAGGAACCTGTCGAGTTTCACCGGGTTCTTGAGGTCCGCCAGATTGAGGCGATTGGTGATTTGCTTCGCCTGGATGTCGATATCCTGCCCGGATGTGTTTGAGGGAATGTTGAGGGCTGTCTGAACAACCTTCAGCAGTGCGGTATCGGCCAGAATGTTGTACACATTGTTGATGGCCCCCGACGAGGCCTTCCGCTGGAAATAGAGCGCCAGCTTGACACCAGGATTGCTTTGGCCGGCCTCGTCTTCCAGGGTTTGCCGCAGGTAGCTGTCCTGCATCACCTGGACGTTCTTGGCACTTTCGGCGGTCCCGGTGTCGCGGGTGATGGTACCCTTCGGTCCGAAATTGAAGGCCGCCGCCAGCTGGCGATAGGTGCCGCCCATCGTGCTGGCGACACTCTTCGGGTCGGCGAGATTGCTGGTCAGAACGTTGCGGAGCGTCGCGGTCGAGGTCTTGCTGTCAAGGCCGTAGGCCGTCTTGATGTAGGAGACGAGGCGCGCATTGCCGAGGAGGTCGTCGAGCGTTTTGATCGACCCCATCGCGCTCGTGTAATAATTCGACTCCGTTTTGGCGGCGGCCTGGGATGCCGTATCGGTTTTGGCTTGCGAGGTGTAGAGCGTCTCGATGGCCGCGATATTGACGGTCGATTGGGCCACGCGCTGCGACGTGGCCGCGCCGCTGGAGTCAAAATTGAAGTCCTGCGCGAGCGCCAGATAGGGATTGGTGGACGACGAAGATGTCGTCAGGTTGAAGGCCTTGGCGAAACCGATCGCCTTCGGGCCGAGCTGGTTGGCGACACTCATCGGGTCGTCGAGGTCGCTCGTCAGGATCTTCTTGAGATCGGCCGTCGAATAGGCGTTCGTGTCGAGCCCATAGGCTTTTTCGGCCACTGACACCAGGGTTGGATCGGCCAGGAAGGCATCGACGGTGTGGACCGAGCCGATCTTGTTTTCGTAGCTGATCAGTTCGGACGTCCGTCCGTAGAGGTTGGTATAGGCCGCCGAAGTCGCATCCTGCTGGGCGCTGGATTGCACATAGAGCGGGATCGCCGACGCGTCGCCGGTGCCGCTGGCGATCATTCCGGCCGTGCTGTTCGGGTCCGACGCGTCGCTTTCGAGCACCCCCGTCAGCGCGTTCTGGGCTTGCGTCGATTGGGCCAGGGTGCCGTGGTCCAAGGCGTTGCTATCGAGCCCATAGGCCGTCATCACGTAGTCGAGCAGCTGCGAGTCGTTCATCAGATCGCCGATGCTCTTCACACTCCCGATATGCGCCTGGTAATAGCTCGTATCGACGATCGCATCGACCGAGCTCGCGCCGACCTTGGCGGTGAAGAGCGCGACCGTATTGCTCTCCTGGGTCCCTGTCTGCGCGGCCGGGGCACCCGTCACCTGTCCCTTGGCGCTGAAGGAGAAAAACTGGGCAAAAGCCTTGAAGCGCTTGTCGGTCAGACTATTGGCGAAGCTTTTGGGATCGGTCAGATCGCTCGTCAGGACCTTCTTCATATAGGCCTTGGCGTAGGTCATATCCTCCAATCCCGCCGCCTTCATGGCATAGCTGAAGAGCCGATAATTGCCGATGAAATCATCGACGGATTTCACCTTGCCGATGTTTGCCGCATAATAGGTCTGATCGTTCTTGACCTGCGCCTCAGAGGCGACGTTGCTCAGGCTCCTAGAAATATTGTTCGAGTAGAGCTTGTAGCTGAAGTAGGTCGATGTCGAGGTCATGCGCAATCCACCCGGGAGGGCGGCCTCCAGGCCTTGAGCATGCCGGGTGCAGGTTAAGAACGGGTTGCCAGATCTCTGCGAGACAGTGCGTGCGACCCCTCAGGATGCCAAACGCAGAGAATCTGACGCGACGTCGTGCCAGTTGACCGCATTTCGTCCGGACCGTTTCGAAAGGTAGAGGGCCGAATCGGCGCCACTCAGCAGCGTCTCGGTCGACATGGCCTCGCCGGGCTCGAACCGGGCACCTCCAATGCTAACCGTCAACCTGCCCAGATTGGAGGCGGGATGCGAGATATCGACCCGCTCGACGGCACGGCGAAGGCCATCCGCGATCTTCAGGGCGGCCGCACGATCCGTGCCGGGCAGAATGATCACGAATTCTTCTCCCCCATAGCGCGCCGCGAGATCTCCCGGCCGACGTATGTGGGCGGCGAGGCAAGCGGCGATCTGGCGCAGCGCGGCATCGCCGGCTGCATGGCCGAGAGCGTCGTTGTAGTTCTTGAATTGGTCGACGTCGATCATCAGGAGGGCCAGGGAAAGACCCTGGCGGACCGCACGGCTCCATTCAGCCTGAAGCACCCGATCGAAGCAGCGACGATTGGCCAATCCGGTCAGCGCATCCTTGTCGACGAGCATCCGCAAGGCGGCTTCGGCTTCGAGCCGCCGACTTAATTCGCGTTCGAGCCGGATCGTCAGCAAGATGATCAGCACACAACAGCCGGGCACGATCGTTCCAATCATCGCGACCCTCCACCACCATTGATGGTAGATCTCGCGTGTGGACATTCCGACATCCACGATCAGCGGAAGCGTTCCAAGGCGCCGGTAGCTGTAGAGGCGGTTTATGCCATCGACCACTGAGGCCGCTACATATCTCCCCATGGGTGCCCGGCTGACGAGATTGAACAAAATGCTCGGTGTTTGGCGAACCCCTTCCAGGTCTGGGTCGTAGGGCTGGCGCATGATGACGGTGCCGTCGTTACGGAACAACGTGATGCTGCTGTCGGGCCCAAGGTTGATCTGCTTAAAGAGCTGATTGAAATATTCGACGCGCAGCATGCCCGCCACGACGCCGCCGAAGCTTCCGTCCGGATTGGTGCGGCGCCGGCTGAATGCGACGACGGATTGACCGTCGATGGGCGACTTCATGGGCCGGCTGACGAAGAGTCCGAAGTCCGGCCTTTGGGCGTGAATGCGAAAAAAGTCGTGATCTGCGAAGCTATATTGCGTCGGCCCGAGGGGATTTGAGGAGACCACCCGATTGCCCGCAGAATCGAGGATCACGATTTCGGACAAATAGGACGCGGTCGCGGATCGATCGAACAGAATGGCATCGCGCAGATCGGCCGGAGCCGACATGACCGCAGGCTTGCCGACCTGTTCCAGCGCCCCTTGGATCGACAGATCGAACACCTCGATGTTGCGCTGAATGTCTTGGGTGAGAGCCGCCGCGATGTTGGAGGTTTCAAGCGCGGCGCGGGCGGTCTCGCTCTGACGCGCCACAAAAAGCACATCACCGACGGCCGCACAGATCAGGGTCAGAAGAATCCCCAGCAGGACGCCAATCCAGCGCGAACGATGTTTATTCGATCGGAGCCTCGACAAAACAAGCTGCATAGTTGTGCGGATATCCGTCCTGGCCGCGCAACGGTAGCGGCCCACACCTCCAAAACTCTCAACAGCATCAGGAAAGGGGGCCGGTCGGACCCATGATTAATGTCATGCTTAAGCAGATCTCAACCGTGTGTGTTTCAGCCATGCGGCGGCTCGTTCGGCATTGCTCGCGGCAGGTGCGGTCGCCTGGAGCACGAGAACACCGGTCTCTCCACTTGGCGGTTCGAGGGTCGCGAATTGGCTGCGGACGAGCGACGCGGGCATGTAGTGATGCGGCCGCGCGCGCAAGCGGCGTTCCATGTCGGCTTCCTCGGCTTCGAGATAGATGAAGGCGACCGGTCCTGTCGCCGCGGCGCGGATACGATCCCGATAGACGCGGCGAAGGGCCGAGCACGCAATGACAATCCCGGCCGGATAGGCGGTCCGATTGGCCAGAGTCCCGCCGACACGGTCGAGCCAGGGCCAACGGTCGTTGTCGTCGAGCGGCGTCCCGGCCGCCATCTTTTCCACATTGGCGGCGGGATGGAGATCGTCCCCATCCACGAAGGCGGTCCCGAGCGCCGCGGCCAGATCGGTGCCGAGCGTCGTCTTGCCGGATCCGCTGACACCCATGACGATGACCGTCAGGCGCTCAGAGGCAGGAGGTGATACCGCCGTCGACATAAAGAATCGTCCCGTTCACAAAGCTGGCCGCGTCGGAGGAGAGGAACACCGCGGCGCCGACCAGTTCTTCGACATCACCCCACCGCCCCGCAGGCGTCCGGGCTGTCAGCCAGGCCGAGAAAGCGGCGTCCTCGACCAGCGCCTTGTTGAGTTCCGTCTTGAAATAGCCGGGTGCGAGGCCGTTGACCTGGATATTGTGCCGGCCCCAGTCGGTCGCCATGCCCTTGGTCAACATCTTGAGCGCGCCCTTGGTGGCCGTATAGGGCGCAATGTTGGTACGCGCGAGCTCGCTCTGGACCGAACAGATGTTGACGATGCGGCCGCGGCGGCGGGGGATCATGCGGCGCGCGACGGCCTGCCCCACCAGGAAGGCGCTCGTCACATTGGTCTCGAGCAGCTTCTGCCACATGGCGACCGGAAATGTCTCGAGCGGGGCGCGATGCTGCATGCCGGCGTTATTGATCAGGATGTCGATCGGACCGATCTCCGCCTCGACGGCCGTGATGGCAGCTTCCACCGCCTCGGCGTCGGTTACATCGAAACGTGACATGTCGGGGTGCTGACCCTGGACGGTCAACCGCTCCCGCGCTGCCTCCAGAGCAGACTGGTCGCGGCCGTTCAGCACGATTCGGGCGCCATGGGCCGCGAGACCCTGCGCAAGCGCGAAGCCGATCCCTTTCGAGGATCCCGTCACGAGGGCGATACGGTTCTTAAGATCGAAGAGAGACATGCGATTACCCTCGGGTGCGAAATTGCGACGCCGACCGAGCAGCATCGAAGGGAGGCACCGCCGCCGCCTGTGAGGAGGCCGCCAGGCCACCGGGCCGGTAGATGACCCAGGCGGCCCCGAGTCCGCACACCGCCGCTGCGGTCATCCAGAGTCCGGGCGCAGCCTTGTCCCCGGTCGCCTCGATCAGCCAGGTCGAGATGGCGAGCGAAAAACCACCGAGCGTCGTGGCGAGGCTGTAGGCGAGCGAAAAACCCGACGCTCTGACGCTGGCCGGGACGATCTCGGTCAGGGCCACCACCATGGCGCCATTGTAGCTGCTGTAGAGAAAGGACAGCCAAAGCTCCACTTCGAGCATACGGATGAAGCTTGGGGCACGGGCCAGCCAGGAAAGCGCCGGGTAGGCGGTGAGAATGGTCAGGATCGTGATGGCGATCAGGATCGGCTTACGCCCGATCCGATCAGAGATAGCACCCCAGATCGGCAACCAGATCAGGTTCGAAATACCGACGCAGCAGGTGACGATGAGCGCATCCGACCGGGTCAGCTTCAGCTCGCGTTCGCCGAAAGTCGGGGTATAGGCGGTGATGAGGTAGAACGACACCGTGGTCATCAAGACGAGCGCCATGCCGGCCAGAACGATGCGCCAATTGTCGGCGAGCGTCCGCATGATCTCCGCATGGGTCGGGTGATGGGTGCGCTGCGCGAAACTTTCGGTCTCCTGTAGACTGCGCCGGATGGCGAACAGGAAGGGGACGATGAGGCAGCCGATCACGAAGGGAATGCGCCACCCCCAGGCGCCCATGGCCTCCGGCTGCAGCGTCTGCGCCAGGACATAGCCGATCGTCGCGGCCACGACGGTCGCGACCTGCTGACTGGCCGATTGCCACGCGACATAGAAGCCCTTGTGACCCGGCGTCGCCATTTCCGAGAGGTAGACCGACACACCGCCAAGTTCCACGCCGGCCGAAAAGCCCTGCAGCAAGCGTCCGAGCAGCACGAGCAAGGGTGCCCAGACGCCGATGCTGGCATAGGGCGGCACAAAGGCAATGAGCACGGTGCCCGATGCCATGATCCCGAGTGTGAGGATGAGGCCGCGGCGGCGTCCGATCCGGTCGATATAGGAACCGAGCACGAGCGCACCGAGGGGACGCATCAGAAAGCCAGCGCCGAAGACGACAAGCGTCGACATCAACGACGCGAACTCATCCTCGGCAGGAAAGAACGCCGCCGCGATGTTCTTGGCGTAGAACCCGTACAGGAAAAAGTCGAACATCTCCAGGAAGTTGCCGCTGGCGACCCGAACCACGGTCGCGGCCTTCGAGCCCGGGCTCCTTTGTGCGAACTGGTCGTCCATTCCCGCCTCCCCGTCGGCCCCTTTATGCGGGGCACATTTCTGCCCTCGTCCTAACAAGACCTGTGCATGGCGTCACCTTTCGTCACGCGTGTCGCGTCATCCGCGTGACAGTTCCATGAAATACGGTTGCCGGGGATGGGGACCGGTGCCGGGCGATTTTTGGTCATCAAAAATTTACCCTTGCGACTCACCTTTGGCAGATGACCCTGCGGGGCGTGTACTCGCCCACCAAGCACATGCGTCGGAGGAGCCACCGTGATACCCGGACAGCGAACGATCACGATCGATCAAGACTTCCAGGGCGGCCTCACGCTGTCGGCCTCGGGCGTGAAGAATGGACTTCTGGCCGCCATCGAGCTCGGTCTTGTCACCAAGTCTGAAGCGACCGAGATCCTCTTGTTGATCCGTGAAGCGACGCAGCAGCTTATGGACACGATGGCGCAGTAGCAAACGGGAATGCGGGTAGCGCCGCGCTCTGCCCAATCGACGCTCCGCATCGCATCATGACCTGCCCAGGACCAGGGAAGTGCCGGGCCTGGACGTCAGCTGGAACAGGTAGAACCCGTTGAACCGCTCGGCGACAGCTGCGGCAGCACGATCGAAGCCTGGTGGCGGCGCCTGCCTTTCGGATTGATGGCCGCTGAAATGCCATTCGCCGGACAAGAGAAATGCCGGCAGCGCCTGATGGGCGGGAACGGCGCACCAAAGTTCAGTTTCGGTTTCACGACAGAAGAAGTGCCATGTCGCCATGGGCCTATCGTCCATGTTGATCGTCCTTCCGATCCGGCTTCTCACGGGATAGAATCGGCTTTGCGCCAGTCTATCCCAAAGCCGATGAGGCTATGGAGCGTATAGCCTCAGAACCCGGCGGCATTAGGGCTCTCTCAACACAGAAACGTGACAGTCTCGACGCCAGAATCCAAAGTACCCGACAGAGGCGTCGGCTGCTTACTTTTGAATGCTTCTTATTAACCTCGCGGAGCCTTGTCGATGGCGGCCAGAGCTTTGCCGATCTGCCTCGGAAGACCTTCGGCGTCAGGCAAGGCCGCAAAATCGGCTTCCGTATAAGGAGCCGAATGGCCGCCGAGGAACACCCGAATACCCTTGCTGGTCATCACCGCGTCGCCGGCCCGCAAGGTTGTGTCCTGATAGATCGACACGGGTGCAACGGGACCGACCGCCACCTTCGCTTGCGGCCTCCGCGTGATGGCTCTCGATCGGTGCGGCCGGACAATCAAAGGCCGGTCTTCCGGGATATCGTATTCCTGCTGAGGCTGGACGGCCTGCGATCCGCCGATGCCGAACTGCTCGCGGAAGAATTCGCCGAGCCCACCGTCATCAGCCGCAAACCCGGCCGAGGTCGGAATCATCAAAGCCACCATGGCCGCTGCAACAAGCCGCCCAGGCGTCTTCGGCAAAACCCAGGGAGATCTCCGGAAGAACATCACAATTCCATTCGATAAAACAACAGTAGGTGGCCGGAGGTCTTTCTCCGGGGAGAGGGACACAGTGGGCGCCCAGCTTCACCGGTCAAACGACCTCACATGCGCTCGTAAGTCCCGATAAGATACCCCTTAGCCAGCACATGTGACCGCATCGCTTCAATCAAAGCTCCCCGGCCTGGTTCATCATCCAGGTCGAGGGCGCAATCAACCGCGAAGACCTGGAAGGCATAGTGGTGCTGGCCATGACCCGCCGGCGGATCGGGTGGTAGATATTCGGCCCTGAAGAAGGAATTCTTGCCGAGGGCCTGGGGCCACCCGCCACTTCCTTCGCTCTTCAGCATGCCCTCTTCCAGCGCGCCGTCGGCCCCCGCGAGGTTCCAGGCGATCGCGTGGACGAGTGGCGACGGCGTCGGGCTGTCGGCATCCTCGACCAGAAGCACGATGGCCGCAGTCGCCGCAGGCACGCCTGCCCAAGCCAGAGGCGGCGATAGCTTTGCGCCATCCTCGGTGAAGCGCACCGGGATGGTACCGCCACTCGCGAAAGCGCTGCTTGTCACCCTCAATGTTTCAGGGACATCGGCGAAATCGGGCGACATGACGGTCAGCTTCTCTACGCCAGGCCTGAAGCTTTTCAGCGCCTGCCCTACCGCCGATGGGACATGTTCAAGCATCCGGACGCTCCGACGTCATTGTTCAGCTCAAGCAACGTCCGAGATGGCGATTGGGTCCGCTATTCCACTGCCAAAGCCATATTTCAGCATGATGACGGCGACCGGGTTCCCACAGGCTTGACGTTCTCCTCGCGGATCACGCGGGCCGCCCGATCGAGATCCCGGCCCAGCGGGCGGTCGTCCGCATAAGGTGGCAGCAACGCGCGGAGACGGGCATGAAGGCGTTCTGTGCCGGGAGCCCGCGTCTCTTCGCCATGGTAAAGATCGGAGGCCTGGGTCGCCGCCACCCATTCGGTTCCGATGACCCGCGCGGAGTTCGAGATAATCGCCAGCGCCTTGAGGCTGGCCGGAGTGGCGTGGCTCAGGTGATCTTCCTGCAGGCCCGACGTGACGCCGCCGTCGAGGCTCGCTGGACCAGCCAGTCGGCGGTTCTCCGAAACAAGCGACGCGGCCGCATATTGGGCGATCATCAGCCCGGAATGCACGCCGCCGGTTTCGGCCAGGAACGGCGGCAATCCACTGACCAGCGGGTTGAGGAGGCGGTCGAGACGCCGCTCCGCCATGGCGGCCACCTCCGCGACCGCGATCGCCAGCGTATCCATGGCCAAGGCGACACCCGCTCCCACCGCATGCGCTGTGGACGAAACCTGGGGATGGGTGGGGGTGCCGTGCACCAGCGGGTTGTCGCAACAGGAGGCGAGTTCACGATCGATCACCGACGCCGCATATTCGAAGGCATCGCGCGCCGCGCCGTGAACTTGCGGCACGGCACGCACGCTGAGAGCATCCTGGAGACGCATGCCTTGCGCCCGCTTCAGACGTTCGCTGCCATCGAGAATGGACCGGAGGACCTCGGCGATACGCCCCAGTCCCGGCGAGCGATGCATCGCCATCGCATCCGCACTGATCGAAGGAAGCTGGCCGCCGAGGCATTCGAAGCTCAGCGCCGCGACGGCGTCGGCCCAATCGAGGAGCCGCTCCGCACGGGCCAGTGCAAGGCAGGCGAGACCCGTTGCACAGGGGGTGCCGTTGATCACGCTCAGCCCCTCTTTGGTGTCGAGCGTCAGGGGCGAAAGACCGATGCACGCGAGAGCGTCTTGGCCGCTCCTCAATTGGCCGGCGACCAGCGCTTCGCCTTCGCCGATCAGCACGAGGGCGACATGGGCCATATGGGTGACATATCCCACCGACCCCTGTCGCGGCACGCTGGGTGTGCATCCCTGGTCGAGCAGCGCCAGAAGATAGGTTACGAGCTCGGGCCGGACGCCCGAATGGCCGTGGGCCATGTTGGCGATCGCGGCGGCCATGATGGCGCGTGTTTCGGGAACGGACATCAATGGCCCGGTGGCCACCGCGTGACTGAGCACGATGTGACGCGACAAGCTGCGTTGGTCCTCGCGCGGGACGACGGTTTCGCTGAGGGCGCCGACACCGGTATTGACCCCATAGGCCCTCACACCTTTCGCCACGATGGCATCAACGATCAGCCGTGCCCGGGCGATCCGCGCCTCGGCGTCGCCGGAAAGGCGCATCGGCGCGCCATCGGCGATCGCGGCGATGTCGCGCCAGCAATAGTCTGGGCCGGGCACTTGGGCAGGCTGCATCGATGGTCCCGTCGCTTCGCTTCCAGATGCGCGTGCGCCCGCCGGGTGCGTTCCGCGCTGTCGTCGATCCGCCCCTAGATCAGACGACCATTCGGCCGTTTTGAGGCGGCCGCTTGCGCTGGCGGTCGGTCGGCCCGGGCGGGCCGCTACTGCGCCGGACTGGGGTGCAGCGCCGCCGCGGCCGGACGATCGGTCTTATACTGCCCCCGCACCACATGCACGAAGGCGAGCCCACCGACGCTGAGAAAGGTCACCCACCAAAGCTGCGTCGTGTCGAGACCCCAGAGCGACACGGTGAAACCGGCCGCAAGTTCCGCCAGAAGGAAAGGCGCGACCGCCGGCGACGCCCGACCCACCGCCGCGAATGCGCTCACGGCGAAACACGCTGCCAGGACGGCGCCCACGAGACCCAGTTCGTACCAGGTCTCGAACAAGATGCTGCGCGGCTGCGGAGCCGGAACGAAACCGCTCGCGATCGCATGGGACATGATGTCGAAGCCATGCCCTGTGACGAGACGGAGCGGCTCGGCGGCAACGACATCGGCCCAGATCCGCACCGATCCCGAGACGTCCGCCAGAGGCGGGATTCGATCCATGAGGCCGATCGCGGCCGCGGCATCGAGCGGCTTCAACAGCACGAACGGCAAGAGTGGCGCGAGGAGGAACAGGATCACGGCGCAGCCCCCCATGACCCGCGCCACCCGAGGCGGATTCCAGGTCGCGACCGCGAACGTCAAGGCGCCGATAGCCAACGCCGCCAGCGCCACAGAGGTCCAAGCCGCGATCGCCGCCACCGTCACGCCGACCGCCATCACGGTCGCGGTAATCCAGCGATCCCGCACCGCAAGGGCGCCGATGGCAGGCCAGACCAGGACGACGAGCGTCAGGGCCGCGCGTTCCGGAGTCGAGTCGCCCGTCTGCATGGTGAGCAAAGGTTGCGGCGCCAGCAGCATCACCACGACGGTCGCGATCGAAGCGACGGCAAGACCGATCGGGAACAGATAGATGTTCGAGGTGCGGGTCCGCTCGGGCAGCAACGCGACCGTAAGGGCCACGAGCCCCAAAGTGCCACCCGTTTTCCAAAGCCGCGCCGCGGCGTCGGCCGGAAAGGGGGTCCAGGCCAGCGAAAGGGCGCACCACGCCAGCAGTGCCAGCCCGCTGAGGCCCGGAACCGTACGGCACATGGCTGAGAGCCTCTGCCGCAAATGAACATGCGGCAGCAACAATCCCCCGATCAACACAAGGCTGCTGCCCACCGGCACGAGCGTGAAGAGCGCGCGCCGCGACAACACGACGCTGACCGGAACCAGGATGGCCAGGATGGTCAAACCGACGCGCACCAGAAAATCGCCGGCGTCGATAGCCGGGTCTTCGGCAGGCTTTCGGGGCACTTGGGACATGCGGGGCCGCGCGGACAGCGTGACGCCTTCGCCGGGAAGGCACGAACGTACCTTAATGCGTCCTCAACAGGTACACTGTGAGACTTTGGCCACAGCGGGCTCCATTCTCACAGTCGGTCAATCCGTGGGATCGCGCCGCTGGGCCTTCGTGCTGGCTCTTCGACCTTTTGCTTCGAGCCGCCTCTTCTTTGAGGCAAGGGTCGGCCGGGTTGGCCGGCGCACGACGGGACGCACCGATGCGTCGCGAAGCAGGGCCACGAGCCGTTCCAAGGCATCCTGACGATTGCGCGCCTGGGACCGGAAAGACTCCGCCGTGATGATGATGACACCCTCGGCCGTCATGCGCTGTCCGGCCAGCCGCCGCAGGCGATCCTTGAGATCCTGCGGGAGGTTGCACGATCCAAGAGCGTCGAAGCGCAACTGGACGGCGCTCGCGGTCGTATTGACGTGCTGCCCGCCCGGACCCGAAGCCCGGACGAAATTCTCGCTGATTTCCCGCTCATCGATGCCGATGAAATGCGTGATGGCAATCACGGCATGCCCTCGCGAGCCGCGACGAAACTACGCCGATCAGGCGATCCGCGCATACCGTTCGACGCGATCCCGCCGGCGGTCTTGCGTCGGCTGGAATGCAAGCCGCGCATGGGTCGCGCAGTAAGGCCCACTGCCGATGGCCGTCTTGGCGCCACAGAAGCGGAATTCGGCATGGCTCGGATCGCCCATCGGCCACCGGCAGCTCGTTTCCCGAAGCTCCATGATCGTGACCCGCTCAGACGGCGGGATCGCAAGCTCGCCCACTGCATCCTGGATCGGGGTCGGGACATTGCGCAATGGCACAACAGTGGCTTCGACCTCCTCGACCTCCGGCGCGGCAGTGACCTGCGCCTTGGCCTTCGTGCGTCCTTGAGCCTGAGGCGCAACCACTTTGGCGCGCCCGGCGAGCCCTAGCCGATGGACCTTGCCGATCACCGCGTTCCGCGTCACGCCAAGCCCAAGCTCCGCCGCGATCTGGCTGGCGCTCCGGCCTTCGAGCCAGAGCTTACTGAGTTGTTCAACGCGTTCGTCAGTCCAGGACATGGCCTCTCCTGTTCATTCCAAGATATTGGTAAAAAAGGGAAAATACCTCTCCGCCGAACTGGCGGCAGGCTACGCACGCATCGAGAAGGACGAGGCCGCCACTCGGCTTCCGATCGGTTTCGAGTCTATACGTCCGGCGGATTCACGCGCAAGAGTCGGCCGGACCGGACCCAAGTTTTCCCCAAATGGCTTCCAAGTGTGACGGGAAAGACTCACGTCGAATTAGCATCGTCCAGTAAACAAAAATTGACGCGGCCAAGCAAAACGCTTTATCAAAGAGCCGTTGCCGTCCCATTGGGGCGGCAACTTTGGTTTTGCGCCTCTATCATCCAAGCCTGCTTCGCGCGGGCGACCCCGGACCGGATACGGCATCTCTCGGTCTTGCAACGCAATGGCCGGAACTGTCGTTTTCAAAGGGCGGCCGCAAACCCTAAGGCCATGTCGACGCAAGGTTAAGCCGATGACTTCTTCGTTGCTTCCCGTATTTGCCCGGAGCGAGCTCAGCTTCGAGCGTGGCGATGGCGCATGGCTCACGACCCGCGAGGGGGAGCGCTATTTGGATTTTGGCGCCGGCATCGCCGTGGCCTCGCTTGGCTATTCGCACCCGCATCTCGTGGCCGCACTTACCGAGCAGGCCGGCAAGCTCTGGCACAGTTCGAACCTGCATCGCATTCCTGAGGGAGAGCGTCTCGCCAAGCGCCTGACGGATGCCTCGTTCGCCGATGTGGTCTTCTTCACAAATTCGGGCGCCGAAGCCAACGAGGCGGCCATCAAGATGGCTCGGAAGTATCATGCTGCCAAAGGCCATTCCGAGCGGTTCCGGGTCATCACGATCGAAGGCGCCTTCCACGGCCGGACGCTTGCCACGATCGCGGCCGGCGGACAGCAGAAATACATCGACGGGTTCGGACCGAAGGTCGACGGGTTCGATCAGGTGCCGTTCGGCGATCTCGCAGCGACCGAGACGGCCATCGGGCCAGAGACCGCTGCCATCATGCTCGAACCGATCCAAGGTGAAGGCGGCATCCGGGTGATGCAGAGCGAGCTGCTGCGGGCCTACCGGGCCTTGTGTGACAAGCACGGCCTGATGCTCGTCATGGACGAGGTGCAAAGCGGTGTCGGACGCACCGGTTATCTCTTCGCTTACGAGCCGAGTGGCATCAGCCCTGATATCATGTCGGTCGCGAAGGGGATCGGCGGCGGCTTTCCCATGGGGGCTTGCCTCGCCACCCACGAGGCCGCGTCCGGTATGACGCTCGGGAGCCACGGCACGACCTTCGGCGGCAACCCACTCGCCATGAGCGTCGGCAATGCCGTGCTCGACGTGCTGCTCGATCCGGAGTTCCTGCCGCGTGTCAAGCTTCTAGGCCTGTCGATCAAGCAGCGCCTCGCCGCGCTCAAGGACGCGCATCCGGGGATTATTGCGGAAATACGTGGCGAGGGGCTGATGCTCGGGCTTCGCCTGACCACCCCCAACACCGAATTTGTGGCGGCCGCGCGCCGCCATCATCTCCTGGTGATCGCGGCCGGCGACAATGTGGTGCGGCTCCTGCCCCCCTTGGTGGTGACCGAGGCGGAGGTCGCGGACTGCTGCCGTCGGCTGGAGGCGGCCTGTGTCGATATCGAGGCCGCGACCGCCGAATCCAGACGGGGGGCCGCATGACAGGCGCCAACGGGGCCCTTCCCAAGCCTCGGCATTTCCTTAACCTCAGCGCGATCGACGCCGCGGATCTCCGCCGTATCATGGATGGTGCGGCGGCGATGAAGCGGCACAGGGCCGAGCAGCGACTGAACGGCCAGCACCGGCCCTTGAACGGCAAGATGCTGGCCATGGTGTTCGATCAACCCTCGACCCGGACGCGCGTTTCGTTCGATGTCGGCATGCGCGAGCTCGGCGGCGAGACGCTGATGCTGACAGGCGCCGAAATGCAGCTCGGCCGCGGCGAGACCATCGCCGACACGGCGCGCGTCCTGTCGCGCTACGTCGATGCCATCATGATCCGGATCTTGAACCAGGACGATCTGGAAGAACTGGCTGCCCACGCCACGGTGCCGGTGATCAACGGATTGACCAAGGCGTCGCATCCCTGCCAGGTCATGGCCGACGTCCTGACCTTCGAAGAACATCGGGGACCGATCCAGGGCCGCACGGTCGCGTGGAGCGGCGACTCGAACAATGTGCTGGCAAGTTGGATCCATGCCGCGCAGCGCTTCGATTTCACCATCAACGTCGCCAATCCGCCGGAACTCGCGCCCGACCCCGCGCTGATCGGCTGGGCCAAGCAGCACGGCACCAAGCTCAACCTGACCACCGATCCGTATGAAGCGGTCAACGGCGCCGACGCTGTCATCTCTGACTGCTGGGTTTCGATGGGCGACGAGGACGGCGAGCAACGTCATAACCTCCTTGCGCCCTATCAGGTGAATGCGCATTTGTTGGGAGCGGCGGGCAAGGATGCGATCTTTATGCATTGCCTGCCGGCTCACCGCGGTGAAGAGGTGACGGATGACGTCATCGACGGGCCGCAATCCGTGGTTTTTGATGAGGCCGAGAACCGTTTGCATGCGCAAAAGGGGGTTCTGGCCTGGTGCTTTGGAGCGCTGCCTGAATGACGTCGATGTCGTCGGGGTCGCGTGCGGTTTCCGATCTCGGCCGTGACGACCTCATTCTTCCCTTCGCGATCGCCCCCCTCGACGTGCGTGGTCGTGTCACCCGGCTCGGCGCCGCCGTCGACCATATTCTGACCAAGCACGCCTATCCCGATCCGGTCAGCCGGCTCGTCGGGGAGGCCGTGGTTCTATGCGCGCTTCTCGGATCGTCGTTGAAGACGGACGGACGATTTCAACTGCAGACGCGCACGGACGGTCCGGTGGACATGCTGGTCGTCGATTTCGACGCGCCCGACCGACTTCGCGCCTTCGCGCGGTACGACGCGGACAAACTCGCGTCCGACCATCGCATGACGGCCGCCGAACTGCTCGGCCACGGCCATCTGGCGCTGACGATCGACCAGGGTCCGGACATGTCGCGCTACCAGGGCGTGGTGCCGCTCGACGGGCAGGGGTTGGAAGCCGCGGCGGACCAGTATTTCCGGCAATCCGAACAGATCCCCACCTTCGTTCGCTTGGCGGTCGCCCAGAACGTGACAGGGTCCGGCACCGAATGGCGGGCTGGCGGATTGATGCTGCAGTTCCTGCCGGAGTCGGAGGACCGCAAGCGGCAGGCCGACCTCGATCCCGGCGACGCACCCGAGGGAATGCAGGCGCAGCCCGTCGACGAAGATGATGCTTGGTCGGAAGCCAAGGCCTTGGCGGCGACCGTCGAGGATCACGAACTCGTCGATCCCACCCTGTCGAGCGAACGTCTGCTCTACCGCCTCTTCCACGAGCGCGGCGTCAACGTCTTCGAGCCGCAGAACCTGCGGGACGCCTGTCGGTGTTCGCAGGAGCGGATCGAGACCATGCTGCGGAGTTTCACGCCGGCCGAACGGCATGACATGATCGGCCCGGACGGCAAGATCGGCGTGACATGCGAGTTTTGCGGCACGCATCGGGCTTTCAATCCGGCGGATTTCGATCCACCAAATTGATCGTCGGCTGCGGGCCGTCCGCAGCCGACTCTCGTCAGTGCGCGCCCATCACGCTCGCGCCGATGCCGGTTTCCGAGCGGACGAATTGGGCGTCGAAAGCGGCACGTTCCGCATCCCCGCGTCGGCTGGTGTCGAGCTTTGAGAAGACCCAGATGCACAGGAACGCCAGCGGCATGGAGAACAGCGCCGGATTGTCGTAGGGGAAGATCGCGGCCGGGTGCCCGAAGGTCGTCACCCAGACGGCCTTGCTCAGCACGACCATGCCGACCGCACTGACGAGCCCCACGACTCCGCCCACGAAGGCCCCCACCGTCGTGGTGCCCCGCCACATGATCGACATCAACAGGACGGGGAAGTTACAGCTCGCCGCGACCGCGAAGGCGAGACCCACCATGAAGGCGACGTTCTGTTTCTGGAACACATAGCCGAGGTAGATGGCCACGAAACCGATCACAACCGCGGCGATCTTGGAGATCCGCACCTCGCGTCCTTCCGTCGTGCGCCCTCGGGCGATGACGCTTGCATAGAGGTCGTGGCTGATCGCGGACGCGCCCGACAGGGTCAGGCCTGCCACAACGGCCAGAATGGTCGCGAAGGCCACGGCCGAGATGAAGCCGAGGAAGAGCGACCCGCCAACCGCGTTGGACAGGTGGATCGCCGGCATGTTGGCGCCGCCGATCAGGTCCTTGATCTTGTCATAGTGTCCATCGGCGCCGAGCTTGAAGAAATTCGCATTCGGCATGAGATAGGTGATCGCCCCGAAGCCGATCACGAAGGTCAGGAGATAGAAATAGGCGATGAAGCCAGTCGCGTAGAACACCGACTTGCGCGCCGCCTTGGCGTCCCGGACCGTAAAGAAGCGCATCAGGATATGCGGCAGGCCAGCGGTGCCGAACATGAGCGCCAGGCCGAGAGAGACGGTCGAGACCTGATCCTTCACGAAGCCGCCGGGCGCCATGATGGCCGCGCCTTTCGGATGGACCGCGATGGCGTCCGCGAACATGGCATTGGGGCTGAAGCCGTAGTGCCAGAGGACCGATAGGGCCAGCAACGTCGCGCCGACGAGCAGCAGGCAGGCTTTGATGAGCTGCACCCAGGTAGTCGCCTTCATGCCACCAAAGGCCACGTAGACGATCATCAGGACGCCGACGATCACCACGGCATGGAGGTAGTCGAGGCCGAAGAGAAGTTGGATGAGCTGTCCGGCCCCCACCATCTGGGCGATCAGATAGAAGGCCACGACCACGAGCGTGCCGACCGCCGAGAGAGAGCGGATCGGTCCCGGCGCGAGTCGGAACGAGGCGACATCCGCAAACGTATAACGGCCGAGATTGCGCAAGCGCTCGGCGATGAGGAACAAGACGATCGGCCAGCCGACCAGAAAGCCGATCGAGTAGATCAACCCGTCGAAACCCGAGCTGAAGACCAAGCCGGAAATCCCGAGAAATGACGCGGCCGACATGAAATCGCCCGCGATCGCGAGCGCGTTCTGCAACGGCGTGATGCCGCCGCCGGCGGCGTAGAAGTCGCGCGCCGAGTGCGTCGTCCGGGCGGCCCAATAAGTGATGCCGAGCGTCAGCAGGACGAAGCCCACGAAGATCGCAATGGCCGCGAAATTGAGGGGCTGCTGCTGCACGGGTCCGCTGTCGAGGCCGGCCGCTACGGCCGAGGTGGCGGCCAGTACCGGGATGGCGGCCGCCACGAAGGTCTTGAAGGCTCTGGTCACAGCTTGGTCCCCGTCAGCTTACGGGTGAGATCGTCGTAGCGTCCGTTGGCACGGACGACGTAGATTCCGGTCAGCAGAAACGCGAAGACGATGACGGCAAGGCCGAGAACGATCCCCAACGAGAGAGGCCCGCCGCCGATCGTGGTGGCCATCAGATCATGTGCGAAGGCGACCAGCAGGATGAAAGCCAGATAGACGACGACCATGACGATCGACATCGTCCAAGCAAAGCGGGAGCGTTCCTGCACAAGCGCTTTGAAGTTGGGATCGCGGAGCATTCGTGAGCTCTCGCCACGCGGCGGAGACGGGTTTTTGTCCAGCATTGAAGCTGCCTCGACGGGGGTGCAGAGTTATGAAGGGAAGGCGCGGCGCGCGTCTTGCGGCCGGTGCGGAAGTGAACGGCGTTGGATCAGTCCGAACGAGACCTACCGAGATTGGCGGTTCGCCATCTCGGCTAAATGCCAGAAGGCAAGAGCTCTCGTGCAGAACGCGCTATCCGCGATCCCTTGAGGCGGCCTTCGTGAATGCTGATCATCGTCTCTCTTCCTCCTGGTGACCCGCACTCTTTGGTGCGTTGTCCGGCGACGTTCACGCCGAGTTGGGCATTGAATACCGGTTCTCCAGATTCTCCAACATGAATGCGGCTCATTCCACCGCGACGGCGGCGTGGTGGCAACGATGTCGTTCGTGCCAGACCGCTTCGCCCGGAACCAGCCCGAGGCTCGTGCCGTCCAGGATGTTTGCACGAGGATCGCTCCGTGCCACAAGGCTGTTGAATCTGACGGAGCAACGGTCGCGATGAACGACGCCGGACGGTGGGATTTCTGGATCGATCGCGGCGGCACGTTCACCGATGTGGTGGCGCGTGATCCTGCGGGTGGCCTTCGCAGCCTGAAACTTCTGTCGGAAAATGCCGGCGCCTATGAGGATGCGGCGATCGAGGCGATCCGCCGTCTGCTCGATGTCGCACCGGGCGCCGCGATCCCGTCGGAGCGGATCGGCACCGTGAAGATGGGCACGACGGTGGCCACCAATGCGCTTCTGGAGCGCAAGGGAGAACGCACGGCACTCCTCATCACCCGTGGCTTCCGGGACGCCTTGCGGATCGGTTACCAGGACCGGCCCGACATCTTTGCCAAGCATATCGTGCTTCCCGAACTGCTCTATGCCCGCGTCGAGGAAGTCGCCGAGCGCGTGCGGGCCGACGGCACGGTCGAGCTGGCACCCGACGAGGCAGCCATGGGCCGGACCCTCGAGACTCTCCGGGCGGACGGCTTTCGTTCGCTGGCGGTGGTTTTTCTCCATGCCTGGAAATATCCGGCCCATGAAGCGGCCGTTGGGCGCCTGGCGCGCGCGGCGGGGTTCGAACAGGTGTCCGTCAGCCACGAGGTCTCGCCGCTCGTCAAGCTGGTGGGACGCGGCGATACCACGGTGGTCGACGCCTATCTCACGCCGATCCTGCGCCGCTACGTCGATCGGGTCGCGGCGGCGCTTGGAGCCACGCCCGATGAAGCATCCGGCGCGCGGCGGCCGCGTCTCATGTTCATGATGTCCTCCGGCGGCCTCACGGCAGCGCATCTGTTCCAAGGCAAGGACGCGATCCTGTCCGGCCCGGCGGGCGGCGTCGTCGGCGCCGTCGAGACGGCCCGCATGGCGGGCCTCGACCGGGTGATCGGCTTCGATATGGGCGGCACCTCGACCGACGTGTCCCATTTCAAGGGGGAGCTCGAACGGGCTTTTGAAACCGAGGTGGCCGGCGTGCGCATGCGCGCGCCGATGATGCACATCCACACGGTCGCGGCCGGGGGCGGCTCGATCCTGTTTCATGAGGCGGGCCGCTTCCGGGTCGGCCCGGACTCGGCCGGGGCCGACCCGGGGCCGGCCGCCTATCGGAAGGGCGGCCCGCTGACCGTCACAGACGCCAACATCATGACCGGTAAGCTTCTGCCCGATCATTTCCCGGCGATTTTCGGACCAGGGCAGGACCAGCGGCTCGACATCGACATCGTCCATGAAAAGTTTGCGGCACTCGCCGCGAGCCTTGGCAAGACGCCGGGGGAGGTCGCGCACGGCTTCCTGGATGTCGCGGTCGACAATATGGCCAATGCGGTCAAGAAGATCTCGGTCGCGCGCGGCTATGACGTGACGCGCTATGCGCTGTCCTGCTTCGGAGGCGCGGGCGGCCAGCATGCCTGCCTGATCGCCGACCGGCTCGGCATGGAAACGGTCCACATCCATCCGCTGTCCGGCGTGCTCTCGGCCTACGGCATGGGGCTCGCGGACATCCGGGCCAATCGCACGCGGGCCGTCGTGCTGCCGCTTGGCGCGGGTTCGCGGGATGCGTTGGAGTCCACCATGCAGGATCTCGCTCGGGAAGCCCAGGCGGAACTCGCCGGCCAGGGCTTGGCAGCCGCGGATGTCGTCACCGTGTCACGCGCCCATGTGCGCTACGACGGGACCGACACTGCTCTTCCAGTGCCGTTCGGCGCGCCGGATGCTATGCAGGCGGCTTTCGAGGCGGAACACCGGGCCCGCTTCGGCTTCATCGATACCGCCAAGCCGCTCGTGGTCGAGGCCGTCGAGGTCGAGGCGCAGGGTGGGGCCGCGGCGATCGAGGAGCCCGACGAGGTGATGCGCGACAGGACACCGGAGCCGATCCGCAGGTCGCCGATGTTCTGCGCCGGCGCCTGGCACGAGGCCTCCGTCTACGCACGCGCCGATCTTGGGGCCGGTCAAGCTGTCGTGGGGCCGGCGCTGATCATCGAACCGCATCAGACCGTGGTGGTGGAGCCCGGCTGGGCAGCCGAAGTCAGCGCCAAGAACCATCTCCTGCTGCGGCGGCGCGACAAGCTCACGCGCAACCGTGCGGTCGGTACCGACGCCGATCCCGTGATGCTCGAAGTGTTCAACAACCTGTTCATGTCGATCGCCGAGCAGATGGGCCTGACGCTGCGCAACACGGCCTATTCGGTCAACATCAAGGAGCGGCTCGACTTTTCCTGCGCGCTGTTCGATGCCGACGGGCAACTTTGCGCCAATGCGCCCCACATGCCGGTGCATCTCGGCTCGATGGACCGCTCGGTCGACACGGTGCGTCGCTCCAACCCGGAGATCGCGCCGGGCGACGTCTATGCCCTCAACGCGCCCTACAATGGCGGCACCCACCTGCCCGACATCACGGTGGTGACGCCGATCTTCGACGCGGCCGGCACCGAAATCCTCTTCTGGGTGGCGAGCCGGGGCCATCATGCCGACGTCGGCGGCACCTCGCCCGGCTCCATGAGCCCGCTCGCGACCACGGTCGACGAGGAGGGCGTGCTGATCGACAATTTCAAGCTGGTGGACCGTGGCCGCTTCCGCGAGGCCGAAATCCGTCGCGTGCTGACCGATCATCCCTATCCGTGCCGCAACCCGGTCCAGAACATCGCCGACCTCAAGGCGCAGATCGCCGCGAACGAGAAGGGCGTCGCCGAGATCCGGGCCATGGTGGCGCAATTCGGACTCGCGACCGTGCAGGCCTATATGCGGCATGTGCGGGACAATGCGGCCGAGTCGGTCCGGCAAGTCATCGACCGGCTGACCAATTCCGCCTTCGAATACCCGACCGACCAGGGCGCGGTCATCAAGGTCCGGATCACAGTCGACAAGGCCAACCGGCGCGCCAAGGTGGATTTCACCGGCACGAGCCCCGCTCAGCCCAACAATTTCAACGCCCCCGCGCCGGTGACGCGCGCCGCCGTCCTCTACACCTTCCGGGTCATGGTCGAGCAGAACATCCCGATGAATGCCGGCTGCCTGGAGCCAATCGACATCGTGATTCCCGAAGGCTCGATGCTGGCGCCGCAATACCCCCGCGCGGTCGTGGCCGGCAATGTGGAGACGAGCCAACATGTCACCAACGCGCTCTTCGGCGCCCTTGGGGTCGTGGCCGCCTCGCAGGGCTCGATGAACAATCTGACCTTCGGCAATGCGAGCACGCAATATTACGAGACGATCTGTTCCGGCGCGCCCGCCGGCATCCGCAACGACGGAACAGGCTTCGACGGCACCGACGCCGTCCATGTCCACATGACAAATTCCCGGCTCACCGACCCGGAGGTGCTGGAAATGCGCTTCCCCGTGCTGCTGGAGGACTTCCATATCCGATCCGGGTCGGGCGGGCGCGGACGTTGGTCCTCGGGCGGGGGAACGGAGCGGCGCCTGCGCTTTCTGGAGCGCATGGAATGCAGCATCCTGTCCTCGCACCGCATGCTGCCGCCGCACGGCCTCGCGGGTGGCGCGCCAGGCGCATGCGGCGCGGCCTTCGTGCGTCGCAACAACGGCAGCCAGGATGACCTCAAAGGCGCCGACCACACCGTTCTCGAAGCCGGCGAAGCCGTGACGATCCGCACGCCGACGGGCGGAGGGTTCGGCCCGGCGGACTGACCGGCCGAGCTCGAAAAAGCAGTCTCGCCCCTTGGCGACGGTTACGCAGCTTCCACGCGCGTGCACGTCGCGCTGCATGCACGACATTTTAAACTGTCGATGTCCTGATGCCATGAGTCAAATCGAAGGCAATGGCATGGTATTGCGGGATCTTGGCGTGTCCAAAAAGATGATGCTGGGGTTCAGCGGCGTCTTAGCGACCGTCCTTTCAATGTGTATTTCAATTTACCTATGCCAATCGAATTTTACAGAAGCAGCGCATCTGGATGTGACGTCTAAGATCGTGGTCGATGATATCGATCAAGTGTTGGGAGGGCTTTACGATCAGAATGCCTCGATCCGAGGCCTGATCCTTTACAAGCTTCCACGCTATGTCACGAAATACCAGGATGCGGGCAAGTTCATCGAGGCTGCCGTCGCGCATGCCGGGACAGACGCTAGGGGCAAACCAAGCGTCCTCGCGACCGTTGCTGCGGTGGCGGCTTCCGTCAACGGCTGGCAGGAGGAGATCGGAAATAAAGTCGTGTCGCTCGGGGGCGATCCTTCCAAGATGAGTGAAGCGGCGGCAATTGCCGTGTCGGAACGCGCTTCGGTTCTTTTTACGGAGTTCCGCAGGGCGGCCGATGCGGCCCGCACCGAGATCAAACGATGGTCGGAGGAAGCCGAGGCCGACGAAGCTCAGGCCAATGCGCTGCTTCGTATCATTTTGGCAGGGGGCGCCCTCGTTTCGCTGACCATGACGCTGGTGGCCTGGTTCTGGCTCCGTCGAACCATCGCGGCGCCAGTCTCCGCCATGACAGCCCTGATGAGCAGGCTCGCGGCCGGTGACAACTCGGTCGTGGTTCCGCTGGTTGGACGTGGGGACGAGATCGGGCAGATCGCAGGTGCCCTCGAAAGCTTCAAGCAGGCGGCGCTTGAAAAAGGTCGCTTTGAGGCCGCTGCCGCCGAGGCACGTCAGTCGGCCGACCGCGAGCGCGACGCCAACGAGGCATTGCAGACGCGATCGGCGCAGGATCAGGCCGTCGTGATGACAGCGGTGGCCAGCGGCCTGGAACGTCTGTCCCAGGGCGATCTCGTGTTCCGTCTCGAAACTCCGTTCAGGACCGGATACGAGAAACTTCGCCATGACTTCAACGACGCCCTCGCAAAATTGCAGCAAACCATGAGGGTGGTGTCGACCAATACGGACGCGATCCGCTCGGGATCCGGGGAAATTTCGACCGCGACGCAGGATCTGTCACGCCGCACCGAACAACAGGCCGCGAGCCTCGAGCAGACGGCTGCCGCGCTTGAGCAGATCACGACCATGATCGGCAAGACAGCGGGCAGCGTGCTTCATGTTCGAGAGGTCGTGGGCAACGCGACGGCCGATGTGGAAGCATCCGGCGTCGTGGTCCGGCATGCGGTTGAAGCCATGGCGGGTATCGAAACCTCATCCCGGCAGATCGGCCAGATCATCGGTGTGGTGGACGAGATCGCCTTTCAGACCAATCTGCTTGCCTTGAACGCCGGCGTTGAAGCGGCACGGGCCGGCGATGCGGGACGGGGCTTTGCGGTCGTCGCATCCGAAGTGCGAGGGTTGGCGCAGCGCTCGGCCGAAGCCGCGAAAGAGATCAAGGCGCTCGTGACGACATCCGAAACGCACGTTGGTCGCGGGGTTGAACTTGTGGGGGAGACGGGACAATTCCTTGGCCGCATCGCCGGTCAGATCGGTGGCTTGAACGCGGTCGTGGGAGAGATCGCGGCCCGCTCGCAGGAACAGTCGACTGCTCTGCAGCAAGTGAACGTGGCCATCGCCCAGATGGACCAGGTCACGCAGCAGAATGCCGCGATGGTTGAAGAAACCACGGCCGCAAGCCGTGGCCTTGCGGAGGAAACCGGGGAACTGGCGAAGTTGATCGGCGGCTTCAAGGTCGATGGCAGCGTGCGCTTCGACGCAAGGGAACGGCAAGCGGTCCCCACGAGTGCAACCTCTCCAGCGTTGAAAACCCTTGGCCGAGGTGGAGCGGCGCTGAAATCCGACGTTGCACCGGAAGAGGGCTGGACGGAATTCTAGAGCCTGGGTCGAGCGACAATGTAGCAAATCTCGGAGAGGCTGACTGCAGCCTCCACTTTTAGGCTTGACCCGACCTCCGATCGGTTTCAGCCAGTCTGGAAGACACAATCTGACGGCTGGCCATGCAGATCTTTGAAGACCGCTTACAGCCTGGGCGGC
This sequence comes from Lichenifustis flavocetrariae, assembly GCF_026130545.1. Classification (GTDB taxonomy): domain Bacteria; phylum Pseudomonadota; class Alphaproteobacteria; order Rhizobiales; family Beijerinckiaceae; genus Lichenihabitans; species Lichenihabitans flavocetrariae. The sequence goes on along the minus strand of NZ_JAMOIM010000020.1, from coordinate 52,418 downwards.
GGACCCCAGGCACGGTACGTATCATGCGCTTGAAAGATCATTCGCGTGGCCTGAGGAGCTTGCGAGCTCATGTCGGGGGTTCCGGCCGATGAGTGTCGCAGACCTCTTCCCCTCGGCTCCCACCGCCGGGCGGCCGCTGTCCGTCACGATCCGGCGTCCGGACGACTGGCATGTCCACCTGCGCGACGGCGCCATGCTGAAAGCGGTGCTCCCCTATACGGCGGCACAATTCGCCCGGGGCATCATCATGCCGAACCTGGTACCGCCGATCACCAGCGTGGCGGCTGCGGCCGCCTACCGCGAACGGATTCTTGCCGTACGGCCGGGCGATTCCGATTTCCGGCCGCTGATGACCTGCTATCTCACCGACAGGACCACGCCCGACGAAATCGAGCGCGGCTTTCGGGACGAGGTCTGGGCGGCGGCAAAGCTCTATCCCGCCGGGGCCACCACCAACGCGCATCATGGGGTGACCGACATCCCCGGCTTGGCGCCCGTCCTGGCCCGGATGGAGGCGATCGGCATGCCGGTGCTGATCCACGGGGAGGCAACCGATCCGGCGGTCGACATTTTCGACCGTGAGGCGGTCTTCATGGAGGAGACGCTGCTGCCTCTGCTCGCGCGCCACCAGGGCCTCAAGGTGGTCGTCGAACACGTGACCACGGCGGAGACGATCGACATCGTCCGGGCGCATGCCCCGCGTGTCGGCGGCACGGTGACGCCGCATCACCTGATGATCAACCGAACCTCCCTGTTTCAGGGCGGTCTGCGGCCGCATCTCTATTGCCTACCGGTCGCCAAGCGCGAGCGACATCGGCTGGCGCTGCGCAAGGCCGTGACTTCGGGGGACGGATGTTTCTTCATCGGCACCGACACGGCCCCCCATGTGGCGAGCGCCAAGGAAGCGGCCTGCGGCTGCGCTGGCATCTTTGTCGGCGCCACCGCGCTGCAGAGCTATGTGCAAGTGTTCGACGAGGAAGGCGCGCTCGACCGGTTCGAGGCTTTCGCGTCGCTCAACGGCGCACGCTTCTACGGGGTCGCGCCCAACGAGGGCCAGCTTACGCTGATCAAGCGCCCCTCCCGGTGTTTCGCCTCGGTGGCGGTCGACGACGAGGAGATCGTGGTGTTTCGGGGCGGCGAAGACCTGCCCTGGTCGATCGGCGAGATCACAACCCGCTGACGACGGCGCTCAGTTGAGGCTATATTGTGACGCGGGCACCGGAGGCTCATCGCGGTGTTGCTCACCTTGCGCCGACCATGCCGGGACTGCGACGCGTCGGCCATCCGGCAGCCGGATGACGGGCTGCGGCCACGCTTGCCGCTCAGTGTAATACACCAGCGGAGGCCCGTGCGGATCGTAGAAGAACTGTGCGGCGGCCGGACTGGACGCGCCCACATCGCACAGCATTGCGAGAGACAAAAGCGCAATCAGGGATTTCATCCGCCATTCCTCCACCGTCCCGCACTACCCAACGGTTCTGACGTCGTGCAGTTGCAGGAAAACGGGAATGCGGCGTCCCTTTGGGTCGGAACCAGTTGCCGCCGCGTGGCTCAGTCGAGTGAAATCTGCACCGGCTTGCCGCTCTTGGCCGATTCCGTCGCTGCATCGGCGAGTCGTTGCGCCCGCAGACCATCGATGCCCGAGGGCGAGGGCTTGGCGCCGCCGCTCAGCGCATCCACGAAGGCGCCGAGTTCCAGCCTGTAGGCTTCGGCATAACGCTGCAGAAAAAAGTCCTGCACGGGGTCGATCGTCAGTCCGGCCCCCGTCGCGAGCTCGACCGTGGTCTTGTGCATATTGCCGGCCCGCAGCATGCCCTTAGACCCGTGCACCTCGATGCGCTGATCGTAGCCGTAGGTGGCGCGGCGCGAATTGGAAATCTGGCAGAGTTTGCCAGAGGCGGTGCGCATCTGCACCACAGCTGTATCGACGTCGCCGGCCTTGCCGATGGCAGGGTCAACGAGGCTCGAGCCGAACGCCTGCACGTCGACCGGCTCCTCGCCGAGTAGGAAGCGCGCCATGTCGAAATCGTGAATCATCATGTCGCGGAACAGACCCCCCGAGCGCTCGATGTAGGCAACGGGCGGCGGGGCGGGATCGCGCGACAGGATGGTGACGATCTCCACTTCGCCGACGGCACCGGCGCGCAGACGCTTGTGGAGGTCAGCAAAACTCGGGTCGAAGCGGCGGTTGAAGCCGATCATCAACGGCACGCCCGCAGCCTCCACCACCTGGAGGGTTGTCTTGACGCGGTCCGAGGAGAGGTCGACCGGTTTCTCGCAGAACACCGCCTTGCCGGCCCGCGCGGCCGTCTCGATCAGATGGGCATGGGTGTCCGTGGGGGAGCAGATCAGGATGGCGTCGATGTCCGAGGAATTCAGGATCGCTTCGGAGCTCATTGCCTCCGCACCGGTCTCCGCCGCGAAAGCCTGGGCGGCCTTCAGATCGAAGTCCGCCACGGCGACGAGTTCGGCCCCCGGTCTGGCGTGAACGTTGGCGCCATGAATACGGCCGATACGTCCGGCCCCGATCAACCCGAATTTCAGCATCGCTGTGCCTCCCATCCTTCTCGGCTCGAGGCGCCTGTTCCCGGCCCCCCATCACAACGCCGCAAAGTTCATTTTCGAGCACGGCCATACAGGAGGGGCCGCCGTCAACCCCGAAGACAGCCGAAAACGGCTGGTGGCGGGACGCGCCCCGGCCTCACTCCATGCAGTTAGGGCATGAGCTGCCCGCCGTTCACCTCGATGATCTGGCCGGTGACATAGCCGCTGAGAGCGTCGGAAGCGAGAAACAGGAACGTCCCGACGCAATCCTCGACCGTGCCGGCCCGCCCCATGGGAACAGCGGAGACCATGCCCTGCATTTGCGCTTCGGTGCTGAACCGCTCATGGAACGGGGTGAGAATGACGCCCGGCGACACCGCATTCACCCGAATCCGATCGCCGACAACTTCCTTGGCGAAGCCCCGCGTGAATGTGCTCACGAAACCCTTCGCGGCCGCGTAGAGCACGGCGCCACCGCCGCCGCCATTGCGCGCCGCGATCGACGTGACATTGATGATGACCCCACCCTGCTTCTTCAACCAGGGATGCGCGGCCCGGGAGGCCCAAATCACCGAGTGGGAGTTGAGGTCGACGACCGCCCGGTCGTGATCCGCATTGGAGTCGAGCGTTGGGACGCGACCCAGCATACTTCCGGCATTGTTGATCAGCCCGTCGAGCCGGCCGAAATGCGCGGCCGTGCGATCGACCACCGACACGGCCTGATCATGGTCGGCCATGTTGCCACCGACCAGAAAGCTTTCGCCGCCCGCATCAGCGATGGCGGCCGCGACCTCGGTGGCCGCCGACTCACTGGCGTTGAAATGAATTCCCACGCGCGCACCTTGAGCCGCAAGCGCTATCGCCACGCCGGCCCCGATGCCCGTCGACGCCCCGGTGACGAGAAACACTTTGCCGGCCAAATCGGGGATCTTCAAGGTTGTCACGTCATCCTCCCTGGAGATGCCATCAGGCGGCGCATGACAGCCACGCTCCGCATCGACGCGGCACCATCGCAGAACTCTAGATGTCGCGCCCCTCGACTTCCAGCTCAAGCTGAGACTTGACCTTCTCAAGCTCGGTATTGTGAGGATAGATGCTGGCGGCTTTGCGCATCAGCGCCAAGGCCTCCTTCTTCATGCCATTGCGTTGAAGAATGAAGCTCATGCCGCTCAACGCGCCGAAATGCCGGGGTTCCAACACCAACACGTGAGCGACGTCGTCCATCGCGCCGACATCGTCGCCGTTCAGGAAGCGGAGTGTGGCCCGCTTGTTCCAGACCTCCGCCCAACCGGGATCGATCACCACGATCTTGTCGAGAAGCTTTGTCGCAAGGTCCGAGTCGTTTTTGCCCAGCGCCACGACGGCTCGGGCCATCAGGAGGTCGGCCGTATCCGAGCCCGACTGCAACCAGAGATGCTGGATGAGGAGCGCGATCCCGCTCGCTTGTTCGCTGTCCTCGGCATGAGCCAGGCGTTGGAACAGGTCGTCCAGACGATCCGCCTGGCTGACAGGCGCGACACTCTTTCCAGCCTGATCGTCGGCTTTCGGGGGCGGCGCTACAAGAGGCGCGGTCACGCCAGGATTGCCGGCCGGCTTGGATCTTGGCGACGTTCCATCGTCAAGCTGCGGCTGACCATGGAGCGGGGGGGACTGGATGGCAAACTGGTCGAAAAAACTCTCTTGCCCTTCACGCGACAAGAAGGGCTCGGCCTGTGCCGCAACCCCTGAGCCTATCGCCAGAATCGCTAAAAAAGCCGCTCGACGCATGACGTCAAGGTAGGGCGTTCCTGGGCCTTCGTAAAGCCACTCTGCGACGCTGCAACTTAAGGCCGCAGAGTGGTAACAACCAAACCCTTCGTCGTGAAACGAATCAGCCCTGACGGGCCTTGTAGCGCTTCTGCGTCTTGTTGATGATGTAGACGCGGCCCTTGCGGCGAACCAGCTGGTTGTCGCGATGGCGACCGCGCAGAGATTTCAGAGAATTACGAACCTTCATGGGAGTCCCCAGCACAAAAAAGCGGGGACTGCATCCTCCGCGAGCGGCCTTCCCTTGCCGCAAGCGGGAAGGAAAATCAATGTAAATCCGCTGTTGTCCGGGATGAGGCGGCCAAAGCGGGTCAGAAAGGGTGCGGATATGTCTCGGGCCGAGCGTCTCCTGGCCTTATTGCAGCTCCTGCGCCGTCATCGCGGCCCGGTCAGCGGCGCCCAGCTGGCCGCTGAGCTCGATGTGTCGCTGCGCACGGTCTATCGCGATATCGAAAGCCTCGTCGGACAAGGCGCCGCAATCGAAGGGGCGGCGGGCTTGGGCTTCGTGCTGCGCCCCGGCTTCCTGCTTCCACCGCTGATGTTCACCGAATCCGAGATCGAAGTCTTGAGTCTCGGTGCGCAATGGGTCGTCCGACAAGGCGATGCCGAATTGTCGGCCGCGGCCGAGAGCGCACTCGCCCGGATCAGAACGGCGCTGCCGGACCATCGGCGTCACGACCTCGATCATGTCGGCCTCCTCGCCGGGCCAGGACGAGCCGCGCTGCCCGGGATGGTCGACCTTGCCGAAGTCCGACGCGCCATGCGGGCACAAACGAAGCTGCGTCTTGGCTATTGCGATAAGGCCGGCACGGTGACCGAGCGCCTGGTATGGCCGATCGGGCTCGGGTTCTTCGACCAGGTCAGGGTGCTGATCGCCTGGTGCGAACTCCGCGACGACTTTCGCCATTTCCGCGCCGATCGCATCCGGACGATGAGCGAGACGGAGCTTCGCTACCCGAAACCACGTCGAATGCTTCTGAAACTCTGGCGCGATCGGGAGGGGCTCACCGGAGTGCCCGGGGCGATCACTGCTGACAGATCCTGACACGACGGCGTGACAGGATCGCAGGGTTCACCAAGGAGGACACCATGCCGGTCGCCCGTTTTATCCTGCTTTTCGTCGAATCGCCCGAAGCCAGCACGCGATGGTACGCGGCTCTGTTGGAAGAACAGCCGATCGAGCAATCTCCCACCTTCGCGATGTTTCGGCTCGCGGAGGGTCTGATGCTCGGGATATGGTCGCGGCACACCGCCTCTCCGATCGTGACGGCCCAACCCGGAGGGAGCGAAATCGGCTTCACGGTCGCGAATGCGGCATCCGTCGAGGCAACCCACGCCGCTTGGACCGCCAAGGGCGTCGTCATTGCTCAAGCGCCGACCGTGATGGATTTCGGCACCACTTTCGTCGGTCTCGATCCCGACGGACACCGACTAAGGGTCTTTGCGCCCGTCACCTGAAAATCGGGCTGCCCTAAAGCAGGATCTTGCCCGGGTTCATGATGTTCAGAGGGTCGATGGCCTGCTTGATCCGGCCCATCAGATCGAGGGTCGCGGCCGGGAACTCCTCGCGGAGGTACTTGGCCTTGCCCTGGCCGACGCCGTGTTCTCCCGTGCAGGTGCCCTCCATGGACAAGGCCCGGCGCACGAGCCGCTCCATGAAGGCGTGCACGCGCACCATTTCGGCGGGGTCGTCCTCGTCGACCAGCAGACCGACGTGGAAGTTGCCGTCCCCGACATGGCCGACGATCGGCCCCACGAGCCGGCTTTCGGCGATGTCGGCCTGGGTCGCCACCACGCATTCGGCCAGGCGGGAGATCGGCACACAGACGTCGGTGGGGATCGTCTTGGCCCCGGGCCGGAGCTTGAACCCCGCCCAGTAGACGTCATGCCGCGTCTGCCAGAGTTTGGTGCGTTCCTCGGCGGCGGTCGCCCAGGTGAAAGGGCCTCCGCCGAGGTCGGCCGCAAGCTCGGCGAAGCGCTCGGATTGCTCGACGACACCGGCATCCGATCCATGGAACTCGACGAACAGGCAGGGGCTCTCGGGCAGACCGATGCCGGAATGGAGGTTGCAGGCGCGCACCTGCAGCGCATCGAGGAGTTCGATCCGGGCCACGGGAATGCCGGACTGGATCGTGGCGATCGTCGCGAGACAGGCCGCCTCGACGCTCGGGAACGGACAGACCCCACCCGAGATCGCCTCAGGAATGCCCTGCAGCCGCAGCGTCACCGACGTAATGATCCCGAGCGTGCCTTCGGCACCCACGAACAGGCGTGTCAGGTCGTAGCCGGCCGACGACTTCCGGGCGCGATGCGCCGTCTCGACGAGCGCGCCTTCCGGTGTCACGACGGTCAGGGCCAGCACATTGTCCTTCATAGTGCCATACCGCACCGCATTGGTGCCCGAAGCCCGCGTCGAGGCCATGCCGCCGATGGAGGCATCGGCGCCCGGATCGACCGGAAAGAACAGGCCGGTGTCACGCAGATGCGCGTTGAGCGCCTTGCGGGTGATGCCGGGCTCCACCACGCAGTCGAGATCCTCGGCATGGACCGCGAGCACCCGGTTCATCAGCGAACAATCCACGCTGACGCCGCCGAAAGGCGCGTTCACATGGCCTTCGAACGAGGTCCCGGTACCATAGGGGATCACGGGCACCCGATGGGAGGCACACAGCCGGACGATTGCCACAACCTCTTCGGTCGTCTGCGGGAACGCGACGGCATCAGGGGGCTCGCGATTGACGCTCGTGGCCATATTGGCGTGCTGGAACCGGAGCGCTTCCGAGGTCTGCAGGCGGGTGCCGAGAAGCGCCGCCAGCCCGGAGATCACATCCGCCAGTGCGGCGCTGTCGGGACGGCCGTTTTCAACACGCTTCGTCATCGGTCACTACCCTTGCGGGTCGGCACCCCGTTTGCGCAGGGTGACGACGGTAAAGAGATTCAACACGCCGACGGTCCGGCGCCCCGTCAAAACCATGTCCGGCGTCTTGGCGAGCCAGTCGCCGAGCACCGCAAAGGGAAATTGCGGATGCCAGCCGAGCGAAGCCGCGCGCTTGCCGAGCCAGGCCTCGATCGCCGCGATCGGCCCCTGCGAAGCCCCGAAATGATTGACCAGCACGACGTCGCCGCCCGGCTTCACCACGCGATCGATCTCGTCGAGCATCGCGTCGGGGTCTGGCACCACGGTCAACACATAGGGTGCGATCACGGCGTCGAAGCTAGCGTCCGGAAAGGCCAGCCGGGCTGCATCCATGACGCAGAGACCGTCGACGTTGCCGGGCCCGCGCGCCGCCTTGGTCTGCGCCCGGCGCAACATCGGTTCGGCGAGGTCGATGCCCGTCACCCGTTGCTGCGGCGAAAACAGCGGCAGTTCCAACCCGGTGCCGATGCCGACATCCAGGACCCGTCCCGGCCTGGCCCCCAGAGCCGCGACGGCTGCCTGCCGTCCGGCCCGCATGACGAATTCGAAGACGAGATCGTAGACAGGCGCCCAGCGCGCATAGGCGGAGACCACCTGGGATGCGTCGCTGATCGTCGCCTTGGCCAGACGCGCGTCGTCGGTCATCCGGCCACAGCCTGGAGCGCTACCGTCTGATGACGGACTTGTGCGGTCCGCGTGATGATGCCGCCGCCATAGACCTGAGCCTGCGGCGCGTCAGAGGCATAGAACACACAGGCTTGACCGGGCGAGACACCTTCTTCGGCCTGCAGCAATTCGACAACAGGCTCACCATCGATGAGTTTCAACCGCGCCGAGACAGGCGGGCGTGTCGATCGCAGCCGGACCGCGATGTCCAACCCGTCTGGCGGAAGGTTTTCGAGCGTCGCCGGTCCGATCCAATTCACACCGCGCAGTGCGACAGACTGTGTCGCCAGCGCCGAGCGCGGCCCCACGACGACCCGCGCTCGCTCGGGCTCGATCGCCACGACATAGAGCGGTTCGTTGCCGCTGAGCGGATTGTCAGCGAGGCCCAGTCCCTTGCGTTGACCGATCGTATAATCGGCGATGCCCTCGTGGCGCCCGAGCACGCGGCCGTCGAGATGCACGATATCGCCCGCCTCAAGCGCCTCAGGTCGCAGCTTCCGGATCAGGTCCGTGTAGCGGCCGCTCGGCACGAAGCAAATGTCCTGGCTGTCAGCCTTGTCGGCGACCGCGAGACCGAAGTCTCGCGCAAGAGCCCGCACGTCGGCCTTCTGCATCTGTCCCAAGGGGAAGCGCAGGCGCTCCAATTGGGCCGCGGTGGTGGCATAAAGAAAGTAACTCTGGTCCCGATTGGCATCGAGGGCCCGGAATAGGCTCCAGCGCCCATCGGGCGCACGGTCGGCCGTGACGTAATGCCCGGTCGCCAGAACATCGGCTCCGAGATCGCAGGCGGCATCGAAGAGATCGGCGAACTTGACGTGCTGGTTGCACGACACGCAGGGGATCGGGGTCTCGCCGCTCAGATAACTGTCCACGAAGGGAAGAATGACCTTGTCGCGAAAGCGCGCCTCATAGTCGAGGACATAGTGCGGAGTGCCGAGCCGGGCGGCGGCGTCGCGGGCGTCATGAATGTCACGCCCGGCGCAGCAAGCCCCCTTGCGATGCGTCGCGGCCCCATGATCGTACAGCTGAAGCGTGATGCCGATCACTTCATAGCCGTCGCGCTTCAAGAGTGCGGCCACCACGGAACTGTCGACCCCACCCGACATGGCGACCACCACGCGGGTGTCCTCCGGCGGCTTGGCGAGCCCGAGCGAGTTGAGGGGAAACGATGACGGCATGGCGCGGGACAAAAATGTCGGAGGTATGAGGTTGTGTCGATGAGAACGCTTACCCGCGCAGCCGCGAAAAAGCCAGAGCCTATAATACCAGGTAAATAGCCATCGAGAAATGACAATGATGTTGTTTCAAAATGAACCGCTTTGCGGCCAAAATCCTAACAAGCGATGAATTGGAGACTTCAGGGAAAAGAATCGTTCATAACCCTAAAGGGTTCCTTTCAATCAAAAGCGTCCCAAAAGCGCTGAAAAAGCATAGCTTTGACTTAGTCGGATATTAAGTTGCGGCATTTAGCTTGGGTTCATCTGAGCAGTCCGTGTGAGTATGCGAGTTGGACCATGGTTGAAATGCATCGGCCGCGCGTCAAGTACGTCATCGGCCCTGATGGCTCTCCCCTAACGATCGCGGACCTTCCACCTCCTTCGACGAAGCGATGGGTGATCCGCCGTAAAGCTGAAGTCGTGGCGGCCGTGCGGGGCGGACTTCTCTCTCTCGAAGAGGCATGCAACCGCTATACGCTCACGGTGGATGAATTCCTGAGCTGGCAGATGTCGATCGACCAGCATGGCCTTGCGGGTCTCCGCACCACTCGCATCCAGCATTATCGTCAGTAACCGGAGGCTATGGCTCGTGATCGTCGGGCGGCAGTGATCTTGGCACGGAATGTTCGTCCGCCTATGTAGCGTTCGGTTCATTTTTCGATCTCGAGGTCCCCTGCATGAGCGAGACTCCGCCTGACCGACTTTCGGTCAATCCGAACAGTCCCTACTACGATGCCGCCGTTCTCGAACGCGGGGTCGGCATTCGCTTCAAGGGTGTCGAGAAAACCAACGTCGAGGAATATTGCATCAGCGAATCCTGGGTCCGCCTCGCGGCTGGCAATGGCAAGGATCGGGCTGGCAATCCTCTGACCATCAAGGTCACGGGCCCGGTGGAGCCCTATTTCCGATCTGACGAACCCGACGTTTCACAGACATAAATCACAGGACTCACCCGGGGCCGCGCTTGTCCAAGACACGCGCGAGCCGCCCACGCTCAAAGGCCACGACCGCAACAATGCCCAGGATCAGCGGCAGGAGGAGGTAGAGCAGCCGGAAGACCAGAAGGGCCGCCAACACGTCGGCCGGTGGGACATCAGGCAGGCCTGAGACGAAGACGAATTCGAGAACGCCGAGCCCGCCCGGTGCATGGCTGAGCATCGCGGCCGTGAACGAGGCCAGGAACACGCCGAGCACGACCAGAAAACCGGGATTGAACTCCGGCGGCAGCGCGACGTAGATGATACCCGCCGCGCCGAGGAGCTCCAACGGGCCTGCGATCAGCTGCCGGGCCGCGATTCCCGGCCGCGGATAGATGAGCCTGATGCCTCGGAAGACGAACGGCTTCAGGTGCAAGGCCGAGCCGATCACATAAAGCACCACGAGGCCGAGCAGCAGGCCCCCCAATTCGCGCACCACCATGGGCGGGATTGCGAAGAGCCTCTCCAGAATGCCCGGCTCGAAGAGGCAAACGATGCCCCCAAGCAGCACGTTGCCAAGCGTGAACGTGAAGGAGCAAAAGGCGACCAGAATGCCGATGTCGGTCAGGGTCAGACCCTTGGTCGAATAGGCGCGATATCGCACCATCGCACCCGAGAACATCGACATGCCGATGTTGTGCGACAAGGCGTAAGTCGTGAACGAAACGGCCGAGATGAAGCCCCAGGACAGCTTGAAGCCGAGATGCAACAGGGCGATGCGGTCGTACCAAGCGAGTGCGCCATAGGCCAGCACCGTACACGCGAAGGCGAGGCCCCAGCGCACGGCCGGGATGGCGGCGATCGCAGCCTTGACCTCTGCCCAGGACAGGTTGTGGATTTCGCGAAAGAGAAGCCAGCCGGACAGAAGAACCGCCGCGATTCCAATCACCGGCCAGAGATAATCGAGAATCCGAATCTGGCCGGTCGCGGGCGTGAGGACCACTTGAGGTGCTTTGGTGGGCGGAAAACCGGACAATCAAACCTCAAGTCCAGGTCGAAACGGAAGACGCCACCATGCCTTAGCGGCTTGGCATTAAAATGGCTTGACGACCGCGAGGATCACAATGCCGATCAAAAGCACGGTCGGCGCCTCGTTGAGAACCCGGTAGAACCCCGGTGACCGCGTGTTGGCGTCATTGGCGAACCGTCGCGTGGAAGCCGACAAGAACCCATGAACGCCGCTCATCAGGATCACGAGCAGCAGTTTGACGTGCAGCCAACCGGCCGTCTTGATGTAGCCCGACGAGATCGCCAACCATAGGCCGGTGATCCAGACCGCGATCATGGCCGGATTCATGATGGCCTTCAGAAGCCGGCGCTCCATGACCTTGAAGGTTTCGCTTTGCGGCGTCCCGGCGCCCACCTGCGCATGGTAGACGAACAGGCGGGGCAGATACAGCATCGCGGCCATCCAGGCGATGATCGCGAGCACATGCAGGGACAGCAACCACGGGTAATAATCCAAGCTGCTGCTCCAGCTGCATCGACAGACCGCTAAGCGAGTAGCGGTTCACGCCCGTCCGCGCAACCTGCCGAGCATCTGCTCGACATGCGCCACCGGCGTTTCGGGTAGAATGCCGTGTCCGAGATTGAACACATGGGGTCGTCCGGAGAGGGCGTCGCAGATATCGTCGACAGCCTGATCGAGAGCGGCCCCGCCCGCCATCAGCACCAGCGGATCGAGGTTGCCTTGGACGGGAAGACCCGCCGGCAGCATGCGGTGCGCCCACGCCGGATCGACCGCTGTATCGAGCCCGATCGCCGAGACGCCGCTCGATGCGGCCGTCAGGATCTGACCTCCCGAGGCGCGGGGAAAGCCGATGATGCGCGCTTCGGGCCGGGTTTTTCGCAAGCCGCGGACGATCGCCTCTAGCGGTGCCTGGCACCAGCGCAGATAGGCAGGCTGCGGCAGAACGCCGGCCCAGGAATCGAAGATCTGCACCGCATCGACCCCCGCAGCGAATTGGGTGTCGAGGTAAAGGATCGACGCCTCGACGAGCCGGTCGATCAGACGGCTGAACAGGTCCGGATCGCGGTAAGCGAGAAGACGCGCCGGCGCCTGATCGGGTGTTCCGCGTCCCGCCACCATGTAGCTCGCCACCGTCCAGGGTGCGCCACAGAAACCGATCAGCGCTGTCTCGGCTGGCAACTTGGCCTTGATGCCGGCAATGGCCTCGAACACCGGGGCCAAGCGGTCGAGATCGAGACTGTCGCGCAACAGCCCGAAGGCTTCCGGGGTCGCGACCGGGTCGAGCCTCGGGCCATGACCGGTTTCGAACGACACGGTCTGCCCGAGCGCATCGGGCACGACCAGGATATCGCTGAACAAGATCGCGGCATCGAATGCGAAGCGCCGGATCGGCTGCAGGGTCGCTTCGATCGCAAGCCGCGGCGTGTAGCAGAAATCGAGGAAACTCGGGGCTGTCGCCCTAATCTCACGATATTCCGCAAGATAGCGCCCGGCCTGGCGCATGAGCCACACGGGCGGGGGTCCGTCGATCCGATGGCCGTCGATGGTGCGGAGGAAGGGCTTGTCCACCATCAGGAGAGAACGGCGTGCCGTTCGTAAATAAATAAGAAAGATTCTTTAAGACTCATTTCTGTTTCTTCTCTTAGGCGGTGGGAATCGGGTCCGCTTCGTTCATCACACACTATCCCGTCTTAACCAATCGTTCAGAGGTATAACTAAAATCTTAACGACGGGGTGCGAGAAAGACGATTCCCGTCAATGATTCAGGCGGGAATACGGCGCACGGTGGATCGCCCCTGAGTCGATCATCCCCGATTCCCGCGATTCCCACAGGATTGGTGCTGGTCTCAGGCGACGAGGCCAGCCATGTTGACGGCGGCTGGGGATAAACCCGTGGGCTGGGCAACAAACCGTCACGCCCTCGGCTCTGGCGTCGTTTGTCCACAGCCGAGATCCCAAGTCGTGGGATAAGCATCGGCGTCAGGGCGTAAGCGTCGGAAACCGGAGACGAATCGTGGGCCGGCAATATTTTCATCTCCATCTTGTCTCGGACTCGACCGGGGAAACGTTGATCGCGGTCAGCCGCGCCGTGGCGGCGCAATACCAGGAGGTCTCGTCGATCGAGCATGTCTACCCGCTGGTGCGCTCCCGGGCGCAGCTGGAGCGTGCGATATCCGAGATCGAAGCCGCACCTGGCATCGTGCTCTTCACATTGGTCGAACCCGAGTTGACCGAGCGTCTCGAACAGGCCTGCCGGGAGATCGGATCGCCCTGTCTCTCAGTTCTGCAGCCGATCCTCGGCCTGTTCCAGGCCTATCTCGGGACGCCCTCGACGCCGCGTCCCGGCGCGCAGCACGTGCTGAACGCCGATTATTTCAAACGGATCGACGCGCTGAACTTCACCATGCTGCATGATGACGGTCAGGAAGGTGAAAGCTACGAGAAGGCCGACGTTCTGCTGCTCGGCGTAAGCCGCACCTCGAAGACGCCGACCAGCATCTACCTCGCCAACCGGGGCATCAAGACCGCCAACATCCCGCTCGTGCCGCAGGTGCCGCTGCCGCCGCGGGTGTTCGAGCTGAAGCAGCCATTGATCGTCGGGTTGATCGCCTCCCCTGAGCGCATCGTGCAGATCCGGCAGAACCGGCTGCTTACCCTCAACGCCGACCACGATACGCCCTATGTCGACAAGGCTGCCGTGGCCGAGGAGGTGGCCCATTCCCGCCGCCTGTTCGCGCTGAACCAGTGGCCCTATATCGACGTGACGCGCCGATCGATCGAGGAAACGGCGGCTGCCATCATCGACCTCTATAAGATGCACCGCATGCAATTTATCACTCAGGCGTGAGCGGTCCGATGTCGTCCCGCTTTTGGCTCGCCGACGCACCACTTGTTCTCGCCTCCGGCAGCGCCACGCGGCGCGTCCTTCTCGAAGGAGCGGGGCTCCCCGTCACCGTGCGGCCGGCCGATCTCGACGAACGCGCGATCGAGGCGCCGCTCCGCGCGGCCCGGGAAGCCCCGTCGGTCGTCGCGGCGCATCTCGCCCGGGCGAAAGCCATGACTGTGGCGAAGAGCCACCCCGGCCAACTGGTGCTGGGCGCCGATCAGGTGTTGGCGCTTGGCGAGGATCTGTTCGCGAAACCCACATCGAGCGAGGCCGCTCGCGCGCATCTTGTGCGTCTGTCAGGCAAGACCCACACGCTGTCTTCGGCCGTTTGCCTCGTCCGCGACGACGCCGTGCTGTTCGACACCGTCGCGGAAGCGCGTCTCACCATGCGGTCGCTGAGCGAACCCTTTCTCGACGCCTACTTGGCCGCCGAGGGGTCGGCGGTTTGCGCGAGCGTGGGGGCCTATCGGCTCGAAGGGCTCGGCATCCAGCTGTTCACCCGGATCGAGGGCGACCATGCGACGGTCCTGGGCCTGCCGCTGCTCGACCTTCTGCCTGCCCTGAGGCAACTTGGTTACCTTCTCGGCTGAGAGAGCCCAGGTTGGTGCATCTTTGCGCGCTGCGACGGATTGCCGATCCACCTCGCAGGAGTTATGTTTAAACCGTTCGACAAGTGACATGGGAGAGCGTTCGGGCCGTAAGGTCCGGGCCGCCGACGGAGCAAAGCCCCGCCAAACTCTCAGGCAAAAGGACCGTGTCACCGAACACTCTGGAGAGTGGCGTCTCAAGCGCCCACCGAAGGGGAAACGTTGATCTTGTGATCGGCGTGAATCTCTCAGGTTCCATGACAGAGGGGGCTCGAAGCTGGAGGAGCATTGCTCGTCCGGTCGGGCCAACTGTCTGGAGACCGTTTTAATGTCACACATTGCCGTTATCGGCGCCGGGATCACCGGCATAACCACTGCCTATGCGCTGACGGAACGAGGCTTTGCCGTGACGATCTTCGATCGTCAGCGCTACGCCGGGATGGAGACGTCCTTCGCCAACGGCGGCCAATTGTCGGCCAGCAACGCGGAAGTCTGGAACTCCTGGGGCACGATCCTCAAGGGGCTCAAGTGGATGCTGAAAAGCGACGCGCCGCTTCTGCTCAACCCGCGTCCGAGCTGGCACAAATATTCATGGCTGGCCGAATTCCTGGGTCAGATCCCGAACTATCGCGCCAATACGGTCGAGACGACGCGGCTGGCTATCGCGGCCCGCAAGGTGCTGGGGGCTTGGGCGCAACGAGAGCGCATCGCCTTCGACCTCGAACAGCGCGGCATCCTGCATATCTACCGCGACAAGGCGGGGTTCGATCATGCCGAGGCCGTCAACGCGCTTCTGACGGAAGGCGGGCTCGACCGCCGCGCCGTGACGCCTGACGAGATGCGGACCATCGAGCCGGCGCTGCATGGCGACTATTATGGTGGATTCTTCACGCCGTCCGATGCCACCGGCGATATCCACAAGTTCACGCGGGGTCTGGCGCTCGCGTGCCAGCGGCGCGGCGTCACCTTCGTGCAGGAAGCACTTGTGACCGATGTCGCAACCGCGGCGTCCGGGATCGACGTGTCCTGGATGCCCCAAGCTGAAACCGGTGACGAAAATGCCTCGCCGAAGCAGGAGCGGGCTCATTTCGACGGCGTGGTGATCTGTGCGGGCCTGTCGAGCCGCCATTTCGCGCAAGGGCTTGGCGATCGCGTCAATATCTATCCCGTGAAGGGCTATTCGATCACGGTTCACCTCGACGACGCTGAGAGTCAGGCGGCGGCACCCTGGGTCAGCCTGCTCGACGACCAGACCAAGATCGTGTCGAGCCGGTTCGGAGTGAGCCGGTTCCGGGTCGCCGGAACGGCGGAGTTCAACGGCGAGAACCGCGATATCCGGTTCGATCGCATCCAACCGCTCACGGCCTGGGTGCGGCACCTGTTTCCGGGCGTCGACACGAGCAAGATTGTCCCCTGGGCAGGTCTGCGGCCGATGCTTCCCAGCATGCTCCCGCGCGTCGGCGCCGGCAGCCGGCCGGGTGTGTTCTACAATACCGGCCATGGGCACCTGGGCTGGACCTTGTCGGCCGCGACGGCCGATCTCGTGGCGGAGGCCGTTGCGGCCAAGATGCCGGTCGCTGAATTGCGGAAGGCGGCTTGAGCGGACACGGCACACGTGGAAGCCGGTCAGAAGGTCGGCTTCTGGATCATGAGGTGGAAGATCACGAGCACCGACCCAAATGCCGGCACTCCGAGGACAAACCACCAGCGGAACAGCCGGTCGTAGGCCGCCGGCAGAGGCTGGGATGTCGCGGCGGCCTGGGCGGCCAGGTCGCGCAGTTTGATCTGGATCCAGACGACGGGCAGCCAGCACAGGCCGGTAAGCCCGTAAAGGAGGATCGCGCCCAGCAGCCAGCGATCATGCAGGCCATAGCCGGCCGAGACAGCCAAGACCGTGCCGGTGAGGGGCTGGAGCAGGACCGCAGGCGTCGTGAATATCCAATCGGCCTTCACGACATTCCGGGTCACGAGAGCCAGCCCCCGAACGTCCCGGCTGCGGTGAGCTGCCCACATCTGAAAAGCAGTTCCGATCCCGGTGCCGAAGATGACCGTCGCACCGAGGATGTGGGCATATTTGATCCAGAGATATTCATCCATGATCGGATCTCCGTGAGATCTGGGCCAGGAGAAGGGTGGCGACGAAGAGGGGGATATTCTTCAGGAGTCGCCCAAGGGGATCGCCCCAGAGCCCGGGGAGCAATGCCGTGGCGATGGCCGTATAGAGCAATATCGTCGCGGCTTGAGCGATCGTGGCCATTCCGCGGAAAGGTTTGAGGAGGGCGGCTGCGCCGAGGAGCACATCCCACATGGCCCCACCAAGCGTGACGCCGAGGGCGATGCGTCCGTCGATACCAGCCTCGCGCAGAAGCGATGTTCCATCCTGGAGGTTGACGACCGACACCAGTCCAGTGCCCACCCAGAGCAGCGCGAGGGACTGTCGCAAGCAGTGCGGCCAAGGCCCAAGCCGCGCCGCCATATGGTCGGCGCGCGATGCCGGATACCGCTTGAGCCCGTCCATCACGGTGCGGGGGCGAACGGCAGTGAGGCGGCCAAGCGCGTCCGGATCGCCATGGGCCCCTGCGACCAGCATCGTGATCGCGTCACGGTCAAGCAGCGACAGATGGAGGGTCGTTCCGACGGTCGCGGCGGCGACGATCAGGCCGGTCGGTATACGAACCGCACAGCGGGCGCGCAGGCCCAGCCAAGAGCCGAGGGCATCCACGTAGGCGTTGATGTCAAGGGATCGGGGTCCGACGGCGTCGATCGCGTCCGGCAGCGGCTGGCTGCTCTCAAGGAGATCCGCGATAGCCCCTGCCACATCGTCGACCAGGATGGGCCGGAGCGGTCCGCTATCCAGACGAAGCCTGATCGGTAGGGCCGCGACCGCCGCTAGAAACTGCATGCTGCGCCCGCCAGGGCCATAGACGAGCGATGGACGCAGGATCGTCCAGCCGGGAGGCTTCTTCGCCAGGATGGCGGCTTCTCCTTCTGCCTTGCTACGCAGAAACCGTGTCGGCGCGTGACTTGATGCGCCGACGGCCGACACAAGGACGAGGCGCGGGAGACCACGCAACCGTGCCGCCTTGGCGATGCGCCGCGGCAGATCGCGGTGCGCCTCGATCATTCCCGGTCCATTGAGCGACCCTGTCGCGATGACAAGCCCATCGAGACCGTCCAACAGCGCGATCCAGTTGGTGTCGTGGCGGATGACCGCCACATCTCCATGGACGGGAAGGAGGTCCAGTTGCATCAGGTCCCGTCCGAAGGCACGGACGTGATGGCCACGACCGACGAGTTCGGCGACCGTATGCCGGCCGATGAATCCCGTAGCGCCGACAATGCCGATCCGCATCACGCGCCCTCGCCTGTGCTCGGCTCGGTCAGGGTTTTGCGTCTCGTCTTGGCATCGAACAGCAGGTTGCTGGGCTTCCAGAGCGTGAAGCCGAAGACCGCGAGGGCCATCATCAGGGCTAGAATGGACCAAGAGTGCAACGCGCGACAAAGAGGGGATCACCCCATTGGACCGCCTCAGAACTTGTCGCGAAGCTCACCGCCAGCATCGGCGACAGCACGAGCATGATGACTGTGTAGAGGGTCCAGGACCGTCCTCGATCTGCGGTGCCGCAGAGGTCGACGACGACGCGAAACAGCGGCTTGCGCAGAATGGCGAACACGAGTGCCGCGCCACTGCCCGACGCCGCGAGAATGAGAGGAAACTGCATGTTCATTTGCTGTTTTCCTTATATTCTGTAATTACAGAAATCTATGATCGAAGTGGAGACGCGTGTTTTTGCTCAGTGTCGGATGAGCGCAGTTATTTTACCGCCCAGTTTCATAATGCCTGTCAGAGCCGCGCGCGGCAGGCGCTTCACCTGATCGTACCAACCGGTCAGACCGTCGAGGAACTCCAGCATGGTCGCGAGCCGTTCGCGCACAACAGGATCGGTCCCAGCATTCCCGTCGGCCTCCTTGACGCAATCCCGCAGCATGGTGAGTGCGGGGTCGATCTCCCGCCGCTTCCGCTCCTCAGCAATCCGAAGCATGATGTTCCAGGGATCTGTTTCGGCCTTGAAATGGTCCCGTCGGTCGCCGAGGAGGTGGACGACATCGATCAACTGATAGGCCTGCAATTCCTTCAGGCTGTTCGAGACGTTGGAGCGGGCGATCGACAGCGCGTCCGCGATTTCTTCCGCCGGCAGGGGTCGCGCGCTGAGATAAAGCAGAGCGTGGATCTGCGCGACAGACCGGTTGACCCCCCAGCGCGAACCCATCTCTCCCCAGTGAAGGACAAATTTCTCCATGATCGGGGTGATATGCACCGATTTCTCCTATTTCTGTTTTTACATAAATAACGGAACGAGCCGCGAGTCAAGCGTCTCGTTTCCTGCGCTGTCGCAGGAGCTGGATTGATGCGTTGCGCGTCGGTTGCTACCTTTCGGGCTCGCCTCTTGCCATGGTGGTATCGGATGACCCTCTCCTGCCTTTGCGGCCAAGTCCATGTCAGGGTGGAAAGACAGCCGGAGTTCGTCAATGAATGTAACTGCACGTTGTGCAGTAAAACGGGCGCTCGCTGGGGATATTTCACCCCTTCGGAAGTAAGCATCGACGGATCAACGAGAGGCTATTGCCGAGCCGATAAGGAAGACCCGAATGCGGAAGTCCATTTCTGCGCCGAGTGCGGTGTGACGACCCATTTCGTCCTGACCAAAGGTGCAGTGTCAAAATTTGGAAACACGCTCATGGGCGTGAACATGTGGCTGGCGGATGAGCGCGACCTGAGGGGCGTCGAAGTGCGGTATCCCGACGGACGGACTTGGCCCGGCATCGGGGGCTTCGGTTATCTGCGGGCGCCCCGGGTCATCGGCTAAGCGTCACGCGTTGCCCTGGTCTTCCGCGTCTCATTCAACCGTTCCAATACCCGGTGAAGCACCTCGGCGGGCTTCAAATCACTGAGATCGGACACTGCGATCGCGTCGAACTGCTCCCGGTGAATGCTCGCCTGTTCGGGCCGGAAGTGCGGGCCGAACAGCGCCAGGCCGGCCGCGCCGCTATGCGCCGCAAGATGGCTCGGGCCGGTGTCGTTGCCGACCACGAAGGCGCTGCGGCGGAAGACGCCCGCCAGTTCGAACCAGCTGAGCCGCCCGTGCTCCCGCGTCAGGTCGATGGCCGGGATCGTCTTCGCCAGGCCGGCCTCGTCGGGTCCCGGCGCGATCACCACTCTATAGCCGTGGTCGCGGAGTGCCGCCGCCAAGGCCGGATAATAGGGCCAGCGTTTGCCCGGATGCTTGGCCGATGCGCCGGGGATCAATGTGATGAAGGGACCCTCGACCCCGGCCTCCGTCAGCAGGGACGATACGTCATCCGCCATCCAGGACACGTCGGGCCGCTCCGTGTGGCGGACCGGCACGCCGGCCTTCCGGAGCTGGATCGTGAAACGTTCGAGCGAGGGGAGCTCTGGCGGGATGAGCCGGAACAGCCAGTCGCGGCGCTGTGGCTCGCCCGACCAGGGCAGGCCCCTAAAAATCCAGTCGCGGTAGGCCCCGGTCCGGGCGGAATTCTGGAGATCGTAGATCCGATCGACGGCCTCGGCGCGGAGCCGCGCGCGCAGCACCGCCATTCGGTCGAGGCGCCAACGCGATTCGCGCCGGTCGATCAGAACGCGGTCGACCCAGGGGCAGCGCTCAAAGATCGACCGGTAGGCCGGCGTCGTCAGCGCGACGATTTCGGCTCCGGGATGATGATCGCGAATGTCGTGCAGCGCGCCTTCGCTCTGGATCAGGTCACCGAAGGCGCCATGCTTGATGACGAGAATGCGCTCGGGGTGGGACAGGCGGACAGACATGGAACCATGATCGCGCCCGCCTCCTGGCGGGCATCGACCTTCTGATGTCAGGGTGCGCGTTTCGCTGTCAAGTCGAGGTCGACGTTCACGTCGAACCCTACATATTGATCGCTCGACCAATTGCCCTGGCCGACCCCAAAGGCGGTGCGCACGAGGTTGACCTTGCCGGTCGCATGAGCGGTGTCGCCATTGACCTTGAGCGTGAACGGAAGGGTCACGTCCTTGCTGATTCCGCGCAGCGTGAGCTTGCCGGGGGCCTCGAAAGCATCGCCGCCCTTGGGCTTGAACCCGGTCGCTTCGAACGTCGCCTTCGGGGCATGCGCCACGTCGAACCAGTCCTCGCCCGGGAGGGCTTCGTCACGCTGCTGGTCGCCGGTGCCGGCGCTCGCCATGTCGACGCTCACGAGCACATGAGCGGCTTCGGGCTTCGCCGGGTCGAAGTCGATCGTCGCGGTCCAGGTCTTGAAACTGCCCGAAAAGGGCTCGCCGGTCTGCGTGCCCGAGAAGCCGAGCTTGCTCTTCGCGGGATCAACGGTCCAGCTGGCAGCCCATGCCGGCCCGGCGACCAGTGCAAGGGCTGTCGCGAGACAAAGGATCTTGGTCATTCAGCGGCACTTTCGACGGTCGCGCGGGTCTGTCCCGGCAGCATGCGCCGCAGGGTGTCGTCGCGCAGGATGAGATGATGGCGCAACGCCGCCAACACATGGACCGCCACGATGGCGATCAGCAGGTAGGCGCCGTAGGCGTGGACGAATTTGACCCACGGCTCCCAAGACATTTTTTCGGCCCGGGGCAGGCTCGAAAGGAAGCTCAGGTGCGGCCAGGGAACGAGGCCATAGAGCACCGTCGGAAGGTTGAAGGCCGAAATGGAGACGAGCGCCCAGCCGACGAGCGGCAAGCCGATCATCAGCATGTAGAGCACCACATGGGCCGCATGGGCGCCGGCTTTCTCGATAACCGGCATGCCGGCGGGAAGTGGCGGTGGACGATGCGTCACCCGCCACAAGAGCCGCAGCACGGCCAGGATCAGGATGGTGATCCCCACCGATTTGTGCAGCTGGAACAGCTTGAACTGCGTCGCTGGCGCGAGTTTGACGTGCGCCATGACGAGACCCATGATGACGATCCCGGCCAGCGCCAGCGCCAGCAGCCAATGAAAGGCCTGAGCGACCGCCGTATAGCGCTGGACTGAAGGAGACCGGACCGTCATCGGGAACTCCCTCGGTTCAGCCTTGCTTCTCGAAGGCGCCGCTGATGATGAGGTTCACCTCGTCGCCGATGAGTGGCACATAGGTCTTCACACCGAAATCCGAGCGCTTGATCTTGCCCGAGACCTCGAAACCCGTGGTGTACTTCTTGTCGAGCGGGTTGATACCGGCGCCGTTGAACTTGACATTCAAAGTCACGGGCTTGGTGATGCCGTGGATGGTCAGGTCGCCGGTGACATGGGCCGTCTCGGCGCCGATCTTGGTGACCTTGGTCGACTTGAACGTGATGGCCGGGAACTTGCCGGCATCGAGCCAGGCTTCGCTCTTCAATTCGCCCGTGAGCTTGTCGCTGGGGGTGGAGATGCTGGTCGCATCGACGGAGACGTCGAGTTTGCTGGCATCGGGCTTGGCAGGGTCGAGGACTAGCGACCCGGTGGCCTTGGTGAACTCGCCATAATAGGACGAGAAGCCCATGTGATCGACGCTGAACAGAACGCGCGTGTGATAGGGCTCGACGTTATAGGAGCCGGCCTCGACCTTGGAGGCGTCCTTCACGACGTCTGCGAAAACCGGGGTTGCGACAAGGATGATGGCGGCGGCGGTTGTGAGAAGCTTGGACACGGGAGACCCTCTTTCTTGATGAACGGATGGGCCAGTCGGCCCAGTCGCGTTCGACCTAGCCAAGTTCATCTCATCGAATAAGGGCGATAATGTCGCAAAGAACCATCTAATATTTCGATGTGATGCCTACAGTGTTGTGAATTTGGAGCTGAGATCAACAGATTGGCTGTGAACCAGGCGGGCAAACGAGCCCTTCGCGCTCAGCAAACCCTCGAACGAACCATCCTCGACGATTTGGCCTTTGGCGAAGACGAGGATCCGAGTGGCCTGTCGAATCGTTGCGAGCCGGTGCGCGATCACGAAGGTGGTCCGGCCTCGGGTCGCGACCGAAAGCGCCTGCTGGAACTTGCGTTCCGTGTCGACATCGAGGGCGCTTGTGGCCTCGTCAAGGATCAGGATGGGTGGATCCTTGAGCAGCGCACGGGCGATCGACAGCCTTTGGCGTTCGCCGCCGGACAGGGTCCG
This sequence comes from Lichenifustis flavocetrariae, assembly GCF_026130545.1. Lineage (GTDB taxonomy): Bacteria > Pseudomonadota > Alphaproteobacteria > Rhizobiales > Beijerinckiaceae > Lichenihabitans > Lichenihabitans flavocetrariae. The sequence goes on along the minus strand of NZ_JAMOIM010000020.1, from coordinate 29,711 downwards.
TCCCCTCTCGCCGACGGATGTCGCCAGTCCCTCGGGCTGACGCGCCACGAAATCCGCCGCCTGTGCGAGCGACAGCGCGCCAGCGATCTCAGCTGCCGTCGCGTCCGGCTTGCCGATCCGCACATTGTCTTCGATCGAGCGGGCGAAGAGCATCGGCTCCTGGAAAACGACCCCGATGCTGCGTCGTAGGCGCGAAAGCGGCATATCGCGGATGTCGATGCCGTCGATCGTAATGCGGCCCGCGCGTGGGTCGAACACCCGGTGCAGGAGGCCGAGCGTGGTCGATTTGCCCGACCCCGTCTCGCCCACCAGGGCGACGACATCGCCGGGGTTCGCCTCAAAGCTAAGGCCGGCCACCGCGTCGACCATCCCATCATAGGAGAAGGCCACGCCTTCGAACCTGACACGGCCCGTCAGAGCACCGGCATCGGCGACACCTGGCCGATCGCGGACCTGGGGTTCGGTGTCGAGCACATGGAAGAAATCGGCGATCTTCGGACCGAGCAGGAACAGCGCGTTGAGGAAGGCTACGACCTGTTCAAGCCGGGCGATCAGCATGGTTGCGAACCCCATGAAGGCCACGATGGCGCCGACCGTGGCGAGACCGCGGAAGTGGAGCGCGAGACCAAGCGCGAAGATACTGAGGATGGTCAGCGTCGAGGCGGCCCGCGTCGCCACAGCCGCGATCGCCCACCAGGAGAGCACGGGCAACTGCGCTTGCAGCAATGCGTCGATGATGCCCCGCATGGCGCGGGACTCGGCCTCGACCTGCGTGAAACTCTGGATCACCGACACATTGCCGAGAGCATCCGCGACCCGCTCCGCGAAGGCGGATTGATACCCCTCGACCTTGCCCTGCAACCCCTCGGTCTTGCGCAGCACGAAGGCCGACAGGGAGCCGAAGGCAAGAACGAGGAGCACCAGAAGGCTGCCGAGCCGCCAGTTGATCACGAGCGAAAGGGGCATCAGCACGCCCAACGCCGCCAGGGCCGCGCAATGGTCACGGAAGAAGGAGAGCCAAAGGGCCGCCATGCCGTTGGCGCCTTCGAGCATGGTCTTGAGCAGCCGCCCCGAATGCGTGGCCCCATGGAAGCTGAGCGGAAGATGGAGGACATGGTCGAAGAAGGCCGCCATCGTGCCGAGCCGAAGCCGATGCGACAGCCGGTCGGCCTGCAGGGCCACCAAGGCGGAGCAGCCGATCACGAACAGGCCGAAGCCGGCCCAGGCGGCGCCGAGCGGTAGAACATCGCTCCAGCCTGCGGGGGTAACTCCCCCCGTCAGCCGGTCGACGATCCGTCCGAACAGCATGGGTTCTGCAAACTGCGCACCGGCGAGAAGCAGGTTGGCGACGATCATCAGAAGCGCGGTCGGAGCTTCCGGTTTGAGCGCGCCGAGGACGCGGACATAGGTGCGGAGCATGATGGGCCGGGACACGGGATGGGCTCGCTTCCTGCAACGCCCCACGCCCGAGCGCAAGCCGCAAACCAGGAAGCCGCCGGGCGACACCGGCGATCGGCGAAACCAAGCAAGGTCTCGAGCATTGGCATTTCAGACCGCTCAAGCGGCCCGCCTTTTGGAGGATCTTGCAGATGCCGACCGACCTGCCCCCGGACTACAAGCCGAGACCCGTGAACGATCCCAACAATCCGGCCGATCCGAACACGCCTGGCTCCACCCCTGCCTACCCGCCGACGCCGGGCGAGGATGCGCCGGGGGAGCCGATCGGCGTGCCGCAGCCCGGCCCGGGCGTCGGGGTTCCGGGGCCAGGACCCGATGTCATCGACCCGCCGGGCTGGAGCGAACCGCCGTTGACGCCGGGTGGTTCCCCGGTCGAAGTGCCGACCCCCGCCGGAACGCCGACTTTCTAGGACGGCGCCTGCCCTGAGCAGGTTCTCCCGAACCTGCTTACACTTCAAAATTTGAGCAGCGTTGATTTCGCTTTGAAGAAGCGAAGTCAACCGTGGCTTTAGCCACGCAAGGCTGCTTAGCGTCGGGGCTCGATCACGACAGGCAGATCCGGAAGGACCAGTGCCACGGGATAGAGCGCCTGCAGGTAGTTGCCGGGGCACTGGAACGCAAGAACGACCCGGAGGTGACCTTCGCCAGGCGCGGCGTTGGCCGGTGTCGCCCAGGCACGTGTGAAGGTCTCGCGTCCCGGCAATCCCGCGGCTTCGACGTGGGCAGGTCCGAAACTGTGGATCTCCTGCGCACCATCGTAGAGGGCCCAGGAAAGATCGGTGGAACAGGTTCGGAGCCGGGAGATCTCATAGGAGACGCGAACCGGCTCACCGGGCCGGATGCGCGGCGACAACAGCGTTTCCCTATGCACCACCACGGGCTGTTGCCTGTCGAGTGCCTGCGAGGCCAGCCAGCCGAGCGCCGCCATGACGCTGAACCAGTAAGCAAGATTGCAGAACCGCATGAACGCGGCCATGCGCCGGCCCGGCCCGACCAGGATGGCTAAGGCCCGGGCGTAGAAGATTTCATCGGTGGTCGGGGTGTCGTCGGCGTGGATGCTCATGGGTGCGGCACTCCGCCCTTGGCAATGACCAGGCCGAGCACGGCGACGATCACGCCTCCGATGATCAGCTTGATCACCCACCCCTGGTTGTCCTGCACCTTGCGGACCTTCTCGTCGACGATCGAGAGATCCGTCTTGGTCGCGTAGGTACTCTTGAGTTCCTGGGTGAAGGCGTCGAATTTCTGGCCCAGGATTTCGATGCGGCTGCCGAGGTTCTTGTCGATGCCGAACACCCGCTCGCCAAGAATCCCGACTTGCACGCGCAACTCGGTCACGGCGGCGGATTCGGCGCTCTTGTCGTCGGGATTTGTCACGGCAATGGTATCCTGGCGCGGCGTCGTCCGCTTACGGAGCGTCGCGGCGCGCCGGCTCTGAGGGGGCTTGGACGATCCCGTCGAGGTTGGTGGCCTGATCCAGCAAGGGCTCGATCAGGCGCGCCAGTTTGACGGCCGTCGCGATGATGTCGAACAGCGTGCCTTGCTCGGCACTCCTCCCGGCCGCGGCCAGGAGGATCTTGAGAAGGGTCGGATTCATCGCCGCTCAGATTTCCCTGTGCGTGATGAGCGTGCCGCCCGTGGGCTGAACCGGGACACGCGGGCCTGGCGCCAAAAGATTGAGAAGGGCTTTTACGGTGGCGATTCCCGCCGCGATGCCGGCCGCATGCGTGGGCGTGAGGATCGTCGACCAGTCGAGGCTGGCGCCCCCGGTGAGGACTGCGACAGCGGCCGAGAGACCAAATTGAATCCATTTGTTGGTCAGCATGGGAACTCCTTGAGGTTTGGGTAGGCGAACTCAGCCGTCGAAACGGGTGAGGTCATGCGCGTCGATCAGCGCAATGAGGTGGACCGCATAGCCGGGATCGGTGGCGTAGCGGCCTTGGAGGGCACGCGCGAAGGCGCGGCCGTCGTGCCGCACGGCTCGGGCTGGCCCATAGACCCGCGCGGTGGCGAGCAGCCGGCCGTGTTCGTCGAAGGCGGAGGAGAGATCCGGGAACTGACGGAACCGCTGCGGCAAGCGAAGCGTCCGGCCGCTGACCACCTCGCAGGTCTCCGCTGTCACGGCCGGCTGCCCGAGACGGGCTTTGATGCCGAATGGGTTGTTGGATTGTGACGGCATCGACCGGCCCCAGGCGCTTTCGAGCGCCCATTGGGCGAGACTGACGCTTGCCGGGATGTTCCATCGCTTCTGAGACGCCTGGGCGGCGGCGATGATCTCGGGCGGAAAGACGCCGGCTGTCATGGCGGAGAGACTCCCAAAACGCACATCGCCCGCCGAAGCGGGCGCGCGAACAAGCGGTGAGGCCGATCAGAGCGTGGTGGCGTCTTCGTTCCGCTGCCGGAAGTAGCGCCAGAGATCGCGTTTCAGCGCCGGCTTGTTGCCGGTGAGCTCGATCACGCCGCCCGTGTTGCGCTTGATGTCGCGCTCGGGATCGTAGCCGTGCCGCGTCAGGATCGACCAGCGGTCGACGTAGCGCCGGGCCTCCTTGGCGCCGTGCCAGGCGTGCTCGATCGTCAAGGGAAGATAACCGAGGTTGCCGCAGATGTGGTGCGTGGCCCGCTCCTGCCATGCGAGGATCGGCTTGACGTAGTTCGGATGGATCTCGCCGGGCAGACTGACCGCGGCCTTGCCGACCAGGGCGAGTGCCATGTGGTGATCGGCTGCGCCGCAGATCGCGTGCTCGATCAGGCCGCCGACATGTTCCAGCGCCTGCCGGGTCGCGGCCCAGGCATAGCCGGGATGGGCGAAAGTGTAGCCCTTGCCGAGCCTTTCGGTGGTGACCGGATCCTTGATCCATTGCCGACCGAAGGAGCAGTGCAGTGCGAGATGCTCGTCGGCCGGGCCGAGGTCGTAGCAATGCTCCCAGGGCTGGATCACGTCGAAGTGCTGGAGCGCATGGACCGTCTCTTCGGCCCAGCCCGGCTTGCGGAAGCGGATATCGGCATCGATCCAGGCGACGTATCTCCAATCCTCTGGCAGGCGCGACAGGCCGATGTTGAGGAGGTTCTCCTTGATCCAGACATGCGTCTTGGCCCGGACCTTCACGTGATTGACGCCGGGCCGCACGATGAGATCATGCGCCTCCTCGCCATAGGCGCATTCGACCGTGGTCAGCTGCACGCCCGACTCAAGCATATGCCGCTCGAAGGCGTCGTAGAGCGCGAGCCGGCTCTTCCAGCGCGCCGGGTTGGCGATAGCGGTGATGACGTGGAGGGGGTGGGGCATGGGTGCTCGCGGGACGGAGGCGAAGGTTTGCTTGGTGGAGCATCGGCAAGACCAAGCTCGGTAACGGTCATCGCTTGTCTTACATGCGCGGTTAGCGCATAGGGCTCGCGTGGAGTTCGTATTCGCGCAGACAAGAGCGATCGAAGTTATCGGGAGCGACGTCTCGACTTCGTTTTCGCCGCGCGGCTCTTCGAGGGTCTCGCCGTCGAATTCGTCGACCATCGTCACGATTGCGGTGAGTTGCGGATGGTCGCGGTCGGGCTCATCGAAGGCAAGCTCTACAAGGTCGTCTACACCGGCCACGCAGGGAGCCGCCGGATCATCTCGGTCAATCGTGCTAGCCGGCAGGAGAGAAAATCATGGCAATTGTCCGCGTGACCGGGATGGAGGCAAAAGCCAAGGGACGAATCGATGAAGCCAGGGTCGAGGCCCTGACCGAAGACGACATCCGCCGGTTCAACGCCGAAGATGGCTTCGATCCCGACGATACGCTCAAGGGCTTGAGCCGCGCCGTCTCTCCCGCCGACATCCGTAAACGTCTGAACCTCTCGCAGGAGAAGTTCGCGCGCGGCCTTCGGATTCCCGTGGCGACGCTGCGGAACTGGGAACAGGGGCGGACCCGGCCAGATCCGGTCGCGATCTCCTTATTCGCGCTCGTCGACGCCGATCCGCAACGCGCGTTCGAGGTTCTGGCCGAGGAGAAACTTTACCCCCCCACGTCCAGCACGATCGCCAGATCCGCACAGCCGGTGCCGCCCGACAGATCCCACTCGATCGTCTGCCCCTGAAAGATCCAGAAGGACGCGCCGGCCGCCCAGGAGGTCGAGGAGAGACCCAGGTGATTGGCCGTGATCGTGAAGGTGACGACCGTCGTGCCGTTGACCTTCAGGGTGACGGTCAGATCTGTCGTGCCGGCCGTGCCGAGGGTGCAGTAGACTTTGTTGACCTTGCCGGCACCACGCGCCGCGATGCTCAGGACCTTGGTCACATTTGAAGTGAGGCCCACAATATTGAGGCGCATCGGCTCGAAGGCATTTTCCATCACCTCGCGAGACGGGAAAGGCGAGAAGACCCAGACGTAGCCGTTCTTGATCGCGGTGAAGTCGGTCCCCGACAGCGCGATCTGCCAGTTGGCCGTGCCGGTGAACTGATAGGCCTGATAGCCCGTGATCGCGCCGATCCCCGGCACCACAACGACATCCGTCGCGGCATTGATGGCCAGATTGGCCGGGTCGCGCGTGTTCTGCGCGAGCGGATAGAGCCGGAGATAGCCCGATCCCGCCGCCGCCGCGTAGAAGCGGCGCCGGTACGGATAAGCGTTGGCCTGCTGCATGTAGCTCTGCACGGTCGCGTCCCAGTCGAAATTGGGGCGGAAGACCGTGACCATGCCACCCGAGATGACCGGCAGGAGACCGGTGCCGAGCGAACCGAGCCGCGTCGTCGTGGTGTTGAGGTCGTAGGCCGTGGCGGTCAGCGGGAACTGAAACACCGGGCCGCCGGCACCCATCTGCACGACGTCGCCGGGCAAGATCTCCTTGTAGCGGGCGCCGGGCAGGTAGAAGTCGAGATAGTCCTGGCCCGAGACATTGCCTTGGCCGACCCAGAGCCCCTGGCCGATCGTCGTGTAGAAGGCCGTGTCCTCGACCTCGCGGCTGTAGATCGTGTAGGGGGCGGCGGGCTTTGCGAGGCGGGCGAGATTGGCGCGTTGGGGGCTGAAGGGCTTCTTGAAGCCGATGAGGGGCGCGAGCCAGTCGGCCATCTGGGTCTGGGCGCCGGGCGTCGGGTGCAGCTGGTCGGACATCCAGCTCTGGCCCGCGCCACCCGAGGCCGCATAGGTGAAGCAGCTCTTGCCGAAGATGTCCTGCTTCTGCAGCACGAGCACATTGGGCCAGACGTTCTTGAGCTGCTCGTAAGCGCCATAGAGCAGCGTCGTATAGGCTTGCGCATTGGCGCTCGGCGTGACGAGCCCGGCGCCTGTCGGATCGTCGGTCAGGAAGGAATTCGGACCCCAGAGCACGATGTCGGTCGCGGGCAACACCGCGCGGACGCGGTTGATCGCCTTGCTGAGCAGGGCCACCAGCTGGGCTTGCGTCGTGGTGCCGGTGCGGACATCGTTGATGCCCCAGCACATCACGATGAGCCCGGGCACCTGCAGCACAGGCGTGCCGTTGATCTGGGCCCCCGTGGTCGAACACGCGATGGCCTGTCCGGAGCCGGCCGGCCCTGCAACCTTCGACCAGATGTCGAGCGCATAGGAGACATCGTAGTTCGACGAGCGGCTCGCGTAATTGTTCCTGGCCGTCTGGGCGTCGGTCGAGGCCGTCAGGGCCGCGACCAGATTGGTGATCGAACCGCCGAAACTCGTGCCGAGCGCCATCTGGTTGCCCGAAGGCGTCGCGCCATTGGCGATCCAGGTCCAGACCGTGCCGCCGATGGTGATCGTGTCGCCGGCGACGGGTGGATTGGCGGCCGGCCAATAGATCTGCTGGCTGGCCGAAAGAAGCCGGGTGATGTTGAAGGCGGCCGCCGAAGGTTCCTGCAAGGCGGTGGCGAGTGCCGCGCCGGTGTTGCCGAAATTGAGGATGCGGGTGCCCGCGAGATTTTCGCCCGTCTTCTGGTGCAGCATCACAAAGCGGGCCGACCCGAAGGTCGGCGTCGTGACGGGCAGCGGGCAGGCGCCGAACCAGCCGCCGCAGGTGGCCGTGGTGGAATCGCCCCAGAAGCAGATCGTGTCGTTGTTGAAGCCGCTTTCGGCGGCCTTCGACGCGCGCGCGAACCAGTTGGGCAGGCTCGAGACAATCGGCGGCGCCACGGAGGGAAAGGAATTGCCGCTCATTACCAGGCCCTCGCGGTGATGAAATGGCCGGTCGTGGCGCCATAGACGCTCACCGGGCCGCAGGGTTTTTCGCCCGGCTCGGTTGTGACGATGCCGCCGGCCGGGACGCGCGTGGAGCCTTGGCCGTTCGGCGCGGCCGTGGTCGAATCCGAGACCCAAAGGTCTTCGGCCGGATCGGGATTGGCGATCTTCCATCCATTGGCGGGCGTGGCGCCGGAAAACAGCGTCTGGGCCGTACCGCCTGCCGTGATGGCGGCATCGCCGGCCATCGCGGTCTTGCCGATCGTGACCGGCAGACTTGTGAGCGTGTCGGCATCGACCGAGACCGACAGCCGCGTCCCGAGCTTGGTCAGGATGGCGGCGAGATCGGCATGCAGCGTCGAGCCGACATCGGTGTGGAGCGTCGCGAGGTCCGAATGGTTCGTCGCGAGATCGCTGTTGAGCGTGCCGAGCGCGGTGACGACCGCCTGAACGGAGGCATCCTCGGCTGGCTTGCCACCGTCGTCATAGAGGATCAGCAGCGGATCGGCGGCGCTGAGGCCCGACATCGAGGCCTGCAGTGTCAGGGTTGTGCCCGAAAGCGCCGAATAGCCGTAGCCGGCCAGCGGCGCATAGATCAGAGCGCCGGTCTTGAGATCGATGACCGCGAAGAGGCTCGCGATCGAGAAGCCGGAGATGCCGGACAGGTTGAGCGTGCCGGGGCTGCCGCCCGTCCCCGGCGTGAACGTATAGCTTGGCGTGATCGGCCGCTTCATCGCGTCACCCGAAGATCAGAGCTTGAACGAAGGAGGTGGCCGCGCTCGAAGCGCCGCCCGTTGCCGGCACGGCCGGCGCCCAAGTCGCGCCGGTCCAGGCGAGAAGCGCCGCGCGGTCGTCCGAGAAGGCCGTGAACCCGGTCTTCGGCACGAAGAACGACCACGCCCCGTCCTGCCACGCGGCCAGTTGCAGATCCTTCCCGGCCCAGGCGCCCGTCGCACCGGCACCGACGATCCAACATTGCCCGTCGCCCGGGCCGGTGGGCGGCGATGTCAGGACGGTGCTCACGACGTTGCAATTCACGAGAGCGTCGAGGATCGAGAGCGCCGCATTGTGGGTGACGTGCTTCTGGTTCTGGTTCGCGTCGAGGAAAGGAAGCTGCAGGTTGGGGCTAGTGCTCAAAGTGATACGTCTCCGGTAAATGGGCGTTAACGCGACCGGATTGCCGCCTTTCCCCATGAGCGTATGACCCGGGTCGAGCGCGGAGCGGTAAGGGAGGATTTGAAAGGTGCGGCGCCGTCATGCGGTGCAAATCGTGATCTGTTCAGATCTTGTAAGGACGCTTCCGCCGCGCTGAGTTCGTCGTGCATTCGGTGACTATCAAAGATCTGGCTCGCAAATCCCCATTTGGCGGGGACCTTCTCAAGTTATGGTTGAGACGCCTGTCTGTAGTAATTTGCTCAGTTGCTTGGGTTCAACACAAACATAAGCAAGACTTAGACCTTTGAGCATTCGGCGGACGGCCCCTGCGCTATTTCCTTGGTGGCGATCTCGTGTGAAGAAGATATCGCAATAGGATAGCGCCATCACTGTATGACTCGCGTCTGGCCCGTCCGAACGGGTGGGGTTGCGCGAGCGGTCTCGCGCCCTGTCGGTTGTAAGAGAAACTTCGACAGCCATGGCAGGACATGCGACGAAAAAAGCTTTGCGCCTTTCGTAGCAGAATTGGGCTAACTCTATCCTCCGGGAAACAGACATGACGCGACCGTGTGGGCCTTCAAGAGGAATAGAATTCGTCAACCATGCCAAAAAGATTTCTTGATCCTTCGCTTTATGTTCTGCGGCCTCCACCCTCTGAAGGGCTGTTTGCGCTTGGGGCGAAAAGTCTTTTAGAGGATTGAGCAGATCGTAATCTAGCTCACCTATGAATTGGCGAGCAGTTAGCCCTATGCGCGTGGTGCGCTTAGATAGAAAAAAATCAACAACCGATAAATGCGGGCTTGAAACGACAATTTCATCTGCTGGATGATCGAAGTAGTATTTCCAAAGAAATCGTCGCACTTCCTGCATCTGCACACCTCGCCTCTCAACCATCCATAGAGGGTCTAGGCTTTCAATAAATCTCAGCCGCTCTTCCTTTTGCGCCCGATCGGAAGCCGCACCAATCTCAAACAGATTCCAGACCGAAAGAGCTACCCGGACGGTACCTGACGAAAGCGCCTGGTGGACGTAGGGCCACCAGTCGGGATTCGATACGACGCTGTGGTCAATGTAGAGCTTCCGCGGGATTGAGCTCGGGACTGGCATTAGCCCACCGTGACTATTGATGGAAACATCTCACGCATGAGACGATGAGCTCAACATGCGTAAATGGCCAGCACCGAAATCTGAAGAATGCATCCAATCTATATATGTCATATTTGAAGGAATTGCAGGAAAACGATTATACTGTTCCCAATTGTGGATCTCAGCAATAAACAGTTCGCGTCGCAACCTGCCCCCGCCCGTACAGCACCGACAACTGGTACACATTGAGCGTATATACCGTCTGCAAACCACCAAAATCGGCCGCCTGCTGCGCGGCCGGATAAGTCCAGTCGGGCGAGGGCAATCCCGACACTGTCCTGATCACCGCGCCGCCCGACAGCACCTCGACATCATACGCCTCGACGTCCTCGTTGAGCGGGACGGTCGCGGCATCCCAGGAATCCCCCGCGAAGCGCGTGCGCCGTTGCCAGGTGAAGGCGACATCGCCGGAGGACAGTCGCGTTCCCGCGATCTGGCTGACCGAGAAGGGTCGCAGGCCAACCGGCGCGCCCTGCATCGTGGTTTCCGTGTAACTCGCATCGGTCACCGGATAGAGGCTCGGGCCGTAGCGCAGGTTCTGCGCCAGCGAACGATTGTCGAGGACCATATCGAGCGGCGTGAGCGTATTGGCGTCGAGCACGACGACGCGGGCACCCGTCGCGACGGGATTGCGCATCGCGCCTTCGGTGCCGAGTTGGCTGCGCAACAGCTTCGAGAGCGCATAGCTGTTCTGGCCCGTGAGCGTCGCGTTCTGGTACTGCAGGACCTCCCAAGTCCCGTCGGCATTCTTGACCCCGATCGCGCCGCCCCCGGCCAAGACCTGCGCCTCGGCGAGGGTCAACAGATTGGCTGAGCCGTAGAACCGGACATAGACCACGTTGCCGCGGTCCCAGCGGTCGACCGGGCCGGCATAGAGCGGGCTCGTGAGTTCGCCCATGATGGCGGGCGTCTCCACGGTCGAGACATAGGTCCAGCCGTCCCCGCCATTGGCGCGATAGACATCGATGCCGGCCCAGGGGTTGCCATAGGCCGCGATGCGCGGCGCCCAGATCTCGGCTTCCTGGCCGGTGACGGGCGGCAGCTCCATGAATTCGATCACTGGAGGCCCGAAGGCACCGATGCGCGGCGCGCCGGGCTGACCGACCGGGGGTGAGCCGACCACCAGCAAAGATGGGTCGAAGCCGACGAGATCGAGCGCCCGATAGGTCGTGGTCTCGACCGACTTGATGCGGAACGCCAAGGTGACGCCGTCGACCGTCACGGTAACGGCGTCACCGGCATCGAGTGAGAGGCGCGAGGGCGGGACCTTGATGGCGCCGGTCTCGCGGGCGGCCCAGGTCTGCTGCAGGACGCTCGCGGCGACATCCGCCGCATAGGCGCCATCGAGCGCGGCGGCGGTCGAGACCTGGGCGACGTTCTGGCTGTTGCCAATGGCTTTGCGGCTCTCGACCCCGGCCGAGGCATAGGCGCGGAACGGATCCGCGAAGGAGAGACGCACGGCGCCGGGCAGATCGGTGTCGGACGCGCGGGTGAAGCTGTAGCCAGGGTCGGTGTCGCCGTCGATCACGAGATCTGCGTCGGTCAGGGCTGTGACCCGGACGTTCCCTTTGGCGAGGAACTCGATTCGCCCACCGGACTCGCGGGCGTCGAATTGAAACGCATCCATCAGCCCGGCCAACATGTCGCGCGGGCTGGCGATCGAGTCGGTCGCATAGCCGAGCACCAGGGTCGAGGCGCTGAGCAGATCCGCGGTGTCAAAGGCAGTGACGCCGACGACCGCGCAGAGCTCGGCGATGATCCATTTGAGCGGCACCTCGCCGGCCCGGCCGGTGAGCCAGTGACCGAGCTCGTAGTTCGGCGTGTCGTGCCAGACGGCGGTGCGGCCGGGGAAGTCGGGGAAGGGCCGCGCGTCCCAGGCCCAGGCGAACATGTTGTCCGTTGTCAGCATCGGCCCACCATAGACGGGCGACGTCGGCGCGTTATCCCGCCAGTAGGCCAGCATGGTCTCCAGATAGGCGCGCTGGACAGGGTCGTCCTTCGAGCCGCGCGAGAAATACGGCAGCGCGCTTTCCGATGATTTCGGATCGTAGAAGACGTTCGGCTGGTTTGGCCCCTTGTCGACCGCCGGGCAGCCGAATTCAGTGAACCAGATCGGCTTGCCCTGCGCCGCATAACCGGTCGCGCCGCTCGCGTGGACGCCGCCCGGCCGTGAGCGATGGGGGTTCGACCACCACGACCGGATGTCCTTCTGCCGGAAGACCCAGTGCTCCGCATAGGCCGTATCGACGATCGGCGTGCGGGTCTGCGACAGGCGGTCGGCCGCGCTGGCGTAATACCAATCGTAATCCTCGCCGCCCTCGATGTTTCGCGCGAGATAGGCCTTGTCGTAGATCGTGAAGGGGCCGGTGACCGGATCGGCATCGATATTGGGCACGCCGTCGCGCCAATCCGACATCGGCAGGTAATTGTCGATGCCGATGAAGTCGATGTTGGGATCGGACCACAGCGGGTCCATGTTGAAGATGACGTCGTGCGAGCCATCGCCGGGACGATGGGAATGGTATTCCGTCCAATCGGCGGCGTAGCCGACCCGGCACGCCGGACCCACGATGCCCTTCACGGTCGCGGCCAGCGCCTTCAGGGCTTGCACGGCCGGATAGGTGCCGTCACCGGAACTCGACCGGACTTGCGTGAGGCCGACGAGTTCCGAGCCGATGATGAAGCTGTCCACACCGCCGGCACTCACGCAGAGGTTCGCGTAATGGGTCACCATGGCGTGGTATTGGGCGAAGAAGGCGTCGATCTGATCGGCCGCTGCCGCCGTCTTGTCGACGGTTCCGGCCTGACTTGGGCCGGGGAAACAGGTGATCCGGCCGCGCCACGGGTACGCGGCCTGTTCCGCGCCGCCATAGGGATCCGGCAGGCCGTTGCCGGCCGGGATGTCCATCATCACGAAGGGGTAGAACATCACCCGAAGGCCCCTCCCCTTCATGTCCGCGATGGCCTCCAACACCGAGGAGTCGGACGGCGTGCCCCCGAAGGCGGGCACGAGACCGGTTGGTGGCGCCGAACCGGCCAGGCCGGTCGGGTCGAGGCTCGCGGGATCGATCTGGCTGACGAGCGGCGCGGTCGCGCGGGTGAATCCCGCGACCGACCATTCCGCCGTGCTCGGCGTGACCGTTTTGATATGGGTCTCCACCTTCGGCGTGATGGTGCAGGCGCCGGCGCGGAGGTCCGTGCCGAACCATGTGACGATCAGTGAGACGGCGGCGCGGTTCGGCAGGGTCTCGTCGAGCTGCAGCAGCGAGACCTGGATGTCGGAGGCCCCGAGCGGCGTGTGCTCGTTCTCGGGAAACCAGTTGCCGAAGCCGTCGGACGATTTGACGATGGTGGTGTTCAGCACGAATTCCCCCGCCCCCGGCAGTAGCGCGACCGAGCGCAGCAGGTTGGTGAGGTCGTCGGGATCGGGGATCGGCGGTGTGCGGATGATCTCGGCCGAGATCTGCGGCATGCGGTTGCCGAAGGCGTCGAGGTTCAGGCTATAGAAAACCAGATAGGCCGTGCCGCGATAGGCCGGGACGAAGCCGGTGCCTTCGACCGATTCCATGAAGGCGTCGGGCAGTTGGTTCTCGGAGCCGTTGTAGAACGCGTAAGACACCTGGCTGAGGTCGAGCGTGTTGCCGTCCGCCCAGACGCGACCGAGCTGCACGCTGTCGCCGCCCTCGCAGAAGGCGACGGCGAAACTCAGCGTGTAATGCGTGACGGTCGTCTTGGTCGACCCGCCAAACCCCTTTCCCGACGAGGAGGCCGTCTTTTCCTTTGTCGTGAACGTGTTGAACTGCGTGCACCAGATGACGTTGCCGCCGAGCCGCATGCGGCCCCACAGCTTGCGGACGGGAGTGCCCTCGGTCGAATTGGTGATGTTGATGGCATCGAGCTGCGCCGCCCGGCTCTTGCGCGACGTCAATGCGTTGATCAGCAGAGTGTCGACGACGGCCCCACCCACGGCGCCAAGCGCGCCGCCGATGAGGCCGCCCAAGGGGCCGCCGAGGGCCGTACCGATGGCGGCACCCGCCGAACGTAGGAGGAGGGTGGCCATGGGATATCCGCTGAGGTTTAGGAGGTCGCTGGCAGTAAGCGGCGGCGACGAAAATGGATTTGTGGAACGGGTCTCGTCTACCGGATCAAGTGACGGTTGAGCCTTTCATCATCGCCAAGCAACGCATGGCGATATTCTTCAATCCGATCGTTCGCGGCCGGGTTGAGGTAGTGGATCAGGCTGGCTTCCAAGATGTGGATATCGGCTTCACTGGCGCCGTATTCGACCCAGCTGACATAGATGCCCTGATCGCCGAATTGCTCCCGTGCTTCGAGGATAAAACCCTTCCCCTTGTGACCGCGGCGGCGGCTTCCGGGCCCGGCCACGAGGCGGTCGGCGCGAAAATTGACCAGGTAGCTGGGGATACGCTGTCTCAGCGTCTGTCCCGCTGCCTCGCCAATGTAGAGCACATGGCCAGGCGCAACGGTCTGCACCCCGATCGTAAACGCATAGCAGCCCGTGAAATCGGGAAGGAGGGAACGATCACAGTTGAGTGCGGCAACGTGGATGGGAGTGCTCCATCGCAATTGCGTGAACCAGGGCGGTGCTTCCACAATTCTCTACCTTACTTCAGATAGTCATTTCACCTGCGGCAAGGGGCAGGATATCGAACTCCTCCGGCATCCTTGGCGATCATACCGAAAGATCCATCGTCCTGTGCAACTTAACCTTGAGGTCCCAAGCCCACGCATTCAGGTAGGGCGTAGGATCAAGCAAATCGGAACGGCGTTCATAGTTTCCTTGCGGGACATATGAATATTTCGTGTCGTGTGATTTGTCGGTCAGCACATCGAGGCGTGAGGCGTTCTTGAACATCTCGAAATGAAGCATCGATCCACCGCACTGCACGCCGATCTTTGCGATGGCCTGTCCCTCGGTTACTTGAGAGCCTTTGCTCAAGCCATCCGGAAGCTCCAACGCGATTTCACAATATCGGGCGATGAACGTGCTGTGCTTGACGTCGATCGCATAGGTCGAACTCTGGCATTTGCTCTTTTCATCGGCGTAGGTGACGAACCAATACGGCCCCCGAATGATCTCGCCATCGTCGACGGCAAGAACCCCGGTTCCCGCCGGCCCAATCAAATCGCAGGCCCCGTGCATGGGATACGCGCCGTTACGCCCTGCTCCGAAATGAGTGTTCCGCGAGCCCGGAACATCCTGCCAGGGAACCGAGGGGAGAATTTTGAGAGGAAATGTCGACATGGCTCTATCTCTATGATGATCGGAACGTCCTGCAAGGTACAACCGGAAATAATACTTTGAATATGGAACGAAATCTAAGCTACGTTGCGCAGAGATCTTTTGCAATGGCGAGCGCCCGCGAGTGTGACGAGGGTCACGCTCAGTCGATGAAGGAGATCGCAACTCTCGCCGCGTGGGGTTCTCCTCACCTCGCAGACGACGCGCCGATCGCGCGTCATTCTTCCATGGCGTCATGGAATGAGGCCGCTTTGTCCTTGCGAATAGCTGTATAACCTTGCTCTCCAGGTGGATGAAGAATCACTCTGAACCACTTTGCCTGGCAAGACGGCGGATGCCTCATGGACGTGATCAAATTTGGCGGCTTGGAGCTCACCTTCCTGCAAAGCAAGGAGGGAACTGGCGGCAGCCTGGATCTCTTCGAAATGGTGCTGCAGCCCAACGCCCGCATGCCGGTGCCACACTATCACGAAAGCTGGGAGGAGACCGTCTACGGCCTGAGCGGCATCACGACCTTTACGGTGGCCGGCACGGCCATCGACCTGGCCCCAGGCCAGTCCTTGTTCATCAAACGAGGTGTCGTCCATGGGTTCAAAAACAACAGCGACGCTCCCGCGAAATGTCTCTGCATCCTGACACCGGGTGCCTTGGGGCCCGCCTATTTTCGTGAGATCGCCGCGTTGGCGGCTGGCGGATCGCCGGATCCGGCGCAGATGAAGGCAACGATGCTGCGCTACGGGCTGGTGCCCGCGCCGACCGCGTAGATCCTGGTCGAAGGTTGAGGGCTAAGGGACCGTCGGCGGAAACCCGAACGCCGCCGCCGCATGCCGCAGCCACCACCCGTTCATGGTCACCTCCCGCACCCGATCCTGCGATTGCGCGTGGATCATCGACGTGCGGCTCGTCAGGATGGCCGCATGTTTGGCGATCACGCCGTTCCGCAGGCGGAAGATCATCACGTCGCCCGCGTCGGCTTCCGCCACCGCGATCGGCACCAGATGCCGGGCAGCGGCGGCGAGCATGTGTTCGATCGGGCCCGTTTCACCCCAGTCTGGCGTGTAGGGCGGCGGGACCTCTGGCTCCGCTCCGTAAAGGTCGCGCCAGACGCCACGGATGAGGCCGAGGCAGTCGCAGCCGGCGCCCGCCAGGGCCGCCTGGTGGTGGTAGGGCGTGCCGATGTAGCGGCGGGCGGCCCGCACGATGTCGTCGCGACGGGGCATGTTCATGTTCCGTAGATCGAGCCGCCGCTTTCCCCCAAGGCGCCCTGAACGCCATAGCGCGTCACGACATCGGTGCCGGGGATGAGCGGAAAGCCGCGAAAATTCACGTGGTTGTCGAATTTGGATCTGCAGACCGCGAAGGTCTTGCGGCAGCCCGCCGTGACGGTCGCGGTATCGCCGAGCGCGACCGCGAAGGGCGCCGGCAGCCAGAGTTCCAGGATGTCGGCGCCCGCCGTGCGCAGATGCGCCTTGATCTCGAAGGTGAGGCCGGCATTGGCCCCGGCCGTGAACGCCAGCGTGCCGCCCGAAAACCAGTCCTTGCCATAGCCCGAGAGGCCACCCACCACGATCTGCGCCGTGAGTCCGGCCGTCTGGGCGATGGCGGTGCCGCGATAAGCGGCGGCCGTCAGGTCGATGGCGCAGCGGCTGTCGCCGAGGGTCGCCGAGCAGGTCCGCTCATAGGTCTGGCCGATCTTCTGGTTGAGCCGATTGGCGATCGAGCGAAACTCGGCCGAGAAGGCGACGCCCTGCCGCTTGATCTCGCCGAGATTGCCGGCCGCCACCGTGATCCCCTGGCTCGGATCCGACCAATCGACCCAGAAGAGTTCGACGGCCGCGTCGTCATAGCGCCCGGCCAGGATGTCGGCGTCCGTGATGGCTGCCGACGATAGTGCTCCCTGGGCGTCCATGTTGTCGACCGACAGGCCCAGGCTCTGCTCGATCTGCGACGCGGTGAAGCCGGACGAGGCCGAGAAAGTGGTGCCGGCATAGGTGAGATCGCGGTCGTGTTCGGTGAAACCGAGCACTGCGCCGTCGTGCCGTGTGATGCGCCAGCAATACACGAAGGTGGTGATGCCGCTCGCGAGTGCGGCGGTCATGGCCGGGGGCAGTGTTTTCATGAGGAGGTCTCCCCTTCTCCCGTGAGAACGGGAGAAGGTGGCACGACGAAGTCGTGACGGATGAGGGTTGGCTCGGCGTTGAGGTGGCCCTCATCCGCCCTTTCCGTCCGCTGCGCGGACCCGGGGCACCTTCTCCCGCTTGCGCGGGAGAAGGGCGATACTCGTCACACCCGAATCTCCACGATCGGGATGTTGGGGATTTCGCCGGCCTCGAAATGCGACAAGTCCACTTCCAGGTAGTCCGTGTCGAACCGCACCGGCACATCGAACTGGAACCCGGCCGTGATGGCGGCACCGGCGGCCGGGATGTGACCCGGCACGAAGGTCACGAGTCCGGTCGTGACATCGACCGTGAACCCCGTGCCGATCGTCACCGCCACGCCACCTACGGCGACGCTCACCGTCCCGACGACCGGCTTGCGGATCGGCCGCACATAGGGCGTCAGCCCGGCCGCATAGGTCTTGGTCAGCTGCCAGACCGCCGTCGTGCCATCGCCGGTTCCGATCAGCTGGTCGAGCATCCCTGGGGCCTGGGGCGAGGCGCAGGAGCGATAGTCGAAACGGTCCTTCCAGCGAAAGCCATAGAGGCGCCCGCGCTGCGCTTCGAAGAAGGCCAGCACCGCTTCCAGTTGCGCGAAGCTCTTCACCCCGTAGCCCGCCTGGTACTTGCGCCGCGCATCGGCCCAGAGGCTGTTGCGCTCCTCGGCGCCCGAACGCAGCGTCACCACGTCGGTGCGCCGCTCCGGGCCGCCGCGCGCGCCGAGTGCCACGTCGGTCGGGAAGCGGACCTCGTTGAAGCCGGTCATCAGCTGTTCCTTCCGCCGCGTGCCACGGCGCGGGAGACGAGCGCCGCCATCTGGGCCTCCGAGCGTGCGAAGGACGGCGCGTCGGGCGTCGTCACGTTGAACTGGATCACCTGGGTCGAGCGCTGGCCCCCCTGACCCATTGCCTTGGCCCAGGGCACCACGGTCGCCGGGCCGGCCACCACCTCGGCCCCCTTCTCGCCCACCACGCCCCACTGGCCGGCCCCGATGGTGCCGCCGTCGGCATAGAGGCCGGAGAAGGTCGAGGCCGCCGTGCTGCCGGTGAACAGCGATCCGAGCGCGCCGAAAAGGCCGCCGACCGCGCCATTGGTGCCCGCCGTGCCCAACAGCCCCGCGAGCGGTCCGGAGCCCGAAAGCGCGGCTGAGAGACCCGACTTGGCGAAGCTCGACAGAAGCGAGGCCCCGACATCCCGGAGTTTTTCGCCCTGAAAGATCATCGCCTCGATGCCGGAGGTCAGCGTGTTCGAGCCGTAGCGCCAGGCCGTGTTGGTCGCTTCCTGGGCGGCGCGTAGCTTGGCCTGCGCCACGGCGGCGGCGTCGATCTGTTGCACCAGCGAGGCCGCCGAGGCTTTTTGGGCCACGGTGGCGTCGCTGCCGAGCTTCGTCTGCGCCGCCTCGATCTTGATCTGTTCGGCGATGGCCGCGTGGGCCGCGCCGGTGCTCTGCAGGAGGGCGAGCTGCTGCGACAGCCGGGTCAGCTCGCGACCGGCCTGATCGTCGGTGGAACCCGTGGCGCGCGAGAGGCCGCTCGTGATGTCGAGCGGGCGTCCGGCCGCGAAGGCACTGGCGCGTTGCGACAGGGCGTCGAGCTTGGCGCCGGCGCTGTCGATGGCGCGGGCGAATCCCGACACATCCGCGTCGAACCTATAGGTGAGGCTTCCGGCCACATCAGCCATGCGGGTCGTCCCAAAATCCGGTGCTTTGCCAAAGCCCGAGCCGCGCGTCGAGGGCCACTGCCTCGGCGCGGCTCACGGGTGCGTCGTCGGTGTGGAGGCCGAGCACGAAGCCGCGATGACCCGCCCAGGCGTCGAGAAAGCCGCCCCAGGAGCAGGCCCAGAAGGCCTCCTCGGACCAGGTCAGGCCGCCGAGGGCGAACTCGCGCCAGCGTCGCCAGCGCTCGATCCGTCCAAAGGGCCCTGTTCCCCCGCCTCCCCGGCGCGGGGCGTGAGCTTGAAGCCGAGCGCGCCCATGAGGGCCAGGATGAAGGCTTCGGCTTCGGGCACGGTGGCGCGGGCCGCGATGGCTTCGGCCTCGGCCGGCGGTTGGCCGGTGGCCTGGAGTGCCGCCGAAAGCAGCGTCATCTGGTCGGCCGCCCGGCGCCCGATCACGACGCCGTTGACGACATCCAGAATCGATCGCCCGCCGCAGGCCTCCTCGATACGGGCGATCGTCCCGAGGGTTGTGTCGAAAGCGGAGGGTACACCGCCGATCGTGGCCGAGAACTCGCCGCGCAAGGGATTGGGTGTCATCGATTGTCTCCGGTCGGCTGGCGCGTGGGGTGACAGACGGATCACACGGGCGCTCCCGTGGTCCAGGCCGGCTGGCCGGCGCTCTCCAGCGTCAACGAGGAGGAAATCTCCTTGTCGTAGGGCGCGGATTCGTCGAGTTGGGTGATCACGAAAGCGCCCTGGTAATAGCCCGCGCCGGGATAGACGATCTGGCACGTCACCAGCGTGCCGCCCTCGAAGGCGGTGCGGAAAGCCTGGTAGGCCGTGTCGTTCAACCAGACGAAATCGCTGGCCGAGAAGGTCAGCGATTGCGGGGCGGCGCCGGGCAGCAGTTCCTGCCAACGGCCGGCCGAGTCGGCGCTCGTCACATCCACCTTGGCGGCGGCACGCTTCACCTGTTTCGAACGCAAGCCGCCCGCCGTGACAAAGGTCGAGCCGGTGGTGTTAACGCGCAGCAGTAGGCTTTTGCCCGGGGATGCGGACATGTGGTGCTCCTTTTCTGGGAACCCTTCTCACGCTCATGCGGGAGAAGGGGGATCGTCACGTCGTTTCGTGCCCCGCCAGCGCACTCACCGTCACCACCCCATGCAGGGTCACATCATCCGGGTCGCGGAACGGGCCTCGGGCCGATGTGCAGCGGAGCAGGATCAGGTTGCAGCCGGTCACGCTCAGCGGTTGCATGTGCAGAATGCGACGTACATGCCTCATCACGGCACGGGGGCGGGAGATGTTGGTCGCGAGCGCGTAGCGGTCCCACACGTCGATGTCGAACATCAGAGTCTGGGCTTCGGTGTCGGCCGTCGAGGCGTCGGTGGCGCTCACGAGTTTGAGCGTGACGCAGGGGGTCGTAGGAACCGCCGCCGCCGCGTCGTAGATGCGTTTGCCGACAAGCCCCGCGAGACCGGCGTCGGCCGTGAGCGCCGCGATCACGGCCGTGAGCACGGCTTGCTGGCGGTCCTGCGCGATCATGCGTCGTCTTCCGCTTGGGCGATGGCTTGGGCAAAAGCCTCCGCCATGATCTGCCGGGCCGCCTCGCCGGTTGCCGCGACGGCGGGCCGGAGGAAGGGGCGGGCCGCCATGTGGCGGGTGCCGTACTCCAGTGCGGCGGCAAACGGCGCCGCGACATTGACCATTGCGGTGCCGTCCCCCTCGCGCGCAGTGCCGATCGCGGCGGCGAGCGTGCCGGCGGGATCGGCGGGCGCCGCGCCGGGTGCCGAAGGGCCGGCCGCGCCCAAGGACCGGCGAGCTTCGGTCGCGACCGTCTCGGCGACGCGGTCGAGCGCTGCCTCCGTTGCGGCCTGCAGAGTGGCCGGCAACCCGCCGAGGCGGCGCTTGGCCTCCGTGGGCGTCATGCCGGCACCCCCACGAGCGCGAAAGCCGCTCCGGCCGGATCGGTATCGACCTGCACGACCCGGTAGGTCGCGCCGTCGACTGTGACGCTGTCATCGAGCGCGATGCCGGCCGTGAGCCCGGCGCGCAGCACGGTGAGGTGCACGGCGTTGCGCGGCAGGCCGATCTTGTCCTGCGCCGAGAGGCTTTCGACAAGAACCTTGACGCCACTGTCGATGGCGGTTGCCGTCACGCCGCCGATTCCGTCGTCCGTGAGCGTGGTTTTGTGAAGCACGCCATCGCCGTAGAGCGCCCCGAAGGCCGATCCGAACACGGCCCGCAGGCCGCCATTCAACAAGGACATGGGCACCTCAGGGTACAAGGATCGCGGGCTGGTTGACGGCGAGCAGCGCGAGGAAGCGGCGGCCGTAGCTGGTCTGCGCCAGTGCGGAGCTACCCGCTTTCTCGGAGGTGGGCGCGCGTTCCAGGTGCAATGCGCCCGAGCGCAAAGTCTGGAACCCCGAGGCGCCCGCCGCCCCGAGCGCGGCCTCCGCCCCTGTGCCGAAGCCGTCGAGCGTCAGGACATGGGCGGCGTAGAGCATGATGCCGAGCGGGTAATCGCCCGGCGTCCAGGTGGTGTCGACGCGGGTCGCGGCTTCGGCCAGGACCGCCGCGAGAACATTCGGGTCGATGGCCGCGAAGGCCGGGAAGCGGGTGGTGAGGTCGGTGGGGCTGGGCTGGGACATCTGGGCTCCTTCGAACGCATCGTTCCCCTTCTCCCGTGCGAACGGGAGAAGGTGGCCTTGCGAAGCAAGGTCGGATGAGGGCGACTCGGTGTCGAAGTTTCCCTCACACGTCAGGTTTCGCCGCGACACCCTCTCCCGGAGACGGGAGAAGGGGAGCAGCATCCGCCGACGGCAACGCCGCCAGCGCCTCCGCTTGCATCTGGTCCTCCGCCTCCACCCTCGCCTCGAGACGCTTGCGCATCGCCCGCGCCTCCTTGTCGGGCACGGGGGCGACCGTCACGTCGCCGGCCTCTTCCCAGGCGCGATGCGCCGGGTGGTCGGCGAGGTCGAGGAGCAGCGTCTCCCCGGGATCGACGAGCGCGATCCCCCCTGCCCCCGTGTCGAAGCCGCGCGGGCTCGGCGCCAGGTTGGTGACATGGGCCAGCATGGCTCAGATCCCGTCGTTGTAGCTGATGCCCTTGGGCAGGCGCACGTCGAGCCCGCCCAACCGCATCATGCCGGGGATGATGAATTCCAACATGCGCTGCTGCGGCGGGAAGAATTGGTGCGGCATCGGCATGTGGAATTTCAACACTTGCGGGTCACGCCGATAGGTGATCATCCGGTTGGTGCCGCCGGCCCCCGCGCCCGTCAGCTGCCGCAGCGTGCGAATGGTGAGGGGTTGGCCGGTCGTCGCGGTATAGATGTTGTTGGCCTGCAGATAGCTCAGGATCGTCGTGTCGGCATTGGTCGAGCGTGGCGTTCCGGCGATGAGGCCATATTGGGCGATCGGCAGCAGCACCGTGTCGTGCAGCTCGATCTGCTGGGTGGCCGACCAGGCACCGACGATCGAGTTGTTGACGTCCGCCAGGATCTCGCCGGGCGTTTTGCTGGACCAGAGCGGCGACGAGGCGGCGCCGTTCGGCACAGCCGCCTGCGGCACGCTCGTCTGGTTGACGAGGCCCAGAAAGCCCTTTCGGGTATCGCCGGAGAGCACGACCCTTTCCACCAGTTCCTCGGCGGCGCGCCTCGCTGCGGCGGCCTTGTCGGCGGTCAGGTTCATGCCGGGGATCATCATGGCCTGGTTCACTTCTTCCAGGCTGTAGCGGTAGCCGATTTTGGCGGCCTCCACGGTGGTCTCGTATTTGGTATGCGCGATCTCGGCGAACGGCATGTCGGAAGCATTGCCGTTCATCCAGTCGGCCTGCCCCGCCTGATCCACCGTGAAATACGTGACGGTGCGGGCCCACGGATAGGCTGAGGTATCGACCGGCACGAGGTTCGGATATTGGATATCCGCGTAGCGGATCGCATAGACCTCCTGTTCGATCGACGAGGTTTGGGACACGAGAAACCCGAGGGTCGCTTGGGCATCGAAGCTCGCGGCTGTGCGCAGCATTGGAAACTCCATTGAGAGGCGAGGAATGGCCGTGATTTGCCGCTCCCGCGCGAGCGGAAGAGGGCGAAGCCGGTCAGGGGCAGCGTTCGACTAGGGTCATGGCCTGCGCGGCAGGCCGGGATGTCGAACGGAGGGCGCGACTTGCAAAGCAAGCCGGGGTGAGAGGTGGAGGGCGACCCTGCTCGGGAGGCTCGGTAAGGGCCCACCGGGCTGATAGCCGCCCATCTTACCTTCTGCGTACTGGCCGACATTGCTGCGTGGCTGTCCGGGCCAATCACGCGTCGCCTGCGCAGATTGCAAGGCGAAATCACCGATGTTTGAATCAGGTCTCACATTGCCTGGAAGCGCGCTCTTTACGTCTGGATGGATCCTACCCGCCGCGAGCTGACCCGCCACGAGCCTGGCCATGACGGCCTTCGGCCACAGCCCCGCATAGATCCCCGTCGCCTGCGCCCTCGAGAGCGCGGTCGCGGCCTTGGTGGCGGCGTCCATCTGCCAGAGCGAGCGGAACGTGAAGGTGAGCGCGCCCGGGGCGAGGCCGGCCGGGCCATCAGCAGGCGGTCGAGGCGCTCCAACTGCGGCCGGAGTTCGATCTCCTGCCGGGCCGCGATCATGTCGTAGTAGTTGCGGATATCGTGGTCACCGGTCGAGGACAAGCCGGCAGGGGACTGGCCGAGCAGGCGGGTGACCGGGATGTCGGCGGCCCCGGCCGCGACCTGCAGGAAGGTGCGCACCATCTCGGGCAGGCCGGCGAAGTCGATCCCTTGTCGCGTCCAGGTCTCGCCGTCGCCGAGCAGGAGGAGGTTGTTGAGCGACTTCATGGTCGCGGCGTAGCCGAACCGGGCGGAAAGCTGGGCCGTGGTGGCGGCGTTGCTCAGATGTTCGGAAAGGTCCGGCACGGTGACGACGTCGACCTTGGCCTCGTGCATGAGGCTGGTGGCGCCGGTGGTGGTGAGCGCGACCGCGTGGATGGCGTCGTAGAGCGCGGTCAGCACCGAGTCGGACCAGAGGTCGGCGCCCATCAGGGCCGGATCGCCATAATGGAATTCTATAGGATATATTTATCCTGCGTGACAGAGTGGTAGATTAAGCAAAAATTTATCCTACTCTTGTAAACATATATAAATTGATATGTGCTCTATCTTCATGATTGTAGATTGCATCCGCGCCAGCGTATCTCCCGCGCTCAAAGTGAACTAGCAAAAATTCATCCAAATTACCGCCATCGATGGATGAATCAAAAAAAACGTAGTCTGCAGATTCGTCATCTATATCGATCTGAAAAGATCCGCTAAAATGCGCATCGCCGATAACGTCTTCTGTGATATGGTCGAACGACCAATCAGCTTCGGCAGCCTCCACTTGAGCGATTATGACTTGGTCAGCCTTGCATGTGATCAAAGCTGTTTCGACTGGAGGAGCAATGATAATAGGTTTGCTCATCACGTTGGAGAAATATCCCGCGTGATCGAAGCTAAGATTATCTTGACCTGTTAGCGCACAAGCCGTGTTATAATCTGATTCATATGGGGATTGTGGGCTAGTAGAACCTTTCCCGAACACTCCTTTCCAGCGTATCAAATCCTTACGATTGAGCCCAATGAATGGTCCTCCATACGACGTGATCGTCTTCATCGGGGATAGCCTTTTTTCTTCAAGCTGCTGATAATACCGCCTTGCATATCACTACACGTTCTGCAGTGCGGATATATAAACTGCTCAGAGCCAGCGTCATTGAGCGCGGTAGGAACCTGGTGATCAAGATAGAACTGACCCGATTTTGATCCAGGCTCCTTAGAGCCGCATCTATGACAGCCCCATCTATAACCGGTTTCTGTATTCTGCCGTTGGATCAGAGGAGAGATCTTACCTGAATTTGTTACACGGATAGCCTCACGAGCATATGGCCCTGGTCCTACAATCCCTGGCAGGTCGAGCTGCCGAGCCCATGACGGCAACACTGGACCAGTCGTCTTGGATGTCGAGGTGGACCGCGCTGACGAGGGTACAGGATGTTCAGCGGCTGGTTCAGACAGTAGCGAAATTCCCGCTTTTCCTGGAAGCGGCGAAGTCGAACCTATTGAATTCCGGAGCTGAGGTCCGGCGAGCGGCCGCAACTTTGGAATGGGCTCTGCTTCGGTTGGAGGAGGTGGGTTGCCGGTTGTCGCCTGTTCGATTTCCTTTTCCGGATCGATCTCTGCCGCTTCGGCCGATCCGATCGGATTGAAGAATTGCAAACCGCTGCTGAGCTTCGCGAGAAGGCCGCTGCCGGTGCTCCATCCGGCCCGTTCGCGTGCGCCAGTATGCATTGGGGCCACGCGCGCCGCCGGTTGGATCGTCAAGTTATGTGGATCCGCGGCGGTGGCATGTGTCTTTGCAGAGACTTCCGACTGCTCTGTCGCTGTACCACCCCCCTCGGTCCACCGGCCCTGCGGATCGCGCGGCTGATCCGGGCTGTAATCCCGCACCGGTTGTGGCGAGCTATCCGTCTCCGCTCCCGCTTCGAACGCCGCCGCCGCATCGGGATAGATCCCGTCCTCGGCGAGCTGCCCCGCCACGAGCCTCGCCATGACCTCCGTCGGCCACAGTCCCAGCCCGGCATAGATCCCCGTCGCCTGCGCCTTCGAGAGCGCGACAGCGGCTTGGGTGGCGGCATCCATCTGCCACAGCGGGCGGAAGCTGAAACTCAGCGCCCCCGGCGCCACCCCGGCCGAGGCCAGAAGCAGCCGGTCGAGGTGTTCCAGTTGCGGCCGGAGTTCGATCTCCTGCCGGGCCGCGATCATGTCGTAGTAGTTCCGCGTATCGTGGTCACCGGTCGAGGACAGGCCGGCAGGGGACTGGCCGAGCAGGCGGGTGACCGGGATGTCGGCGGCGCCCGCCGCGACCTGCAGGAAGGTGCGCACCATCTCGGGCAGGCCGGCGAAGTCGATGCGCTGTCGCGTCCAGGTCTCGCCGTCGCCGAGCAGCAGCAGGTTGTTGAGCGACTTCATGGTCGCGGCGTAGCTGAAGCGGGCGGAGAGCTGGGCCGTGGTGGCGGCGTTGCTCAAGTGTTCGCTCAGATTCGGCACTGTGACGACATCGACCTTGGCCTCGTGCATGAGGCTGGTGGCGCCGGTGGTGGTGAGGGCTACGGCGTGGATGGCGTCGTAGAGGGCGGTGAGCACGCTATCGGACCACAGGTCGGCGCCGAGGAGGGACGGATCGGCGAGGGGGTTGCCGAGGAAGCGGATGACGCGGGAGGGGTGGAGGGTGAGGCTCCCGCGCTCGGGCGCGGTGACCTCGTAGGCTTTGGGCTCGCCGAACCAGGGGCTGAGCGGATCGCGTTCGATCTCGGCGACGGCGAGTTGCCAGCGCGAGACGGCATGCAGGAAGGCGATGCCATTCGGGCCGACGTCTCTCGGCCGCAGTTCGGTCATGAGCGCGGCCGGATCGGTCTCGGTGGTGCCGATGATGAGCGCGCCGCCGCCGTAGAGCCGGCCCATGACCATGGCGCGCTGGACGGCGCGGCGCAGGTTAAGGCTGCGCTCGACGCTCTCGATGCGGGATACATCGGCGCGGTCGCCAGCCCATGTGCGCCATTCGCGGACGCAATCGTAGGGCACGATGTCGACGATCTTCCGGGCCAGCCAGTCGCCCCGGTAGAGGCTCTCGATCTGGTCACGGGCGAGGCTGGGGATGAAGAAGGCGTCGCCCGCCTGCTTGTCCTTGCCGGCATTGAGCGAGGCCGCGAGGTTCGACAGGCTGTCGAGCGCCGCGTGGCTGGAGAGGCGATGGGGCATGGGGTCTCGTGAGTCTCTGAACGAGAGGCGAGGCGGTGCCACCTCCCTTCTCCCCGCCAGGGAAGGAGGTGCGCAAAGCGCGGATGAGAGGTGGACGCCGGACGATTGGCGATGAGGCAGACCCCTCATCCGCCTGCCGGCACCTTCTCCCCGCCAACGGGGCGAAGGAGGCATGGGCCGGTGACGTGTTGGTTGGTGTTTCGAAGGCCGAGCCGGCCCTCATCCGTCACGGCTTCGCCGCGACACCTTCTCCCGTTCGCACGGGAGAAGGGGAGAGGGCTCAGCCCAGGCGCAGCCGGGCAAGGCCCGCAATGGTCGTGGTCGAGTCCCACATCCCATTGGCGATCGCGGTGTTGTTCGTCGCCACATTGGTCAGCGCGCCAGCCGAGGTGACATAGGCTGGCTGTCCCGCCGCCACCGCGACTGTGGCATTGACCCAGATGACCCCCTTGGTGAGGACGGCCGCGGTTAGCGTCGCGACATATTGATCGCCGGCGCTCGGCGGCAGGGTCGGGTCGCGCACCGCGATGCCGCGAAAGGCGCCCGAACCGCCGCTCACGGACTGTATCGTGCCGTCGGAGGCGCCCTGCAGCACAGGATCGCCGAAACTGATCGGGTTCGCGGTGGCGGGGTCGACCACGCGGGAGATGACGTTGGTCACCTGCTCGCCATCGGCGATCTGGCCCAGGAAGGCAGCGGCCTGATTGCTCGAGAAAGTGGATTGCACTGCGGGCATCACAAAGCTCCGTGGGTCGGTGCGCCCTTCCAGGCGTGGTTGAGGAAATGGTCCCGGCTGCGCAGGGCGGTCTCCCGGCTTCCCGCGCCGTCCCGGACAGGCGCCGCGAGGTGGCGGGCGAGCGGGTTCTGGCCGGGCGGCCGCAGGGCCATCAGCGTGTCGAAGGCCGCAGCCACGTAAACGTCGCTCCGCTCCTCGACGGGCCTGCCGAGCAGATGCGTGACGACGCCGCGACGGATCTCCGCCGTCGTCTTGCCAGCGGCCAGGAAGCCGGGGCCCAGAACAGAGCGGGCCGCATCGACGACGACGGCCCGCTCGGCGACCCGCGCCTCGATCGCGGCCTCGTCCGAGACCTTGGCGGTGAGCGCCGCGATGGCACCATCCTTGGCCTCGACGCTCAGCTTCAGCCGTTCGAGCGCCTCTGCGCCGGCGGCCGTCGTCTCGATGGCGATGCCGTCGATCGTCACGCGGGTGAGATCGGCGCAGCCGCAGTCCCGCACGGCCGCATCCCCGACCCGGCAGCTGTCGCCGCAGCGCCCGGCATCGACAAGCGCGATATGATTGCCCCGGATGTTCGACTGCACGGCGTCGTAGGGTTCACCGTCCGGCGTCGTGCCCGGCGTGAAGTCGAAATCGGCGTGGTAGCCGTTCGACAACTGCGCTCCGGCCTCGGCCCGCCGAACCGCCTCCGCATCTGTGATGAGGAGGTCGGTCACGACATGCTCGCCGTCCCGCGTCACCTCCGGGCCCGATTGGCCGACCGCATAGCGCTTCCAGTTGCCGGCATCGACCAGGACGGGTGGGTGGTCGTCCGTGACGGGCTTGGCCGCGAAGGACGCGAGGGAGTCGGGATCGAACACCTGGTCGGGCGGGCGGTAGACCCGCACGGTCCCGTCGCGGTCCCAGGAGTCGGGCGCGCCGAGCTCGCCGGCCCGGTAGAGGTGAATCCCGGTCCGTGCAATGCGGGCCCGGACGCGCAAGAACCCTTCGGGCGTGCGGGTGCGCGCCGCAGCCGTGGCAGTGTCGTGGATGAGCATGGGATTTGTCCTCAGAAGGAGCCGCCGTTGCGGAGGGCGTGAGCTCACACCTCGATTGGCGGGTCGCGGGTGAAGCGCCAACCTGTCACGCGTGACGCGTTAGCCGCCTTGGTTGGTGTTCGAGAAGCCGGGCGCCTCGCGTGCCTGCTGGGCTAGGCGGACGCCGCGCGCGCTCGCAATTCACATGACGTCGACTGTCCGGCCAGCTTGGCTCGGTTTGGCCGATGTCGCTCCCGCCTGCATGGATGGCGTCATAGAGGGCGGTAAGGACGCTGTCGGACCAGAGGTCGGCGCCGAACAGCGAAGGGTCGGCGAGCGGATTGCCGAGGAAGCGGATGACGCGGGAGAGGTGCAGCACCAGCGCCCCGCGTTCGGGGGCCGTGACCTCGTAGGCCTTGGGTTCGCCGAACCAGGGGCTGAGCGGATCGCGTTCGATCTCGGCGACGGCGAGTTGCCAGCGCGAGACGGCGTGCAGGAGCACGATACCGTTCGGGCCGACCGCCTCGGGCCGGAGTTCGCTCCTCAGCGCGGCCGGATCGGTCTCGGTGGTGCCGATGATGAGCGCGCCGCCGCCGTAGAGCCGGCCCATGACCATGGCGCGCTGGACGGCGCGGCGCAGGTTGAGGCGGCTTTCCAGCGCCTTGAGGCGTGCCACCGCTTGCGCCTCACCGGCCCATTCGCGCCATTCCCGCACGCAATCGTAGGGGACGATGTCGACGATCTTTCGGGTCAGCCAGTCATCCCGGTAGAGGCTCTCGATCTGGTCGCGGGCGAAGCTTGGGATGAAGAAGGCGTCGTGGGCCTGCTTATCCTTGCCGGCATTGAGCGAGGCCGTCCAGGATTGCCGAGGACAGCGCTAACGGCGAAGTGCCGCTTCGCAATCTGCTTACCAATTCTTGGTCAAGCGTTGTCCGCGCAGCAATCGGTCCCATTTCAGATCAGAAAAGCTGACCTTCTGTCCATCTGAGACAATAAACTTACCTCTTTCAAATCGGGCTAACCGGCCCTATTCACGGACGCGCTTGGATTTCGGCCAGTTTGGCGGCCCGATGCTTGCGGTCGAGGGTCATCGTGCAGCGTGAGGAGCTGTTCAGGATGGCGGCGATGTCGGTGCGGCGCTGGAGGACGTGATGGGTTCGAGCGTGAGGGG